>CAWENY010000018.1:0-337561 GCA_963810475.1 uncultured beta proteobacterium | reverse complement strand
CTAGTGCGCCATCGTAGGCACGCGCTCGGGCACGGCGAGCTTGGCCTCGGTCGCCTCGAGCACCTGCTTGATGCTGACGCCGGGCGCAGTCTCCATCAGCGTGGGGCGGCCACCTGGGAAGCCGATCACCGCGAGCTCGGTCACCACCAGGTCCACGGGGCGGATCGCGGTGAGCGGCAGAGAGCACTCTTTCACGATCTTCGGCTTGCCCTTCGCCGTGTGCTGCATCGCGACTATCACCCGCTTCGCACCCGCGACCAGGTCCATCGCTCCCCCCATCCCCGGGACCATCTTTCCGGGAATCATCCAGTTGGCGAGCAAGCCCCGCTCGTCCACCTGCAGTGCGCCGAGCACGGTCATGTCGAGGTGCCCGCCGCGGATCAGCCCGAACGACATCGCGCTGTCGAATGCGCTGGCGCCGGGTAGCGCGGTCACCGGGCGGCCACCGGCGTCCGTGAGGCGAGCCTGCGCCAGGCCTTCCTGGGGCACTGGGCCGGTCCCGATCAGCCCGTTCTCCGACTGGAAGAGAACATGCACTCCTTTGGGCACGTAGTTGGCCACCAGGGTGGGAATCCCGATGCCGAGGTTGACGAGCATGCCGTCGCGCAACTCGCGCGCGACGCGCCCGGCGATGATGGTCTGGGGATCCATTGGTTCACCCGTTGACGATGAGGTAGTCGACGACCGGCGCTGGCGTCACGACGTGGTCGGGCGCGATCACGCCGACCGGCACGATGTGCTCGGCGTCGACGATCACCGTATCAGCGGCCATCGCAATCACTGGGTTGAAGTTTCGCGCCGTCAGGGCATACGAAAGGTTGCCGAGGTAGTCGGCGAGCATGGCCTGCACCAGAGCGAAGTCGGCGCGCAACGCGGTCTCGAGCAGAAAAGGCTTGCCGTCGACCTCGATGCGTTGCTTTCCCTTTTCGACCACGGTTCCCACGCCCGTTGGCGTAAGCACGCCGCCCAGGCCGAAGCCCGCGGCGCGGATGCGCTCGATCAGCGTGCCCTGTGGGACCAAGTCGACCTCGAGCTCGCTCGCGAGCATCTTCTTCTGGGTCTCCGGATTCAACCCGATGTGGCTCGCGATCGTCTTGCGCAACGCTCCGGCGCTGACGAGCTTGCCGATGCCGACTCCAGGAAGCGCGTTGTCGTTAGCGATGACGGTGAGATTGCGCTTCTTCTGGCGCACGAGCTCGTCGACGAGCCGCTCGGGCGTGCCCACGCCCATGAAGCCGCCGATCATCACGCTCGCACCGTCCGGGATCAGCGCCGCCGCGTCCTTCAGGGAGATGGTCTTCACTGCGCGGTCCAGCCGCCGTCGACCGGCAGGGCGATCCCGCGGATCTGTGCCGCACCTTCGGAGCAAAGGAACAGCGTCGCTGCGCCGATCTCCTCCGGCGTCGCGAATTCAAGCGAAGGCTGCTTCTCGGACAGCAGCTCCGTCTTCGCGCGCTCGACAGGAATCTTTTGGTCCGCCGCGCGGTCGTCGATCTGCTTCTGGACGAGCGGGGTCAACACCCACCCGGGGCAGATCGCATTGCAGGTGATGCCCGTGGTCGCGGTTTCGAGCGCCACCACCTTCGTCATGCCGAGCACCCCGTGCTTGGCCGCCACGTAGGCCACCTTCTGCGTGGACGCGACCAGCCCGTGCGCCGACGCGATGTTGATGATGCGCCCCCAGTTGCGCGACTTCATCTGCGGCAGCGCCGCGCGGATGGCGTGGAATGCGGCCGAAAGGTTGATCGCGATCACCGCGTCCCATTTTTCGACCGGGAATTCCTCGACCGGCGCGGTGTGCTGGATGCCGGCGTTGTTGACCAGGATGTCAACCCGGCCGAGCTCGCGCGTCGCCTGCGCCACCATGGCCGCCACATCGACGGGCTTTGACATGTCGGCCGCGCTGTAGCCGACCTTGACCTCGTACTGAGCCTTCAAATCCGCGACCAGCTTGTCGATCTGCGCCTTGGCACCGAAACCGTTCAGGAGGATGTTGGCGCCGCTCGCCGCAAGGGCCCGCGCGACGCCCAAGCCGATGCCGCTCGTCGAGCCCGTAACAACGGCCGTTCTATCTTCGAGGGATTGCGTTCCCATGCGCTGATGCCCAGTAGCATGCTCCGTCCGGCGCGCTCTGAAAAGGCTTAGTCCAAAATTCTCTGACGCGGTATGGCGACTGTATGTAGATCCGTCGCGGTCTCGTTCTTGCTAGTGGCGAACCCCTTCCACCCTGAGCAGCATCAGCGCCTTTTCACGCGGGCTTAGTCGCTGCTTCCTCGAGCGCCGCACGCAGGCGTGCCAGCGCCATACGATATCCGCCCGGAAGGTCCTCGTAGTCGCGCGATTCATGGAAGCCGCTCATCAGCTGCATCGCTAAGTTGGCAACGCGGCCGTGAGGCGCGTGTCGCGCGATAAACACTGCGGCGCTTCGCGCGCTCCAGCTGTGCCGGCATGACCGGCGGTGCGGCCGCCCTTAAGCTCGAGGAGGGTCGCGCTGCGCTTCGCTACCGCGCCTTCAAGCTCGTGAGGGGCAAGTTCGCGCGGCTCGCCAGATGCCGCATCCATCGCATAGACGCGCCGTCCGCGGAAGTACGCCGGCGACGACGTTAAGCATCTCGCTGAGGTGCTGACCGTCATAGACCCTCAGAGGGTCACGTACGAGTTGAGAGCGGGCCAGATGCGCTGCGACGGACAACGCCAGTGCTGGCCGGCGGTGCCTTCGATGAGCTGCTGGGTTTTGGATTTCCTTGCCATAAGAGACGCGGATAAGAGGCCAAGGCTGGTTGTTTCACTCTACGACTTCAATAACGTTGCGCCAAGCCGGGAATCTCCTCATTGAACGGTGGGGAAAATCCCTAAAGCGGCAATCCATGTTCCTGGCCTCCCATCGGGCGAATTTTCGTGGATGGCTTCCGCCCGGGATTCTCGCCTTACCTGCTGACAGCTTTCTGACATCGAGCGGGACTGCTCGACTAGCATGCGCGCATGCTCACGTTGGTCATGTCGGCTTGCCGTTTTCTGCACAGGAGTCCGCCTTTCGGGGTTGCTTCCTGAGCGGAGTGGCCGGGAGATTACGCGGCTTGGCTTTTACGCGGAGGATTCAATCGCGCTACTTGGTCGTCACCTCCTTCCGACCTGACAACCCACCCAGTATGCTCCCTATTGAACCTCGTCGAGCACCTGTTGGGTCTAATCCGGCCGCTACGACGGTTTGCGCTGGGATGCGTACAGTGCAAGACTCGTGGCCTAGCGATTGCAGCATCGGATCGCCTCAGCACTGCGTGCCATGGCAGCGGCCAAATTTCATGTGGAAGTCCACGGCGATGTTGCCGTCCTCGTGCAAGAGGGGGCGCCGCTGTTCGATGAAACCACCAAGGCTCTCGCCGCGGTCATTGCAACGTCGCTCGAGATCGGCAGCAAGAAGATCATCATAGACACCCGGCTTTCGGACCTGGTCAACTACTACAACTTCGTCGTTCGCCATGCCGAGCTGCTGCCGGCGATAGGATTGGACGGCAGTTTCAGATCTGCCATCGTGGGATTGCCGGAGCAGGTTCCCGTGATGGACTTCATCGTGTCGGTCGGCGGCAATCGCGGCTGGATCGTGCGGCGCTTCGTGGACCTGGAGGAAGCCAAGCAATGGCTGCGCAGTTGAACAGCGGGACCACCGTCGAGGTGCCGTCGCCGCCAAGAGTTCAGAGAAGCCCCGGACTCGCGCCCCACACCGAGCAAGTCAGCGCCGACGTAAAGGCGACCTATCCAGGGTAGGGAAGCATGAGTGGTGCCGTTCACGCCGATGCGGCGGCTTGATGCACATAAAAAGCAAATGAGAAGTCGGAAGATACGACGGCTAATTGCAGCCCGGAGTAAGACTCGAATCCCCGTGGGGACGCCCTGACTTGAAGGCGGTAGCGCCGCGCAACTGGTTGCAAACCGCCGCCGGAGCTGCCACAGGGGATATGAACACAAGCCATCGCTCTACCCCGGATTGCCTGGGGATATCTGCTAGCGATACGGTGCCGAGTACAAGCCGTCGCCGGGGGTTTCGCTCCGAGTGTGGTGCCGAGGGAGGGCACCTAACCGCTTAGCTCAGCCGGGGCCCATCTGGGCTACTGGGCGGCTCAATCAGGGGCCACCTGCCACATCAAGCTGAAGCACTTGGTTGCGTACGCTGCCGCCTGATCGGGTGGAATGGGTTGCGGCTCTTCATGCGCAACGGCGTTACGCGTGCGACGCAGTTGGCGAATCTCTGCGGCAACGGCGGGCCCAAGCCCAGGGTCATTTGCGATTGCCGCCTCGGCTTCAATAGCCGCGGGTCTCGGCAGTCGACGCGAGCTGAAGTAATAGTCGATGGCTCGTTCGAGGCGTCGCCACCAATCGAGCACTAGGGCGTGCGGATTGTTGAGCGCAAGGACACTGACCATTTCATCGAAGGTCGTGAACTCGGTCGTTTATGCATCAGCGTCCTGAGCACGCGCCTAGCTGGGAGGATTTTTCCGTGCGATCCCTGCGGAGTGCCGAGCGTCGTCGGCGGAATCTTTTGCGTCACTGGCGGAACCGCTGCTTGGACGGCTGATGCGCGCGCCTCTTCGGCTGCGGCGCGAGCAGTCTCGGCAGCGGAGCGCGATATCTCTGCGAATGCCCGCGCCTGCTCGGCCGCCTTTCGCATCTCTTCGAACTACTGGCGGATGTTCTCGGCAATGATGCGAAGACGTTCGGCATTCTGGCGATCTGACTCGCCGGCGATGCGTTGCAACTCCGCGGAGATACGTTCCTGCTCGTTGGCTTGGCGGCGACCGTTGGCCAGAACGCGCTCGGCCTCGGCATCTCTGCGTCCCTCTTCCGCGCGGTTCCGCCTGGCCTCGTTCTCGTCTTCTGGTTTCTCCCCCATATATGGATCATTGCGGGGGTAGGGCTTGGACCGTTACTGCGGGGATACCTAGCCTCGCCGTTCCTTGTGTGCGGCACAGCAATTGCTCGCGTCGGTCGTCGATGCCGACTGCCATGCCGCAGAAGGACCGGCGCCACGATCCGCGACCCGGATTCAAGGTGAAGCACCGCCACCGTGTTGGCTCTGCTGTCGGGGATCGCCTATCGGAACTTATTTACATCAATGGCCGCCCTGTTGCATTGCTTGATTGGGTCGACCTAGGCGGCATACGCACGCCGCTCTACATGTGCGAGCTGGACGCCAAGAAACTACGTCTTGTTACCGACCAACGCGGGCTTTATCACTACGATGGAGTGACCGCCGATCCTCGCTTTGCAGGCGCCATGGGCGCGTATTAGGCGATACGCCAGGGCGTAGCCGCTTACTCTTCAGCGCGAGCCAAGAAGGCTGTCCAAAAATCGCGGGTCCATCGGCTTCTGTAGAAACTGATCGCAGCCCGCGTCCATAGCTCGCTCGCGGTCCCCCTCTCGACCGCTGCCGGTGATGATTAAGATGCGCGCCTGTTCTAAACCTGCCTCTTGCCGTAACTGGCGACATAACTTTGTCCCATCAATGTCAGGTAATCCCACGTCTAAAAGCACCACTTCAGGACGAAAGCGCCGCGCCACATCGAGAGCAGCTTGCCCGCTAATGGCGAATTCCACCTGATGCCCCATTTCCTTGAGGAGCAAGGCGAGCGTCTGTACATGGTCCATGTTGTCGTCAACCACTAACACCCGGCGTGCGTGGAACGCTTTGGATGGCGTTGGCATGACATACAACCACCGCATGGGCCGTGCCAGTCTGTGGAGCGCATCGGCAACATTGGGGCACGCCATCAGGCTGCCTGTCGTCAAACAGCGACGTCACGCGTCCTAAGGCAACGACTTACGGTGGCGGGGGCTTATCCGAGAATCCAGTGCCATGAAAGAAATTTGGGGGAATCCGCCCAGAATCAGCGCGTCACAAGAGGCCCGAAGAGGCTTCGGGTTCTTCTTGCTGACGACGACCACGATAGCGTCTTGACCCTGCTAATGCTGTTCCGGGAAGAGGGCGATGAGGTGCGGGGCGTGTACTCAGGGCGCAATGTAATGGGCACGGTCCTCGATTTTGATCCCGATCGACATTGATATGTCGGGCCTGAGCGGCTGGGAAGTTGCCAGGGTGATCAAGGCGCGGCGTGGCAACGATCGGCCATTGCTAATTGGGGTGAGCGGCGAATACAAGCAGGGATCGGACAGGATCCTCTCGTCGATCCTCGGCTTTAATCATTACCTTCTAAAGCCGTATCAGTTCTCGGACATACTCAGGCTGATGGCGCCGCTCAAGTATGCGAATGCCGATCAGGTGGGACTTCAACGCGGCGGATCGTAGTTCTCGCCCGGAGGGTGCTACCGTGGGGTGATCGTGATGAACCAAGCCGATACCGACCGCATGGCCCTCAGACGCGCGGCGGAAATTCTCGGCGGGGTTGAGGTATTAAGTGCGCGGCTTCGCGTCCCGCAAGAGCGCGTGGAACGCTGGCTCGCAGGCACGCAAAGCATACCCAGCGGTACGTTCTCTCTGGCGATCGGGGTGAGCTAGGTCCGATGCAGTAAGGAATGTCACCCACCACAGGCACAGACCCTGTCACCGACTAGCGCCCAGCGACGTCTATGACTTTCGCGCGGCGAACTCCGCCAAGGCGATCGTAAGCAGCCTTAGCTTCACACCGGGCACTCCGGCGCGGCCGGCGATCCACGATTCGAGCACCTTGCCGTTGACGCCCAAGCGGACAGCCAGCTCTTCGTGCCCTAGCAACTCGCTGGCGCTAGCAACCACTCTTTGTAAAGTTTTGTCCAGCATATGAGCCAATCTACCCAGACCGCACTCGCGCTGCCCGGCAGGAAGTCACATTCAAGCGGAGATAGCACTTAACCCAAACCCTAGGTCGTCGTTCTCAGCTTCAGCACTACACAAACGACGTGGACGGCTTCCTATCTGCCGGGTTACGAAGCTCATCTCAAAGCCCTGACGCTTGCACCAGGCGGCGAGGGTTTGAACGGCGTATTCGTCGCTTACGCCTTTGTGGCTTATCGAATCGGACGAGCTGCCAGGGGCTTTCGAAGATCCGTCCTTCTCTGACGGCACGGCGTCTTCTAATCGCTTGGCCTGCTCGGCGGACATGTGCCACGAGCTTATCGCCCCCTTGCCGAACTCCGTTCAGTGCCTCCGTCCGGCCTTGACGCGCAAAAGCCGCCGACCGAGGCCGAGAAAGCCAAGATGGACATTGCCCTATCCGTGACCGACAGCGATCGCGCTACCGCACCGAAACGCGCTATGCGTTCAGCCGCCGTAGCGGCTCGAGCAACCGCAGCACGTCAGTTGTCTGGTAAGGCTTCGACAAAAAATGATCGAAGCCTGCCATCCCCGCAAGCAACCTGTCCGGCTCCGCCTTATAGACGCCGCTGATCGCTATCAAAAGAACGTTGCCATTTTTGGAGCGCACGGCCCTGGCGACGTCGTAGCCGTTGAGGTCCGGCATGTTGATGTCGACGAAAATCGCGTCTGGTACGAATTGCCGCACCGTCCCCAGCACGTCAGTACCTCTGTACACGCCGCGTATTTCGTGACCCTCATCACGAAGCACCATTTCCAGCGTGAGGACAGTATCGGGATCATCGTCGGCAATAAGAACCCGCAGCGAGCGCCGTCCGATTGCTTGGGCTGTTTGCTCTTTGTGACTTGGAAGTACCTTAGGCTCAGACATCGGACGGTAATTATTTCTTAAACGGCGCGTGTTTGTATGTCGCGCACGAGCGACCCCTGTCAGCGGTTCTCTACACGGGCTCCGGAAAGGTTGCGTAGGTGACAGGCATCCGATTGAGCCTCCGGCAAGCCGAGAATGCGTAAGCTTCTTTCGCGCCTCGCTAATCTCCGTGTAGCGCGCATCGCCATAAACGTTATTTGCCCACTGCAACGCTGGAACGGGCAGCTGTCCACGGTTAGCCTCCTTCACGTCCCTCGCCAGCTTCGGTATTTTGGTGACGCATGAGGATCAAAGTCCGGCAGCGCAAACTGCGTGCTCTGATGGTTTACGGCGGCAGAACGTTCGGCCAAGGGCCGCTGCGCAGGTGCCTGTCGCCCATCGGGCGTGGGCCATGTCCACGATATCCGTAGCGATGGAGAGAATGCCTCTTCGTCGCTCCTTCACCCGAGCAGTCCCTTTCAGGCTCGATACGGTGCGGCTTGATCCAAACGAACTAGGGTGTCGGGCGACGGCTCAGCGGCCCTTGCCGGATCGTTCTGGCTTCTCAGGCCGCTCGGGCTTCTCAGGCCGCTCGGGCTTCTCGGGCCGTTCGGGCTTCTCAGGTCGTTCGGGCTTCTCTAGCCGCTCAGGCCTTTCCGGCCGCTCGGGCTTCTCCGCTCTGTGCAAGCGTTCGGGCCTGACGGCAGGTTCGGGGCGCTTCAGGTCGCCGAGTTTGAAGCCCTTCGCCTGAGCGATTTCGGCCCAGCCTTTGCCGTCGGCGCGCATCCTGAGAATCTCCATCGTAGCGGCTTCGAGTTGCGCCGGTGTCGGCCGCATGATGCCCTTTTCCCGCAGCGACGTCGCCGCGAGCGTGAGCGCGTTGTCGACGTTGCCGTAGCTCATCTTGCCGGTGGGCGGCGTGAAGCTTTCCGAGCTCGTCGCGCTGGTGAGCGTCACCTGCTTGCCGTCGCGCAGGCCGGTGAGCAGCGAGGTTGCGTTCTGGCGGGAGCCGGCGAGCTCGGTGTACCGCTCGATCAGCCATTCCTGTGCCTGCCCGAGCGCGACGAAGGGCAGCGCGCACAGGGCGAGCAGCAGGGCGCTCTTCCTGAACATGGAACCATACTAGTTGCCTTGAGGCAGAGACGTTGTGACCTCGCGTAGTCCGTGAGATGCACGACCGTCGCGCTACGGCGACAATGTCTCGAGGAATGCCACTAGATCGTCGATCTCCGGCGGGCGTAAGCTGCAGTGGCTTGAGATGTGCCGTGGAGGACAACCTGACGGACTCGCTCTGTCTTTCTCTTTCACACACCACATGAACGTAAACCAGCAACGCGCCGACTACTGGCTTTCAGAGGCGTCTTATCGGCTGCAACGCCTGACGCAGCGGCCGGAGCGAGAAGAGAAAAAGCAAATCACCCTTCACCTTGCACAGGGTTGCATACTCGCTAACGTACACGGTGTTCATATCGAGCGGTCCGTGCCTGAAGTCCTTCAATACCTCGGGGCCGAAAGTGCGACCTAACAACACGCTGCACCGGACGCGCGCGCCCACTACTCGATTACCCTATCGGCGCGAAACAGAACCGACTGCGGGATCGTGATCCCGAGCGCTTTCGCGGTCTTCAGGTTTACCACCAACTCTAACTTGGTCGGCCGTTCGACTGAAAGATCGCCGGGCTTCGTGCCCTTGAGGATCTTGTCCACGTAGGTGGCAGCGCGCCGGAACAAGTCGGCACGGTCTGGCCCATAGGTCACAAGACCGCCAGCGTCCGCGAACTCCGACGACTGATATATCGACGGCAAGCGGCTCTTTGCCGCAAAGTCTACGATTCGTTTTAGATTCGTAGAGATCACCGGGTCCGGCAGGATGGCAAGAGCACCAGCCCGCACATTGGTTGCAGCTTCGAACGCTTTGTCCAACTCGTTGGGGCTCCGTACCTCCAGCGAATGAAGCTGGATTCCCAGCTGCCGTGCTGGTTGTTGGTTTTCTTTCCAACCGAGTGTCGCGCTTGCGCTCTGTGGATTCCAGAGCACAGCCACGCGGGAGAGCTTGGGAACTATCTCCTTGAGCAGCTCCAGCCGTTTCCCGCCCAACTCCTGGAGCATTTGGGATAACCCCGTGACATTGCCGCCCGGCCGCGCCAGGCTTTCAACCAGCCCACTCGCAACAGGGTCACCCCCAGCCACCATAACGATAGGGATAGCCCTTGTAGCTTTTTGGGCAGCCAGAGCATCGGAAGTGGCGGTGGTAACGATGACGTCAACCTTGAGACGCACTAGATCGGCCGCGAGGTCAGGGAGGCGATCGTGTCTGCCCTCCGCATAGCGGTACTCGATGCTGATGTTCTTTCCCTCGACCCATCCGAGGTCGCGGAGACCGAGCCGGAATGCCGGATACGAGGCCGCGTAAACGGAAGGCGAAAATCCCGAGAGCAGTCCTATCCGGCGGACTGTCGGCGGTGCCTGCGCGCGTACCGCGCTCGCCCAAGCGAACGCGCCGGCTCCGAGCGCAATGAGCAATTCCCGACGACGTGTGGTCATGCGATCCAAGCGGTTTACCCTGCCCCTGTGGCTACCCTATGACTAGGCGATTCTAAAGAGGGCAGAAGTGAGTAGCACTACATTCCAGGCGTTGTAAGAAATTCGCACCGGGACCATGCTGACGCAGTGTTGCCGTCGAGCGTTTGCGAATGACTGCTCTTGGTCGAAAGCAGCCGTTACCCTAGTTGTACCAATGCAATGCCAGAGAGATTGTTCGGGGTATTGGGGTCCCCGAGGGGGAATAACACCCCGAACCGCGTCTCATAAATCCCTTGGTCGTTGGTTCAAATCCAACCCGGCCCACCCATCAGGGTTGCAGGCGCCCGGGAGGCTCCCTGCCTCCCTTGCCTGGTGAATAGGACACACCGAATGTGCGTTTTGCTTCGCAGAGGATTCCCCGGGGCAGCGTTACGCTGGTAACCGCAATCTCGGAGGTGGGTATGAAATTCACCGAATATCTGGTTTTCGCGGCCCTCATGATCCCGACCGCGGCACTCCTTACCGCTGCCGTGATTTCGCTTGCGGCGGATAACGCCGCGCCCGATGCCCAGCTGTACAACAGCTCGGTTGTTGCCGCGTATTGGGCGCTCAGCATCTCCGGAGGAACAGCCCTAGAGCCGGTCCGCGGACGGGCGGGTCCGTCGGCCGTCGTTTCCGTGACAAGCAGTTCGGCTGCTTGGCGACATACGAGCTGCTTCCATGCAAAGATGTATCCATGGTCCGTGCCCGCCTTCCGGCAGGTCATGACGGCGAAGCCGATCCTTCGCAAGGTGCCGACGCGCTTCGCGTCCTCATTGCGGACGATGATCCCGATACCGTCCTGACCCTCGAGACCCTGTTACGACACGAGGGACACGAAGTACAGAGCGTGTACTCCGGCTCTGCGGTACTTGAAGCCGCGAGGGAGTTCCAGCCGCACGCGGTCCTCCTTGATATCAGCATGCCCGGGCTGAACGGCTACGACGTCGCCAGCAGCTTGCGCACCCTGGACGAGGGCCATAAGGTCCTTCTCATCGGGATCAGCGGCATCTACAAGAAGGATTCCGACCGCGTGGTGGCGGGGCTCTCCGGCTTCAATCATTTCTTGGTGAAACCGTATCTCGCCAGCGAGGTTCTCAAGTTGCTCGAGACCTTGCGCACGCCCCGCATTCCGTAGCCTCGGTCTTCTCCCACTCGAAGGTAGGCAACGCAGCTACGCGCGTGAGGGTGATCGTGTCCCGCCCAAAATCGCCACCGGGATTTGTTGCAGTCGCGGTGATGGTATTTGCGCCGACCGCCAACGGCACCGACATATTAAATCGGGTGTTACAAGGCAACTTGAACCCGGCGATAAAGCACTCCTCGCCAGTGAGCTGCGCTGTGCCGCTCCCGCCTGCAGAATTGCTCCAAGTGACCGAGTTATCCGTTGCTGAACGCGATCCAGACGACGGTTACTGTTTCTGCGCATATCTGGCCGCTGTTTTGTTGGGGATTCGATCGTTATCAGTCCGGGGATTTCGCTTGGCCGGTCCTCATCGCCCCCACCACCACCACAGGCGCTTAGTCCGACGAGCAACGGCGCGAGCACCGCTGCAAGCAATTGCTTCCGCCAGTTTTTCGGCTTAGCCATGCTGCTCTCCCTTTCACCTCTATGCTAGGAGCAAAGGTGAGCAGCCAGTATCCCGTAAATTAGGGAGCGCGCCGCAAATTTTCCCCGACTGGGCCGGATGCCGCCGGCGTCACGACAGGAGAGCGACCAACATTGCCGGGGAATAACTTAAGCAACCGCCGCTGTTTCACTGGCGCACATCGAAAGCATCCACCACGACGTAGGCGCCATCGTTCTGCGACGTAACCTCGATCATCAGCGTATGGGGACCCGGGGCCAACCCATCTGCCCTGAAGACAGTCATCTGATATCCCTCGATCGGATAGGTCTCTCTCAAACTGACTTCCCCCTTGCGAACGCCGTCGATATAAACGTTGGCACGCCCCCCGGCGCTGCTCTTGCGGCAGCCGATCCAGCTCACTGAGGTCCCGGTGAATCTGAAGGTGAGGGTCGCGCCCGTTTGATTGGAGGTAACCGCCCTGCCTTCGCTCCAGACTCTGTTGGGGTTGTTTTCCCAGTGCCGTGTAGCGCCCGGCGCGGCGCGGGACATGGCGATCGACCCATCGTATTCCTCGTACCGTCTTCCGGGCGTCCTGACGTCGAACGCGTCCACGACGATTCTGGGAGCGCTCGAGGCAGGGTTTCTTCGGCCGGTCGCGGTAATCTTCAGCGTGTGGTTTGCATCGGCCAGCCCGGTGGCCGTGAACAGCTCGGCCTGATACTTGGTGGTCGGCGAGTAGGTGTCCACCTCGACGGGCGCGCCGCCGTCCACCTGCACAAGAGCGATGCCACCGTCCGGGCCGCGATAGCCGACCCAGCTGATCGCCGTTCCGCGGAAAGGCAGCGTGGCGGTCTCATCCACCGTATAGGTTTCCTGGGCAGTGACCGGTAGTTCGGGCTCGTTCCTGACGCCGCTGCCACTCCACGGAAGAGTGGTACTTGCCTTGGTCCAGCCGCCGCTGAATCTCAGGTTCGGGTCCGTGTCCTGCCAATGCGACACGGTCGTCTGTGGCTGTACATCGAAGGCATCCACCACCACGCGGCCTGATAACACCTCGATCGTCAACGTATGCGGGCCGTCGCTCAAGTCGCTGATCGTGACGATGGGCGTGCGGATTACATCGTTCGGCAGGGCCCACAAGTCCACTTCTCTGGCTGGGCCTCCGTCCACCCTGACCAGAGCTCTTCCCATGCTGTCGCCGCGGCTGCCGAGCCACCTGACCGAGGTTCCCATGAAGGTGAACGAGGCTGTCGCTCCGGCAACGTTCGATTGCATGGCAGCGCCTCCGCTCCACCCGAAACGGCGATCCGCGTTCGTCCATCTGCTGTCAAAGGTAACCGCCGCATGGGATTCCTCGATACGCGCGCCGGCGACCGGGAATGTTGCGCCGTTGCTGTCGTTGCTGTCGTCGCCGGCGCCGCCGGGCGTGGCGCCCGCACCACCGCCCGCTGCGGAAGGGCTCCCGGGCGCATCGCCGCCGTCGCCTCCGCCGCCGCAGGAAATAACCAGGGCGGCAAGCAACAATGCTAAGTAGCGTTTCATAGGCAATCTTTTCGTGGGCGTGGACCAGCGTTAGCGTGGGGTACCCATATGTCGGGCCGGCTAGCGGCATCTGCTCAGGATGGTCTACGAGAGTGCCCGGGATGATCCGATCGGACCTCCAGCAAAACGGCCACAGGGAAGCCCTATAATCCGGCGCCGAAAGCCTTTGGGACCACATTCTTTGGAGCACATGAGCGCATACCAAAACGACCGTCCTCGCCGCAAGCTTCCAGCACTTCTCGTCGTCCTCGTCGTTCTGGTTGCCGCCCTGGTCGCCGCCGGGATCCACTTCGGACCGCGCTTCGAGTCGCAGCCGCCGCAGATCCAGCTGGCACCGGATTCGGCCGTGATCGGCGCGGCCCCGCTGGAGATCACGGTCCTCGACGCGGGCGCGGGCCTGAAGTCGCTGTCGATCACCCTGGCCGCGGGCGGTCCGCAAACGACCATCGCCGAAGAGCAGTTTGCCTCGCCGCTCGCCGAGAAGAAGGTGAGCGTCGCGCTGGCCAAGCTGCCCGGGGTCAAGGAAGGACCCGCCACGCTGCGCGTCGTGGCGCGCGACGCGTCGCTGTGGGGCTGGTTCAAGGGCAACGAAACGGTGGTGCAGAAGCAGATCGCGATCGACCTCACGCCGCCCACCATCGAGCTCATCGCCGACGACCGCTACATCAATTTCGGCGGCGCCGGCGCCATCGTCTACAAGACCTCGGCCGATGCCGCGACCAGCGGGGTGCGGGTCGGCAAGCACTTCTTCCCCGGGTTCGCCGGCCAGATCAAGGACAAGCCCGACCACCGGCTGGTGTTCTTTGCGCATCCGTACGATACGCCGCCAGGGACCAAGGCCGTGGTGGTGTCCACCGACACCGCCGGCAATACCCGCGAAATGCCGATGGTCTACGAGCTGAAGGACGTCAAGTACCGCAAGAGCACCCTCACGCTGTCCGACAGCTTCCTGCAGAACACGGTGTCGGCGCTCGCGCGAGACCCGGCGGCGCGGCAGGGTTCACCGAAGGACTTGTTCGTCGCCGTGAACAGGAACCTGAGGAAGGAGAACGAGGACAGGATCACCGCGGTGACGAAGAAGGCATCGCCCTCGATGCTGTGGAAAGGCGCCTTCACCCAGCTCAGCAACTCGAAGGTCGAAGCCAACTTTGCCGATCTGCGTACCTATGTCTACAAGGGCGAAGCGATCGATACTGCCTATCACCTCGGCTACGACCTGTCGGTCACCAAGCGCTATCCGGTGGAGGCGGCAAACAGCGGCACAGTGGTCCTCGCTGAAGACCTCGGCATCTATGGCAATACCGTGATTCTTGACCATGGCCTGGGTCTCTTCACGCTCTATTCCCACTTGAGCGCCATGGACGTCAAAGTCGGTGACCCGATCGCCCCCCGGCAGATCCTCGGTCGCACCGGGGAGACCGGCCTCGCGGGCGGCGACCATCTGCACTACGGGGTCTACCTGCACGGCGTGGCCGTCCTGCCGGTGGAGTGGTGGGATGGCAAGTGGATCAACGACAACATCGCGCCCAAGCTCGAAGGGCAGAGCGGTGCGGAGATCGCGGCCGCGCAGGCGCCGAAGAAATCCGTGCGCCGCGGGGTGCGCAAGCGCCGCTGATCGCCGTTTCGCAGTGAAGGTACAACGTTTGCTTAGTTGCGCACGGGTCTGAGGCAGCGCCGGAATTGCGGTGTTGCCTGTGGTGGGTGGCGCCAGGTTTAGCTGCTTCGGACCCCCCCGTCGCACCCGCCACAGCGCGTAAGAATGTTTAATGCTCAGCCGGGCAGAGCAACTCTTACGCTACAGTTCCCTTTGGGTAGTTCCTCATAGGTCCAGCCGGCGGAAAGCCCTCGCGTAATGGCCACGATTCTTGTCATGGACGACGATGCGTACATGCGAGAGTTGATGGGGCTGCACCTCTCCAATGCCGGGTATGACGTACTCGTTGCAGAGGATGCCATCGTCGCCGGGCACTTGGTTCTGGAAAAGTCCCCGGACCTGATCCTGGCGGACATAGAGATGCCCTTCATGGATGGCTTGGAGTTCGTCCAAGCGCTTAGGGCTGATCACTCCGTCTCCCATACTCCGGTCATATTCGTCAGCTCCAGGGACGATCTCGAGGATCGAGCCAAAGCCCTCGGTGTTGTCGTGTTCCTCAAGAAACCTGTGCTCGCAAACCAGCTGCTCGCTGCCGTAGCGCAACAAGTCAAAGCCGGCGTCACCGTCCGGCCCTAGCCGGTTGTAAGAATCGTTCAGCGTGAGTGTATTTGCGTCAGGGCGCAGGCTTTCTTCCGCTCGACGCCGCCGAGCGTGTGGGATGTTCGCCGGGTACCTTAACGAGGGGCAGCCAAGTGGATCTCACACCCGGGGAGAAGGCGGTACTGGCTCAAATTCGCGTTCTTTACTACAACGCTGCCAAGCGCGAGCAGCAAGTAAAGGCGGTGCTGGGCCTTTGGCCGCCGACGCATTACGAGACCTATAGAGCTGCGTTTGGCGGGCTGGTTGCCAAGCAACTGATCAGTGAAAACGGCTCGCAGCTATTCAGAATTACCGACGCCGGTATGAAGGCCATGGGGTTGGCAGTTCCTCAAACGGCGGCGCGGGACGTGGCGCAGCATGCAGCAATACAGCAAACGAACTGCCCTCCAGCAGCGACGACACGGGCGCCCAAGCCGGTCACGGGAATTCGCGGCGCCCTCTCGCGCTTCCTCCGGCCGCGCATTTAGCACCCGCGCCAGTCATGGCTGACATTTCCAGCCCGGCGGATCTAAAGCGACAGCTGCTGACTCGGGCCGCGAGATTACTGGACGTAAGCGATCTTGCGCGTCGTCTGTACGTTCCTTCGGCCCTGCTTGAGACTTGGATGCGCGGGGAGGCCACCATGCCGGACGCCAAACTGATGGACTTGGCACGTCTTCTGGACAGGATAAGCAGGGAGCCGCGAGCGGCGAGCTAACCGCCAGAAGTTAGTGGGGCGGCGCCTGGGCGTTCCCAAGTCTGCAATTCGCCGCCCCACTCACAAAGCCAAAGATGCGCCGCGTTGCTCGGTTTGGCAATAGGATGTTTTGGCTAAAGGCGGCCGATCATGCGGTTCTCTGGCCGGCCGGTGGCGCCTACTAAACCCTGCCGCGCCGGGCGCATATCGCCCGTGAAAGCGCGATGGTTATCTTACTTTCCGCAATCAAAGCTTCCGACAGCGCGCGGAGTGATTGGGTGTGCACAACCATTTCTCTCGCCCCTTCAATCAGGCGGTGATAGTCCAAGCTTTGGGTCATGGATCAGGGTCTCACTTACGCAGCCGCATAGCCAATGAATTCCGTCTAGCTTCTCGGATTTGGTGTAGTGATACCGCTACACGCGATGCATCGCGACTTCTCCACCCACTCGGGTATAACTGTGGGTGGACATCCGCATGGCACGAATCCTCACAGCAGTCGCTCCCGATACGGAGGAGCGTATCCGTCGCATCCTGGCGGGGCACAAGCTGGTTTTTGTAAGAAGCATCGCTGACGCCAAGGCGGCGCTCGACGACAACATCAAGCTGGTCTTCGTGGGTGCCCGCTTCGACGAGTCCCGGATGTTCGATCTGATCGACCACATCCGGACCGACGTGGAGCAAAAAAAGATTCCCATCGTGGCTGCAATCATTGCTCCGACCACGATGAGCCGGGAGACCGTGGCTGGTCTTGCGCACGCGACGAAAATTTTCGGCGCGAGCGTGTTCGTCAATCTGAACGACTTTTCCGACGACGAAACGCAGAACACCCGACTGCGCATCATCGTCGACGCGCTGCTGCTCTCGCCGGACGCCGTTCCGGGGGTGGCGCAGAAGATTGCGCCTCTGCCCGAGTAGAGGGCTGGACCGCTCAGCCTCGCCTGGCATTGGACCAAAGCCCTATATCGACGCGTTTGCTTGCAGCGGACAATCGTCCGAAACGTGAGCGAACAGAGAGCGGCACTTCGAGTCGTTCGCATAATGCTTGCCGGCGCTGCGCTGGCGACGAGCTGCTTTGGGGTGCTCGCGCAGACTGAGCCCAGAGAGGGTGCGGCCCCGGCAGAAGAGGATGCCGTAACCAAGTTCGAGAAATCTCCTTGGCTTCTCGCGCCTGTGTTCCAGTCAAACCCGAAGCTCGGGACTGCGGTGGGTGCACTGGTGGGCTACGTGCACTATTTCGACGAGAAGTCGCGGCCCTCCATCTTCGCCTTGATGGGGCAGTACACCAGCACCGAGTCGATCGTCGCTGGAGCGCAGGCCAGAACTTCCTGGGATGAGGACCGGCAGCGCCTGATCGCTGGGACGATGTATGGCTACATCAAGAATGACTACAGCGATTACCTCGGCACTGGAGTTCCGCTGCAATCCAACTCGGAGGTCAAGGGACTCATCGCTCGATACACGCGCCGGGTTCACGGCAACTGGTTCCTTGGCGTGCAGGCTCTTTATCAAAACTTCGGCATCGGCGGTGAAACGGCCTTTGACCAGGTGGTGCTCGACGTCCTGGGGGTCGCACCCTACAAGTCAGGCGGGGCGGGTCTCGTCGCCCAGTACGACTCGCGCGACAACGAGAACTCGCCCACCCAAGGCTGGTTTTCCACCCTGAACAACATGGCGTACCGCGAATCGCTGGGCGGCGAAAATGACTTCGACGTCATCCGCGCCGATTTCCGCTATTACATGCCTCATGGAAAGGGCCACGTGCTGGCCTTTCGCCAGCTGAACCATTTCACCTATGACGCACCGACGCAGGTGAACGCCGCGGTTCAGCTGCGCGGCTACAAGCTGGGCCAATACAACAGCGATTACATGTCCCACATCGAGGTCGAGGAGCGCTACCGGATCGGTGCAAAATTCACGGCCTCGGTCTTCCTCGGCGTCGCCTGCGTATATGGCGGGGGCAAGAACTGCTCCGATAGCGCGAACGTCTTTCCGGCGGGCGGGTTCGGGGTCCAGTACATCCTCAAGCCGAAGGAAGGAATCGTCATGAGCCTGGAATACGCGCAGGGCAAGGACTCGAACAACGGTGTGTTGCTGAAGATGGGATATGCCTACTAAGGGGTGCCCGAAAGGAATTACCCGCTTGTGAAAGTCGCGCCTTGGCCGCAAACTCGTTCGATGTCTTCCTCTGCCCCCCGGCCATGAGCCCAGAGTTTCTAGCCTTGAGCCTCATAGCGCGAGCCGCTGAACTATGCGCCCTTGCGGCCGAGCTTCAGGAGAAGGCCCTTCGCTTGTGTCTGAAAGCGGAAGAGACCGTCGCCCATGCCGCTCTGATCAGGGCCGTTGTCAGGACGAAACGCTCCGGATAACGTCGGCTTAAGCCGCGGCAAGGCTTTGCGGCAGGGCCAATCCATAAGGTTCGCTTTTCAGGGAAGGCGCGCGCCGGGCGGCTGCCGCCGCGCGGGTGAGATAGAGCACGTCGCGCTGCGCGTGGCTGCCGCCGATGCGGTGCGCGACCGGCGGCAGCGAGCGCAGGAGCGCCTCGGCGGCGCCGTAGTCGCCGCGCGCGAAAGCGAGCAGCGCGCGGCACGCCGGATAGCCGACGAGGCGCGTCATGTCGCGGTTCGCGCCGGCCGGGCGGGCGAGGCGCCGCTCCTGCGCCGATAGCAGGCGCTGCGCCAGGTCCCAGCGCTCGGCGCCGGCGAACGCCATCATCGCGTGCAGGTCGTTGAAGGCGCAGTGCGCGTCCTCGGCGTAGGCCGCCCAGCGCGCGGCGAGGGTCCTGAAGCGCGCGCCGAGCTCGAAGCGCTGCAGGTGCAGGCGCCAGAGGAGCGCCGAAGCGTCGATCAGGCCGGCGATCGAGTCCTGCTGCAGCTGCAGGTCGTGCAGCGCGAGGGCGCGGTGCGGCCGGTGGAGCGCGACGAAGAAGAGCGCCACGTGCCACCACAGGTGGTGGCCGCCCGCTGCTGCGTCGCCGTCCTGGGCATTCCATCGCATGGCGTGGTCGCGCACCCAGCGCAGCCCTTCGGCGGGCTGGCCGAGCATCTCGTAGACGTGCAGCAGCGTGTGCTCGGCGCGCAGGTCGCGCGGCTCGAGCTCGAGCGCGCGCAGCGCGGCCTGCTCCGCCGCACCGTAATCGCCGCACTCCTGCAGCGCGAAGGCGTGCATCGAAAGCGCGCCGTGGTAGCCGGGCGCATCGGGCGACAGGCGCGCAGCCACGCGGGAGGCGCGCTCGCGCATCGAGTGCGGCTCCCCGAGGTAGTACGCCATGAGCTGCGCCGCCCAGAGCGCGAGCCCGTCGGACGGATGCGCGTCGAGGATGTGGTCGTAGATGCGGCAGGCGCGATCGAACTCGCCGTCGAGGGCCGCGGCGAGCGCGGCGCTCTGCGCGCGCTGGTGCTGGTTCATCGGCAGCTCGCGCAGGCGGGCGTACGCCCAGCCGGCGGCCTCGTATTCGCGCGCGTCGCGGCTGCAGGCGAGCAGCGTCGCCTCGAGCAGGCGCGCGGCCGCCGACTGCGGCGCTGCGGCCACGGCCTCGGCTGCGAGCGCGCGAGCGTCGCCGCGCTGCAGCCTGAGGCTTTCCAGAGTCCTCTCTTCCGGGGTCATTCGAGGATCGGCTTGAGCGCCGCGCCGATGCGCTCGCCCTGCTGCGCGGTGATCATGCCGCCGAGGATCTGGTTGAAGCGCTTGTCCTGCGCGCCGGAAACGATGTACTGCCAGCGGTAGGCGGCGAGGAAGGTGGACTCGATGTCCTTGCCGGTGAGGCCCTTGAAGTAGGCCGCGTCCGACTTCGCCTGCATCTGCACGATGCCGTCCACCGCGCCTACGAGCGCGATCAGGTCGTCCACGCCCTGGTTGCGCTCAGCCGGCGTAAGGTTGCCGTTCTCGCGCATCCACTCGAGCTCGTCGAGGATCGCATGCTGCGACTCCTCGCGCGCGTGGTGCGTGAACACGTCCTTCCACACCGGGGAGAGCGCCGCGTCGGGCTCGATCGCCTCGCGGTAGTGCGCGAGCACGAAAAGCTCGATGTGGCAGATCAGCGCGAGGACCGCCCAGGTGCTCTTGCTGAGCACCGCCGCGGCGACGTCGTTCGGCTGCGGCAGGAAGCTGTAGCCCGCGGGCATGTGCTCGGCGGCGAGGCGCTCCATGCGCCGGAACATCTCCTGGTGCTTGAGCTCCTCGTCGGTGAAGCGCACCAGCGCCTCGAACGCCGTCTGGTCGCCCAGCCAATGCTGGCGGCTTACTTCGAGCACCTTCGGCGCGATGAAGCGCTCGACCAGGCCGAACATGTTGGCGTAGGTGCGGCCCTGCACCTGGCTCGCGAAGCGCTTCTCGGCCTCGGTGAGCGAGGCGGCCGCGCCGAGCTTCGACAGGCCGTCGGGGAGGAATTTCTGCGCGAAATCGAGCTTGCGCCCGCGGATCACGTCGCGCTCGATCTCGAAGCGCACGCGCTTGGAGACCTCGATGCAGCGCGCGTAGCGGCTGCTGTCCAGGTGCTGGGGATTGACTTGCATGGTGTTCCTCCTCGGGGTGGGTTCGGCTAAAAATTGCGATGGCCACGAGGCTAGGGCGCGCGCGTATCGCCGCGATTTCCCTCCGGAAACACTTTGTTGCGGTTTTGTATCCGCCGATGCCGCGAGCAGCGGATCTGCGAGGACGGGCTTCTTGAGGAAAGAGACAGCGCCATGGTTATTGGGGCGGCGCTTGGGCGTCCCCAAGTCCGCAATTCGCCGCCCCATTTAAGCCAGGCGGGACGGTCCGCCTAGTGCTTCATGGTTTCCGGGACCTTGCCGCCGTTTTCCGCGACTTTGCGCATCACCGCCTGGTGCAAGGCGATGTTCTGCTCGGCGCTGCCATGCGCACCCGCGTTCACATTTAGTTCCTGTGCAAGCTCCTTGCGGGCGTTCAGCGAAGAATCCAGCTCGAGGAGCTTGAGCAGGTCGACGATCGACTCGCGATAGTTTCCGCCGCCGCCTTTCTTCGAAGCCATATCCGCCAGCACCTTGTCGACGTCGACGTTTTGCAGCATTGCCTGCTGGCCGGCCTGCCCTGAGGCTTGAGAGGAGGCCGTGGTCGTCGATTGTGTACCGCCGGTTTGCTGCTGGGAGGAGCTGCGGCCGCGAAGCTTGTCGAAGATCGAGCTTAGGATGCCCATGGATCTACTCCTTAGGTGATGTGAGTGCTGTAGACCAGCAACTCGCATACCCGGACGCTCCAGCAAGTTAAGATTGTCGGCAATCGCGAAAGGTCTTGACCATGTGGAAATTCATACTGCTCTTCGTGTGCTGCTGCGCCCCGGCGGCGCTGACCAGCCAGGCGTACGCGCAGGCTTATCCTTCCCGGCCGATCCGCATCGTGGTGCCGTACGCGCCCGGCGGCACCACCGACATCGTCGGCCGGCAGATGGGGCAGCGGCTGTCGGAAGCGCTGGGCCAGTCGGTGGTGATCGAGAATCGATCGGGCGGCAACACCGCGATCGGCGCCGACGCGGTCGCGAAAGCCGCGCCCGACGGCCATACGCTGCTGTTCACCAACGACGCCACCTTCGTGCTGAATCCGGTGCTGTTCCCGTCTTTGCCCTACGACGTCAAACGCGATTTCGCGCCGGTCGCCACCGTCACTTACGTGGCGTTGGCGCTCGTCGTCAATTCGACGGTGCCGGTCAACAGCTTCAAGGAGCTGGTCGCCTACACGCAGGCAAGGCGCGGCAGCTTGAGCTACGGCTCCTTCGGCGCGGGCAGCCAGCCGCACGTGATGGGTGAGATGTACAAGAAGCTGACCGGCACCGATCTCGTCCACGTGCCGTACAAGGGCGCGGGGCCGGCGGTGACCGACGTGCTCGGCGGCCAGATCCTGTTCACCTTTCCCGCTTTTCCGACCATCCAGGGCCATCTCAAGGCGGGCAAGCTGAAGGTGCTCGCGGTGAGCGGCGACAAGCGCGTGCCGCTCGCGCCGGAGGTTCCGACCTTCGCCGAGGCGGGCTACAAGGACATGGACATCGGCGCCTGGTACGCCTTCCTCGCCCCGGCAGCGACGCCCAAGGAGATCATCGCGAAGCTCAACGCGACCGTCGCCGGCGTGCTCGCCGACCGCGAATTTGTCGAGAAGAACATGACCAGCCAGGGCATGGAGCCGATGGCCATGAGCCCCGAGCAGTTCGCCGAGCTGATTCGCAAGGAAACCGCGCGCATGGCGAGCATCGTCAAGCAGTCGGGAGCCAAGGTGGAGTGACACCGCTCGAGGTCTTGCAGCGCTATCCGGCGCACGATTACACGCTGCATGGCGCGCTCGCGAGCCGCGCACAGCGCATTCCGCAGCACAGCTTCATCGAGTTTGAACACAGGCGGCTGTCGTACGCCGAGACCGGCGCGCACGTGCACCAGGCGATGGTGCTGCTCGCATCCTACGGGGTAAAACCGGGAGATCGGGTCGCGGTCATGGCGCACAACCACCCGGCCACGGCCGTCCTGTTCCTGGCGCTCGCCTCGCTCGGCGCGATGATGGTGGGCGTGAATCCGGACTTCGGCGAGAAGGAGGCGCACTATGTCCTCGAGCACTCGCAGTCGAGCGGCATCGTGTGCTCGCTGGCCGCGCTCGCCACGGTGCAAAGCGTGGCGCGCGCGCTGCCGGCGCGACCCTGGGTCATGACCAACGAGCCGAACGCGGCGGGATTGCCCGCCTGGCCGGGCGCGCTCTCCGGCGGCGTGCACGATGCGCCCGCGCCGGTCGGGCGGGCGGACGACGTCTGCATCCTCGTTTACACCTCCGGCACCACCGGCTTCCCGAAAGGCGTGATGCACAGCCAGCGCAGCGTACTGCTCGCGGGCGAAGGGTTCGTGCGGCGCATGCATCTCGATCCCGTCGAGCGCATCCTCTGCCTGCTGCCGATGTTCCATGTGAACGCGGTGTTCTATTCGCTCGCCGGTGCGCTCGCCGCCGGCGCCACGCTTCTGCTGGAGGCGAAGTTCTCGGCATCGAAGTTCTGGCAGATCGTGGCCGCGCGCAAGGCGACCGAAGTGAACACCATCGCCGCGATGATGAACATCCTGATGCGCCGCTCGCGCGAGGAGTACGTGCCCAACCACACGCTCGCCAAGATCTACGGCGCGCCGTTCTCGCCCGAAATCTATCGCGTGTTCGAACAGGAGTTCGGCGTGCCGCATCTCATCGAGGGCTACGGCATGTCGGAGATCCCCGGCGTGTTCAGCAATCCGTTCGATGGCGAACGGCGCAAGGGCAGCATGGGCAAGCCGAGCCTGCATCCCGATCCGGCCGTGAATCTGGCGCAAGTCAGGATCGTCGACGAGGATGGCAACGACGTCCCGGCCGGCGTGACCGGCGAGATCGCGGTTCGCACCCCGACCATCATGAAGGGCTACTATCGCGACCCGGCAGCGACCGCGGCCGCCTTTCGCGATGGCTTCTTCCTCACCGGCGACCTCGCCTGGGTGGATGCGCAGGGCTACTACTGGTTCGTGGCGCGCAAGAAGGACATCATCCGCCGGCGCGGCGAGAACATCTCGGGAGCGGAGATCGATCGCGTGGTGGGCGATCATCCCGACGTGGTCGAGGCGGCCGCGATCGGCGTGCCGGCGGAGCTCGGCGAGGACGAGGTGCTGCTGGCGGTGGTGAAGAAACCCGGCAGCCGGTTGACCGAGCAGGAGCTCGCCGCGTGGTGCGGCGCGCGCCTGGCGCCATTCAAGCTGCCGCGCTTCGTGCTCTTCGTCGACGCGCTGCCGCGCACGCCGACGCATCGCATTGCCAAGTTCGAGCTGCGCAAGGACGCGACGCTGAAGCAGCGCGCGGTCGACCTCAACGAAAGGAGTCCCCGTGGCCCGTAAGCGTCAGCCCATCCACAGCGACCTCGGCTGGAGCGCCGCCGATCGCATTACCGTGCGCGGCCTCGATCTGCCCAGCGAGATCATGGGTCACCTCAACCTGGGGGACATGGCGTTCCTCGAGCTCACCGGGCGCAAGCCGACGCCGCAGGAGTCGAAGCTTTTCAACGCCATCGCGGTCACCCTGGTCGAGCATGGCATGACCCCGAGCGCGATCGCTGCGCGCATGACCATTGCCGGCGCACCCGAGGCGCTGCAGGCAGCCGTCGCGGCGGGGCTGTGCGGCCTTGGCAGCGTATTCGTCGGCAGCATGGAGCACGTGGCGGGACTGCTCGAGGCCGCGCTTCCCTATGGCAAGGACCATGCGGGCGCGGATCTCGAGCGGCTCGCCGGCGAGATCGTCGATCGCCATCGCGCCGAAAAGCGCATCGTTCCCGGCATCGGGCACCCCATCCACAAGCCCGTCGACCCGCGCGTGCCGCGGCTCTTCGCCATCGCCAAGGAGACGGGCTTCCACGGCCGCTACGTCGAGCTGATGCAGGCAATCCAGGCGCGCGCGGAGGCGGCATCGGGCCGCGTGCTGCCGATGAACGCGACCGGCGCGATCGGGGCGCTCGCCTGCGAGCTGCGCTTTCCGCCGCGCATCGTGCGCGGCTTCGGCGTGCTCGCCCGCGCCATCGGCCTGGTCGGCCACATCATGGAGGAATGGGAGCAGCCGATGGCGCTCGAGATCTGGCAGCGGGTGGATGAAGAGGCGAGCGAGGCCGCGCGCAAGAAAGGCGGCGCGTAACCAGCTACAACCGCCGGCCAGCTTTCAGCGAGGCGGACGGATCGCCTTTGCGTTGAAGTCGTGCCGGATGCGCCGCTCTTCGCCAGGGTCGACCGTCATGTACGTGAGGTAGGGCTTGCGCGATCCGCTGCGGATCTCGATGCGATGCATTCCGGGCTCGAGCTCGAGCGTGGTGAGCGGCGGTGTGGAGCCGTAGTGCTCGCCATTGATGTAGAGCTCGCCTTGCGGCTCCACCGCGAGGGTGAGCTTCGCCATGACGACAGGCTGCGGCTGCCGAACCTTCGCCTTCGGTTGCGCCGCGCGCGGCGCCTCCTGGGTCGGGACGGTCTTGGCTGTTGCAGGTTGCTCGGGTTCCGGCGGGCTCCTCCACGAGCGGCTGCGGTGGCAACGGGCTCGGCGCCGACGCGATGCCTGACGACTCGACCGGTTTCGGCATCGCTCGCTACAGGCGGCGGCGATACCGGTAGCGGAGCGGGGGCCGGGACGGGTTCGGGAGCGGCGACCGGTTGCTTGATCGCTTCGGCCACAGGCGCGGGCGCGGGCGCAGGTGCAGGCGACGGTGCGGCCACCGTTGATGCGGACGGCGCCGGCGCTGTTGACGGGGACGGCGCCGGCGCCGTGGCCGGCATCGGCGCTGGTCGCAGTCCACTCGCGAGCGTCAGTCGTTCGACGAGATCAGGCGAGTAATACAAGAGCACGGTCAGTCCGATGGACAGGACCGCGAGCATGAGGGCGAGCGCCGCCAGGAATGTTGCCCCGGATCCGGAGGAGGGCTCGGGCCTGGGCTCGGGGTCTTTCAAGAACGCGCGTGTCGCGCTCGTGCAATACCTCGTCCGTCAGTATCGGCGCCGGGTCGGGGACTCGGGCTGCAACTGCGCCGTGGCCGCAACGTGGGCTCGGTCGCGCGTGGCGGCACGCTTGGCTTCGGTTCGCTGGTGGCGGCGCCCGCCCCGGGTCCGAGCCCGATTTCTTCCTCGACGCGCTGCAAGTCGCGCAGCAGGACTCGGGCGTCGGCGAAGCGCTCGTCCGGACGCGCGGCGAGCAGGCGGGAAACCATCGCGTCGAGCGCGGCTGGAACATGCGGGTTCACCTTGCTCGGCAGCGGCGGCTGCGCCTGAATGATGTTCTGCCGGATTTGCTCCGGCGAATTGCCCTGGAAGGGCGCGCGGCGGGTCAGCATCTCGTAGAACACGGTGCCGAGCGAGAACAGGTCCGAGCGATGGTCGACCGGGTCGCCGCGCGCCTGCTCGGGGGACATGTAGCGCAGCGCGGCCTCGCCGATCTGCCCGAGGCCGAAATCGCCGATCTTCGCCACGCCCGAGGGCAGGACGATGATGTTCGACGGCTTGACGCCCCGGTGCACCATTCCTTCCTCATGGGCGTAGGCGAGGGCGGAGGCGATGTCGTCGAAGACCTGGATCGCGCGCGCGATCGAGAGCGGCCGCCCGTCCAGCAGGTGGCGCAGGCTCTCGCCCTCGACCAGCTCCATCGCGACGAACGCGGTGCCGCCGGCTTCGCCCGCGTCGAAAACCCGGACGATATTGCGGTGCCTCAGGCGAGCGGCCGAGCGCGCGTTCTTCAGGAAGAGCTCGGCCAGCTTCGCGCCGGCCTCGCTGAATAACGCGGGATCGAGGATCTTCAGCGCGACCACCACGCCCGTGGAGGCATCGCGCGCCGCGTAGACGGCGCCGATGGCGCCGCGGCCGAGCTCACGCAGAATCGTGAAGCGTCCAGCCAGGTTGTCTTGCGTCATGCTTGGATCGACGGTAGCAGTGTTCAGTTTCAGGACGTTTTTGCTCCTTGCTTACCTAGTTTGTCGCAGGAGCTGGACGACCTCGCGCGGATCGCACGGTTTCACCAGGTAATGATCGAACCCGACCTGCTGGGCAACGAGCCGGTCACCCGCCTGCTTCCACATGCCCGAGATCGCGATCATCAGCGGGCGGCGCATGTCGGTGAACGAGTGGCGCACGGCCTGGGCAACCGCATAACCACTGAGGCCCGGAATCGAGATGTCGAGGATGATCGCGTCGGGCCGGAAAGTCGGGATCGCCGGCAGGACGTCCGCCCCGCTATGGACGGCACGCACCGCGTGGCCCTCGAGCTCCAGCAACGTAGTCAGCGTTTTCACGGTATCGGCGTCGTCGTCGGCGACGAGCACCCGCAGAGGGCGATTAGTGTCCCTTCGCTCCTCGCCGGATGGCCGCTGCCGGTTGGGTTGCATCCTCGCAGCGTAAGGATATCGTCCGCTTCACCGTCTGTTTGGCGCAGTGGTCCGCTTGGCTTCTTGCTATTTGCCTTTCGGCTCGCCCAGCGTGTCGATCAGGTCGGCGAGGGCGAATAATTTCCGGTCCGGCATGGTGGCGAGGCCGCGCAGCCATACATCGAGCAGCGTAGCCGGCACATTCAGCTTTACCGCCAGGGCGTCGCGCCCGATCAACACGGCGGCGCGTTTCAACAGTCGTTGCTTCGCGGTCAGATCCATGAAGGCGGCTGAACCTAGCAACTATCGGATGACAAAGCATACTGTCGTGCCCCAGCGACACCGCTGGCGCCGGGCCGGGACTCCCGGTCCCTAATCCCTGGCTTTTATCGAGCCGACCAGGGTCAGCAAAGCGTCCGGATCGTAGGGCTTTGCGACGTGATGGCGAAAACCGCTTTTCTCGGTCAGGCGCCTGGCGGTTTCATCGTTATGCGCGGTGACGGCGATCAGCACCGGGCACTTCGCGCCGTAATCGCGCACAAGCTCAAGCGCGACTTGCAGCCCGCTGCGGTCCGGCATCGTGATGTCGAGCAGCACCGCATCGGGTCGAAACTGAGCCACCACGGCTTGTACCTCGGACCCCTTGGTCGCCAGTCGAACGTCGATGCCTTCGCTTCGAAGGAGGATACCGAGCAGCATCACGGTATCGCGGTTATCGTCGGCGATGACGACGCGCAATGGCCTCATAGTGAGCCGCGACACTAGGCGCACCACGGCGAATCGCCAATGACTTTAGTCACTGCGCAAGCATGATGGGCGCGATGTCGCTTGATCGCTACACCGCTATTCCCGGGAAGGCGACATACGCCTTGTGCTTTAGGTCGGAGAATCGCGCAGTGAGTGACAAAAGAATAATGGAATCCCGCGGGCAGGGCGGGCCTTTGCAGGCTCCGCGCTCGCTGCGCATCCTGATCGCCGACGACGAGCGCGATACGGTGCTCACGCTGATGATGCTGCTGCGCGATGAAGGGCACGAGGTGCGCGGTGTCTATTCCGGACGCCAGGTGCTCGATGCGGTTCGCGGTTTTGATCCCGACGTGCTGGTACTGGACATAGCGATGCCTTTCTTGAGCGGCTGGGAAGTCGCTCGCACCATCCGCACGCACGCGGAGGGCAAGCGCCCGATGCTGATCGGCATCAGCGGCGCATACATGAATCCGGTGGATAAGCTTCTGTCGACGGTGGTGGGCTTTGATTCCTACCTGCTCAAGCCTTGCAGTCCAAACGCACTCATAGCGTTGCTGGAGCCGCTGCGCCTGCCGAGCGCCGCCGCATAACTGCTTCAGGGCGCTGGTCCGTGTCCACCGCAAGAAGGTAGCTGGTCGCAATCGGCCGGCACGCGTCTTAGCTGCTTCAGATAAAGGCTGCGTTTCAGGTCGGGCTGGGACGTGATTTCCCATTGGTAATGGGTAATGCCTCCCGCGGTGGCGGCGGCGTCTTGGTACAGAGCGAGCAAGCGCGCCCGGATGGTGTTGTGCTCCGAATTTCCTTTCGCGACGCCGATGCAGACCAGCTCCCCTCGGCAATAAAGCGCGAACAGCCCGGGATCATCCGGCGCGCCCTTGATTGCCCAAGGCTCAAATGTGTATTGCGGGCTGGCGAGCATCGCGTTTTCTAGCACGCGATTTTTGTACTTGTCTGTCGGGAGTTCACCGGCAGCATCGGGAACAACCATTGCTCGATGAACCGTATGGAACTCGCGCGGCCTCATCCCGATTGCAAGATCGATCACGCCGGGCAGTACGTACGCGCCGACGTGGGCGACGGCAGCGCGACCGAAGTCCAGGAGTGCTACCGGACCCTTGCCTCCCTGGCTCTCGAGCACAAGTTCACGCGAGTGCTCGTGGTTGGCATCGGACAGGATTCGCACAGTCACCTCACGGCGCGCGACGTGGTGATCGCCTTCGACGTCATAGGCGTTCCGGCGGGATTCAAGGTCGCCTTCGTTGCGAAGACCGACGCGACGCTCAACGGCTTCAAGCACGCCGAGTACGCGGCAAACGAGCGTGGGTTAAGAGCGAAGGTTTTTCGCGACGAGGACGCCGCCGTTGCATGGCTGACCCAGCCTGATGTGCACTAGGCGGTAGTGCGGTTTGCTATAGGCGTCGTCGTTTGTTGACGAGCGGGGCGTTGCGGATTCGGCGCTGAATGACTTACCCTCC
Source organism: uncultured beta proteobacterium (assembly GCA_963810475.1). Classification (GTDB taxonomy): domain Bacteria; phylum Pseudomonadota; class Gammaproteobacteria; order Burkholderiales; family SG8-39; genus SCGC-AG-212-J23. Next base: position 308,248 of record CAWENY010000018.1, on the reverse strand, counting down.
GCCGGTTCAGCGCATACGCGGTACCAATGGTCGGCAACGACGGACAACAGTCTCCAGACCAAAAGCTCGGCGCGTCTCCGGCGGAGCGATCGCTTCGCATCGTCATCGCCGATGACGATCGAGACGCCGTCCTGACTTTGCAGATGCTCCTGCGCCACGACGGTCACGAGGTTCACGCCGCCTACGACGCCAAGGAGGCGCTGGATCAGGTTCTGCGGCACGACCCGGATGTGCTGGTTCTCGATATCGCCCTGGGCCGCGGCAGCGGCTTCGAGGTGGCGAAAACCGTCAGGGCTCGGCACGGCGAGGCACGTCCGATGATCATCGGGCTGAGCGGCGTCTACAAGAAAAGCTCGGACCGGATCCTGGCCGACATTACCGGCTTCAACCATTACCTGGTGAAGCCCTATGACCCCAATGCGCTGGTCGCGCTGGTTGCGCCATTGCGGCAGCCGCGACGGCGCGTGGAAGATGGCGTCGAGCAACAGGAGCAGACCTACCGCGCAGCGCTGGCGCACGCGGCCGGCCTGCTGGGCGGCGCGCGCGAGCTTAGCGACCGGCTGCAAGTGCCGATGTCGGAGCTGACGCGATGGCTCGCGGGACAAGGCAAGCCATCGATCGGCGTGTTTCTCCGCCTGGTCGATGTCCTGATCGAGGAAGGGAAGAAGTCGCGGCTGGGGCGTGCGGCCGGCGACATCATTGCGTTCCCGAGCCCGCCGGAAACACCAGGCTCATAGGCCGCAGACCATCGGCTGACCTACTGGTTTTGTCGGCGCTCGCCGCGCCTGCGCTCGTCGTCGGGTCGCGCGCTGCACTCGGGCGCGCGACTTTTCAGCTCCGAGTCCAGCCACGCCGCGATGTCGAAGCCCATGAACATCGTACCGGGATAGAACCGCGTCCCCGGCGTCACTTGGATGCGCCCGTTCGGGCCATCGAATGTGCCCGCCCTCGTGCACGTCCACGATCCGTCGTGGTTGCGGCAGAAGTGCTCGGCGAACTGGTCCATGCCGTGAGCATCTTGCGTTAGCGCGGTTACAGCGCGTACTGATCGCGACCGACCTTTTGGCACGGGGGCGAGGGGGTGGTGTGCAGCAGCACGTTGTCGCTTTTTCCGCTACATCCTTGCGCTCAAACGCGCGCCGAAAATGTCGGTAAACTTCCTGACGGTTTCCACAGACAAGAACTACATGACCATCAGGGGGATCTTGGTTAGCGGCGATGCGCACGGGCGCTATGCGGGTTCGCGCTCCGCGCCCGATGACTCCATAGGTCGCGGCAGCGCGCAGCGCGCCCTTCGCGTCCTGGTGGCCGATGATGACCGCGACAGCGTGCTCACGCTGATGATGCTGCTGAGGGACGAAGGGCACGAGGTGCGCGGCGTCTACTCCGGCCGCCAGGTCATGGGTCACGTGCTCGATTTCGATCCGGACGTGGTTTTGCTCGACATCGCCATGCCGGAATTGAGCGGATGGGAAGTCGCCCGGACCATCCGCGCGCGGCGTGGAGCCGACCGCCCCGTGCTGATCGGGATCAGCGGTGAATACAAGCAAGGTTCAGACAAGGTGCTGGCGCAGATCCTCGGCTTCAACCACTACCTGGTGAAGCCGTACGCTCCAGCGGAGTTGCTCGCGCTGCTCGCACCCTCGGGAGACTCCGGCGCCGAAGGCTAGTGCGGCTGTCGGGCGTTTCCCGACCGCGCGCTCACGCCGCGCATGTTAGAAAGTGCGGCCGCGTCAATGCGGCCGCTGCATGCGTATCCGTTCCCGCCTCCTGCTGCTCGTCTCTGCCGTGCTCGTGCCGGCGCTGCTCGTCAGCGTCATCGGCGTCGCGTACATCTATTCGGAGGAGCAGGAGTCCAATCGCGCCACCGCGATCGAGACCGCGCGCGCGCTCGCGCTTGCCGTCGAGCGCGACATGGCGCGGCGCGAATCGATCCTGCGCACGCTGGCGGCGGCGCCGACGCTGCACAACGGTGAGCTGCAGCGCTTCTACGCCTATGCCCTGCCGGTGGCGAACGAAAGCGGCGCCGCTATCATCCTGTCGGACCTCGAAGGCCGCCAGATCCTCAATACGCGCCTGCCCTTCGGCACGGCGCTGCCGCCGATGCTGCCGATGGAGCGCGAGGCGCGCACGCGCCTGGGCGACGAGGTCACCATCGTCAGCGATGTCTACCTGCCGCCCGCCGGCCTGGGCCCCCAAGCTTCGCGGTGCAGTACCCGGTGCGCCGCGACGGCAAGGTGGTGCATTCCTCACCCTCGCTTCGTTCGCGGCGGAGATCCAGAACCTGCTGACCGCGCAGCGCCTGCCGGCGGCGTGGAACGCGACCATCACCGACCGTCGCGGCATATCGTCGCGCGCGGCGTTTCGACAGCGAAGCGGCGGCGCTCGCCTGGCTTACTTCTTCTTCCGCTTCGCCTTCTTCCGTGGATTTTTTTCGTTTCACCCGCTCCGGCAGCTTCTTCTTGCCGGCTTCGCGGTTCCAGCGCTCGTAGACTTCGGGCTTGATCTTGCCATCGACCAGGAGCTGCGCGAATTTCCGGCGTTGCGCCTGCGATTTGACCGCCACGCGCTTACTCCGGCTTGATGCTCGCTTCTTTCACCACGCGGCCCCATTTCACGAAGTCCGCCTTGATGCGCTCGACCGTCTTCGCCGGCGCCTCGATCTCGGCGTCGCAGCCGGTGGCGTTGATCTGGTCCATCACCGCCTTGTCGTTGCCGACTTTCGCCAGCGCCTGGGTCCAGCGTGTGACCACTTCGGCCGGCAGACCGGCCGGGCCGAGCACGCCGTACCAGGCGGTCGAGTCGAAGCCTTTCAAACCAACTTCGTCCATCGTCGGCACGTCCGGGAACGCCGCGGAGCGTGTTGGTGAAGTGACGGCGATCGGACGGATGCGCCCGCTCTTCACGGCGCCGACCGCCGGTCCGAGTGAAGAGAACAGCATCGGGATCTGGCCGCCGATCAGGTCGGTCATCGCCGGCCCGCCGCCCTTGTACGGGACGTGCAGCAGGTTGGCGCCGGTGACGCTCTTGAAGTATTCGCCCGAGAGGTGGTGCGGGCCGCCGACGCCGGAGGTGCCGTAGCTCCACTTGTTCGGGTCTTTTTTCGAAAGATCGATCACGTCCTGCACGGTGCGCATCGGCGTCGACGGATGCACCGCGAGCAGGCTGCCGCTGCCGCACACGTGGCCGAGGTGCGTGAACGAGGTGATGTTGTTGTAGCCGACCTTGTTGAGGTGCGGCGCGACGGTAAGCGGGCCGCTGTCGAAGTAGTAGAGCGTGTAGCCGTCGGCCGGCGCCTTGGCGATCGCTTCCATCGCCACGCCGCCGGCGTTGCCCGGGCGGTATTCGAACACCAGCGGCTGGCCGAGCAGCGGCTCGAGCGCGCGCGCGAGCGGGCGCGCGCCGGCTTCGGCCGAGCCGCCCGCGGTGTAGCCGATCATCAGCCGGATCGGCTTGTTCGGGTAGCCCTGCGCCAGCGCGAGCGAGGCGCACAGCAGGCTAAAACCGGCAATCGCAGCGAGGCGGATCATGTGAGCGCCAGCAGTGCGCGCTTGGTGTCGGAAAGATCGCCCACCACCTTGCGGATCGGCACCGGCGCCTCGCGCACCAGCATCGGCACGGCGACGATCTCGTGCTCGCGGGCAGCCGCGGGGTTCTCCTGCAGGTCGATGACGTCGATGCGGTAGCGGCCCTTGACGTATTGCCGGCACAGGCGCTCCAGGTTGGTTTCGGTGCGGGAGGTGAGCCAGCCGCGCCCGGAGACATAGAGGCGCAGCAGCCATTCTTCCTGGGGAATTTGCATGGTCGCTAGCTTAACCCTTCGCTTTTTTATCGTCTTGCGCCGACTTGTTGGACGCCGGTGCGCCGTCCTTGGGCTGCACTTGGCGGAAGTGCCCGGACGACGAGTGCTCCGGATTGGCGCGCGCGTGGTGTGCGCGCATCAGCTCGGCCTGCGCCTGCGCGAGCTCGGCACTCGACTGCAGGCGCTCGGCGCTTTCGCGCACCCGGTTGGCGGCCGACTGCAGGCGGTCGGCGTGGGACTGGGCGCGCCGGGCGGCCTCCCGCGCGGTCCGGGTCCAGGCGCGGGCCGCCGGCGACGATGTCGAGCGCCTTGAGGAATATGTCGTAGGGCGGGACCGCCTCGCCGGCCATCCAGCGCTCGAGGATCGGCGGCTCCACCCCGAGGCGCTCGGCAAGGGCTTGCACACCGCCAAGGGTCTTCGCGGCGAGGGCGAGGGTGCGGGTCGGGGCCGACCCGGTCGGGGCGTCACTCACGTTTCATCATTCTACTGTCCGGCGGGGCCAGTCTATCGGTACCATGGCGACCACTACACAGGAGGATTCATGAAGCGAATCGCCACCGCCGCTGCGCTCGCTGTTGCTGCGGCCTTCAGCCTCAGCGCCGCCGCGCAGACCAAGTCGGTCAAGGTGCAGTCGACCTGGCCGGCCAGCCTGACCATCCAGGACCATCTTCGCATCCTTTCCGACCGGGTCGACAAGCTCACCTCGGGGCAGGTGAAGATCGAGGTGCTCGCCGCCGGCCAGATCGTGCCGCCGTTCGAGGTGCTCGACGCCACCGGCAAGAAGGTGCTCGACGGCTTCCACTCCATCTCCTACTACTGGGTGGGCAAGAATCCGGCCGCGGCGCTGTTCTCCGGGCCTCCCGGAGGGCCGTTCGGCATGGATCACATGGATTACCTCGGCTGGCTGTACGTCGGCGGCGGCCTGGAGATGTGGCGCGAGTTCTACCAGAACGACCTCAAGCTCCCGGTCACGGTGTGGCCGGCGCATCCGTCGAGCCCGCAGGCGTTCGGCTGGTTCAAGAAGCCGCTCAAGTCGGTGGCCGACTTCAAAGGCATGAAGTGCCGGCAGACCGGCCTCAACGCGGAGATCTACGCCAAGCTCGGCATGAGCGTGGTGAACATGGCCGGCGGCGAGATCGTGCCGGCCGCGCAGCGCGGCGTGATCGACTGCGCCGAGTGGGTCGGCGGCGTCGAGGACCTGCGCCTCGGCCTGCCGGGCGTGTTCAAGTACCACTACACCCCGGGCATGCACGAGAACAACTCGATCGGCGAGTTCGGCCTGCACCTCGACGTGTGGAAGGGCTTCACGCCGCAGCAGCAGGAGGCGGTGAACTCGGCGATCAAGGACACGTTCATCACCTGGAACACGCGCTGGCAGCGGCAGAACGCCGACGCCATCGAGGAGATGATCAAGAAGCACGGCGTGCAGGTGCGGCGCACCCCGCCCGACATCCTGATCGCCTCGCTCAAGGCGTGGGACGAGGTGGCGGCGGAGCATTCGGCCAAGAACCCGACCTTCAAGAAAGTCTACGAGTCGCAGCGCGAGTACGCGTCGAAGGTGGTGCCGGCCAAGCGCTACATGCACCCGCCGTATTCGTTCGCCGCCAACTACTACTGGCCGCAGGAAGGCGCCCCCGCCGGCGCAAAGGGCCCGGCGAAGGACGCCGCGAAGAGCAAGTAAGCCGATAAAGTAGGAGGGTGGCTGCCAAAGACGAAACCCTCCGCTGGCCGACCAACCTGGACCGCGGCGCGATCGAATCGCGCCTGGTCCAGGTGCGCGACGCCGCCAAAGCCGCGGGACTGCATTCGGTCGCCGCGTTATTCGAGAACGTCGCCGCGCTGAGCGCCGCGCAGCTCGGACACAACGTCCTCTCCGCGCTCGAGCTGCTGCAGGAGGCGCATCAGGACCACGCCATCACGCGCCAGCTCGAGATGGTGGCGATGAACCTCAAGAACCTGAGAACGTAATTCGGGGTCAGGGTCGCAACTCGTTTTCGCGTACGCGAAAACGAGTTGCGACCCTGACCCCGAATTACTAGTGGTCGGTGCGCCGGCGCTTCGGCCCCGGCGCCATCGCGGCGCGCCGGTCGTGCTCGGCGAGGATCACTTCCATCGCCTTCTCGAACACCGCGCGCGGCGGTCCGGACTTGCCCTCGACCCAGTCGGCGAGCTCGTCGGCCTGGACGCCCAGGAAGGAAGCGAGGTTAGACCGCCCGCCCCGCAGCACTTCGCACTGCTGCAGGATGCGCGCGCACATTTCGGCCCAGCGTGGCTTGTGTTCCATGGGCAGAGGGACAGCGCCCCGGGACGGAGGTTCGGCGCTGTTTTTCTACTCGAGCGCGCGCTTGACGGACTTGTCCACCTTGGTGGCGGTGCGCTCGACGAACTTGCCGGAGCGCGTTGCCGTCTTCTCCGCGAATTTGCCTGCGCGCTTGGCGGTTTTCTCGGTTCCGTGCACCGCGCGCTCCACCGCGCGCTGCATCGCGCGCTCGAGGCTGTCCGGCTTGTCCTCGGCTGTAGCCGCGAAGCTACACAAGATTGCGGCGGCCGCTACGGCTGCTCTGAGCATGAAGGTGGACCTCCCAGCTAGCATTCTAGGAGAAGAACAACCGATAAGACACTGTGTACAAAGACCTCAGTGAAGTTCGTGAGCACTATGCCGCAATCCGCGACCTGATTGCCGGGAATCCCGGAGGCCGCGAGGACGCCGTCACGCTCGGCAACGTCTCGGTGCTGTGCGAAGCGGCGATCGCCGCGCTCCAGGATCCCGACTGCCGCCAGCACCTGCGCCTGGTGGACCAGCACGCCGCGCAGCTCTTCTCCGCGGAAGAGCACCGCAACTGGGACCGCCCAAACATGACGGGCGCCGATTACCTGCGGCTGCAGATCCTGATCGCGCTCGAAGCCGTCAACACGCGCTTGCTCTCCCTCAGCGCCACGCGCGATCGCGACATCCCCCATTTAGCCCATCGCGCCGGCGCGACGTAGGCACGCCGCCTGCTGCGGCCGGGCATGCGCTTGCCGTTGAAGCAGGGCTGGCAGTTGGTCAAGCAGGCCGTCAAGGCCTGGTCCGACGACTACGCGCCCAGCATGGGCGCGGCGCTGTCGTACTACACCCTATTCTCCATCGCGCCGCTGCTCCTCATCGTGATCTCGGTGGCCGGCTTCATCTTCGGCGACGAGGCGGTGCGCGGCGAGCTCACCGGCGGCCTGCAGTTCCTGATGGGCGAGGAGGGCGCCAAGGCGATCGAAGGACTGCTCGCGAGCGTGAGCGAGCCGAAGGAGGGCATCATCGCCACGGTGATCGGCATCTTCGTGCTGCTGCTCGGTGCGACCACGGTGTTCGGCGAGCTGCAGAACGCGCTCGACCGCATCTGGCGCGCGCCGGCGCGCGAGGACGCGAGCGGCCTTTGGCGGCTGCTGCGCTCGCGGCTGCTGTCGCTCGGCATGATCCTCGGCATCGCCTTCCTGCTGATGGTCTCGCTGGTGTTCGACGCGGTGCTGCAGGGCCTGGGCAAGATCTGGGGCACCGGCGCGCTGGAGGCCTTCGCGCAGGCGCTCAACCTGGTGATCGGCTTTTTCCTCACCACCACCATCTTCGCGCTGATCTACAAGCTCATGCCGCGCGCGAAGATCGAGTGGCACGACGTCTGGGTCGGCGCCGCGGTCACCGCCGTGCTCTTCACCCTCGGCAAATTCCTCATCAGCATGTACATCGGCCGCAGCGCGGTCGCGTCGTCGTTCGGCGCCGCCGGCTCGCTGGTGGTGGTGATGATCTGGGTTTACTACTCGGCGCAGATCTTCCTGCTCGGCGCGGAATTCACCTGGGTCTACGCGCACTCGCACGGCTCGCGCCGCGGCGAGAAGCGCCCGGGCGCGCCGGTCGACGAGATGGACCAGCCGAAGCCCGTGCCCGCCGCCGTACCCGCCGCCGTGCCCGCGCGGCTCACGGCGGTGCCGGCGCCGGTGCCGATGCCGGTGCTGCGCGTGCAAGAACAATCGGTGCGCCAGGAACCGGTGCCCGTCCTCAAGCGCAAGCCGCTCTACACCTTCGGCGCCGCCGCCGCGCTCGGCGCGCTCGCCGGCGTGCTTTTCCGCCACGACGACTACGGCATCCACCGCCCGCGCCGCTGGCGTCCCCGCAGATCCTGGTTCGCGTGAATTAATTCGGGGTCAGGTGCGTAATTGGTTTCTGCGCAGGCGGAAACGGAATTACGCACCTGACCCCGAATTGCGAATTCCGCTATGCTCCGCGCATGTTCGTGGGCAGAAAAGCTGTCGTCGCCGCTATAGCGCTGGTCATTGCGGCCAGCACTGCCTACTTCCTTTATGCGGGCCAGCAGAAGAAGGCGCAGCAGCGCCGCGTGGCGGAGCTGCTCGCCGACACCACCACGCTGCTGCGCAAGGCGCTGACCGCGCCGCCGCCGGCCGAGGCGGTCAGCCGCATCGACGGCAACCTCAAGGCGGCGAAGGCGCCGCGCGACCCGATGCTCGGCGCCGCCGCCGAGGACTACATCCACGGCGCGCGCGAGATCGTGCGCCACCGCAGCGAAGCCGAGCGCCTGACGCGCGAGGCGGCGATGAGCCGCCGCGCGCTCAGCATGCACATGGCCGCCGCCTCCGGCCGCGACACCTACTGGATCCGCGTCGCCACCGATCTCAAGAAGCGCGTCGAGCGCGATCACTTCGAGCTCGACACCTCGCTCAAGGCGGTTTCCCATCTGCTCTTCACGCTGCCGGAAGCGCAGCAGCGCCTCGCGCCGCAGGTCGGCGCGGCCCTGCTGCTGGAAGAAAGCGAGCGCCGCGCCGCGCGCGAGCGCGCCGAGCAGCACGCCAAGCGCGCGCACGACGAGCTGGAGAAAGTCCGCCGCCTCGCGCTGCCGCGGTAGGGAACATCTGAAAAAGCCGCCAACCGTCGTTCCCGCGAAAGCTTACAGAGCTTTGCTAGCGCGCGATGTTCACCTGGCGCAAATGGTGGCTGCTGTTCGGAGGGCTCTGGGTGCTGGTCGCCGCGCTCCAGGTGATCACCATCCTCGCGTTCTCGCCCGACGAGCAGGAAAAGGCGCTGCGGCCGGCGCTCTTCGGCGTGGGCCTTCCGGCCGCGGCTTACCTGCTGGGGTGGCTGTGGGAGCGCTTCATTTCGCGGGCACCGCGGCACAAAGCGAAATAATCAGCTTCTCCAGCTTGCGCGCGTCCGCGTCGAAGCGGCGGATGCCGTCGGCGAGCTTGTCGGTCGCCATGGCGTCCAGGTTGTGCTCCCAGCGGAAGGCCTTTTCGTCGAGCGGGGTTTTCGGCAGGTCCGCCTGTCTGGCTTTCTCAACGGAGAGCTTGCGCTCGATGCGTCCCTCGGCCTTGGATAGCTTCTCGAGAAGATCAGGCGCGATGGTCAGCAGGTCGCAGCCCGCGAGCGCCAGGATCTGCCCGGTCTTGCGGAAGCTCGCGCCCATCACCTGCGTCTTGTAGCCGTGCTTCTTGTAGTAGTTGTAGATGCGCGTCACCGAGGCGACGCCGGGATCGTCTTCGAGCGCAATGTCGTCGACCTTGCGGTTTTGCTTATGCCAGTCGTAGATCCGTCCGACGAAGGGCGAGATCAGCGTGACGCCGGCATCGGCGCAGGCCACGGCCTGCGCGAACGAGAAGAGCAGCGTCATGTTGCAGTGGATGCCTTCGCGCTCGAGCTTCTGCGCCGCCTTGATGCCTTCCCAGGTGCTGGCGAGCTTGATCAGCACGCGCTCGCGCTTGACGCCGGCTTCCTCGTACAGCGAGATAAAGCGCCGCGCTTTTTCCACCGATTTCTCGGTATCGAACGACAGGCGCGCGTCGACCTCGGTCGAGACGCGCCCCGGGATGTGCTTGAGGATCTCGCAGCCGAAGTTGACGAACACGCGGTCCATGTCGCGGTCCATCAGGTGACGGAAGCGCGGATCCTCGGCGGAGGCGAGGAGCAGCGAAGGGTTGGTGGTCGCGTCCTGCGGCTTCCAGCGCGCGACTGCTTCGATATCACCCGAGTCGGCGACTACGAGCGAATATTCCCGCAGGGATTCAAGATTCGAGGGCATTACAAAACATAACACAGCAGGAATCGCGTTTGAATGGGCGGGCTTACGCTGCATGACGATGGAAGCGGCCCCGCTGGTCCACACCAACCACCGAGTGCGCTCGGCGGCCTTCGGCTTCTGCTTCGCCGTCATCGGCCTCTACCTCTGGCAGCGCGGCGGCGCCGGGCCGGTCACCTGGGCCCTGATGGCCGTGCAATTCCTGGTCTATCCGCACCTTCTCTACTGGCGTGCGCTGCGCTCGGCGCAGCCCGCGCGCGCCGAGCTCGACAATCTCTTCCTCGACGCCGTGCTGCTCGGCGCCTGGTGCGCGGAGCTCGGCTTCCCCACCTGGATCACCTACTTCTTCGTCGGCGCCACCACGCTCAACGCGGTCGTCAACCGCGGCGCGCGCGGCGCGGTCTGGGCGCTCGCCTGCACCGCGGCGGGCGCGGTGCTGTGGGCGACGCTGCGCCGCGTCGAGTACGCGCCCCTGACGAGCCATCTCGTCACCACGCTGTGCATCGCCGGATCGCTTTGCTACGCGGTGCTGGTCGGCACCGTGGTGCAGAAGCAGAACCGCCGCCTCGCCGCCGCGCGCGACGCGCTGCGCGCGAGCGAGGAGCGCTATCGCCTGATGGCGGAGAACGCGGGCGACCTCATCGCCATGCTCGACCACGAGGGCCGCTGGCTCTACGCCAGCCCGTCGTACCAGCGCATCCTCGATCCCGCCGACCTCGCGCCGGGCGCCGACGCGTTCCGCCGCGTGCATCCGGAAGACGCCGAGCGCGCGCGCGCCGGCGTGCTGCGCTCGGCGGCGAGCGGCAAGCCGCGCGAGGTCGCGCTGCGCCTGGTCGACCGCGAAGGCCGCGTGCGCAAGTACAAGGCGCGCGTGCAGGCGCTCGGCAACCCGGACGAGCCGCTCGCCTCGCAGCGCCTGCTGCTGGTGTCGCAGGACGTCACCGACCTGCGCGAGAGCGAGGAGCGGGTGCTGCTCGCCGCGCACGCGCTCGAGGGCATGACCGAGGCGATCGTGATCACCGCCGCCGACGGCACCGTGGTCACGGTGAACCGCGCGTTCACCGAAATCTCCGGCTACACGCGCGACGACGTGCTCGGCCAGTCCGAGCGCGTGATCCGCAACGCGCTGCAGCCGCCGGAGTTCTACGACGAGGTGGCTCGTGCGGTGGCGAAGGACGGCTACTGGTCGGGAACCACCTGGGCGCGGCGCAAGAACGGCTCGGTGTACCGCGAGTGGCGCAGCATGCGCGCGGTGAAGGACGCGGCCGGCGCGGTCACGCACTACGTGATCGTGTTCTCGGAGGTTGGCCCCGGCGCCCTGACAGACTCTGACACCGGTCGTCCGGCGCGCGCTTAGTCTCTCGCAGTGCCGAATTCCGCAGCCGAGCCCGGCGGCAGCCACCGCCGCGCGATCGTCAATTACCGCATCCGCACCGGGGCGTTCGCCTACTGCTTCGGCGTGCTCGGCGTGCATGCGTGGGAGAACAATTTCGGCCCGGGCTACTGGGGCGCGCTCGTGCTCCTCTTCCTGGTCTATCCGCACGTCGCCTTCCTGCGCGCGCGCTACAGCACCGACTCGAAGCGCGCGGAGGAGAAAAACCTCTACGTCGATTCCGTGATGCTCGGCGCCTGGCTCACGTCGATGCAATTTCCGATGTGGCCGCTCTACGCGGCGCTGTTCGCGACCACGCTCAACGCCACCGTGCTCAGCGGATTGCGCGGCACCGTGCGCTCGCTGTTCGCCTTTTCCCTCGGCGTCGGTATCGTCGGCCTGATCCTCGGCTTCACCGTCGTGCCGCAGACCAGCGACCTGGTGAGCGCGCTGTGCTTCGCCGGCTCGCTCGCCTATACCTGCGCGGTCGGCTACGTGGTGTTCGTCCAGGGCAAGCGCCTGGCGACGACGCGCGACGCGCTGCGCGGCACCGAGGAGCGCTACCGCCTGATCGCAGAGAACGCCGCCGACCTCATCGCGCTCGTCGACCGCGACGGGCGCTGGATCTACACCAGCCCGTCGTACGACCACGTGCTCGACAAGCCGGACCTCGAGCCGGGCAGCGACGCTTTCCGCCGCGCGCATCCGGATGACGCCGAGCGCGCGCAGCTTGCGCTCGCGCGCGCCGCCGCCATGGGCAAGCCGCGCGAAGTCGCGCTGCGCCTCGTCGACCGCAGCGGCCGCATCCGCCAGTACCGCACGCTGGTGCAGGCGGTGGGCCCGGGCAAGCCGGCTTCGCGCCTGCTGCTCAGCTCGCAGGACGTCACCGACCTGCGCGAGAGCGAAGAGCGCCTGCTGCTGGCGACCAACGCCGTCGAGCTGGCGCCCAAACCGTAGCTGTCATACTGCGGGAATGAAGGTTGCGCACCTCGCGCTGATCGGCGCGTTGTACTTCGCCGGCGCCGAGCTCGGCATGCTGACGGTGATGCCGGAAGGCAACGCGATCTTCTGGCCGTCCAATGCCGTGGTTCTCGCCGCGCTGCTGCGCTTCAATGGCGCGCGGCTGCCGGCGATCGGCCTGGTGGTGATCGCGGCCGAGGTCGCGGCCGACCTGCCGCGCTTCAGCCTGGTGGAGGCGCTGCTCTTCGGCATGATCAACTTCGCCGAGGCCGCGGGTGCCTTTCTCCTGCTGCGCAGGGTGCGGTTCGACTCCGCTTTCACCGCGGTGTCCGACGTGTGGAAATTCGTGCTCGCCGCCATTGCCGCGGCGGGCTGCGCGGCCTTCTTCGGCGCGGCGGTCTACAGCGCCTTCCGCGGCGCCGAAACCACCTACTTGGAATTCTTCCGCATCTGGTGGTTCGGCGATGCCGTCGGGCTGATCGTGCTGACGCCGCTGCTGCTCGGCTTCGCGCCGTTCCGCACCATGACCTTCGACCAATCGTCGCGCTGGTCGCGCACCGACCTGGCCGTCGGCCTCGCCGCCATCGCCGCCGTCGCGGCGATCTGGAACGGCATGGCGCCGCTCTTCGTCACGCTGTTCTTCGTGCTCTATGTCGCCTGGCGAGCCGCCCCGCGCTGGGCGGCTGCGGCGGTGGCGCTGGTGGCGTTGTTCGTGCTGCTGGTGCTCGCCAGCGGGCGGCAGCCGTTCGGCGAGCTCGACGAGGCGCGCGAGACGACGCTCTATGCGCAGCGCTTTCTCTTCGTGCTGGCGATCCTCGGCCTGGGCTTCTCGACTTTGCTCGCGCATCTGCGCGCGCACCAGGCCGAGCTCGAGCGCCGCGTGGCCGAGCGCACGCGCGAGCTCGAAGAGGCCAACGCCCGCCTGGCGGAGCTGGCCGCGTTCGACGCGCTCAGCGGCGCGGCGAACCGGCGCAATTTCGACCAGGCGCTTGAGCGCCGAAGCGCTGCGCAGCCACCGCTATGGCCGTCCGCTCGCGGTGATCCTCGCCGACATCGACCGCTTCAAGAACGTCAACGACAGCCATGGGCACGCCGCCGGCGACGACGTGATCCGCGGCCTCGCCGCGACGCTCGCCGCCAACTGCCGCACCTCGGACCTGGTCGCCCGCTATGGCGGCGAAGAATTCGCGGTGCTGCTGCCCGAGACCCGAGCGCAGGAGGCCGTCGAGCTCGCCGAGCGCCTGCGCCAGGCGATCGAGGGCGCGGACTACGGCAACGTCGGCCGCATCACCGCGAGCTTCGGGGTGGCCGAGCTCGGCGCCGACGGCAGCCCGGTGGAGATCGTCCGCAGCGCCGACCGGGCCTTGTACGAGGCCAAGGCGCAGGGCCGCAACCGGGTGGTATTGTCAGAAAAATCAAGGCATTCGCTTCCACTGTGAATGCCTCCGGGGGTAGACTGTCGGACAAGAAGAAACACTTGCCGTCACAGGAGTGAGGTTTGCACCCGACCGACATCAAGCACCCCGACTACTTCCATAAAGTTGTCGATTGCCAGTGGGCCTGCCCGGCCCACACCCCAGTCCCTGAATACATTCGGATGATCGCAGCAGGGCGGTATTCCGACGCCTACATGGTCAACTGGAAGTCGAACGTGTTCCCGGGAATCCTCGGCCGCACCTGCGACCGCCCGTGCGAGCCCGCGTGCCGCCGCGGCCGCGTCGAGGAAGAGAACGCCGCCAAGCCCGAGCCGGTCGCCATCTGCCGCCTGAAGCGCGTCACGGCCGATTACAAAGACAACGACGCAGATCAAGATAGAAATAGAGAAAAACAAGAAGACGATATCGAACGGCCGCAAGATCGCCTGCGTCGGCGCCGGCCCGGCCTCGCTCACCGTGGCGCGCGACCTCGCGCCGCTCGGCTACGAAGTCACCGTGTTCGACCAGGACCCGCGCCCCGGCGGCATGATCTGGTCGCAGATCCCGCGCTTCCGCCTGCCGGAAGAAGTGATCGACGAGGAAGTGAATTACATCCTCAACCTCGGCGTTACCTTCAAGCAAAGAAAAATCGACTCGATGAAGGCGCTGATGGCCGAGGGCTACGACGCGATCTTCGTCGGCTCCGGCGCCCCGCGCGGCCGCGACCTCGATATCCCGGGACGCAAAGAAGGCGCGAAGAACATCCACATCGGCATCGACTGGCTGTCGTCGGTTTCCTTCGGCCACACCACCAAGATCGGAAAGCGCGTCATCGTCCTCGGCGGCGGCAACACCGCGATGGACTGCTGCCGCACCTCGCGGCGCATCGGCGGCGACGATGTAAAAGTCATCGTGAGCTCGGGCTTCGACGAGATGAAGGCGAGCCCGTGGGAGAAGGAAGACGCCGCGCACGAGGGCATCCCGATCTTGAATTTCCTCGTGCCCAAAGAATTCATCATCAAAGGCGGAAAACTGGGCGGCATGACCTTCGAAAAGGTCAAAGCGGTGTACGACGAGAAAGGCCGCCGCAGTCTCGTTCCCACCGGCGAGCCCGACCAGTTCTTCGAGTGCGACGACGTGCTGGTCGCCGTCGGCCAGGAGAACGCGTTCCCGTGGATCGAGAAGGACGCCGGCATCGAGTTCGACAAGTGGGGCCTGCCGGTGCTCGACAAGGTCACCTTCCAGTCCTCCGTGCCGAACGTCTTCTTTGGCGGCGACTCCGCCTTCGGCCCGAAGAACATCATCTGGGCGGTGGCGCATGGCCACGATGCCGCCGTGTCGATCGACAAGCTCCTGAACAAGGAAGACCTTCGCGAACGGCCCGCGCCGGGCTTCTCGATGATGTCGCAGAAGATGGGCATCCACGAGTGGAGCTACGACAACGAGATCACCGGCGACCTGCGCTACAAGGTGCCATGGGCGGACATCAAGGCCACGCTCAAGAACGTGAAGATGGAAGTCGAGCTCGGCTTCGACGTCGCCACCGCGTGGAAAGAGGCGCAGCGCTGCCTCAACTGCGACGTGCAGACCGTGTTCACCGACAAGCTGTGCATCGAGTGCGATGCCTGCGTCGACATCTGCCCGATGGACTGCATCACCTTCACCGGCAACGCCGACGAGCCCGAGCTGAGAACCAAGCTCAACGCGCCGGCGCTGAACCTCACGCAGGACCTGTACGTTTCCGGTCCCTTAAAGACCCAGCGCGTGATGGTGAAGGACGAAGACGTCTGCCTGCACTGCGGCCTGTGCGCCGAGCGCTGCCCGACCGGCGCCTGGGACATGCAGAAGTCGCTGATCGAGATGACCTACGCCGGCAATGGCTGCCGTAGTCATAACCAGCAGAAGAAGGCCGCATGATGATGCGCCGCTCCATGATTTGCCCCCCTGACAAGGGGGGAGGCAAGCGGGTTTTTCGCGCGCCGGGGGGTTGGTTTTACACAACTCAAACCCCCCGCTCGCCTTCGGCTCACGACCCCCTTATCAGGGGGTCAAAACAATGAGCGCCGTCCTTACACCCAAGCCCACCATCAGCCCCGCCGAATGGGCGCTGCGCGTGCAGCTCGCCGGCGCCTACCGCGTCGCCGACCACCTCGGCTGGGCCGAGCTCATCTACACGCACATCAGCGCGCGCGTGCCGGGGCCCGAGCATCGCTTCCTGATCAACCCGTACGGCCTGCGCTTCGACGAAGTCACCGCTTCTTCTCTGGTCAAAGTGAACGACCGTGGAGAGACCGTAGGGCAACAGGAATACTCCGCCAACAAGGCCGGCTTCATCATCCACAGCGCCATCCACATGGCGCGCGAAGATGCGCAGTGCGTGTGGCACATGCACACGCTGCCTGGCATGGCGGTGTCGGCGCAGGAAGACGGCCTGCTGCCCACGCACATGTACTCGCACAATTTCTGGAACCGCCTGAGCTACCACGACTTCGAGGGGCCGAGCATGCGGCTCGACGAGCGTGCGCGTCTCGTTCAGAGCTTTGGTTCTCACAATCAAGCGCTCATCCTGAGGAACCATGGCCTTCTCACGGTGGGACGCACCATCGCCGAGGCCTTCATCCGCTTCTGGCGCCTGAACCGCGCCTGCGAGATCCAGCTCCACGCGCAAGCCGCCAAGCTGCGCCTGCCGCCGCCCGAGGTGTGCGAAGCCTCGTTCCAGATGGGCGAGGAGTTCCTCACCGACCAGGCGCCGCTCGGCCAGCTCGAGTTCGATTCGATCCTGCGCAAGCTCGACGACTCCTACAAAAACTAAAAATGAAACGCATCGAAGCGCTCAACGATTTCGTCATCAAGTTCGCCAACGTCAACGGCTCGGGCTCGGCGTCGGCCAACGAGCTGTTCGCGAAAAGCTTCCTGCGCATGGGGATCCCGGTGTCCCCCCGCAACATCTTCCCGTCGAACATCCAGGGCCTGCCGACCTGGTACGAGGTGCGCGTCACCGAGCAGGGCCACCTCGGCCGCCGCGGCGGCGTCGACCTGATGGTGGCGATGAACCCGCAGACCTGGAACCAGGACGTGAAGGAAGTCGACCCGGGCGGCTATCTCTTCTACGACAGCACCAAGCCGCTGCCGAAGTCCAAGTTCCGCGACGACATCAACGTGATCGGCATGCCGCTCACCGAGATCTGCAACGCCACCTACAGCGACCCGCGCGAGCGGCAGCTGTTCAAGAACATCATCTACGTCGGCGCGCTCGCCGGCCTGATGGACATCGACCCCGAGGTGATCGCCGAGCTGATCGGCGAGCAGTACCGCGGCAAGGAAAAGCTCCTAAAGCCGAACCTCAACGCCATGCAGCTCGGCCTGAACTACGCCAGAGAGCACCTCAGGGACGCGCTCGGCCTGAAGGTGAAGCGCGCCAACAACGTCGGCGACAAGATCTTCATCGACGGCAACTCGGCCGCGGCGCTGGGCTGCGTCTACGGCGGCGCCACGGTGTGCGCCTGGTACCCGATCACGCCGTCCTCGTCGCTCGCCGAAGCGTTCCAGTTCTACTGCTCGAAGATGAGGGTGGACAAGGAAACCGGCAAGAACAAGTTCGCGATCATCCAGGCCGAGGACGAGCTCGCGTCGATCGGCATCGTCACCGGCGCGGGCTGGAACGGCGCGCGCGCGTTTACTGCCACGGCCGGCCCGGGGATCTCGCTGATGAGCGAGTTCATCGGCCTCGCTTACTTCGCCGAGATCCCGGTGACCATCATCGACGTGCAGCGCGGCGGCCCCTCGACCGGCATGCCGACGCGCACGCAGCAGTCCGACGTCCTTGCCTGCGCCTACGCCTCGCACGGCGACACCAAGCACGTGCTGCTCTTCCCCGAGGACCCGTACGAGTGCTTCCAGTTCGCGGCGGAATGCCTCGACCTCGCTGACCGGCTGCAGACGCCGGTATTCCTCATGACCGATCTGGATATCGGCATGAACCAGCGGCTGTGCAACGCGTTTTCCTGGAACGACGATCGTCGCTACGACCGCGGCAAAGTCCTGTCCCACGAGGACCTCGAGGCCGGCAAGGAATTCGCGCGCTACAAGGACCTCGACGGCGACGGCATCCCGTGGCGCACGCTGCCCGGCACGCACGAGACCAAGGGCGCCTACTTCACGCGCGGCACCTCGCGCAACCCGCAGGCCGGCTACTCCGAGGCCGGGCCCCGACTACGTCTACAACATGCAGCGCCTGCAGAAGAAGTTCGAGCACGCGAAGACGCTGCTTCCCAAGCCCATCCTGACGCCCGCCAAGGTGCCGGCGCGCTTCGGCTGCATCTACTACGGCTCCACCAGCCCGTCGATGCACGAGGCACTGCAAGCACTGTCCGACAAGGACATCCACGTGAACGCGCTCCGCGTGCGCGGCTTCCCGTTCGGCGACGAGCTGTTCGACTTCGTCGCCTCGCACTACAAGGTGTTCGTGGTCGAGCAGAACCGCGACGCGCAGCTCAAGACCCTGCTGGTCAACGACGCCGGCATCAACCCGGCGAACCTGATCTCGGTGCTGCACTACGACGGCACGCCGATCACCGCGCGCTTCATCGCCCAGGAAATCTCGCAGATCGTCGCCGCCCTCAATGTCCGCCCGATCAAAAAAGACAAGGCTGCCTAAGGCCGTCGTCCCCGCGAAGGCGGGGACCCCATTTGCTTTTTGGCAGCAGCTTTGCTGCTCCCGCTCTCGGTTCTCGCCGCCCCCTACGCCGACCCGAAGCTCGTCGAAGCCTGGAGCCGCATGGACGAGTTCCATGCGGCGCGCGGCATCAGGAAGGCCGCTTCACCCCTCGAGCTCAAACGCACCGCAACGCCGCCCCAGCTGGAGGCGCTGCTCGACGACTTCCTCGACGCGCACCGCAACACCGGGCTCCTCGTCCTCAGGGGTGACACCGTGCTCGCCGAGCGCTACCAGTACGGACGCACCGCAGGCCACCGCTTCGCCTCCGCCTCGGTCGCCAAGACCGTGCTCGGCATGCTCGTCGGCATTGCAGTCCACGAGAAAAAACTTTCTCTGGAAGATCGCGCGGACCAATACGTTCCTGCGCTCAAGGGCCATCCGTACGGCGACACCTCGATCCGCGACCTGCTCACGATGTCCTCGGGCATCCGCTTCACCGAGAACTACAGCGGGCGCGACGACAGCTCGAAGCTCGTCGCCAACACCCTGCGCCAGCAGACGCAGGGCGGCGCCGACACCGTTCTCGAATTCAAGCAGCGCGAGGCGCCCGCCGGCACGCGCTTCCACTACGCCTCGGCCGACAGCCAGGTCCTGGGCCTCGTCCTGACCGCAGCCGTCCGCGAGCCGCTATCCACTTATCTCTCGGAAAAGATCTGGCAACCGATGGGCGCCGAGGCCAACGCCACCTGGCTCCTCGACAAGGGTGGCTACGAGACCGGCTACTGCTGCATCAACGCCACTCTCCGCGACTACGCGCGCTTCGGCATGCTGCTCGCCAACTACGGCGCGCTCGACGGCAAACAGATCATCCCCGCCGACTGGGTGAAGGCCGCCACCACCGCCCAGGCGCCGCACCTGCGCGTCGGCGTGGCCACGCGCGAACAACGGCTACGGCTACCAGACCTGGATCACGCACCGCACCGAGCCGCGCTTCGCGGCCCTCGGCATCCACGGCCAAGCCATCTTCATCGATCCGGTCAGCAAGCTGGTGGTGGTGCACACCGCCGCCTGGTCCGATCCCACCGACCGCTCCGAGCGCGGCGCCCAATTCAAGCTGCTTGAAGCCATCTTTGCCAAGCTGGACAACCAATGACCGTCTGGAATTTATGACATTCCTTGCCAAGCCAAAACTGCATCACCCGACCCTGCCGAAGAACAAGCTCGGCTTCACCCGCCGCGACTACGAGGGCAAGGTGAGCACCCTGTGCGCCGGCTGCGGCCACGACTCCATCAGCGCCGCGCTGATCCAGGCCTTCTGGGAGCTCGACATCCAGCCGCACCGCGTCGCCAAGCTCTCCGGCATCGGCTGCAGCTCCAAGACCCCGGACTACTTCCTCGGCAACAGCCACGGCTTCAACACCGTCCACGGCCGCATGCCCTCCGTCCTCACCGGCGCCAACCTGGCGAACCGCGAGCTCATCTACCTCGGCGTCTCCGGCGACGGCGACTCCGCCTCCATCGGCCTCGGCCAGTTCGCCCACGTCATGCGCCGCGGCGTGAACATGACCTACATCCTGGAGAACAACGGCGTCTACGGCCTCACCAAGGGCCAGTTCTCCGCCACCGCCGACAAGGGCAGCAAGGCCAAGAAGGGCGCGACCAACAAGGACGCCGCCATCGACACGGTGAGCCTCGCCCTGCTGATGGGCGCCACCTACGTCGCCCGCAGCTTCAGCGGCGACAAGCACCAGCTCGTCCCGCTGGTAAAGGCCGCCATCGCCCACCAGGGCGCCGCCTTCATCGACGTCATCAGCCCCTGCGTCGCCTTCAACAACCACCCCGGCAGCACCAAGAGCTACGACTACTTCCGCGAGCACAACGAAGCCGTCAACCGCCTCGACTTCTGGCCCAACCGCGAAGCAATCACCGTCGACTACAGCGAAGGCGCCGTCATCGAAGTCCCGCAGCACGACGGCAGCGTCATCAAGCTCCGCAAGCTCACCTCCGAATTCGACCCCACCGACAAGGTCGGGGCGATGACCGCGATCGCGAGAGCGGCAGAAAAGGGTGAAGTGTTAACGGGCTTGCTATATCTGGCGCCGGATGCGGAAGACCTGCATGCGCACCTCAATACTTATGAGGCAGCGTTCAATGCGCTAAGCGAGAAGGACCTGTGTCCCGGGACCGCCATGCTGGAAAAGATCAACTCCGGTCTCAGATAGCCTGAGCCGATCGCCGGTTTGCGCGGCATGAGCAAAATGGCTCAGAACGGCGGTTCGCATTGCTGCGGCCCGGGCTATGCGTCGCCGGCCGAGGCGATGAAGGCCCCGCGCGAGAAGCTCCTCTACACGGTCGCTCTTTATATCGGTACCGGCATCCAGAAACCGGATTACCTGGCGACCATCGACGCGGACCCGGAGAGCCCCACCTACAGCCAGGTCATCAGCCGGCTGGAAATGCCGGGCATCGGCGATGAGTTGCACCACATGGGCTGGAACGCCTGCTCGTCGTGCCATCACGATTCGACCAAGCAACGGCGCTACCTGATTGTGCCGGGTGTCCGCTCGTCGAATCTGCATATCGTCGACTGCGGCATCGACCAGAAGGCTCCGCGCCTGCACAAGATGATCGCGGGCGCCGAGATCAAGTCGAGGACCAATCTTTCGGCGCCCCATACCGTGCACTGCCTCGGCTCCGACATCATCATCTCGATGCTCGGCGACGCCCGCGGAAACGCGCCCGGCGGATTCCTGCACCTGAACGAGAATTTCGACATCGTCGGGCGCTGGGAGAACGACCTGGGCGGCATGAAGTTCAACTATGACTTCTGGTACCAGCCACGCCACAACGTGATGGTCTCGTCCGAATGGGCGGCGCCAAACACTTTCATGCCGGGCTTTGACCTCGAGGAGGTCGGCCAACTCAAGTACGGCCGCGAGATCCACTTCTGGGATTTCAAGGGCAAGCGCGTCGAGAAGACCATGTACCTGGGCGAGGACGGGCTGGTGCCGCTCGAAGTCCGCTTCCATCACGACCCGGATTCGAGCCACGGTTTTGTCGGCGCCGCGCTCTCGTCCAACATCATCCATTGGTACAAGCGGGACGGCGAATGGGTCTGGGAAAAGGTCATCGATGTCGAGAACGTGCGCCACCCGGAGTGGCCGATCCCGGTGCCGGGCCTCATCAGCGTGATCCTGATCTCGATGGACGACCGGTTCCTCTACTTCTGCAACTGGCTGCACGGAGACATTCGCCAATACGACATCACGGACCCCTCGCATCCGAGATTCACCGGCCAGGTCTGGATGGGCGGCCTGCTGAACCGAGCCCCCGTCGTCAACGGCCGGCGCATCACCGGCGGGCCGCAGATGATCCAGCTCTCGCTCGACGGCAAGCGGCTCTACGTCACGACCTCGCTGTTCTCCACGTGGGACAACCAGTTCTACCCGGACATCCGGCAGAACGGCGGCTGCATGCTGATGGTCGACTGCGACACCGCCCGCGGGGGCATGTCGATCAACCCGGATTTCTTCGTCGATTTCGGCAAGGAGCCGAACGGTCCTGCCCGCTGTCATGAGACGCGCTATCCGGGAGGCGACTGCACTTCGGATATTACCTCTGGCTGTTAAGATGACGCAGGTCATGATCACGCTCGCAAACCGTGGCGGCGCGTCGTTCCGGGTCGACCGGCGCAAGCCGCTGCTCGACGCGCTGGAGGCGCAGGGCATGTCGCTTCCCTACGGCTGCCGCTACGGTGGGTGCATCTCCTGTGCCGCGAAGCTGCTGTCGGGTGAGATCGACCAGCGCGCGGGCGTCGCGCTGAACGGCCGGCAGCTCGCCGACGGCTACGTCCTCCTCTGCATCGCCCGGCCTCTGACCGACTGCACTTTGGATGTCGGCGTCGAGAGCCACGACAGGCTCTACCGCAATCCCTTCGCCAACCCGCTGGCACCGCACGAGTTGAAAAGCGACATCGCGACACCGCCGGAGGATGCCCCATGACGACCATCGCCCACATCGACCATCGCCAGGACTACCCGGCGGACTATCTCGCCACCATCTTGAAGGAGGTGAAGACCATCGCCATGGTTGGCGCCAGTTCGGATCCCACCAAGTTCAGCTACGGCGTGCTCAGGGTCCTGCACGAAACCGGCTACGACATGATCCCGGTCAACCCCCACGAGGCCGGGAACGAGATCCGCGGCTTGCGGGTCTACAAGTCGCTGGCCGCCATCGGCAGGCCGGTGGACATGGTGCAAGTGTTCCGTAGCTCCGATGCGCTGCCCGGCATCGCACGCGAGGCGATCCAGATCGGGGCGAAAGTGCTGTGGGCGCAGCTTGGCGTGCACAACGAGGAGGCGGCGCGCCTGGCGGAAGCTGCGGGGCTGAAGGTCGTCATGAACCGCTGTCCGAAGATCGAGCTGTTCCGCCCGTTCTGGAAACCCCGTTTGAATCAGGCGATCTAGGTTTATACTTTTCGCCCCCCAAAACTTGCCAGGAGGATGCCATGGCGAAAGCAAAGAGCGACAAGCCCGTCAACAACGGCGTCAACGTCGAGGCATTGTTCGGCGCGCAGGAAGCACTGAAGAACGCGCCGGAAGCGGCGAAGTTCAAGTGGCGTTCGACGGTCGAGTGGATCAACGGCACGCACAGCCGCTCCACCATCGAGGGGTTCTACGGCCTGGGCGCTGAGCAGAAGCACAAGAAGAAGTTCACCTTCGACGCCGATCATCCCGAAATCTTCGCGGCGGACGACAAGTCGGCGACCCCGGTGGAGATCGTGCTTGCGGGCCTCGCGAGCTGCCTGACCGCCGGCGTCGCGGCCGTTGCCCAGGCGCGCAAGGTCCAGCTGCGCTCGGTGTCGGCGACGCTCGAGGCCGGGATGGACGTGCGCGGCATCCTCGGAATGGATGAGGACGTGCGCAACGGCTTCGACGGCATCAAGGTGACATACAAGATCGACGCCGACGCGTCGCCCGAGGACATCAAGGCGATCGTCGCGCAATCGCAGAAGCGCTCCGCGGTCTACGACATCATCACCAACCCGACCAACGTGTCGGTCGAGGTGGCGTAACGCCGCTTCGCCGCGCCCGAGGCGCCGCGCCGGTGCGCACGACAGTCGTGGTAGTGGGCGCGGGCCAGGCCGGGCTGGCCATGAGCTCGCAGCTCGCGGCCCGTGCGATCGACCACGTGGTCCTCGAGCGCGGCGAGATCGCCAACACCTGGCGCACCGAGCGCTGGGATTCCCTGACCCTTCTCACCCCGAACTGGCAGAGCCGGCTGCCGGGCTTCGGCTACGAGGGCGGCGATCCGGACGGTTTCCGGACGATGCCCGAGACCATTGCGTTCCTGGAGCGCTATGCGAAGACGCTCTCGCCTCCCCTGCGGACGCATTGCGCGGTGACCTCCGTCCGGCGCTCGGCGGTTGGCTACGAGGTCGTCACCGCGCAGGCGACCTGGCATTGCAAGGCGGTTGTGCTTGCCACCGGCGCATTCAACATCGCGCAGGTCCCGGCATTGGCGCAATCCGTGCCGGCAGGGATTGCCCAGCTCACGACCGCTGAATACCGCAATCCCGGGTGCCTCGAGCAGGGTGGCGTCATGGTCGTCGGCGCGGCCGCCTCCGGCGCGCAGATCGCCGACGAGATCCACCGCTCCGGGCGTCCCGTGACGCTGGCGGTGGGCGAGCACGTGCGCGCACCGCGGACGTACCGCGGCCGGGACATACAGTGGTGGATGGACGCGACCGGCCTGAACGACGAGCGCTACGACCAGGTGGAGAACCTGCGGCGCGCCCGCAGCCTTTCCTCGTTCCAGATCGCGGGCTATCCCGACCGTCGGAACATCGATCTCAACGCCCTCACGTCGCTAGGGGTGAAGCTCGTGGGCCGGCTGGCCGGGATTCGGGACGGCAAGGCCCAGTTATCCGGGTCGCTGCGCAATCTCTGCGAGCTGGCCGACCTCAAGCAGAACCGGCTGCTGAACACGTTCGACGAGTGGGCGACGGAGAACGGCGTGAACGGCGCGGTCGATCCGCCGCATCGGCCCGAGGCGACGCGCGTAGAAGCGTCGCCGCCACTCGGGCTCGATTTCGGCCGTGCCGGGATCAGGACCATCGTCTGGGCGACGGGGTTTCGCCCCGACTACTCCTGGCTGGAGGTTCCGGTTCTCGATCCCAAGGGCAACATGCGCCATGATGGCGGCGTTGTGACGGAGGCGCCGGGCCTGTACGTCATGGGTCTGCCATTTCTGCGGCGCCGCAAGTCGAGCCTTATCGACGGAGCCGGCGACGATGCGCGCGATTTGAGCGCCCACCTCGCGGCCCATCTCGGCGCGCGCAGCGCCGGCGTGGGCGCGGCGGCCGCCGACGCCTGATTGACGACTTCGCTGGGGTATCCGCGGGGGTATCAGCATGGCAAAGAACATCAGCATCGACCGCACGAAGCGGCTGCGCGAGGAGCCGAGCAAGGGGCATAACCGCTGGCACCCGGACATTCCGCCGGTGATCGAGGTGGAGCCGGGCGAGGAGGTGACGCTCGAGACGCGCGACGCGATGGATCTGCAGATCGGGCCGCGCACGACGGTGAAGGACCTGGAGAAGATGGAGCGCACGGTGGCGCATCCGCTGACCGGGCCGGTGTACGTGAAGGGTGCGAAGCCCGGGCGACCTGCTGGAGATCGAGCACCTCGACATCGTTCCCGAGCGCTACGGCTGGACGCGCTTCTCGCCGGGTTTTGGCTTCCTGCCGGACCTGTTCGACCGCTACTTCGTCGTGCACTGGGACATCACGCCGGAATACGCCACCTCGCCGCAGCTTCCGGGCGTGCGCATTCCGAACGGCGCCTTCATGGGCACCGCGGGCCTTGCCCCGTCGAGGGAGCAACTACGCGATTTGGTCTGCGAGAGAAAAGCAATTGGCCGATCGCGGCGGCAAGGTGATGTTGCCCACCGCGGCGGCCGCGGTGCCCGGCCAGGGACCGGTGGCCGAGGAAGGCCTGCGCACGATCCCGCCGCGCGAGAACTGCGGCAACGCGGACGTGAAGCAGCTCACCCGCGGCTCGAAGCTCTACGTGCCGGTGGCCGTGGACGGCGCGCTCTACTCGGTGGGCGACGGCCACTTCGCGCAGGGCGACGCGGAGTGCTGCGGCACCGCGATCGAGATGGGGGCTACGGCTGTCGTGAGATTCAGAGTCTTGAAAGACGAAGCAAAAAAGAAAGGCATCGTCTGGCCGCGCTTCTCGCATCCGGGCTTCTTCGCGAAGCCGGAGCATGGCTTGCCGGGCAATTTCATCGCCACCATGGGGATGCCGGTCACGGCCGAGGGCCGGCAGGAGGACGGCGACCTTACGCTCGCGGCGCGCAACGCGGTGATCCGCATGATCGAGCTGCTCGAGGAGCGCGGCTGGTCGCGCGAGCAGGCCTACGTGCTGTGCAGCGTGGCGGTCGACCTGCGGGTGAGCAACGTGGTCGACGTGCCGAACGTGACGGTGAGCGCGCTGCTGCCGGAAGGGATCTTTGCAGGTTGACGTAGCTCGCGGCCGCCGCGGCGGGTCGGCTAGCAAGACTCGTGCAGCGGAGCCGCACATCCTCGAGGCGGCGCGCATGCTCGGCGCCGTGCGGTTGGAGTATATTCGCCGCTGCATGAAGGCGAAGATTCTCCTGTTCGCCGGCTGCCTGGCCTCTAGCGGGTGGGCGCTGGGCGGCGATCTCACCGGCACCGTTCTCTACAGCGGCGCGCTTGCCGAGCGGCCCAAGGTCCCGGTCACCATCGACCAGTACATCTGCGGCAAGGAGAAGGACGCGGAAGACCTCGTGCTCGGGCCGAAGGGCGGCGTGCAGAACGCCGTGGTCTGGATCGAGAACGCGCCCGCCGGCGCGAAATGGCCGGCGCAGAACGGCAAGGTCGAGATGGACCAGAAGGGCTGCGTGTTCGTGCCGCGCGTGGTCGTGGTGCCGGTCGGCGGCACCGTCGAGTTCCTGAACAGCGATCGCCTGCTTGCACAACCTGCACAGCATGAGCAAGGACAACCCTGAGTTCAACCGCACGCAGCCGCGCAACCGCACGATCCCGATCACCTTCACCAAGCCCGAGGTCGTGACCATCACCTGCGACCTGCACTCCTGGATGAAGAGCTGGGTGGTGGTCGCCGAGCACCCCTTCTACGCCGTGACCGACGCGGCCGGCGCCTACCGCATCGGCAACGTGCCGCCGGGGAAGTACCGGCTGCGCATGTGGCAGGAGGCCCTGGGCCAGACGACCCGCGAGGTCACGGTCGGGGCGCAGGGCGGCGCCGCCGACTTCGACGTCAAGACGCTCGCGCCTAAGGCGCGACCCTGATCTTCTTCGAGGCCTCCCAGGCCGCGGAGTGAGTCGGCTCGGCGAGCGCGCGCAGCACGCCGCTCGGTCGAGCGCGATGGTGAAAGTGACGCGCGGCGCCGAATACACCGGGTGCAGATAGACGCGCGCGATCTCGGCGCTGTCCTTGTACAGCGCGATGTAGCGCACGTGGTGCTCGGAGAGCGACGGATGCTCGCCGCCGGCGCCGACGCGTCACGCTGACCTCGAACCACTGGCCGCGCTTTACCGAGTCCGGCGCCGTCGAGCTTCGGCGTGTGCTTCTCGTCGTACGACGAGCGCACGGCGGCGAACTCGGGAGTGAACTGGTCCTCCTGGCCGGCCGCACGCCGGTAGCGAGAACACGCCAGCGGCGGCCAGCGCCGCCATCCTGCGCGGTCAGGCTTGTCATGTGCCTCCTTCCTTGTTCAAGCTTCGGGAACCAGCTCCCGGATTTTCGCCAGCAGGTCGCGCGGGCTGTAGGGCTTGGCGAGATACGCCGTCGCCCCGGCGGCCTTGGCCTTCTCCGCGTCGCCGCTTAGAGCGTAGGAGGTGATCACCACGATGGGAATGCGCGGCGGTGCGCGCCTCGGCGCGCAGCTGGCGCGTCGCGTCGAGGCCGGACATCTTCGGCAGCTGCACGTCCATCAGGATGAGGTCGGGCGGATCCGTCCAGCGCGTCCTTGACCGCGCTTTCGCCGTCGTGCGCCTCGCGCAGCTTGTACCTCGTCTTCGCCAGCAGCTGGCGCACGATCTTGCGGTTGAACTCGTTGTCCTCGACGTAAAGGATGGTCTTCTGGCTCATACCGTGCCCGTCACGCTGCGCCTTCATGCGGGATCGTGAAGTGGAAGGTCGAGCCCTCGTTCAGCCGGCTCTCGACCCAGATGCGCCCGCCGTGCATCTCGACGAACTTCTTGGTGATGCTCAGGCCGAGGCCCGGTGCCGCCGAACTCGCGCGTGATGGTGGAATCGACCTGGCTGGAACTCGGCGAACACGCGCGCCGAGCTGGTCCTCGGGGATGCCGATGCCGGTGTCCGTGACGCTGTAGCGCACGCTGTCGCCGTCGCGCGCGGCGCGGATCGTCGACGCCGCCCTGCTTGGTGAACTTGAGCGCGTTGCCGGCGAGGTTGAGCAGGCATTGCGTGATCGCGCTTCGCGGTCGCCGTACACGATCTCCGGGAGGTCCTCGGTCGACCGCCGCCTTGAAATCCAGGCCCTTCTCGTCGGCGAGCGAGCGCAGCGATGCCCGCACGCTCGTCACCACGTCGCCCGCCGAGTACTCGGACAGCGCGAGCTCCATGCGGCCGGCCTCGATCTTGGAGAGGTCGAGCACGTCGTTGATCAGGCGCAGCAGGTGCCTGCCGTTGGTCTGGATGTCGGCGAGCGGCTCGCCGAACTCCGCCGGCACCGGCGCCGTACAGCCCGTCGGTGAGCATCTCGGTGAAGCCGAGGATCGCGTTCAGCGGCGTGCGCAGCTCGTGGCTCATGTTGGCGAGGAACTCCGACTTCGCCTTGCTCGCCTGCTCGAGCCGGTCGTTGAGCGCGCCGAGCTCGCGCGCGGCGCGCCGCTGCTCCTCGTCGAGCCGGGCGAGCTCGCGCGAGGTGGCGCTGAGCTGCGCGGCGAGCTCGCCGAACTCGTCGCGGTTGCGCACCGTGACCGAGCCGCCGAAGCGACCGGCGGAGAGCTCGCCGAGGAAGCCATGCGCCGCGTGCACCGGCCGGATCAGCGTCCACGAGATGACGAAGCCGCCCGCGAGCGCGAGCAGCATCGCGACCAGCGGCGGCGCTGCCGATGATGACGAGCGAGCGCTGGTTGGTGGCGCGCAGGCTGTCGCGCAGGCCGACCATGCGCGCATTCTCCTTCTGCACCAGCTCGGCGACCAGGGCGTCGATCGAGCGGTAGAGCGGATCCTCGCGGGTGCTGTGCAGCCGCGTCGCCAAGTCGATCTTCCCGTCGCGCACGAGATTCGCGATGTCGGCGACCAGCGTCATCGCCTCTTCCTGCCCGGCGCGGATCTTCTGAATCACCAGCTTCTCGGAATCCTCCACCGCCGACTCGAGGTGCGCGAGCGCCTCGTTGAAGCGGTTGTTCTCGCGCAGGATCGACGCGAGCGCCTTCTCGTCGCGCACCAGCAGCGCCATGGCCGTGAGGTGCATCTGCATCGCGAGCGAATGGTGGATCTGCTGCGACCAGTCGAGGCGCTGATGCGCCTGGTCGAGCAGCTCGCTCTGCCGCGACATGCCGCGCATGGTGTACACGCCGAACGCCCCCATGGCGAGGACCAGGAGCGCGATGCCGAGGAAGGCGACGAGCAGCTTGCGCTGGACCGACGAGCGCACCCCGGCCACCCAGCGCAACCACGCGCTCCCAGCGGGCTGCGCAGGAGAAATGCCGCGAGCGGATCTGTGCGATCGAGCCGCATTGGAAGCGCGGCGAGTATACTCCACGCGGTTGAGGAACCCGCCTCGCATCCTGGTCGCGGACGATACGCCGGCGAACGTCCGCATGCTCGAGACGCGGCTCGCGCGCGACGGCTACGAGATGGTGGTGGCGCGGGACGGCGAAGAGGCGCTCGCCTTGGCGCGCGCGAGCGCGGCCCGACCTCATCCTGCTCGACATCATGATGCCGAAGGTCGACGGCATCGCGGTGTGCCGCGCGCTGAAGAGCGACCCGGCGATGCCGTTCACGCCGATCATCATGGTTACCGCGCTCGCCGACGCGAAGGACGTGATCGCCGGCCTGGAGGCCGGCGGCGACGACTACCTCACCAAGCCGTTCGACGCGCAGTCGCTCTCTGCGCGCGTCAAGTCGATGCTGCGCATCAAGCAGCTGCACGACACGGTGCAGGCAGCAGGCCGCCGAGCTCGTGCGCTGGAACGCCACGCTCGAGGAGCGCGTGCGCCAGCAGCTCGCCGAGCTGGAGCGCATGGGGCGGCTGAAGCGATTTTTCTCGCCGCAGCTCGCCGAGCTCATCGTGCAGGGCGGCGCCGGCGATCCGCTGCAGTCGCACCGCCGCGAGATCACCGTGGTGTTCCTCGACCTGCGCGGCTTCACCGCGTTCGCCGAGGCCGCGGAGCCCGAGGAGGTCATGACGGTGCTGCGCGAGTATCACGCGCGCATGGGGGAAGCAGTCCTGGCGCACGAAGGCACGCTCGAGCGCTTCACCGGCGACGGCATGATGATCTTCTTCAACGATCCGGTGCCGGTGCCCGACCCGGCGGAGCGCGCGCTGCGCATGACCCTCGAGATGCGCGCACGCATCGAAGAGCTGGCGGTGCGCTGGCGCAAGAGCGGCTACGAGCTCCATGCCGGCATCGGCATCGCCCAGGGCTACGCCACGATCGGAGCGATCGGATTCGAGGGGCGCCTGGACTACGGCGCCATCGGCACGGTGACCAACCTCGCTGCGAGGCTGTGCGCCGAAGCGCAGGGCGGCCAGATCCTGATCAGCCAGCGCGTGCACGCGGCGGTCTCCGAGCTCGTCGAAGCCGAGCCGGTCGGCGAGTTGAGCCTCAAGGGCTTCCAGCGCGCCGTCCGGGCGTTCAGTGTCTCTCGGCTGAGAACTACGGGCTAAGGAGCTGCCAGAACCTCAACCTGGGGCGCAACGCGGTGATCCGCATGATCGAGCTGCTCGAGGAGCGCGGCTGGTCGCGCGAGCAGGCCTACGTGCTGTGCAGCGTGGCGGTCGACCTGCGGGTGAGCAACGTGGTCGACGTGCCGAACGTGACCGTGTGCGCGCTGCTGCCGGAAGCCATCTTTGTAGGTTGACGTCGGATCCCGGTACGGGACCGCGGTTTTTTCTTCTCGCGGTTGCTGCGTTGTTGTCCTTTGGGCACGGCGTTTTCCGTTGGAGGTTTGCTCGAAGGGGCTGCGGGCATTATCCACGGTCTATGTGTGCCAGCGCACGGTGCCGGGCGTGATGGCGTGGGAAGCTAAGGGCCCAAACAGGAGATACCCAAATGATCAGACTCCCCTTTATTCTTTCCGCGATTGCGGTCGCCGTGCTTGCCGGATGCGCGACTGCCACTGAAAGTGGCATCACGTCGGCGCCTGCGCCGGTCGTGGCAGCCCCCGGCCGCGGCCGCAGCCCCGCAGCACCCGCAGCCGCTCCCGCGGCACCCACCTATTCGGTCGGCGCCGCCGGTACCACGGTCGTGGTGCCGAACGCCGCGCTGCCGGCCGTCGTTCGCCCCTGCAATGGCTCCCGTTGCGCGTCGGCTTCGGCCGCATCGATTCGATCCTGGTCGTTCCGAACGCCGCCGCGGGCGGCACGGCGACGAACACGAGCAGCAAACGCATCGCCATGCGGATGGACGACGGCACGCTGCAGCACTTCGACACGAATGCCGACGACCTCAAGGTGGGCGATCGCATCGAGATCACGACGAACGGGACCATGCGGCACCCGGCCTAGAAAATCGGGGTCAGACCCCGGAAACCAAAACCAGGAAAAATCGGGGTCAGACCCCGATTTTCCTTTTTGGTCCTTACATATCCTGGCTTCTTCGCGAAGCCGGAGCATGGCTTGCCGAGCAATTTCATCGCCACCATCGGGATGCCGGTCACCGCCGAGGGCCGGCAGGAGGACGGCGACCTTACGCTCGCGGCGCGCAATGCCGTGATCCGCATGATCGAGATTCTCGAGGAGCGCGGCTGGTCGCGCGAGCAGGCGTACGTGCTGTGCAGCGTGGCGGTCGACCTGCGAGTGAGCAACGTGGTGGATATACCGAACGTCACGGTGTCCGCGCTTTTGCCCGAGGATATTTTCGCCGGGTAAATCTGCAGCGCGACCGAAATGTCGGGACCCGGCGACACCCGCGTTCTGCGTGAGCGTGAATTAGGCCGCCGACGCGGGTCACGCACGCGCCTATCATCGACCGTGTGACAGCCACCGAGGCGCTCGGCAGTCAGCAACGCGCGCCGAGCGAAGCGCAGCTTCGCGGTTTCGGGCTCCTATCGGCCCTCTACCTCGTCATCGCCGCAGCGGTGGTGCCGTGGGCCGCGGTGCCCGGTCCCGCCGAACCGGAGATCATCGTGGTGTACGGCATCGCGATCCTGGTGGCGGAACTCTGCACGGCGGCGCTCCTCGGCGTGCTTTATCTCGGCAGCGGACGGCCGGCGCTCCTCGTCCTCGCGTGCGCCTATCTCTACAGCAGCCTCATGGCCGGCGCGCGCGTGGCGGCGTATCCGGGAGCGCTCGTGCCGCGGGGACTGTTCGGCGGCGAGCGCACCGCCGCCTGGCTCTTCGACGCGTGGTGGGTCGGCACGGCGGCACTCGTGCTTGCGGCAGTGGTGGTCGCCGCGAAGGCCGTACCCGCGCGGAGAGAACGCGTCGGCGCATGGCTGCTCGGGGGCTGCGCGCTGACGGTGGCCGCGGTCGCGGTGCTCGCTTTCGTGCCCGCAGCCACCACCCCGGAGATGCGCTGGACGGCGTTCGCAATCTACGCGGCTGCGCTCGCGCTGATCTGGCGAAAGCGCGCGTTCGGCGACTCCCTCTATGTGTGGCTGGGGCTCGCGCTGGTGGCGACCATGGCCGGGCTCGCGTTGTCGCAGGTATCCGGCATGTATACGGTCGTCTGGTACGCCTCGCGCGTGAGCTTCCTGGTCGGCGGGTGCCTGCTGCTCGCCTACCTGCTCGGCGACTTCGGCTACGACGACCGCCGCATGGCGCGCGCGTCGCGCGTGGCGGCTTACGGCGGCGCGGTCGCGGTCACGCTCGCCGCGCTTTTCGTGCGCTGGTTCCTCGATCCCTGGCTCGGCGACGGAGTGCCCTACATCACGCTCTACGGCGCCGTGGCGATCGCCGTGTGGTTCGGCGGCCTGGGCCCGGCGGTGCTCGCGATGCTGCTCGGCTACGCCATCGTGAACGTGCGCTATATCTCCGCGGTCGGCGGCGTCTCGGTCAGCGGGCCGGCGGAGTCGATTTCGCTCGCGCTGTTCACGCTTTCCGCTTCGCTCGTCATCGTGCTGGGCGAGGCGATGCGCCGGGCGCGCGACCGCTACCGCGTCTCCGAGGCGCAGGTGCGGGAGCGCGCCCAGGCGCTGCAGCGTGCCGACCAGAACAAGGGGCGCTTCCTGGCTGTCCTCTCCCATGAGCTGCGCAACCCGCTCGCGCCGTTGCGCACCGGGCTCGCGTTGCTGCGCCTGCGCGCGCAGGCCGATGCGGCGGCCGTGGAGACCTACGACATGATGGAGCGGCAGCTGGTGCAGCTCTCGCGCCTGATCGACGATCTGCTCGACGTGTCGCGCATCGACCGCGGGAAGATGGAGCTGCGCACCCAGCGGCTGCAGATCGACGCCGTGCTGCGTACGGCGATCGACACCGCGAAGCCGAACATCGACGCGCAGGGCCACCAGCTCGACGCGCGCTACTCGCGCGAGCCGCTCTACGTCGAAGGCGATCTGGTGCGCCTCGCGCAGGTCGTGTCGAACCTGCTCAATAACGCCGCGAAGTTCACCCCGCCGGGGGGCCGCATCGAGCTCTCCGCGCAGGCGAAGAATGGCACGCTGCTCGTGCGCGTCGCCGACAACGGCATCGGCATCGCGCCGGACCGGCTGCCCGAGGTGTTCGACATGTTCGTGCAGCTCGAGCCCGGCGGCGCGGCGGCCGGCGGGCTGGGACTGGGCCTCACGCTCGCGCGCGCCATCGTGCGGCGCCACGGCGGCGACATCGAGGCGCGCAGCGCCGGGCGGGGCAAGGGCGCGGAGTTCATCGTGCGGTTGCCGCTCGTCCCCGCGCCGCCGCCGATGGAGATGGAAGGCAGCGCGCCGTCGGCGCCTGCGCCGGCCGCGGGGCGGAAGCGCGTCCTCGTCGTCGACGACAACGTCGACGCCGCGCAGTCGCTAGCCGCTTATCTGCGGTTCGAGGGCCACCGCGTGGAGAGCGCGCTGGACGGCGAGGCAGCGCTGCGCATTGCCGAAGTGCTGCGCCCCGACGTCGCGTTCATCGACCTCAACATGCCGCGCATGGATGGCGCCGAGGTGGCGCGGCGGCTGCGCCTGACCCCGTGGGGACGCCACGCGCGGCTCGTCGCGCTGACCGGCATGGGCCAGCCCGGCGACATCACGCGCACGCGCGAGGCGGGATTCGACGAGCACCTCACGAAGCCGGCGGAGCTGAAGCAGGTCTCGCGGATCGCCGCCGGCGAGGCGCCGCAGCGCACGGCCTTGCATCCTCCCTAGTTCACGGCCTCGCTGCGGCGTTGCTGCGTCGCTGTCCTTGGCCATTACATTCCCATCCCCATGCCGCCCATGCCGCCCATCCCCGGCATGCCGCCCGGGCTGGCGCTCTCGCCTTCCTCGACGCGATCCGCGACCATCGCGGCGGTGGTGAGGACCAGGCCCGCGACCGAAGCGGCGTTCTGCAGCGCGAAGCGCACGAC
This sequence comes from uncultured beta proteobacterium, assembly GCA_963810475.1. GTDB lineage: Bacteria > Pseudomonadota > Gammaproteobacteria > Burkholderiales > SG8-39 > SCGC-AG-212-J23. Next base: position 274,263 of record CAWENY010000018.1, on the reverse strand, counting down.
CTTGGTGGGGTCGATGACGCCTTGCTGGACGAGATCGCCGAACTCGGCGGTCTGCGCGTTGTAGCCGAAGCTGTCCTTGCCCTCGACCACCTTGTTCAGGACCACCGAAGGCTCGGCGCCGCTGTTGGCGACGATCTGCCGCAGCGGCTCTTCCAGCGCGCGCAGCACGATCTGGATGCCGGCGTCCTGGTCTTGGTTGGCGCCCTTGAGATCCTTGAGCCTGGAGCGCGCGCGCAGGTAGGCGACGCCGCCGCCCGGCACCACGCCTTCCTCGACGGCCGCGCGGGTCGCGTGCAGCGCGTCCTCGACCCGGGCCTTCTTCTCCTTCATCTCGAGCTCGGTCGCGGCGCCGACCTTGATCAGGGCTACGCCGCCGGCGAGCTTCGCCAGGCGCTCCTGCAGCTTTTCCTTGTCGTAATCGCTGGTCGCCTCTTCGATCTGCAGGCGGATCTGCTTGATGCGGCCCTCGATCTGCGGCTTGTCGCCGGCGCCGTCGATGAGGGTGGTGTTCTCCTTGGTGCTCTCGACCTTCTTGACGCGGCCGAGGTCCTTGAGCGTGGTCTTCTCGAGCTGCAGGCCGAGCTCTTCGGAGATCACCGTCGCGCCGGTGAGCACCGCGATATCGTCGAGCATCGCCTTTCTGCGGTCGCCGAATCCCGGCGCCTTGACCGCAAGGGTCTTGAGGATGCCGCGCAGGTTGTTCACCACCAGCGTGGCGAGCGCCTCGCCCTCGACTTCCTCGGCGATGATCAAGAGCGGCTTGGCCGCCTTGGCGACCTGCTCCAGCAGCGGCAGCATGTCGCGGATCGCGCCGATTTTCTTGTCGCACAGCAGGACGTAGGCATCCTCGAGCACCGCGAGCTGCTTCTCGGCGTTGTTGATGAAGTACGGCGAGAGGTAGCCGCGGTCGAACTGCATGCCCTCGACCAGCTCGAGCTCGTTGTGCAGCGACTTGCCGTCCTCGACGGTGATCACGCCTTCCTTGCCGACCTTGTCCATCGCGTCGGCGATGATCTTGCCGACCTCGGTGTCGAGGTTGGCGGAGATCGAGCCGATCTGCGCGACTTCCTTGGAAGAGGCGCAGGGGCGCGAGATGTTCTTCAGCTCCGCGACCACGGTGACGACGGCCTGGTCGATGCCGCGCTTGAGGTCCATCGGGTTCATGCCGGAGGCGACGTATTTCATGCCTTCGCGCACGATCGCCTGGGCGAGCACCGTGGCGGTGGTGGTGCCGTCGCCGGCGACATCGGAAGTCTTGGAGGCGACTTCCTTCACCATCTGCGCGCCCATGTTCTCGAACTTGTCCTTGAGCTCGATCTCCTTCGCGACCGACACGCCGTCCTTGGTCACGGTCGGCGATCCCCAGGAGCGATCGAGCACCACGTTGCGGCCTCTCGGGCCGAGCGTGATCTTCACCGCGTCGGCGAGGATGTTCAGCCCGCGGACCATCCTCGATCTTGCGTCTTCGTGGAAGCGTACGTCCTTGGCGCTCATTGTTGACCTTCCACTACGCCCATGATGTCTTCCTCGCGCATCACGAGGAGCTCATCGCCCTTCACCCGGACGGTCTGCCCGGAGTACTTGCCGAACAGCACCCGGTCGCCGACCTTGACCTCGAGGGGCACCAGCACGCCCTCGTCGTTCCGCTTTCCCTTGCCGATCGCGGTGACCTCGCCCTGGTCGGGCTTCTCCGCCGCGGTGTCGGGGATGACGATGCCGGAGGCGGTCTTCTTTTCCTCTTCGAGACGCTTGACGATTACGCGGTCGTGCAATGGACGGATTTTCATCGGGACTCCTTCAATGGGTTGTATTCGGAACGCTCGACGGCCGCGAATTCCAGCGCGAAGGCGAGGGCTTCCAGAAACGGTTCGGCATGCAGGGGCTTGGTGAGGTCTTGGAAGAAGCCGGCCTCGAGCGCCTTGACGATGGCCTTGGGCGAGGCGTTAGCGCCGAGCGCCAGGATGGGGATCGCTTCCGTGACCGGGTCGGCGCGCAGGACCGCCATGAACTCGAGGGCGCTCATGCCCGCGAGATCGACGTTGATCAGGATTGCATCCGGCCGCTGCGTGCGCGCCAGCTCGATTCCGAGCTTCGCGTCCGCCGCGTGCAGCAGCAGCAAGTCCTTGCGGCCTTCAAGCAGCCCGTTCACCAGCATGACGCTGTCGGCGTGGTCCTCGACGTAAAGCAGCCTGCAGCGCCTTGGACCGGTCTTGGGTATGGCTCGGGCAATCATGGCCAGACACCATGTCATGCCATGGCGCCCGGCACCGTGCGCTGGAGCGCTTAGCGGCAGGGCGGGCGCGCGCCTATGCAGTGAGGCCGCTGCTGCCGGAACGGATCTTTGCAGGTTGAGTGATAGGCTCGCGTCCAGCATGCCCGTGCACCTGAAAAAGGCCGGCAAGACGCCCGAGACCGAGAGCGGCAACGCACGCGAGGTCGTGCACGGGATGCTCGCCGAGATTGAGCAGCGCGGCGAGGCGGCGGTGAGGGAGTACGCCGAGAAGCTCGACGGCTGGAAGGGCGAAATCGTCGTCAAGCCGGAAGAGATCGGGCGGCGCACGAAGGACATTCCGCAGAGGATCCGGCAGGACATCGAGTTTGCCACCGAGCGCGTGGCGCGCTTTGCGCTGGCGCAGAGGACGTCATTGCGCGAGTTCGAGACCGAGGTGGAGCCGGGGCTGAAGGCGGGGCAGCGGCTGGTGCCGGTCAACGTGGCCGGGTGCTACGTGCCCACCGGGCGCTATGCGCACATCGCGTCTGCCTATATGAGCATCGCGACGGCCAAGGCGGCGGGGGTGCCGACGGTGGTGGCGGCGTCGACGCCGTATAAGGGCGAAGGGATTCATCCCCAGGTGCTCTATGCGATGAAGGTGGCCGGCGCCGACGTGGTGCTGACGCTCGGCGGAGTGCAGGCGATCGCCGCCTTGGCCTATGGCCTCTTCAGCGGCAAGCCGGCGGACATCATTGTCGGGCCCGGGAACAAGTACGTGGCGGAGGCGAAGCGGGCTCTATTCGGCAAGGTCGGGATCGATGTGCTCGCCGGGCCGACGGAGATCGGCATCATCGCGGACGATTCGGCGGATCCGGCCATTGTCGCGAGCGATCTGGTCGGCCAGGCCGAGCACGGGCATGAGTCGCCGGCGTGGCTCATCACGCTTTCGGAAAAATTGGGAAAAGACGTCATGCAGCGCGTGCCGGCGCTGATCGAGAAGCTGCCACAAACGGCGAAGGATGCGGCAGGGGCAGCGTGGCGCGATTACGGGGAAATAACTTTTTGTAAAGACAAGGAGGAGGCGGCGCAGGTGTCGGACCGCTACGCGCCGGAGCACCTCGAGGTGCATGCGCGCGACCTGGACTGGTGGCTCGCGCGGCTGACGAACTATGGATCCTTGTTCCTGGGCGAGGAAACGACGGTCGCGTTCGGCGACAAGGCGTCCGGACCGAATCACATCCTGCCCACCAAGGGCGCGGCGCGGTATTCGGGCGGCCTTTCGGTGCACAAGTTCATGAAGACGCTCACCTGGCAGCGCATGACGCGCGAGGCGAACCGCGAGCTCGCGCAAGTCACGGCGCGCATCTCGCGCCTCGAGGGCATGGAGGCGCACGCGCGCACCGCGGATGACCGCCTGGACAAGTATTTTCCCGGCGAGAAGTTCGATCGGGGCACGCCGGTCAAGTCCTAGGATTGGGGATGCGGTCACAATTTGTGACCGCATGAGTAAACGGCCATGGCAGTAATCCGTTCATGGTTATAGAGGAGAACCCATGCCGGCGCCAAAGACGGAAGCCATTGCACGGCTGGTGCACGCCGTACGCGGCGAACGGGTGCTTTCGACGCCGACTTGGCCGGCCTCTACCGGGTTTCGACAAAGGCGCTGAGCTTCGTCGGCCGGCTGATGGATTCCAATCGTCAGCTCGCCCGCAAGATCGAAGCAATGGACAAGAAATACGACGAGCAATTCGGGGTGGTGTTCGACGCCATCAAGCGCCTGATTGCCGAAAAGGCGGAATTCGGGCTCTGACCCTGGTTTCCGATCGTTGATGTCACAATCCGTGATGTCATCCTCTGGGGGAGGAAATGGGGTCTGACCCCATTTATTCATGAGCAATATCGTCTTCGATGGCGTGTCGCGCACGTTCCGGCGCGACGGGCGCGAGCAGCTCGCGGTCGATGACGTCTCGCTCGAGGTGCGCGAGCGAGAGTTCGTGGCGCTGGTCGGGCCTTCGGGCTGCGGCAAGACGACCTGCCTGCGCATGGCCGCCGGGCTGGATTTCCCGACCGCTGGCACCGTAACCGTAGGTGGGAAAAAGGTTGAGGAGCCGGGGCCGCAGCGCGCGGTGGTGTTCCAGCAGTTCGCGCTCTTTCCCTGGAAGACCGTCTACGACAACATCGATTTCGGCCTGCGCAGCCAGGGCGTGCCGCAGGTCGAGCGGCGCGCGCGCATCGCGGCGCAGCTCGAGCTGATGGGGCTGCAGGGCTACGAGTCGGCTTATCCGCACGAGCTCTCGGGCGGGATGCAGCAGCGCGTGGCGATCGCGCGCTGCTACGTGCTGAACCCCGAGGTGCTGCTGATGGACGAGCCCTTCGGCGCGCTCGACGCGCAGACGCGCACACTGATGCAGGAGGAGCTGATCAAGCTCGCGCGCAAGATCCCGCGCACGGTGCTCTTCATCACGCACGCGGTGGAGGAGGCGGTCTACCTCGCCGACCGCGTGGTGGTGATGACGCGCCGGCCCGGAAAAATCGCGGAGATCGTCGACGTGGCGCCGGTGCGCGCGGCCGGCGGCTGGGACAAGCTCGCGCGCGTGGAAGAGGTCATGGAGCAGGCGCCGTTCACCGAATTGAAGTCGCGCATCTGGCGGTTGTTGCGCGAACAGCAGGTCAACCTTGAGAGGAGGGAGCACGCATGATCAGGTATTTCACAGTCCTATTGGCGCTGTTAAGCGGCAGCGCGGTTGCGCAGACGGAAATCAAGGTCAGCTACCAGCCCGCGCTTTATTGGTCGCTGCCTTATTACATCGCAAGCGAGAAGGGCTGGTGGGCGGAGCTTGGACTCAAGCCCACGTTCAGCACCTTCCCGGCCGGCGTGCCGCAGATCGCGGCGTCGGCGGCGAAGTCGTGGGACGTGGGCGGCACCGGCTCCGTGCCGGCGGTGCTGGGCGCGGCGCGCTACAACCTGCTCACCATCGGCATCACCAACGACGAGTCGGTGGGCAATGCGCTGCTGGCGAGCGGCGCCAAGGCCGATGCGTTCGTGAAGAACCCGGGCTCGATCAAGGGACAGACGATCGTGCTGACGGCCAACTCCACCGGCGACTACGCGGTGCAGGCCTGCCTGCAGAAATGGGGGCTGAAGAAGTCCGACGTCAGCATCAAGAGCATGGGGCAGGCGGAGATCATCTCGGCGATGTCTTCGGGCAACGCCGACCTCGGCGGGCTCTGGGCGCCCAACATCTACACGCTCGAGGAGAAAGCCGGCGCCAAGCTGATCTGCTCCGGGCGCGACGCCGGCGCGATCGTGCCGGGCGCGATCATCGTGCGCCAGGAGTACGCCAAGGAGCAGCCGCAGAACGTCGCCAGATATCTCGCCGTCTACCTGCGCGCGCAGAAATGGTCGCTCGCCAACCGCAAGGAGGCGGTGGCGATGATGAAGAAGTTCTACGAGCAGGGCGGCGTGACCATCTCCGAGGCGGCGATGAACAAGGAGTTCGACACCCGGCCGGTGTTCGACCTTGCCGGGCAACTCAAGATCATGAACCGCGCCAGTGGCACGTCCGACGTCGACAAGTGGCTGACCGGCATCGGCGAGTTCATGAAGGCGAACGGCACCTTCCCCGAGGCGCCGGCCACCAAGAGCTTCGTCACCGACGAGTACCTGCGCATGGTCGACAAGGACCCGAAGCTGAAGGAGTTCGCCAATAAGGCGAACTGATCGCTGGATTGCGGTTGGCACCGTCGCGGCGGTGCTGATCGCGTGGTACGTCCTCACCACCGCGACCCAGATCATCGCGCCGACGCGCTTCCCGGCGCCGCGCGAGGTGTGGGATGCGCTGCGCCAGATCGCGCTCACCGGCTACGCCGACGCGCGGCTGCACGGCCACATCCTGCACAGCGTGAAGCTGGTGCTGATGGGCTTCGCGGTCGCGGTGGCGACCGGGGTGCCGCTCGGGCTGGCGATGGGCTGGAGCCGGCGCATAGAGGCGCTCGCCAATCCCGCTTTTCTGCTGATCAGGCCAATACCGCCATTGGCGTGGATCCCGCTGGCGATCGTCTGGCTGGGCCTGGGCGACGCGGCCAAGGTGCTGGTGATCTGGTTCGCCGCCTTCGTGCCCTCGGTGATCAACAGCTACGCCGGCGTGCGCGCAATCGAGCCGCACATGCTCGAGGCGGCGCGCATGCTCGGCATCGGGCGCTGGACGCTGGTGCGCGAGGTGCTGGTGCCCGGCGCGGCGCCGATGATCTTCACCGGCCTTCGCCTCTCCATGCAGGCGTGCTGGACCACGCTGGTCGCGGGCGAGCTGATAGGCGCGGCCGCGGGCTTGGGGCGCGTGCTGTCGCAGGGCGCGCTCGACATCTTTCCCGCGATGATCCTGGTAGGCATGGTGGGCGTCGCCTTCGCCGGCGGCGTCATGACGTGGGCGCTCGGCTGGATCGAGCTGCGCGCCATGCCGTGGCGACGATGAGCCTGCGCCTGCTTTCGTTGATCGGGCTCGTCGCATTCTTCGGCCTGTGGACGCTGATCGCGCTTTCCGGCCTGGTGCAGCCGCGTTTCCTGCCGACGCCCCTGGCCGTTGCTCGTCAATTTGTTGAATTGATCGAAAAGCCATTTGTCGGGTACACGCTGCAGGTACATCTCCTGTCCAGCCTCGGGCGTTTCGCCATGGGCTTTGGCCTCGCGGTCGCCGTCGGCGTGCCGCTCGGGCTGCTGATGGGCTGGTTCCGCAGGCTCGATGCGATCGTCACGCCGCTGTTCGACGCGCTGCGCTTCGTCGCCCCGATCGCCTGGGTGCCATTCGCCGCATTGTGGTTCGGTACCGGCATCGGCGGGCCGGTGCTGATCATCTTCACCGGCGCCTTCCCGCCATGCGTGATCAACGCCTACCGCGGCGCCAAGTTCGTCGAGCCGCGCTTCATCGAGGCCGCGCGCATGCTGGGCGTGGGGCACGTGCGGATGGTGACCGAAGTCTTACTCCCCGCGTCGGTCCCCTCCATCGTGGCGGGGCTCAGGATCAGTGCGGGACTGGGATGGCAGTCGCTGATCGGCGCCGAGCTGATCGTCGCCTCGAGCGGCATCGGCTACCTGATGGTGAAGGGCCAGAGCAATATCAGCACCGCGATCGTGATGAGCGGCATGATCGCGATCGGCATCGTCGGCGTGGCGATCGACGTCGCCCTGCGCGCGCTGCAGGCGCGCATCGAGCGTCACCGCCAATGATTCGGGGTCAGGGTCGTAATTATCCGGTCGCTATTCGATCATCTGATCCGCCCGCAGCAGAACGGATTGCGGGATCGCCAATGCGCTGGCCTTGGCGGTCCTGACATTGACGGCCAGCTCGAATTTCGTGGGTTGCTCCACCGGCAGGTCGCCCGGCTTGGCCCCCTTGAGGATACGGTCCACATACGTGGCAGCGCGTCGCATCAGATCCGCGCGGCTCGGTCCATACGCCATGAGGCCGCCGGCGACCGCCCAGTCCAGCGCCGAGTACATGGCGGGGAGGCGAAGCTTCGAGACGACTTCGAGCAGTTGATCTCGCCGCGAATAAACCAGCGGATCGGACACCACGAAGAGCGCCTCGGGGCGCTGCCGCATCAACGATTGAAAGGCGGCGTCGAGCTCGCGCGGCTCGCGAATGTCGATGAATCGGATGGTGACGCCAAGCGAGTGGGCCGCGGCAGCGATGGCCGCAGAGTACGAGGGTCGCCCGGCAAACGCCGGATTTCCCAGCACGGCGATGAGGGAGGCCATCGGAAAGGCCTGCTTTAGGAATTCCAGTCTCTTGCCGTGGAGTTCCGTGCCGATCTCGAGAGTGAGCCCGGTGACGTTGGCGCCCGGGCGGGCGAGGCTGGTGATGAATCCCGCGCGCACCGGATCTGTCGGCAGGACCATCACGATGGGAATGGTCTTCGTGGCCTGCTGTGCAGCGGCAATGCTCGAATCCGGTCCCGCCACGATCACGTCTACGCCGAGCCCGACCAGCTCGGCAGCGAAGTCGCGAAGCCGCTCCGGGCTCGCTTCGCCCCAACGGATGGTGAGGAGGAGATTTCGCTCCTCGATGTATCCCAGATCGCGCAAGCCCTTTCGAAAAGCGTCCAGTAGCGGAGCGGCCCGACTGCTGCCGCCGAGGTACCCAATCTGGTAAACCTTCTTCTTCTGTTGTGCCTCACCGACGCGCGCCGCGAGGAGCTGGACGGTGATGGTTGCGAGGAACCCTCGGCGCGAGATCACCCTATGGTTGATCCTCCGAGGCGGTAACGCCCCAGTACGCGGAAAGAACCGCGGTGTACAAGCCGTCAGATGCAGGCGCAGGCGTTCCTGCCGTCAGGCAAATCATTGCGGCCGTAAGCACCGTCGCCGTCGGGACCAGGAGAATCGCGAAACCCAGATATTCGGTGTATTTCATAACTACCTCCGAGAATGCGTTCCCAGCCTACGCCCTCGGACAAATTGCGCAGCGAAGCCCGACGCACATTCGGTGTGCCGAATTCACCAGCTTCACGCCGAAACGTTGCGCGCGATGAAGGCCTTCACCATCTCCTGGGCGCGGGTCGTCTGCGGGCCGGGCTTGCCGGTCCACTCGTGCTCGCTGTTGTCGAATAGCTCGTAGCGGCAATCGCCGCCGGCGGCGCGGTAGGTGTCGGCGAACTTCTGTTGCACGGCGGGGAGGACGTTGTCGTCGAGGTCGCCCTGCATGATGAGGAGCGGCCGCAGCGTGACGGGCTCCTTGCGCTCGAGGATCTGCTGGGGGTTGGCCTCCTAGATCGAATCCCACGGGCTGGAAGTAGCGCTTGCTCGCCTTGACGAGGGTGTCGCGCTTCATTTTCTCGGCTTGCTGGAAGCGCGTGTACGGGTCGGTGATCGGCGAGCGCGTGGCGACGTAGGCGACGCTGGCGTCGACGGTGCCCGCGCCTTGGGCGGGCCCTCGAGCGGGATGGCGCTGTAGCGGGCGTCCTTCGGGCGCATGGCGAGGAGGATGGCGATATGGCCGCCGGTGGAGCTGCCGTAGATGCCCACGCTCGAGGGGTCGGCGTTCCAATCGGCCGCCCTGGATTTGAGCCACCGCATGCGTAGTTGGCATCCTGGATGTTCGCCGGGTACGGCGCCTCGCCGGAGAGCGTCAGGTCGATCGCGACGACCACTACGCCGCTCGCCGCGATCGCGCGGTCCATCGGCTCTTCCGCGAAGCGGTCCTTGCGCGTCCACGCGCCGCCGTGCAGGTCGAGGACCAACGGGAAGGGTCCGGCGCCCTGAGGTTGGTAGACGCGTGCAAAGAGTTGCCGGCCGGCGGCGTTGCGCCGGAACGGCATGTCGGTCACCTTGAGCTCGAAATTCGCCGCAGGATCGTAGGCCTTGGCCATCGCGGTCGGAAAAGCGGCCGCTGCGCCGAGCGCGCCGAATAACTGCAGGAAATTTCTACGCTCCAGTTGGCTACGTTCCATGGGGGCCTCCTAGGGTCTGGCCACTCTACTCCGGACGCGTGACAAATCGCACGATCCATCGAGATAGAAGTCGCCGGAATCGTTCGATTCCCTCTTGGTTGTTGATCGCATTGCGCCGCACCACGCATGGCGCGATGGCGCTCTGTGAGCCCGCCGGTTCAGGTGTGATTTTTTTGGACGCGGCTAAGAAGCCCTCCCGGTATTCTGCAGAGACACTTAGGGAGGACACCTCATGAACAATATGAAGATGACGTGTAGTTATTGCCGCGCTCGGGTTCTCGAGCGCGTGCCTTGCAGCCGATCCGGTGGTGAAGAGCGCTATCGGCGGCGCGATCGGCGGCGCCGCTGGTACCGCCGTCGGCCAGGAAGTTGGCGGCAAGAACGGTGCAGTCGTCGGCGGCGCGGTCGGCGGCGCGCTCGGCGGCGCGATGTCGAAGTGCGGTACCGGCGCCGTGGTCGGTGGCGCTGTCGGCGGTGGTGCAGGCGCCGCGATCGGGCAGAACGCCGGTGGCAAAACGGGCGCGGTGGTGGGTGGCGGCGCGGGCGGAGCCGCGGGCGCAGCCGTCGGTTGCAGCGTGACCTCCGACAAGAAGCCGCAGCAGGCGGCCGTCAAGCCGGTGCCGGCGACGGTGACGGTCGTAGCGACATCAACATCCGCAAACGCCGGAGCAGGCGGCGATTGCGGTGGGAAGCACAACAAGGGCAAGGGCTGGGCGAAAGGCCACGCCAAGAAGTGCTGAAGTAGCGAGTACAGCGCAGGGCGGGACGATCTGCCCTGCGCGGTCGTCCCCGCGAAGGCGGGGATCGGAGTGTGATTGTAGAGGGCAGCGAGCTGCTGCAATTGCTTGGAAGAGACTCTAGCCAGGTCGGTCTTGCGCGGCAGGCGGCGACGTAAACTGCCAATGGCGTTTTCAACACCGCCCTTCTGCCAAGGTTTGTAGGGATCGCAGAAATAGGTCTTGATGCCTAAAGACTTGCGAAGAACGTGGTGCTGGGCGAACTCGGTGCCGTTGTCGAAAGTGATGCTTTGGCGAAGGTTTTTAGGTAAAGGCGCCAATATAGAATGGATGGCTCTGGCCACACCAGCCGCCTGCTTCGTCGATTGACGCTGCAGCCAGATCAGCCGAGAGGAGCGCTCATGGAGTCCAAGCCGCTTTCGGTGATCGAAGAACTGCATCGAGTCAGCCTCCCAAAGACAAGCGTTGGCGCGGTCGGAGAAGCAAGCTGGACGCTGGGCGATCGGCACTCTGCCTACGATGTGCAAGGCGGAGCTGCCGCCTTTACGGCCACGGTAGCCGCGCTTAACTACCCCGTTAAGAAAATTGGATCGCCGCCCTCGCGGGGATGACGGCTCGCCTACCGGGCGAGCGGCGCGTACTCCGGTGCCACCTTCTCGTGCGTGGCCCAGAACGGCCGCGGCTCGACGCCGTTCAGGATGTCCTCGAGGATGCCGGAGTGCACGTCCCAGCCGCCCAGGACCTTCGCGACCAGCTCCTTCGTCAGGCGGCGGTGCACGATGGTGAGCAGCACCTGCTTGCCGCGCGGCGCGAGCTCGTAGGTCACCTCGGTGTCGCCGCTGTCCCATTTCCAGGTGTGGGCCAGCAGGCGCAGCGGCTCGAGGCGCGTGATCACGCCCTCGAACTGTCCCTTGCCGAGGTCCTTGTACTTGGCGGGCAGGTTCTTCTCGTTCGGCAGGCGGCTGTTGTCGAACTCCAGGCGCACCTTGCCGCCGATCCGCAGGTCGAACTCGCCGCCGGCGAGCCACTTCGCGCGCTTGTCGGACTCGACGATGTAGGCCCAGGCGCGCTCGACGGGGCCGGGGAGCAGGCGCTCGACCTTGACGGTGCCGGGCTCGATCACGGTGACGGGTAGGGTGGTGACGGGGTGATTCACTTGCTTCTCCTTTTCTTCGGGGATGGGGGTGTTCTCTTTGCCTTCTCGATCGCGTCTTCCGCGCGCAGCGCGGCTTCGAGGTGATCGAGGCGGGAAGACCAGAACTCGCGCGTTTCCTGCATCCACTGCGTGAGCTCGTCGAACGGCTTGGGCTCGAGCGCGAGGAAATGGTCGCGGCCGGCGATGCGCCGGCGCACCAGGCCCGCGCGCTCCAGCAGGCGGATGTGCTTCGACACCGAGTTGAGCGAGATGTCGAACGGCTCGGCCACCTCGGTGACGCGCGCCTCGCCGGAGGCAAGGCGCCGCAGGATGCGCCGCCGCGTGTCGTCGGCGAGGGCAATCAGGGTGTCGTCGAGCTGCATGGCGCGATATTCACCCAAAAGGATGAATATGTCAACAACGGCTGTCGTCCCCGCGAATGAGCCTGTTTTTCTTTGCGCAAGCTGATCCCCGTTTGATCGTCGGAGTGCACGACGCCTATCCTCACTACTACCGAGCGATGGGCGAGCCCATGTCGGTCGTGTCCGAGGACCTGCCATCCGCTTTCGTCGGGCCGGTCCAGCGTGCAACTGTGGCGGCGCACCACGTCGAGCACGTTCGCGCCGGCGCGCCGGTCGAGAAGGTAGCTGCAGAGCGCGACGATGCGCTGGCTCGCGAACGCCTCCTCGGCGTATTCCTCGTACTCCATGAAGGCGGACCAGTCCGCGGGGTTCACGAAAGCCGTGTTCCCGGTGATGCGCAGGCCGTTGTAGCCGGCGTCGAGGGCGCGGCGCTCCTCGTCCAGCCAGAGGTCCATGATTCTCGCCTTGGCGCCGTCCAGCCGGTCGATGCCGGCGAACCAGTCCGACGCGTCGCGGATGATCAACGAGCCTTTGCGCTCCAGTGCTTCCACGTTCAGCCCGGTGCGGGTCAGCTCCGCCTTGGCGGCGCGCGCGTCGAGCGGCTCGGCGGTGATCCAGACGCAGCGCTCTTCATTGCGCAATCCGGCGACGAAATACGGCACCAGCGCGGCGGCGAGGTCTTCGCGCTGCTGGTAGAAATGGCACATGTGGATGCCGTAGGGCACGGCCTTGATGCCCTGCAGGCCACAATCGGTGAAGTGCGGACGCGCGCTCATGACGCTTTATGCTGAGCCGGCTCGCGCTCGAGCTCGCGCGCACGCGCCAGCACCGGCTCGAAATAATTCGGCAGGTGCGCCCGGACCCATAGCAGGAGGGCCTGCGAGCTCGGCATTAGCGAAGGCGCGTCCTTCCACGAGATCAGGGACTGCAGCAGCGGCCCCTTGATCTCGCCGACGACGTCGGCGACCGCGCGGTTCACCGTCATCCGGTGCTGCGCATAGTCGTCGGCCGGGATCACGTGGCTGTGCGTGCTGCACACGTTGCCGAACGCCTCGTCGTAGATCTTCGGGTCGTACTTGTCCATCAGGAACGAGCAGAAGATCGCGATGTTTTCCTCGTGCGCCACCTCGTCGAAGAACTGCTCGAGGCGGTTGGAGCCGGCCGCATTGCCGTCGACGTAGAGGCAGTTCACCATCTCGCCCCACCAGCGCACGCGCCTGAACTTGCCGTTGGCGCGCGCCTTGGCGATGGTCTGCTTGGCGAGCGGCTTGAAGATGCGGCCGTCGGGCAAATTGCCGGCCATGAATTTCGGCAGGGTTTCGTCCGCGTCGAGCAGCGTGAGCTGCCCGTCGCGGAACAGCTGCTCGGTATCCAATCCCTTGCCGCGCAGCCGGCCCGAGATGTTCTTCCAGTGCGGCTGGGTGGCGACGAGGATGATCGATTCGCCGCGCGCCAGCCCTTCGGCGGCGAAATGGCTGATCGCCTCGCCATAGAAATCGTCGTCCTGGTAGAGCTGGACGATGTGCCCGTTCTCGCCGGGCTCGCTGAGGAGCTTCCTCCAGGACGTCGTTGGTTTCTGCAAGGGCGCCCAGTATAGGGAAGACCTTCGCCCAAGGATGTCAGGCGAATGCCTACTGTGAGGCTACCTCGCTTGGTGCGCGGGGAAGAGACGCCTGCGCGGGATGACAATTCCTAAGGCATGAGTTGTCCGCCGGTGGCGCCATAGACCATGCCGGTCACATAGCTCGACTCGGTGCTCGCGAGCAGCACGTAGATCGGCGCCATTTCGGCGGGCTGTGCCGCGCGCTTTAGCGGTGCGTTCTGCCCGAAGCTCTCGGTGTCCATGTTCGAGGCAGGGATAAGCGGCGTCCATACCGGGCCGGGCGCGACTGCGTTGACGCGGATGCCGCGTTCGGCGAGCTCCTGCGACAGGCCCTTGGTGAAATTGACGACTGCCGCCTTGCTCGCCGCGTAGTGCAGCAGGTGCGGCTTGGGCTGGTAGGCCTGGATCGAGGTGGTGTTGATGATCGATGCGCCCGCCGGCATCTGCGGAATCGCGGCCTGGCAGAGGTAGAACATGGAATAGACGTTGGTGCGGAACACGCGGTCGATCTCCTCCGCGGGAATCTCGAGGATGCTCGAGTGCGTCATCTGGAACGCCGCGTTGTTCACCAGGATGTCGAGGCCGCCGAAGCCGCGCACCACCTTCGCCACCATGTCGCGGCAGTGCGCCGCGTCCTGCACGTCGCCGGGCACGCGCAGGCATTTGACGCCGGCCTGCTCGACCCAGCGCGCGGTCTCGTCAGCGTCCGTGTCTTCCACACCGGGCACGTAGCAGAGCGCGACGTCCGCGCCCTCGCGCGCAAAGGCGATGGCGACCGCGCGGCCGATGCCGCTGTCGGCGCCGGTGATGAGCGCCTTGCGGCCCTTCAGGCGGCCGTGACCCTGGTAGGACTTTTCGCCGTGGTCCGGCTTCGGCCGCATTTCCTGCTCGGTGCCGGGCGGCTGCTGCTTCTGCTTCGGAAACGGCTGCTTCAGTTCCTGCTTGCGCGGATCCTGCGGGGTGGCGGAGGCCATGGGATTTCCTTTCGAATGCTGAGGAGAAATCCGCAGCAAGCCGCGCTCCCGCCGCGCCGCGTTGACTAAGGGGCCGCGCTCCGGTGGAAGAAAAATCGCCGGATCGACCGACGACCGCGTTGAGGTACACCGAGAAGTGAAGATGCGGGCCGGTGGCGCGCCCGGTGGCGCCGACTTTGCCGATCGGCGCGCCCGCGGGGACGGTTGCGCCCAGCCGCCACATCGATGGCGCTGAGATGGCTGTACAGGGAAAGCATGCCCTGGCCGTGGTCGAGGACGAGGGTGTTGCCGAGGAAGAGATAGTCGCCGCTGTCGGCCACGCGTCCCGGCTGCGGTGGCGACGATCGGCGTGCCCTCGGGCGCGGCGATGTCGAGCCCGCTGTGCGGGCTGCGCGGCATGCCGTTGATCACGCGGCGCAGCCCGAACGAGCCGGAGCGGCGGCCGGGCACGGGCTGCAGCAGCGCGAGACTCTCGCGGGCCGGGCTCGGTGTACGTGCGCAGCACCTGCGCCAGGTGCTCGCGCTCCTGCTGATAGCGCAACACCATGTCCTCCGGCAGCTCGGCCTGGCCGGGCGCGACGCTGAGGTGCTGCGTGAGGTACTTCTTGTCGACCACCTTGACCGGGCGGACCTGGCGCTTGCCGTTGGCGAAATCCACCTCGACCTTCAGCGTGCTGCCGACTTTCGCGCTCAACGGAACGCCGGCGAGCGCCACCCATTCATTCTTCTCGCGCCGCACCAGCAGGCGAATGCCGTCCAGGTGGCTTTAGGGGCCGGATCGCCGGCGGCCAGGGTCACGCGCGCCACGCCCCCGGGCACGGCAACCGGCGGCTTGCGCTTCGCGGCGAGCGCCGGCCCCGCCAGTAGTAGCGCGGGCGTCAGCAGGAGAAATGAGCGGCGGTGCATTCTTTTCGGGCTCGATGCTGAGAGCGATCAAGACGCCCCAGTGTCTGGGCCTAGTATAAACAGCGACGAATTCGATCTTCGCACCGACGCAGATTGTCGTTCCCGCGAAGGCGGGAACCTATGTACGCAAAAGAAAAATGGGCCCCCGCCTTCGCGGGGGCGACAAAATCATACCTTCCCTAACGGACGCCGCTAAGGCGAATAGATCCAGAAGTCGGCGGTAAGCGCCGCGCCCTCGGCCGGCAGCGGGGACGGGGTCTGCACGCAAACGAAGGGATGCGGCTGTTTGCCGTGGCGGCTCATCCAGGCCAGCTCGACGCCGGGGAATTGCTTGACGTCGGCCATGAACCACTGCGCGCGCACGATGTTCGCCGGCGTGGTGCCGGCGGCGCGGCAGATTTTTTCGGCGCTCGAGAGCATGGCAAGGGCTTGCACCTGCGCGGCATGCGAAAGGCCATCGAAAGGATCCGATGAAGGAAAACCCACCGGCATGAGCCCGGACGGGAAGACCAGCTCGCCGGCGCGCACGCAGGCGCCGTAGGTCGGACATGGCGGGCAGGTCGACCTTCAGCACTTCCTTCTTGCGCTTGGCGCCGTCGCGCAGGGCGAGCAGGTTGATTTCGACCACGCCGTCGATGAAGCCGAAGCCGTGCGTCGGCACCGCGGTGAGCGCGCAGGCGTGCGGGACGTGCTGCTGCCAGACGTCGAGCGCGTCGGGAATGTCGGCGGCGGTGGGGACGTAGATCTGCGCCTTGAGGACGTTCTGCCACGAGGAGCCGCCGGCCTTGAGCGCGGGCTCGAGGCGCTTCTTGATCACGAACTCGGTCTGGCGGCGCACCGCGTTGGGGCCGCCCCAGTTGCGCACTTCCTTGGGCAGCTTGACGCTCGGATCGAGTGCGTTTTCGTCGGTTGCCATCTGGCCGGCGACGAACACGAAGTCGTTGCAGGTGATCGCCGGCACGAAGAACGAGCCGATCGGCACCGGCACTTCCTTCGGGTAAGAGCTTGCCGATCTCGTAGTCCTTGCCCGGCACGACCGCGATCATCGACATGCAGATGTGCGAGTTCGCCTTGAACAGGCGCTCCATCAGCACCGAGGTGGAGGGCGGGATGTAGTCGCCGAACTCGCCGTGCCTCGCCAGTTGGTAGGCGCGCACCGCCTCGAACACCGGGTAATACTGGTCGACGCGCACGCTGCTCTTGAAGTCGGCGCCGAACTCGGCGAGCGTCTTGCGCATGCGCTTCAGGATGTATTCGGCTTCGCGCTTCAGGCGCGGCGCGCCGAAGGACGGGAAGCCCGCCGGGCCTTCCACCTCGGGCGCGGGGCCGGTGGCGAAATCGAACGCTTCGTGGCCGGTGAGGAAGAGCCACGGTCCGGCTTTGACTGCGTACGCGTACGGCACGCCGCTGCCGGCGAGCCCTTCGACCGAGCGGATTTCGATGTTGGCCATGCGTTAGGATACGACGGGGGAGAAAAACGCTCTGCTCGCAGTGCGAAACGTCAGGAAGGAGTTCGGCGAGGGCGCGGAGCGCTACCTCGCGCTCGACGGCATCCACCTCGACGTGTCGCAAGGCGAGTTCGTCTGCCTGCTCGGCCCTTCGGGCTGCGGCAAATCCACGCTGCTCAACATCCTCGCCGGCTTCGAGCGCGCCACCGCAGGCAGCGTCGACTTCGAAGGCGCGCCGGTGCGCGGCGCCGGGCGCGACCGGGTGATGTTCTTCCAGGACGCCGGCGCGGCGCTGCTGCCGTGGCTCTCGGTCGAGGAGAACGTGCGCTTCGCGCTGCGCGTGCGCAGCGTGCCGAAGGCCGAATGGCCGGCGATCATCGACAAGTACCTAGTGATGGTCGGCCTCGAGGAGCACCGCCGCAAGTTCCCGGCGCAGCTCTCCGGCGGCATGCGCCAGCGGCTGCAGATCGCGCGCGCGCTCGCGGTCGAGCCGAAGGTGCTGCTGATGGACGAGCCGTTCGGCGCGCTCGACGCGCTCACGCGCCGGCGCATGCACGGCTTCCTGCTCGACATCTGGCAGCGCACGCGCACCACCATCGTGTTCGTGACGCACGACATCGCCGAGGCGGTGACGCTCGCCGACCGCATCTGCATCATGTCGCTCGGACCGGGGTCGCGCATCTCCGAGGTCATCGACGTGAAGCTGCCGCGGCCGCGGGATATCGCGGATCCCGCCGCCGCGAAGATTTTCAGAAAAGTAGAGGAATTGCTGGTGTGAGAGCGGCGGGACTCTTCGCAGGCTCGATCCTGGTCGCGTTCGTGGTGTGGCAGTTCCTGTCCACGGTGGTGTTCAACCCGTTCCTGATTCCGCCGCCGCTGGTGGTGTTCAAGACCATGGTGCCGATGGTCGAGAACGGCGAGATCTTCAAGCATGTCGCCATCAGCCTCGCGCGCGTCGCGGTCGGCTTCACCACCGGGTGTGTCGCGGGAATCACCCTCGGCGTGATCCTGGGAAGGATCCGGCTGGTGAACGAGCTCCTCGACCCGATCATCGAGCTGCTGCGCTACCTCTCGCCCACCGCGATGATCCCGATCGCGGTGATCTGGTTCGGCATCGGCGAGCTGTCGAAGTACTTCCTCATCTTCTGGGGCACGTTCTTCATCGTGCTGATCAACACCACGGCGGGGGTGATGCGCGCGCCGATCATCCGCCAGCGCGCCTCCGAGTGCCTCGGCGCGAGCCCGCTGCAGATCTTCCTGCTGGTGGTGATCCCGTCGGCGGCGCCTTACATCGTCACCGGCATGCGCATCGCCATGGCCTCGTCCTTCATGAGCATCATCCCGGCCGAGATCCTGGCGGCCGATTCCGGCATCGGCTTCCTGCTGCAGCAGTCCTCGGTGCTGCTGCAGACCAACCGCATCTTCGTCGCCCTGCTGACCATCTGCGTGCTGGGATTCGTCACCGATCGCCTGTTCCGCATCGCGGTGGACCGCATGCTGTCGCGCTACATGTCGTATATTTCCCTGACCTAGAGGAGACCTCATGAAAACCGCCGTCTGCTGCATTGCTGCTCGCCATCGCGTCGGCCGCGCAAGGCCAGGCGCTGAAGAAAGTCGTCCTCTTCGGCCAGCCTTCGGTGAACAACGACGCGATCTGGATGGCGCTCGAGTACGGCTACTTCAAGGAGCAGGGGCTCGAGGTGGACTACCGCGTGTTCCCGTCGGGCACCACCGCGTTCCAGACTTTCCGCACCGGCCAGGGCGACATCGTGATGACCGGCGACCTGCCGAGCGTGCAGTACTTCTTCAACAACCCGGGGCAGTACCAGACCTTCGTCGCGATCGAGCGCGACGCCAAGGGCTACGTGGTGATCGCGCGCAAGGACATCAAGAGCCGAAGGACCTGGTCGGCAAGCCGGTGGCGACGCGCGTCGGCTCGACCGGCTCGTGGTTCATCTCGGAATACCTGTCGAAGAACGGCGTCGACCCGAAGAGCGTGCCGGTGAAGAACCTCGACACGCAGCTCCTGCCGGCGGCGCTGTGCAAAGGCGACATCGCCGCGTTCTTCATCTGGCAGCCGATCGGCTCGCGCACGCTCGAGATCTGCCCGAACGACGCGCACCAGCTTTCCGACGCCGAGGGCTACATCCAGGGCTACCTGGTGGCCGGCGCGCGGCCGGAGTTCCTCAACTCCGCGGACGGCGCCGACAAGGTGACGCGCTTCCTGCGCGCCATCCTCAAGGGCCGCGCCAAGGCCGAGAGCGACTTCAAGGCGGTTGCGGCGTTCGCGGCGAAGACCTACAGCCTGAGCGAGAAGGCGACGCGCGACCAGTGGGAAACGAACAAGCGCCCGATCGCGCTCGACAAGGTGTACTACGACGACTTCTGCAGCCTCTCCAAGTGGGCGCGCGGCGCCGGGCTGACAGACCGAGCCGGTCGACTTCACCAAGCTCACCTGGCCGAACGGCTTGCGCGCCATCGATCCGAAGCTCGCGCTCGCGCCGCCGGCGCCGTGCTGAGCGAATTGCGCACCTGACCCCGAATTAGTGATGGGATACGGCGACACCGCGCGCCCGCGCCGCGTAAGCTCTTCCTGAAAAATCAGGGGCCCGGAACCGGCGCGTTTGTTGCATCAGGCGGGGCTTTCGAAAGGAGCCACCCGCATGAAACGTACTCTCTCCCTCGCCTTCGCCCTCGCGCTCGCCGCCACCCTCTCCGCGTGTGACCGCGACGGTACCAGCGCCGGCAGCGGCGCCACCAGCGGCTCGAGCGGCTCGTCCGCGGGCAGCAGCTCGAGCGGCTCCAGCGGCTCGATGGGCTCGGGCAGCAGCTCCGGAAGCACCGCGCCGAAGAAAGCGCCCTCCAGCCCGACGACCCCGCCGAGCAAGTAACTCGCTGGCGGTCAGCGCACGCGCGTCCGGGTCAGGATTCCGGACGGCGTGAAGAGGAGAACGAGCTCGGCTTTAGAAGCCGGCTCTTTCTCCTGCGCCCGCTCGCGGTAGACCCAGACTTCGTAGCCGCTGGCGAAGTCGACCACCGTCGCTTCGCCCAGCGCCGCGCGCACATCGGCCTTGGTGCTCTTGCCGACGGCGAGCGCGCTCTCGCCTGCGCGCGCGGAGCGTATTTCGCCCGGGCCGAGCGGCGTGTCCGCCGGTTTTGGCGGTGGTTGTAGGAATGCGCACGCACCCAGCAACGCGAACGCCGCGACGCCGGCCTTCATGTCGGCCCGTCCATGTATTCGAGCTCGACGCGCGTCTCGTCGGACCAGCTCGCATCGCCGAGCGGCATGAAGTAGGCGCGGTCGAGCAGGGCGGCGCAGTCGCAATGCCGCAGGTGCTTCTTCCAGTCCGGATCCTTGGTCGCGCCCGAGTACAGCCGGTCGACCGACAGCACTTCGCGGCGCGCGCCGTCGACCAGCGTGACGCTGAATAGCGGGCGCTCGGCGAAGAAAAGGTAATTCGGCTGCGCGCGGTGGCAATACGCCGGCCCCTCCGGCAGCAGCGCATCGAGCCAGTCCCAAAAGCCGCGCGGGTATTTCGAGATCAGGCCGGCCTTCATGCCGACCTCGCATTCGAGGCGCAGGTCGCCCAGCCGGCGCGTATCCGGCGGCAGGCCGGGCGTGCGCACGTCGGCGCGCCAGGTCATGGTGCCGGCCTTCCGGTTCGGAACCACGCGCGCGTCTTCCTTCAGCGCCCTGCGATCCACCTCCAGGGCGAAGGTCTGGTCGGGCGATACCTTCAAGGGGATGGCCAAGCTTTCGGCTTCCACCTTGAGGCGGATGCCCTGCATCGTGACGTCCTGCTCGCGCGGCAGGAGCTTGAAGCGCAGCGCCGCTTCCGGCGCGAGGTGGCGCTTTTCCTCGAACAGCTTCGAGGCCTCGACCATCTTGCGGTAGGACTTGGCGACCGGGTTGCGCAGCGTGGTGACGACCACCGCATCGTCTGCCGCGACGGCAGTACTGCAGAAGGCAACGAGAGCGAAAAACCGGATGATGGTGCCCATCCGGATACTCTATTACTGCCGCATCTCGCCGCCGGAATCGAAGCGCTTCAGCGCCTGCTCGAGGAAGCGGGCGATGCGGTCGATCTCGGTGCGCGGGATCTGCGCATCCTGCGTGGTGTCATCGGCGAAGTGCGCGCGCAGCACGGCGACCTGGTTCACCGGATCGATCGCGGTTTCCCAGCGCGCCGGCGTGCGCGGCTTCCCCGGCAGCGGCGCCTTGCCCGCGTGCACGCGCGCGGCCTGGATATCCTTCAGCGCGTTCTGCAGCGCGCTGAGCAGCGCCTGCGCCTCGTCGAGCGTGAAGCGCAGCTGGCGCGGGCCTTCGTTGGTTTCGACCTCGAGGAAGGCGCCCTTGCCCTCGGGCAGCGCGCCTTCGCGCAGCACGCTCAGGATGGCGAGCTCTTTCATGCCTGCAGCTGAAGCAAATTACGCGCCGCGGCTCTGCGGCGTCTCGAGCGTGACCCGGCCGATGAGGCCGCTGCGGTAATCCTGCAGCAGCGCGCGTGCGGCTTTCTCGTGCTGCGGCTGGCCGCCTTTGCCGAGGTAGCCGCGTCGGGCCGCAATCTCCCGGATCAGGCGATGACCGTCCAAGCCCTCCACCTCGAAGCCGTAGCGCGTCCTCAGCAGGCCGGGGTAGCGCGCGAGCAGCACCTCGGCGAGGAAGGTGGCCACCTCTTCGTTATCGTAGGACTCGGGGCCGATGAGGTGGCTCGCCGCGAGCAACAGAGCGTCGCGCTCGTCCTTGATCACCGGCGCCATCAGGCCGGGCGTGTCGATGAGCTCGGTATTGCCGTCGAGCTGGAAGCGGCTCTGCTGCCGCGTGACCGCGGGCTCGTCGCCGGTCTTCGCCGCCTTGCGCTTGAGCAGCGCGTTGATGAGCGTGGACTTGCCGACGTTCGGCACGCCCATCACCATGATGCGCACCGGCTTGAGCGCGCTGTCGCGGTGCGGCGCGAGGGCGGCGGCGAGGCGCGGCACCTTCGCCACGTCGCCGGGCCGCTTGCACGACAGCGCGACGGCGCGCACCAGCTTGCCGTCGTCGTAGTGCCGCACCCAGGCCGCGCTCGCCTCGGGGTCCGCGAGGTCGGCCTTGTTCAGGATCTTCAGGCAGGGGCGCTGCCGCTCGCTGCGCAGCCGCTCGATCAGCGGATTGGCGCTCGCGCCCGGCAGCCGCGCATCGAGCACCTCGACCACCACGTCGATCTTGCCCATGGTCCTGGCGGCTTCCTTGCGCGCCGAGGTCATGTGGCCGGGAAACCAGGCGATGGACATCAGGCGAATGATGGCACGTGCCTTGCGGCGGAAACGTATTTACGCCCGCCCAGGAGCCATCCCGATGAAAGCCGTCGTCTTCCATGGAATCGGCGATATCCGCCTCGAAACCGTGCGCGATCCGAAGATCAAGGAGCCGACCGATGCGTTGATCCGCATCACGGCGAGCGCCATCTGCGGCACCGACCTGCACTTCGTTCGCGGCACGCTGTCGGGCCTGGAGCCCGGCGCCACCCTCGGCCACGAGGCGGTCGGCGTGATCGAGGAGGTCGGCAGGGACGTGCGCAACTTCAAGGTCGGCGACCGCGTGGTGGTGCCCTCGACCATCTGCTGCGGCTATTGCTCGTACTGCCGCGCCGGCTACCAGTCGCAATGCGACGTCGCGCACCCGAAGGGGCCGCACGCCGGCACGCCGTACTACGGCGGCGGCGAGCAGGGCGGCGGCTTCGACGGCCTGCAGGCCGAGTACGCGCGCATCGCCTACGCGGCGGCGAACCTGGTGAGGCTGCCCGATGGCGTGAGCAACGACCAGGCGATCCTGCTCTCGGATATTTTCCCCACCGCCTACTTCGGCGCGGATCTCGCGGAGATCAAGCCCGGCGACACGGTGGCGGTGTTCGGCTGCGGCCCCGTGGGGCAGTTCGCCATCGCCAGCGCGCTACTGAAGGGCGCGGGACGCGTGTTCGCGGTGGACTGTGTCGCCTCGCGGCTGGACATGGCGCGCGACCAGGGCGCGGAGGTGATCGATTTCAACCGCGAGGATCCGGTCGAGGTGCTGCAGCGCATGACCGGCGGCATCGGCCCGGACCGCGCGATCGACGCGGTCGGCCTGGATGCGATGGCGCCGAGCGCCGGACCGGCGGCGAAGGAAGCGAAGAAGCACCGTGCCGAGTTCCGCAAGGAGCTGAAGGAGCTCGAGCCCGAAGCTAACCTGCGCGGCAAGCAGTGGCGCGCGGGCGACGCGCCGTCCCAGGTGCTGCAATGGGCGGTGGAGAGCCTGGCGAAGGCCGGCACCCTGTCGATCGTCGGCCTCTATCCCGAGGGGCGCCTGTTCCCGATCGGCGAGGCGCTCGACAAGAACCTCACCATCAAGGCGGGCAACACGCCGCATCGCAAGTACATCCCGGAGCTGGTCGACCTGGTGGAGAGCGGCGTGATCGATCCGGCGGAGGTGCTGACGCAGACCGAGCCGCTCACCGACGCGATCGAGGCCTACAAGGCCTTCGACCTGCGCCAGCCGGGCTGGGTGAAGGTGGAAGCTAAAGCCCACTCCCGAAGGAAAGCCGAAAAGCCGCTTAGGAAAGCTGCAGTTCGTCGCTCAGCTTCGCCGACCGCTCAGCTTTCCCTATGGAAGTCGTAGGACTTGGCGCGTTCGAGGACGGCCTCGAAGCGCTCGGGCATGGCCTCGCGCAACCAGAACAGCAGCTTCTGCGACGAGGGCAGGTCGCAGGTCAGGCCCTTCCACGAAGTGAGCGACTGCAGCAGCGTGCCGCGGATGTCGCCTACGACCTCGGCGATGGCGCGGTTGACCGCCAGGCGGTGGCGCACGTAGTCCTCGGCGGGAATCAAATGGCTGTGCACGCAGCACAGCTCCTTCAGCTCGTCGTCGTAACCGTGCGAGTCAAACTTGTCGCAGAGGAAAGAGCAGAACACGGTGGCGCCGTATTTCCGTGCCGCGGCGTCGCCGAGCTTTTCCGCCTGCAGCCCGGCTTTGCGGTTGCCGGCCTGGTTCAGGGTGTTGGTGACCTCGCCCCACCAGCGCACGCCGGTATAGCGCGTATCGCTCAGCGCTTCCTCGAGCGCGCCGCATGCAATGGCGTCGAACTCCGCCGGCTCCAACCGGCCGTCGGACACCACGCGCACGATGGATTCATGCACGTCGGAAAGGATGAGCTGCCCGTTGCGCTCGGCGGCCGGCATGTCCACGCCGGTCGCGCGCAGGTCGCGCTCGATGCGCGCGAGGTGATCCTTGGTGCCGGTGAGCAGCACGACCTCTTCGGCCCGCAGGCCGGCGGCGGCGAAGTGCGCCACCGCGGCCGAGAGGAAGTCGTCGCTGTCGTAGAGCTGCAGGATGTGCGAAGCGCGCGGCGGCGAAGCCAGCACGTTTTGCCACGAGGAATTGACCGAAAGCGAACCTTGCATCAGGCCGCGCATCGTATCAGCGCCCAGCAGCGCTCGATATAGTGGAAATCGCGATTTCCAACGTTGGTCAGCAGCGACATTCGCCTAAGGCCGGATGCGATAGAGCTTCGGCGGTCGCGCGATGTTCTTCAGCACCACGCCTTCGAGCGGCTGGGCATTGAGCGGCAGTTTCTTGCGCACGCGCTCGAGCACCGCGTCGGAAACGCATATGCCGCCGGGCACGGCGAGCGGCTCGATGCGCGCGGCGACATTGACGCCGTCGCCGAAGACATCGCTCGGCGTCAGCAGCACGTCGCCGAAATGGATGCCGATGCGCACCAGGATGCGCTCGTCCTCGCGCTTGCCGGCGTTGTAGTCGGCGAAGCCGCGCTGCGCGGCGAGCGCGCAATCGACGGCGCGGCGCGCGCTGCGGAAGATGACGAGGAACGCATCGCCGATAGTCTTGATCTCCCGGCCGCGATTTGCAGCAATCGCCTCGCGCATGATGCGGTTGTGGTCCACCAGCCGCGCATACGTGCCGGACTCGTCGAGCCCCATCGATTTGCTGTAGTCCTGCATGTCGGTGAGCATGATGGCGACGCGCGCGCGCTGCGGCCGGGCGTCCGCGTCGGCCGTGGCGCGCTCTTCGCCCGGCTGCAGCGGCGCGGTGAACACATGGCGCCTTTCCTCCGCCAGGTGGCCGTTGTAGAGGCCGACGAGAAGCAGCGTGCCCCACACGTGCAACAGCGCGGCGACGGGCAGCCCGATCATGGCCTGCACGCCGACGGCGGGTAACACCGCCGCCACTAATGCCAGGGACAGAAAAGCGACGACGTGGCTGGTGTGGCGCTCCCAGCGTCGCTCCACGGCGTCGCCGACCTCGGGTTGCTCGAGGATCCCGCGCGCGCCGCGCTCGCGCACCAGGAACTCGAGCGTCTCGTGGCGGCGAATGGTGGCGAAGGCCCAGAGCACCAGCAGCACCGTGCCCGCGTAGAACAGCGCGGACGCCGCGCCCACGAGGACCACGGACCTCTTGTAGAACCAGGCGGCGAGCAGGATTGCGCTCAGGGCGAAGAGCAACGCGGCGCCCCAAGGCGCGGCCCGGCCGGTCGTGAAGCCCGTCACCCGCAGCGCCGCGAGCCGGGCATCGGTCCTGCCGAGGTCGGCGCTGCCCTCGACTTCTTCCCAGCGGCGCGCGAAATGCACGCTCACGGCCCGGGCCAGGCGCACCGCGGTGTAGATCCAGAAGGTCAGGAGGCCCAAGGCGACGAAGCTGCCCGGCGAAAGCCGCTGCCCGGAACCGAAGCTTGTCATTATGATCTCGCGATGGCGAACGACATCGTAATCGCAAATGCGACCGTGATCGACGGCACCGGCGCGCCGGGGCGCCGGCAAGACATCGGCATTTCGCAGGGAAAGATCGTTCCGCCCGGAAGTGCAAAACGCGTCATCGACGCGCACGGCCTGGTCGTCGCGCCCGGCTTCATCGATCCCCACACGCATTACGACGCGCAGATCTGCTGGGACGGCGCCACCACGCCGTCGAGCTGGCATGGCGTGACCAGCGTGGTGATGGGAAATTGCGGCGTCGGCATCGCGCCGTGCAAGCCCGCCGCGCGCGAAATCGCCATGCGCGACCTGGTGAACGTCGAGGCGATCCCGTTCGAAGTGCTGAATGCCGGCATCACCTGGGACTGGGAAACGTTCCCGCAGTACCTCGATGCCGCCGAGCGGCGCAAGCCGGCGCTCAATCTTGCGTTCCTCGCTCCGCTTACGCCGCTGCGGCACTACGTGATGGGCGAGGCTTCCATGGAGCGCGCCGCAGATCCATCGGTGAGATTGCACAAGATTAAGTCCTTGTTAGGTGAGGCCATGGACGCCGGCGCCTTCGGCTTCTCCAGCACGCTCCTCAACCAGCACATGGGCTTCGGCGGCCGGCCGCTCGCGTGCCGCAACGCCAGCCGCGAGGAGCTGAAGGCCTACTGCAACGCGCTGCGCGAGCGCGGCAAGGGCGCGATCGAGATCGCGATGACCAAGCAGCTCGGCGTGATGGCGGACGAGGAGCTCGAGCTGCTCGACTTCATGCTGGAAGAAAGCGCGCGGCCGATCACCTTCATCGCGATGTTCGACCGCGACGACATCTCGGAGGCGGTGCGCACCTCGCTGCGCAAGGCCGCGCCGATGATCAAGCGCGGCGCGCGGCCGCAAACCTCGCCGCTGCCGCTGACGCGCGAGGTCAACATGCGCAACCCGTTCTCGTTCGCCGGCTTCCCGTCGTGGAAGCGCGTGTTCGCCGACAAGTCCAAGGACGCCCAGGCCAGCGTCTACCGCGATGCCTCGTTCCGCAACCAGTTCCGGGAAGAGCTCAAGAACCCGGTGGGCTTCGGCAATTGGAGCCGTATCACGGTGCACGAAGTGACGAATCCGAAGCTGAAGCGCTACGAAGGCAAGACCGTCGCCGAGCTGGCGGCGGAGCAGGGGAAGGATGCCGTCGACGTCTTCCTCGACATCACGCTGGAAGATGATTTGCAGAACGAATTCACCATGAAGTCGTTCAACTCTCGCGCCGATCGCATGGCGGAGATCCTGCAGAACAAGGACATGCTGCTGGGACTGGGCGACGGCGGCGCGCACCTCGACATGCTGTGCGACTCGGGCTATCCGACCTACGTCCTCGGCACCTGGGTGCGCGAGCGCAAGGTGCTGACGCTGGAAGAGGCGGTGCGCCGGATGACCTCGGATCCGGCAGACTTCTTCGGCATCAAGGATCGCGGCCGCATCGCCCCGGGACTCGCCGCGGACCTGGTGATCTTCGACCCCGCGACCGTCGGCTCCGGCGCGCGCCCCGAGCGCCTCTACGACCTGCCCGGCGGCGCGAAACGCATGGTGATGCGCTCGCGCGGCATCGAATACACGCTGGTCAACGGCGAGGTGACCTGGGAGCAGGGCAAGCTCACCGGCGCGGCGGCGGGCAGGGTGCTGCGCTCCTGACGCTCAGGTGCCGATCTTGCGGATCAGCGGGCAGCGGTCGGCGAGGGGCTCCAGGCGCTTCAGCACCGAGACGCCGATGAAGTAGCGGCATTCGCGCGTCTTCGGGATCTTGCTGTCGGCGGAAGAAATGAGGATGCCGGTGTTGGCGGCCCAAAGGCCGAGCCAGAACAGACCCAGCACGATCACCACCAGGATGAGCTTCATAGGCCAGGCATGTTACGCCTCGTAACAAAATCGCGAGGACGGCCGAGCCCCGCGCTGCGTTAATGGGTTCATGAAACCCGTCCTGATCATCCTGACCTGCGTCTTCATCCTCTTCATGCTCTCCGGCTGCGTGGTGGCGCCTTACGAGCCCGTGGTTTACGCCGCGCCTCCACGGCCCGCCGCGGTCGTAGTGCGGCCGGCCTACGGCCACCACTACCACCACGGCCACCGCTGGCAAGGGCGCCGCGACTGGAGGTAGCGCGTCTGTAGGGCGTGACACGGGCATGCGCCTTGCGCAGTTGCCTGTGCTTGGAAGTTCGCCCGCCAAAAGCCGTCACCTCGCGCCGCGTCCCGGTCCTGCTCAATTGCCGGTCGGGCTGCGGAGCGTCTACCGCCGAGGCCGATCGCCTGCGCCAGGCGTTCGACGGCACCGGGCTGGATGTCGACGTCGCGTTGCTGCGGCAAGGCGACGATGTGCGCGACGCGGCGCGAAAGGCGCTGCAGGCGCAGCCGGCCGTGCTGGTCGCCGCGGGCGGCGACGGCACGCTGAGCGCGGTCGCCGATGTCTTGCGCGGCACCGGCACGGCGCTTGGCGTCATGCCGTTCGGCACCCTGAACCACTTCGCCAAGGATCTCGGCATCCCGCTCGACCCGCTCGAGGCCGCGCGCACCATCGCCGCGGGGCGGCGCGCCACCGTGGACCTCGGCGAGGTGAACGGGCGCGCGTTCATCAACAACGCGAGCCTCGGGCTCTATCCCGGGATGGTGCGCGAGCGCGAGCGCCAGCAGCGGCGCCTGCGCCGCAGCAAGCGCCACGCGATGATGTGGGCCACGCTGGCGGTGCTCAACCGGCCGCCGCTCCTCGACCTGCGCCTGGAGCTCGACGGCGATGTGCACGATTGCCGCGCGCCGTTCGTCTTCATCGGCAACAACGATTACCTGATGGAGGGGTTCAACATCGGCACGCGCGCGCGCCTCGACGGCGGCTGCCTGAACGTCTACACCACGCGCGCCTGCAGCGCCGGCGGCCTGATCATGCTGCTGCTGCACGCGCTGTTCGGCCGGCTGCGGCAGGCCGAGGATTTCGTCGAGTCGCGCGCGAGCTCGCTGCGCGTCACCAGCCGCAAGCGCCGCCTGCTGGTGGCCACCGACGGCGAAGTGAGCACGATGGACACGCCGCTCGAGTTCCGCATCTGCCGGCGTGCGCTGGAAGTCGTGGTGCCATGAGGGTTCCATGAGGCTGGTGGCGCATCTTTCCGACCTGCATTTCGGCCGGGTGCATCGCGCCGCGCTCGAGCCGCTGCGCCGGCGCCTGGTGGAGCTGGCGCCGCACCTCGTGGTGGTGTCGGGCGACCTCACGCAGCGCGCCCGCGCCGGGCAGTTCCGCGAGGCGCGCGCCTTCCTCGATTCGCTGCCCGGGCCGCAGGTGGTGGTCCCCGGCAACCACGACGTGCCGCTGTACAACGTGCTCGCGCGCTTCCTGCGGCCGCTCGGCGGCTTCCGGCGCTTCATCGCGCGCGACGTCGAGCCGAGCTTCGTCGACGACGAGATCGCGGTGCTCGGCGTCAATACGGCGCGCTCGTTCGTGTTCAAGGGCGGGCGGGTCAGCGAGGCGCAGCTCGCGCGGGTCGGGCAGGCGCTCAAGCGGCTGCCGCGTGAAGTCGTGGGCATGGTGGTGACGCACCACCCGTTCGCGACCCCCGAGCACCTGGCGAGCTGCGGGGTCGACGTGGTGATGGCGGGACACGCGCACGCGGCGAGCGCCACGGTCGCGGCGGTCGTCGTCGTGCAGGCGGGCACCGCAACTTCCAGCCGCACACGCGAGGAGGCGAACTCGTTCAACCTGCTGCGCGTGGAGCGCGGACGCATCGAGGTCGAGGAGCACGTGCTGGACGGCGCCGGCTTCGTGCGCGCCCGCGCCGAGGCGTTTCGAGCGCCGCGCGGCCGGGTGGATGCGCTGTGGACCTGCGTAAGGCGCATCCGCACAGCCTGTCGCCGCGCGCGCTGGCGATCGCCGGCTGGACCGCGTTCGCGCTCGCCGGTGTGCTCTTCCTGCTCATCGCCTGGAATGTCTCGGCGCGCGGCGCGCTCGCGGCGCTCGATACGCGCCTGGCGGACTGGCTGCACGCGCACGCCACCGCGCCGCTGACCGCGGTGATGCTCGCGGTCACGCATCTCAACTCCACGTTTGCCATCGGCGTGTGGAGCGCGCTGTTTGCCGGCGTGCTCGCCCGGCTGCGCGAGCGCTACTGGATCCTCACGCTTGGGCTCGCGGTCGGCGGGGCGATGCTCCTCAACCTGGTGCTCAAGCAGGTGTACGAGCGCGCGCGCCCGCGCTTCGATGAGCCGCTCGTCGCCCTGGAGACTTTCAGCTTTCCGAGCGGCCATACCGCCGCGGCGGTGGCGTTCTACGGCGTGCTCGCCGCGTTCCTGGTCTCGCGCTTCTACGACACGCCGCCGGCGTGCCGCCTGCGTCGGCGCGGCGCTTGCCGCGGTGGCGCTGGTCGCGTTCTCGCGCCTCTACCTCGGCGCGCACTACCTCAGCGACGTGGTCGCCGCGGTGTGCTCGAGCACCGCGTGGCTGGTGCTGTGCCTTGCCTTCGGCCACGCGCTGGTGCGCAAGCGGCTGAAGCGCCGCTGGATCGTCATGGGCGGCGCGGCGCTCGCGATGCTCGCGCTCGGCGCGGTGATGCCGCTCGAAGACTGGTCGCACCAGCTCGAGCAGGGGATCGCCGGCATGGGGCTCGTCGGCGGGCCTCGCCGTCTTCTGCGCGGCGAGCGTGTTCGCCACGCTGCTCCTGGTACCGGCGTGGATCTTCCCGCTGGTCGCGGGCGCGGTGTTCGGCATGGGGTGGGGACTGGTGGCGGCGATGATCGCCGCCGTGGTGTCCGCGCTGGCGGCGTTCCTGCTCGCGCGCTATGTGCTGCGCGCGCTCGTCGAGCGCGCCGCGCGCCGCAACAAGCTCTTCAAGTCAGTGGACGGCGCGGTGAAGAAAGACGGCTGGAAAGTGGTGGCCTTGCTGCGCATGAGCCCGGTGCTGCCGTCGGGCTTCAAGAGCTACTTCCTCGGCCTCACGCACGTGAAGCTCGCCGATTACGTCACCGCTTCGGCCGCCGGGATGCTGCCGGGAATCGTGCTCAAGGTCTACGTCGGCGCCGCCGGCCGCGGCGCGATCACCGAGGGCGGCGCGCTCAACTGGACCATCTTCGCCGCCGGGGTCGCGGCGACCGTGGCGCTGACGATGATCGTGGGAAGAAAGGTGCGGGCGACACTGAAGCTGTGAATAGGGGGGAACGGGGATTGCTACGTCTGGTAGTTCTCTACAGGAGGTTTGACATGAGCAAACTTTACTTTCCCTTGTCGCTTGCCGCCGTCGCGGTATTAGCTGCCTGCGCCAGCTCTGACCCTGTGACCCCCGCGCCAGCACCGGCGGTGGTCGTGACTCAGGCGCCCGCGCCGGTCGTGACCGCGCCGCCCCCCGTGGTGGTGCAGCAAAGCGCGCCGGGCGTCGTCGCGCCGAGCGCCCTTCGCCCGGGCTTCGGGCGCGTCGAAGCGATCACCGCGCTGCCGCCCTCGGCGGCGGCCGGCGGCACCTCGATGCGGCGCTTCGGCATCAAGATGGAAGACGGCACCCTGCAGTACGTCGATACGGCTGCCCAGGGCATCAACGTGGGCGAGCGCGTCGAGCTCACCCGCGACGGCCAGATCCGGCGGTAGTTAGCTGAGGGCTACTTGTCGCCCCACGGCAGCTCTTTCCAGAGCTGCCGGAAGCCGACTTCCGCCTGCTTGATCTCCCGGTCGAAGTCGGCCGGCGAGAGGTAGCGCAGCGGCGCGAACACGGAGGTCGCTTTCGACACGAACTCCGGGTCCGCCGCGGCGGCGGCGACCGCCTTCACCAGCCGGTCGCGGATCTCGGGCGGTATGCCCTTGGGCGCGGCCATGCCGCGCAGCGAGGAGAGCTCGATGTCGTAGCCCTGCTCGCGCGCCGTGGCGAGCTCGGGGGCGACGGTGGTGCGCGCCGGGCTGAACTGGCCGATGTTGCGCATCGGCGCGCCACCGCGGATCGATTGCTGGGCCTCGCCGATGTTGATCGCGCCGATGGTGATCTGCTTCGAGAGCAGCGCGGTGCGCACATCCGCCGCGCCCTTGAACGGCACGTGCGTCATCTTGACGCCGGCGGCGCGCTCGAACATCAGCATCAGCAGGTGGTCGTCCGAGCCGATGCCGCTCGAGCCGACGGTCGCCCGCCCCGGATTCGCCTTGGCGTACGCGGCGAGGTCCTTGAGATTGCGGATCTCGGAATCGGCGTGCACCGCGAAGTTGCACGGGTCGTCGATCACGTTGCCCAGCAGCTCGAAGCGCTGCGGGCCGCCGAACTGCGCCGCGCGCTCGATCGGGATGGTCATCAGCGGCGGCGTGTTGACGAAGCCGATGGTGTAGCCGTCCGCCGGCGCGTTGGCGATCGCGGCGAAGCCGATCTCGCCGCCGGCGCCCGGGCGATGCACGATGACGATGCGCGCGCCGCCGCCGAGGTACTTCTCCAGGTACGGCGCGATGGCGCGCGCGATCAGGTCGGTTCCGCCGCCGGGCGAGTAGGCGACGATCAGGTTGATGGGCTTTTCGGGATAGGCAGCGTCCGCTGCGCCCGACAGAAGAAAAAGTACGGCCAGCAAAAAGCGCTTCATCGGTCCTCCTCCTCAGGATGGCGGCGCCAGTGTAGATTGAGGCCCGAATGAATGCCATCACAAGTGCCGCGATCCTGATCGCCGTAACGCTGAGCCTGCTCCCACTCGTCCATGCGCAGGACATGCCCCTGCCCAAGCTGCTTCAGGGCATCCCCGGCGGCGAGAAGGGCCGCTGGAAGATGGAAGTGCTCGAGGGCACCGGCCGCGGCGCCAGCCGGGCCGGCATGAGCATGACCGTTTGCACCGACAACGTGATGGATCTCGCGCAGCGGCGCGACAAGGACACCGGCGCGGCGAGCTGCCGGCACAAGCTGGTCAAGGACACCGCGGACGAAGCGGTGGTGGAAAGCGAGTGCCGGGAGCGCAAGCGCACGCTCACCATGAAGCGCGAGAGCGAAACCAGCATGCTGCTTACCCTGGAGAGCAACGGACCGCGCGGCCCGGAGAGCATGAAGATGCGCTCCACGCGCCGCGGGTCGTGTCCCGCAGCCCGAACCAGAACTGAATTCGGGGTCAGGGTCACAACTCGTTTTCGCGTACGCAGAAACGAGTTGCACCCTGACCCGAATTCGCAGACCCCCCTACGGCGCTATTCGACAAACAACTCGCCTCGACCCCCAACTTTGCTCATGGCACGCGACCTGATCGAGCGGCAGGTGGCGCATCTCGTGCGCCTGGTCGACGACCTGCTCGATGTCTCGCGCATTACCTTCGGCAAAGTCGAGCTGCGCCGCGAGTCGCTCGACCTGCGCGCGGTGGCGCAGGACGCGCTCGCCACCAGCAAGCCGGCGCTCGACCAGGCCGGCCATCGCGTGACGGTGCGCATGCCGCCGGGGCCGGTCTGGGTGGACGGCGATGGCGTGCGCCTCACGCAGGTGATCGCCAACCTGCTGAACAACGCCGCGCGCTATACGCCGCCGGGCGGCGAAGTCGCGCTCAACCTGGAACGCGGCGACGACGAGGCGCGCCTCACGGTGGAAGACAACGGCATCGGCATCGCGCCGGAGATGCTGCAGCGCGTGTTCGAGGCCTTCGTGCAGGTGGGCACGCCGGGCGGCGCCGCGCCCGCGGGCATCGGCATCGGCCTGTCGCTTTCGCGCCTGCTGACCGAGCTGCACGGCGGGCGCGTCAGTTCGGGTCCGGGTCACAAGTCGTTTTCGCGTACGCAGAAACGAGTTGCGACCCTGACCCCGAATTCGGAGACGCGCTAAGGAACCGCGCGCGTCGACGGCGGCCACTTGGTCGAGTCGAACGATTCCTCTGGTTTTGATTCCTGTGGCTTTTTCATCTGCTCGAGCTTTTCCGTCCCGGCTTGCTTGGCCTTGTCCAGCAGCCCGTCCCGCGCCTGCCCCATGAGCTGATCTTCCTTCTCGGTGCGCGGCGCCATCGCGGCGACGACGGCACCGATCGCCAGGCCGATCGCGCCGAGGGCGAGCGGGTGCTCGTTCAGCATCGAGTCCCAGCCGCCGCGCGCGCGGTCGAGCTGCTGGCGCGCGCTGCTGCCGATTTGCGAGGCGCGCTCTTTCGCCGATTGCACGCGGTCGCCGATACCGTGCATGCGCTCGCCGATGGTCGGCCCGGTGCTTTCACTGTAGGAAGACGCTTGCGACGGCTGCTTGTTGCCCACCGCCATCAGCCACGCGATGCCGATGCCCGTCAGCGTGGCGGGAAGCGGATGGGTCTTGACCGAGCTGCTCAGGTTGTTGACGTACTCGCGCGCGCCGCTGTTCTTCAGGTAATCGAGCCCCTGGTCGACGAGCTGCCCGGGCGTCAGGCGATGCTCGATCGCCTGCAGGGTGTGGTCCATCTCATCGCGCGTGCGGTGGATCTCCGCGAGGATTTCCTCCGGACGCCGCGTGCCGTTGCCGTTGCCGCCGTTGGTGCCTTGTCTCATGACGCGTGTCCTTTCACCATCTGCGCGTCGCGGCGCAGCGATTCCATGGTGCGCTCGGGCGCGAGGTTGTCCGGCTTCACGTTGCGCCGGCCGCGCTGCAGCGCGACGAAGCCGAGCACCATCACCACCACGCCGACGATGAGCGGCGCGAGCCAGTCGGCCTGCTCGGGCGGCAGGATGTGCGCGAGGCCGTTGGCGATGGCGATGAGCGTGACGATGAAGCCGGCGAACACGACGAGCCCGCCGATGGCGAGCTCGGCGAGGCCGTTGCCGACCTGCGAGACCTTTTCGGAGATCTCGACCTTCGCCAGCTCGGCCTCGTTGTGCACCAGGCTGGAAGTCTCGCGCAGCAGGTCGGAAAAAAGTGCCATCAGGCTGCGGTCATTCTGGGGAGTGTGCGTTGTACTGGGCATTGCGATGTCCTGTAGTGAAGATGGCTAGAGGGAAGGGCGGCGCGGTTCGACGGAATCGCTCGCCTTGAGGAAGCGCACGGCGAGGAAGCCGACGAGCGCGGCCGCGCCGATGAACAGCGCCGGCTGGCGCCTCGCGAACGACTCGGCGTCGCGCAGCAGGCCGTCGAGGTCGCGATCGCGCAGCGAGTCGGAGAAACGCTGCAGGTTGTCGGCGGCGGACTCGGCGATGCGCGCCACCGGGCTGTCGGCGCCGTTACCGTCGCGTGCCGCGCGGCGCAGGGCGCCGGCGAATTCGCCCAGGCCGCTGGCCGCGGCCTGCTGCTGCTCGCCGATCAGCGATCGTGCGGCTTGGACAGCCTGTGGACGATCCGACGACGGGGTGCTTCGCTGCTTCGACTCAAGAGAAGAATCCATGACTTGCTCCTTTGCATGGGGATGCCACGCAGGAGCAAGTTATGTGCGCTACTTGAGCTCGAGCTTGCCGTTGGTCACGCGCCCGCGATAGTCCCTGCCGCCGGCGCGGAAGGAAATCTCTTCGCCGCGCACGCGGCCGTTGGCGATCGCGATGGTCTTGCCTTCGGTGCGCAGGGTGCCGGAGATCATCTGGAACTCCTGCTTGAGCGTGCAGCTCGCCCTGCGGCAGCTTGTGGGTGCCGCCGACCTTGGCCGGCACGATCCAGAGCAGCGCCGTGCACCACGACTCGTTGCAGTTGCCGTTGCCGCCGGCGCCGAGGTCCGCGGTGTCGTCGGCTTTCCAGTCGCCCATGGTGAAGGTGTTGGAGACGATGCGCGTGCCCGGCTTGAGGTTGAGGATCTTCGGGCGCAGCTTGAGGTTGATATCGGGCAGCAGGAACATGGTGATCACCGTCGCCTTCGAGAAATCGGTCTCGAAGAGATCGGCCTTGACGAACTGCGCCCGGTCGCTCACGCCTTCCTTCTCCGCATTGCGCTTCGAGAGCTCCACCATATTGGGGTTGTATTCGACGCCGAGCGCGCGCGCGCCGCGCTTCGCCGCGGTGATCACCGTGCGACCGTCGCCCGAGCCCAAGTCCATCACGAAGTCGTCCTTGGTCACCTTCGCCATGTCGAGCATCTTGTCGACCACCACTTGCGGGGTCGGCACCCACACCACGTCCTTGCCTTCCTGGCCGACGGAAGGCTCGTAAGCAGGCGCCGGGGCTTTCTGGGCTTGCGTGAACGCAAGCGGGCTGGAAACGGCGAGGAGGAGGGCGAGGAGGAAGCGGGACATTGCGGGATTCTCCGAGGGCTGAGGGGGGCGATGGTCGCATGCCGTGCGGTGCTCGCACATGACCGCCCTCAATAATTTCGCAGTACCGATAATTCGGGGTCAGGGTCGTAATTCGTCGACAGGGGGTGTGGGATGATCCGCGCATGATCTCGTTCCGCCATCTCCAGTCGATCATTGCGAAATTGAATGCGGATGTAAGAGAAGTCATCGCCGACCCGGCGGTGCGCGAAAAACTGATCGATGCGGACCTTGCCCGCTACGGCAAGATCATTCGCGAGAAGGGACTGAAGGCTGAGTAACCGCCGGCGCTTTCTGGTTGGCGCAAGCGTTCTTCTCGCCGGCGCGCGCGCCTTCGCACAGCCGGTGAAGATGCTGCGGGTCGGGGTGTTGGCGGTGCCTTCCGCCGCCGCGTATGCCGAGCGCACCGATGCATTGCGCGCCGGCCTGCGCGAGTTCGGCTATGTCGAAGGCAGGAACCTGGTGATCGAATTCCGCTCCGGCGATGGCCGCTTCGAGCGCATGCCGGCGATGGCGTCCGAGCTGGTCGCGTTGAACGTCGACGTGATCGTTACGGCGGGAACGCCCGCGATCCGTGCTG
This sequence comes from uncultured beta proteobacterium, assembly GCA_963810475.1. Lineage (GTDB taxonomy): Bacteria > Pseudomonadota > Gammaproteobacteria > Burkholderiales > SG8-39 > SCGC-AG-212-J23. Next base: position 238,010 of record CAWENY010000018.1, on the reverse strand, counting down.
CGAAGGCTGCCACGCAGAAAATTCCCATCGTGATTGCCGCGGTCGGCGACGCGGTTGGCGGCGGTCTGGTGGAGAGCCTGGCGCGCCCGGGCGGCAACATCACCGGCGCAACCTATTTCGCCCCGGAGCTCGCGGCGAAGCAGCTCGAGGTGCTGAAGGAAACCTTCCCGCAGGCGGTGCGCATCGCGTTCGTCATCAATCCGGACAACCCGGCCATGGTGTCCACGCAACGCAATGTGGAGTCCACCGCCAAAGCGCTGGGCATCGAGCTGGAAACGTTCGCGGTGCGCAGTCCGTCAGATTTCGACGCCGCGCTCGCCGCGGCTGCGAAGCGCCACAAGGTGGTGCTGATCGTGGATGACCCGATCACCATTTCGAATGCCAAGTTGATGGCCGACGCGGCGCTCAAGCATCGCCTGGCCACCGCCGGCTTCGTCGAGTATGCGGAGGCAGGCGGGTTGCTGGGCTACGGAGTCAACCTAAGCGCGATGTGGCGCCGTGCGGCGTTCTTCGTCGATCGCATCGTCAAAGGCGCCAACCCGGGCGAGATCCCGGTCGAGCGCTCGACCAACTTCTACTTCATCGTCAACCGGCGCACGGCGAAGGCAATCGAGGCGAACATTCCGGCGGCCGTGTTGCTGCGTGCCGACCGGGTCATCGACTAGTAAAACGGGGTCAGGTTCGCAACTGGAAGGGCAGCAAACTGCTCCGCAAGCCGCGGCTTCAGGCTCAAGTTCTCGAGCTTCTGAGGCGAGATCTTCGCCCGAGGCGGTTGCGGCCAGTTTGGCGTTGGAGCAAGGCAAGCGCGTCATCAGCTACGAGTCGATCTACCGCTTCATCTACGCCCAGATCGCCAGACGAAGAACTACGCCTGGCGACGCTATCTGCCGCGCGGTAAAGCCAAGCGCGGCTACCGTGGCCGTAAAGGCGGCAGCTCCGCCTTGCACATCGTCGGCAGAGTGCCGATCGCCCAGCGTCCAGCCTGCTTCTCCGACCGCGCCAACGCTGGTCATTGGGAGGCCGACTCGATGCAGTTCTTCGATTACCGAACGCTGCTTGCGCTCCATGAGCGCTCCTCTCGGCTGATCTGGCTGCAGCGTCAATCGACGAAGCAGGCGGCTGGTGTGGCCAGAGCCATCCATTCTCTATTGGCGCCTTTACCTAAAAACCTTCGCCAAAGCATCACTTTCGACAACGGCACCGAGTTCGCCCAGCACCACGTTCTTCGCAAGTCTTTAGGCATCAAGACCTATTTCTGCGATCCCTACAAACCTTGGCAGAAGGGCGGTGTTGAAAACGCCATTGGCCGTTTACGTCGCCGCCTGCCGCGCAAGACCGACCTGGCTAGCGTCTCTTCCAAGCAATTGCAGCAGCTCGCTGCCCTCTACAATCACACTCCGAGGAAGTGCCTGGGCTGGCAGACCCCAGCCGAGGTGTTCTCAAAACTGTTGCACTTCAAATGTGAATCCACCTCCCCGCCTTCGCGGGGACGACGGGTTGCGCTTACTTGCCGCTCCAGCGCGGCGAGCGCTTCTCCACGAAAGCCTTCACGCCTTCCTTGAAGTCGGCGCTGCCGTAGACCTTGCGCACGATGTCGTCGCCGTCGGGCAGCTGGCGCGAGGCCTGGATGCGGCGCACGGCTTCCTTGGTGGCCCACAGCGTGAGCGGCGCGTGCGCGGCGACTTTCTGCGTGATGTCCTTGACCGTCTTTTCGATTTCCGCCGCGGGCACGATCTGGTGCAGGAAGCCCGCGGTGAGCGCCTCATCCGCACTCATCAGGCGCGCCTGGAACACCATCTCCTTCAGGCGCGAGGCGCCGATCAGGTCCATGAAGGTGGCGTAGTTGCCCATCGAGAGGCAGTTGCCGAGGGTGCGGGCGATCGGCAGGCCGAAGCGCGACTCCGGGGTGCCGATGCGGATGTCGGCGCCCGCGGCGATGCCGAAGCCGCCGCCGACGCACACGCCCTCGATCTGGGCGATCACCGGCTTCTTCACCTTGGAGATGCGCCCGGAGCGCTTGTCGCCGTCCTTCTCGTACTGGATGCCGTCTTCGCCGTCTTTGAACTTGGTGAACTGGCTGATGTCCGTACCAGCGACGAAGGCTTTGCCGCCGGCCCCCTTGAGCACCAGGACGCGGATGGAATCGTCGTTATCGACCTCTTCGCACACCTCGTACAGCCGCTGGTACATGCCCCAGGTCATGGCGTTGCGCGCCTCGGGGCGGTTGAAGGTCAGCGTGACGATCGGGCCTTCGCGCGAAACGAGGACTTCGTCTTTCGAAACCTGGGTTGTGGTGTCCACCGGATGTCCTGAGAAACGTTATGTCGATGGTACCATCCGGTCATCTTCTAGGAGGAGGATACGATGTTGAGAGTCCTGTTGCGTGGTCTGATCACTGCGGCTCTGCTCGCAGTTTCCCCATTCGGTTTTTCCCAAGGCAAGTACCCGTCGAAGACGGTGGAAGTGGTCGTGCCCTACGCCCCCGGCGGCGGCACCGACAACCTGATGCGCACCATCACCGGCATCATCGACGAGAACAAGTGGTCGCCGCAGCCGCTCAACGTGGTGAACCGCGCCGGCGGCAGCGGCGCCATCGGCTTCAACTACCTGATCAACAAGAAGGGCGACGCGCACGTGATCGCCGGCGCCACGCCGATGATCGTGTCCGGCAAGATCGAGGGCCGGCTGCCGGGCAACCACCGCGACGCGATGACCGTGCTGATGATCGTGGCGATCGACGAGCTCATGCTGTCGGTGCGCAACGAGTCGCCGTTCAAGACGATCGAGGACTTCGTGAAGGCGGCGAAAGCCAAGCCCGGCGGCCTGACCGTCGGCGGCACCGCCACGCTCACCGAGGACCACATCTTCACCTATCTGTTCGAGAAGGCGGCGGGCATCCAGGTGAAGTACGTGCCGTTCAACTCCGGCGGCGAAGTCACCGCCGCGCTGATGGGCGGCCACATCGACGCCGCGGTCGAGAACCCGAACGAGATCGTGTCGCAGATCGAGGCCGGCAAGGCGAAGAACCTGGCCGTGGCGGCGCAGAAGCGCCTGAAGGACGCGCCCGATGTGCCGACCTTCGCCGAGAAGGGCTACAAGTTCTACTGGGAGCAGATGCGCGGCGTGGTCGGCCCGGCCAACATGGACCCGGCGGCGGTGAAGTGGTGGCAGGACACGCTGAAGAAAGTGGTGGCGACGCCGAAGTGGCAGAACGATTACATCAAGCGCAACCTGCTCACGCCCACCGACTGGACCGGCGAGCAGGCGCTCAAGTACCTCGACAGCCTGCACACCAAGTACGAAGAAGCGATCAAGGGCCTGAAGGCCACGCAGAAGTAAAGGTGCGTAGCGCCGATCGCGTTACCGCGGCGCTGCTGCTCGCGTTCGCGGTCGCGTTCTCGGTCGGCGCGCTGAAGCAGTACCAATGGTGGGGCTCGGGCGGTCCGGGCCCCGCCTTCATGCCGTTCTGGCTGGGCCTGGTGATGGCCCTTCTAGCCCTGGTTTTGTTACTCAGAAGTTTGAAAGAACAGAGCCCTGGCGCTGCGTGGCTGCCGCGCGGCGAGGGCCTGCGCGACTTGCTCGTGGTGCTCGCCGCGACCGTCGCGTTCATCGCGCTGCTCAAGGTGACCGGCATGATCATCGGCACCGCGCTTTACCTCGCCTTCCTGGTCCGATATCTCGGCAGGCATCGCTGGTGGGTGACGCTGTCGGTCGCCGTTGCCGCGGCCGGCTTCAACTGGCTGGTGTTCGTCCATTGGCTGCGGGTTCCGATGCCCGAGGGCATGTTGTGGATTTTCTAACCCACCTCGGGATGGGTTTCGGCGTGGCGCTCACGCCGTTCAACCTCATGATGGCGGTCGCCGGCGTGCTGGTGGGCATCCTGATCGGCGCGCTGCCCGGCGTCGGGCCGCCCTCGGGCGTGGCGATGCTGCTGCCGCTCACCTTCGGCATGGATCCGACCTCCGGCATCATCATGCTCGCCGCGCTTTACGCGGGCACCATGTACGGCGGCACCATCACCGCGGTGCTGATCAACACGCCGGGCGAGTCGGCCTCGGTGGTCACCTGCCTCGACGGCTATCAGATGGCGCTGCAGGGGCGCGCGGGTCCCGCGCTGGGCATTGCCGCCATCGGCTCGTTCATCGCCGGCACCATCGGCGTGGTGCTGCTGATGCTGGTGTCGCCGCTGCTCGCGCGCTGGTCGCTGTCGTTCGGCCCGCCCGAGACCTTCGCCCTCATGCTGCTCGGCCTCACCACGGTGACGCTGCTCGCCGGCGACGATCCCATCAAGGGCTACATCAGCATGGTGTTCGGCCTGATGCTGGCGATGGTGGGCTACGACATCATCTCGGGCGACGCGCGCTTCGGCTTCGGCATCATCGAGATGATGGACGGCATCGACTTCCTGCCGGCGGCGATCGGCCTGTTCGGCCTGGGCGAGGTGCTCGGCGGCGCCGAGCAGAAGGGCGGCGCGGCGCTGAAGACCAGCCTCAGGCTGCGCGACGTGCTGCCCAGTTACGTCGACTGGGTGCGCGCGCGCTGGGCGATCGCGCGCGGCACGGTGATGGGCTTCCTGGTCGGCATGCTGCCCGGCGCCGGCCCGACGGTGGCGGCCTTCCTCGCCTACACCGTGGAGAAGAAGGTCTCGAAGCACCCCGAAAAGTTCGGCAAGGGCGCGATCGAGGGCGTGGCAGCGCCCGAGTCGGCGAACAACGCCGGCGCCACCGCGGCGATGGTGCCGATGCTGACGCTCGGCATTCCCGGCTCGGCCACCACCGCGATCATGCTCGGCGGCCTGATGATGTGGGGCCTGCGCCCCGGGCCGATGCTGTTCGAGAAGAACCCGCAGTTCGTGTGGGGCCTGATCGCCTCGCAGTACATCGCCAACATCATGCTGCTCCTCATGAGCACGCTGTTCATTCCCCTTTTCGTGCGCGTGGTGCGCATCCCGTACAGCATCCTGATGCCGCTGATCGTGGTGTTCTGCGTCACCGGGGCGTATTCGCTCAAGAACAACCTGTGGGACGTGGGCCAGATGCTGGTGTTCGGCGTGCTCGGCTACTTCATGAAGAAGCTCGGCTACTCGCCCGCGGCGCTGGTGCTCGCGCTGGTGCTCGGCCCGCTCGCCGAGCGCGCGCTGCGCCAGTCGCTCATCATCTCCGACGCCGGCCTCGGCATCCTCTTCCTGCGCCCGATCTCGGGCGTGCTGACGGCGCTCGCGCTGCTCGCCATCCTGGTGCCGGCGGTGAGAGCGTTCATGAAGAAATAAAAATGGGGACAGACCCCATTTTTCTCATCTGCAGCCAGGCGTAGGATAGGCATGCAGTCCGAAAGGAGGCATGCCATGTGTTACGAGTTCGAGCAGGCATACTGGCGCGCCGAAGAAGCGCGCAGGGCACGCGAGGCGGAGGAGAAGAGGAAGCAGGTCAAGCCGGAAGTCCCGGCACAGCCCGCCGAATCCGATAAGCCGCGCACCCAGCCGGCGCCGGTTCCAGCCTAGAACAGGAACCGCGCAACGAACCCCGCCATCCGGCGGGGTTTTCGTTTGTAGATACGCTGTCGGCGCGAGTCAGCGCCATGCGGCCGGTTTGGCCTCCATCCCATTACAACCACGCTACGCCAGTCAACGGGCAAGCGTGTCGGCGTTTCTTGATCCTGGAGGGCGGTGACAAATAATGACGCCGCCGTACCCGACGACGTGCAAATGAATTCGATATTTTGTATGCTGCGGCTAGCGACCATGCTGTGGCTGCGGCAATTCGCTAAGAAACCTGGGAGGGGGGCGAAATGTTTAAGGACTTCAGTCGTTTGGCGCGCTCGTGCGCGCTGCTCACGATTTTCAGCGTTGCCGCCGGCTGCGGCGGAGGCGGGGGCGATGGTGGCAGCCCGCCACCGGCTCCGCCGGCAATACCGCCTAGCAAGGTTTTCGTCGGTGACTCGGGTTCGATACCGCCGGATGCTCCAACCGCTCCCACTATCGGCTCGTCGTCCAACTCAAATCCGTCGCCCGGCCCGATCGCGGTGGAGCGCCTCATCCAAGGGCCGAGCACGATGCTGACTGCGAGCCTCCTTGATTTCGCGCTCGACGTAGCCCGCGACCGGTTATACGTCTCGGACAGCCGCTCGATCCTCGTGTTCGACAATATCAGCACTGCGACCGGAAACGTCGCGCCACGGGTTGTCTCGAACTGTTGCGGAGGCCCCACGGGTTCCGGCAACTTCGTCGGGATTTATCTCGATACGTTGAATGACCGCCTTTACGCGGGCGTCAACATCAATATTTCGCCGGCGGCCGGGCAAGAGATTCACGTATTCCACAACGTCAGTTCGGCGAGTAGCAGCCCGCCGACTCGGACGATACAGGTCAATCCTAGGTTCTTGATTGATGTCGCCGTCGACCCGACGAAAAATATCCTCTACGTGTATGGCCTTAATGCCACGAGTGCTCAAACTGAAATCACGGTATTCGACAGTGCCGCAACGCTTGTTGGTACCGCCACGCAAAACCGAACGATCACTATTGGCGAGTCTTTCTCATCCGGCCCAGGAGTGGGCATGTTCATCGATCCGGCGAATGATCGTCTCTATGCGCCACGGTTCGGGGCAAGTCATGGTATTCGACATCGCCAGCACGAAAGACGGCGACGTAAGCGCGACGGCGGCACCAGCGCCGGACGATCATGCTTCCGGTCCCAGCCATGACTAACATCACTGTGGAATTGACGGCCAATCGGCTCTACGCCGCTCGATGGCGACGGTCTTAGCATCATCCCAAATGCCAGTACCGTAAACGGCACGCCGCCGGTAGTCACTCCGGGTTTCGGCGCCAAGCAGCTCGACGTTTAAGGCCGTCGCGGTCAGCCCCTGAGACACTAGGAAATCTCAGCAACTTCCCTTTATCGGCGAAGCAACTTCGCTACTTCTCTGATCGTCTCGCGTTGAAGAACGCCGCGGGGTGCGGCCGGGACGCTGGCCATCTGAGGAAATGGCCCCGCGGCGCTGAGGTCGTACTTCCGCACCGTTCCATGTCCCGACGGCGGCTGGCTGTTCCTTGCCGGGAACGAGCGCGTCGTCATCCTGCCGGCACCGTAAAACCAAACTAGTCGAAGCTGACGATCTCCACCCAGTTCGAGCCCTTGCCGGTGGGGAAGCGGCCGACCGGGCGCAGGTTGCCGCTCGACGGGTCGATGGCGTAGGTCGAGAGCATCTCGGACTTTTCGCCCGAGACGATCAGGAAGCGGCCGCTCGGGTCGATGCGGAAGCCGCGCGGTTGCTTCTCGGTCGGCACGCTGCCGGCGTAGGTGAGCGTGCCGTTGGCGAGGTTGACGTTGAACCAGTTGATGGTGCTGCTGGTGCGCTCCGCGGCGTAGACGAAGCGGCCGTTCGGCGTGACGTGGATGTCGGACGCCCAGATGTCGTTGCTGACGTCGCGGCCCTGCTGCGGGCGCGGCATGCCGGGTCCGAGCTTGCTCTCCTTGGGCAGGGCGGACGCCGAGTCGATTTCCTTGAGCAGGCCGTTCTCGAGGGAAAGCGTGCTCACCGTGGCGGTGAGCTCGTTCAGCAGGTAGACGTACTTGTTGTCGGGCGAAATCACGAGGTGGCGCGGGCCGGTTCCGGCCTTGAGCTGCAGCACCGGCGGCGTGTTGGCGCTGAGGCGGCCGGTCTTCTCGTCGAACAGGAACTGGAACACCTGGTCGGTGCCGAGGTGCGGCACGAACACGAAGCGGTTCGAGCTGTCGGTGATGATGGCGTGCGCGTTACGCGCCGTCGGAATGACTTGCTGCGGCTCGCCCACGCGTCCGTCGGCGCCGATCGGGTTCACGCTCACCAGGTGGCCGCCGTAGGACGCGCTCAGCAGGAAGCGTCCCTTCTTGTCGAAGGTGATGTACGGAAAGCTCTCGGCGAGCGGGCCGCTGCCGACGGGCTTGAGCGCGCCGCTGGTGCGGTCGATGGCGTAGCTGTGCGCGGTGAAGGGCTTGGCGCGCGAGGCGGCGACCAGGAAGCGCTTGTCGGGGCTGACCGTCATCGGCATCACGTTGCCGCCGGCCTTGAAGCGCGCTCCGGCCTGCAGCAGGCCGTCGGTGCGCAGCGTGTACATGCCGATGTCGCCGTCGTCGGCGTTCGACACATAGACGAAAGTGGCGGCGCTCACCGGCAGGCTAAGCGCCGCGCCGAGCAGCGCGGTCAGTGCTTTCCACATTTTTGCCCCCTCCCCGGAGGTTTGTTTCTTGCATGGAGAAGGGCATGCTACAGAACTCCCCGTTTTACGCCTACATCCCCGCGAAAGACGTTGTGCGGGCGCGCAAGTTCTACGAGGAGAAGCTCGGCTTCAAGGCCGGGCAGGAGACCGCGGGCGGCGTGGTGTACGAGTTCGGCAAGGGCACCGCGGCCTTCCTCTACCAGACGCCCAACGCCGGCACCTCGCGCGCGAGCCAGGCCTTCTGGCAGGTCGAAGACATCGAGCGCGAGGTCGCCGAGCTGAAGCAGCGCGGCGTGAAGTTCGAGGACTACGACATGCCCGGCATGAAGACCAAGGACGGCATCTTCATCGGCGGCGGCGCCAAGGCCGCGTGGTTCAAGGACAGCGAGGGCAACATCCTCGCGGTGATCCAGGAGCTGTAATTCGGGGTCAGGGTCGCAACTCGTTTCTGCGTACGCGAAAACGAGTTGCGACCCTGACCCCGAATTACGCCGGGCGGCGCACCTCGGACAGGTGCTTCTTCCAGTATGGGTTGCTGAGGGCGTCGCTGCGCACGCTCTTGCCCGACGAGGGCGCGTGCACGAACTTGCCGTCGCCGAGGTAGATGCCGACGTGGCCGTGCTTCTTGCCCTCCTGGTTGAAGAACAGGAGGTCGCCGCGGCGCAGCTCGGCGACGCTGATCAGGCGAGATGCCGCGCGTTGCTGAACGGTGTTGTGCGGCAGCGAGACGCCGGCCTGCTTGAAGCTGTACTGCACCAGGCCGCTGCAATCGAAGCCCGACGGGCTCGAGCCGCCGTACTTGTATGGCTTGCCGACCATCTTCGCCGCGAGCGCGGCGGCGCGATCCGCCGGAGCGGCGTTGCTCGGCCTGGTGGAGCCGCCGGACGCGGTGGGCGCGGGGCGCGTGCTCGCGCAACCCGCCAGGGCCAGCACCAGCAGGAGAATGAAAGCCTTCACCTGCCGGATGTTACGGCACGGGTGTTAAAGCCCGGTGTGAGATTGTGGTCGGAAAAGCCTACTTCTTCGCCGGCGCGTCGGGCTGCCCGGGGAATTGCTGCGACGCCGGATCGATGTAGGCCCAGGGGCGCGCGCTGCGGGTCCAGATGTTGGCGGTGATCTTCATGCCCGAGGAATCGTCGAGCGTGCCGATGCGCAAGGCGGTGTTCTCCGGCGTGGTCTCGCGCCGGCTGAAAAGCGGCGAGCCGCAGTCGCCGCAGAAGAAGCGGTGCAGCGTGCGCCCGCTGTCCGCGGTGACGCTATAGCGCTTCGGCGTGCCTTTGCCGATCTGCATCGCCGCGCTCGGGATCACCGCGTTCACCGTGCCGGCGCCGCCGGTGGATTTCTGGCAGTCGCGGCAATGGCACGCGCGCAGCTCGGTGATCGGCACGCTGACGGTGTAACGGATGGCGCCGCAGAGGCAGCCGCCGGAAAGTGGCGCAGGCATGGGTGGTCTCCTTGGCCGATACTTTAGCGCGTACCATTTCGCGATGTCCGCCAAGCCGCAAATCGCCTGCCTGCCGAATGGGCCTTACTACCTGCTGAATGACCTGCAGCCTGCGCCGGTGCCGAACCTGCGGCGCGCTTCGGGCGAAGCCTGCGCCACCGTGCGCGGCGTCGCGCTGTGCCGTTGCGGCGGCTCGCAGAACAAGCCGTTCTGCGACGGCACGCACGGCAGGAACGGATTCCGCGACGACAACCGCGCCGATCCGGCGAAGGACAAGCGCGACGCCTACGTCGGCAAAGGCATCACCATCTTCGACAACCGCGCGCTTTGCGCGCACGCCGCGCATTGCACCGATCAGCTACCGTCGGTGTTCCGTCACGGCGGGCAGCCGTGGATCGATCCCGACGGCGCGCCGGTGCAGGAGATCGTCGCCGTGATCGGCAAGTGCCCCTCGGGCGCGCTCAGCTACGCGATCGACGGCGTCGAGGCCGCGCCGCCGCAGCGCGCGCCGATGGTGACGGTGGCGGATAACGGGCCCTACCAGATCACCGGCGGCATTGAGCTCACGGACGTAAAGCAAGGCGCGGGCGCCTCGCGCGAGCATTACACGCTCTGCCGCTGCGGCGCTTCCAACAACAAGCCGTTCTGCGACGGCTCGCACTGGGACGTCGGCTTCCGCGATCCTATTTAGCCAGGACGTCCGAGTAATCGGGCGTCTTGTCGAACACCGATTTCGCGAACGGGCAGAGCGGCATCAGCTTCACGTTCTCGCGGCGCGCCCATTCCACCGCCGCCTGTACCAGTTTCTTGCCCGCGCCGGTGCCGCGCAAGCGGTCGTCGACGTCGGTGTGGTCGATGATCACGCGCGAGCCGGCGACGGTGTAGGTCTGCTCGGCGAGCTTCTCGCCATCGCGCATCAGGACGAAGGCGCCCCGGTGGCCGGCGTGTTGATGGTCGATCTTTTCCATAAAGACTACTTTACTCGCCGGGAGCGCTAGTTGCTTGCCCACGGGCATGAATCGCAATCTGCTTCGCATCGGCGGCGCCGCGCTCGCGCTCGCCGCCACCGCCGGCTATGTCCAGCGCCGCGCCGCGCGCGCCGAGCGCACGCATCGGCCGCTCGGACGCTTCATCACCGTCGACGGCGTCAGGCTGCACTATCTGGACGAAGGCGATGGGCCGCCGCTCGTGCTGCTGCACGGGCTGGGCAGCATGGTGGAAGATTTCGTGCTGAGCGGCCTGGTGCGCGAAGCGGGCAAGCGCTACCGCGTGATCGCCATCGACCGGCCGGGATACGGGCATAGCGAGCGGCCGCGGCGCTTGCGCTTCGGCGCGGCGGCGCAGGCCGGCCTGGTGCGCAAGGCGTTGCAGGCGCTCGACGTGCATCGCCCCATCGTCCTCGGCCATTCCTGGGGAACGCTGGTCGCGGTGGCGCTGGCGCTCGAGCATCCCGAGGTGCCGCGCAGCCTGGTGCTCGCCTCCGGGCTTTATTTTCCGAGCGCGCGGCTGGACGCGCCGCTGCTCGCGCCGCCGGCGATTCCGCTGCTCGGCGACCTGCTCGCTCGCACGCTCTCGCCGCTCGCGGCGCGGGCGATGTGGCCGGGATGGCTGAGGATGGTCTTCGGCCCGGCGCCGGTGCCGGAAGCGTTTGCCGCCGGCTTCCCGACATGGCTCGCATTGCGTCCCGGCCAGCTGCGCGCCGTCGGCGAGGACGCGCTCGCCACGCTCGGGGCGACGCTGCGCACCGCGCGGCGTTATCGCGAGCTAACGTTGCCGGTGGTGATGGTCGCCGGCGAGCGCGACCGCTACGTCAGCACGCGCGCGCACAGCGCGCGCCTGCATCGCCTGCTGCCGACGAGCCGCCTGCTGCTCTCGCCGCACGCCGGCCACATGGTGCACCACTCCGACCTGCCGCTCGTCCTCAGCGCGGTGGATTCCGCGGCGTTCCCGGTGGTGCGGGCAGCGGTTTAGGCTGCTTCGGCTTCTTCTTTTCGCGATTGCTTCTCTGCTGGCCTTTGGGCATGGCGCCTACTGTATACCCTTGAACCAGCGCGCGCGGCCCGGCCAGCGCTCGACCAGATCGATGAACAGCGGGTCGATCCTCGAGGCGCAATGCGGGATTCGCGCTCACCTCGCGCGCGAGCGGGCCGGGCTCGTCGTTGTAGGCGAGGAGCGAGAGGTCGGTCATGCGCATCGGATAGACCACGCCGTCGAGGTGGTCGCACTCGTGCTGCAGCAGCGCGGCCCATGAGCTGTGCGCTTCGTGACGGTGCGTCTTGCCCTGCAGGTCTTGAAAAGAAATCTCTATTTGCAGAAACCTGGGTACCTTGCCGTGCAGGCCGGGAATCGACAGGCAGCGCTCCCACACCGGCGTCGTGGTCTGCGTTTTCGGCGTGATCACCGGATTCACCATCACGGTCCACGGCCGCGGCTGCAGGCCCGAGCCCTCGGGGATGCGGGCCGCGATGATGCGGTAGACCACCACGCGCTTCGAGACGAAGACCTGCGGCGCGGCGAGGCCGCTCGCGCCGATGTCCTCGAGCGTGTCCTGCATGTCGGCGGCGAGCTGGCGGATTTCGGGCGCGGTGGGATCTTCGACCGGCGCCGCCTTCTGCAGCAGCACCGGGTTGCCCATCTTGGCGATGCGCAGGACGGCCATGCGTTCAGCCCTTCGGTTTGGTCCAGGTCTCCGACCACGCCAGCACGCAGCTGGACGAGGCCCGCCCGCCGCGCTCCTGCGGGAACACCTTGCCGGCGGCCGCCTGGCCGTTCACCGACAGCTGCGCGCCGCGCGCCGGGATGAAGGTGCTGTACACCCCGAGCGGACGGTTCATGGTCCCCGGCGCCATGGTCAGCACGAACGGCGGCATGAAGTCCCACCAGGTGAGGATGATCTCGTCCTTGCGCGACACCACGCGCTCTTCCACCGCGCTCAGCGAATTGCCGCTGCGCTCGAACTTCGCGTCCACGATCGGCAGCGCCTCGTCGGCGAACGGCTGGTGCAGCAGCGTCTCGATGGTGCGCTGGAGAAAGCGCGCCACGCCCGCGTTGTCCGAGTAGATCTGCTTCTTGTTGAGCAGCGTGCTCTCGATGAAGAGCGCGTGCCCCTGTCCCGCGGGCGACCAGAGCACGCGCCAGTGGCTCACGCGCTCCGGAATCGTGGTGCCGCCGTCGTTGGACAGGCGAACGAACGAGTTTTCCCCGGTCATCACCGGGTCGTGCGGGTCGACCAGTTTGGGCTCGGCCATTATGAGACGCCCTCGACGATGCGCAGGTCGCGCTCGGCGCCATCGCCGAGGGCGCGCAGCGCTTCCTGGTACGCGGGGCTGTCGTGCGCGGCGATCGCCTTCTGCAGGCTCTCGAACTCGCTCACCACCGTGCGCTGGTTGAGCCCCAGCTCGTAGGTCTTCGCGGGCGTGCCGCGCACCAGGAAGCGGCCGCCGGCGGCCTGGATCGCGGGGCCGGCGAGCTTCGCGTAAGCGGCGAGCTTGTCGGGGTTCTTGATCGAGCGGTACGTCACTACCCAGTAGGCCTTGGCCATGGTTACTTCCTCCTTGGCTGGAAGGCTATCATCTGCCCATGACCAGCCAGGACGCTATTTCGCTCACGCGCGATCTGCTGCGCTTCGACACCATCAACCCGCCGGGACGCGAGCGCGACTGCGCGCAGATGGCGGGCGCGCTACTGCAACAATGGGGTTTCAACACCGAATTCCACGAATACGCGGATTCGAGGACCAGCGTGGTCGCCCGCCTGGGCGCGTCGGACAAGAAGGCGCCGTTGTGCCTCACCGGGCATCTCGACGTCGTGCCGCTCGGCTCGCGCAGCTGGAGCAAGGACCCGTTCGCCGGCGAGGCCGACGGCGACAAGCTCTACGGGCGCGGGGTGTCGGACATGAAATCCGGCGTGGCGGCGATCCTGCTCGCCGCGCGCAGCTTTGCGAAGAAACTGAGCGGCACGCCCGGCATCGTGATCGTGCTCACCGCGGGCGAGGAGGGCGGCTGCGTCGGCTCGGCGCAGCTCGCGAAGACCCAGCTGCTGGGCAAGGCCGGGGCGATGGTGGTGGGCGAGCCGACTTCCAACTATCCGCTGGTCGGCCACAAGGGCTCGCTCAAGTTCCACGCGCGCTTCAAGGGCGTCGGCGCGCACGGCTCCATGCCCGAGCTCGGCGTGAACGCGATCTACAAGGCCGGCAAGGCCCTTTCAAAGCTGGAGCGTTTCGACTTCGAGGTGAAAGCCCATGCGGTCATGGGCAAGCCCACGCTCAACGTCGGCACCATGGAAGGCGGCAACACCGTGAACGCGGTGCCGGATTCCGCGCGCATCGGCGTCGACATCCGCACCGTGCCCGGCATGGATCATCAGGCGCTGCTGGGAAAAATGCGGGCGCTTCTGGACGAGGCCGAGCTCGACGTGTTCTCGGACCTTAAACCGGTGTGGACCGCGCCGGACCACGAATGGATCCAGCGCGTGTTCGAGATCTGCAAGCCCTACGTCGATGAGGCGCCGGCGCCGCGCACCGCGCCCTACATGACCGACGCCGCCAACCTGCTGAAGGTCTACGCCGGCGCGCCGACCGTGGTCCTCGGCCCGGGCGAGGCGGCGATGGCGCACCAGACCGACGAATACGCGAGCATGGAGCGTATCCGCCAGTCGGTGGCGATCTATGAAGCGCTGATTCGCGACTGGACTAAACCTTCCGGATGATGCCGTCGGCGCCGAGCTGAACGCGGTCGCCTTTGTTGATCTCGCGGCTGCGCACATCGACGTACTGCATCTTGCCGTCGCTCATCTTGATCTCGAGGCGCTGTAGCGGTTCGGAAGAACCTGCGCTGGCGCTCAACATCATCGGCGTCGGCGTTACGGCCTGCACCACGCCGGTGCCGGCGCGCAGCGGGTGGACGATGGTGGCGATGGGTGTGGTGGGTTGCGGGGTGGTGCTGCAAGCGCCGAGCAGCGCGATTGCGGCGAGGGCGAACGGGGTGAGCTTGGTCATGGACAGTCCTCCGGGGTTGGGATAGCCCAAAGGAGTAGCAAGCGCCGTTCCGGCTCGGCGCTTGCTCTTGCCTGGAATGGGCATCGTGGTCACGTATGCGGTCGACGAAGGGTTGACCCAGCATGAAGTGGCCGCGCGGGTCGCGGTCGCCAGGAGCCTGGCGGCGCTCAAGGGCTTCGAGTTCGGCGGCGGCTACGAGCCTTCGCTGCAGCGCAGCGAGCGCTCCTCGCGCTTGTATTTTGTTCCGAGCGAGACCCTTTCCGGGCATGAAGCGGCGCGCCTCGGCATCCGCGGCGCGGACGATCTCTTCGGCGGCGTGGTGCCCTATCCGTTCGTCGCCACCAAGACCATCGTCCATCCGCTTGCCGGCCGCGACGCTCAGCGTCCGCAAGGCTGGTCGGAAGGCTTCGCCCAGCGCGTGCGCGCCGTGGTGCTGCCGGGCTTCTCCGTCTTCACCCGCGCGGACGCGTTGAAGGCCGCCCAGCGGCTGCTCGAAGACGGGCCGGTGCGCCTGAAGCATGGCCGCGGCATCGGCGGCAAGGGACAGTGGGTGGCGAAGGACGCGATCGAGGTGGCCGCGGCGCTCGAAGCGATCGAGCCCGCGGAGCTCGCGTGCTGCGGCCTGGTGCTCGAGCCGAGCCTGGAGGAGGAGGCGACTTACAGCGTCGGCCAGGTGCGCGTCGACGCCCTGTGCGCTTCGTACTGCGGCACGCAGAAAGCGACCACCGACAACCAGGGGCAGGCCGCTTACGGCGGCTCGGACCTGGTCATCGTGCGCGGCGATTACGACGCATTGGAAAAATTGCCGTTGCCGGAGGACGTGCGCACCGCCATCCGCCAGGCGCGCGTGTTCGATGCCGCCGCCGCCGAATTTCCCGGGCTGTTCGCCTCGCGGCGCAATTACGACGTGCTGAGCGGCCGCGACGCGCGCGGCCGCCGGCATTCCGGCGTGCTCGAGCAGTCCTGGCGAATCGGCGGCGCGAGCGGCCCGGAAGTTGCGGCGCTCGAGGCGTTCCGCGCCGATCCGGGCCTGCGCGCGGTCCGCGCGTGCTCGACGGAAGCGTACGGCGCCGATGCGGCAGTACCTGCCGTGGTACCTCGTGGCGCGCGGGTTCAGTTTCAGGGCGTGGACCCGCAGGCCGGGCCGCTGGTCAAATTCACCATCGTGGAGCCGCATGGAACTGCGCACTGAGGCGATCGAGATCCCGGTCAACGGCGACAGCATCGAGGGCACCCTGATCGCGCCGGCAGCGGTCGGGAAGGGCAGGCCGGGTACGCTCCTGGTCCACGGCTGGGGCGGCGGCCAGGAGCAGTACGTGGCGAGCGCCCGCGCCATTGCCGCGCTCGGCTACGCCTGCCTGATCTTCGACCTGCGCGGCCATGCCGAAACCCGCGGCCAGCACGAGACCGTGACGCGCGAGGACAACCTGCACGACGTCATCGCGGCCTACGATTTCCTGTCGCGCGTGCCCGGCATCGACCGGCACTCGATCGCGGTGATCGGCGCGAGCTACGGCGCCTATCTGGGCGCGCTCCTCCTCTACCTCAGGCCGGTGTGCATGCTCGCGCTGCGCGCGCCGGCGCTCTACAAGGATGATGACTGGCACCTGCCGAAGCGCCAGCTGCACGTCAACCCGGACTTCGCCGCGTACCGCCGCCTCACGTTGCGCGCCGAGGACAATCGCGCGCTCGGTGCCTGCGCCCAGTTCCTCGGCGACGCGCTGGTGGTGGAGTCCGAGCACGACGAGATCATTCCGCACCCCGCGATCGCGAACTACATCTCCGCCCTTGCCAACGCGCACTCGCTGACCTACCGCGTGATCGAGGGGGCGGACCACGGGCTGACGAAAAAGGAATGGGAGCTCGCCTATACTGAGCTCCTCGTCGGCTGGCTGTCCGAAATGCTCAAGGACTCAATGGTGAAGGATGCAAATGCGCAAATTCCTGATCGCAGCGCTGTTCTTCTCAACCCCGCTCTGGGCGCAGCAATCCCCCAGCAACCCCCGACGCCGCAAACCCTGACGCCCGATGAGCAGGCGTTCGCCCGGCTGCCCGCGGACCTGCGGGGGCTGCTCGCCGACCTGCCGCCGCGCGCGGCGCTGCAGAAGCTGGATTACGCAAGACAGAACCTGGTGGCGACCGGAAATCCGAGCCCTACGCACGACCAGCTGCGCGCCGGCGTGGAAACCGCGCTCGACCCGCGCGCTGCCGCGGTGCGCAGCGTGAGCGCCGGGGCGAGCAGCTTCCCGCCGCTCAGCCCGCTGGTGCCGGCGAACGCCTTCGACTACCGGTAATCAGCGCGGGTTTTGCGGTGGGGTGGTGACCGGCGGCGAGGGCGGCGTTTCGCGCACGCGCGAGTCGGTGCTGCCGGTGCCGGCTTCGCGCTCCCGCTTGAGGCAGTCCTCGCGCAAGGTGCCGGTGAGCTCCTCGCACTTCGCTTTGCCGGGCACGCCCGCGGTTTCGCCCGGCAGGATGGCTCCGCCCTTGATGGCGCCGTCGGCAGGCCGGCTGCCGTCCTGGCTGGTTCCCGGCGGAATGGAACCCCGCTCGCCGGTCTGGGGGAGAACAGGCCCGGCGAGCGTCCACGCAATGACGATGAGAACGAGTCTGAATACGTTCATCCAATTCCTCTACGTGCCGACGCAAGCAAATTCGATGCCTTGCCGCTGAGCGCCGCCGCCGTGGTGAGCAGGCCCGGCGCGCTGCGCAGGAATGCCTCGGAAATCGCCGGCCGCATCGCCAGCTGGCCGAAGAGCAGCGAGGCGTGCACCCTGAAGCCGAAGGCGCGCCACCAGGCCAGCGTGTACGCGCGGGCAACGGCCCGAGGCCCGTAGGTCGATTCGAACGGGGTCGACTTGAGCGCCGCGCTCAACGGGCCGCAAAGCAGCGCCGCCGAGCGCATCGCCATCGCAATGCCTTCGCCGACGATGGGATGCGCTTCGCCGGCGGCGTTGCCGATGGCGAAGACACCGTCGCGGTAAAGCGACCGCGCGCCGGGACGCAACGGCCCGGCGCCGAGCCATGCGCCCTCGCGCGTGGCGCCGCGGAAGGCGTGCGCGAACGCATCCGAGCGCTCCTGCAGGTGCGCCAGCAAGCTGTCGCCGAGCGGCGTGCCGCGCGAGCGCAGCGCCTCGAGGCTCGAGCGCCGCACGCAGCAGGCGAGGGTGACGCGGCCGGCGCCGCTCTCCACCAGGCCGGCGTAGCCGCCCGAGAACGGGATGAGCACGATCGTCTCCGAGGGCAGCTCGGCGCCGCGAAAGTGCGCCTTGAAGCCGAGCAGGTCGCTCGCCCCGGGGCCCTTGTGCCAGGAGCCGCGCGCGTCGATGCGCACGCGCGCTTCGATCGCCGGATCCGGCTGCCGGATGACGTGGGCGCCGTGCCGACGGGCGCGGTCGAGCAGCACGGTATCGAGCGTCTCGCGCACCAGCGCGCGCGGCCAGGGCGCCGCGGCATGCCACGCCGGCATGCGCGCCTCGAAAGCGCGCTCGCGCGCCCACAGCGCGATGGTGCGCACCTCGGGCCCTGCGCCCGCTTCCAGTTCGGGGCCGAGGCCCAGCCCGCGCAGCAGTTCGATGCCGGAGGCGGCGATGAACTCACCGCAAACCTTGCGGCGCGGAAACCGGGTCTTCTCCAGTACCACGACGGAATGGCCGGCGCGCGCGAGCAGCAACGCGGCGGTCGCTCCAGCCGGTCCAGCCCCCGCGATATAGGCGTCAACTTTCACGCGCGACGAAGAGATGGGTGAACGGCCACGCCACGCGCTCCTCGAGCTGCCAGTCGCCGGGCGGCCACGCCGCCGACAGCTCCTTGCCGGCAAACCCGGCGCGCACGCTCGCCAGGGCGTCATGGCGCGTGACCTCGTTGCAGCCAAGCACCCACACCATGCGGCTTGCCTGCAGCGCGATGCGCGCGCGGCGCGGCTCGCAAGCGACGAAGAGCGGCGCGCGCTCCGCCGCGAGCCACAGCACGTCGCTCAGCACGTCGCCATCGAGATGGTGCAGGAAGAGGTTGCAGACAATGGCGTCCAGCTCTTGCGGCTGGCGCAGGAACTCCAGAACATCGAGACCCAGCGATTTGTCGACGGAAATGGCGTCGACCGCCCCGGGAAGATGGCGTGCCACTTCGCGCATCAGCGAGCCGTCGCCGCTGCCGAGGTCGGCGATGCGCATGCCCTCGCGCCAATGCGGCCGCAGCACGGCGGCGATGTGCCGCGCGTTGCCCATCAGCGTGTTGATGCGCCGCAGATCGCGGCGCGATTGCTCGGCGCGCGGATCCGTTGCCGGCAGGGTATCAAGCCACTCTGTTTCCAGAATTCTCATGCAACCTTCAGCAAGGCACCGTGGCAACTGAAGCCGGCGCCGAACGACGACATCCACCACCAGCCGCCGCGCTCGCGCTCGGCGAGCGCCGCGGCGAGCACGAACAGCACGAACGGGCTGCTCAGGTTGCCGAAGCGGGCGAGGAGCTCGGCGCTGCGGCGCGTATGGCGCTCTTCCAGCCCGGTCGCGCTGCGCAGGCGCTCGAGCACCGTGCGGCCGCCGGCGTGCCAGATCCAGGCGCCGATGTCGCGGCGCCGGAGCTCGTGCTGTTCCAGTCCCTGCGCGAGCACGCGGCTCGCATGCTCGCCGGCGAGCGCCGGCACTTCGCGCGACAGTGTGTTTCTCAGCAGGCCATGGCGGACTTCCATGCGCAGCTTGTCGCGCGCCGCGGGTTCCTGGTGCGACACGCAGCCGAGCCACTCCACGCGGCGTTTTTCAGTTCGCTGGAATGATTTGAAGTGACTGCAGCGGCGGCGCCATCGCCGAACAGGCAGGCGCTCACCAGCACGCCGGGATCGTTGTCGACGTAGAGCGCGGCGCTGCACACTTCGACGCAGATCGACAGCACATGCTCGCACGAGCCACGCAGCAAGGCGTCGGCGGTGCGCAGGTTCGGCAGCGCCGCGCCGCAGCCCTGGCCGACGAGGTCGAGCGCGAGCACGTCGGGCCGCAAGCCGAGGCGCTCGCCGACGTAGCTGGTGAGGCCAGGGCACAAATAGCCGGTGCAGGTGCTGATCAGCACCGCGTCGATGTCCTGCGGCTGCAGCCCCGCCTCCTGCAGCGCCGTGTGCGCGGCGCGTGTGGCGAGCTCGGGTGCATGCACCAGAAAACGTCGGTAAAGGACGTCGGGATCGATCTCGAGCGCTTCACCGAGGTCGTCGAGCGCGAGATGTCGCGTGCGCACGCCATGCTCGCCGAGCAGCACCCGGTCGAGCAGCGCGCGGCCCGGCGCGCCGAGCGTCGCGTAGTGCGGCGACTGCTGCAGCGCTTCCCAGCATTCGCGCTGGGTGTAACGCTTCGCCGGAACGGCGGTGCCCAGGCCGGTCACGAACATGGAGCGCGGGCTGCAACTGCCGTGCCGGCTATCATGCATCCAATGGAACTACTGCTCCTCAGCAGCTCGCGCACCCCGGCCGGATACCTGACCGACTACCTGCCGGAAATCCGCGCGTTTGCCGGCGGCATCCGCCGCGCGCTGTTCGTTCCGTTCGCAGCGGTGCGGCTACCGTGGGAGGAGTTTGCCCGGCGGGTTGCAGAAGCATCGGGCTTCAGCATTCGAGCTCGCCGAGGACGCCGTCGGATCTCGAAACGGCCATGAACTGATTATCGTCGGCGGCGGGAACACCTTCCAGCTATTGAAGCAATGCCGCGAGCGCGGGGTGCTGCAGGCAATCCACTCGCGGGTCTCCCAAGGCAAAGCCAAGTACCTCGGCTGGAGCGCGGGCGCGAACCTCGCGTGCCCGACGATCAAGACGACCAACGACATGCCGATCGTCGACCCGGGCAGCCTGGAAGCGCTCGGGCTCATTCCGTTCCAAGTCAATCCGCACTACGTGAGCGTCTCGCTCCCCGGGCACCACGGCGAGACCCGCGATGAGCGCCTCGAGGAGTTCGCGCATGCCAATCCGGATCTGCCGGTGATCGGGCTGCCCGAAGGCGACTGGATCCGCGTGGCGGGGAATTCGATCGAGCTGCGCGGCCCGCATCGCGCGATGTGGTTCGAGGGCGCGCGCCCGCCCACGCCCATTGGAGCGGGCAGATTGCCGCCGCTTTTCGGCGACAGAAAGTAGATTTTCGGTTCTAGCAGGTCGCTGAAAACGACGCTAGGCAGCGCTCCGCGCGCTGGCTTACCCTTGCGCCGAGTTCGAAGCCCACGGAGAGGAGCCGAAAAATGAACGCCACGATGGTGTCCCGCCTGATGTCCCTGATCCCGGATCGTTCGCCGCGCGCGCAAAGCGGCAGCGCGTTCAACGCGTCGCAGGCCGCGACCTGCCGGTATCCCGAGCGCATGGCTTATCTCACCAGGTTCCTGCACTGGCTCGGACCGCTCGACCCGATGACGCGCGAAGACCAGCAAATCCTCGGCGTGCGCTCGAGCGGCGGCCGGCCGATGGCGGCGGGCGAAAGTGCTGAAGAGCTCGGCGAGGAAGCCGGTGAAGACCTGGAACTCGATGACCTGGACGACTCCCCCCTGCTGGACGAGCCGCGGGGCCTGCGCGACGCGGGAACGCCTATTGCTCCGACATCCGCACCGTCAACTGTCGGAGGTTAGTCATGCTTAGCTGGGCAATCGGGTTCTTCATCCTTGCGCTGGTCGCTGCCTTCTTCGGTTTCGGCGGCATCGCTTCCAGCGCTGCCGGCATCGCCAAGGTCCTGCTGGTTCTCTTCATCATCGCTTTCGTCGTCTCGCTACTCCTCGGCATGCGTGGCCGCGGCACCGGGACGCGGCGCGACTTGTTCTAAACCTTCAAGAAAAGCGTCTGGAGCGCGCGCGGCCCGCGCTGCGCGCTCCAGTGCCCGTGGATGCCGGGGTCGAAGGTTGCCCCCGGCGGCAGCGTATCCGCGGAGAAGAAGTGCTCGCCCGGCCGGAAGAGGCGCGTGCTTCCGTCGTGCAAGCCGATTTCCATCTCGCCCGCCAGGATGAACACCCATTGCGGCTGCGGGGTGCAGTGCCATTGGCTGCGGAAGCCGATCGGGCTGTGCCGCAGCTGGTATCCGCTCGCCGCTAGCACCTTCGATAGCATCGCCTGCGGGTTGCCCTCGCCGAGCGCGATTTTCTCCTCGCGCCATTTCGCCCGGCCGTCGGCGGCGGTATAGAGAACCACTTTGGTGAAGTCCACGTAGGGATTATCCGGACCGCAGCTCGATGGGTTTTACGGATAGCGAAACGGTGCGCGTGAGGAATAGGATTCGCCGTGGCCCCGCAGAGCCGTCCAGTGCTCCTCGCCGCTGTCCCGGTGGCCGTGGAACGCCTTTGCCGTCTGCTCCCCGACCAGCACACGGTCTGTCCCGCCAATCTCGTCCGAAGCCCAGGTCGCGCTCGCGCGCGAGCGCTTCGCGTTGGCAATCATCGGGGTGCATTTCGACGAATCGCGCATGTTCGATTTGATTTCCTGCGCGCGGGCCTCCGTCGCTCAACCGCCGCGTGCCGATCGTCTGCGTGCTCGCGGTGCGCCGCAAGCTGTCCAGCCTCACGGTCCACCTCCTGCAGGAGACGATCAACGGCATGGCCGGCTGCCAGTTCCTCAACCTGACGGTCATCGCTGACGACGACGTGGGCAACGCGCTGGTGCGCGACGTGCTGATGGAGTACCTGGACCCACTGCTCCCGGAACGGACCTTGCAGCAGTTGAAGTCGTCGTCAACCTAAGAGGAGCTCAAATGGCAAAGCGAAGCAAGGACGAGAACCGCGACCCGGTCTCGGGCGCGCCGGGCGCGCACCCGGTCGGCACCGGGCTCGGCGCGGCGGCCGGCGGAATGGCGGCGGGCGCGGCGGCAGGGACGGTAGCCGGACCGGTTGGCACGGTCGCCGGCGCCGCGGTGGGCGCGGTGGTCGGCGGCCTGGCCGGCAAAGGCGTCGCCGAGATGATCGACCCCACCGCCGAGGAGGCGTATTGGGCGCAGAACTACGAGCGCGAGCCTTATTACGAGCGCGGCTACACGTTCGCGGACTACCATCCCGGGTACCGCACCGGCTGGGAAGGCCGTGCGCGCCATGAAGGGCGCACGTTCGACGAAGTCGAGCGCGAGCTGCAGGCCGACTACACCCGCAACCGCGGCCAGTCTCGCCTGGAGTGGGAAAAGAACCGGCATGCCGCGCGCGCGGCGTGGACGCGCTTCGACCGCGATGCCGACCTCATCGAGGGCTCGCAGTAGCAAGCGCCCCACCGGCAGCAACAGGCCCGCGCAAGCGGGCTTTTTTTTGAGGGGTGAGAAATGCGCATCAACTGGTGGGCTACCGGATTGCTGCTGGCCGCGGCCGTGGGCTACGTGGTGTCGGAGAAGTACCAGCTCTATTACGCCGCGGCCTTCACCGAGGCCGCCATGGTCGGCGCGCTCGCCGACTGGTTCGCGGTGGTGGCGCTGTTCCGCCGGCCGCTCAACCTGCCGATCCCGCATACCGCGATCATCCCGCGCAACAAGGAGCGGATCGCGCGCGGGCTTTCGGAATTCATCCAGCACAACTTCCTCTCCGCCGCGGCGCTGGTTCAGCGCATCGCCGAGTTCCGGCCCGCGCACACGCTGTGCCGCTGGCTGCTGCAGCCGGCAAACGCGGACACCGTCGCCACATACGCGTCGCGCTTCCTGGCCTACGCGCTCGGCGCGGTCGACGACGCACGCGTGCAGCGCTTCCTGCAGCGCTCGGTGTCGGCGGGCATGCGCAAGATCGACCTCGCCGGCGCCGCAGCGCAGCTGCTCGACATCCTCACCGAGAACAAGCGCCATCACACCCTGCTGGAGGCGGCGCTCAGCGGCCTCGACGACCTGCTGGCGAAGGAGGACACGCGGCGCTTCATCGCCGCCGAGGTGGCGAAGAGCGCGCCGCTGCTGAAGAAGATCAGCGACTGGCTGCACCTCGACCTGGACGAGCGCGCGGCGCTGAAGATCGTCGAGCTCGCGATCGAGAAAATCTCCGAAGTGCGCCGCGATCGCGGTCACGAGCTGCGCAGGAAGTTCGACGAGGCGGTGGCAGGTTTTGTGATGCGGTTGAGGAGCGATCCGCACGCTGAAAAACAAAGCCAATGCCATCCGCGACGAGCTGCTCGAAAGCCCGGCGCTCGCCACTTACATCGGCGGCCTATGGCAGGAGTTCCGCGTCTGGCTGGGCGAGGACCTGCAAAGCCCGGCATCGCTTACCCACCGGCGCATTGCGGCGATGGTGCGCGCCTTCGGCGAGCAGCTCGAGGCCGACCGCGAGATCCGGCAATGGATCGACGAGCAGATCCTCAAGGCGCTGCCGCCGCTGGTGGAAGAGCACCGCGCGAAGATCGGGCGCTTCGTCGAGGACCAGATCAACGGCTGGCAGGAGAAGAAGCTGGTGCAGGAGCTCGAGCGCCACATCGGCCCCGACCTGCAGTACATCCGCATCAACGGCACCCTGGTGGGCGGCCTGGCGGGCCTGCTGATCGCGGCGCTGACCCAGCTCGCGCACTGACGCCGGGCGGCGACGTGGCATTTTGCGCGACGGCCAATTCAGGAACATTGCAGTGCGGAAGCGCGTATAAATGACGCATGCCCATCTGCAAGATCCACCCCGTGAAGCACAAGGACTCTTTCCGCTGGAAATGGCGCCTCGTCGCCGCCGATGGCGGTATCCGCGAATCGGAGACCAGCTATGCGCTGTACTACGAGTGCGTGATGGCGGCACGCGAGAGCGGCTTTGCGCCGCAGGTCAAATGCGAAACCCGCGTGGCGGTCGGCGCCGCCGCCTAAGTCCCTGGCTCCTCGCGCTCGCGGCGGCCGGCTTGCTGGCCGCCTGTGATCGCGAGCCTACCGGCGCGAAGCGGCAAGCGTTCGTCGAACGAAGGCAAGGCTGCGCAGTCCGCCGCCGGCGGCAGCGCCAACGAAGGCAAGTCGATCGGTTCCGCAGGGCGTTAATTCGTGTCTGTATCGTACTTCTCGATCGCGCCGCGGGCGAGCGCCATGCCGTGGCCGGGGCGGTCGGGGATGCGGAAGCGTCCGCCGCGGCACTCGGGCTGCTCTTCGAACAGATCCGGCGGCGCCCAATCCATGTACTCCACCAGGAAGCCGTTCTGCAGCGCGCCCACCACGTGCAGCGAGATCTCATGCACCACGTGTGGCGAGACGGCGACGCCGTGCGCTGCGGCGAGGTGGCCGATCTTCAGCGTCTCGCTGAAGCCGTTCGCACGGCACACGTCCGGCATGAGATACCTCGCGGCATTGCGCTCGATCAGCTCGCGGAATTCGTAGCGGGTGTAATTATTTTCGCCGGTGGCCACCGGGATCCTTATGCTTTTGGCCACTTCCTCACAAGCCTTCAAATCATCGGCGAGAACCGGTTCCTCATACCAGACAAGGTCGAGGTGCTCGAGCTCGGCCGCCTGCCGCTGGTTGCCGAGCACGTCGAGGCGCTGGTTGACGTCGACCATCAGGCGCACGTCGGGCCCCACCGCGCGCTTCACCGCTTCGACGCGTGCGCGATTTATCTTCGGATCCGGGTCGTGGATCTTCATCTTGTAGTAGCGGCAGCCCTGCGCCGCGTACTTCTCGGCTTCGCGCACCAGGTCGTCGAGCGTGTACTTGGCCCAGCCGCCGCTGCCGTAGCAGGGGATGCGATGGCGCACCGCGCCCCAGAGCTTGAAGAGCGGCTTGCCGAACGCTTTGCCGGTCGCGTCCCATAAGCCGATGTCGAGCGCGGAGAGCGCGTAGGCCGCGGCGCCCTGCTTTTTCATTCCCATGTCGACCCGGAACATCTTTTCCCACAGGTACTCGACGTAGGTCGGGTCCTCGCCGATGAGCGCCGGCTTCAGCCGCTCGACGTAGGCATGCACGGCCTCGGCGCCGCCGCCGCCGAACACCAGGCTGTAGCCCAGGCCGCGGATGCCTTGGTCGGTGTCGATCTGCGCGACGACGAGCTTGTGCTGCGGATACTGCAACGCCATCGGCTTCGGCGTTGGAACGGTAAGGACGCAAGTGTCGACCGCGGTGACCTTCATGCCGCCGCGATGCTAGCTCACTTCGCGGTCTTTTCCTTCTTTTCGATTTTCTTCGGCGATTTGTCCGACGATTTCTCCGGCGCACTGGCCCCGGTGCCCGCGGTCGTCGATACCGGCCTTACTTTTATTCGCGTGTTGGCGTCGATCCAGACGAAGCCGTCCTCATTGTTCGCTGCAGCAATGCCGCACGGCAGCGAAATGGCGAGGGCGACGCCGACAATGCGGATCGTTTTCATGGCCCGGTCCGTGCAATGGCCGTGCCTATAATCCAGTTCTGAACCCGCTCAAGGACAAGCTGGCGCGCGGCGAGCTCGCCGCCTCGATGACGGTGCGCCTGGTGTCGAGCGTGGAGATCGTGCGCGTCGCCAAGACCGCGGGCTTCGACGCCATCTACATCGATCTGGAGCATTCCGCGTTCTCGATCGAGACCACCTGCCAGATTTCCGTCATGGCACTCGAAGCCGGCGTGCCGGCGCTGGTGCGCGTGCCGGCGCGCACGCCCGAGTACATCTCGCGCGTGCTCGACGGCGGCGCGCTCGGCGTCATCGCCCCGGGCGTGCGCTCGCCCGCCGAGGCGCGCAGCGTGGTGGCGGCGGCGAAGTATCCGCCGCTCGGCGCGCGCGGCATTTCGACCGGCCTCGCGCACCTCGGCTTCCGCAGCGTGCCGGCGAAGGAAGCGCTGCCGAAGATGAACGAAGCCACCATGGTCATCGTGCAGCTCGAGTCCGCCGCCGGCCTCGCGGCGATCGAGGACATCGTCGCGGTCGAGGGCGTCGACATGGTGCTCATCGGCACCAACGACTTCCTCGCCGACCTCGGCCGCCCCGGCGAGTACGACCATCCGAAAGTGCGCGAGGCCTACGAGCGCACCATCGCCGCGTGCCGCAAGCAGGGTAAACATGCGGGCGTCGGCGGCCTGAGCTCGCGGCCCGACCTGGTGCAGCAATTCGTTTCGCTGGGCGCGCGCTTCGTCTCGACCGGCACCGACCTCGGCTTCCTGCTCGCCGCATGCATGGAGCGCGCCAAGCAGGTGCGCAGCCTCAAGCTTTGAATAAGGAGATGTGATGCGTTGGTTTGTTCTGGCATTGCTGCTCGTCACGGCAAGTTCCTGGGCACAGAATTATCCAAGCAAGCCGATCCGCATGATCGTGCCGCTGGTGCCCGGCGGCAACCAGGACATCGTCGCGCGCGCGGTGGCCGAGGAGCTGTCGAAGAGCCTCGGCCAGCAAGTGATCGTCGAGAACCGCCCGGGGCAGAGCGCGATCATCGGCACGCAGTTCGTGAAATCGGCGCCGGCGGATGGCTACACGCTGCTTTCGGTCGCGGTCACCTTCGCGCGCGTGCCGGCGGTGGTGAAGGCCGCGGGCTACGATGCCGCCACCGATTTCACCGGCGTGAGCCTGGTGTGCCGCATTCCGCAGCTGCTGGTGGTGAACGCCAACCACCCGGCGAAGAACCTGCAGGACCTGGTGGCGATGGCGAAAGCGAAGCCGGGCGAAGTTTCCTTCGGCAGCTCGGGCAACGGCTCCACCGGCCATGTCGCGGCCGAGATGTTCATGCGCATGACCGGCACCCGGCTGCTGCACATCACCTACAAGGGCAACGCCCAGGCGCTGGTCGACGTGATGGGCGGGCAGATCGCGATGATGTTCGACCAGGTGAGCACCTCCGGTCCGCAGGTACGCGGCGGCAAGGTGCGCGCGCTCGGCGTGACGACCAAGGCGCGCTCGGCGGTGCTGCCGGAGGTGCCGACGCTGCACGAGCAGGGCCTCACCGATTTCGAGGACGTGACCTGGAACGGCATCGTCGCGCCGGCGGCGACGCCGAAGGAGGTGGTGAATCGCTTGCATGGCGCGGTGGCAAAAGCCCTATCCAATCCAGAACTCCAGAAGAAATATCTGGAGCGCGGCATCGAGCTCGTCGCCAGCCGCTCGCCCGAGGACTTCAGCGCCTACGTGAAGTCGGAAGCCGAAGCGTTCGCCAAGCTGGTGCGCGAGGCCGGCATCAAGGTGGAATGAGCCCGCACCCCTGAACTGCGATAGCCACTTCCACGTCTTCGGTCCCGCCGGGCGCCACCCCTACGCCGGCGACCTGCGCTACAAGCCGCCCCATGCGCCTCTCAATGCCTACCTCGAGGAAACGAAGAAGTTCGGGATTGAACGTTACGTGTTCGTGCAACCCAGCGCGTACGGGCGCGACAACGCCTGCATGCTCGACGCGATGCGCGAGGTGGGTCCGGCGCGCTGCCGCGGGATTGCCGACATCGACGAGAACGCGGGCGACGGCGCGCTGGAGCGCCTGAACGCCGCCGGCGTGCGCGGCGTGCGCGTGAACGTAAACCCCATCAAGCCGCTCGATGCCGGCTTTGCAAAAAGTCTTCTTCCAAGAATCGCCAGGCTCGACGCGCGCTGCGCCGAGCTGGGATGGATGCTCGACTTCCTGACGCCGTGCTGGCTGACGCGCGAGCTGCTGCCGACGATGGGGCGCCTGAAGTCGTCGTATTCCATCGCGCACATGGGCATGTTCCTCGCGAAGGAGGGCGTGCCGCAGGACTTCGTCCGCTTCTTCAAGGAAACGCCGAGATGCTGGGTCAAGCTCACCGGCGTGTATCGCATCTCGACCGCGCCGGGGTTCGCGGACGCGGTGCCGGTCGCGCAGGCGCTGATCGCGGCGGCGCCGGAGCGCGTGATCTGGGGAAGCGACTATCCGCACCTCTCGTTCGCGGACAAGGTGCACACCGACGAGCTGTTCGCGCTGCTAAAGGCGTGGGCGCCGGACGAGGGTGTGCGCCGCATGATCCTTTCGGACAACCCGGCGCGCTGCTTCGGCTTCTGATCCGGCACGCGCTTTGCTCGACGGTTCGGGCATGAAAACCACTCTCGTCTCCATCGCCGTCGCGCTCGCGCTCGGTGCGCTCACCGGCTGCGACCGTAACCCGAATCCCTCCCAGTCCAAGACCACGCCGCCGCCAGCCGGCACTGGATCCTCTTCAGCCACGACCACTACGCCGTCCACGCCCGCGAACGCCGGCACGCCGAGCGCTGCGGAGAAGAAGGAAGGCTCGAACCCGGTGCAGGGGCAGGTCGACCCGAAGCAGGGCGAGCAGCACAAGGACTTCCAGCAGAAAGGCGCCGGCGCCGGGCCGAAGCCGGGCGGCTGAGTCGACTAGCTAAGTTCTTTACGCACGATCGCGGCGCCTTCGGCGAGCGCCTTGAGCTTGCCGAACGCTGCTTCGCGCGTCAGGTATTTCATCCCGCAGTCGGGCGCCACCACCAGGCGCTCGGCGGGCACGTGCTTGAGGGCCGCGCGGATGCGGTTGGCGACCTCGCTGGCGGACTCGACTTTTTCGCTCCCGAGATCGATCACGCCGACCATCAGCGTCTTGTTCAAGGTTTTCAGTACGGATAGATCCAGCTGGGGCTGTGCGGCTTCGATGGAGATCTGCGAAGCGGCGGTGTCCGCGAGCTGCGGCAGGAATGAATAACCGGTGGGCTTGTCCTTCACCGCCGCGGCATAACCGAAGCACAGGTGCACGACGGTGGTCCCGGCGATGCCCTGCAGCGCGCGGTTGATCGCCTTTACGCCGTAGCGCTGCGCGCGGTCGGGCCGCGCCTGCAGCCAGGGCTCGTCGATCTGCACCACGTCGGCGCCTGCGGCCTTGAGGTCGCGGATCTCGTCGTTCACCGCCGCGGCGAGTGCCATGGCGAGCGCTTCCTCGTCCTTGTAATAGTCGTCCTGCGCCTGCTGCGCCATGGTGAACGGGCCGGGCAGGGTGATCTTGATGCGGCGGGTGGTGTTCCTGCGCAGGAACGCGACATCCATGACCTCGACCGGCGCGCGCCGGCGTATGGGCCCGGCGACACGTGGCACGGGAATCGGCAGCCCGCTGCGGTTGATGGTGGTGCCGGGATTGTCGATGTCGATGCCATCCAAAGCGGTGGCGAAGCGGTTGGAATAGCTTTCGCGTCGCATTTCCCCGTCACTGATGATGTCGATTCCGGCGCGCTCCATGTCGCCGATTGCCAGCAGTGTGGCGTCGTTCTGCGCCGCCTCGAGGTAAGGCGGGGCTATGCGCCAGATGTCGGGCGCGCGAACTCGCGGAACCTTGGCGCCCAGCTTCGCGCGGTCGATGAGCCAATGCGGCTGCGGATAGCTGCCGACGACGGTGGTGGGGAGAAAGTCCTTCATTGCGTCTAAATCAGGGTGGCCCGAATGTTGCTGCAGGGGATGGTACCCCAACCACGGAGGCCTCATGAGACTGTCCATTCTTGCTACTGCCGTATCCCTGGCGCTCGGCGCCAGTCTGCTCACCGCCTGCGATCGCGACGCCCCGAACACCGGCGCCAAGGCGCCGGGCTCGTCCTCGTCCGCCGGCTCGACCACTTCGCCCTCGGGCTCGTCCTCGACTCCGCCGTCGGCTTCGGGTTCGGCTTCGGGCTCGGTGACGCCCGGCTCGTCCTCCACCGACAAGAGCTCCAGCTCTTCGTCGTCCAGCGCCTCGCCGAGCGCGCCGGCTTCGGGCGGCTCGTCCAGCTCGAGCGCCTCGGGCACGCCGCCGAGCAGCAGCGGCAGCGCGGCCAGCGGCTCCAGCAGCGCGCCGTCGAGCAGCGCGCCGTCGAGCTCTTCGTCGTCCAGCGCCTCGCCGACCTCGCCGTCCTCGCCGGCCGCCTCGGGCAGCTCGGACTCGACCGAAAAGAAACAGTAAAACTGCAGACGTAGTTCTTACCAGCGAAAGCCGTTCTTGCTCTCCGGGGCAGGACGGCTTTTGCTTTTAATTTAGCTGACGATTTCCTGACTGCGACGCAGTCCGGCGATCATCGACGAATCGAGCAGGAACTGGCGCGCGCGCTGCGGATCCGCGGCGATCGCGATCAGCTCTTCCATGCGCGCCTTCTGCACCGCCGGATCGCGCTCCTCGAGCAGCCGCTTGTTGCGGATCGACATCGCCTGCACCTGGTCGATGGTGGTCTTGCGGCGCTGCTGCACGTAGACGTCGAGCAGCGCTTCGCTCTCCTCGCCGCGCCACACCCGCGCCAGCTTGCCGGCGAGGTTGACGGCGTCGTGGATGCCGCTGTTCAGGCCGAAGCCGCCGAGCGGATTGTTGAGGTGTGCGGCATCGCCCGCCAGCACTACGCGACCGTGGCGCCATTCGTTCGCCACGCGCTGATGGACGCGGTAGATGCTCGCGTAGCGGATTTCGTAGCGGGAGTTGCTGGGAAGAAACCCTTGCATGCGCTTCTGAACCGCGTTCGCATCGAGCAGCGCGTCGTCGGGTAGTCCCGGATCGCACGGGAACGCGAGGCGCCATAGTCCCGGCGGGCCGGCGTCGGGCATCTTGAACACCGCGGCCCATTCCGTCGGATCGGCGACGTACGCGTTCATGGTGAAGCCGTGGGCGCCAAGGTCGTACGGCGTGCTCACCACCAGGAACTGCTCGGGCCAGGTGAAGCCCTCGAACTCCACCGGCAGGAGCTTGCGCACGGTGCTGCGACCGCCGTCGGCGCCGATCAGCCAGCTGGCTTCGATTTTCCCCGGGATGCCTTCGGATTCGAATCGCACCAGCACCGACTCCGGCCGCGGCTCGAACGCGGTGACGCGATGGCCGAAATGGACTTCGGCACTCGGCTCTTTTCGCAGGATATCGAGCATGATCGGCGTGAGCCGATGCTGCTCGAGGTGCAGCCGGTACGGATAAGGCGTCACGTCGGCGAGCAGGCCGAGGTCGAACTCGGCGACCATGCCGCCGCGCCGGCTGCGCACTTGCCAGCGGCGCACCTGAAGCCCGTGCTCGTGCATGCGCGCGGTGATGCCGTAGGGCGCCATCATTTCCTGCGTCGGCGGATGGAAGCTGCCGGCGCGCAGGTCGTGGGTCAGCGTCGGCTCGGCTTCGCACACCACCACGCGCACGCCCTCGCGCGCCAGCGCCAGCGCGCACATCAACCCGGTGGGCCCGGCGCCTGCGATCACCACCGGAAGGTTTGGCGACATCGCCTACAATTCTAGAGACCAATGAAGATCTGCGTTTTCGGTGCCGGGGCGGTCGGCGGCCACGTGGCCGCCAAGCTGGCGGCGGGCGGGCACGACGTTTCGGTGATGGCGCGCGGCGCGCACCTCGAGGCGATGCGCGAGCAGGGCATCACCCTGATCCAGGGCGACAAGACGCTCCGCGGCCGCGTGCGCGCCGTGGCGGATGCAGCGGCCCTCGGACCGCAGGACTTCGTCTTCGTTACGCTGAAGGCGAACGCGCTCGGCGCGTTCGCCGAAGCGGCCGCGCCGATCGTCGCGCCGCAGACCGGCGTGGTGTTCGGCCAGAACGGAATTCCATGGTGGTACGGCCTCGGTTTATCGCCCGAGCGTCCGCGGCCGCCCGATCTTTCGAAGCTCGATCCGGGCGGCAGGCTGCAAAGAATGCTGAAGCCCGGGCAGATCATCGGCGGCATCGTTTACTCCGCCAATGAGGTGCGCGAGCCCGGTGTGATCGTCAACCACAACCTGCCCGGCCACAACATGATCGTCGTGGGCAGGCCCGATGATGCCGATTCACCACGCATTGCCGAGCTTCGCGCCACCCTTGAAAAAAACGACCTGTCTTCGCCAGGCACGAGCGATATCCGGACCTCCGTGTGGGCCAAGATCGTCCAGGCGCTCGGCACCGGCGCGCTGTGTACGCTCACCGGCGCGGCGATCGCTTCGGTGCGCGGCAACCCGGCCCTGTCGAAGCTCGCCGCCAGGCTCGGCGACGAAGTGCGGGCGATCGCGCGCGCGCACGGTGTGGAACCCGACCGCGCGCCGAATCGCCCGAGCGGCGGCCAGTCTTCCGGCCTGATCGCCCACAAGCCGTCGATGCTGCAGGACTATGAGCGCGGCCGGCCGATGGAAATCGAGGCGCAGCTCGCCTCGACGCTCGCCTTCGCGCGCGTGGCAAATGTCGCAGTGCCGGCGCTGGAGACCGTCGTGCCGCTCATCGCGTTCAAGGCGGCCGCCAAGGGGCTGTACGCGGATTAGAATCACCGCGGGATGACGAAGCTCAAGACGTTCGAGCTGCTCGAGCGCCTTCCGGTGCCGATGTTCGTCAAGGCGCGCGACGGCCGTTACCTCGGCGTGAACAAGGCCTGGGAGGAGATGTTCGGCATGCCGGCCGCCAGCTTTGTCGGCAAGGATGTTCGCGACCTGTATCCGCAGACACCCGGAAATCGCCGAGCTGCACGCGGCGCGCGACCGCGAGCTCTGGGAGCGGCCGGGCGCGCAAAGCTACCCGACGCAGATCGTCACGCCGGATGGTCGCCGCCGGGACACGATCTATTACAAGGCGACTTATCCCGCTGAAGGCGAGCCGCAAGGCCTCGTCGGGGCCATCTTCGACGTTACCGCGCGCGCGCGGGCCGAGAGCGCATTGCGCGAAAGCGAGGAGCGCTTCCGCGCGGTGGTGGATTCGGCGAACGAGGGCATGCTGATCTACGACCGCGCGCTCAACATCATCGCCGGCAACCGCGCCGCCGAGCGCATCATCGGCTTGCCGCTGGCGCAGCTGATCGGCAAGCCGGGGTTCGTTTCGGTGCTGCCGTGCGTGCGCGCCGACGGCACGCCGCTGCCGGAGGCCGAGCGGCCGACGCGCGCCACCGTGCGCAGCGGCCAGGCGCAGACCGACCTGCGCATCGGCATCCAGCGCGCCGGCGGCGCGGTGACCTGGCTCTCGGTGAACACCGCGTTCCTGCGCCGCGTCGACGACACCGACTACTACGGCCTGGTCTCGACCATCACCGACGTCACCGAGCAGACCAACGCCGCGACGCGGCTGAAGGAGAGCGAGGCGCGCTTCCGGCGCACCTTCGAGCTTGCCGGCTCCGGCATGGCGCACATCGGCATGGACCGGCGCTTCATCCGCGTCAACCGGCGCCTGTGCGACATCCTCGGCTACCGCGAGGAGGAAATGCTCAAGCTGACCGGCCGGCAGATCTCGCACCCCGATGACCTCGACATCATCAACGAGCAGCGCCCGGCGTTGCACGCAGGGGAGATCAGCGCCGTCCGCCTGGAGAAGCGCTACCTGCGCAAGGACGGCGCGGTGGTATGGGTGAAGTTCAGCATGACGGTGGAGCGCGACGCCGACGGCAAGCCGCTGTACGAGATCGCGGTCTACGACGACATCACCGTGCAGCGCGACACCGAAGCGCGCCTGAAGGAGAGCGAGGCGCGCTTTCGCCAGACCTTCGAGCTCGCCGCCTCCGGCATCTGTCACGTGGTCGACGGCCGCTTCGTGCGCGTCAACCGCAGCCTGTGCGAGATCCTCGGCTACCGGCAGACGGAGCTGCTCGGCCGGCACGTGAAGGATGTGTCGCACCCCGAGGACCGCGACGTCACCGACGCCGATCGCGCGCGCATCCGCGCCGGCGAGCTCGACCAGGCGCGCTTCGAGAAGCGCTACCTGCGGCGCGACGGCAGCGTGGTGTGGTGCGACCTCGCGATCGCGCTGGTGCGCGACGTATTCGGCATGCCGCTGTACGAGATCGCGGTGTTCGACGACATCACCGAGCGCAAGAAGTCTGAAGCCGCGCTGCAGGCTGCGCACGAAGAATTGAAAAGAAGTAACGCGGAACTGGAGCAGTTCGCCTACGTCGCCTCGCACGACCTGCAGGAGCCGCTGCGCATGGTGGCGAGCTACACCCAGCTGCTCGGGCGCCGCTACCAAGCGAAGCTCGACCAGGACGCGCGCGAATTCATGTCCTACATCGTCGACGGCGCGACGCGCATGAAGCAGCTGATCGAGGACCTGCTCGCCTACTCGCGCGTCGGCACCAAGGGCCAGGAGTTCAAGCCGGTGGCGCTCGAGGCGCCGCTGCGCCGCGCGCTCTTCAACCTGCGCGCGGGCATCGAGGAGGCGGGCGCCGCGGTGACCTACGATCCGCTGCCCACGGTGCACGGCGACGAGGTGCAGCTCGGCCAGCTGCTGCAGAACCTGGTGGGCAACGCGCTCAAGTTCCGCTCGAACTCCGTGCCGCGAATCCACATTGGGGTTTCAGAAAAAAATTCCGAATACCAAATCGAGGTGCGCGATAACGGTATCGGCATCGAGCCGCAGTACTTCGAGCGCATCTTCATGGTGTTCCAGCGCCTGCACAACAAGGGCGAGTACCCGGGGACCGGAATCGGCCTTGCGATCTGCAAGAAAGTGGTCGAGCGCCACGGCGGGCGCATCTGGGTCGAGTCGCGCGCTGCTCAGGTTCCAAATGCGGGGTCGAGCTTCTATTTCACGTTGAACAAACGAGGCGGAGAGAGCTGATGGTCGAGAGGAACGGACCGATCGAGATCCTGCTGGTCGAGGACAACCCCGGCGACGTGCGCCTGACCAAGGAGGCGCTGAAGGAAGGCAAGGTCTACAGCAACCTGCACACCTGCAAGGACGGCGTCGAGGCGATGGAATTCCTGCGGCGCCAGGGTAAGTACGCGAGCGCGCCGCGGCCCGACATCATCCTGCTCGACCTCAACCTGCCGCGCAAAGACGGGCGCGAGGTGCTGGAGGAGATCAAGTCCGACGACATCCTCAAGCGCATCCCGGTCGTCGTGCTCACCACTTCGAAGGCGGAAGAGGACGTGGTGCGCACTTACAACCTGCACGCCAACTGCTACGTGACCAAGCCGGTCGACCTGGAGAAGTTCATGGTGGTGGTGAAGTCGATCGACGTGTTCTGGCTGACCGTCGTGACCCTTCCGCCCAATGGGCATTAACCCATAAAGGCAGGCCATTAGCACTTCAACCCATAACGTCCTGCTGATCGAGGACAACGCGGGCGACGCGCGCCTCATCGAGGAGATGATCCGCGAGGACCCGGCGGCGCCGTTCGCGCTGCAGCTCGCCGATTGCCTGTCGGACGGCCTGGAGCGCCTGTCCGGCGGTGAGACCGCCCTGGTGTTACTGGATTTGTCGTTACCGGATTCCATGGGGTTGGAGACCTTCTCGCGCGTCTACGCGCACTCGCCCACGGTGCCGATCATCGTGCTCACCGGGAACGACGACCAGACGGTGGCGCTGTCGGCGGTGAAAAGCGGGGCGCAGGACTACCTGGTCAAGTCGCGGCTCGAGCGCGAGCTGCTGCTGCGCTCGATGCACTACTCCATCGAGCGCAAGCGCTACCAGGTGCAGCTCGAGCACCAGGCGAACTACGACGCGCTCACCGGCCTGCCGAACCGCAGCCTGCTGCACGACCGCCTGCGCCAGGCGGTCTACTCGCAGCGCGAAAAGCGCGCCATCGCGGTGGTGTTCATGGACCTCGACCATTTCAAGTTCGTCAACGACAGCCTCGGCCACTCGACCGGCGACCTGCTGCTGAAGGCGATGGCCGAGCGCCTGCGCACCGTGCTGCGCGAGGGCGATACCGTGGGGCGCGTCGGCGGCGACGAGTTCGTCCTCATCCTCAACGACCAGTCGAACGAGGAGATCATCTACCGCGCGATGCAGCGCATCAGCGCCAAGGTGAGCGAGCCGATCACCATCGACGGCAAGGAGCTGCACTGCAGCTGCAGCGCCGGCATCAGCATCTACCCGCAGGACGGGCGCGACGTCGACACGCTGCTGAAGAACGCGGACGCGGCGATGTACCGCGCCAAGGAGCACGGCCGCTCCAACTTCCAGTTCTACACCTCGGAGATGAACGAGCGCGTGAACGAGCGCCTGGCGCTGGAGAACGCGCTGCGCCGCGCGCTCGAGCGCCAGGAGCTCATCCTGCACTACCAGCAGAAGGTGAGCCTGAAGAGCGGGCAGATCGTCGGTGCGGAAGCGCTGGTGCGCTGGCTGCACCCGGAATGGGGCCTGGTGCGCCCGGCGCGCTTCATCCCGCTCGCCGAGGAGACCGGGCTCATCGTCAGCATCGGCGAATGGGTGCTGCGCGAGGCCTGCCGCCAGTCGCGCGAGTGGATGGACGCCGGCCTGCACCCGGGGGTGGTGTCGGTCAACCTCTCGGTGCGCCAGTTCCGCCAGGAGGGCCTGGTGCGCACCGTGTCGCGCATCCTCGAGGAGACGCGGCTCAATCCGGCGCAGCTCGAGATGGAGCTCACCGAGAGCATGGTGATGGGCAACGTCGACCAGGCGATCGCCGTGCTGCAGGGACTGAAGCAGCTCGGCGTCGCGCTCTCGGTCGACGACTTCGGCACCGGCTACTCGAGCCTCTCCTACCTCAAGGACCTGCCGATCGACACGCTGAAGATCGACCGCTCCTTCGTGCGCGACATCGGCGCCGGCGACGAGGCCGACGACGGCGTGCTCGCGCAAGCCATCATCTCGCTCGGCCACGCGCTGCACCTCAAGGTCATTGCCGAGGGGGTCGAGACCGACGCCCAGCTGCGCTTCCTGCGGCGCCACGGCTGCGACGAAGTGCAGGGATTCTTCTACGGCGAGCCGGTGGCGCCCGAGCAGCACGCCCGGCTGCTGGAAAGAGCCAAGCGAAAGGTTAGAAAATGAAGCATTGGATTATTTTTCTGGGGATGGCTTCGACCATGGCCCACGCCGATCAAATCAACGTGCTGTCCGGCGGCGCGGCAAAAAGCTTCATCGAGCCGCTCGCCGCCAGCTTCAAGGGCCATACCGTGAAGCTCGAGTTCCAGCCGATGGGCAAGCTCACGAAGTCGCTCGCCGACGGCTATCCGGCGGACATGGTTGTCGTGATCATCGCGAAGTTTTGGAGCAGTTGCGTAATGAACCGAAGCTGGACGTTCTCACGTTCAAGACCCATAGCCCGCGTGGGCATCGGCGTAGCCGTGCACGAAAGCGCGCCGGTCCCGGACATCCGCACGGTGGAAGCGTTCAGGAAGACATTGCTCGCCGCTAAGTCGGTGGTCTACATCGATCCGAAGATCGGCACCAGCGGCAAGCACGTGGCCGAGATCCTGCAGCGGCTCGGCATCGCCGAGCAGGTCAACGCCAAGGCGAAGCTCGGCTCGGGCGGCTACATTACCGAGCCGGTGGGGCGCGGCGAGATCGAGCTCGGCATCCACCAGATCAGTGAAATCCTGCCGGTGAAGGGAGTGAAGCTCGCCGGGCCGCTGCCCGCGGAGCTGCAGAAGTACACGGTTTACGTGGCAGTGCCGGTGACGCGCGCCGCTCAACAACAGGTGATCTCGGACTTCATCAAGCACCTCAGCGGGCCCGAGGCGCGAGAGCGGCTGGCGCAGGCGGGATACACTGCGCCGTAATGAGCCCTCTTGAGCGAAGAAAAGACACGCCCGGTCATTCTCGCGGTCGATGATTCGACCGACATGCTGGCGCTCCTCGAAAAGGCGCTGGGCCAGGATTACGAGGTGATGACCGCCTCGGACCCGGGCAGCGCGATCGAGAAGGCGTTCGGCGAGCCGCGTCCCGAGCTGATCCTGCTCGACGTCGACATGCCGGAGATCTCCGGTTTCGAGGTGTGCCGCGCGCTGAAGGACGAGGCGCTGACCGCGTCGATCCCGATCATCTTCCTCACTGCGTCGTCGGAAGTCCAGGTGCAGGTCGAGGCGCTGGAGCTGGGCGCGGTGGACTACATCAACAAGACCGGCACCAATGCCGCCATCCTGAAGGCGCGAGTCGGAATGCACCTTGCGCTCTTCAACCGCCGCGCGGAGCTCGAGCGCCTGGTGCAGGCGCGCACCGCCGAGCTGGAGGAAACGCGCACCGAGCTCATCAAGCGCCTGGCACGCGCGATGGAGTTCCACGAAAGCGCGGCGGTCGGCAACCGCGTGATGCGCCTGGGCCACTACGCCAAGCTGATCGCGCAGGCTGCCGGCGCGCGGCCCGAGGTCGCCGAGATGATGCAGAAGGCCGCGCCGCTGCACGACATCGGCAAGCTCGGCGTGCCGGCGGAGATCCTGCGCAAGGCCGAGAAATTGTCGGTGCCCGACTGGGAGCGCGTGCGCCGCCACCCGGCGCTCGGCGCCGAGATCATCGGCGAGCACAACGAACCGCTGCTCAAGCTCGCGCGCCAGCTTGCCCTCACGCACCACGAGAATTACGACGGCACCGGCTATCCCGCGGGCCTTAAGGGCGACGCCATTCCGTGGGGCGGGCGCGTGATGGCGATCGTCGATTCGTTCGAGGCGATGACCACCACCCAGTTCCACCGCGACGCGATCCCGGTCGACAAGGCTGCGCAGGAGATCGCCGGCGGCGCGGGGCGGAAATTCGACCCGAAGCTGGTCGAGGCCTTCCAGAAGGCGCTGCCGGTGATGAAGAAAGTGCGCGAGACTTATTCGGACGCGCTCGGCGATCTCATCAACCTGGATTTCGCTCCTAAAGGCGCCGCAAAACCGGCTCCTCCAGCACCGGCCCCGAAACCGGCCGCGCCGCCCCCGCCGCCCCCGGCGGCCAAGCCGAAAGTCAGCGCTGCCGAGCTGGCCAAAGCAGCAGCCGCGAAGAAAAAGTAACGCCACAAAATGAGCAAGCTCTTCGACAAGCTGCAGGGCGCCGAGCGCGAGCGCATGGAACGCGAGAAGAGCGCCGAGGAAGTCGCGCAGGCGCGCGCCGGCGAGGAGCGTCGCGGCCTGGACCTGGCGCGCGAGCGCCAGGCGGCGGAAGTCGAGCTGCGGCGCCTGGCGCACGCGCGGCCGAGCCGAGGCCAAGGCCGCGCGCCTGGTCGCCGAGCGCGAGCGCGCCGAGGCGGCGGCCGCGGCGGAAGCGCGCCAGCGCGAGGAGGCGGAGAAGAAGCCGGTGGCGCTCGCCGCCGGCCGCAGGCAGAAAGAGGAAGAGGCGGCGCAGCACGCCAGGGCGCGCGCCGAATCGGAAGCCGCGGCGTCGGCGGCGATGAAGGAGCGCGCCGCTTCGGAAGAGCAGGCGCGGCGCGCCGCGCGCGAGCGCGCGCACGGCGAGGCCAAGGCGCTCGAGGCGGCACGCGAGCGCAAGACCGCGGAAGAAAAGCAAAGGCGCGAGGCCGAGGGGCGCGTCGCCGCCGAGGTCGAGGCCGGGCGCCTCGCCCAGGAGCGTGTCGAGAACGAGCGCGCCGCCGCGGAGCAGGCGCAGGCGCGCATCGCCGCCGAGGCGCGCGCGAGCGCGACGGCCGAGGAGCGCCGCCGGAGTCGGCCGAGCGCAGCGCGCGCGCGCGCGACAATTGCGAGCGCGGCGCGCGGCGGCGCGAGCGCACGCAGGCGCGCGCACGGCCACCCAGCGCGCGCAGGCGCGCGCCGAAGCCGAAGCCGCGGCGCTGCAGTTGGCGCTCGAGCGCCAGGCGGCGGAGGCGAGCGCGCTGCAGGAAGCGCAGGCGAGCATCGAGGCCGCCAATCGCGCGCTGCAGCTCGCCGAGGAGCGCGCGGCGGCCGAGCAGGCCCTCGCGGCGGCGGCGCTCGCGCGCTCGGAAGCCGATGCCGCTCTGACCGAACGGTCGAAATCCCTTGCCGCCACGGAGGCAAGGGCGCTGTCCATGGCCAAAGAGCGCGAGCAAGCCGAAGAAGCGGCGCGCAGCGCGGCGGAAGAGTGCGCGCCGAATCCGCGCGGCGCCTCGCGCGCGAGCGCGAGCAGGCGGAGGCCAGGCGGAAGCGGCGGCGCAGGCGCTGTCGAAGCCGAGCAGCGCCGGCGCGCGGCGGCGCAGACGCTCGCCACCAGCGAGGCCGCGGCGGCCGCGGCGCTGCAGGATCGCATCGCCGCGGAGCAGGCGCGCGAGCGCGAAGCGCGCGGCGCCGAAGCCGAGCACCGCGGAGCCGACGCCGGGCGCTGCGCGTGGCGCGCGAGCGCGAACAGGCGGAAGAGAAAGCCGTTCGTGAGCATGAGTCTCGACTCGATGCCGAGAGAAAAAACCAGTTGCTGGCCACTGAGCGAGCCGGGCGCGAGTCGCGCGCCACGGCCACCTTGCAGGCGCGCATCACCGCCGAGGAGGCCCTGACGCGCAAAGCGCTCGACTCGGCGGCGGCCGAAGCCGCGGCGACGCAGGCGGCGCAGGAGCGCGCCGAGCGCGAACAAGAGATGCAGCTCGCCCTCGCGGCGCGCGCCGAAGCGGACGCGGCCGCGGCGAAGGCGGCGTCTGCACGCGTGCGCGCCGATGCGAAGGCGCTCGCCGTGCTGCAGAAACGCCTGGCAGCGGCGCAGAAGAGCGAAGCGCAGGCCAATCGGCGTGCCGAGGCCGAGTCCGCGGCTGCCGATGTCGTGCGCGCGGGCATCGCTGTGGAAGAGGTTCTGGACAAGCTGCCGGCGCATGCCCGTGCGCGCCCGGCACGCCGCTGGCCGTGGATCGCCGCGGGCGCGGCGCTGATCGGATTGACCGTCGCTTACGGGTTCTTGCGAGTGCCCACGCTCGACTCCGCTCCCGGCGAGCCGCTCAAGCTCAAGCTCGAATATCGCCTTACTTCCGCCAGAACGCCGGGGTAAAGAGCACGAACACCGTGAATAGCTCGAGGCGGCCGATCAGCATGGCGCCCACGCCCACCCATTTCTGGAAGGCGCTCATCTCGGCGTAGTTCGCCGCCGGGCCGACCTGGTTCAAACCCGGCCCGAGGTTGGTGAGCCAGGCGATGCTGGTGGCGAACGCGGTCACGAAGTCGAGCCCGGTCAGGATCATGATGAAGGTCAGCGCTACGACCGAGGTGAAGTACAACGAGATGAACGCGAGGATGGCGTACACCACCGCGTTGGGCACCACCCGCGCGCCGAGCTTGAGCGGCGAGACGAGCTGGGGGTGGATCAGGCGCTTGAGCTCGCGTGCCGCCTGCTGGATGAGCATGAGGGTACGGAACATCTTGATGCCGTTGCCGGTCGAGCCGGTGCTGCTGGTGATGCAGACCAGGAGCAGCATCCAGAACACCGCGAACACCGGCCAGGCGCCGTAGTCGGTGCTGGCGTAGCCGGTGGTGGTGGCGAGCGAGACCAGGTTGAAGCTCGCGTGGCGCAGCGCCGTGGCAAAGCTGGCGTAGACCCCGGTGCCCCACAAGTAGAGCGTGAGGCCGAGGACGCTGGCCGCGATCACGACGATGACGCCGCGCGCCTCGGCGTCGCCGAGGTACACGCGCAACGAGCGGCTGCGGTACGCGGTGAAGTGGGTGGCGAAGTTCATCGCCGAGATGATCATGAAAAAGGTCAGCACGCCTTCGATCCAGGCCGAGCCGAAGTAGCCGATGCTGGCGTCGTGGGTGGAGAAGCCGCCCAGCGCGAGCGCGCTGAATGCGTGGCACACCGCGTCGAACCAGCCCATCCCGGCGGCACGCAGCGCGAGGACGCAGAGCGCCGTCAGGCCGGCGTAGACCAGCCATAGCGT
Source organism: uncultured beta proteobacterium (assembly GCA_963810475.1). Taxonomy (GTDB): domain Bacteria; phylum Pseudomonadota; class Gammaproteobacteria; order Burkholderiales; family SG8-39; genus SCGC-AG-212-J23. The sequence continues at coordinate 196,166 of CAWENY010000018.1, read as the reverse complement.
CTTCGCGGTATCGGTAATGCGCGGCGTGAGCTTGTCCTTGTAGGCGCCCTGCATCTCCGCCCGGTAGAGCTGCATCCCGCCCACGCCGAGGAGCGGCAGCACCGCGATGGCGAGCACGACCACGCCCATGCCGCCATACCACTGCAGCGCATGCCGCCACAGGTTGATCGACGGCGGCAGCGAGTCGAGCCCGCTCATCACCGTGGCGCCGGTCGTGGTCAGGCCCGACGTGGTCTCGAACACCGCGTCGGTGAGGGACATTTGCGGCAGCGCGATGAGGAACGGGATGGTCCCGGCCGCGCACATGACGATCCAGGCCAGCGTCACCAGCAGGTAGCCGTCGCGCGGACGCAGCTCGCGCCGCTGCCGGCGCGTGGCTAGCCAGAGGACATAGCCGAGCGCGAAATCGATCAGCGCCGCGAGCGCGAAGGCGAGCGCGCTGCCGTCCACGTAGAACAGCGACGTGGCGAGCGGCAGCAGGTAGGTGGCGGCGAACACCATCAGCAGCGCGCCCAGCACGTTCGCGACCGGGAGCAGCGCGTGCATCGGCTAGAGGAACGACGCGCTGACCTGGAACAGCTCCTCGACCTGCGGCACCAGGCGCTTGGAGCTGACGAACACGATAACGTGGTCGCCGGGCTCTATGCGCGTGTCGTGGTGGGCCATGATCACCCGCTCGCCGCGCACCACGGCGCCGATGGTGGCCCCGGCCGGGAGGCGGATCTCCTCGATGCAGCGGTTGCAGAGGCGCGAGGAGCCGTGGTCGCCGTGCACTACGGCCTCGATCGCTTCCGCCGCGCCGCGCCGCAGGCTGTGGACCGCCACGACGTCGCCGCGGCGCACGTGCGCCAGCAGCGAGCCGATGGTGGCCTGCGCCGGCGAGATGGCGATGTCGATCTGCCCGGCCTGCAGCAGATCGACATAGGAGCGCCGGTTGATGAGCGCCACCACGCGCCGCGCCCCCATGCGCTTGGCGAGCAGCGAGCTCATGATGTTGTTCTCGTCATCGTTGGTCACCGCGGCGAACAAATCCATCTCGCCGATGCTCTCGTCCTCGAGCAGCGCTTCATCGGTGGCATCGCCGTTCAGCACCAGTGCCTGGCCCAGGCGCGCGCCGAGGACCTCGCAGCGGCGCTTGTTGTGCTCGATCACGCGCACCGAGTATTCCTTCTCCAGGGCGAAGGCGAGCCGCAGGCCGATGTTTCCGCCGCCGGCGATCATCACGCGCTTCACCGGCCGGTCCATGCGGCCGAGCTCGCGCATCACCTCGCGGATGTGGCCCGAGGCCGCGAGACAGAAAACCTCGTCGTCGGGCTCGACCACCGTGTCGCCGTCGGGCACGATCGAGCGGTCGCCGCGGAAGATCGCCACGATGCGCGTATCGATCTGCGGCATGTGCACGCGCAGCTCCTTGAGCGGCCGGCCGACCAGCGGCCCGCCGGCGAAGGCGCGCACCGCGACCAGGCTCACCCGGCCGCCGGCGAAGTCCAGCACCTGCAGCGCCTCCGGAAACTCGACCAGCTTGACCAGGTAGTCGGTGAGGACCTGCTCCGGGCAGATGGCGAGGTCGATGTCGAAGCCGTCCGCGCCGATGACTTTCTCGTTGGTCAGGTAGTCGGTCGAGCGCAGCCGCGCAATGCGCCGCGGCACGTTGAACAGGCGCGCCGCGAGCCTGCAGGCCACCAGGTTGGTGTCGTCCGACTGCGTGACGGCGACCAGCAGATCCGCATCCTCGATGCCCGCCTGCTTGAGCACCGACGGGTGGGCGCCGCTGCCAAGCACCGTGCGCAGGTCGAGCCGGTCCTCGAGCGAGCGCAGGCGCTGCGGTCGAGGTCGACGACGGTGATGTCGTTGCGCTCGGACACCAGGCTCTCGGCGACCGAGCTGCCCACCTGTCCCGCGCCCAGGATCACGATCTTCATAGTGGGCCGGCATCTTAACCGATGCTTGCTTTCCCTTTGCGGCGCGCAGTAGCGTCCGCACCCTTGGAGAGAGATCGCTCGAGCAGGGCCTCCGAGACCGCGCTCACCCTCGCCGCGCTCGGCGTGGTGTTCGGCGACATCGGCACCAGCCCGCTCTATGCGGTGAAGGAAACCTTCTCGCCGGCGCACGGCATTCCGCTCACGCCGGCGAGCATCTTCGGCGGCCTGTCGACCATCTTCTGGTCGCTGGTGATCGTGGTGTCGCTCAAGTACGTGGTGCTGGTGATGCGCGCCGACAACCGCGGCGAGGGCGGCACCATGGCGCTGCTCGCGCTGGCTGCCAACGCGCTGAAGGAGCGGCCGCGCATGCGCGACGTGGTGGTCCTGCTTGGCCTGCTCGGCGCCGCGCTATTCCTCGGCGAGACGGTGATGACGCCGGCGACTTCCGTGGTTTCGGCGATCGAGGGCCTGGAGGTCGGCACGCCGCTCTTCAAGCGCTGGGTGCTGCCGATCGCCGTCGTGGTGCTCATCGGCCTGTTCGCGCTGCAGCGGCTGGGCACGGCAAAGGTCGGGGCGGTATTCGGCCCGGTGTGCCTGCTGTGGTTCGTCGCGCTGGGCGCGGTCGGCCTGTGGAACATCTGGCTCAATCCGGCGGTGCTCGCCGCGGTGGATCCGCGCCACGCCTACGCCTTCCTCACCAGCCACGCGCTCGCTTCGTTCGTGGTGCTGGGGGCGGTGCTGCTCGCCTTCACCGGCACCGAATCGCTCTATGCCGACATGGGCCACTTCGGCAAGCGCCCGATCCGCATCGGCTGGTTCGCGGTGGTGCTGCCGGCGCTGGTGCTGAACTACTTCGGCCAGGGCGCTCTGCTGATCGCCAATCCGTCCGCCATCGACAACCCGTTCTACCACGCGTTTCCGGGCTGGGCGCTCTACCCGATGGTCGCGCTCGCGACCACGGCGGCCGTCATCGCCTCGCAGGCCTCGATCACCGGCGCCTCGTCGCTGATCCGCCAGGCGGTGCAGCTGGGCTACCTGCCGCGCTTCAACATCGTGCAGACCTCGGCGCGGGCGTACGGCCAGATCTACATTCCCGCGCTCAACTGGTTCCTGCTGGTGATGGTGCTGGCCGCGGTGCTCGGCTTCGGCTCCTCCAGCGCCCTGGCGCAGGCCTACGGCGTCGCGCTCACCGGCACCATGCTGGTCACCACCATCCTCACCTTCTTCGTCATCCGCTACGCGTGGCATTACCCGCTGTGGCTATGCATCTTCGCCACCGGCTTCTTCTTCGCCATCGACCTCGCGTTCTTCGGCTCGGCGATGCTGAAGGTGCCGCACGGCGGCTGGTTTCCGCTCGCGGTCGGCGCCGGCGTGTTCGTCATCATGACCACCTGGCGGCGCGGGCGCGAAGTCATGTTCCAGCGCCTGAACGACTCGGCGGTGCCGCTCGGGCCGTTCCTCGAGTCGCTGTTCAAGGAGCCGCCCAACCGCGTCGACGGCACCGCGATCTTCCTCACCGCCACGCCCGAGGCCACGCCGCACGCGCTGCTCCACAACCTGAACCACAACAAGGTGCTGCACGAGCGCGTGGTGTTCCTCACCGTCGAGATCCGCGACGTGCCGTGGGTGTCGTTCGAGGAGCGCGCCACGGTCGAGCGCCTGGGCCACGGCTGCTGGCGTGTGCGGCTGCGCTATGGCTTCATGAACCGGCCCGATGTCATGCGCGCGCTCGACGTCTGCGGCAGCCTCGGGCTGGAGTTCGACATGATGCAGACCTCGTTCTTCCTCTCGCGCCAGCAGGTCGTCCCCGGCTCGGGCGGCCCCTCCACCATGGCGCGCTGGCGCGAGCGCATGTTCGCCACCATGGCGCGCAACGCCGGCAACGTCACCGACTACTTCGGCATCCCGACCAACCGGGTGATCGAGCTGGGGACGCGGGTCGAGATCTGAATCTGGTTTTTGGCCCCCTGACAAGGGGGCCGTGAGCCGGAGGCGAGCGGGGGGTTGGCTTTTTTGGAAAAAACCCCCCGCTTGCAAGAGACCGCTCGCTTCCCCCCTTGTCAGGGGGGCAAAGCATCGTCAGCTACCAGTCGGTAGCCCACGCCGGTTTCTGTGAGCAGGTGTTTTGGCTGCACCGGATCTGCCTCGAGCTTTTCCCGCAATTGCTTCATGTACACGCGCAAGTAATGCGTGTCGGCCGCATGCGTCGGCCCCCACACCTCGGTGAGGAGCTGGCGGTGCGTGACGACCATGCCGAGATGCTTGGCGAGGCAGGCGAGCAGGCGGAACTCGATCGGCGTGAGGTGCACTTCGGCGCCGTTCTTGCTCGCTTGCCGCTTCTCGAAGTTGATTGTGACGTCGGAAAAAACCATCGTCGCTGCCGGACGGCGGCCGCGTGGCGTGCCGCAGCGCGACGCGCACGCGCGCGAGCAGCTCGCCGACGCCGAACGGCTTGGTGACGTAGTCGTCGGCGCCGGCGTCGAGCGCCTCGATCTTCGAGCGCTCCTGGATGCGCGCCGAGAGCACGACGATCGGCATCGGCGACCATTCGCGGATGCGGCGGATCACCTCGACGCCGTCGAAGTCCGGCAGGCCGAGGTCGACGATCGCGAGGTCGGGCTTGTGCATGCCGGCGTCGAGCGTGCCGCGCCGCCCGTTGGGCGACTCGACCACGCGGTAGCCTTCGGCGCCGAGCGACGAGCGCAGGAAGCGGCGGATGTCCGGCTCGTCCTCGACCACCAGAATGGTTGCATTCACCGAGCAAGCACCTCGACCGGCATCTCAGGCGGAGTTTCCAAAGGTAAAGCGAACCTGAAGGCGGTGCCGACGCCCGGCAGCCGCTCGGCCCAGATGCGGCCGCCATGGAGCGCGATGATCGCGCGGCAGATCGCCAGCCCGAGGCCTACGCCGCCACGCCCGCCGTGGCGGAATTTCTCGAACAGGCTGCTCGAGGTCGCCTTCCGGCAGGCCGGGGCCGAAGTCCTCGACCGACACCACCAGCTCATTGGCGTGGACGTGCGCGCGCACGCGCACCAGCGTGCGCGCCGGCGTGTGGCGTGCCGCGTTCTCGAGCAGGTTGCCGAGCGCCTGCTCGATGAGCGCGCCGTCGACGCGCGCGAGCGGCAGGTCTGCCGGGCATGTCGACCATGACGAGGTGGTCGGCCAGGCGCGGCTTCAGACGGCGCACCACCGAGGCGGCGATCTCGCCGATCGAGCACCAGTCGCGCTCGAGCGTGAGCCCGCCGCTTTCCAGGCGCGTCATCTGCAGCACCTTGGCGACGAGCTCGGACATCGCCTGCGACTCGCGGAAGATGCTTTGCGCCAGCGCGGCGCGCTCGGGCGGCGCGATGCGCTCGCCGGCTTCGGCGAGGCTGGAGGACGCGCCCGCGATCACCGCGAGCGGCGTGCGCAGGTCGTGCGAGATGGAAGAGAGCAACGCATTGCGGATGCGCTCGGTCTCGGCCTGGATGGCGAGGTCGGCCTGCGCCTGGGCGCGGGCGCGCACCGTCTCGGTGAGCCACGAAACGATCAGCCCGACCGCCAGCATCATGGCGAAGGTCACCAGGTATTGCGGGTCGTCGACGTGGAACGTGCCCGAGGGCGGCACGAAGAAGAAGTTGTATGCGGCGATGGCGAGAATCGAGGCGGCAACCACTGGCCCGCGCCGCCAACGCAACGCAACCAGCACGACGCCGAGCAAATAAACCAGCGCAATGTTGACCTGCTCGAGCCAGGGGGCAAGCGAGGAGGCCCACCACCGTGCACGCCGCGATCGCGCCGAGCAGCCCAGGCATAGCCCAGCCACTTCATGGCGATCCACTCTAGCGCAAGCGCGGCATTAAGAACCCGTAAAAATACGCCGCGCGGTGCGCCGCTGCGATGCCGCCGGCGCCTTACGCCTTCGCGTCCCATGAAACAGGCAAAGCTCACCTTGCTCGCGCTCGGCGTGGTGTTCGGCGACATCGGCACCAGCCCGCTCTACGCGGTGAAGGAAACCTTCAGCCCGGACCACGGCATCGCGGCCACGCACGAGAACATCCTCGCCGGCCTGTCGATGATGTTCTGGTCGCTGATGATCGTCGTGTCGCTCAAGTACGTGATGCTCATCATGCGCGCCGACAACCGCGGCGAGGGCGGCATCATGGCGCTCACCGCGCTCGCGTTGAAAGCGGTGGCAGCCGAACCGCGCTGGCGCGGCACGCTGGTGGTGATCGGCACGTTCGGCGCGGCGCTGTTCTACGGCGACGCGGTGCTCACCCCCGCGATCTCGGTGCTGTCGGCGGTCGAGGGACTGGAGGTCGGCACGCAGGCCTTCACGCCTTACGTCGTGCCGATCGCGGTGGGCGTGCTGGTGGCGCTGTTCGCGCTGCAGGCGCAAGGCACCGAGACCGTGGGCCGGCTGTTCGGCCCGGTGACCCTGCTCTGGTTCCTCGCCATCGGCGCCGCCGGGCTGTCCGGCATCCTGCGCGAGCCCGCGGTGCTCGCGGCGCTGAACCCGCTGCACGCGCTGCGCTTCCTCACCACGCACGCGGTCGAGTCCTTCGTCGTGCTCGGCGCGGTGGTGCTCGCCGTCACCGGCGCCGAAGCGCTGTACGCCGACATGGGGCATTTCGGCAAGGGGGCGGTGCGCATCGGCTGGTTCAGCCTGGTGGCGCCGGCGCTGGTGCTGAATTACTTTGGCCAGGGCGCGCTGTTGATGGCCGCGCCGGAAGCGCTGACCAATCCCTTCTACCTCCTGCTGCCCGGCTGGGCGCTCTATCCGATGGTGGCGCTCGCCACCGCCGCCACGGTGATCGCCTCGCAGGCGGTGATCTCCGGCGCCTATTCGATCACCCGGCAGGCGACGCAGCTCGGCTTCCTGCCGCGCATGACCACCGTCCACACCTCGGCGAAGGAGATCGGCCAGGTCTACCTGCCCGGCGTCAACTGGGTACTGCTGCGCCGCCGTGCTCGCCGCGGTGATCGGCTTCGGCTCCTCGTCGCGCCTCGCGCGGCGCGTACGGCGTGGCCGTCACCGGCACCATGCTGGTCGACACGCTGCTCACCTTCTTCGTCATCCGCTACGCCTGGCGCTATCCGCTGTGGCTGTGTTTGCTGGCCACCGGCTTCTTCCTCGTCGTGGACCTCGCCTTCTTCTCCCGGCGACCTTGCTCAAGATCGCCGATGGCGGCTGGTTCCCGCTTGCCATCGGCGCCTGCGCGTTCGCGGCCATGACCATCTGGCGCAGCGGCCGGGCGCGACTCTTTGCGCAGCTGGAAGCGTCCTCGGTGCCGCTCGAGCCATTCCTCAAGAGCCTGTTTGCCGACGCGCCGCAGCGCGTCCCGGGCACCGCGGTGTTCCTCACCGCCAACACCCGAGGTGACGCCGCACGCGCTGCTGCACAGCCTCAAGCACTTCCGCGCCGTGCACGAGCGCGTGGTGTTCCTGACGGTGGAGTTCCGCGACGTGCCTTGGGTGCCTTTCGAGGAGCGCGCGCGCGGTCGAGCGGCTCGGGCACAACTGCTGGCGCGTGCGCGTGCGCTACGGGTTCATGAACCGGCCTCGACGTCATGCGCGCGCTCGAATTGTGCGGCGCGCTCGGCCTCGAATTCGAGCCGATGGAGACGTCGTTCTTCCTTTCGCGCCAGCAGATCGTGCCCGGCTCGGGCGGCCCCTCCACCATGGCGCGCTGGCGCGAGCGCATGTTCGCCACCATGGCGCGCAACGCCGGCAACGTCACCGACTACTTCAACATCCCGACCAACCGCGTGATCGAGCTGGGGACGCGGGTCGAGATCTGAATCTGGTTTTTGGCCCCCTGACAAGGGGGCCGTGAGCCGGAGGCGAGCGGGGGGTTGGCTTTTTTGGAAAAAACCCCCCGCTTGCAAAAGACCGCTCGCTTCCCCCCTTGTCAGGGGGGCAAAGCATCGTCAGCTACCAGTCGGTAGCCCACGCCGGTTTCTGTGAGCAGGTGTTTTGGCTGCACCGGATCTGCCTCGAGCTTTTCCCGCAATTGCTTCATGTACACGCGCAAGTAATGCGTATCGGCCGCATGCGTCGGGCCCCAGACCTCGGTCAGGAGCTGGCGGTGCGTCACCACCATGCCGAGATGCTTGGCGAGGCAGGCGAGCAGGCGGAACTCGATCGGCGTGAGATGGATTTCGGCGCCGTCCTTGGTCGCCATTGCCGCTTCTCGAAATTGATGGTGGCGTCTCCCAGCTGAAGCGCGTCACTGCCATTCGCGGCTCTTGAAGCGTGTCGCAAAGCGACGCGCACGCGCGCGAGCAGCTCGCCGACGCCGAACGGCTTGGTGACGTAGTCGTCGGCGCCGGCGTCGAGCGCCTCGATCTTCGAGCGCTCCTGGATGCGCGCCGAGAGCACGACGATCGGCATCGGCGACCATTCGCGGATGCGCCGGATCACCTCGACACCGTCGAAGTCCGGCAGGCCGAGGTCGACGATGGCGAGGTCGGGTTTGTGCATGCCGGCGTCGAGCGTGCCGCGCCGCCCGTTGGGCGACTCCACGACGCGGTAGCCTTCGGCGCCGAGCGACGAGCGCAGGAAGCGGCGGATGTCCGGCTCGTCCTCGACCACCAGAATGGTTGCATTCACCGAGCAAGCACCTCGACCGGCATCTCAGGCGGAGTTTCCAAAGGTAAAGCGAACCTGAAGGCGGTGCCGACGCCCGGCAGCCGCTCGGCCCAGATGCGGCCGCCATGGAGCGCGATGATCGCGCGGCAGATCGCCAGCCCGAGGCCTACGCCGCCACGCCCGCCGTGGCGGAATTTATCGAACAGGCTGCTCGAGGTCGCCTTCCGGCAGGCCGGGGCCGAAGTCCTCGACCGACACCACCAGCTCATTGGCGTGGACGTGCGCGCGCACGCGCACCAGCGTGCGCGCCGGCGTGTGGCGTGCCGCGTTCTCGAGCAGGTTGCCGAGCGCCTGCTCGATGAGCGCGCCGTCGACGCGCGCGAGCGGCAGGTCGCCGGGCATGTCGACCATGACCAGGTGGTCGGCCAGGCGCGGCTTCAGGCGGCGCACCACCGAGGCGGCGATCTCGCCGATCGAGCACCAGTCGCGCTCGAGCGTGAGCCCGCCGCTTTCCAGGCGCGTCATCTGCAGCACCTTGGCGACGAGCTCGGACATCGCCTGCGACTCGCGGAAGATGCTTTGCGCCAGCGCGGCGCGCTCGGGCGGCGCAATGCGCTCGCCGGCTTCGGCGAGGCTGGAGGACGCGCCCGCGATCACCGCGAGCGGCGTGCGCAGGTCGTGCGAGATGGAAGAGAGCAACGCATTGCGGATGCGCTCGGTCTCGGCCTGGATGGCGAGGTCGGCCTGCGCCTGGGCGCGGGCGCGCACCGTCTCGGTGAGCCACGAAACGATCAGCCCGACCGCCAGCATCATGGCGAAGGTCACCAGGTACTGCGGGTCGTCGACGTGGAACGTGCCGCGCGGCGGCACGAAGAAAAAGTTGTAGGCGGCGATGTTGAGGATCGAGGCGGCAACCACCGGCCCCCGGCCGCCAGCGCAGCGCAACCAGCACCACGGCGAGCAGATACAGCATCGCGATATTGACCAGCTCGAGCCAGGTGCCAAGCGTCAGGCCCGCCAGCGTGCAGGCGGCGGTCGCGCCCAGGGCCCATGCGTAGCCCAGCCACTTCATGCAGCCACTGTAGCGCAACCGCGGCATAAAGAACCCGTAAAAAAACGCCGCGCGGGCGCCGCTGCGACGCCGTGCGGCGCCTTACGCTTCGCTCCCCATGAAACAGGCGAAGCTCACACTTGCTCGCGCTCGGCGTGGTGTTCGGCGACATCGGCACCAGCCCGCTCTACGCGGTCAAGGAAACCTTCAGCCCGGACCACGGCATCGCGGCCACGCACGAGAACATCCTCGCGGGCCTGTCGATGATGTTCTGGTCGCTGATGATCGTCGTGTCGCTCAAGTACGTGATGCTCATCATGCGCGCCGACAACCGCGGCGAGGGCGGCATCATGGCGCTCACCGCGCTCGCGTTGAAAGCGGTGGCAGCCGAACCGCGCTGGCGCGGCACGCTGGTGGTGATCGGCACGTTCGGCGCGGCGCTGTTCTACGGCGACGCGGTGCTCACCCCCGCGATCTCGGTGCTGTCGGCGGTCGAGGGACTGGAGGTCGGCACGCAGGCCTTCACGCCTTACGTCGTGCCGATCGCGGTGGGCGTGCTGGTGGCGCTGTTCGCGCTGCAGGCGCAAGGCACCGAGACCGTGGGCCGGCTGTTCGGCCCGGTGACCCTGCTCTGGTTCCTCGCCATCGGCGCCGCCGGGCTGTCCGGCATCCTGCGCGAGCCCGCGGTGCTCGCGGCGCTGAGCCCGCTGCACGCGCTGCGCTTCCTCACCACGCACGCGGTCGAGTCCTTCGTCGTGCTCGGCGCGGTGGTGCTCGCCGTCACCGGCGCCGAAGCGCTGTACGCCGACATGGGGCATTTCGGCAAGGGGGCGGTGCGCATCGGCTGGTTCAGCCTGGTGGCGCCGGCGCTGGTGCTGAATTACTTTGGCCAGGGCGCGCTGTTGATGGCCGCGCCGGAAGCGGTGACCAATCCCTTCTACCTCCTGCTGCCCGGCTGGGCGCTCTATCCGATGGTGGCGCTCGCCACCGCCGCGACGGTGATCGCCTCGCAGGCGGTGATCTCCGGCGCCTATTCGATCACCCGGCAGGCGACGCAGCTCGGCTTCCTGCCGCGCATGACGACCGTCCACACCTCGGCGAAGGAGATCGGCCAGGTCTACCTGCCCGGCGTCAACTGGGTACTGTGCGCCGCCGTGCTCGCCGCGGTGATCGGCTTCGGCTCCTCGTCGCGCCTCGCCGGCGCGTATGGCGTGGCCGTCACCGGCACGATGCTGGTCGACACGCTGCTCACCTTCTTCGTCATCCGCTACGCCTGGCGCTATCCGCTGTGGCTGTGTTTGCTGGCCACCGGCTTCTTCCTGGTCGTGGACCTCGCCTTCTTCTCCGCGACCCTGCTCAAGATCGCCGATGGCGGCTGGTTCCCGCTGGCCATCGGCGCCTGCGCGTTCGCGGCCATGAGCATCTGGCGCAGCGGCCGGGCGCGACTCTTTGCGCAGCTGGAAGCGTCCTCGGTGCCGCTCGAGCCATTCCTCAAGAGCCTGTTTGCCGACGCGCCGCAGCGCGTCCCGGGCACCGCGGTGTTCCTCACCGCCAACCCCGAGGTAACGCCGCACGCGCTGCTGCACAGCCTCAAGCACTTCCGCGCCGTGCACGAGCGCGTGGTGTTCCTGACGGTGGAGTTCCGCGACGTGCCTTGGGTGCCTTTCGAGGAGCGCGCGCGGGTGGAGCGGCTCGGGCACAACTGCTGGCGCGTGCGCGTGCGCTACGGGTTCATGAACCGCCTCGACGTCATGCGCGCGCTCGAATTGTGCGGCGCGCTCGGCCTGGAATTCGAGCCGATGGAGACGTCGTTCTTCCTTTCGCGCGAAAAGATCGTGCCGGTGGCGTTCTGGCGCGACCGCCTGTTCGCGGCGATGGCGCGCAACGCCGGCAATGTGACCGACTACTTCAACATTCCGACCAACCGCGTCATCGAGCTGGGAACGCGGGTCGAGATCTGAAAGGGGTCGGACCCTTTGCGCGCCGTGCGCGCGAAAGGGTACTGCCCCTTTCGCGAGCAGTGCCGACCGCCTCGGGCCGAGGCAGAGGCTCGACGGCGCCGAAGCCGGTGGTCGCAAGCGCCGCGGCGGCGTTGGCGTAGCGCGCCGCTTCCCAGATCGAATCGCCCGCCGCCAGGCGCGCGAGCGTCGCGCCGCAGAAGCAATCGCCCGCGCCCGTGGCGTCGACTGCCTTGACCGCGTGTCCTGGGATGCGCTCGCGCCTTGTGCCGTCGCTCACCATCACACCGTCGGGGCCGAGCTTCAGAAACACGGTCTTCGCGCCGAGTTGGTGTGCCCACACGAGGTTTTCGTCGGGAGAATTGAGCCCGCTCAACTGCCGCGCATCCTCGATGCTGGGAAAGAAGTAGTCCGCCATTGCGGCGGCCTTGCCGATCATCTGCCGCGCGCGCTCGAGCGGCCATAGCTTTAGCCGCAAGTTGGAATCGAAGGCGATCTTGCTCTTCGCATTCTGGAAAGCCGCGAGCACCGTGTCGCACGCGCTCGCGGAAATCGCCATGCTGATGCCCGAGGCGTGGACGAACGCAAGCTCTCTGAATGCGCAAGTCGGCCGGCTGTGATGCGGCTCGCCGCCGAGCCGGCGCGCAGGTAGCTGAACACGTGGCCCTGCGGGCCATGGGTCACGAAGTAGGCGCCGGTCGGAGCCTGGCGGTCGATGACGACGCCGTCGGTGCTTACGCCCTCTTTCTTCCAAAGCTCGAGGAACAGGCGCCCGAATTCGTCGTCGCCGACGCGGGTGATGTAGGCGGTGCGCGCGCCGCTGCGCGCGGCGGCGATGATCATGTTCGAGGTGTCTCCGCCGAAGCCCTGCAGGAAATTGCGCTCCCCGGGCCGAGTCTGGTTGAACTCGACCATCGGCTCGCCGATGGAGACGATCAGCCCGGGCCGAAGATCAGGTTGGGGATCCACAGCACGATCTCGGGAACGAAGATGAGCAGCAGGGTGACCGCCGACACCGCGATCAGGAACGGCATCGACTCGCGCGTGTACTCGCCGATCGGGCATTTCAGGATCTGGCACACGGCGAACATCGCGGCGCCGACCGGCGGGGTGAAGTTGCCGATGGTGGCGGCGATGACGAAGATCAGGCCGAAATGCACCGGATCGGCGCCCATCGCCTGCACCAGCGGCAAGAAGATCGGGGTCAGCATGATGATGAGCACCGAGCCGTCGATGAAGCAGCCGGCGACCAGGATGAAGGCGACGATCAGCACCATCACCAGGTCGGCATCGTCGGTGACGCCGAGCAGCGCGCTCGAAATGGTCTCCGGCACGCGCTCGAACACGATGCCGTAGCCGAAGATGCCCGACAGGGCGATGAGCAGCATCACGGAGCCGATGTCGACCAGGCTGCCGTCCATCGCCTCGCGCAGCGTCGCCGCTTTCAGCATGCGGTAGGCGAAGATGCCGACGCCCACCGCGTACACCACCGCGAAGGCGCCGACCTCGGAAGGCGTGAAGATGCCGAAGCGCAGGCCGGCGAGCAGGAACACCGGAAACAAGATTGCCCAGACGCCGCCCCAGGTCGCGCGCGCGAGCTCTCGCACGCTGGGACGGGTCTTGCGCTCCGGCAGGTAGTTTCTCTTTCTCGCCGTCACCGAAATGGCGGCCGCCATGGCGGCCCACAACATGAACGCCGGCAGCAGGCCGGCGGCGAATAGCCGCCCGATCGACACCTGGCCGACGGTGCCATAGAGGATGAAACCGATCCCCGGCGGCACGATCGGCGTCATCAGCGAGCCGAACGACAGCACGCCGGCGGCATAGCCCCTCGAGAAGCCGCGCCGCAGCATCTCCTGCCCGATCATGCGCGCCTGCATCGCGGCGTCGGCGATCGCCGAGCCGGAGACGCCGCCCATCAACGTGGCCAGCAGGATCGACACCTGCGCGAGCCCGCCTTTCAGGCGGCCGGCAAGCACGGTGGCGAGATTGAGCAGCTCGCGCGTGATGCCCGAGTGGTTGAGGAAGTTGCCCGCCATGATGAAGAGCGGGATCGCGAGCAGCGCGAAGTTCTGCGTCTGCGAGACCGTGAGCTGGATCGGGATGGTGGAGGGCAGCTCGGGGTGCTGCAGGAAGAACACGCAGCCCGCGATGCCGATGGCGAACGCCACCGGCATGCCCATCACGAGCAGCAGCGCGAAGGCCACGACCACCCAGATCATCGCAGCTCGTCCCGGATCTTCAGGAGGGTGGTGACGAGCAGCAGCAGGCCGCCGACGGAAGCGCTGATCGTCACCCACGCATAGCTGATCTCGGGAATGCCCTGGAAACTGCGCTCACGGCTGGTCCACGCCAGCCACGCGCCCAGCACCACCAGGTACACCAGGAAGGCGCTGATGACCAGGTAGTTCGCGAGGCGCAGCGCCTTCTGCCCTTTCGGCGGCAGCCGCGCCGGCAGGAACTCGATCGCCATCAGGCTGTTGCGCCGCCACGCGATGTCGGCGCAGAGGAAGCACGCCCAGGCGAAGAACGCAGTGGCGAAGTCGGTGCTCCAGTTGAGCGGATAGCCGAAGACGCGCGACACGCCGCCGAGGAAGATCAAGCGCCACCATCAGGACCAGCAGCGTCCCGGCGATGAGCGCCTCGGCGGCGCAGAACCTTTCGTAGAACTTTATTTCTTGCCGATCTCTTTGTGGACCTGGTTCTTGGCGTCGAGGATCTTCAGCGTCTCGTAGGCCTTGTCGCCGGCCTTGCGGAACGCGGCCATGTCGACGTCCTTGACGATCGTCATGCCGCGCTTCTTGAGGTCCGCCTCGACCTCGGCCTCGAGCTTGAAGATGCGGCGCGAGGTGGCTTCGCCGGCCTTGTCGCACTCCTCGACCAGGATGCGCTGGTACTCCGCCGGCAGCGAAGCGAACCACTTGGCGCTCACCACCTCGAAGTTGATCAGCATGATGTGCTTGGTCTCGTTGGCGAACTTCAGCACCTCGTAGAACTTGCCGCCGGGGATGTTGTTGTAGACCAGCTCGACGCCGTCGATGGCGCGCTGCTGCAGGCCGGGATACATCTCGGTGAAGGCCATCGCGACCGGCGTCGCGCCCAGGGAGCGGATCGATTCCTGCCAGATCGGCGCCGGCGGGGTGCGGATTCTCAGCCCCTTCAGGTCTTCGGGCTTGCGGATCGCCTTGTTGGTGAAGAAGTGGCGATAGCCCTGCACCCAGCTGAACGACAGCACCTTGAAGCCGAACTTGCTGGCCAGCTCTTCCTGCCACTTGAGGACCGTCGGCGCCTTGCGCAGCTTGGCCACGTCCTCGAGGGTCTCGACGAAGTAGGGGCCGTTCATCACCGCGATGCCGGGCACGTAGTTGCCCATGCGCGCGGAGTCGGTGTTCTGGCCGATGTTGGCGCCGGCGCGGATCTGCTCGAGGATGTCCTCCTCCTTGCCGAGCTGCGCGCTGTGGAACACGTCGACCTTGAGCCCGCCCTTGGTGCGCGCCTCGACCGCCTTCGCCCATTCGACGAAGCCGTCGTGGTAGGGCTCCTTCGGTCCCAGCACATGGTTGAATTTCAGGTTGTGCTTGGCCTGGCCGTGGGCGAAAGAAGCGGCAAGGCCCAGCGCCAGCGCGATGATGATTCTCGATTTCATGTCAGATCCTCATGTTGACTAGGGCGTCGCGATTCCTCTTCGCGCGAGCACGTGCCGCGTCATGGCGGAGGCGAGCTCGTGCTCGCCGAAAAATACCATGCCGACGTTATCCTTCGACAGCAGGCGGGCCTCTTCCTCGCTGTGCGTGCGCAGCGCGATCTCGATCGCCGGATTCAGGGTGCGCGCGACCTCCGCCATCCTGCGCACCGAGACCGTGTCCGGGGTGGCGATGACGAGCATGCTGGCGCGCGCGATATGCGCCTGGATCAGGACGGCGGGATCGGCGGCATCTCCCGACACCGCGGCGATGTTCTTCTCGCGCAGCTCGCGGACCCGCTCGCGGTTCTGCTCCGCGACAACGTAGGGGACGCCCTGCGCTGACAGCGCCTGGGCGATGCGGCGCCCGACGCGGCCGTAGCCGACCAGCACTACCTGCCCGGAGAGGTAGTTTTCGCCGGTGCTCATCGGCAGCGTGGCGAGCGGATCGCCGCGGCGCTCCAGGCGCCGGGCGAGGCGCGAGCGCGCACGAATCCACGCGTGCGCCGGCCGCAGGCCGGCGAAGACCAGCGGGTTGGCGGCGATCGAGATCAGCGCGGCGGCGACGATCAGGCTCTGTGCGTGCGTGGGAAGCAACCCGAGCGCTACGCCGAGGGCGGCGAGGATGAAGGAGAACTCGCCGATCTGCGAGAGGCTCGCCCCCACCGTCATCGCGGTGTTGAGGGGATAGCGGAAGGCGAGCACCAGGCCGGCCGCCAGCAGCGGATTGGCGAGCATCACGATGGCGACGACCGCCACCAGCTTCGCCGGGTGCTCGAGAAGCACCATCGGGTCGAAGAGCACGCCGACCGAGACAAAAAATAGCACCGCGAAGGCGTCGCGCAGCGGCAGCGATTCCTCGGCGGCACGATGGCTCAGCTCCGATTCGCGCATCATCATGCCGGCGAAAAACGCGCCCAGGGCGAACGACACGTCGAACAGGTAGCTCGAGACGTAGGCCACGCCCACCGCGGCGGAGATCACGCACAGGGTGAAGAGCTCGCGCGAGCCGGTTCGCGCCACCAGCCACAGCAGCCGCGGCAGCACGCGCCGCCCGACCAGCAGCATGGTGGCCACGAAGGCCACGACCTTGCCCAGCGTGAGTGCAAGCGCGGCCCAGATACTGCCGCTCGCGCTCTGCTCACCGCCAAGCATCCCTGCGAGCGGGGGCAGCAGCACCAGGACCAGCACCATGACCAGGTCCTCGACGATCAGCCAGCCCACCGCGATGCGCCCGTTGATGGACTGCAGGGCGCCGCCGGCCTCGAGCGCGCGCAGCACCACCACGGTGCTCGCCACCGAGAGCGCGAGGCCAAAGACGATCGCCGCTCCCGGCGCCCAGCCCCAGAGCAGCGCGAGGCCGATGCCCAGCCCCGCGGAGGCGCACATCGCCAGGATGGCGCCCGGAATCGCGATCCTGCGCACCGCGAGGAGATCGTCGACGGAAAAATGCAGCCCGACGCCGAACATCAGCAGCATCACGCCGACCTCGGCCAGCTGGCCGGCCAGCGCAACGTTGACGACGAACCCGGGCGTCGCCGGGCCGATGATGATGCCGGCGAGAAGATAGCCCGCCATCGGCGGCATCTTCATGCGCGCCGCGATGTAGCCCATGAGCATCGCCAGCCCCAGGCTGGCGGCGATGGTGGTGATGAGCTCGGCTTCGTGCGGCATGCGCCGGATAATACGGTTTAAGCTTGCGCAATGAGCGACGTCACCGACCTGCGTTCCGATACCGTCACGCGTCCCTCGCCGGGCATGCGCAAGGCGATGCACGAAGCCGAGCTCGGCGACGACGTGTTCGGCGACGACCCGACGGTGAACCGGCTGCAGCAACGCGCCGCGGAAATGTTCGGCTTCGAGGCGGCGCTGCTTTTTCCCACCGGCACGCAATCCAACCTCGCCGCGCTGATGAGCCACTGCGGCCGCGGAGAAGAAGTGATCCTCGGCATGGAGGCGCACAGCTACCGCTACGAGGCGGGCGGCCTGTCGGTGCTCGGCTCGATCCATCCTCAAGTGGTTTCCAACCGTGCCGATGGAACCCTGGATTTGAATGAAGTGGAATCTCTGGTAAAGCCCGACGACCCTCACTTCCCGCGCACGCGCCTGCTGGCACTGGAGAACACCATTACCGGCCGCGTCCTATCCCGCGATTACCTCGGCAAGGCGGTGGATCTCGCGAAACGGAAAAACCTCGCCGTCCATCTCGACGGCGCGCGCATCTTCAACGCGGCGACGCAGCTCAAGATGAAAGTGAAAGACCTCTGCGCCGGCTTCGACTCGGTGTCGTCGTGCCTTTCCAAAGGGCTCGGCGCGCCGGCAGGCACGGTGCTGCTCGGCAACAAGCCATTTATCGAAAAAGCCAGGCGGGCGCGAAAAATCCTCGGCGGCGGCATGCGGCAATCCGGCGTCATCGCCGCGGCCGGCCTGTATGCGCTCGAGAACAACGTCGAGCGCTTGCACACCGACCACGCCCATGCGGAGAAGCTTGCGCGGGGTTTGCGCGACCTGAAGCTGGACGTTCAGCACAACACCAACATGGTGCTGGTGAAGCTCCCGCCCGAAAAAGCCGCGCCACTGGCGGAGCACCTCAAGCGGCAGAAAATCGTGGTGCTGCCGCGCGCGCCGATGCGCCTGGTGACGCACCTGGACGTCGATGCGGCGGGCATCGACCGGACGATCGCCGGCTTCCGGACCTTTTTCGGCTAGCGGAATTCGGGGTCAGGTGCGCAATTCGTGTTGCACGTACGTGCAAACAGAATTGCGCACCTGACCCCGAATTCCTAGGACGAGGTTTCTTCGAAGGCCAGGCGAAGGCGCGAGAGCGCCTTGTGTACTTTTTGCAAATCCGTCTCCGGGATGCCGTTGCCGCGCAGGCCCTCGATCAGGCGGTCGGAGGCGTCGTCGTAGGCGTCGAGCAGGGCGGGGCGGGCGGAGCGGGCGCGGACCAGCGCCGCGGCGGAGGCGAGCAGCAGCTCGAATCCATCCAAGGCCCTTAGCAGCTTGTTATTGGTGTCGGCGATGTTGGCCTCTCTTCGACGCCGAGGCTAAACAACCGCTCGCGCAGCAACAACTGGGGCAAACCCTAGTTTGGCCGGACGGCGGGCGAAAACGGTATTCTCGCCCGCATGCTGGCGATCGACGCGAACGGGATGGCGTTGCTCAGCGCCCTGGTCGAGGCGCTGCCGCACCCGGTCTATGTGCAGGAGATCGGCAGCGGCGCTTTCCTGTATGGCAACACGCGGTTCCGCGAGCTGTTCGACATCACGCCGCCGCCGATCGTCAACGGCGAATACCACGACGCCGGGAAGGACCGCTGGTACGTGCTGCACTCGCATGCGCTGTGCTGGATCGACGGCCGCCGGGCGGCGCTTTGCGTGCTGACCGACGTGACCGAGGAGCGCCGGGCGCGCGCGCTGATCGCCAAGCACCGCGACGCCGCGCACCGCACGGCGCGGCTGATCGCGCTCGGCGAGTTCGCCTCGGCGGTGGCGCACGAGCTCAACCAGCCGCTGGCCGCGATCGCGACCTACAACCACAGCTGCATGCGCATGCTGCAGGCGGGCAAGGCCGACTCCGACGAGCTGCTGCAGGCGATGCACATCTGCCGCGACCAGGCGAAGCGCGCCGGCCGCATCATCCAGCGCCTGCGCGGCCTGCTGCGCCATCCCGGGCCGGCGCTCGCCGAGCAGAACCTGAACGAGCTGGTGGCCGCGGTGCTCGAGCTTTCCGAGCCGGGCGCGCGCGAGGCCGGGGTGTCGTTCGAGCGCGCGTTGTCGGCGCAGCCGCCGCTGGTGCGCGCCGACCGGCTGCTGATCGAGCAGGCGGCGCTGAACCTGGTGCGCAACGCGGTCGAGGCGGTGCAGGATCTGCCGCCGGAGCGCCGCCGCGTCACCGTCGCGACGCGCGTCGAGGTCGACGGCAGCGGCACGCTCGCCATCTCGGACCTGGGCGAGGGCGTGCCCAACGACGTGCACGAGCGCCTGTTCGCCCCGTTCGTCACCACCAAGCGCGGCGGGCTGGGCCTGGGCCTGTCCATCTGCCGCTCGGTGGTCGAGGCGCACGGCGGCGTGATCCATCATGAGAAGAACGCCGCCTGCGGCGCTTCTTTCGCGTTTACCCTGCCGCGATGAGCCCGGCCCGGGTGGTCTACGTGGTGGACGACGACGACGCGGTGCGCAATGCCGTGCGCCTGCTCTTCCGCACGGCCGACCTCGAGGTCGAAACCTTTCCGTCCGCGGCCGCATTCCTGGAACGCGCCGACCTCGAGCGGCGCTGCTGCGTGCTGCTCGACATCCGCATGCCCGGCATGACCGGCACCGACCTGCACGACGAGCTGCGCGGCCGCGGCGTGCGGGCGCCGGTGATCTTCATCACCGGCCACGGCGACATCCCGATGGCGGTCGAAGCGATGAAGAAGGGCGCCTATGACTTCATCGAGAAGCCATTCGACGACGAGCACCTGCTGTCGCAGGTGCTGGGCGCTCTGCAGGGCTACCAGCAGGAGTTCGAGCGAGCTGCCCAAGCCGGCGCTGCCGGCGCTCAGCGCGCGCCAGCGCGCGGTGCTCGACCGCGTGCTCGAGGGCAAGCCCAACCGCCAGATCGCCGAGGAGCTGGCGATCAGCCTGAAGACGGTGGAGTTCCACCGCGCGCGAATCATGCAAAAATTCGGAGTGAGGACCGCGGCCGAGCTGTTCCGGCGCTGCCTGGGATCGAACTAGGGTCCCCGCCTTCGCGGGGACGACGGCAGGGGCCCTAGCGGCGGGCGGGCTGCTCGAGGGTGTAGCCCAGCCCGCGTACGTTGACGATGCGCACGCCGCCGGCCTCGAGCTTCTTGCGCAGGCGGTGGACGTAGACCTCGATCGCGTTGCCCGACACTTCCTCGCCCCATTCGCACAGGTGGTTGACGAGCTGGTCCTTGGAGACGAGGCGCTCGGCGCGCTGCAGCAAGATTTCGAGCAGGCTCACTTCGCGCGCCGAAAGCTCGATCGGCTCGCCGTTCACGCGCGCGACGCGCCCGATCTGGTCGTAGGTCAGCGCGCCGTGGCTGATGAGCGCGGAGCCGCCTGCCATGCCGCGACGCGTAAGCGCGCGCACCCGCGCCGCGAGCTCGGCGAGCTCGAACGGCTTGGCTAGATAATCGTCGGCGCCGGCATCGAGCCCGGTGACCCGGTCGTTGAGGCTGCCGCGCGCGGTGAGGATCAGCACCGGGACCTTGCTATTGCGCGCGCGCAGGCGCCTGAGCACCTCGAGCCCGGATTTTTTCGGCAGGCCGATGTCGAGGATCAGCACGTCGAACTCGTTCACCTCGAGCGCCGCGTCGGCTTCCTCGCCGTTCTTCGCGCAATCGACGGCGTAGCCCGCCTGGCGCAGCGATCTCATCAGCGCTTCGGCGAGGCTCGGATCATCCTCGGCAACCAGGATGCGCATGCGTGCCTCCTCCCCCAGCCTCTCTCTGCTCAGCAGTGTAGCAAGGAGCGCGGGTTAGAATGAAGCGAGGAGGAGGCATGGAGGAGTTCGACGTTCGGGGGCAGCGCCTCGCGGCGCTTTGCCTGCTCGGCCTGCTGCTCTTCAGCTACCCGGTGCTGGCGGTGTTCAACGTGCCGGCGACGATCGCCGGCATCCCGGTGCTGTACGCCTACTTCTTTCTCGCCTGGGCGGCGCTGATCGCCCTGATCGCCCTGGTCATCGAACGGCCGGACTAGCAAGGCGCGCCGGTGCTCGAAACCTGGGTCATCATCCTCACCCCGTTCGCGTACCTCGGGCTGCTGTTCGCCATCGCCTACTACGCCGACCAGCGCGCCGACGCCGGGCGCTCGGTGATCGCCAGCCCGTACATCTACAGCCTGTCGCTCGCCGTGTATGCCACGGCCTGGACCTTCTACGGCAGCGTCGGGCGCGCGGCGGAGAACGGCGTCGGCTTCCTGCCGATCTACATCGGCCCGACGCTGATGATCGCGCTGTGGTGGGTCGTGATGCGCAAGATCCTGCGCATCAGCAAGCAGAACCGCATTACCTCGCTCGCCGACTTCATCGCCTCGCGCTACGGCAAGAGCGCGCTGCTCGGCGGCGTGGTGACGGTGATCGCGGTGATCGGCATCCTGCCGTACATCTCGCTGCAGCTGAAGGCGGTGTCGGCGAGCTTCACCCGCGCCCACGGTCGCGGCCGGCGCGGTCGCCGCGTGCTCGGCGACACCGCGCTGTGGGTGGCGCTGATCCTGGCCGCGTTCACCATCGCCGTTCGGCACGCGCCACCTCGACGCCGCCGAGCACCACGAGGGCATGGTGGCGGCCATCGCCTTCGAGTCGCTGGTCAAGCTGCTCGCCTTCCTCGCGGTCGGCGTCTGGGTGACCTGGGCGCTCTACGACGGCTTCGGCGACATCTTCGCGCGCGCCGCGGCGCCGCAGCTCAGTCCGATGCTCGCGCCGTTCGGCGGCGTGGGCGGCGACTACTCGAGCTGGATCTGGCTCACCATCCTGTCGATGTTCGCGATCATGTTCCTGCCGCGCCAGTTCCAGGTGACGGTGATCGAGAACAAGGACGAGCGCCACCTGAAGAAGGCGATCTGGCTGTTCCCGCTCTACATGCTGGCGATCAACGTGTTCGTGCTGCCGATCGCCTTCGGCGGCCTGCTGCACTTCCCGAGCGGCAGCGTGGACGCCGACTCGTTCGTGCTCACGCTGCCGATGTCGCAGAAGCAGGAGCTGCTCGCGCTGGTGGTGTTCATCGGCGGCCTTTCGGCGGCCACCGGCATGGTGATCGTCGAGACCATCGCGCTCTCCACCATGGTGTGCAACGACCTGGTGATGCCGGTGCTGCTGCGCTTGCGCACGCTGCGCCTGAACCAGCGCAGCGACCTCACCGGCCTGCTGCTCGGCATCCGGCGCGGCGCGATCGTGCTCATCCTGCTGCTCGGCTACCTGTACTTCAAGCTGGCGGGCGAGGCCTACGCGCTGGTGTCGATCGGCCTGATCTCGTTCGCCGCGGTGGCGCAGTTCGCGCCGGCGGCGCTCGGCGGCATCTTCTGGAAGGGCGGCACGCGCCGCGGCGCGCTGGCCGGACTCGCGCCGGCTTCGCCGTCTGGTTCTACACGCTGCTGCTGCCGGCGTTCGCGCGCTCGGGCTGGCTGCCGATCGGCTTCCTCGAGCACGGGCCGTTCGGCATCGAGCTGCTCAAGCCGCTCGCCCTGTTCGGCGTCGCCGGCCTGGACCAGATCACCCACGCCATGATCTGGAGCATGGTCGCCAACATCGGCGCCTATGTCGGGCATCGCTGATGCACGCGCCAAGCGCCGAAGAGCATCGCCAGGCGAGCCTGTTCGTCGACGTCTTCAAGCGGCCGGGCGCGCGGGCGGCGCGCGCTTCTGGCGCGGCACGGCGTCGGCGCCGGATCTCTTCAACCTGCTCGCGCGCTTCATCGGCCTGCGCGCGGCGCGCGATGCGTTCGCAGAACACGAGCACTCGCGCGGTGGCGGTGCAGACCCAGGCCGACGCGGACCTGGTGCACTTCGTCGAGAAGCAGCTCGCCGGCGTGGTCGGCGCCGCCTCGGCGCGCATCATGGTCGCCTCGGTGGTGAAGGAGGAGGCGCTCGCGCTGCGAGGAAGTGCGCGCGATCCTCGACGAAGCCTCCCAGGTCGTGGATGTACAGCCACCGCCTCGAGCAGAAGTCGCGGGAGCTCGAGCGGCCACCGCAGAGCTGCGCGCGGCGAACGAGCGGCTGAAGGAGCTCGACCGGCTGAAGGACGATTTCGTCTCCACCGTGACCCACGAGCTGCGCACGCCGCTCACCTCGATCCGCTCCTTCACCGAGATCCTGCACGACAACCCGCACGTCGAGCCGCGGAGCGCCGCAAGTTCCTCGGCATCATCATCAAGGAGATCCGAGCGCCTGACCCGCCTGATCAACCAGGTGCTCGATCTCTCGAAGCTCGAATCCGGCAAGGCCGAGTGGCACGAGTCGCGCTCGACATGCGGGAGGTGATCGCGGACACGCTCACCGCGATGGACCAGCAGTTCCAGGAGCGCAACATCCGGCTCGAAGCGCGCCTGCCGCAGCGCGTGCCCAGCGTGATCGGCGACCTCGACCGCATGATCCAGGTGATGCTCAACCTGCTGTCCAACGCGGTCAAGTTCTGCGACCCGGGCCGCGGCGGGATCGAGATCGCGCTCGCCGAGCAGGGCGGCTCCCTGCGGGTCGACGTGCGCGACAACGGCCCCGGCATCAGCCCCGAGGACCAGGAGATGATCTTCGAGAAGTTCCGCCAGGCCGGCGACGTCACCGGCAAGGCGCAGGGCACCGGCCTCGGGCTGCACATCAGCCGCCATATCATCGAGCACTCCGGCGGGCGCCTGTGGGTGAGAGCCGGCCGGGCGCGGGCGCGTGCTTCTGCTTTACCCTACCCGCCGAGCATGCTACTATGCAGCAAGCGGAAGATGCGAATCAGTTGTAAGCGCAGCGTAAGTCTTCTGCCACAGAATCGCGGGAGTCACTCTTAGAGGGGGAGGCTCGATTGCAACTCACTGAAAAGCACCGGGAGTACTGGCACAAGAACCTGGTCATCACGGCGATCCTGCATGGTCGTCTGGTTCATCGCCACTTTCGTCGAAGGCTGGTACGCGAGGGAGCTGAACAGCATCACCGTTCCTCGGCTTCCCGCTCGGCTTCTACATGGCCGCGCAGGGCTCGCTCATCATCTATGTGGTGATCATCTGCATCTACGCGCGCTACATGAACAACCTGGACAGGGCCTACGGCGTGCAAGAGGGAGACGACGAATGAGCGCGGTCATGTCGGACAACAGGGCCTTCTTCAACCAGCTGAAGAAGTACTACACCGTCTACACCGGCGGCTTCATCGCCTTCGTGATCGCGCTGGCGATCGCCGAGCAGATGGGCATGTCGCGGCAGTGGATCGGCTACTGGTTCCTGTTCGCCACCATCGCGCTCTACGCGGTCATCGGCATCATGAGCCGCACCGTCGACGCGGCGGAGTACTACGTCGCCGGCCGGCGCGTGCCGGCGTTCTTCAACGGCATGGCGACCGGCGCCGACTGGATGAGCGCGGCCTCGTTCATCGGCATGGCGGGCACGCTGTACCTCTCCGGCTTCGACGGCCTGGCGTTCGTCATGGGCTGGACCGGCGGCTACGTGCTGGTGGCGCTGTTCCTCGCGCCCTACCTGCGCAAGTTCGGCCAGTTCACCATTCCCGACTTCCTCGGCGCGCGCTACGGCGGCAACATCGTGCGCAGCGTCGGCATCTTCGCCGCGATCCTGTGCTCGTTCACCTACGTGGTGGCGCAGATCTACGGCGTCGGCCTCATCACCAGCCGCTTCACCGGCCTGGAGTTCGGCATCGGCGTGTTCGTCGGCCTGGCCGGCATCCTGGTGTGCTCGTTCCTCGGCGGCATGCGCGCGGTCACCTGGACGCAGGTCGCGCAGTACATCATCCTGATCATCGCCTACCTGACGCCGGTGGTCTGGCTCGGCGTCAAGCACACCGGCATCCCGGTCCCGCAGTTCGCCTACGGCTCAGACGCTGCAGAAGGTCGGCGAGCTCGAGAAGAAGATCACCGCCGATCCGAAGGAGCAGCGAGGTCGCGCGAGATCTGGCAAGGCCGCGCCGACGCAGGCGACGGCCGCGCTCAAGGACCTGCCGAAGGCGACCGCCGAGCGGCGCGCGCTGCTCGAGAAGCGGCTCGCCGAGGCCAAGGCGCAGCAACGCAGCCGGCTCACGTGGTCGAAGTCGATCGAGAACGCGCTGGCAGCACTAGCCGACCGACCCGGAGAAGGCGAAGGCGTTCTGGGACGGCGCGACAAGGGCCTGGCCGCGCGACGCCACCCCGCCGCGGCCGCACGCCGAGCCGTTCCCGGGCAAGGACGAGCAGGCGCGCGAACACCGCGCGGCTCAACTTCCTCGGCATCGTGTTCTGCATGATGTTCGGCACCGCGGCGCTGCCGCACATCCTGATGCGCTACTACACCACGCCGAGCGTGCGCCAGGCGCGCAGCTCGGTGTTCTGGTCGCTGTTCTTCATCTTCCTGCTGTACTTCACCGCGCCCTGCTCTGGCGGTGCTGGCCAAGTACGACGTGTACTCGAACCTGGTGGGAAGCAGGTTCGCGGAGCTGCCAGCATGGGCGGCGGCCTGGCGATTAGTCGATCCAACGCTGCTGACCATCACCGACCTCAACTTCGACGGCATCGTGCAGCTGGCGGAGATCGTGATCGGCGGCGACATCATCGTGCTGGCCACGCCGGAGATCGCCGGGCTGCCGTACGTGGTTTCCGGCCTGGTGGCGGCGGGCGGCCTGGCCGCGGCGCTCTCGACCGCCGACGGCCTGCTGCTGACGATCGCCAACGCGCTCGTCGCACGACCTGTACTACAAGATGATCGACCCGACATGCCCCGACCGCGCGCCGCGTCGCCGTGTCGAAGGCCCTGCTGCTGGTGGTGGCGATCATCGCGGCCTGGGTGACGTCGTACAAGCCGGGGAACATCCTGTTCCTGGTCGGCGCGGCGTTCTCGCTCGCGGCGTCGGCGTTCTTCCCGGCGCTGGTGCTCGGCGTGTTCTGGAAGCGCGCCAACAAGTGGGGCGCGATCACCGGCATGGTGGCGGGCCTGGGCGTGTGCATGTACTACATGTCCGTCACCTATCCGTTCTTCCGCGACCTGCTCGGGGTCACCGCGCCGATCGCCTCCTACCAGTGGTTCGGCATGAACGCGATCTCGGCCGGCGTGTTCGGCGTGCCGGTCGGCCTGGTCACCATCTGGATCGTCAGCCTGCTCACGCCGGCGCCCGACCGGCAGGTGCAGGAGCTGGTCGACCATGTGCGCTACCCTGTGCTCGCGGGCGACATCGAGACCCGAGCCACCTGAGCGCGCACTTCGAGCTCGATAAAGCCCGCTGAACGCGGGCTTTATTTTTTATGCAGACCGAACTGCTGCTGCTGGTGATCGTCAAGGCGCTGGCCGAGCTCGCCTTCATGTTCCTGCTCGGGCGCGGCGCGCTGTACGTGCTCGCCGGGCCGCAAGCGCGAGGGCAATATCTTCTACGGCGTGCTGCGCGTCGTCACCGACCCGGTGATCCGCGCCGCGCGCTGGCTCACGCCGCGCCTGGTGCTCGACGCCCACATCCCGTTCGTCGCCGTCGTGCTCGTGGCCTGGATCTGGCTGGCGATCGTGTTCTGGGCCCTGCCGGCGATGTGCGCGTCGGGCTACGACTGCACGGCGCTGCTCGAGAGCAAGCGGTGAGAGAGCCGCTGCTCCACCTCTGGGCGCAGACGCTGCTCTTCTTCGGGCTCAGCGCCCCGGCGTTGCGCGCCTTCCAGCAGGTGGTGCGCGAGAATCCGGCGCGCGAAGAGGCGTGGAGCACGCTTGCCTATCTGCATGCGCAGAAAGGCGAGTTCAGCGAGGCGATTCCCGCTTTCGAGAGGGCGCTGGCGCTCAAGCCGGACGACGCCAGCCTGTCCTTCAACGCGGCGTTCGCGATGCAGCGCGCGGGCGACCACGCGCGCGCGATGGAGCTCATGCAACGCGCGATCACCCTCGATCCGAAGCTCGACCGCGCCTGGTACGGCCTCGGGACTTTCGCTCGCGCATGTCGGCCGCCATGAGGAGGCGGTGGCGAAGTTCCGCGAAGCGGCGCGTCTGCAGCCTTTCAATCCGTACGCCGGCTACCACCTCGGCGCGGTGCTCGCGAAGCTCGGACGGCGCGAGGAGCTGCGCGCGGAGTACGAGCGCGTGAAGGACTTCGACCCGAAGATCTCCGCCCTGATGCGGCGCGAATTCGGCATCGACGACCCCGATGCCCGGTGATTGCAAGTCGTCGTTCCCGCGAAGGCGGGAAGGTGGATTCACATTTGAAGTGCAACAGTTTTTAGAACACCTCGGCTTATATCTGCCAGCCCAGGCACTTCCTCGGAGTGTGATTGTAGAGAGCAGCGAGCTGCTGCAATTGCTTGGAAGAGACGCTAGCCAGGTCGGTCTTGCGCGGCAGGCGGCGACGTAAACGGCCAATGGCGTTTTCAACACCGCCCTTCTGCCAAGGTTTGTAGGGATCGCAGAAATAGGTCTTGATGCCTAAAGACTTGCGAAGAACGTGGTGCTGCGCGAACTCCGTGCCGTTGTCGAAAGTGATGTCTTTGGCGAAGGTTTTTAGGTAAAGGCGCCAATAGAGTAATGCGATGGCTCTGGCCACACCAGCCGGCCTGCTTCGTCGCATTGACGCTGCAGCCAGATCAGCCGAGAGGAGCGCTCATGGAGTGCAAGCAGCGTTATCGGTAATCGAAGAACTGCATCGAGCTCGGCCTCCCAATGACCAGCGTTGGCGCGGTCGGAGAAGCAGGCTGACGCTGGGCGATCGGCACTCTGCCGACGATGTTGCAAGGCGAGCTGCCGCCTTTACGCCACGGTAGCCGCGCTTGCTTTACCGCGCGGCAGATAGCGTCGCCAGGCGTAGTTCTTCGTCCTGGCGATCTCGGCGTAGATGAAGCGGTAGATCGACTCGTAGCTGATGACGCGCTTGCCTTGCTCCAACGCCAAACTGGCCGCAACCGCCTCGCGCGACCAGATCTCGCCTCAGAAGCTCGAGAACTTGAGCCTGAAGCCGCGGCTTGCGGAGCAGTTTGCTGCCCTTCCAGCGTCGGGCATGGGCCTGCTCAGTGGCGTAGGCCGGTGCGTAACCGTCTTGATACCGCGTTGCGCTTTAGCTCCCGAGCAACGCTCGATGGCGAGCGATCCAAAGCTGCCGCGATTTGCCGGATCGACTCTCCGGCCTCGCGGCGCCGGGCAATCTCACAGCGCTCTTCAATGGAGAAATGCCTATACCTGGAACCCATCGCAACACCCCCCGCATATCATTAGGTGTTGCACTTCGTTTGTGAACTCGCGAACCCATGATTTTTTCAGAAACAAAATTGGGCCCCCGCCTTCGCGGGGGAGAGCAGACCTTTTCACTCGATCAGCTGCCACTCGTGGCTGCACTTGCGGCAGCGCACCGAAGACGCCGAGATGAGCTTGAAGCGGGCATAGACCCCGCATCCGCTGCAAGTCGCCCGCTCGCCGATTCGTTCGGCTTCCACCAGGATCTTCTGGTAGCGGAACATTCCGTAGACCGCGATCATCGCGGCGGCCACGACCAGGGCGACGTAGGCGAGCAGCCGCGCCGCCGAGCCGCGAAACGTCAGCTCCTCCATGCACGCCGCGATCACGATGATGCAGATGAACGCGGAGACGAACCAGGCGTGGCCCTCGATCAGCCGGCGCTCGTACCAGCGCGAAAATCCGAGGCGGCCTATGCTGTCGGCGGGCTCCATCGCTCCATTAGGTGTCGGCGGGCTCCATGCCGGCAATTATCCGCCGCGCTTCTCCGCCGCGAGCGCGAATCGGACCAGCTCGCCGATATTGCGCACCTGCAGCTTCTCCATGATGCGGGTCTTGTGCACCTCGACGGTGCGCGCGCTGATCCCGAGCGCTTTGCCGATTTCCTTGGCATGCAGGCCTTTCGCCGCATGGTCCAGCACTTCGCGCTCGCGAGCGGTGAGCAAGGCAAGCTTGCTGAACACGTCCCGCTGGTTCTGGACCGAATCGGCTCGTTTTCGCTCGAGAGCGAAGGCGGTGTCGATGGCGGCTGTCAGCTGGTGTTCCTCGAAGGGCTTCTCGATGAAGTCCACGGCGTTCGCCCGGAAAGCGGCGCGCGCGGCCGGCACGTCGCCATGCGCGGTAATGATGACGAACGGAAGGGCGCTGTGGCGCTGGCGCACGCGCTCCTGCAGCTCGACGCCACTCAACCCGGGCAGCCGCAGATCGGCGACCACGCACCCGCTCCAGGCGTCGTCGAAGGCACCGAGGAAACTCTCGGCATCGGCGAACACGCGCGTCGAATATCCCGCCAGGCCGAGCATCAGGGACAGTGAATCGCGAATCGACGCGTCGTCGTCGACGATGTAGACGATCAAGGCGGAGGCTTGCGGCTCAGGCACGGGTGTCGAAAGGAAGCACGAGGTGAAATTCGCCATGCCGGCCCGACTTGTTCTCCAGCACGCCACCATGCGCCTCGGCGATCGCGCGGCTGACCGCGAGGCCCAGCCCCATCCCCTTTGGCTTGCCCGAAACGAACGGCTCGAATACCCGCTCGGGGTTCTTGTGCCGGATCCCGGGACCGCTGTCGGCGACCACGACCCGCAGGTGATGCGGGTCATGGCGTAGCGCGCGGACTTCTATGCGACCCGGCGCGCCTGGATCGGCCATCATCGCCTCCAAGGCGTTCGCCAGCAGATTTCTGAGCACCAGCTCGATTTGCAGCTTGTCGACGAAGACATTCGGCAGTCCCGGGTCGCATGCCGCCGAGAGCGCGACGCTCGGCGGCACGCCCAGTTTCGAGCCAAGCTGCTGCACCGACTGGCACAGGGCGTCCACGGACACTGACTCGAGCCGGGTCGTCCCCTCGCGGAAGAAGTCCCGGAGTCGGCGCACGACTTCGGACGCTCTTTGCGCCTCGCCGAGCATCTTGTCGATCACCGCGGACAGCTCGGCAACCCGGCCCGCCTGCAGAAGCAGCTGACCTGAGCGTCCGTAGTTCGTGAGGGCAGTCAGCGGCTGGTTGACCTCGTGCGCGATGGCCCCGGCCATTTCGCCGGCGGCCGCGAGGCGCAGGGTCTCCTTCAGGCTTTCGTTGGCGCGCTGACGCTCGTCCACCATGACGCCCAGATAGAGGGCGGTCAGCGTAAGGGCAGCGACCAGAGCCTGCAGCTCCGTGATCGGCAGGCCCTGCAGCGAGTGATGGTGGACGCCCAAGACCACCCCGATCTGCACCAGTCCGACGGCCACAATAGCGCCGGTCAGGCCGTTGCGAAGGGCGACCCAGATCAGCGGCAGGAACAGCAGGTAGACGTGGTGCGACGGGTCGCCACCGAGGCCCTTGAAGATGAGCCAGATCGCCGCGGCCACCACGGCTAGCTGCACATAGGTTTCGCCGCGGGCGGCGAGCGCGCGAAAAGCCTTGCGTTGCGCGACGTCTGCGACTACGAGCAGCAAAGGCGCGGTCACCAGCACGCCGACGGCGTCTCCAACCCAGAACCGAAGCCAACCCGGGAGGAGCGAAGCGCTCGGCAATTCGGCAAACAGGTACAGCACTGCGACAAAGCCCGCGGCGATGGCTGCCGTCGCCGGCACCACGACCGCAATAAACAGGGTGAGCTGTCGCAAGCTGTGAAGGTTGGGCGCTGGCTTCAGCAGGCGCTGCAATGCCCAGGCCATGCCCGCGTACCCTGCCGTCAAGGTGAGTGCCGACAGCCCCGCGACGAGGTACCCGCCCGGAACATTGCGCACCACGACGTCTGCCAGAAAGACCGTGGCCAGAACCGCGGGCGCGTGAACCAGCCCGGCCAACAGCATCCACGCGATCGCGAGCGCAGGTTGCGGATTCCACGGCGTGATGTTGAACGGCCCGAGCGGATGGATGTAGCTCACCCAGTCCAGGAGCACATAGCAGGGCGCGAACAGCGCAGCGTCCCGCAGATAGCGAAGCGGCGTCTTCAATGGATTTGCATGATGCGAGGCGAAGGTTGGCAGGGCAAGTACGCAATTCCACGTACGCGTTGTTCCGGATTTCGTCCTGCAGGCCGGCGGCTTAGCCTCCACCCATGCCCGCCTCCATTGGTCCGCTCGAGATTACCGGCGCAGCGTTGTTCACGCTCGCCGTCCTCCATACCTTTTCCACCCGCTACTTCGAGCATCTGGCGCACACCCGCACTGCTCATGCCGGAGTCTGGCACCTGCTCGGCGAAGTGGAGGCGGTGTTCGGATTCTGGGCCTTCGTCCTCATCCTCTTCATGGCGCTGGCCTACGGCTGGGGAACGTCCTCGCTGTACCTCGAGAGCCTGCACTTCACCGAGCCGATGTTCGTGTTCGTGATCATGGTGATCGCCGCCAGCCGTCCGGTCATGCAGCTGGCCGGCGACAGCGTGAGCGCGGTTGGAAAGCTGGTCCCGGCGGCGCCGGCGACCGCGGGCTACTTCCTGAGCCTCTCGCTCGTGCCTTTGCTCGGCTCGTTGATCACCGAGCCGGCGGCGATGACGCTCGCCGCGCTCATGCTTCGCGATCGCATCTTCGCGTCGGGGGCGTCGAATCGCCTGAGGTACGCCACCCTGGGCGTGCTGTTCGTGAACGTATCCGTGGGCGGGAC
The DNA here is from genome assembly GCA_963810475.1 of uncultured beta proteobacterium. GTDB lineage: Bacteria > Pseudomonadota > Gammaproteobacteria > Burkholderiales > SG8-39 > SCGC-AG-212-J23. The sequence continues at coordinate 164,799 of CAWENY010000018.1, read as the reverse complement.
GCTGACCAATTTTGCCGCGCCCCCGGTCTTGATGGTGGCCGCAAAGTGGGATTGGACGACGGCGTTCATGCTTTCCAATTTCGGCGTCAAGGCAACTCTCGCGGTGCTGATCAATGCCATCGGCGTGACGCTGCTGTTCCGGCGCGAGCTGTCGGCGCGCGCAACGGAGCCCGCGGCTCGGTCGCACCCGCGCGTCCCGCCGCTGTTCGTTCTGCTCAACGCAATGATCCTCGCGGCCGTGGTTTTCACCAACCACCTGCCGGAAGCGTTCATGGGCCTGTTCCTGCTGTTCCTCGGCCTGTCGGAAGCCTACCGTCGCCATCACGACCGCCTGATGCTGCGCGAAGGACTCATGGTGGCGTTTTTCCTGGCCGGCCTGGTGGTGCTTGGCGGACAGCAGAGGTGGTGGCTGCAGGACGTGCTGTCGCGCCTGGACGAAACGACTCTGTTCTACGGCGCAGCCGCGCTGACGGCGATTACCGACAACGCCGCGCTAACGTACCTGGGATCGCTCGTCGAAGGCGTATCCGAGGACTATAAGTACGCGTTGGTCGCCGGTGCCGTCGCCGGGGGCGGCTTGACCGTGATCGCCAACGCACCGAATCCGGCCGGGTTCGCCATCCTGAAGGATCATTTCGACGAGCAGTCCATCAGCCCATTCGGCCTGTTCGCGGCTGCCTTGGTGCCGACGGTCGTGGCCGTCGCCTGCTTCCGCGGCATACGCGGCCCGGTCGCGGAAATCGTCGATTGGGAGCTCTGGGCGCAGTGGTTCGCGCAACTGGACCGCTCGTTCCTGTTCCTGCTGATCCTGCCGTTCGTGGTCGCAGCGGTGGGACTCTGGGCGCACTATCTTCAAGGCTCGAAGGCCGGGAAGTAGCGCTCGGGGCGTGCAGCGCTTCACGCGGAATCCGGCTGACCGGCTTCCTTCGGCGGCGGCTTGCCGCCGCCGAACTGCGCCCACGCCACGCCCGCCATCGTCACCCCGGCGCCGACGATCTTCGCCCAGGTGAAGGTCTCGCCGAGCGTCAGCCAGGCCATGACGCCGGCGACGGGCGGCATCAGGTACATGAACGGCGCGCTGCGCGCGATGCCGCGCACGCTGTTGACCCACGTCCACACCAGCCAGCCGCAAAAAGAGCAGACCACCAGCGCCCAGAAGATCGCCGCCCACACCGCCGGGCCGTAGCTCGCGGCCTTGAGGTCGGCGAAGAAGGGGTAGGTCAGCGCGAGCATCAGCGGCATCGAGAACAGCAGCGTGTACGACAGCACGATGAGCGGGCCGTAGCGGTCCGCGAGCGGGCGCGACAGCACCGTGTAGGCCGAGAACGAGGCGCCCGCCACCAGCAGCGTCAGGTCGCCCAGGCCGGCGCGCGAGAAGCCGGCGGCGAACTTGTCGGCGAGGAACAAGCTGATCCCGGCGAAAGCGACCAGCGTGCCCGCGATCTGCTGGCCGCGCAGGCGCTCGGCGCCGAGCCAGGCGAGGATCGCGAGCGTGAAGAGGGGCTGGCAGGTCAGCACCAGCGAAGAGGAAAACGCGGTGGACAGGTTCATGCCGTACATCACCGCGCTGATGTGGATCACGTGGCCGACCAGCGCGCACAGCAGGAAGCGCGGCAGGTCGGCGCGTTTCGGCCAGGTGTGGGCGATGCGGTGGCGGAAGATGATGACGAGCAGCGCCAGGCCGAGCAGCGGCAGCACCAGGAAGCGCAGGAACATGAACGCGCCGAAGCCCAGGTTGTCGAGCACGTACTTCACGAACACGAAGTTCATGCCCCAGGCGACCATCGTGCCGATCGCCGCGATCAGGGACCAGTCTAGAATTACCCGCTGCATGAAAATCGAATCCCCCCTGGTCGCGCGCGCCGCGGTACGCGCGCTCACCGCCTCGAAGATCCGCGAGCTTTACAACGAAGGGTTGGGCAACCCGAACGTGCTGCCATTCTGGGTCGGCGAGCCCGACGAGCCGACGCCGGATTTTATCCGCAAGGCGGGCAGCGCCTCGATCGCCGCGGGCGAGCTCTTCTACACGCACAACCTCGGCATCCCGGAGCTTCGAGAGACATTGGCGGGGTACATCTCGCGCCTCCACCAGAAAGTTGCCGTTGAACAGATCGCTGTAACCACCGCGGGCGTGAATGCCCTCATGTTGGCATCGCAGCTTCTGATCGATCCGGGCGACCGCGTGGTGCAGGTGGTGCCGCTGTGGCCGAACCTGCAGGAGATTCCGAAGATCCTTGGCGCCACGGTGCAGACCGTGCCTTTGCAGTTTTCCGCTTCGGGGTGGACCTTGCCTTTGGAGCAACTACTCAAGGCCGCAAGACCTGGCACGAAGGCCCTGTACCTCAACTCCCCGAACAACCCGACGGGGTGGACGGTCACCAAGGACGAGCTGAAAACGATCCTCGCTCACTGCCGCAAGCACGGCATCTGGATCTTCTCGGATGACGCCTACGAGCGGCTTTTCTATGGCGAGGAAGCAATCGCTCCCTCCTTTCTGGATATCGCATCGGATGAAGACCGTCTCATCAGCGCCAATACGTTCTCCAAGTCGTGGCTGATGACCGGCTGGCGCCTGGGATGGCTGGTGGTGCCGGCGGGCATGAGCGCCGACCTCGGCAAGCTGATCGAGTACAACACCTCGTGCGCGCCGGTCTTCGTGCAGCGCGCGGGCATTGCGGCGGTCAAGGAAGGGGAGCCGGTCATCGCGCGCACGCGCTATCGCTTTCGGAAGGCTCGTGATTTTCTTGTCAGTAGTTTAGGAGAAGTACCAGGCGTTGAAGTCGCGGTGCCGACCGGCACGATGTACGTCTTCTTCAAAGTGGAAGGCATGACCGACAGCCTCGCGTTCTGCAAGAAGCTGGTGCGCGATACCGGCCTCGGCCTGGCGCCGGGCTCCGCGTTCGGCCCGGAGGGCGAAGGCTTCGTGCGCTGGTGCTTCGCGGCGTCCGAAGAGAAGCTCGCCGACGGCGTTGCACGATTAAAGCGCGCGCTCGCGCGCTGACGCCTCAAAGTAGTGCGCCCCGGGTTTCGGGGCACTGATTCCCTTGGGTTTTTCGCATGGCACAGTCCGTGCAATTCCCCGTGGCGAAGTCTTAACCACGGGGAGCCCACATGAAGCGACGTTCATTCGTCAAGACGCTGGCCATCGCGGCGTCGGTTGCAGCTGTTTTCAGTAGTTCCGCATTCGCGCAGCAGAAGACGGTCAAGGTCGGCATCCTGCATTCGTTGTCCGGAACCATGGCGATCAGCGAGACCGTATTGAAGGACACGGTGCTGATGGCGATCGACGAGATCAACGCCAAGGGCGGGGTGATGGGCGCGAAGATCGAGCCGGTGGTGGTCGACCCGGCGTCGAACTGGCCGCTGTTCGCCGAGAAGGCGCGCCAGCTCATCACGCAGGACAAGGTCGCGGTGGTGTTCGGCTGCTGGACGTCGGTGTCGCGCAAATCGGTGCTGCCGGTGTTCGAGGAGCTGAACGGCCTGCTCTTCTACCCGGTGCAGTACGAAGGCGAGGAGATCTCGAAGAACGTGTTCTACACCGGCGCCGCGCCCAACCAGCAGGCGATCCCGGCGGTCGAGTACCTGATGTCGAAGGACGGCGGCGGCGCCAAGCGCTGGTTCCTGCTCGGCACGGACTACGTCTACCCGCGCACCACCAACAAGATCCTGCGCGCCTTCCTCAAGTCGAAGGGAGTCGCCGACAAGGATATCGAAGAGGTCTACACGCCGTTCGGCCACTCCGACTACCAGACCATCGTCGCCAACATCAAGAAGTTCTCGCAGGGCGGCAAGACCGCGGTGGTCTCGACCATCAACGGCGATTCCAACGTGCCGTTCTACAAGGAGCTCGGCAACCAGGGCCTGAAGGCGACCGACGTTCCGGTGGTCGCGTTCTCGGTCGGCGAAGAGGAGCTGCGCGGCGTCGACACCAAGCCGCTCGTCGGCCACCTCGCGGCGTGGAACTACTTCATGTCGATCAAGGCGCCCGCCAACGATGCGTTCACCAAGAAGTGGGGCACCTACGCCAAGACGAAGAACATCGCCGGCCACAAGGACAAGCCGCTGACCAACGACCCGATGGAAGCGACCTACATCGGCATCTACATGTGGAAGCAGGCGGTGGAGAAGGCGAAGAGCTTCGACGTCGACAAGGTGCGCGCGGCGATGGCCGGGCAGACGTTCACCGCCCCGTCGGGCATCACCTCCACCATGGACGCGAAGAACCACCACCTGCACAAGGCCGTGTTCATCGGCGAAGTGAAGGCCGACGGCCAGTTCAACGTGGTGTGGAAGACCAAGGGACCGGTGAAGGCCCAGCCGTGGAGCCCGTTCATCCCGGGTAACGACAAGAAGAAGGATGAGCCCGCCCTGATGGCGGACAAGAAGGGCTAATAGTGCAGCCAGGGAAAAAGGGGCCGCCTTCGTGGCGGCCCTTTTTCTATCTACGAGTGCCTGGGCGCTCGACCGCGCCCAGGTGGAAAAGCTCGCGTCGGAGGATAACGACGACAAGATCGCCGCGATCGCCGCGCTGGTCGCCGAGGGCGATCCCAAGGCCGCGGACGTCCTGCGCCAGGCGGCGGAAGGCGAAATCACCATCGACGGCAAGAAGGTCGAGGTCGTGATGAACAACCGCGTGCGCGGACGCATCGCCGAGGCGCTTTCGGTTTTGAAGTTGCTTTCTCCGAATTCAGGGGAACGTCTAGAAGCTGCAAAGGCCCTCGCCGGCGGCGCGGATGCCGCGATGCTGCCGCTGGTATTACGGGCGAAGGAAAAAGAATCCGATCCCGAAATCAAGGCGCTGCTCGAAATGACGGCCGCGGGGATGCAGCTGAAGAGCGAGGACCGGGCCGAGCGCCTCGCCGCCGTGCGCATGCTGGGGTCCTCCAACAACAAAAGCCTGCTGCTCGAAGCCGCGAGCGATGCCGACGAGGAGATCCGCCTCGAAGCGCAGAAGGGGCTGCGCGCGGTGGAGGCGCGCCTCACCTGGGGCGAGTGGCTCGGGCTCGCCTTCGCCGGCGCCTCGCTCGGCTCGATCCTGCTGCTCGCCGCGCTCGGCCTCGCCATCACCTACGGGCTGATGGGCGTCATCAACATGGCGCACGGCGAGCTGATCATGATCGGCGCGTATACGACTTACGTGGTTCAGAATTTTTTCCGTGGAAGCTTTTTCGACTGGTACCTGCTCGCCGCCATTCCCGCCGCTTTCATCGTCTCCGGCCTGGTCGGCATGGCGCTCGAGCGCTCGGTGATCCGCTGGCTCTACGGCCGGCCGCTGGAGACGCTGCTCGCGACCTGGGGCATCAGCCTGATGCTGATCCAGGCGGTGCGCACCATATTCGGCGCGCAGAACGTGCAGGTCGAGAACCCGTCGTTCATGTCGGGCGGGATCCAGGTGCTGTCCAACGTCGTGCTTCCCTGGAACCGCATCTTGATTATTGCTGTTCGCCGCTTGCCGTCTTGATCGCGATCTGGGCGCTCCTCACGCGAACCAGGCTGGGTCTCTACATTCGCGGCGTGACCCAGAACCGCTCGATGGCGGCGTGCGTCGGCGTGCCGACCGCGCGCGTCGACACCTGGGCCTTCGGCCTCGGCTCGGGCATCGCCGGACTCGCCGGCTGCGCGCTCTCGCAGGTCGGCAACGTCGGTCCCGATCTCGGCCAGGGCTACATCGTCGACTCGTTCCTGGTGGTGGTGTTCGGCGGCGTCGGCCAGCTCGCCGGCACGGTCTACGCCGCGCTCACGCTCGGCTTCGCCAACAAGCTGCTCGAGTCCTGGTCGGGCGCGGTGCTCGCCAAGATCGCGGTGCTGGTGTTCATCATCGTCTTCATCCAGCGCCGGCCGCAGGGGCTGTTCGCGCTGAAGGGCCGGGCGGTGGAAGCATGATGACCCCGGGCTCGGTGTTTCGGCTTTCGCTGGGCGGTTTTGCCATCGTCGCGTTCATGCTGTTCCCGATCCTCAACCTGATGATGCCGCCGGGCCATCCGCTGCACCTCTCGGCGTTCTGGGTCACGCTCATCGGCAAGATCATGTGCTACGCCATCGTCGCGCTGGCGCTCGATCTGATCTGGGGCTATGCCGGCATCCTGTCGCTCGGCCATGGCCTGTTCTTCGCGCTCGGCGGCTACGGCATGGGGATGTATCTCATGCGCCAGATCGGCCGCGACGGGCAGTACCAGTCCGAGCTGCCGGATTTCATGGTGTTCCTCGACTGGAAGGAGCTGCCGTGGCAATGGTGGGGCTCCGACAGCTTCCTGTGGGCGCTGCTGCTGGTCGTCGCCGTGCCGGGGCTGCTGGCGTTCGTGTTCGGCTACTTCGCCTTCCGCTCGCGCGTGAAGGGCGTGTATTTCTCCATCATCACGCAGGCGCTCACCTTCGCCGCGATGCTGCTCTTCTTCCGCAACGCCACCGGCTTCGGCGGCAACAACGGCTTCACCGACTTCAAGCGCATCCTCGGCTTCAGCGTCACGTCGCCCGAGACGCGCATGGTTTTGTTTTGTCTGACTGCATTCACCCTGGTTCTCACACTGCTGGTCGGTCGCTGGATCGTGTCCTCAAAATTCGGCCGCGTGCTGGAAGCGATCCGCGACGCCGAGCCGCGCGCCATGTTCTGCGGCTACGACACGGTGCATTACAAGCTCGCCATCTTCACTTTTTCGGCGGTGCTGTGCGGCATCGCGGGCGCGCTCTACGTGCCGCAGGTGGGCATCATCAACCCGAGCGAAATGTCGCCGGCCAACTCGATCGAGATCGCGATCTGGGTGGCGGTGGGCGGGCGCGGCACGCTCGTCGGCGCGATCCTCGGCGCCGGGCTGGTCAATGGCGCGAAGAGCTTCTTTACCGCCGCGTTCCCGGAATACTGGCTGTTCGCGCTCGGCGCGATCTTCATCGCGGTGACGCTGTTCCTGCCGCGCGGCGTCATGGGAATAATGAGCGGCCTCTTCGCCAGAAAATGAAAGCCGCCGTGCCGGCCGAAGTCGCCGTCCACCAGGGCGTGGTGCTTTACCTGGACGGCATCACGGTGAGCTTCGACGGCTTCAAGGCGCTGAACAACCTCTCGCTCACCATCGACCCGGGCGAGCTGCGCTGCGTGATCGGCCCGAACGGCGCCGGCAAGACCACGATGATGGACGTGATCACCGGCAAGACACGCCCCGACGAGGGCCGCGCGGTGTTCGGCCAGTCGGCCGACCTCACGCGCCTGTCGGAGGCGCAGATCGCGCACGCCGGCATCGGCCGCAAGTTCCAGAAGCCGACCATCTTCGAGCCGCTCACCGTGTTCCAGAACCTCGAGCTGGCGATGAAGGCGGACAAGCGCGTGCGGACGACGCTCTTTTCCAAGGTTATCCACGAGCGAAAAAGACAAGATCGCGGCGACCCTGGCGCTCATCGGCCTGCAGGAAGCCCCCGACCGCGTCGCCGGCCTGCTGTCCCACGGCCAGAAGCAGTGGCTGGAGATCGGCATGCTGCTGATGCAGGAGCCGAAGCTGCTGCTGCTGGACGAGCCGGTGGCCGGCATGAGCGACCAGGAGACCGAGCGCACCGCCGAGCTTTTTCTGTCGCTCGCAGGCACGCATTCGCTCGTAGTGGTCGAGCACGACATGGCCTTCATCGCCAGCATCGCGCGCAAGGTCACGGTGCTGCACGAAGGCAGCGTGATCGCCGAAGGCCCGATGGAAAAGGTCAAGAACGACCCGCGGGTGATCGAGGTATACCTTGGTCGTTGAGCACCTGAACCAGTACTACGGCGGCAGCCACATCCTGCGCGATGTGGGCTTCGAGCTGCCGGCCGGCAAGGTGACGGCGCTGCTCGGCCGCAATGGCGTGGGCAAGACCACGCTGCTGCGCTCGCTCATGGGTTTAGTGCCCCTGCGCACGGGGCGCATCATCTTCGAGAGCGTTGACCTGACGAAAGCCAAACCGCATGAGCGCGCCAGGGCCGGCCTGGGCTACGTGCCGCAGGGCCGCGAGATCTTCCCGCGCCTGACGGTGGAGGAGAACCTGCTGATGGGAGCGCCGAAAGTCCCGCGAGCGCATCTTCGAGATGTTCCCGGTGCTGAAGAGCATGCTCGGCCGGCGCGGCGGCGACCTGTCGGGCGGGCAGCAGCAGCAGCTCGCCATCGGCCGCGCGCTGGCGATGAAGCCGCGCCTCTTGATCCTGGATGAGCCCACCGAGGGCATCCAGCCGTCGATCATCAAGGAGATCGAGCGCGCCATCCGCACGCTGGCCGCCACCGGCGAGATGGCGATCCTGCTGGTCGAGCAGTACTACGACTTCGCGCGCTCGCTCGCCGACCAGTACCTGGTGATGGAGCGCGGCGAGATCGTGGCGCGCGGCCAGGGCGCCGACATGGAGCGAGACGGGGTCAAGCGCTTGCTGGCGGTTTGACGGGCACCTCGGTACCATGGTTAGGAGGAGGAGTCGCCGATGCTGATCCGCACGCTCGCTGCAGTAGCCGTTCTGCGTTTCATTCACGGTGGGTGCGCAGGACCTGCCCAAGACGCAATTCAAGGTGATCGGTCTGAACGCCCCGACCGTGGCGTCGATCGTGGACGAGGTGCCGTTCTGGCGCGAGACGCTGCCCAAGGCGTCGAAGGGCGCGATCAGCGCCGACATCACGCCGCTCGACCAGATGGGAATCGACGACAAGACCATGCTGCGGCTCCTGCGCCTCGGGGTGATGGACTTCGCGGGCATGGACATCTCGAAGATGGCGGGCGATGACCCGCGCTTCGAGGGCTGCGATCTCGCCGGCATCACCCTCGATCCCGACAAGGCGCGTGCCGGCTGCGAGGCCTACCGCGCCGTGATCGACCGGCAAATGCAGAAGAACTGGAACGCGAAGCTGCTCGCCTTCGGCGGCAACCCGCCGCAGGTGTTCTGGTGCCGCAGCGTGCTCGGCGGCCTGTCCGATCTCAAGGGCAAGAAGGTGCGCGTGTTCAACAACACGATGCGGGATTTCCTCTCCGGCGTCGGCGCCACCGCGGTGAGCATGGCGTTCGCCGAGGTGGTGCCGGCGCTCAACAATGGCGTGGTCGACTGCGGTGTCACCGGCAGCCTCTCGGGCAACACCGCGGGCTGGCCCGAGGTCACGAAATCGCTCTACCCGATGTCGCTCGGCTGGAGCATCAACGTCATGGCGGTCAACCTCGGGACCTGGAACCGCCTCGACAAGCGCGTGCAGAGCTTCCTCCTCGAGCAGGTGAAGGCCTACGAGGACAAGATGTGGGGCACGCTGAAGAAGGCGACCGCGGAAGCCGACAACTGCAACACCGGGAAGCAGCCCTGCACCATGGGCAAGCCCGCCAACATCACCATCGTGCCGGTGAAGCCGGCGGAGGCCGAGACGCACAAGAAGCTGGTCGAGGGCGCGGTGCTCGCCGGCTTTGCCAAGCGCTGCGGCGCCGAATGCGCCCGGGAGTGGAACGACACCGTCGGCAAGGCGCTTGGCCTGAAAGCGCCGACGAACTGATCGCCCTTTGCACCGCCTGACGCGGTACGGGCTTTGGCTCGGCGGCGGGCTGGTCCTGCTTGCCGCGCTGCTGATCGGCGTCGACGTCACGCTGCGCAAGTTCTTCCAGACCTCGATCGGCGGCGCCGACGAGCTCGCCGGCTACGCGCTCGCCGTCGGCACCGCGTGGTCGCTCGGCGCCGCGCTGGTCGAGCGCGCGCACATCCGCATCGACTCGCTGTACGTGCTGTTCCCGCGCCCGGTGCGCCTCGCGCTTGATTTCGTCGGGCTCGCGCTGTTGCTCGCGTTCTTCGGCCTCATCGCGCGCCACGGCTGGAGTGTGGTGCAGCAGTCCTGGGCCTCCGGCTCGCGCAGCCAGTCGGCGCTGCAGACGCCCACCGTCCTGCCGCAGTCGATCTGGCTCGCGGGGCTGGCGCTGTTTTTCCTTCTGGGCGTTGCCCTTCTTGCCCGTGCCGCGCTGCTGGTCTCGCGCGGCGAGGCGGCGGCGGCCGAGAAGCTGATCAGCACGCGCTCCGCTCAGGAAGAGGTGAAGCAGGAAATCGAAGAGCAATGGTCGGGACCGCGCTCGGGATCCTGATCGCGCTGCTCGCGCTCGCGGTGCCGGTGGCGGCGGCGCTCGGCTTTCTCGGCATCGCGCTGTCCGAGATCTATTCGCGGCTGCCGCTCAGCCTCGCCATGGGCGAAGTGGCGTGGGCCACGTCGAACAACTTCCTGCTGGTCGCGATCCCGTTCTTCGTGCTGCTCGGCGAGATCCTGCTGCGCTCGGGCATCGCCGAGCGCATGTACAACGCGCTGGTGCTGTGGGTGCCGTGGCTGCCCGGGGGCCTGATGCACTCCAACATCGCCGCCTGCGCCATGTTCGCCGCCACCTCGGGCTCGAGCGTCGCCACCGCCGCGACCATCGGCACGGTGGCCATGGGCGAGATCAAGAAGCACGGCTACTCGGAGCGCCTGTTCCTCGGCACCATCGCCGCCGGCGGCACCCTCGGCATCCTGATTCCGCCGTCGATCAACATGATCGTGTACGGCGTGCTCACCGATTCGTCGATCCCGCAGCTCTATCTCGCCGGCATCTTTCCGGGGCTGGTGCTGGCGGGTCTGTTCAGCCTCACTGTGCTAATCGCCTGTCTCCTGTGGCCTTCGCTCGGGGGGAAACGCACCGAGGCGGGCTGGCCGGCGCGCATCCGTGCGCTGCCCGATCTCATCCCGCCGCTGGTCATCTTTCTCGCCGTGATCGGCTCGATCTACGCCGGCCTGGCCACCGCGACCGAGTCGGCCGCGCTCGGCGTGATCGCCGCGCTCGGCGTCGCCGCCTGGCACCGCAGCCTCACGCTGCGCATGCTGCTGCACGCCTTCGAGGGCACGATGCGCACCACGGCGATGATCATGGCCATCCTGATCGCGGCGTACTTCCTCAACTTCGTGATCAGCTCGATCGGCCTCACCGCGCAGGTGAACCGGTTCGTCACCGGGCTGGGCCTGTCCTCCACCGAGCTGCTGATCGCGGTCATCATCTTCTACCTCGTCCTCGGGTGCTTCATGGAGACGCTCTCCATGATGGTCGCGACCGTGCCGATCATCGCGCCGATCATGTTCAAGGCGGGCTACGACCCGATCTGGTTCGGCGTGCTGATCATCATCCTGATGGAGACGGCGATGATCACCCCGCCGGTGGGCATCAACCTCTACGTGGTGCAGGGCCTGCGCAAGCGCGGCAAGATCGACGACGTGATCATCGGCGCCGCGCCCTTCGTGATCACCATGCTGGTGATGATCGCGATCCTGTCGTACTGGCCGAAGCTCGCGCTGTGGCTGCCGCGGGCGGTGGGGTAAGCTTCTCGATGAGCGCGCTCCACAGGATGGCCGAAGGCGGTTTCGCGTTCCTCGAGGGCGTGTTCCCGTACTCTCAAGGCGCCGTCGCGCTTGATGGCTACGCCATCGAGCGGGTGTGCTTCGCCCGGCCGCTGCCGCTTGCCGAAGGCTTCCGCCGCATCGCGGCGCACCTGCAGGGTTTGGGGCGGCCGAAGACGGCGCTCTGCGCCTGCGAGCTGCGCTCGCCCAGGCCGTTCTCGTTCGCCGGGTTCGGCGAATTCAACCGCGGCTATGTCGCGGTGCTGGAGCAATGGGGCCTCTATCGAGACGGGCGAAACGCGGTGGCGCGTTCGAACGTCGCGCCCGAGATCGATCCGCCCGCCGAACCCTCGTTCTACGCCTTCAGCTACACGGTGCCGGCGCCCCACGGGCGGCGCGACTTCGTCGTCGCCGGCAGCGGCGAGTGGCCCGAGGGCGGCCGTTTTCCCGAGGACATCGTGTCCGGCCTGCGCAATAAAGTCGTGTGGGTGCTCGACAAGATGGAGGAGCGCATGCGCGGTCTCGGCGGGTTTGGCTTCGGCGACGCAAGCGCGGTGCAGGTGTACACCGTGCGACGCTTCCCGATGGACCTCGTCGCGCAACGCGCCGGTGGCGCGGTCGCGTGGCACTACTGCCGGCCGCCGATCGAGGGCCTCGAGTTCGAGATGGACGCGCGCTCGATCAGCCTCGAGCGGCGGCTGGCGTAGCGCGGCGGCGTGCGCGCCACTCGAGCGCGGCGCCAAGGATTCCCTTGGGCATATAGATGATGAAGAGCACCAGCATCAGCCCGTAGATCGCGAGGTCGAGCGCCGGGAATTGCTTGAAGGCGTCGCCGAGCGCAAGGCGCAGCCCTTCCTGCAGCAGCAAGGTGATCACCGCGCCGACCGTAGGGCCAAGCATGACGAACATCCCGCCCGCGATCGCGCCGAAGACCATCTGCAGCGAGATGCCGATGCCGGAGACGGTCTCGGGGTTGATGTAGAGCTGGTACTGGGCGTACAGCACGCCGCCCACGCTGGTCATGCCGGCGGAAATCAGCGTGACGAAGAGCTTCGAACGCGTGACGTTGATGCCGACGGAGGCGGCGGCGTCTTCCTCCTGGCTGATGGCTTCGAGCGCAAGGCGCGTCATGCTGCGGTCCAGGCGCGCCCAGATCCACAGCCCGCCGAGCCAGAAGGCGAGGATCACGTAGAACCACACCCATTTGTCGGAGAACTGCAGGGCGGCCAACGACCAGGCGTTGCCCTGCGCGAGGGCGGTATTCGGCGTGGCGCCGAGCGAGCCGCCGCTGTAGTCGCGCAGCGCGACGATGACGAGGCGTGTCACCTCGGAGAGCGCAAGCGTCACCAGGGCGAAGTAATGCCCGACGATGCGAAAGCGAAAGCACGGCAGGCCGATCACCACCGCGAGCGCGAGGCTGAGCAGCACCGCGACCGGTGCGCCGATCCAGGGCGAGAGGCCGAAATGATTCCACAGCATCACGACCGCGTACGCCCCGATGCCCAGGAACGCGCCGTGGCCGAGGCTCACCAGCCCGAGGCGGCCCATGATCGACCAGCTCGTATACACATAGGCCCACAGCAGGCACATGATCACGAGATGCAGCGGGTAGTTGCCGATGCCGGTCAACGGCAGCGCCGCGAGGAGCGCCACGCCGGCCCAGGCGAGCGGCTTCATTTCGTGCCGAGGATGCCCTGGGGACGCCAGAACATCACCGCGATGAAGAACGCGAAGGCGAGGACGTAGCCCCACTCGATGTGGAGGAAGAACCCGCCCACGGAGATGAACTGGGCAAAGATGAAGGAGGCGACGAGGCCGCCGAGCATGTTGCCCAGGCCGCCCAGTACGCAGATGAGGAACACGATCGGTCCGAAGGAAAGCCCGATCGCCGGATGGATGTCGTACTGCAGCACGAGCAGGCAGGCGCCCAGCCCGGCGAGCGCGCCGCCGAGCGCGGACGTAACGACGAACACGCGGTCGGGATTCACGCCCATGAGCGGCATGATCGCGCGGTCCTGGCTGATCGCGCGGATCGCGGTGCCCATGTAGGTGCGGGTCAGGAGCAGCCAGGTCGCGGCCACGCCCGCGAGCGCGGCGAAGAACGCGATGACGCGCGGCGCCGAGATCGAAATTTCGCCCACCACGATCGGCGCCATGCGCACGCCGAGGTTCCTGAAGTCGATGCCGAAGGCGAGCGTCGCCGCGGCCTGCAGCAGGAACAGCATGCCGCCGGTGACCAGGAGCTGATTGATCGGCTCGGCGGCGAGCACCGGGCGGATCACGAACTGGTGCAGCGCCGCGCCGAGCACGGCGACGAGCGCGATGCCGGCCGCCATGGCCGGAAGTAATGGCCAGCCGTACTGCGTGTGCAACATGAACACCGCGTACATGCCGATCATGATGAGCTCGGCGTAGCAGATCCAGACCACGTCGATGACGCCGAAGATCAGGTTCAGGCCGAGCGACAGCAGCCCGAGCAGCCCGCCCAGCAGGATGCCGTTCACCACCGCCTCGAGCAGGAAGATATCGAAGATCTCCATCGCTCAGAGTCCCAGGTACGAGCGCCGGATGTCGCCGCTCGCGGCGAGCGCGGCCGCCGCGCCGCTCGAGCGGATGCGCCCGGTCTCGAGCAGGTAGGCGCGGTCCGCGACTTTGAGCACCTGCTGCACGTTCTGCTCGACGATCAGCACCGTATAGCCCTCGGCGCAGATGCGCTTCACCAGTGCGAAGATCGACTGCACCACCACCGGGGCGAGCCCGGCCGAAGGCTCGTCGAGCAGCAGGAGCTTCGGCCCGCTCATCAGGGCGCGCGCGATGGCGCACATCTGCTGCTCGCCGCCCGACAGCGTGCCGGCCGGCTGGCTGCGTCGCTCCTCGAGGCGCGGGAACAGGCCATAGGCGAAGCGCAGCCTTTCGGGGAACTGCTTGCGCGAAGAAAACGCGCCCATGCGCAGGTTCTCTTCCACGGTGAGACGCGGAAACAGCCGCCGGTTCTCCGGCACGTGCGCGATGCCCCGGCTGATCACCTCGTGCGCCGGCAATTCGTTCAGGCGCGTGCCCTCCATGCTGATTTCGCCGGCGCTCGCTTCGATGAGCTTGGAGATCGCGCGCAGCAGGGTGGTCTTGCCGGCGCCGTTGGGGCCGATCACCGCCACCGCCTCGCCCGCGTGCACTTCGAGGCTTACGCCGAAGAGCGCCTGGAATGACCCATAGCCCGCCGAAAGTCCCGAGACGGCGAGCATCACGCCACCCGCGCGTCCGTCACTGCCTGGACGGCCGACGCATCGGTGCCGAGGTAGACCTCGATTACGCGCGGATCGCGCGCCACCTGCTGCGGTGTACCCGCGGCGATCACCACGCCATGGTCCAGCACGATGCAGCGGTCGACCACGCGCATCAGCGCGCCCATGATGTGCTCGACCCAGACGATGCTCACGCCGCGCTCGCGGCGGATCATGGCGAGCATGTCGGCCGCCTGCTCCATCTCCTGCTCGTCGAGCCCGCCGAGCGACTCGTCGGCGAGCAGCAGCTTCGGCCGCGTGGCGAGTGCGCGGGCGAGCTCGAGCTTCTTCAGCCCCGCCGCGCCCAGGCCTTCGGCGCGCGCCGCCGGGTTCGAGGGCAGCTTGACGAGATCGAGCGCTTCCCTGGCCAGTTGCCAGGCTTCTTGCCGCGAGGGATGCTTGCCGCTGCCGTAGAACGCGGCGAGCGCCACGTTCTCGAGCAGCGACAGCCGCCGGAACGGGCGCGGGATCTGAAAAGTGCGCGCGATGCCGCGGTGGCAGACGGCGGCCGGCGGCAGGCCGGCGATCTCCTCGCCCTTCAAGCGCACCGAGCCGGCGCTCGGGGCGTAAAGGCCGGCGACGACATTGAACGTGGTGCTCTTGCCCGAGCCGTTCGGGCCGATCAGGCCGAGAATCTCGCCTTCGGCCAGATTGAAGCTGACGTTCGAAACGGCGGCGAAGCCGCCGAAGCGCATGGTGAGGCCGCTGACCTCGAGCATCTAGGGAAGTTTGAAATTGTCGCTTTTGTAGTCGCCCCCGCGAAGGCGGGGGCCCATTTTTTCAATCTCCGTCCTTTTCAGGTTTCCCTAGTTCCCGTAGGGATGCCCCTTAGGGAAGGGCAGCACGGGATCCATCGTGCGCAGCGCCTTCGGCCAGGCGATGAAGGTCTTGCCGTCGACGTACTGCATCACCACCGGCGAAGAGCGCTCGTTCTGGCCGGCCATGGCGTGCCCGGGCGGGAAGAACTTGACGCCGTAGCCCTGAATCGTGCCGCCGAGCGGAATGTCGGTCTCGAGCGAAGCCTTGCGCAGCGCCTCGGCGTCGATGCCGCCGTGCTTCTTGATCGCGCGCGGCAGCACGTCGGTGAAGAAGATCCACGACTGGTTGAATCCCATCGAGGCGTGCGGCGGCACGTCGGCCGGGCCCTTCTGCGCCTGGTAGCGCTTCACCATCTCCTTGGTGAGCTCGCCGAGCCCGGGCTTGAGCGACTTCGCATCGAGCAGCTGCGCGGCCACCGGATCGACGTTGTAGACGTAGTTCACGTCCTTGCCGAAGGTCTCCATCAGCTTGCCGATCTGCCCGTAGCCCGCGCCGTGGCCGATGATCGCCTTGAACTTCAGGCCCTGCTCGCGCGACTGGCGCAGAAACAGCGTGATGTCCGGGTTGTAGCCGGTGTGCAGCAGCACGTCGGGCCGAGCGCGCCGCAGCTTCGTCACGAGGCTCGAGAGGTCCGGCGCCGTGGCCGCATAGCCCTCCTTCAGCACGATGTTCATGCCGAGCTCCTTGCACTTCGCCTCGTTGCCCTGCGCCACGCCGGAGCCATACGGCCCGTCTTCGTAGATGATCGCGACGCGCAGGTTTTTCGCTTCGGTCTTCAGCTTCTCCTTCGCGTTCTCGGCGACGAAGCTGCAAGAGGCTTCGCCGAACTGGTCGGAGTGCACCTGCGGCCTGAAGACGTAGGAAAGCTTCTTGTCCTTGAACACGCTGGAGGCGACGCAAACGTTCGCCCACATGAACCTTTTCGCCGCGTCCACGCGCTGCGCCATCGGCACGCAATGCGCGCTCGAATAGACGCCCATGATGAGGTTCACCTTCTCCTGGTCGAGGAGCCGGGTGGCCTCGTTGATCGCCACCTCGGTCTTCGACTGCGCATCGGCATAGAGGGCGTTGATCTTGTAGCCCTCGACGCCGCCGCGTTCGTTCAGCATGTCGATGGCGATCTTGGTGCCGATGGCGGCGGCCTCGGATCCCCCGGCGGCGAAGGCGCCGGTGTAGTCGTAGATCACGCCGATCTTGATTTCCTTCTGCTGCGCGTGGACGACGAATGGAAGCGCGGCGACAACCAAGGCCGCGGCGGCGAAACTGCGCTTCATCATGGTGATTTCCTCCTCGCCGGCGAGTGTATCAGGCCGGCTTTGGTTCGACCTTCAGGAAGCAGCAGCCGCGCTCGCCCGGGGTCCAGGTGCGGTTCTCGAAGGCGAAGCCCGCCCCTTCGAACAATCCTTTGTCGACGACGCCGGCAATGCGGCAGAGCGTGGCGACTTTATCCTCGTCGAGCCCGGCCTCGCGCCAGGCGTCCTTGAGCGGGCAGCCGTGCAGCTGGATCTCCAGACGTTCGGCATCGGCGCGCACCACCTCCGGGCGGAAGATCTCGCTCCCGCCGGGGACATGGGCGAGGAACGCTGCGCGCAACCCGGCGAGGTCGGCCGGTGCGTATTTCGCGAGCGCTGCTCCGGCGGCCCGCCCGCGGCGGTAGATCGCCTTCGTGAGGAGCGTTTCCGCCCTCGCGGTTCCGAATTCCTCGGCGAGCACGTCGTACATCTCCATGTAGATGAGCGCTCGGTTCTTCATTTGCGCGATCAAATCGGCGCGAAAGTCCATGTCTCCTCCTCGTCCGTCAGATCAACGTTCTGATCAATGCTCCGCGGTCGCATGGAGCCTCAACCCGAGCGCCTTTAAAACCTTGAGCACTGTCGCGAGCTCCGGATTACCTTGTGGCGAGAGGGCCTTGTAGAGGCTCTCACGGCCCAGGCCGGTTTGCCTCGCCAACTCGCCCATTCCCTTGGCGCGTGCGATGTCGCCCAATGCGGCGGCAACAAGCGCTGGGTCATCTTCCTCAAGCGCCGCTTCAAGATAGGTAGCCATGTCTTCATCGGTCTTCAGATGCTCCGCCGCATCCCATTTTTTCGTCCGCGTCTTTGCCATTGCAGTTCTCCTAGAGTCCGCGCGCGAGCGCGATGGCCTTATTAATGTCACGATCCTGGGTGCGTTTATCCCCGCCAGCGAGCAGGACGATCAGCGTCTTGCTTCGCTGCACGAAATAAACGCGGTAACCCGGTCCGTAGTCGATGCGTAGTTCTGAAACACCCTCTCCTACGGGCTTAACGTCTCCGGGGTTTCCAAGCGATAAGCGCCGAATGCGGGCGTCAACGCGTGCACGCGCCTGACGGTCCCGTAGTCTTGCAAACCATTCAGCGTAAGCCTCGGTCTGCCGCACTTGGATCACTGCACACTGTATCTCATAGGATACAGAAAGGCAAGCGCTACAGGTCGATGACGATGTTGCCGCCGCCGTCGAGCTCGGCTTTCGCGCCGGGAGGAACGACGCAGGTGGCGTCGTACTCCTCGACGATCAAAGGCCCTTTTTTCGCTTGCGATAGATCGGAGCGCCGCATGACGGGAGTCTCGATCCAGGAACCGAAGTAGGCGCGGCGCGGCGGCGGCGGTTGCGGCTCGCCGCGGCTCGGGCGCACGCGTTGCGGAATGTTCGGGCCTTCGCGCAGCCCGTGGCCCACGACCTGGATCGAGACCAGCTCGACCGGCTCGTCGGCGCCGGCGCGGTGGCCGTAGGTTTTCTCGTGCTCGCGGCCGTACGCCTCCTCCAGATACGCGAAGTCGATCGGGCCGTCGGGCAAGGCAACGGTGAGCTCGTAGGTCTGGCCGTGGTAGTGGAGAGCCGCCGAGCGGCGGATTTTTCTTTTTGCGGAGGCAAACCCCTCGGCCGCAAGCTGGTCGGTAGCCTGTTTCGCGAGCGCGTCCCATGCCTGGGTCACTTCCTGAAGGCTGCTTTTCCGCAGCAGCCGCCGCAGGGTGCGCGAATAGTGATGCTCGACATCGGCGTAGAGCAGGCCGAACGAGGAGAACAGGCCCGCCGAGGGCGGAACCACGACGCGCTTCATGCCGAGCGCCGCCGCCATGCCGCAGGCGAACACCGGGCCGTTGCCACCGAAGGCGAAGAGCGCGAAGTCGCGCGGGTCGCGGCCGCGCTCGGTCGACACCGCCTTGATGGCGCGGATCATGTTGGACGCGGCGATGAGATGCGCGCCGTGCGCGGCTTTTTCCATGGTCATGCCCATCGGCGCGGCGATGCTTTCCGCGAAAACGCGTCGCGCCTTCTCCGCATTGAGCTTGAGCGCGCCGCCGACGAGATGCGCCGGGTTGATGTAGCCGAGCAGCAGGTTGGCGTCGGTCACGGTCGGCGTGGCGCCGCCCTTGTCGTAGCACACGGGGCCGGGCGACGCGCCGGCGCTCTCCGGGCCGACCTGCAGCGCGCCGGCGGGGTCGATCCACACCAGCGAGCCGCCGCCGGCGCCGACCTCGGCGAGGTCGATCGCCGGCACCTTGAGCGTGTAGCCCGCGCCGGTCAGGAGGCGCGAGCCGATCATGATGCCCGCGCCGACCGCGTACTCCTGCGCACGCGTCACCTCGCCGTCCTCGACCATCGCCGCCTTCGCCGTGGTGCCGCCCATGTCGAAAGTGACGATTTTCGCCAGCTGCTTCGCGCGAGCCAGCGCCTGTGCGCCGACGACCCCGCCCGCCGGTCCCGACTCGATGATGTGGATCGGCCGCTCGACGGCGGCGGCGTCGGTCGTGAGGCCGCCGTTCGACTGCATGAGCAGCAGCCGCGCGCGCACACCCGCCTGGTCAAGGCCCTTGCGCAGCGACTTCAGGTAGCTCGCGACGATGGGCGTCACATACGCGTTCACCACCGTGGTGGAAGTGCGCTCGTATTCCTTGATCTCGGGCAGGACCTCGCAGGAGATGGAGCAGGGGAGCTGTGGCGCTTTTCTGTTGATGACGTCGCGAATGAGCAATTCGTGCGCCGGATTGCTGAAGGAATGCAACAGGCAAACCGCGATCGCCTCGACCTTCTCGGCGAGCAGCGCATCCACGGCTCGTTCTGCCTCGCCTCGCTGCAAGGGTTTTTCCACGACCCCTTGCGCATCGATGCGCTCGTCCACCACCTGGCGCAGATAGCGCTCGACCAGCGGCGCGGGCTTGGTCCAGCCGATGTCGTACATGCGCGGCATGCGCAGCGTGCGGATCTCCAGCACATCGCGAAAGCCCTTGGTGGTAATGAGCCCCGTCCTGGCGCCCTTGTGCTCGAGAATCGCGTTCGAGGCCACGGTCGTGCCATGGCGGATTTCCTCGATGGCGCCGGCGGTGACGCCGGTCTCGCGGAACACCTCGACCAAGCCCTCGACGATCGCCCGCGCGTAGTCCTCCACGCTCGAGGAAATCTTCTTGGTATGGATCGTGCCGTCGGAGCCGAGCAGCACGATATCGGTAAAGGTGCCGCCCACGTCGACACCGACGCGATAGCTTGTCACTAGGCTGCTTTTTTGCTTTCCGGTTGCGAGTCTTCGCGCTGCACCGCCGGCACTTCGCGCCAGCCGCGCGCGGCGCGGATTTCGCCGCGGCGCTTGGCCGTGGCCTTTGCATCAACCTGGTTCTGGGCAATGACAACGCCGTAATCGGCTTCGGCCTTGCGCACGGACAGAAGCTCGTTCCTTACATCCTTCAATACGGCGGCAGGGTCGCGCTCGAGCGGATCGCCCCAGCCGCCGGCGCCGGCGAGGACGTGCGTGAACACGTCGCCGCGCCGGATCGTCATGGTGAGCTTGGAGGGCAGGATGCGGTTTTCGGCGTCCGGATTGAGATAGTTCTCAGAGGGCATGCCGGGGCTGCCGCCGTAAAGCCCGAACGGGCGGTGCGTGCGCCGGTCGGAGCGCACCTGCAGCACGCCTTCGTCCTCCAGGAACCGGTAATCGCGGCGGAAGGGAACGCCGCCCCGGTACTTGCCCGCGCCGGCCTTGTCGGGCACGAACTCGTAGGCGAGGAACTGGATGGGCTGCTCGACCTCGGTGATCTCGACCGAGTGCGAGGCCATGTTGGCGAACATGTGCGAGTTGCCGTCGAGGCCGTCGGCCCACGGCCGCGCACCCCACGCGCCGCAGGTGAAGTCGACGTAGATGAAGGGCTTGCGCTGCGCGTCGTAGCCGCCGATCGAAACGCCGGTATTGCCGCCGTCGCCGGCAGCCTTCACTTTGTCGGGCAGCATCATCGCGAGCGCGCCGAACATGCAGTCCACCATGCGAAAACCGGTGAGGCCGCGCGCCGCACAGGCCGCGGGCAGCACGCCGTTGCCCACCGTGCCCGGCGGGCAGACCACCTCGATGGCCCTGAACACGCCCTCGTTGTTCGGAATGCCCTGCGGCAGCACCGAGCGCACGCCGGTGTAGGACGCCGCCTTGGTGAAGGAGAGCGTGTTGTTGATCGCGCCCTTGACCTGCGGGTGGGTGCCGGTCCAGTCGACCAGCATGTGGCCGCCCCGCTTGCGGATGGTGACGAAAAGGCGGATCGGCTTGCCGTAGTCCACGCCGTCGTCGTCGATCCAGTCCTCGAAGCTCCATTCGCCGTCGGGCAGCTTCTCGAGCGCCGCGCGCGTCAGTCGCTCCGCATAGTCGATGGTCTCGCGCATGTACGTTCTGGTTTGCTCCGCACCATACCGGCTGACCAGCTCGGCGAATTGCTTCTCAGCGATGTGGCAGGCGGCGAGCTGCGCGCGCAGATCGCCGAACACCTTCACCGGCAGGCGCACGTTGCGCTCGATGAAGGTCATCAGCGTCTTGTTGAGCACGCCGGCCTCGTACATCTTGAGCGGGGCGATGCGCAGCCCCTCGGCGTAGATCTCGGTCGAGTCGGAAGCGTTCGAGCCCGCCACGCGTCCGCCGACGTCGGTATGGTGGCACACGGTGCAGGCAAACGCGATGCGCTCACCTTCGTGGAACAGCGGCTTGAAGACGAAGATGTCGGGCAGGTGCATGCCGCCGTCGAACGGATCGTTCATGATGAACACGTCGCCCGGCCGGATGTCGTCGCGGTAGTGCTGCATGATCGACTGCATCGCGGTCGGTACCGAGCCGAGGTGCCCGGGAAGCGTGAGGCCCTGCGCCACCAGCCGGCCCTCGGCGTCGGCGAAGCCGGTCGAGTAGTCCATGTTGTCCTTGAGCACGCCGGAGTACGTCGTGCGGAACACGGTGAGCGCCATCTCGTCGGCAATGGAGAAGATGGCGTTCTTGAACAGTTCAAAACTGATCGGATCCATGGCTTATTATCCTTGCATGCCGAAGGATATCTACGCCGCGTTCGCTGTAAAGCGCCGGATCAACGCCGCGGGAACGCTCACGCGCCTCGGCGGAGCGCTGATGGACGAGGAGGTGGTGTCGGCGATGGCAGCCGCCGCGCGCGCCTCGGTCGACATCGGAGAGCTGCAGTCGGCGGCGAGCCGCGTGATCTCAAGGATTACGACCGCACAAGCAGGAATGGTGACCACCGGCGCCGCAGCCGCGCTCACGCTCGCCGCGGCGGCGGCGATGACGCGCTGGGACATCGCGCGGATGGCGGCGCTGCCGCACGCCGACGGCTTTCCGAACGAGATCCTGCTGCCGCGTACGCAGTACACGGGCTATGCGCATGCGCTGCGCGCCTCGGGCGCGCGCCTGGTCGACATCGGCCACAACGACCGCGGCACCGGCGCCGGCGTGCGCGGCCTCGAGGCCTGGGAGATCGAGGCGGCGATCACGCCGCGCACCGCCGCTTTCGCCTTTTCCGCCACTCCCGGCAACATTCATGAACTGACGGTTGTGAGCAGCGTGTGCAAGGCGCGTGACATTCCGGTGATCGTCGATGCGGCAGCGCAGCTTCCTCCGAAATCGAATCTGAAGAAGTTCCTGGAGATGGGCGCCGACCTGGTCGCGTTTTCAGGCGGCAAGGCGATCGGCGGCCCGCAGGCCTCGGGCATCCTCGCGGGACGGCGCGATCTGGTGGGCGCGGCGCTGGTGCAGCAGCTCGACATGGATGTGTCTCCCGCGACCTGGACGGCGCCCGACCTGATCGATGTCCAGGCCATGAAAGGCATCCCGCACCACGGCCTCGGCCGCGGCTTCAAGGCGGGCAAGGAAGAGATCGTCGGGCTTCTCGTGGCGCTGGAGCGTTATGCCGCCGCGGACGACGAGGCTTCGAATGCCGCGCTCGAGCGGCGCCTCGCACGCATTGCAAAGGATCTCGGTGAGGCAATGGTCAAGAAAATCGTCCCGGCGCGCGATACCGGCCGCGTGCCGCAGCTCCACCTGACGGTTGAAAATCCGAGCGCCTTGAGCGCTCGCCTGCAGGCCGGCGATCCGCCGGTGCACCTCTCGGAGCGCTTCGCCGCGCAAGGCATCCTGATCATCGATCCGCAGGCATTGCGCGCGGAGGATGACGCCGCGCTGGTCGCTGCGCTGCGCGGCGCTTCACGTGAATAGATTCGATCGAAAAGCGCTGCCCGAGCGCTTCTGCAATCTGGAGCGGCTGCTTGCCGCCATGACGGCGCGCGGGCTCGACGGCATCGTGGTCTCGACCCCGCTCAACGTGTTCTACCTGAGCGGGTTCAACGGCATCGCCCACAAGGCAGACGAGCCCCGCCCGTACGCGGTGCTCTTGTCGCGCCACGCTCCGGACCACCCGATCCTGGTGCTTGCCGACTACTACCTCGCGACTGTGCTCAGCCAGCCGACCTGGGTGCGCGACATCCGGCCGTTCCGCGCCGTGATGATGCCGATCGACCGGCCACCGCAGCGCGCGGACATCGACCGGTTTATCCCCCAACAAGCAAAGCAGCTGGAGTGGGTGCGCGCGGCGCGCGAGCGCTACGCCTTCGACATGAACACCGCATTGCGCGGCGCCTTGGCGGAGCTCGGCCTGGAGCGCGGCCGCGTCGGCTTCGACGACCTCGCGCTCGGCCAGCGCCTGGAGCATCCCGGGGTGGCGGATGCTTACGACACATTGATGTTTGCGCGCGCGGTGAAGACTCCCACCGAGATCGATCTCTTGCGCCGCGCCACCGCGCTCAACCGCGCCGCCATCGAGCGCACGGTGAAGACATGGGACAAGGGCATGCGCTGGCGTGAGCTGAACCGCGCCTACCACGCGGCCGCGCTGGACCTCGGCGGTTTCGTGCGCGATCCCGGCGCCATGGTATGGGGGCATCCGCGCGGCGCCGAGTCCGCGCTCACCCTGCAGACCGGGCTCGAAGACTTCGAGGTGGAGCGCGGCCAGCACGTGATGTTCGACTGCCACGGCACGCTCGACCTGTACTGCTGGGATGGCGGCAAGACCTGGGTGGTCGGCGGCGAGCCCCAAGGCGAGGGCAAGCGCAACCTGCGCGCTACGGCCCAGGTCGCCGAGCAGCTGATTTCAGAGATGAAGCCCGGCGCCCGTCCCAGCCTCTTGCAGGCCAAAGGCAGAGAGCTGTACCGCAAGGCCGGGGTCGCCGACGCCGAAGCGGCGGTGATTTTCTTCCACGGCCTCGGGCTCTCGCACTGGGAGCTGGAGGATAAGACTGCCGATTGGCGCTTCGAGGCGGGAATGGTCGTGCCTTTGCATGTCGTCTACCCGGGCGGCGAAACCAGCCGCGCCTGGCTGGAAGAAGTCGTGCTCATTAACGAGCGCGGCGGCGAGCCGCTCTTTGGCTGGGGCTACGAGCCGCTGCTCGCCTGAGCATGGAAGCACTCGAGACTGGCTGGCGCGCGCGCCTCGCGCTCGAATTCGCGCTTCAGGGCAACAAGACCGTCCTGGCGAGGCGCGGCGCCGACGGCCCGCTCGTGGTGCAGAAGCCCCTCTACCCCGACGGTCCGCAGCGCTGCCACGCCATCGTGGTGCACCCGCCCGGCGGCATTGCCGGCGGCGACGAGCTTCATCTTTCGGTAAAGAGTGAAGGCCATGCCCTGCTCACCACCCCCGGAGCGGCGAAGTGGTATCGATCCGCAGGGTCGTGGGCAAAGCAGACGCTGCAGTTCGACATCGAAGGCACCCTGGAGTGGCTGCCGCGCGAAACCATCCTGTTCGACGGCGCGCTCGCGCAGTTGGAGACAATAATTAAGCTCGGGCCGCAGGCAAGCTATCGAGGCTGGGAGATCATCTGCCTCGGACGCTTCAACCGCGGCCGGGTGAAAATGAATACGCGGATCATGCGGGGGGAGAGGATGCTGTTCGTGGAGAAGGGCGAGATCGAGGGCGGCGGCCGGCTGATGCGCTCGCCAGCCGGCCTCGGCGGCCGCAGTGTGTTCGGCACGCTGATCGCGACCAGCTCGGAGAAGATTTCAATGGCAGGACTCGCCATCACCCGCCTGCCCGGCTTGCTGATCGCGCGCTACCTCGGCGACTCGAGCGAGGAGGCACTGCGCGCCTTCACGCGCCTGTGGAAGCTGCTGCGTCCCTCGGCGGTCGAACCGCGCATCTGGAGCACCTGATGGAGCTCACCCCGCGAGAAAAAGACAAGCTCCTCATCTTCACCGCCGGGCTGCTCGCCGAGCGGCGCAAGGGCCGGGGGTTGAAGCTCAACTATCCCGAGGCGGTGGCTTACATCAGCGCCGCGATCCTGGAAGGCGCGCGCGAAGGCCGCAGCGTGCAGGACCTGATGAGCTTCGGCTCGACGCTGCTCAAGCGCGCCGATGTGATGGAAGGCGTTCCGGAGATGATTCCCGAGATCCAGGTGGAAGCCACCTTTCCCGACGGCACCAAGCTCGTCACCGTTCATAACCCGATCGTATGAGGTCCATGATGCGCGCTCTGCCTTTCCTGCTTTTTTCAAACCTCGTCCTTGCGCATCCCGGCCACGGCGAGACGAGCGTGCTGCACTCGCACGGCGAATGGATCATGCTGGTCGTCGCGCTGATCATTTGGCGGGCCCTGCGCCGATGATTCCCGGCGAAATGCGGGTCGCTGCGGGCGACATCGAGCTCAACAAGGGCCGAAAACCCGTGTCGATTTCGGTCGAGAACACCGGGGATCGACCGATTCAGGTCGGCTCGCACTATCACTTCTTCGAGACCAACGCAGCGCTGAAATTCGAGCGCAAGAAGGCCTACGGCTGCCGGCTGAACATCGCCGCGGGCACTGCGGTGCGCTTCGAGCCGGGCCAGAAACGCACTGTGGAGCTGATTCCACTCGGCGGGGCGAGAAAAGTGTACGGCTTCACCGGTGCAGTCATGGGAAAACTCAAGTGAAGATCACCAGGCAAGCGTACGCGGAAATGTACGGCCCCACGGTCGGCGACCGCGTGCGCCTTGCCGACACCGAGCTGTGGATCGAGGTCGAGAAGGACTTCACCACCTACGGCGAGGAGGTGAAGTTCGGCGGCGGCAAGGTGATCCGCGACGGCATGGGGCAGAGCCAGCGCGTGTCGAAGGACACCGCCGACACCGTGGTGACCAACGCGCTGATCGTCGACCACTGGGGCATCGTCAAGGCCGACATCGGCATCAAGGCCGGGCGCATCTGGAAGATCGGCAAGGCCGGCAACCCGGACATCCAGCCTGCGATCACCATCCCGATCGGTCCCGGCACCGAGATCATCGCCGGCGAAGGCATGATCGTCACCGCCGGCGGCATCGACAGCCACATCCACTTCATCTGCCCGCAGCAGATCGACGAGGCGCTGATGTCGGGGGTCACCACCATGATCGGCGGCGGCACCGGGCCGGCGACGGGAACGTTCGCCACCACCTGCACCCCGGGTCCATGGCACATCCAGTCGATGCTGGAGGCTGCGGATGGTTTCCCGATGAATCTCGGCTTTTTGGGCAAGGGCAACGCTTCGCTGCCTTTACCTTTAATAGAGCAAATCAAGGCCGGAGCCATCGGGTTGAAGCTGCACGAGGACTGGGGCACCACGCCCGCCGCGATCGACAACTGCCTCGCGGTCGCCGACAAGATGGACGTGCAGGTCGCGATCCACACCGACACGCTGAACGAGTCGGGCTTCGTCGAGGCGTCGGTGGCGGCGTTCAAGGGCCGCACCATCCACACCTACCACACCGAAGGCGCCGGCGGCGGCCACGCGCCGGACATCATCAAGGTGTGCGGCCAGCCCAACGTGCTGCCGTCGTCCACCAACCCGACGCGGCCGTACACCGTGAACACCATCGCCGAGCATCTCGACATGCTGATGGTGTGCCACCACCTCGACCCGGCCATCGCCGAGGATGTGGCGTTCGCCGAATCGCGCATCCGCCGCGAGACCATCGCCGCCGAGGACATCCTGCACGACCTCGGCGCGTTCTCGATGATGTCGTCCGACTCGCAAGCCATGGGGCGCGTGGGCGAGGTGATCATCCGCACCTGGCAGACGGCGCACAAGATGAGGGTGCAACGCGGGGGAGACTCTCGAAACGACAATGCGCGCGTAAAGCGCTATATCGCCAAGTACACCATCAACCCGGCGATCGCCCATGGCATCTCGCACGAAGTCGGCTCGCTCGAGGAAGGCAAGCTCGCCGACCTGGTGCTGTGGAAGCCCGCGTTCTTCGGCGTGAAACCGTTCGTAATCGTGAAGGGCGGCATGATCGCGGCAGCCGCGATGGGCGACCCGAACGCCTCGATCCCGACACCGCAGCCGGTGCATTACCGGCCGATGTTCGGCGCCAAGGCGGTAACGTTTGTTTCAAAGGCCTCTCTCAAGAACAAGAATCTGAGCAAACTCCGTCGACCCCTGGTGGCAGTCAAGAACACGCGCAAGATCGGCAAGAAGCACATGGTGCATAACGATTACCAGCCGGAAATGAGCGTCGACCCGGAAACCTACGAAGTGCGCGCCGACGGCGAGCTGCTGGTGTGCGAGCCGGCCAAGGTGTTGCCCATGGCGCAGAGGTACTTCCTATTCTGAAATTAACCCTGCCTTTCGAGCAACGCCAGAAAAGCCGCCTGCGGGCGCAAGCTGATAATGGCGAGGAGGTCGCGCTCATCCTGCCGCGCGGCCGCGTGCTGCGCGGCGGCGACCGGGTGGCGGCGACCGACGGGCGCGAAGTCGAGATCGTGGCCGCGGCCGAGAAGCTGCTGCATATCGAATCGGCCGAGCTGGCGCGCGTCGCCTACCACCTCGGCAACCGCCACGTGCCGCTGCAGGTCGGCCCGGGCTTCCTGCGCATCGCCGAGGACCACGTGCTCGAGGAGATGGCGCGCAAGCTCGGCGCGCGCGTCTCGCACGTCGAAGCGCCGTTCGAGCCCGAGGCCGGCGCCTACGGCCACCAGCACGATGAGATGGGCCACGGCGGCAAGATCCACGACCACCATGGCCACTGAGACAACCCAAAACCAGGGACAGACCACGTTTAATCCGGGAAAAGCGTGGTCTGTCCCTGATTGTTGGTGTTCATGAGCCTGCCGCGTCTCCTCCAACTTGCGAGCCCAACGCTGCCGGTCGGCGCCTACAGCTATTCGCAAGGCCTCGAATCCGCCATCGACGCCGGATACGTGAGGGACGCGAGCACGGCGCAGGACTGGATCGGCGACGTTCTGGAGCTCTCCGTCGCGCGCATGGAGGCGCAGGTACTACGCGCCCAAATCGCGGCGCCCAGCCAGGCGCTGAATGACTTTTTTCTCGCCACCCGTGAGACCGCCGAGCTGCGCGCCGAGACGCTGCAGATGGGACAGTCGTTGGCTCGGTTGCTTGCCGATCTGGGCGTTCCCGTGGCGATCGAGGAGCCGGCGTTCGCTACCGCCTTCGCGCTGGCGGTGCGCCACTGGAAGATCGAGCCGCACGAGGCGGTGGTCGCCTACCTGTGGTCCTGGCTGGAGAACCAGGTGATGGTGGCGATCAAGGCCGTGCCCCTCGGGCAGACGGCGGGGCAGAAGATGCTCTTGTCGTTAGGTGACCGGTTGGGCGCGCTGGCGGATCTGAAGCTGGATGAGAGCGCCTGGACCAACTTCACTCCCGGCCTGGCGTGTTTGTCGTCCCAGCACGAAACCCAATACTCGAGGCTGTTCCGCTCATGAAAGAAAGCTCGTGACCCTTCGTGTCGGTATTGGCGGCCCGGTCGGGTCGGGCAAGACCGCGTTGACGCTGGCACTTTGTCGCTCCTTGCGCGGGCGCTACGACATCGCGGTGGTCACCAACGACATCTACACCGAGGAAGACGCCCAGTTCCTGGTGCGCAACGAGGCTTTGCCCGCCGAGCGCATCATCGGCGTGGAGACCGGCGGCTGCCCGCATACCGCGATCCGCGAGGACGCGTCGATCAACCTGGAGGCGGTGGACCGCCTGATGCGCCGCTTTCCGAAGCTCGACGTGGTGTTCGTCGAATCGGGCGGCGACAACCTCGCCGCCACCTTCAGCCCGGAGCTGTCAGATTTGACGCTCTACGTGATCGACGTCGCCGCCGGCGACAAGATCCCGCGCAAGGGCGGTCCGGGCATCACCAAATCCGACCTGCTGGTGATCAACAAGATCGACCTCGCGCCGATGGTCGGGGCGTCGCTCGAGGTGATGGAACGCGACTCGAAGAAGATGCGCGGCGAGCGCCCCTTTGTGTTTACCAACCTGAAGACCGGTCAGGGCCTGGAGCGGGTAATCGCCTTCATCGAGAAGCAGGGGATGCTATAAAAACCCCGGGCACGGAGAACCGCGCCCGGGGAGCTGCCTGCGCATCCTTCAGGGGAGGAGGCGCAAAACGCTGGAAAATCGCGCCTTACGCGTTCGCGACGCGCTTGGTGTTGACGTTGAGCGCGGTGGCGGACTTGTCGAGGACGGCGAGGTCGCCGGAGACCTCCGCGCCTTCTTCGACCTTGATCCTGGCATAGCGCACCTTGCCGGAAACCTTGCCGGTGCCCTGGATCACGAGCTGCTTGCGCACCGTGATCTCGCCTTCGAAGCGGCCGCGAATTTCGGCCTGGTCGACGGCGATGGTGCCTTGGAACACGCCGTTCTCGGCGATCTCGAGGATGCGCGCGTCGAGCGTCGCATCGACGCGGCCTTCGACCACGAGCGTGTCGCAATCGCTGATTTCCACACCCTTCAGCTTGATGTCCGGACCAACGACGAGCTTCGATTCCTTGCGCTCGTCGACTTTCTTGTCGGACTCCATGGAGGGCGCGGGTGCAGCGTTGGTCATCGGCGCCGGGGCGACTGGTTGAGTCTGGCGAAACGATTCGTCGCGCCGGTTACGGAAGAACCCGTCTTTTTGTAGCACTTTCAGTTCCCTCTCTGTAGTGATGGGTAGGACAGCGCATCCTCATATGCACGATCCATACCCGCGGCCAAGTGTTTGAAACTGCTGGAAAAAGGTGCAATGGCAACAAGGCGGGCGTCGTTCCGCGGCGACAGTCCGCGCCCGGCGCGCGTGCAAGGCGTTGTAGCGGCTCAGCTTTTTCTGTCGCTGATTAACTACGGGCATTCGCCTGCTCGAAGTGGCGCATGGTCTTTTGCGCGTCGTAGCGGCCTTCGGCGAGGGTCTCCGGATCCCATTCGCTGCGCTCCGCGCCGAAGAAGTCGCCGCCGTAGACGTGGATCGCGCCGCTGAGGCGCGGGATCGGATTGGTGACCGAGTGAATGATGTCCTGGCCGAGGGGCACCGCGTCGCGCTCGCTCAGCGCCTGTGCGCCCGCCGCCTCGACTCTTTTGCCGTTTCTCTTCCAGAAGATATTGTCCTCGCGGCCCGTGTACACCCCGATCACCGCCCACATGCGGTGGTTGTGCGGGTAGATCGTCATGTACGGCGCCCACACCACGTTGAGGATGGTGAGCTCGGGCGAGTGGAAGAGCTTCTGCACTTCGCCGCGGCGCGGCGCGCCGAGCCACTTCAGCACCGCGCCGGGCTCGGCCACCGCGCGCGCCACGACTTCGCGCACCGCCTTGTGGCTACGGTCGGCGGCGTGCGCCGCACGGCAGTCTTCGATGAAGCGCTCGAGGTCCATGCGCTCAGTTTACAAATTCGCGCAGCAATCGTCCGGGCAATTTGGGCAGCGGCAGCGGCCCGTCCCTGCCGACGATGCGCGTGCCGTTGACCCATACGCCGTGCACGCCGACCGCCCCGGTGTTGAGGCGCGGGTGGCCGCCGGGCAGGTCGAACACGCGGCGCTTGGGACCGCGGTTCACGGTCGCCGGGTCGAAGAGCAGCAGGTCGGCGTGGTAGCCGGGCTTCAGCGCGCCGCGCTCGCGGATGCCGAACAGCCTCGCCGGCTGGCCAGTCAGGCGCCAGACCGCGTCCGCGAGGGTGAGGACGCCGCGCTCCCGCACCCAGTGGCCGAGCAGGTGCAGGCCGAATCCGGCGTCGTTGAAGAACGTGAGGTGGGCGCCGGCATCGGAGAGCGACACCAGGCTCGCCGGATGGCGCAGCATGCGGCCGACCGCGGCCTCGTCGGAGTTGAGGAGCAGGGCGCTGAACACGGTGTCGAGATCTTCTTCGAGCGCGAGGTCGAGCATGAAATCCAGCGGGTCCCGGCCGCGCGCGAGCTCGGCGATGGACTGCTGCTCGAACTCCTTGTGCTTCGAGTCGATGACGTGGACCTTGTCCCATTCGCTGTTGAACAGGCGGAAATGCGTCGGCCTGGCGAGCTCGGCGCGCACCGCGTCGCGAAAGGACCTCTCCGCCAGTTTGTTGCGGAATGGCTTCCCCCTTGAGCGGGAGCGCCGGCTGCCAGCTCTGCAAGCCTTCGAACACGTAGGGCGACTGCAGCGTGAAGTCCATCGACAACGGGCAGCAAGACACCGCGCCGACGACGTAATGGCCGTTGGCCTGGGCTTCGGCGATCGCGTCCAGGTCCTTGAATACCGAGTCCGGGTTGGTGCTGTTGTGCAGGAGCGCCGCAACCACCACCGGCCGCGTCGAATCGCGCGCCAGCTCCTCGAGGAAATCGATGCGGGTGTGCCCGCCCTTGGTGAGCATGAACACGCCATGCCCGGCCTCGCGCAGGCAGCCGACGAGCGCGCGCAGCTCGGCTTCGTCGGCGAGGCGCGAGGGCATCGGCTTGCCGCCTTCGCCGTTGTGCGCGGGCGAAGTGCTGGTGGAAAAGCCGATCGCGCCGGCCTTCATCGCCTCGAGGATCAGCCTGCGCATCGCGCCGGTTTCGTCCGCGGTGGCAACCCTTTCCGTGGCCGCTTCTCCCATCACGTACGTGCGGATGGAGGAATGGCCGGCGAACACCGCGACGTTGAGCGCGCTGCCCAGGCGCTCGAGCATGTCGAGGTACTGCGGCACGCTTTCGAAGTCCCAGCGCACGCCGGCGCGCAGCACGTCGAGCGACATGCCTTCGACCTGCGTGAGGTTGCGCATCACCAGCTCGCGATCGCGTTCGCGGCACGGCGCGATGGTGAAGCCGCAATTGCCGATGATCGCCGTGGTAACCCCGAGGCCGGGCGACGGTGAAGCCCAGCGGTCCCAGGTGAGCTGCGCATCGTAGTGCGTGTGGTTGTCGATGATGCCCGGCATCAGCGCGAGGCCCTCGGCATCCACCGTGACCATCGACGACCCGAGGATGCGGCCGACCTCGGCGATGCGCCCGTTCTTCACCGCCACGCCGCCGCGCCGCGGCGGCGAGCCGAGGCCGTCGATCAGAATCACGTCGCGGATCACGAGGTCGAACATCGCGGGTCAGTATACTGATCCGATGTTCCACCTAAAAAATAAAACCGCGGTGGTGACCGGTGGCGCGAAGGGCATCGGCGCGGCCACGGCGAAGCTCCTCGGGCAGGCCGGGGCGAAGGTCGAGATCCTCGATATCGAGCGGGGCTGCGACGTCACCGACGAAGCGCAGGTGAAAGAGGCGTTTGCGCGCCTCGGCGCGATCGACATCCTGGTGAACAACGCCGGCCGCGCGGTGCGCAAGTCGGCGGTGGAAGTGAAAAAGGAAGACTGGGACGCGGTCATCGAGCTCAACCTCACCGCGCTCTTCCTCTGCTCGCGCCTCGCCCATCCTCATATGAAGAAGCGCGGCGGCGGAGCGATCGTCAACCTGGCCTCGATCATGGGCCTCTCCGGCGGCATCTATCCGAATGCGTCCTACCAGGCTGCCAAGGGCGGGGTGGTCAACCTGACGCGCGCGCTGGCGCTGGAATGGGCGGCGGACAACATCCGCGTCAACGCGGTGGCACCGACCTACGTGCGCACCGACCTCACGGCGCCGATCTTCTCCAATCCGGAGCTGCTGAAAACGGTGATGGGCCACACCCCGCTCGGACGCCTTCCCGAGCCGGAGGACATCGCCGCCGCCATCGTTTTCCTGTGCAGCGACGCCGCGCGCTGCATCACCGGCGTCACGCTGCCGGTCGACTCGGGCTACCTGGCGCGCTAGGCCCTCGCCGGGCGCAGCATGGGGACCACCGTGGGCGACTCTCCGGCCTGGATGGCGCCGAGGCGCTTGAAGCCGTGCCGCTCGTAGAGCGGAATGTTCGCCGGGTTGCTGGACTCGAGATAGGCGGGCAGCCGGTCGCGGTCGCAGGCCGCGAGCGCGTGGCGCATCAGGGCCGAGCCGAGTCCGCGGCCCTGCCGCGCCGGGTCGACGCCGATGAGCGGCAGGTACCAGTGCGGCTCGCTCGGGTGGTAGCGGCCCATCTGTTGCAGGATGGCCGAAATGTCGCCCTTGATGCGCGCCGGCGCGGTGCGCTGCAGGAGACTGCCCAGCGCCTCCTCGTCGGGTCCGCTGCCCGGCGGGTGCCAGAGCGCTGCTCCGCCCTCGGCGAGGTGGGCGCCGCCGTGGTCGAACGCTGCGCCGCCGAATGCTCTGACAGCGCCGGGGAAGTGCTCGAGATAGGTTTCAGCATCGGGCCAGGTCCAGCGCGTCATCGGGTCGGCGGCGAACGCGAGCACCAGGATGCTGGTCGCCGCAGCCACGTCGGCTTGCGTTCCAGTCCTGATCATCAGGTCTTGAGGCGGTAGCCGGTCCGGAAGATCCAAGCCACCACGCCGAGGCAGAGCAGGAAAAATCCCAGCGTCATTCCGAGGCTCACCAGCACCGGCACATCCTCGGTGCCGTAGAAGCTCCAGCGAAAGCCGCTGATCAGGTACACCACGGGATTGAACAGGCTGAACGCGCGCCAGGCCGGCGGCAGCATGTCGATCGAATAGAACGCGCCGCCGAGGAAGGTGAGGGGCGTGATCACCAGCATCGGCACGAACTGCAGCTGGTCGAAGCCGTTGGCCCAGATGCCGAGGATGAAGCCGAACAGGCAGAAGGTGGTCGCGGTGAGCACCAGGAACGCGATCATCCAGAACGGGTGCGCGATGCTCACCGGCACGAAGATGTTGGCGGTGGCGAGGATGATGAGCCCGAGCACGATGGACTTGGTCGCGGCGGCGCCGACGTAGGCCAGCACCAGCTCGAACGCCGACACCGGCGCCGACAGCACTTCGTAGATCGTGCCGGTGAATTTCGGCAGGTAGATGCCGAACGAGGCGTTGGACAGGCTCTCGGTGAAGATCGACAGCATGATCAGGCCGGGCACGATGAACGCGCCGTAGGGCACGCCGCCGATCTCGCTCATGCGCGAGCCGATCGCGGCGCCGAACACCACGAAGTAGAGCGAGGTGGTGATCACCGGCGTCGCCAGGCTCTGCCACAGCGTGCGGCGGAAGCGCGCCATCTCGAATTTGTAAATCGCGGCGATGGCATGACGATTCATGGGGTGGTTTACTTTTGGTGGACCAGGTCGATGAAGATGTCTTCCAGCGAGCTCTGTTTGGTCTGGAGATCGGTAAACGCGATGCCGAGCTCGCTCAAGCGCCGCAGCAGCGCCGGCATACCCGCGCGCTCCTCCCGTGCGTCGAAGGTGTACTCGAGCTCGCTGCCATGGTTTTTCAAAGAAACCTTCCACTCGGTCAATGGAGTGGGCAAAACCTTCAAGGGCTGCACCAGGTGCAAGGTCAGCTGTTTCTTGCCGAGCTTCTTCATCAGCGCGGCCTTCTCCTCGACCACGATCAGCTCGCCCTTGTTGATCACGCCGATACGGTCGGCCATTTCCTCGGCCTCGTCGATGTAGTGCGTGGTGAGGATCACCGTGACGCCGCCGTCGCGCAGCCGGCGCACCAGCGTCCACATGTCGCGGCGCAGCTCGACGTCCACCCCCGCGGTCGGCTCGTCCAGGAACAGGATCTCCGGCTCGTGGGCGAGCGCCTTGGCGATGAGCACGCGCCGCTTCATGCCGCCCGACAGCGTCATGATCTTGTCGTTGCGCTTCTCCCAGAGGGAGAGGTCGCGCAGGACGTTCTCCAGGTGCTCGGGGTCCGGCGGGTAGCCGAACACCCCGCGGCTGAAGCTCACCGTGCCCCACACCGTCTCGAACATGTCGGTGTGCAGCTCCTGCGGCACCAGGCCGATCTTCGCGCGGGTGTAGCGGTAGTCGCGCTGGATATCGCGGCCGTCGACCGTCACGCTGCCGCCGCTCGGCCGCACGATGCCGCAGACGATATTGATGAGCGTGGTCTTGCCGGCGCCGTTGGGGCCGAGGAGAGCGAAGATCTCGCCGCGGCGGATCTCCAGGCTGACGTCCTTCAGGGCCTGCAGGCCGGAGGCGTAGCTCTTGGACAGATTGGAGATCGCAAGCAGCATCGGCGCGCAAGAGTACCGCGTTGCGGGCGAGCCCGTTTCAGCTGCAATCGATGGCGTCAACCTTGTCCGGATAGAAGGCGAGGTGGTCCTTAATCGCCTGCACCTGCTCGATCGGCTGCTCGTAGCTCCATACCGCGTTGCGCGCCGTGCGCCCGTTGGAGACGCTGTAATAGGTGGCGTCGCCCTTGTACGGGCAGTGCGAGGTATGCGAGGTGCGGATCAGCCGCTCCATCTTCACGTCCTTGCGCGGCAGGTAGTAAACCGGCTGGTACTTCCCTTCCTCGAGCACCAGCGCGTCGCGGCTCTCCGCGATGATTTCGCCGTTGAATGTCACGCGGACACGGCCGCCCGCGGGCCGGATCGCGATCATCGTGCTTTGGCCTTCCACAAGCCCATCATGCGTCCCTCGGGATCGGTGAAGAGGGAAAACTTGCCCATGCCGGCGACCTTCTGCTCCTCGACGTGGATCTTGCCGCCGGCCTTGACGACCTTCTTGCGATAGGCCGAAAGGTCGTCGACCAGGATGTAGAACAGCATGTTGCCGGGCCACGGCCCGGGCTTGTCCGGCTTGACGATGCCGCCGTTGATCCCGTGCATCTCGCCCTCGGCGCCGGTCTCGACGATGCGGTAGTTGATTTCCGGGTGGTGGGTGACCTTCCAGTCAAAGATCTTCGCGTAGAAGTCGGAGACTTTCTCCGGCTCCTTGGACATCAATTCGAAGTGGACCACAGCGTTACCCATGCGTTTCTCCTTTATAGGCCTCCTTCAGTTTCGGGATATCGATCTTGCGCATCTGCAACATCGCGTCGAACGCGCGCTGTGCCTTCTTGCGGTCCTTGTCGGAGACCATCTCGAGGAGGATCGTCGGGGTCACCTGCCACGACAGTCCGTACTTGTCTTTCAGCCAGCCACACGCGCTTTCCTGCCCGCCACCGGCGAGCAGCTTCTCCCAGTAGTAGTCGACCTCCTTCTGGTCCTTGCAGTTGATCATGAGCGAGATCGCCTCGGTGAACTTGAAGTGTGGCCCGCCGTTCAGCGCGACGTACTCCTGGTCGCCGAGGCGAAATTGCACCGTCAGCACCTCGCCCTTGGCGGCCCCGCTGCCTTCGAGGTGGCGCGTGATGCCGAGGATCTTCGAGTTCTTGAACACCGAGCAGTAGAACTTCGCCGCTTCTTCGGCTTCCTTGTCGAACCAGAGGAACGTAGTGATTCTTTGCATGCCTATTCGCCTTTCGATTTATCGAGGAGGAGCTGCTTCTCGCGCTCGTTGCGGGTGAGGGAGGCGGCGCGCCTGAACTGGTTGCGCGCCTCCTTGAAGCGGCCAAGCCGCGCGAGCAGGTCGCCGCGCACCGCCGGCAGCAGGTGGTAGTTTTCCAGCGTCGGCTCCGTCGCCAGCGCTTCGACCAGCTCGAGCCCGGCGGCGGGTCCATACGCCATCGCCACCGCGACGGCGCGGTTCAGCTCGACGACGGGCGAGGGCGCGAGCTCGGCGAGGGCATCGTAGAGCGCCACGATGCGGCGCCAATCAGTGTGTTTTGCTTCTGAAGCAGAAGCATGGCAGGCGGCAATTGCGGCCTGCAAGCCGTATGGTCCAAGCGCGCCTTTGACCTTCGACAGCGCACTCAGTCCTCGGCGGATCAAAAGCTGATCCCACCGCGAGCGATCCTGGTCGGCGAGCAGGATTGGCTCGCCGGACGCTCCGGTGCGCGCCTTGAAGCGCGACGACTGGATTTCCATCAGTGCCGTCAGCCCCAGGACTTCCGGTTCCTCCGGAAGCATTCCTGAAAGGATGCGTCCCAGGCGCAACGCCTCGTCGCACAGCGCCGGGCGCATCCAGTCGGCGCCCGCGGTCGCCGAGTAGCCTTCGTTGTAGACCAGATAGATCACCTCGAGCACCGAGGCGAGGCGCTCGGCGCGCTCCGCGGCCGCCGGCGCCTCGAACGGCACGCGCGCTTCCGACAGCGTGCGCTTGGCACGCACGATGCGCTGCGCGATGGTCGGCTCGGGGACGAGGAAGGCGCGGGCGATCTCGTCGGTGGTCAGGCCGCCGAGCAGCCGCAGCGTGAGGGCGACGCGGGCCTCGGTCGCCAGCACCGGATGGCACGCGGTGAACACCAGGCGCAGCAGGTCATCGCCAATGTCGTCGTCCCAATCGGGTTCAAAAGAAACCTCTTGCTCGAGAGCGAACTCGGCGTGCTTCTGCTCCAGCATCTTCGCGCGGCGGAAATGATCGAGCGCGCGGTTCTTCGCCGCCGCCATCAGCCAGGCGCCCGGATTGTCCGGCACGCCGGCGGCGGGCCAGCTCTCGAGCGCGCTCACCAGCGCCTCCTGCGCCAGCTCCTCGGCGAGGCCGACGTCGCGCACCATGCGCGCGACGCCGGCGATGATCTTGGCGGACTCGATGCGCCAGACTAGCCGCTATTTCTTGACCTTGTTCCATAGCTCCTTGTGGTGATCGATGGCTTCGCCCGGCGCGAAGTCCTCGAGCTCGAACAAGCGCCGCACCTCGATCTCGGTATCGGAGCCGTCGATGGTCGGGTTCGGGAAGCGCCGCGCCCACTCCTTGGCCTCCTCGACCGTCTTGGTCTGGATCACGCTGTAGCCGGCGATCAGCTCTTTCGCCTCGGTGAAGGGGCCGTCGACGATGGTGCGCTTCTTCCCGGTGTACTTGACCTTGAAGCCCTTGGAGCTCGGCTGCAGGCCGGTGCCGTCGAGCAGCACGCCGGCTTTCTGCAGCTCCTCGTGGTACTTGGCCATCTCCATCAGCAGGCTCTCCGGCGGCATCACGCCGGCCTCGGAGTCCTTGGTGGCTTTGACGATGATCATGAAACGCATGGCTCGAATCCTTTCCTTGGTTGGGGCCGCGGATGGCGGCCCATACCTCTACGACGAACCACCTCCGGTGAAATCGACATGGCGCGCCGCTTTCTTTGCGTCGGGTCTAAGTGCTTGAATGCGGCTGGAATAATTCGATGCAGTTGCCCGACGGATCATCGACCAGAACCTGCTTGCCGCCTCTTCCCACGACGATGTCGTTGCGGAAGCGCGCGCCTGCGTCGCGCAACGCCTCGACCACGTGCGCCAGATCGTCGACCTCGAGCTGGATGCGATTCCAGCCGCCGGGCGCCGGGCGGCGGCCATCGGGCATCGTCTGTCCCGCGCCGCCGCCTCCGCCGGGCGTGCTGAGCAGCAGCCGCAGCTCGCCGCGGGAAAGCATCGCGAATCCCGGCGCGGGGTTCATGTCGGCCTTGAAGCCCAGATGTGCGGTGTAAAAAGCCACTGCCGCGTTCACGTCGTCGACGATGTACCGCACGCTTACCGTTGCCATGATCAGGAACTCCTTGCCGGCGCGACCGCGGGCGCGGCGGCCGGCTGAGTCAGCATTGCGCTTAGCGCGGCAGCCAGGGCGGCAAACAGCGCGCCGACAGCAAAAGCGGCGTGGTAGCCGTACGCGGCCGACACGCTGGCGAGGGCGGCAAGGCCGAGCGCGCCGCCCATCATGAACGAGGTGTTCACCACGCCGGAGGCGAGGCCCGATTCGCTCGGATCGACGTCGCTCATCGCCGCGAGCATCACCGGGTTGAGCGCCATGCCGCAGCCCACGCCGAGCAGCAGCATGCCCGGCAGTACGTGCAGCACGAAGCCGCCGCCGCTGGGCGCAAGCGCGAGCAGGCCGAGGCCGGCGGCGGTGAGCAGCATGCCGGCCGCGATCGGCAGCTTCAGGCCGAAGCGCATCACCAGTTTCGCCGACAGGCCGATCGAGAACACCGCCATGATCAGGTTGGCCGGCAGGAAGGCGAGGCCGATCTGCATCGGCGTGTAGCCGAGCACCAGCTGCATGTAGAGCGCGGAGATGAAGAACCAGGCGAACATCGCCGCGGCCCACAGCACGCCGATCACGTTCGACACCGCGACGCTGCGGATGCGGAACAGGCGCAGCGGCATCAGCGGATCGCCCACGCGCGACTCGATAACCAGGAACACCGCGAGCAGGGCGGCAGCCACCGCGAGCAGTGCGTAGTTGCCATCCACGATCGCGTACACCGCGAGCATGGAAGACAGCGTCACGGTGATGGCGCCGGCGACGTCGAGCCGGCGTTTCTGCGCTGGCGCGGTATCCGGCGACAAGCAAGGTGAAGCAGAGCGCGCAGACCAGCGCACCGATCGGCAGGTTCACCAGAAACACCCAGTGCCAGCTCAGCGCGCTGGTGAGCACGCCACCCGCAAGCACGCCGACGCTGCCGCCGCCGGCGCAAATGAAGCCGTAGATGCCCATCGCCTTGGCGCGTTCGCCGGCTTCGCTGAACAGATTCATGATCAACGACAGCGCAATTGCCGACACCGCCGCACCGCCGAGGCCCTGCACCGCTCGTGCAACGACCAGCAGCCACTGGGTACTGGCGAGCGCGCACACCAGCGACGCCGCGGTGAAGAGGGCCGTGCCGAACAGGAACCAGCGGCGCTGGCCGTAGAGGTCGCCGAGCCGCCCGCCGAGCAGCAGGAAGCCGCCGTACGTGACCATATAAGCGT
Organism: uncultured beta proteobacterium; assembly: GCA_963810475.1. Classification (GTDB taxonomy): domain Bacteria; phylum Pseudomonadota; class Gammaproteobacteria; order Burkholderiales; family SG8-39; genus SCGC-AG-212-J23. The sequence continues at coordinate 125,306 of CAWENY010000018.1, read as the reverse complement.
TCACCACCCAGACCAGCGACGCGTCGCTGAAGCGCAGGTCGGCCTGGATCGAGGGCAGGGCGACGTTGATGATCGTGGTGTCGATCACGATCATGAACTCGCCCGCGCACAGCAGGTAGAAGGCGAGCCAGCGTTTGCGCTCGGTCATCACAGCGAAGCCTCCAGCTTGTCCATCAGAGCTCTGGTTCCCTTTTCGCGGCTGCCGGCGTCGTCGTAGCCGTCGAGGAACACGCCCTGCTCGGTGAGCACCAGGCGCGTGCCTTCGCCCGAGCGGCGGAATTCGATGGTGGCGAGCGATACCGAGATCCGCCGTCCGTCCACGTGCATGGTGTAGCTGTAGACGATGCGCCGGTTGTGCACGATGTCGTGGTAGTGCGCCTGGAAGTCGGACTCGCGGCCGCCTTCGAAGCTGCCGCGCAGGCGCTCGGCGCCGCCGATGCGGAAATCCAGGCGGCGCTCGAGCGCTGTCCACTTGCCCGCCGGCCCGGCGAACCAGTCGGCCTTGGCCTCGGGGCTCGCCCAGGCGGCGAACACGCGCACCGGCGGCTGCGGAAAGTCGCGCTCGATGACGAAGGTGCCGTGCTGGACGGTGGACTGGCTCATCAGAGATGCCGGGTTTCCGCCGGCGGCGACTTCGCATCGTCGTGCCGCATGTTGAAGTACTTCACCGGGGCATCGATCAGCTCCTGCGCATCGACGCCGTCCAGGCAGTTCACGCGCACCGCCACTTGCTCGCCGGCGCGCGAGAACGGGCGCACGCCGCACTTCATGCAGAAGCGGTGATGGATCATTTTTCTGCCGAACTGGTAGTCGACGAGCGACTGCTCGCCGGAAAGCAGGCGGAAGTCGCTCGCCGGGATACCCGCCAGCCAGGCGCGCGTCTTGAAGCAGATCGAGCAGTTGCATTTGAAGGTGCCCTGCGCGAGGTCGAGATCGGCCTCGAAGCGCACCGTGCCGCAATGGCAGCTGCCCTGGTAGGTCTTCTTCATGGGTTCTTCGGACCCGCGATTACCATCCACGACATGCCGAAGCGGTCCGCGACCATGCCGAAGCTCTTGGCGAAGAAGGTTTCGTTGAGCGGCATCTGCACCTGTCCGCCGTCGGCGAGCGCGTCGAAGCGCTGCTTCGCTTCGGCCGGATTGGCGGCGTTGATGGTGAGCGCGAAGCCCTGGAAGCTCGGCTTGCCGGCGCAGTTGCCGTCGGAGGCCATCACCTTGGTATCGCCGATACGGAACAAGGCGTGCATCACCTTGTTGGCCGAGTTCGGCGGGTTGTATTGCGGGTCCGGGTTGTCCTTGTAGCGCATCATTGCTTCGACCTTGGCGCCGAGCTTCTGCTTATAGAAGTCGAGGGCTTCCTCGGTACGGCCTTCGAAGAACAGATACGGTTCGACGTTCATTTACGGTCTCCTTTCCACAATGGCTTTCATCTGGGTCAGTCCCTGGTCAAACATGCCGCCGACCATCCGGTCCATGTCGATGAACAGCGAGATCGCCTTCGACAGGAAGGTGTTCTGCCCGGCCATGCTCCAGGTGACGGCGGTGCTGTCGGCGCCCGCGGGCTTGAAGCTGAACTCCGCGGTATTGGTCGCCGCGAACGGCTTGAAGAATTCGAGCTTGATGCGGACCAGCTCGGCGGGCCGGCTTTCCATGATGGTCATGCGGCCTTCGCCGACGTCCTTGTTGCCTTGCCATGCATAAACCGCACCAGTGCCGGCCTTCGGTCCCTCGTACTGGCGCTTGAGCGCCGGGTCGACTTTCTCCCACGGCGACCACGCCTGCCAGTTCTGGAAGTCGTTCACCTGGGCGAACGCCGCCGGCGCGGGCGCGCGCATGGTGGCGCTGCGCTCGATCCTGAAATCGGACGGCTGCAGCGCGACGACGATGAGGAACACCACGATCACGGCCGCGACCGCGGCCAGGGTCCACTTCAGCATTGCTATCTCCTTAGATGGCTGCCGAGCCGGTCGACGGTCTGGGCCCAGCCTTTGTCCATTCCCTTGAGCATCGCGGCCGCTTCGTCGCTCGGTCCGCGCGCTGTCGCGTTCAATGCCACCGTAGTCCTGCCATTGGACTCGGTGAACGTTACATCGATCACCTCGTGCAGCCGCTCGACGCCCTTGTCGTCGTCTGCCGAGCACGTGATGACCAGGCGCTTCGGCGTTTCCAGCTCGCTGAACTGGCCGCGCACCCAGTAGTCCTTGCCGTCGGGGGCGCGCATGCAAAGCTTGAACAGGCCGCCCGGCCGCGGGTCGGTCTCGCACGAGTGGATGGTGAAGCCCTTTGGCCCGAACCAGTGCTGCAGATGCTCGGCGCGCGTCCAGCACGCGAACACGCGCTCGCGGGGCGCTTCGAAGATGCGCGTTAGCGCCACGGTGTGCTCGTTCATTTCCCGAGGTACGTTTCGAGCTGATCCAGCGTTCCGCCCCAGCCCTGGGTCATGGAGGCACGGCCCTCCTCGAACGTTCTGCGCTCGGCTTCGCTGGCTTCGTGCGGAATCCAGCTGATGGAGACCTTGGTCTTTCCATTCAGCGCGGAGAACTCCACCGTGGACAAGATGTACTGCGGCCAGCCTGGGGAAGACGGATGCCGCGTGACGCCGCCCTGTGCATCGGAGAACGACACCACGAATACCAGCTTCTCCGGCGCCTTGATCTCGCGGTAGACGAACTTGCCCCACATTTCGGCGCCGTCGGGCGCCTTCATGCCGTAGAGGAAAATGCCGCCGGGACGCAGGTCCACCTTGCAGGTATGCACGGTGAAGCCGCGCGGGCCCCACCAATGCTTGAGGCGCTCCGGCTCGGTCCACGCCTGCCAGACGTTCTGGCGCGGCGCGTCGTAGAGGCGGGTGATCTCGAACGGCTTCACAGGTCGACCACCACCTTGAACCCGCCCCAGAAGAAGCGTTTGCCGTCGAACGGCATTTTCTTCGGGTCCATCATGTGGGCGATGCGCTTGTCCTTCATCACCTTCTTGTTCACGCTGTCGCGGTGCTTGCGGTTCCTGTAGAGGATCCAGGAGAACCACACCACTTCGCCGGGCTTGAGCTTCACCGCCTGCGGAAAAGAGGTCGACTTGCCCTTCTTCACGTCGTCGGCGATGCACTCCTTGTAGTCGAGCGCGCCGTGCTCGCGCCACACCTTGCCGGCTGTGGTCGCCATCTTCCGGTAGGCCGCGAGGTTCTTCTTGGGCACCGGCAATACGAATCCATCGACATAGGCCATGACAATTTCCTTTCTAGGCTGGGACCGGAGCGGGGGCTCTGGTGACTTTGGGGAAAGGCGGAAAGGCGAACGCGATCGCCGCGGCGGCGAGGCCGATCGCGGCCGAAAACAGGTACATCCAGGTGTAGGCGCCGAAGCGGTCGAAAATCCAGCCGCCGATCGCCGGCCCGAGCGCCATGCCGAGGCTCGAAATCATCGCCGCGGCGCCGAACACGGTGCCGAGGATGCGCTGGCCGAAGTACTCGCGCGCGAGCACCGCGTACAGCGGCATGACGCCGCCGTAGGCGAAGCCGAAGACCGCGGCCACGGCGTAGAACTCGCCGAGCCGCGAGGCATAGATGAAGGCGCCGGCGGCGACCGCCTGCACCAGCAGGCCGGCAATCAGCACGCGCTTCACACCGAGGCGGTCCGCGGCCACGCCGAGCGCCAGGCGTCCGCCAAGGCCGGCGAGCCCTTCGACGCTGTAGACCGTCACCGCGGCAAGCGGCGCCAGGCCGCAGGTCATGGCGTAGCTCACGGTGTGGAAGATCGGTCCGGCATGCGCCGCGCAGCAGGCGAAGAAGGTGAGCGCGAGGATGATGTACTGCGGCGAGCGCAGCGCCTGTCCGACCGACAGGGAGCTTCCCGGGGCCGCTGGTCCCGGCGCCGTGCGTCTCCATCGACGCCGCCGGCGGCCGGCGCACGAACAGCGCCGCCGGAATGAGCGTCGCCCAGACGATGAGCGCGAACACGAGCTGCGCGGCACGCCAGTCCATCTGCGTGATGAGCCAGGCGGCGAACGGCGACATCGTCATCGGCGCGACGCCGATGCCCACCGACACCAGCGACACGGCGAGGCCGCGGTGCTGCGTGAACCAGCCCATCACCGCGGCGATCATCGGCGTGAAGAAGCTGCCGGCGGCAATGCCCACCAGCAGCCCGAACGCGAGCTGGAACTGGAGCGCGCTGGTCGCGCGGCTCGCGAGGAATAGGCCCAGGCCCAGCAGTATCGCGCCGGCGAGCACCACCGGCCGCGGGCCGATGCGATCGCTGAGCGCGCCCCAGCCGAAGCCCGCGGCGCCCATGGCGAGGAAATTGAGCGTCATCGCCGTCGACACCGCGGTGTTCGACCAGCCGGTCGACTCGGTGATCGGGCGCAGGAACACGGCGAGCGAGAACATCGCGCCGATCGCGATGCAGGTCATGAGCGCGCCGAGCGCCACCATCACCCAGCCATAGCGCGGCTCTTTCACGCGGCTCCTTTGAAGAAATCCGCCAGCTTGTCGAGCGAGGCGCTCCAGCCGCGCTTGTGGTCGTCGCGCGCCTTCTCGTCGAACAGCTGCTCGTGTTTGAAGTGGAGCTCGGTGCCTTTGCCAACCGCCTCGAACACGATCGTCACTACGGACACGCGCTCAGGGGTGGAGTTGGGCCAGTGCCAGGTGAAGACGAGCTTGCGGTTCGGTACCACTTCCTTGTAGACGCCGGCGCACTCGTGCATCTTGCCGTCCGGCCCGCCGAACACGATGCGAAAGCGCCCGCCGACGCGCACGTCGAGCTCGGCGAGCGACACCGGCTCGCCCGGCCCCGGGCCCCACCAGCGCTTTACCGCTTCCGCGTCGGTCCACGCGCGCCAGACCTTTTCCGGCGCGACCGGGTAGTGGCGGTTGAGGGCAAGCGAGGGCTTCGTGGCCAGTCTCTGTTCCATGTCTGCACTTCCTCCTGCTGATAGAGATAACGGGCGAGGGAGTCGAGCTTCTCGGTCCAGAACTTCTCGTAGCGCGCCATCCACGCCGAGGCCTGCTTCATCGGCTGGGCCTCCAGCGTGCAGCTCACCACTCGCCCTTCCTTGTTGCGCGTGACCAGCCCCGCGTCCTCGAGCACCTTCAGGTGCTTCATGAACCCGGGGAGCGACATGTCGTGCGGCGCCGCGAGCTCGCTCACCGCCAGATCACCGCCGCTGGAGAGGGATTCGAGGATCCCGCGGCGGGTGGAGTCCGCCAGCGCGGCGAAAACCGCATCCAGCCCTGGATCCTCATACTTAACCATTAGGTTTAGTATTACTCGCACGGCCGCGACCCGTCAAGGCCGCGGAGCATTACAGATGTCATGATGAAAAGAAAAAGCGCAGACTGGCGCTGCAGGAAGCGTCGCCGCTTCACGACCTGCCTCGATGGATTACCGGACTATGCGCGGCGGCGAATCAGCCTGGTTCGCACTCCCGCCCCGAGCATCAGGCAGAACGCCGCGAGGGAGAGCGCGGCCATCGGATGCTCGATCGACCACACGAGCGGCGAAAGCGCGACCCGCACCGCCGCACGAGCACCATCGCGGTCGCGGATCAGCTCGGCGATGGGCGGCGAATTGCGGTAGTAGAAGCCTACAAACGCGCGCCCAGGCGCATTGGTCATCAGCCAGCGGCCACGGAACTCGCGCAGCACCTGTACCTCGCTTGCCATGTCGCTGCCGTACGCTGCAGTGGCGATGAAGCACCCATCCTGGGGAGGCTGCTGTTGCGAGGGGGGTGGAGTATCGGAGTTGAAGATCGCCGTGCAGGTCATGCTGTCGTTTAGCGTGACGTTGGTACCGCAGCCTGCGCCGCTCCAGCCCACGAAGGTGGAACCGCTCTGGGCCGTTGCCGAGAGTGAAATGTTGGTGTTGAGAACGAACTGCGCCTGGCACGAAGTCCCGCAGTCAATTCCGACCGGCGTTGACCGCACGCTGCCGATGCCGGTGCCGCCGCGGTTGACGGTGAGGGTGCGCATGCCCCCCACTTCGGTCACCCTGGCGGTGTTGGGCTGGCTCACGTAGGCGGTCGTGCCGCTTGCATTGATCGCGATGGCGAGCGGGGCCGCTGCAACGCCGAGTGGCGAGCCGGGCACCGCTGCGGCGCTGGTGCCGTCGAGGATGGCGATGTTGCTGGTGCCGCTGTTCGCGACGTATACGCGCAGGCCATCGGGTGAGTAGGCGATGCCTGTGGGAAGGGAGCCGCCGGTTGAGCACCGTGCTAACTATCGCGCGCGTCACGCGGTTATAAAGGCTGACGGAGTTACCGTTCTTGTTGCTGACGAAAATCAAATCGCCGCTCGGATGGACCGCGATCGCCGTGGGCGATGCTCCAACCGCATCGGCGTCGATCTCGTCACCCGTCGCAGGGTTGAAGACGCGCAAAGTGTCACCGGCGCCGCCGCTAGGATCCGCGGCCGCCACATAAGCCTCTGACCCGTCGGGAGCGAAGGCGACGCCAAGCGCCGCAATCCCGGCCGGCATGTTGTAGGTCGCGAGAGCGGTGAGCACGTCGCCCGATATGGCGAACACCCGAACACTTCCATTCACCGCCGTTCCGGTCGATACGGCAAGGAGACGGCCATCCGGACTAATCGCTATGCCCTGCGGATTGTCGCGCAAGCCGTCGTCGATAACGAACGTAACCCGATTGATCTCCGCGGCGGTCGCCGCTTCCATATTGAGTACGCCGATGCCGGCAGCAGCAACGTAGATGCGCTTCCCGTCTGGGCTCGCGACCACGCTGCGCGGACTGCCGCCCGGCACGTTGCGCGTAACGATGTTGATCAGCGTTGAAGCGCGTACCACGCTTACCGTGTTGCTCGCCCGATCGACAACATAGAACTTGCGACCGTCAGGGCTCACCGCCAATGCGGACGGTGCAATGCCTTGCGTGATGCTCCTTCCAGCCACCGGCGGCGGCGCGATGACGTCGATGTTGAACGATACCGGGCTTCGCGCCGTGCCGGCCGCGGTATTCAGCATGAATCGGTCCGGTGGTCGCGCCGAGGGGAACTCGCGCGACGATGCGAGTCGTATCCGCCGACAGTCGCGCCGGCTGCGACGTCTGGTTGAAAAGCATGCCACCCAGGCCTGACAGCGATTGGCCAACCACGGTGACCCACGCCCCGGTCTTGGCGCCCGGAGGATGGATGAAATCAATGCGTGGTCCATCGAGCGTCGCGATGCGCGTTCCGCTCATCGTCCCCGAACCTTGCGTAGAGGTATTTCGCCAAGTGCCGGCAGCTGCGCCGTCAGAGACGTCGAGCGCGGTGAGGGTCCAATTCACCGCGCCCGGGCACCCCGGCCGTATCACGCTGCCGGTCACCGCGGTCTGGGCGTTCGGATTGCTCTGCATCTGACCATCCATGCAGTCCACATCGCCGAGCAATGTTCCCGGGCCGAAGGCGGAAGTGGCAGTCTGGTTGATGGTGACTGTCCAAGTGCCGCTCACCGAACCGAGCTGAGAATCGCTGCCCTGCCAGGCACCGGCCCAGACGCCGGAAAGGTCGGGCGGCACCGGGGGGGCCGCGTCATCACCGCCGCCGCCGCCGCCGCAGGCTGTGAGCAGCGCGACGAGGCAAACTCCCGGGAACATCCGCATCATGCAACCGACGTTAGCCTATGCCCGAGCGTCGGCACATCCCATGATCTAGCGAGATTCAGTACCCGGCGTCGAGGTCCACCAGGTTGTGCGGCGGCTCGCCGCGGCGCAGGCGCTCGATGTTCTCGACGATGCGCGGGATGGCCGTGCGCGGTTCGGTGAGGGCGGCGGCGTGTGGCGTGATGGTGATGGCGGGGTGAGTCCAGAGCGGGTGGTCGTGCGGCAGCGGCTCGTGCTCGAACACGTCGAGGTAGGCGTGCGCCAGGTGCCCGGAGTCGAGCACGGCGATCAGGTCTTCGGCGACGAGGTGCCCGCCGCGCGCCACGTTGATGATGGCGCCGCCCAGCCGGATTTTCCTGAATGCTTTGAAGTTCAGGATCCCGCGTGTCTGGGCGGTGAGCGGCAGCAGGCACACCACCACGTCGCTTCTCTCGAGCACGGCGTCGAGCTGGGTCAGGCAGGTGACGCCGGCGAGGGTCTTCGGCCGTCGGCTCCAGCCGACGACGTTGAAGCCGAGCGCGCCCAGCTTGCGCGCGGCGTCGCTGCCGAGCTCGCCGAGGCCGAGCAGGCCGATGGTGCGGTCGGAAGCGAGGTACTGCTTGAGCCGGTTCCAGCGCCGCGCCTCCTGCTGCGCGCGGTAGTAGTAATGATGGCGATGCCAGTCGAGCACATGCGCAAGCACCGTCTCCGACATCGCCGCGACCATGCCGGGGTCGACCAGCCGCGCGAGCGGCACGCCTTTCGGAAACGCGGGGTCGGCGAGCAGCCGCTCGACGCCCATCCACAGCGACTGCACCAGCTTCAGGCGCTTCAGCGGCTCGAAGGTGCCGGCGGGCGGGGTGGCGACGAGCGCGACGTCGACGTCAGGCGTAGGCGAAACAAGGAATCTGTCCTCGGGCAGAGCCTGTCGCAGCTTCGGCAGCCAGAGGCTCGCGTCCTCGGTTTGCGATGCGAATAGGATGTTCAGCGCCACTGGCGCGCGATGGTAGCATCGGCCGATGAAGCGTCTGCTTCTGCTTTTGTTATCCGGACTGCTGGCTGCGATGCCCGCGCTGGCGCAGGACTGGCCGCGCGCGCGGCCGGTGCACATCGTGGTCGGCTTTGCGCCGGGCAGCACCACCGACCTCGTCGCGCGCCTGGTGGCGCCGAAGCTCTCGGAGGCGCTCGGCCAGTCGGTGATCGTGGAGAACAAGCCCGGCGCCGGCGGCAACGTCGCCACGCAGCAGGTGAAGCGCGCCGCGCCCGACGGCTACGTGCTGCTCGTCACCAGCGTTGCCTACGCCGTGAACCCGACGCTCTATCCGAACGCCGGCTATGACCCGTTCACCGATTTCGTCCCGGTGATCCTCGGGCCGAGCACGCCGAACATCATCACCGTGAATCCGGCGGTGCCGGCGAGGAATCTGCAGGAGCTGCTGGAGCTCGCGCGCAAGGATCGGCTGTCGTATGCCTCCTCGGGCATCGGCACCACCACCCATCTCTCGATGGAGCGCATCAAGATGGCGGCGAAAGTCGACATCACGCACGTTCCCTACCAGCCGGCGCAGGCAGTCGGCGCCGCGGTGGCCGGCCACACGCAGATCTCGAGCACCTCGATGCCGCCGGCCGTCGGCCACGTGAAAAGCGGCCGCGTGCGCGCCATCGCGGTCACCAGCGCGCAACGCTCGCCGGCGTTGCCGGAGGTGCCGACGGTCGACGAGCTCGGCTTCCCCGGCTTCGACGACCTCACGTGGACCGCGTTCTTCGCTCCCGCCGGCATGCCGACCGACCTCGTCAACCGCATCAATTCGGAAGTCACCCGCGCGCTCTCCACGACCGAAGTGCGCGAGCGCCTGGCGCAGCTCGGCCTCGACTGGCGCAGCAACACCTCGGGCGAGTTCGCCGCTTTCCTGCGCGCGGAAGTGCAGAAGTGGGCGAAGGCGGTGAAGGACTCGGGCGCCAAAGCGGACTAGCGAAACTCGGAAAGAAGGGCTGACCGTCGTCCCCGCGAAGGCGGGGACCCAATCAAATAGGCGTACCGCGTGAGCAGATTGCTTATTTTCCAAACTGGGTCCCCGCCTTCGCGGGGACGACTGCTTCGGACTTTTCCTACTTCCTCAGACTTTTCCTAAATGAAGCCTCCGTTCCGAGCCGACCAGGTCGGCAGCCTGCTCCGTCCGGCGCGCATGACCAAGGACAAGTGGTCGCGGCAGGAGGCGATCCGCGACGTCGTGGCGAAGCAGGAGGCGATCGGCCTGGAAGCGATCACCGACGGCGAATTCAGCCGCGACTGGTGGCACCTCGATTTTCTCGCGCAGCTGGACGGCGTGAAGCTCGCGGCGGTGGCGGGACCGGCGCCGAAGTTCGACGGCACGGTGGACCAGCCGCCGGTGCCGCATGTCACCGGCAAGCTCGGCTACTCGCAGCCGATCATGGTCGACGACTTCGCCTTCCTCAAGTCGGTGACGAAGAAGACCGCCAAGTTCACCATTCCGTCGCCCTCGATGCTGCACCTGCGCGCCGGGCGCGCCGGGATCTCGGCCACCGCCTACCCGCGCCTCGACGAATTCTGGGCCGACGCGGCGAAAGCCTACCGCGCCGCGATCGCCGCCTTTGCGCAGGCGGGCTGTACCTACCTGCAGCTCGACGATGTCGCCTTCGCCTACCTCTGCGACCCGAAGATCCGCGACACCTGCCGCAAGAACGGCGATGACCCGGCAATGCTGCCGCACATCTACGCCGAAACCATAAAGCGCTCGATCCAGGACCGGCCCGCCGGCATGACCATCACCATGCATACCTGCCGCGGCAACTTCAAGAGCGCGTGGGTCGCCGAGGGCGGCTACGAGCCGGTGGCCGAGGCCATGTTCGCCAGCGGGGTCGACGGCTTCTTCATGGAATTCGACAGCGCGCGCGCCGGGGGCTTCGAGCCGCTGCGCTTCGTGCCCAAGGGCAAGAAGGTGGTGCTTGGCCTGGTTTCGTCGAAGACGGGTTCGCTTGAAACGGCGGATGAGCTCAAGCGCCGGATCGATGAGGCCGCAAAGTATGTCCCGCTCGAAAGCCTGTGCCTCTCGCCGCAGTGCGGATTCTCCAGCACGCACCACGGCAACCGGCTCACCGAGGACGAGCAGTGGCGCAAGCTGGAGCGCGTGGTCGAAGTCGCCGAAGAGGTGTGGAAATGATTACGGAAAAAGAGATTCTGGGCCTGGAGGACAAGCGCTTTGCCGCGATGGTCGCGCGCGACTTCGCCGCGCTGGACCAGCTCACGCACAGCGAGCTCCTTTACACGCATTCTTCCGGCGTCACGGATACCAAGGGCAGCTGGATCGAGTCCATGAAGTCCGGCAAAGTGAAGTACAAGAGCGTCAATTGCAGCGAACGCCAGGTGCGCTTTTTCGGCGACGTCGCGCTGATGCGCGGGCGCGCGGCGATCGAGGTCGAGATCGGCGGCCAGCCGAAATCGCTGCGCCTGCTGTTCCTCAACGCCTGGACCCGCACCCCGCAGGGCTGGCAGTTCGCCGCCTGGCAGTCCTGCCCACAGCCTACGGCGTGAAGGGGTTCAAGGGTCGTCGCGAAGACGACCGCCTCCTGACCGGCCGCGGGCGGTTCACCGCGGATTGGAATCTTTCCGGGCAGCTCTACGGCTATTTCGTCCGATCGGATCGGGCCCACGCTGATATAGAAAAAATCGAAACAAGCTTGGCTTTGGCGTCCCCTGGAGTCAAAGCGATCCTGACGGGCGAAGATACCGCCGACTTCAAGACGCCGCCGCCGATGGTGCGCTATCCGGGCAAGGGCGGCTCCACCATCAAGGTCCCCCATCGCGACGTCATCGCGCGCAAGCGCGTGCGCTACGTAGGGCAGGAAGTGGCGCTGGTGGTGGCGACCTCGGCCGCGGCGGCGCAGGATGCCGCCGAAGCGATCGAGATCGAATACCGCGACCTGCCGGCGGTGGTGGATGCCCGGGCCGCGCTCGAGCCCGGCGCGCCGCAGCTGCACGACGAGATCCCGGGAAATCTCTCCTTCGACTATGTGTACGGCGACGAGCAGGCCACGGAAGCGGCGTTCGCCGGCGCCGCGCACGTGGCGCGGCTGACGCTCGACTCGACGCGCGTATCCGGCACGCCGATGGAGCCGAAGGCCTGCCTGGTCGCGTACGACGCGAGCACCGAAAGCTTCGACGTCTACACCAGCACGCAGGGCCTCGCGCTGATGCTGCCGAACTTCGTCGCCATCACCGGCGTGCCGGCGGAGAAGATCCGCATCCATGCGCATGACGTGGGCGGCGGCTTCGGCATCCGTTCGCAGGCCTATCCCGAGTACTGCGCGCTGATGCTCGCCGCGCGCAAGCTGGGCAAGCCGGTGAAGTGGGTGGGCTCACGCTTCGAAACCATCGTCAGCGATCACCATGGCCGCGCCGCGCATCTCGAAGGCGAGCTCGCGCTCGACCGCGAAGGCCGCTTCCTCGGCCTGCGCGTGCGCTGGGTGGTGAACGTCGGCGCCTACCTGTCGCAGCCCGGGCCGCTGATCAACACGCTCAATCCGGCCACGCACGCGATCAACGTGTACCGCATCCCCGCGCTCTACGGCCGCCACCTGCTCGCGCTCACCAACACTACTTCCACCACTGCATACCGCGGCGCGGGACGGCCCAACGTCTCATACCTCGTCGAGCGCCTGGTCGACGAGGCGGCGCGCGAGCTCCAGATCGACCGACTCGAGCTGCGCCGCATCAACTTCATTCCGAAGGAGGCGTTCCCGTACAAGACGCCCTTCGGCTCGACCTACGACAGCGGCGACCCGGCGGGCGAATTCGAGGAAGCCCTCGAGAAGTCGGACTGGGACAGCTTCGAGTCCAGACGAAAAGAGTCGATGCGAAACGGAAAACTGCGCGGCATCGGCTGCGCGGTGTTCTGCGAGCCCTCCGGCGCCGGCGCGTTGCCGAAGGAGGAAGCGGTGATCCGCTTCGGCAGCACGGGAAACGCCATGCTGCATGTGATGGCCGGGCCTTCGGGGCAGGGGCACGAAACGGTCCTGCCGGAAGTCGTGGGGCAGATCCTTGGACTGGACCCTGAAACCATCGAGCTCAAGGCAAGCGACCCCGGCGGTCCTGCGCTCGTCGGCGCCGGCACCGTAGGCTCACGCTCGATGATGTCCCACGGCGGCGCGCTCGCCGCCACGGCGAAGGAAGTGATCCGCAAGGCGCTCGACCTGGCGGCGAAGGATCTCGAAGTCTCGCCGGCCGACGTCGAGTTCAGCGACGGCCGCTTCCGCGTGAAAGGCACCGACCTGTCGATGCCGTTCCGCGACGTGGCGCGGCGCTATGGAGCGCAGCTCGACACGCGCGGCGCGATTCCCACGCCGACGGCGTTTCCCGGCGGCGCGCACGTCGCCGAGGTTGAGATCGATCGCGATACCGGCCAGGTCGACGTGGTGCGCTATGTCGCGGTCGACGACTGCGGCCGCGTGCTCAACCATGTGCTGCTCGATGGCCAGCTGCACGGCGGCATCGTGCAGGGCCTCGGGCAGGCGCTGGCCGAGCACTGCGTCTACGACGCGAGCGGCCAGCTCCTCACCGGCTCGTTCATGGATTACGCCATGCCGCGGCCCGAGATCATGACGCGCGTCGAGCTGCACGACCATTCGATTCCGTCGCCGAGCAATCCGCTCGGCGTGAAGGGCGCGGGCGAAGCCGGCACCACCGGTGCGCTGCCCGCGGTGGCCAACGCGGTGATCGACGCGCTGCGCCCGCTTGGCATCCATCACCTCGATTTCCCGTTCTCGTCGGCCCGCGTCTGGAGGGCGATGCATGATCGTTGACGTCAACGGAACGGAGCGGACGGTGGAAGCGGCGCCCGAGACGCCGCTGCTCTATGTGCTGCGCAACGATCTTGGCCTCCCGGGCACGCGCTTCGGCTGCGGCAGCGGCCAGTGCGGCGCCTGCTTCGTGCTGGTCGACGGGCGAGCGATGGCCTCGTGCGACCTGCCCATTTCCTTTGTTGCCGGAAAGAAGATCACGACGATCGAGGGACTGGGCGCGGAGCACCCGGTGCAAAAGGCGCTCGAGCGCCATCAGGCGGCGCAATGCGGCTACTGCATGAGCGGCATCGTGATGAGTGCCGTCGCGCTTCTTTCCGAAGTGAAATCCCCCTCGGCGGAACAGGTGAAGCAAGCCCTCGACAAGAACCTCTGCCGATGCGGTTCGCACAACCGCGTGGTCAAGGCGATCCTCGATGCTCGCTGAGAAGCCAAGCGCGCTGTCCGACGCACGCCGCCTGTCGCAGCGCGTGCAGTTCGAGCCCGACGGCACGGTCTCCATCGCGAGCGGCAAGGTCGAGCTGGGGCAGGGCATCCTCACGGCGCTGGCGCAGATCGCCGCCGAAGAGCTGGATGTCGATCTGAAGGAGAATCCGCCTGCTTCCGGCGAGCACCGCGCACAGCCCGGACGAAGGCGTGACCTCGGGGAGCCTGTCGATCCAGGACGGCGGCAAGGCGCTGCGCGTGGCGTGCGCCGAGCTGCGCGCGTTGATGCTCGGGCGCGCCGCCAGGATTCTCAAGGCGGCACCCCATGAGCTGGCGGTCGAAGATGGCATCATCCGCGGTCCGGAGAGCAGCATTACCTATTGGGATCTCGCGCACGTCGAGGGCGAGATCCCGGGCGCCGCGCCGCTCAAGCCGGCGTCGGCGTATCGCCTGGTCGGCACCAGCGCGCCGCGGCGCGACCTGCCGGCCAAGTTCGCCGGCCAGCCGAGCTATCTGCACGATCTGGTGCTGCCGGGAATGCTGCATGGGCGCATAGCGCGGCCGCCTTATGGCTTTTCAAAACTGATTTCTCTCGGAGAGACAAAGGCTACGGTCGTTCGCGACGGCAGCTTCCTCGGGGTCCTCGCCGAGCGAGAAGAGGATGCGATCGCGGCGGCGGCCAAGCTGCGCGCGAGCTCCAGATGGGAAGCGGCGGCGCCGGTGCCGGCGGATATCCACGCCTGGCTGAAGGAGCACGTCACCGAGCGCATCGTCTCGAAGGAAAAAGTCGACACGTCAGCCAAGGCGCGCGGCGAGAAGCAGCTGCGCGCGTCGTACACCAAGCCGTATATCGCCCACGCCTCGATCGGGCCGTCGTGCGCCGTGGCGCGCTGGAAGGGGCCGAAGCTCGAGCTCTGGACGCACAGCCAGGGCATCTTCGGCCTGCGCCAGGACCTGTCGAAGGTTCTCGGCATGAACGAAGCCGATATCGTCGTTACGCACATGGAAGGCGCCGGCTGCTATGGCCACAACGGCGCCGACGACGTCGCGCTGGACGCGGCGCTGCTCGCGCGCGGTGCGGACGGCAAGCCGGTGCGGCTGCAGTGGACGCGCGCCGACGAGTTCGCCTGGGAACCGTACGGCGCGGCGATGGCGTTCGAGCTCGAGGCGGCGCTCGACGCGCAAGGCCGCATCGTGTCCTGGCGCCACGAGTTCTGGAGCAACGGCCACACGCACCGCCCCGGCCGCGCCACGCTGCCGACGCTCACCGCCGCGGCGCACCTCGCCAAGCCCTTCGAGCTGTCGCCGGCAGTTAATCCCGCGCTTCCGGCGGGCGGCGCCGACCGCAACTGCATCCCGCTCTACGATTTCGCCGACCTGCTGGTGCGGAACAACTACGTGCGCGAAATGCCGCTGCGCAGCTCCTCGCTGCGCTCGCTCGGCGCGTACGGCAACGTGTTCGCGATCGAGTCGTTCATGGACGAATGCGCGGCGGCTGCGGGCACCGATGCCTTGGAGTTTCGTTTAAATCATTTGCAGGACCCGCGGGCTCGTGCGGTACTGGAAAAACTGCGCGCGGAATGGAGCTCGTGGAAGCGCGCGGAGGGCCGCGGCCACGGCATCGCGTTCGCGAAATACAAGAACCTCGGCGCCTACTGCGCGGTGCTCGCGGAAGTGGAAGTCACGCACGAGCTGCGCTGCACGCGCCTCGTCGCCGCGGTCGACGTCGGCCTGCCGATCAACCCCGACGGCGTGATCAACCAGATCGAGGGCGGCTGCATCCAGGCGGCGAGCTGGACGCTGAAGGAAGCGTGGAAGCCCGGAGTCGCCGGCTGGGAGGACTACCCGATCCTCAAGTTCAGCGAGGTCCCGCCGGTTGAAGTTTTCCTGCTTAAGAATGAGCATGCATCGGTGGGCGCCGGCGAATGCACCATGGGCCCGACCGCCGCGGCCATCGCCAACGCGCTGCACGATGCGCTCGGCGTGCGGGTGCGCGATCTGCCGCTCACGCCCGAACGCATCGCTGCCGCCATCAACGCGAAGGAGCGAGCTCGACCACCCTTCCTTCGACCGTCGGCCCCGGTCATCTCAGCTCGGCCGCGGCGATGGGCAGCTTGAACCGGCGCGGTCCCGCGCTGCCCGGGTTGACGTAGAGCACGCCGCCGCGCCGCTCGAGCAGAGGCTTGTGCGAATGGCCGGACACCACCACCTGGTATCCGGCGGCGAGCGGATCGAGGTCGAGCTGCGCGAGGTCGTGCAGGACATAGATCGATATCCCGCCGACTTTCAGCACCTCGGTTTCAGCGATGCCTTTGGCCCAGGCGCCGCTATCGTTGTTGCCGCGTACCGCGGTGACCGGGGCGACAGCGCCGAGCTCGACGAGAACGGCGGCATCGCCGATATCGCCGGCATGCACGATGTAATCGCTGCCGCGCAGGAACGCGATGGCTTCCCGCCGCAGCAGACCGTGAGTGTCGGAGATGAGGCCGATGCGCCGCACGATCGGGCCCAGCTTCAGTCGACGCGCCGCCGCGCGCTCAGGCGTGCAAGTCCCCACGCGAGGATCCACGCCACACCGAGCCAGAACAAAGCAACGAAGGCCCAGCCCCAGACGGTGGGAGCGCACATCCCCCAGCCACAGCTCGCCGCCCTGCTGGACCAGGCCCGGAATTCCAAGCGTGTGGAAAAGATAGATCGAGAGCAGCGGCGGCATCACGAGATAGCTGCTGATCTCTTCGAGCACCGCCGGCCCGAGATACGCGGGGAGAGCCAGAAGCACGTAGCCCGCCAGCAAGAGGGCGAGCGTCTTCAGCGTGCGGGCCGAGAACATTGCGGTTTCTTCCGTGGTCAGTGTACTGCCGGAGCGCATATTGCAGTGCGCGCTTTGTCTGAACTAACGCCGGCTGCGCAAATCCACTCCACTCCAGGGTCAGTACTCAACGGAGGAACAATGTTCAAACAGCGCAAGCTCAAAGGGCGCCGCATCGCCGTGCTCGCAGCCGATGGTTTCGAAAAGGTGGAGCTCACCGTTCCCGTCAAGGCGTTGCGCGCCGCCGGCGCCGAGGTCGACGTCGTTTCGCTTGCGGAAGGGCCGCATCCGCGGCGTCAATCTGCACGAGCCCGCGAGCCGCGTATCGGTCGATTACACGCTCGCCGACGCGGCGGTCGAAGACTACGACGGGCTGCTGATCCCCGGCGGGCTGATGAATCCCGACCTGCTGCGCCAGTCGGCGGAAGCGCGGCAGTTCGTGCGTGAGTTCGACGCCGTCGGCAAACCGATCGCTACCTTGTGCCACGGTCCGTGGCTGCTGGCATCGGCCGGCCTGACGGAGGGACGCAACATGACATCGTGGCCTGGCGTGCGCGACGACCTGGTGAACGCCGGCGCCACGTGGCTGGATGCTGCGGTGGTGCGCGATGGCAATTGGCTCACGAGCCGCGGGCCGCAGGACATGTCCGCGTTCGTCAAGTCGCTCATCCCGTTTTTCGCCCGCGAAGGGGAGCAGGGCAGGTCGCGAGTGGTTGCCATGACCTCGGCGCCGCAGCGCGAGGCGCCGCCCGAGCTACCGCCCAAGGCGATGAAATGGCTGCCGCGCCCGTCGTTCCGCGCCGCCGCCGTTATCGGGGCTTTGCTCGCGGTCTACCTTGCGCGCGGTCGCCCGAAGGCGCCGGTGCGCGGACTAGGCAGCCGCCGGCTGCTTCGGCTGGCCTAGCTTTGCGGCCGCTTTCTTGGCTTTCCTGGCTTGCTTGTCGTCGCGCACCAGCTTCTTCTTGATCTTCTGCAGGCGCCTGCGTTGACGGAGATTGCGACCGGTCGATCTGCCCATTTGCTGGAACCCCTTGTCTATAAGGAGGGCGAGTCTATCTCATGCGCCCGGGCATCCGCCTCCAGCGGCGCGTTGGCGTAGCCGACTTCCACGATCTGGCGGAGGTAGACCCGCAGGAAGGCGGCAATGGAGCCGTGCTGCTCGTATTGGTAGACGTGGCGCAGCTCGTGCGACAGGAGCCGTCGGTGCTCCCGGCGCTCCCGGTTGCCGCGGCGGATGAAGATCGAATGGCCAAGCGTCAGCCCGACCATCCCGGGGCCTAGCAGCCCCGCGGCGAGCCCCGCCGCGCGCAGCGCCGGGTCTTCGGGCAGCGGCAGCTCGTCGACGATCTCGACGCGAACGCGCGCGGGTTGACTGACGCCGACCTGCCGCGCGATTTCCTCTTCTTGCCGCCGCTCAACGCACGGCCTACCTCCGCCGCCTTCTTCGCGCGCGACTCCGCCCAGGCGATCGCCGCGGGAAGAAGTGCCGGCAGCGCTTGCCTCAGGTCCATTTCCGATGCTGGAGCGCGTCCGGATTGACTGCGCGTGAGTAATCGCCGTCGAGATAGGCTTCGATGATGGCGACGACCGCTTGCGCCATGGTGCGGTAGGTCAGGTCGGCGGGCCATCCCAGGTGCGACGTCAGCACGACGTTGTCCAGCCGCCGCAGCGGTGAATCGGAGGCGAGCGGCTCTTCGGAAAAAACATCCAGTCCCGCGGCCCCAAGCGCGCCTTCGGCGAGCACGCGCGCCAGCGCCGTCTCGTCCACGATGGCGCCGCGCGCGGTGTTGATGAGGACGCCGGCCGGCCCGATCAGCCGCAGCCTGCGCTCGTCCAGCAGCCCCCGGCTTTGCTCGGAGAGCTTGAGCTGCACGGTGACGATGTCGGCTTCCTCGAGAAGCGCGTCGAGCTCCATGAACGTCGCGCCGGAGCGCTCGGCGCGCTCGGCGGTGAGCGTCGGGCCCCAGGCCAGCGTCTTCATCCGGAACGCCTGGGCGAGCGCCGCGATCTCGCGTCCGATCCGCCCTAATCCAAGAATTCCCAGCTTCTTCTGCGCCAGCGTTCGACCCGCGGAGGAGGGCCACGCGCCGCGGCGCATCGCCTGGTCGGTCTGCGGAATGCGCCGCAGCACCGCGATCATCAGGCCGAAGGTGAGCTCGATGGTCGAGCGCGCGATAGCGCCCATGGTCTGCAGGTCCGAGGACGCCATGCCGACGAGCACGCCAGCCTTCGTCGCGGCGGCCATGTCGACGTGATACGCGTGGTTGCCGGTCTGCGCGATCAGCTCCAGCCCGGGCAGCGCCGCGAAGAAGGCAGCATCGAAGCGTGTACGCTCGCGCAACGCGATCAGGATCGGATAGGTACGCAGCCGCTCGAGCGGCAATTTCTCGCTGTAGACATCGACCGGGACCCGGCGGCGCAGGCGCTCGATCGCCGGATCGGCCTCGAACACCCGGTGATAGTCGTCGAGCACTGCCACCCGCATGTCAGACCACCTGGATCTCGAGCGAGCATTGCGGCGCCTGCCTCACGGTGCACGTCACCGGAGAGTGGCGGTCGGCCCAGGTCACGATCTCGCGCAGCACCTCCGGGGACGCCGTGGGCGCGCCGATCTTCACCTTCATGCGCACCGGTCCGTGGCCCGCGGAAACATTCTCGTCGAGGCCGAGGATGCCGCGCAGGTCGGAGTCGGTTTCGACGGTGACCTCGAGATTGCTCAACGCCACCCCCAGCTTCGCTGCGCGCATCGCAATGACGGTCGCGGTGCAGGAGGCGATGGCGCCGCGCAGCAGCCACCCGGGATTCGGGCCCGAGGCGGTACCGCCCATCGCCGGCGCCATGTCCGTCACCAGCCGTTCGTTGTAAGGACCACTCAGCTCGCAGCGCAAACCTTCGGTGAGGCGGGCGGTGGCCGGAATATTCTTCGGCCGGGCTTTCATCGGGTCCGCGGAGATCGCCGCGCTCAGATTTTCGATCGCTTCCCGGACTTTCGGCAGGCTCATGCTCGGACTCCGTTATGTTTCCAGCCACTTGTACATCACCAGGGCATCGACATAGCCCCTGGACGGATGGTTAAACGCCTTCGGCAGGCGGCCCACGGTGGCGAAGCCAAGCCGACTCCACAGCCTGACGGCGCTTTCATTGGTGGACGCGACGAAGTTGAATTGCATGGCCTTGTAACCCAATGTGCGTGCGACCTCCTGGGAATGCTCGCACATTGCCGTAGCCAAACCGCGCCCTCTCGCAGCGGACGAG
Organism: uncultured beta proteobacterium; assembly: GCA_963810475.1. Lineage (GTDB taxonomy): Bacteria > Pseudomonadota > Gammaproteobacteria > Burkholderiales > SG8-39 > SCGC-AG-212-J23. Next base: position 105,431 of record CAWENY010000018.1, on the reverse strand, counting down.
ACCATGTATCCGCAGTTGCACACATGATCGCCCGGCCCGGCCTGGTTGGTCTTCAGGTAGTACGTGGCGAGGATCGTCCCGTCCTCTTCGAGCGCGTAGGTCTTTCGTGGCGCATCCATCCAGATCGTCCGCGCCTGCTCTTTCGTGGTGGTTGCGCGAATAGCCATAGGTCTCGCCCGCAACAGCGATCTCACTAAAGATCGGCCAGATCTGGTCGAAATCCTCTCTTGTCGCCTCCCGGATATTCACGCTTACCAGCAGCGAGCATTGCGGCGCCTGCCTCACGGTGCACGTCACCGCAGAGTGGCGATCGGCCCAGGTCACGATCTCGCGCAGCACCTCCGGGACGCCGTGAGCGCGCCGATCTTCACCTTCATGCGCACCGGTCCGTGGCCCGCGGAAACATTCTCATCGAGGCCGAGGATGCCGCGCAGGTCGGAGTCGGTTTCGACGGTGACCTCGAGATTGCTCAACGCCACCCCCAGCTTCGCTGCGCGCATCGCAATGACGGTCGCGGTGCAGGAGGCGATGGCGCCGCGCAGCAGCCACCCGGGATTCGGGCCCGAGGCGGTACCGCCCATCGCCGGCGCCATGTCCGTCACCAGCCGTTCGTTGTAAGGACCACTCAGCTCGCAGCGCAAACCTTCGGTGAGGCGGGCGGTGGCCGGAATATTCTTCGGCCGGGCTTTCATCGGGTCCGCGGAGATCGCCGCGCTCAGATTTTCGATCGCTTCCCGGACTTTCGGCAGGCTCATGCTTGGACTCCGTTATGTTTCCAGCCACTTGTACATCACCAGGGCATCGACATAGCCCCTGGACGGATGGTTAAACGCCTTCGGCAGGCGGCCCACGGTGGCGAAGCCAAGCCGACTCCACAGCCTGACGGCGCTTTCATTGGTGGACGCGACGAAGTTGAATTGCATGGCCTTGTAACCCAATGTGCGTGCGACCTCCTGGGAATGCTCGCACATTGCCGTAGCCAAACCGCGCCCTCTCGCAGCGGACGAGACCATGTATCCGCAGTTGCACACATGATCGCCCGGCCCGGCCTGGTTGGTCTTCAGGTAGTACGTGGCGAGGATCGCCCCGTCCTCTTCGAGCGCGTAGGTCTTTCGTGGCGCATCCATCCAGATCGTCCGCGCCTGCTCTTTCGTGGTGGTTCGCGAATAGCCATAGGTCTCGCCCGCAACAGCGATGTCACGAAAGATCGGCCAGATCCGGTCGAAATCCTCTCTTGTCGCTTCCCGGATGTTCACGCTTACGAGCAGCCCTTAACGGCTTTCGCCCAGATACAGCGTGTGGCCTTGATCATCCTGGATCACGCACTCCTTCGTGCCCCATGGTGTCTCATGTACGTCCTTCACCAGGGACACGCCCTTCGCCTTCAATGCGGCCGCCGCGGCGGCGACATCCTCGGTTTCCAGGTAGAGATGAAAATGCTCGCCGTTCTCCACGAACTGAATCGAGGGATCCTTATGGTCGACCAGTTTCAGGTGGAAGGTCTGGTTCCCGGCGCGAATCCCGGCGTAGAAGTCCTGGTATTGAAACTCCAGCCGCAGTCCCAGCTTGGTCGTATAGAAGCGAATCGATGACTTCAGATCGGTGGTCCGCAGCTGGGGAATGACTCCTGAAATGATCATCTCCCATGATGAGTGAAGTCGGCCGGTGTTGTAAAACCGCCCAGGTGCGGTTGATTTTGCCGAAGGCCAGCGCCTAGACTGCGCCGTGGTGCCGAAGGGCACGTTGGTTCTGCTAGCCGCGGCAGTGCTTTGCGCGGGGCACGCGCTCGCCCAGTCGCCGAAGTTCTCCTACCCCGCCGCGCGCAAAGCCGAGCTCACCGAGGAGCTGTTCGGGGTCAAGGTGTCGGATCCCTACCGCTGGATGGAGGACGCGGCCTCCGCGGAGCTGACCGACTGGGTGGCGGCGCAGGGGCGCCTTACCTCGGGCTACCTCGGCGAGCTGCCGCTGCGCGCGCACTTCCAGAAGCGCATCACCGAGCTTTGGAATTACTCGAGGACCTATATCCCGATCGTCGAGGGCGGGCGTCTGTTCTACCGCCGCAACGAGGGCTTGCAGCACCAGACCGCGATCTACATGCGCGAAAAGCTCGACGGGCCGCGCCAGCTGGTTCTCGATCCCAACGCGATGTTTCCCGATGGCTCGACGGCGCTCGCCGACTTCCGGCCATCGCCCGACGGCCGCCTCATCGCCTATGCGCTCGCCGAAGGCGGTGCCGACTGGCGCACGATCCTGGTGCGCGACATCGCCACCGGCCGCGTGCTGCCCGACGAAGTGAAATGGGTCCGGTTCTCCTGGCTGTCGTGGACGCGGGATAACAAGGGGTTCTTCTACTCGCGCTTTCCCGAGCCGCCGAAAGGCCAGATGCTGCACGCCGTGCTCGGCGGCCAGGCGGTCTATTACCACCGCCTGGGAACGCCGCAGTCGGAGGACGTGCTGATCATCGAGCGCCCCGATCTCAGCCGCGGCCTGCTCGCCGCCTGGGTGCCGAGGCAGGGGCGCTACCTCCTGATCCGCGTGGCGCAAGGCTCGGGACCGGCGAACCGCCTGTATTACGTCGACATGGGCGATCCGGAGCGGCCGGACGTCAAGGCGCCGGTGAAGCCGCTGGTGGAGAGCCGACGGCGCGGAATACACCGCGCTCGGACACCTCGGCCCGACGCTCTACGTGAAGACCGATGAGAACGCCCCCAACGGCAAGATCATCGCGATCGACCTGCGCAATCCGCGGCGTGAGACGTGGAAGACGGTGATCCCCGAGGCGAAGGATGCGATCCGCATCGCCAGCGTGTTCGCCGAGGGGATCGTCGTCGAGTACCTCTCGGACGTGCAGAGCCGCCTCGCCGTTTTCGATCGCTCCGGGCAGCCGCAGAGCGAGATCCCGCTGCCGGACGCGGGCTCGATCACCGGCGTGGGCGGGCAACGCTCGGGACGCATCTTCTTCACGTTCACCTCGCCGCTGTATCAACCGACGCTGTTTCACTACAACCCCGCGGACGGCCAGGTCGCCGCGTTCGAGCCGCCGAGCGCGCCGATCGACGTGCGCCAATACGAGACACGGCGCGTGTTCGCCGTCTCGAAGGACGGCACGCGGGTGCCGTACTTCGTCACCGCGCGCAAGGATCTCAAGCGCGACGGCACGAATCCCACGCTGCTCTACGGCTACGGCGGCTTCTCCATCAGCATTCTTCCGGCCTACCTTCCCCAGGTGGTGGCGTGGCTCGAGCTTGGCGGCGTCTGGGTCAGCGCGAATATCCGCGGCGGCGGCGAATACGGCCGGGAATGGCATCGCGCGGCGCGCGGCGAGAACAGGCAGAACGCCTTCGACGATTTCATCGCGGTGGCGGAGCACCTGGTGAAGGAGAAGTACACCGCGCCGGCCAAGCTCGCCATCTGGGGAAGGTCGAACGGCGGGCTGCTGGTGAGCGTGGTCTCCCAGCAACGGCCAGAGCTCTACGCCGCCGTGGTTTCCGGCGTGCCGGTCACCGACATGCTGCGCTTCGACCGCTTCACGGGTGGCCGCAACTGGATCTCCGAATACGGCTCGCCGCGCAATGCGCAGCAGTTCCAAAGCCTGCTGCGTTATTCGCCTTATCACAACGTGAAGGCCGGCACGTGCTACCCCGCGACGCTGGTGACCACCGCGGAATACGACGACCGCGTGGTGCCGAACCACGCCTACAAGTTCGCCGCCGCCGTGCAGGCCGCGCAGCCGTGCCCGCGTCCGGTGCTGCTGCGCTACGAGGCGAAAGCCTCGCACGGCTACACGCCCACCCAACGCCAGATCGCCGAGCTCGCTGACGTCTGGGCCTTCGCCGCGGAGCACACGGGAATGCGGCGACCCGCGCCCTAGGGGTTCAGCAGTTATTTCTTGGCAGGATGAGGATGCGCGCGGCGTATGGTCGGCGAAACCACCTTGTCCGAGACGTGAAAGTCCCAGACCGCGGCGCCGCCGCCTGCGGCGAACTCGGCGACCAACTTCGGCAGCTCGTCCAGATCCTTGACCGTCTTTCCGGCGAGCCCGAAGCCACGCGCAATGCCGGCGAAATCGCAGTAGCCGAACACCGACCCGTCCTCGGGCATGCCTTCCGAGCGCAGCTTGTGCACCTCGGAGCCGTACGCGCCGTCGTTCATCACCACGATCAGGATGTTCAGTCCGTGGCGCTGGATGGTTTCCAGCTCCTGCACATGCATCATCAGGCTGCCATCACCGTCGAACAGCACCACGGTTCGATCCGGGCGCGCGGCGGCGACGCCCATGGCGAACGAGATGCCGTTGCCGATCGCGCCGAACTCGCGGATGGTGAGGAACTTCTCCTGCGGGCGCGAGGGCATCTGCGCGAAGAACCATGAGCAGTGGCCTCCCGAGTTCACCATCTCCCATTCCTGCGGCAAGGCGGCTTCCAGCGCCTCGACCACGTGGCGCGGGTCGAGCAGCCCCGGCTCGATTTCGAATACGTGGCTGTCCGGCTTCGAATCGCGGATCCGCGCGGCAATCGCGTTACTTCGCCAGCCGCGGTTTCCGGCAGGCAGCGCCGCGGTCAGGGCCTCGACGCCAAGGCGCGCGTCGGCTCGCAGGTGATGACGCGCCACCTCCTGGCCCTGGCTGACCGCGACCGGGTCGATATCGATCTGCAGCATCTTGGCCTTCGGCCAGAGCTGGCCGCCGCCGCCCGCGTGGTAGGCGAGCGAGCAGCCGACCGCGATGACGAGGTCGGCCTGTGCCAGGTATTCGAGGCCGACCTCGGGCGTGAAGCTCCCCGAGATGCCGACGCAAAAAGGATCGTCATGGAACAGGCCGCGCGCGGGAAGCGTCGTCGCGAGCAGCCCGCCCGTCTTGGCGGCCAACGCCCGGCAAGCGGCGCCCGCTCCGGCCTCGACCGCACCCAGGCCGGCGAGCACGACAACCCGCTCGGCGCCGGCAAGCAGTTTTGCGGCGCTCGCCACATCGTCGGGATGCGGCGGCATCGGCGAAGGCCGCGGCAACAGTTCGCGCGACGGCCTTGGCAGACCCGCCGCTCCTTCCCAGGGCCGGCTCTGCAGATCGAACGGCACGCCGATCACCACCGGCCGGCGTTCGCGCCGCGCCTGCACGAAGGCGTCGCGTACCGCGACCGGCATGCGCTCGGGCATGTGCAAGCGGTGATAGGCAGCGCCCGTGGCCGTGATGAGCGGCGCCTGGTCGATCTCCTGGTTGTACCAGCCGCTTTTCAGCGGCGCTTCCCCGGCGAACACCACCAGCGGCAGGTGAGCGCGCACGGCCGCGGGCAGGGCGGTGATCAGTTGGGTCACACCGGGCCCGCAGGTGACGGTCGCCACGCCCACGTCCCCGCGCTTTCGCGCGTACGCCATGGCAGACGCGAGGGCGCAATGCTCGTGGCGGACATAGATCATGCGGCATCCCTCCTGGGACAGCCGCGCGGCCCAATTCATGTTCGCATCGCCGAGGAGTGCGAAGCAGGTCCCCACGCCTTCCTGCGTGAACGCCTTGGCGAGGATGTCGTACACGCGTAGCTTGGCTTCACTCTTCATCGATGGAACTCCCGCATTGATGGTCTAACTCGCAAACGAACCGCGGATCGGTGACACCGGTTCGTGCTTCCGGCGTACCAGAAGCTCGGACGGCGAAGTGCCGGCGCGCAGCCTGGCCAGCCAGTCGTCCGGGTCGAATTCGACTCCAATCGGATTTGCGGCGAAGTGCGGGCCTTCCATGAACGCATTGGCCTCTTCGCTCGTATCAAAACAATCGACCTGGAACTCCATTTGATTGCCGTCGGGGTCTGCGTAGTACATCGATACCGTGATGCCATGATGAATGCACCAGTAGGGCTTGATGTCTTTCGCTTTGAGTTGAGCATAGTTCTCCAGCAAGTCCTTCAGCGAGGCGTAGGTATAGGCGAGATGGTCGACCCCGACCACACCACGGCCGATCCTTTTCACTGTTGTCCGGTTTCAGGACATCCAGGTTGGCAAACGCAAAACGGTGGTGCTCGTCGTCGTAAGTCAGGAAAGCGAGCGCCGGATTCTGATACTGCACTTTGGCGCCAAACACGGTCTGGTACCAGCGCACCATCTGCTCAAAGCGGCGGGTGCGGTAGACGACATGAACGAACTTCATCGGACGGATGCGTGACATGGGTTCTCCTCCGTTTCATTGATTGATGAAGCGAATTCCTGGTCCGGGATTGACAGTATTGTGCTGACGCCTTTCGGTCTGGCATACGTCTGCCCGAGGTGAGTTCCGTGATTGATCCCATTGCAGTATCCGCCGGGAGTTGTCTGGACGTGAGACAAACAAGGACGTACGTCGCAGTCATGTCGATGCATCCGCTTCGGATCACGGCTCGAGGCGCCACTCCGTGATGATTACGCGCGCGTTCTCCTGGAGCCGCCGGGAACATGCTTTCGCTCGCGGATCTGGCACGGTCAACGCGCTGTCAGGGCGTCGCCACTGGAGATCAGCGCTTCAGTTGTTCCACGAAGAACGTCACGACGGCCTGCCGAGCTTCGGCTGCGTCCTTCGGGCTCGCGATCACGTGGACGGTACCGCCGCGCCCGGCAAAGGCAAACTCGTCGTGGAACCGCCGGGATCCGGCTTGCGAATCGAAGCCGTGGGTCGCGCCCTCGACGTTGCGCACGATCGTGCGCTCGCGCGCGGCCGCGGGCCACATCGCCACGAACGCATCGCAGGGGCGCTCGCCGTCTTCGTAGTGGTCGTGGGTGCCGATGTGGATCAGCATCGGCGACGCGCTCATCCGCGTATGCGCGTTGTAGAAGTTGTGCTTGGCACTCCGCAGAAAGCGGGCCATGTTGGTGCATACCGGATAGAAAGGAGCGAACGCCACGGGTCTCGGTACGTCCTTCCCCAGTTGCTCCTGCACCTGCTCGCTCGATAGCAGCACCGTCATCACCCCGCCCCAGGAAAAGCCCATGACGCCCAGCCGCTCGGCGTTGATGTCGGGTCGGGCGGAGAGCCAGCCAAGCGCAGCGACTGCGTGGGGCATGGTCGCGCCGTGGCCGGCCCGCGGCCGGCCGCCGATCTGAAACATGGTGATCTCGAGCGTGGCGATGCCCGCTTCCTGCAACGCCGTCGCGTGAAACGCGCCACGGCCGTCGACTCCGCCGCTGCCATGCAGGATCAGCACCGCCGGCACCTTGGCCGTCGAGCCGGCCGGACGGCCAAAGCGTCCGCGTACGTCCTTCACGCTCCAGCTGGAAAAGGTGGCGCCCGGAATGGTGACAGTCTCGCCCGGAGCCTCGGCCTGCGCTGCGGCGAGGCTCGACAGCCCGAGCGCCGCTACGGCGGCAAGGGCGACAGCTGCATTTCCGAATGGTGTGGTTTCGCTCATTTGTGCTTCTCCGCCTCAGCTCGTCGACAACGCGCTCCTGGGCCCCAGGTCATTTCGTGAGCGCATAAAGCAGGGAGTCGCGAGGCTCAGATGAAATATTTGGGTGAATTATGTACCTCCGGAGAAGGCCTTCGCGGGAAAACCCTGATTTCTCCAGCGCGCGCGCAGAAGCCTTGTTCTCGACATCGCAAGTCGCCGACATTCGATAGATCGCAGGGTGCGCCAACGTGAGTTTCACGATCGCGGCAATGGCCTCCGGCATCAACCCATTTCCCCAATACGAGCGGCCTAGGACGTATCCGAAGTCGGCACGGTGCCCGTTTGGACGCACCTCTATCATTCCAAGCAACTCCCGGCCTTCCTTTCGTGTGATGACATAGGGAAAAGCAACCGAGTTCGTCCATCGGCCTTGGCAGAAGGCGACAAATTTCTTGGTCGTCTCGACCGAAGTGTGAGCAACCCACTCAACGTAGCGAGTTACTTCGACGTCCTGCGCGTATGTCTGAAATATGCGCTCCGCATCCGTTGGAACCGGGCGGCGCAGATGGAGCCTTGGCGTCTCGACGGTATCGGGAAACACCTGCTTGCGCCTCAACGACCCGCTTCAATGGTGACAATGTGCGCTTGGATCTTTCCGTCGACGGCGCCCCGGCCGAACCGCTTGGCGATGGCTTCCGCCGCGACATCGGTCGCTTCGCCGAGCCGCGTGGCATCGCGGGTCTCGATCTCGTTCCTTAACGGTGTCCCCTGACAATATGCGATCGCGGGCTCGCGCGCAGACTTTGCCCGGCTGCGCGCCGCGACCGTGTCGATTCGAGGGGAGGTAGTGAACCCGCCGTTTCCAGATCGCGTGCGATGTGGCTGCGGTCGTGATAGCCATGCGGCGTACGGGCCATGAAGCGCGGCGGATCCTTCGGGAATACGGATTCCAGCGCGCTCGTCACGGTATGCGCGAACTCGTTGTCCTCGATCCGATCCCACACGTTGAAGATGAAGATGCCCCCTGGCCTGAGCACGCGACGCGCCTCGGAAAAAGCCTTGGGCTTATCCGGAAAGAACATGACACCGAACTGGCAGGCGACGGCGTCGAACGTTGCGTCCGGAAACGGCAGCTGCATGGCGTCTGCCTGACGCCATTCGACGGCGCGCTTCGTTCCCACGGCGGATGCCTGGTCGAGCATCGCTTGATTCAAATCCGTCGCGACGATGGTGGCGCTTTCGGGTAACGCTGATGCCAGAGCACGCGTCACGACCCCCGTGCCGGCCGCAATTTCGAGCACGCGAGAAGGTGGCCTCGCTCTTAGGCGGTTCACCAGATCCGCAGCGTAGGGCTCGAAGATCAGGGGCACTAGATACGTGTCGTAAAGCTTGGGAATAGAGCCAGCGAACAGTTTGTCGGTATTGGGACTACTCATCGCGGTCACCTCTGGTTCTGTTTCAATCGGAGCTCTATCTGCGGGCGGATCAAGCACCAATTCCCGTGAATGTCCGTACTCTCCCTAACGCCGCAGCTCAGCGACCGCGCGGCGCTGTCGCGCGCCGCGGGCGCATGATGAAATGACACCGCGTGATTAGCTCCAAGGGAACACTTTCCATACGGCTGTAACGATCACGAAGATGAGCATCAGTACGGATGGATAAAAGGTCAGGGCAAACCCCATGGCCCGAGATGGCGCCCCACCACGATACCCGCGCACAAATAGCACGCGGCCACACAAGAAAAGGAAGACGGCGGCTGGTATCGCCGATATCCAAGATACGGGCATCAGAATCGACCACGCTAGATGAGCCAGCACCGCTATAACTGACTGCTCCAGCGTGTTTTGAAGTGTTGATTGCAGAACGTTCGCGGTCTCCGAGCCACGAGAAAGTCCGCCGCCGTCAATATCCTCCGGAGTGAAGAACCGGTGTCGTGCGAGCAAACCAACGGATATTGCGAGCCAGAGCGCGATGAAGGCGTCTGCCCGGATCGCAAACGCGAGGCGTTCTCCTGCCGAGGCTTCCGCCGGTAGCGCCATCGGACCCACGAGGATGGCGCCCAGGATGACAACAAGCGTGATCGCGGCGCCGGCGATGATGCCCTTCAGCACGCCGCGTTGCTTAGCGGTGAGAGCCATGCCCGTCCGGTCTCGCGGCAGCTAACCGCGAAGCAGATGACAAAAGGCGGTTTGTGAGCTGCGAACCTACCCCCTGAAAGATTCCCTGACGCGTGGCCGCCGGCTTTCTCGCGTATGTCTTGAGCATGGCTAGTGCGCGCCGAGCGCGTGTGCTAGCGCAGCTGGCGCCTCATGTCGTCGAAATCGAACCAGACCCTCTCCTTGGCGATCAGCCCGTCGCGCAATTGAAAGACGTGCAGCAGGCGCACCCGGGCATGTCCGCTCTTGCCTTGGAGATTGAAGGGGCGGCCATCGACGACCTTGCCGATCAAGATACTCTCGTCGACGATGAAGTCGTCTCCATACAGGCGCATCACCGGCTCGGCGCGCTCGCCCTTGAGTGCCGGAAACAGGCCTTCATAGAAACGTCGAATGGCGGCCTTGCCGCGTAACGGACCGTCCGGGCCGCCGACGACCTGATGCTCCGGGTCGTCGGAGTACGTGCTCAATACGCCTTCCAGGTCGGCCGTCGCCTCGTACATGAAATGGTCATTCACGATCTTGTCCATGGTTTCCCGCGTCATCGTTGCCATAGCACGCCTCCTGTGCCGAGTGCCAAGATTTATCGCAGTTGCCTTGAAACCATTCCGTACGGTCTACACAACCTCCAGCCGGTTAGGCCGAGGTGTCCACCAAATCGGGGGAAGCTTGGCGTCGGTCAACAACGCGCTGCTAGGCTTCATTTGCCCTCCATCCGGCCGATGACCTTGCCGGTCTGGTTGATTATGAAGACCGCGTGCCCTCCGGGATATGGCAAGGGCTTCTCCTGAGGCGCATTGCGCTTTGTGAACTGAACGCGCACGTGCCAATTACCCTCGTGCGCGTTCGCATCGAACGTGCACGGTGTTGTTGTGGTGCACCGACCCTCTACCTGACGTTTGGCCACGTCGATCGCTCCCGCCCTATCCAACGCAGACGCGGACGAAGCGCATGCGAGCAAGATTACCGTCACGGGAAAGATAAGCCCGTTGGGAGCGGTCATGAAGCCTAAACGCCGAGGTTGGCGGCGCGGCGAGTGCGGCCGTGGATGAAGCGAGGCGGTTGCTGCCGCGTCCGGCAACACCGCCATGTTAGAAGGCGCTACTTGCGATATGCGGCATCTAGCGCGATGCCGACGAAGAGCGCCACAACAGCAAGAAGAAGGATGCCGGCGAGAACTTCCATGCTCATAGTTTACCTATTTGATCAATGCGACGCTGGACTTGCCTGTGCACGAGAAAAACTCCGGCCGCTAGCGCGACCGCGCCAAATGCGCCCATAAACCAAAGTGTTGCATTTGCACCGATGGCGGAAGAGATAAGCCAGCCGACCAAAGCAATCTCGGTGGCAACCATGATCCCAAGCCAAAACCTGAGATAGACCAGTTGCTCTTTGACGCGATCGAGCTCCGACATTTATCGATCAACGTCATCTCCCGACTGGCGTTGACAGCGCCTTCTAACGTCCACGCACGCAAATCATCGTGTTAAGTGATTGTTGGCTTTTCGCGCCCTTGGATATCACGATGGAAATCGGGTCAGGCGACGGATCTGGCTCGGGAATCGGGACGTATGTTTGCGCGATGCGATCTGTGCGCGAGGCTACGAGCGGCGCCGGCAGGTCCGCGGGCCGGCTACAGTTTTAGCAGCCGCTTCCTGTTGCCGCTCATGTTGGATGCGGCAAGCCCTGATTCGCAACTCAACTCAGCAGGCCGCGGGCGGCGTGCCTCACGTCGGGGGAGGAGAAGCGGAAGGCGGCGCGATCCAGGACGTAGTGAATGAATCCGGTCGCGAAACCCAGTGCCAGCAGTGCCGGAACGAAGGATGAGGAACGCAGCCACAGCGCCGCGTCGCCGAAGATGCGATCGGCGTAGACATATTCATCGGTCACCGCCTCGACCTCCAGCACAGGCAACAACAGGGTCGAAAGCACGGCGAGCACGAGCAGAACCGCCCACCCACGCCGGTTGATGGGCGCGAGCAGCCGCTGCCAGTGGGCGCCCGGTGCCTGGGCCCCGCCGGAAGCCGCCAGTGAGGCGAGCCCCATCGCGGCGCTCCAATGCTGCACGCTCCAAAGCAGGAGGAACAAGAACGGGCTGAGGAAGCCGAGGAGCACGATCGCCGAGACGCCGAGGACGTAAGCAATGCGCTGCGGCGACGGGCGCTGCGAGCGTAGTTCGACGTGCAGCATCAGAGCGGTGATCGCCACGATGATGATCACGCTGGCGTTGCGCAGCGTGCGCGCGACCGTGTCGGTGAGCGTTTCTCCAAGCAGCGGATCGATCCATCGATCCTGGAAGGCAATCGATCCGGCGAGCGCGTTGGCCAGCACGACGAACCCGCCGCCCACGACGAGCGCGAACCAGCGGTCAAGCCGTCGCGCGTTCGCGTCCGGGGGTCGTCCCGCCCGCTCGCGATACAGGCTGAGCAGCCCGTAGTGCTGTGCGGCGAAATGATGACTCACCAGAAGATAGTCCAGCGCAGCGAGGCAGAGCACGCGCTCGGTCAGCGGCATCGGCAGCACGGTCTCGGGTGCGAGCAGCACCGCGAAGCAGACCGCGATGATTACCAGCGGTGCGACGACGAAGCGCAGCCGCTGCGACGCGAGCAGCGGGCGGTAGGCAGGCGTGGCGTAGGCGAGCCACGCCGACGACACGCGATGGCCGAACCACAGCGGTACGGCGAGGGCGAAGAACAGCCAGTCCACCGGGCTGCCGCGGCCCTCGTCATGACCGGACCCCAGCACAAGGACCAGCGGAGCCAGCCACAGCATGTTCAGGACCCAGACGAGGTCCCAGGCCGGACTCTTGATCCAGCGCATGCGGCGGCTAGAGCTTCAGTAGCCGCTTCGCGGTGCCGCTGAGGATCTTGGTCTTGTCTTCGGCACTGAGCGGGACGGTTTCCATCCACTTCACGCCCGGCGGGTTGGGGACGAAGGGGTAGTCGACGGAGAACAGGATGCGGTCGACGCCCATTTCCATCACGCAGCAGAGCAGGGACGGGGTGGAGAAGGCGCCGCTGGTGGTGATCCAGAAGTGCTCGCGGAAGGTGTCGCGGAACGGGGTGGAGCGGTTGCCCTGGCGGGCGAGCGCCATGTTGATGCGCCAGAGGTAGAAGGGCAGGCCTTCGCCGAGGTGGCCGAGGATGATCTTGAGCTTCGGGTAGGCCTCGAACAGGCCGGAGAGCACGAGGCGGATGCCTTGCGTCGCGGTCTCGACGCCGAAGCCCCAGGCGGCGGTCATCAGGCCGGGGAACTGGTCGAGGTAGTCCTTGTAGTAGGCCTCGATCACCGCCTTGTGCGGCACCGCCGGATGCATATAGAGCGGCACGTCGAGCGCCTGCGCGCGCTCGTAGATCGGCCAGAAGCGCTTGTCGTCGAGGAAGATCTGCGCGCCGCCGACGGTGGCGAGGCCGTGCATCATCGCGCCCTTGAAGCCGAGCTTCGTCACCGCGCGCTCGAGCTCGTCGGCGGCGGCTTTCGGGTCCGCGCTCGGCAATACGGCGAAGCCATGGAAGCGCGCCGGATGTTTCCTGATCGATTCATGCAAGCGATCGTTGGCGCGGCGGGCGAGCGGCACCGCGGTCTCGGCGTCCAGGCGCTGCGTGCCCGGCGCGCCGTGCGAGAGCACCTGCACGTCGATGCCGGCCTCGTCCATTTCCTTCAGGCGCAGGACATCGAGGTCGGCGAGGCGCTCAAGCATCTGCGGGTTGCGCATCTCCGGGCCGCGCTCCTTGAAGTGGCTCGCGACTTCCGGGTCCCAGTAGTGCTCTTCGAGCGCGATGACTTTCATGGTCAAATCCTACCCTTGATCGGCACCGGCTATCGGATCGAAGGCAACGGCCCGCGCTGGGTGACGCTCATCACCGGCATCGCCAACGACCTCACCATGTGGGACGGGCAGATGCCGGTGCTCGAGCCGCGCTTCAATGTGCTGCGCTACGACTTGCGCGGACATGGCGGCACGCGCGCGAGCGCGGGCGACTATACGATCGATCTTCTGGTGCAGGATCTCGTCGGGTTGCTCGATGCGCACAACATCGAGCGCACCTCGCTCGTCGGCCTCGGCTTGGGCGGCGCGCTCGCGCAGGCCTTCGCCATCCGCCACCCGGATCGCCTCGAGCGGCTGATGCCGTGCTGCTGCCGGGCGCAGATGGTGCCGGACTTCGCCGCGATGTGGCACAAGCTGCGCGAAACGGTGCGGCAGAACGGCCTCGAGTCGATCGTCGAGCCCACCGTGCAGCGCTGGTTCTCCGAGGACTTCAAGGCCGCGCACCCCGAAGTGCTGGACCAGGTGCGCTCGATGATTCGCCGCACCACGCTCGAGGGCTACCTGGGCGTAACGGCGGCCTTCCTCGGCCTGGCGGAGGAAGACCGGCTGCACCAGATCAAGGCGCCGACGCTCTATGTCAGCGGCGCCGACGACAGGCTGGGTGGCCCGCCGGCGCTGATGGCCGGCCTCGCCGCCAAGGTGGCCGGCGCGCGCCACGTCTCGGTGCCGAACGCGGCGCATATCGCTAATATCCAGAACCCTGAAGGGTTCAACCGGGTCCTGGAGGATTTCCTGCAATGAAGTTTGCGATGGTGCTGGCCGGCGCATTACTGGCCAATCTGTCTTTTGCGCAAAGCTACCCCGCGAAGCCGGTGCGCTGGATCGTTCCCACCGGGCCGGGCAGCGCGGTGGACGTGAACGCACGCCGCATCACGCCGAAGCTCTCCGAGGCGCTCGGCCAGCCGGTGATCGTCGAGAACCGTCCCGGCGCGAACAGCATGATCGCCGCGCGCGAAGCGGCGCGCTCGCCCGCCGACGGCTACACGCTGTTCCAGGCGGTGGTGAACAACGCGATCAACGACGCGCTCGCGCCGGATGCGTGCTGCGTGCTCACCGACAAGCTGGTGCCGGTGACGCGGCTCTACACCACGCCGCTCGTCATGGTGGTGCATCCGTCGCTGCCAGGCACGATGAAGGAATACGTCGAGCTGGCGAAGTCGAAGCCGAACACACTGACCTACGCGTCCGGCGGCACCGGCGCGATCACGCAGATGGTGGGCGAGCTCCTCAAGCTCACCGCCGGGATCCAGGTGCGCGAGATTCCGTACAAGGCGATCGGCGCCGAGCTGCCTGATCTCACCGGAGGGCACGTCAGCACCGCGTTCCTTTCGCCAGTGGTGATCCGCGACATGGTGCGCTCCGGCAAGCTGCGCGGCGTCGCCGTCGCCGCGAAGCAGCGCCTCGCGATCCTGCCCGACGTGCCGACCATGGCCGAGGCCGGCTACCCGATCGAGGGACTGGGCTGGAACGGCATCTTCGTCCCGGCCGGCACGCCGCGCCCGATCATCGACCGGCTGCAAAAGGACATCGCCGCCGTCCTGCAGCACAAGGAAATCCAGGACGACGCGGCCTCGCTCGGCACCACCGCCGGCGGCGACAAGCCCGAGGAATTCGCCGCGTTCGTGCGCAGCGAGGTGCAGAAGTGGGGCAAGGTAATCAAGGACGCGAACATCAAGGCGCAGTAGCAGGAGGAGGAGCGGATGAAATGGCTCGCATTATTCGTAGTTCTTGTCAGTAACACCTGTTTCGCACAGAGCTGGCCCACCAAGCCGGTGCGCGTGATCGTCAACGTTGCCGCCGGCGGCGTGGCGGACGTCACTGCGCGCATGATCGGCGCGCGCCTGGGCGAGACCCTGGGCCAGGGTTTCCTGGTCGAGAACCGCGCCGGCGGCGACGGCTACATCGGCTTCGACGCGGTCGCGCGCTCGGATGCCGACGGCCACACGCTGCTCTATTCGCCCGGTTCGAGCATGATGATCGCGCCGCACATCGTGAACCGGCCGGACCTCGATCCGCTCAAGGTGCTGGCGCCCGTCGCCGCCACCGGGCGTGTGTCGCTCTACGTCATCGCGCATCCGAGCGTGCCGTTCAATAACCTGAATGAGTTCCTGGCCTATGCGCGCGCCAACCCCGGCAAGCTGAATTACGGCACGCCGGGCAACGGCACTTCGCCGCACATCGCCACCGAGGTGTTCAACCGCGAGGCCAAGGTCAAGCTGAACCACGTGCCGTACAAAGGCGCGGGACCGGCGCTGCAGGACCTGATGGGCGGGCAGATCCAGATCGTGTTCGATCCCGGCGTGGGCATCGCGCCGGCGAAGGCCGGCAAGGTGCGCATGATCGCCATCGCCGGGCCCGCGCGCCACCCGGATTTCCCGGGCGTGCCGACGCTGGAGGAAAACGGCATCAAGGGTGTGGATGGCGGGCCGCACTTCGGCTTTTATGCGCCGAGCGCGACACGCCGCGCGAAGCTGATCTCAAAGATGAACTGCGGAAGTGCAGAAAGCGATGCAGCACGCGCCGGTGCGCGAGCGCTTCAACGCGCTGGCGGTGGACGTCGCCGAGCCGATGTCGCCGGAGCAGTTCGCCGCCTACGTGCGCGGCGAGCACGCGCGCTACGCCAAGCTGATCCCCGAGCTGGGAATCAAGAATTGAGCGCGGAGACCATCCTCGAGACGCGGGGGCTCACCAAGGAGTTCAAAGGCTTCGTCGCGGTCAAGAACGTCTCGCTCAAGGTGCGCCGCGGCAGCATCCACGCGCTGATCGGCCCGAACGGCGCCGGCAAGACCACCTGCTTCAACCTGCTCACGCACTTCCTCGAGCCGACGCGCGGCCAGATTTTCTTCAAGGGCCGCGAGATCACCGGCTCGGCGCCGGCGCGCATCGCGCGCATGGGCCTGGTGCGCTCGTTCCAGATCTCGGCGGTGTTCCCCCACCTCACGGTGCTGGAGAACGTGCGCATCGCGCTGCAACGAAAGCGCGGCCGCTCGTTCGATTTCTGGCGCTCCGAGCATCTGCTGGACGGCCTGGACGACGCCGCGCGTGCGCTCGTCTCGGATGTGAACCTGTCGGAGTTCGAGGAGACCGTCGCGGTGGAGCTGCCCTACGGCCGCAAGCGCGCGCTGGAGATCGCCACCACGCTCGCCCTCGACCCGGAGATGATGCTGCTGGACGAGCCCACGGCTGGGATGACGCACGCGGACGTCGATCGCATTGCGGCGCTCATCAAGCGCGTGTCGGCGAACCGCACGGTGCTGATGGTCGAGCACAACCTGTCCGTGGTTTCCACCTTGTCGGACACCATCACCGTGCTCCAGCGCGGCGAGATCCTTGCCGAAGGCGATTACGCCACCGTGTCCAAGAATCCGCAGGTCATCGAGGCATACCTGGGATCCGGCAATGCTTGAGGTGAAAGGCCTGAACGCGTGGTACGGCGAGTCGCACATCCTCCATGGCGTGGACCTCGAGGTACGCGAGGGCGAGGTCGTCACCTTGCTCGGACGCAATGGGGCCGGGAAAACCACCACGCTGAAGTCGATCATGGGGATGGTCGGTCGCCGCCAGGGATCGATCCGCTTCAAGGGTTCTGAAACCATCGGTTTTGCTTCAAATCGCATCGCCCGCCTGCGGCATCGCCTTCTGCCCCGAGGAGCGCGGCATTTTCGCCAGCCTCGACGTGGAGGAGAACTTGATGCTGCCGCCGCAGGTGGCGACCGGCGGCCTCTCGCTCGAGCAGATCTTTCGCCTGTTCCCCAACCTGCGCGAGCGCCTGCACAGCCAGGGCACCAAGCTTTCCGGCGGCGAGCAGCAGATGCTCGCCATCGCGCGCATCCTGCGCACCGGCGCCCGGCTGCTGCTGCTGGATGAGCCCACCGAGGGCCTCGCGCCGGTGATCGTGCAGCAGATCGGCGCTACCATCGCGCAGTTGAAGCAGCAGGGCTTCACCATCCTGCTGGTCGAGCAGAACTTCCGTTTCGCGCAGAAGGTCGCGGATCGCCACTACATCGTCGAGCACGGCCGCGTGGTCGACATGGTGCCCGGCGCCGAGCTGGAGGCGAACCTCGGCCGCGTGCATGAATATCTAGGCGTTTAACTCAAGGAGATGCAATGAAGTCGAAGAAGCTAGTTGCAGCACTAGGCCTCGCCGTAGCAGGGGCAATGAGCGCGATGAGCGCGCAGGCGCAGGTGTCCGACGGCGTGATCAAGATCGGCGTGCTCAACGACCAGTCGAGCCTGTATGCCGACCTCGCAGGGCAGGGCTCCGTGCTCGCCGCGCGCATGGCGGTGGAGGACTTCGGCGCCGCCAAGAAAGGCATGAAGGTCGAGATCATCTCGGCCGACCACCAGAACAAGGCCGACCTCGGCTCGCAGGTCGCGCGCCAGTGGTATGACGTCGACAAGGTCGACCTGATCGCCGACGTGCCGAACTCCGGCGTGGCGCTCGCCGTCAACCAGATCACTCGCGACAAGGGCAAGGCGTTCATCGTCTCCGGCGCCGCGACGGCCGACCTCACCGGCAAGGCGTGCTCGCCGAACACCATCCACTGGACCTACGACACCTGGATGCTCGCCAACGGCACCGCCAACGCGATCGTCAAGACCGGCGGCAACAGCTGGTTTTTCCTGACCGCGGACTACGCGTTCGGCCATGCGCTGGAGCGCGACACCGAGGCGGTGGTGCTCAAGGCGGGCGGCAAGGTGCTCGGCAAGGTGCGCCATCCGCTCAACACGCAGGACTTCTCCTCGTTCCTGCTGCAGGCGCAGAGCTCCAAGGCCAAGATCATCGGCCTCGCCAACGCGGGCGGCGACACCACCAACGCGATCAAGCAGGCGGCCGAGTTCGGCATCGTCAAGGGCGGGCAGAACCTCGCCGGCCTGCTGGTGTTCCTGACCGACGTGCACGGCCTGGGGCTGCAGACCGCGCAGGGCCTGATCCTGACCGAGACCTTCTACTGGGACCGGACCGACGAGACCCGCGCCTTCGCCAAGCGCTTCGCCAGCGCGAACCGCGGCATCCATCCGACGATGATCCACGCCGGCGTGTATTCGGGGGTGCTGCATTACCTCAAGGCGGTGGAAGCGCTGAAGAGCGATGACGGCGGCAAGGTGATCGCGAAGATGAAGGAGACGCCCACCGAGGACCCGCTGTTCGGCAAGGGCCGCATCCGCGCCGACGGCCGCAAGGTGCACCCGGCCTATCTGCTCGAGGTGAAGAAGCCCGCCGAGTCGAAGAAGCCGTGGGACTACTACAACGTGCGCGCGACGATTCCGGCCGAGGAGGCATTTCGGCCCGAGAAAGATGGAGGTTGTTCTTTAGTTAAATAAAGGATGACTGAGCTCTTCGGAGTACCGACCCAGGCCCTGTTCGGGCAGCTGCTGATCGGGCTGATCAACGGCTCGTTCTACGCGCTGCTCTCGCTCGGCCTGGCGGTCATCTTCGGCCTGCTCAACATCATCAACTTCACGCACGGCGCCCAGTACATGCTGGGCGCCTTCTGCGCGTATTTCCTGCTGCACAAGCTCGGGCTGGGCTACTGGTGGTCGCTCGCCGTCGCGCCGCTCGCGGTCGGCCTGCTGGGCGTGATCATCGAGCGCACCATGCTCAAGCCGCTGTACAAGCTCGACCACCTGTACGGCCTGCTGCTGACGTTCGGCCTCGCGCTCGTCATCCAGGGCGTGTTCCGCAACGAGTTCGGCTCTTCGGGGCTGCCTTATCCGATTCCGCAGGAGCTCACCGGCAGCCGCAACCTCGGCTTCATGTTCCTGCCGAACTATCGCGCCTGGGTGATCGTGGCGTCGCTGGTGGTGTGCGTCGGCACCTGGTTCGTGATCGAGCGCACCAGGCTCGGCGCCTACCTGCGCGCGGCGACCGAGAACCCGGCGCTGGTGCAGGCCTTCGGCATCAACGTGCCGCGCATGATCACGCTCACCTACGGCTTCGGCGTGGCGCTGGCCGCGCTCGCCGGCGTGATGGCGGCGCCGATCTACCAGGTCAGCCCGCAGATGGGCGCGGACCTGATCATCGTGGTGTTCGCGGTGGTGGTCATCGGCGGCATGGGCTCGATCATGGGCTCGATCATCACCGGCTTCGGCCTGGGCATCGTCGAGGGCCTCACCAAGGTGTTCTATCCCGAGGCGTCGAACACCGTGATCTTCATCATCATGGCGATCGTGCTGCTGATCAAGCCGGCCGGCTTGTTCGGGACGCAGAAATGAGGCATCAGAAGATCGCCTTCGTGGTGATGCTGGCGATCTTCGCCGCGGCGCCGCTCGTCGTGTACCCGGTATTCATGATGAAGGTGATGTGCTTCGCGCTCTTCGCCTGCGCGTTCAACCTGCTGATCGGCTTCGGCGGCCTGCTGTCCTTCGGCCACGCCATGTTCCTCGGCACCGCCGGCTACATCACCGCGCACGCGGCCAAGGAGTGGGGATGGCCGCCGGAAGCGGCCATCCTGGTCGGAACTTTCAGCGCGTTCCTTCTGGGCATCGTCACCGGCCTGCTCGCCATCCGCCGGCAAGGCATCTACTTCGCGATGATCACCCTGGCGCTCGCGCAGATGATCTTCTTCTTCTACCTGCAGGCGCCGTTCACCCACGGCGAGGACGGCATCCAGTCGGTGCCGCGCGGCAAGCTGTTCGGCTTCATCGACCTCGCCAACATCTGGATCATGTACTTCACCGTGCTGGTGATCTTCACCGCCGGCTTCCTGCTGATCTACCGCGTGATCCATTCGCCCTTCGGCCAGGTGCTGAAGGCGATCCGCGAGAACGAGGCCGCGCGCCATCTCGCTCGGCTACGACACCACGCATTACAAGTTCATGGCCTTCGTGCTCTCGGCCACGCTCGCCGGCCTCGCCGGCGCCACCAAGGCGCTGGTGTTCCAGCTCGCCTCGCTGACGGATGTGCACTGGACCATGTCGGGCGAGGTGGTGCTGATGACCTGCTCGGCGGCCTGGGCACCATCTTCGGCCCGGTGGTCGGCGCGCTCATCATCATCACGATGGAGAACTACCTCGCGCAGCTCGGCGCGTGGGTCACCATCGTGCAGGGCGCGATCTTCGTGGTCTGCGTCCTGACCTTTCGCCGCGGCGTCATCGGCGAAATCGCGCACTACCTCAAGAAGCCTCTCTAAAGCGCAGTACCTGCTCGGCGGGCCCCGTCTTCGCGATGTCCTTCTTCGAAATTCCCCAGTGGTCGATGCGCCCCGGCGGCCATTTCCAGTCCTCCGGCGTGCCGACGCGGTAGTCGTCGCCGACCTCGGAAACTTCGGCGGTGTACTCGACCACGCCGCCGTAGGGCGCGATGAAGTAGCCGAACACGTTGTTTCCCGGGCCGTGGCGGCCCGGCCCCCACACCGCCTCGTAGCCCGCTTCGCGCAGGCGCGCGATGCCGCGCATCACCGCGTCGACGCCGGACATTTCGAAGGCGATGTGGTTGAGCGACGGTAGCGTGGCCTTCGCATAGGCCACGCAGTGGTGCTTGCGGTTGCAGCGCAGGAAACGCATGTGTGCGGTGCGGTCCGAGACGATGAAGCCGCAGCTTCTCCACCGCGAAGCGCTCGGAGGCTTCCTGGTCGGCCGAGTTCAGCACGGCGTGGGTGAGCTGGATGGGTTTGTCTTTGTCCGTCAGTGCTGGAACCGCAGACGTCTCCACGATGAAGCGGTAGTTCTGCGCCTCCGGACCGCGGATCTCGAAGCCTCTTCCGCCGCCGGGGACGTCATAGGTGATGTTCGGGCTGGCAATTTTCTCCAGCTCGGCTTCCGAACCGGAAAACGTGATGGCCAAGACGGCAGGCGCTGATGCTTTCCTAATCGACAGGATGTAGGGATGAGTGCCGGTGCCGCGGAAGAATTGCGTGCCGCCGGAGGAGCCCGCCGGCAGCAGGCCCCACGCGCCACCGAGGAAATCCGCGGCGCGGGCGACATCGGGCAGCTCGAGCTCGACGCTGCGCAGCCTCATGCGAGCTGTTTTGCCATTCCGGCGAGCTGCCGGTCAAGCGCGGGGTTGCTGTTGGCGATACCGAAGACGTAGTGGTCCGGGCGCACGATCGCCGCGAGCGCGTGGTAGCGCTCGAACCACGCGCTCAGATACGGCGGATCGTCCGGCGACCTGACGACGACGCGCATGCCGGTCTTGCCGTCTTTCGGAAACAGGGTGCCGTTCGCCGAATGCGGATGGATCGAGCGCAGGCCGCCTTCGAGCGGCGGGATCAGGTTCTGACGCGGCACGGTTTCGACCTTGCCGCCGGCCTCCTTGAGCAGCCGGCGATCCCGCTCGGCCGCCGCTTTCGGGTCGCGCTCGCCGATGATCTTGCCGATGTCCTTGATGATGGCCGTCAGCTTTCTCACGTGCGCGCTGCGCTCGACCTCGTAGGTATCGAGCAGCCCGTCGCCCGCCTTGCCGGCCAGCACGTATTGCAGCTTCCAGCTCAGGTTGGCGGCGTCGCGGATCCCCTGGCACATGCCCTGGCCGGTGAACGGCGGCTGCTGGTGCGCCGCATCGCCGGCCAGGAATACGCGGCCGCCGCGCCACTGGCGCGCCACCAGCGCGTGGAAGCGGTAGGCCGCGGCGCGCCAAAGCTGCGCGTCGTCCGGCGTAATCCAGCGCGCGAGCAGCTTCCACGGATCCGGCTCCTGCTCACCGGGATTGAGCATCAGCTCCCAGCGGCGGTGCGAGCCGACGCCGACGAGGTAGGTGCAAGGCCGCGCCGGCTCGCAATACTGGATGCTCACCGGCGGCAGCTTGGCGAGGCCCCGCTCGCTCACCCGCAGATCCACCACCAGCCATTCCTGATCGAAGTCCAAATCTTCGTATTCGATGCCGAGCCGCTTGCGCACGGTGCTGGTCGCGCCATCGCAGCCCACCACGTAGCGCGCCGACAATTTGCGCCCGTCGCCAAGGTGCAGGCCGACGTAATCATCGGCGTGGTCGAGGTTGACCACCTCCGCGTAGATGACCTGCGCAACCTCCGCCGCTTTCTTGCGCAGCAGCGCCTCCACCGCGGGTTGCTCGAACACCATGCTCGGCGGCCAGCCGAGCGGCCAGGGCGGCGGCAGGGCGCCGAGCCGCTTGATGAGCTGGCCCTTCGCACCGTAGTACTCGGAGGGCGTGAAGGGCGCAGTGTGCGGCGCCACGGCGTCGGCGATGCCGAGATCCTCGAACACGCGCATGATCTCGTGGTCCAACGCAAACGCGCGCGGCTTGTCGTAGACCTCCGCGCTGCGCTCGATCGCAACCGTCTTGACCCCGAGCGTACCGAGCAGCGCGGCGCAAGCGGCGCCCGCCGGGCCGAGGCCGACGACCGCCACATCGAAGCTATCATTCATCTGCAGAAGCATGCCATTCAAACCGCCCCCGCTCGCCTGTGATTCGCATTGCCATGTATTCGGGCCGGCGGCGACCTTTCCCTTCGATCCGAAAGCGGCCTACGTCCCCGAGGACGCGCCTTTCGAGGGCCTGCGGCAACTCCATGAGCGGTTAGGGCTGCAACGGGCGGTGATCGTTCACGCCAGCTGCCACGGCGCCGATATGCGCGTCACGCTGGACGCCATCGCGCGCTCGGGCGGCCGGTACCGCGGCACGGCAATTATCGATCCTTCCTATTCAGACCGCGACTTCGAGCGCATGCACAAGGGCGGCATTCGCGCGGTGCGCTTCAATTTCGTGCGCCACCTCGGCGGCCGGCCCGACATGGGCTTCTTCAAGCGAACGGTCGAGCGTCTGAAGTTGCTGGGCTGGCATCTCATCCTGCACCTCGACGCCGAGGACCTGGTCGAGTTCGAGAGCACGTTTCGCAGCCTGCCGGTGCCGTTCGTGATCGACCACATGGGGCGCGTCAAGGCCGCGGCCGGACTGGATCAGCCGCCGTTTCGAACCCTGCTGAGCTTCATGAAACAGCCAAATGCGTGGGTGAAGATCTGCGGCGCCGAGCGCGTATCTTCCGAAGGACCGCCGTTCACCGACGCCCTGCCGTTCGCCCAGGCGTTGATTGCCGCCGCCCCCGACCGCGTGCTGTGGGGCACCGACTGGCCGCATCCGAATGTGAGATGGATGCCCGACGACGCCGCGCTGCTCGAGCTGTTCCCGCTCATGGCGCCGGACGCGGCGTTGCAGAAGCAGATCCTGGTGGACAACCCGGCGCGGCTGTACGGCTTCTAGCGGCGCCTCGAGCGCAGCCTGCCGATCACGCCTCGGCGAACTGGATCACGACCTTGACGTCGTCGGCGGTCCGCGCGAGGGCGCGCGTGAAATCCTCCGGCCGCTCGCGTCGCGTCACCAGGCGCGAGAGCCATGCGCGGTCCGCCCGGGCCAGTGCTTCGCCGGCCTTGTACCAATGGCGCTTGTTCGCGTTGACACTGCCGACGACGACGAGGTTGCGCAGCACCATGTTGGCCGCGACGTCGGCCGTCGCGATTCCGGTCGTGCGGCCGCCGCTGCCGACGCCCGTGAAGCACACCACTCCACCCGGCGAGATGATCCGCACCGAGTCGGCGATGACTTGCCCGACGCCCGTGCATTCGACGATCACGTCCGGCGCGAAGCCGATGTCCGCAATGCTGCCGGAATGGTAGGTCGCGCCCAGTGCGCGCACCAGGTCGGGCTTCAGCCCGGACTCGACACGGTCGAAGACATGGACCTCCAGACCGTGCTGCTTCCCCAGCAGCGCGGCGAGCAGGCCGATCGGCCCCGCGCCGGTGACGAGCACGGTGCGCGGATCCCAGAAGGCCCGCCGTCCGACCGCATCAACCTGCTCCCAGGCTTTGGCGACGACGGTGGCGGGCTCGAGCAGCACGCCGCAGAGTCCGAGCGAAGGATCGACCTTCATCGCGTACTCGGGCTCGATGCGCCAGCGTTCGGACATGAAGCCGTCGATCTCCTTGATGCCGCGCTCGGTGTACTGGCCGTTGCGGCACATGTCCCATTCGCCCACCGCGCAATTGGGGCACGGTACGGGATCGGGCCGGCGGACGATGCCGACCACCAGATCACCCGCCTTGAGCCTGCCGTTCGGCCCCGGATCCACCACGCGGCCGAGCGATTCGTGGCCCAGCACGAGGCGC
This sequence comes from uncultured beta proteobacterium, assembly GCA_963810475.1. Lineage (GTDB taxonomy): Bacteria > Pseudomonadota > Gammaproteobacteria > Burkholderiales > SG8-39 > SCGC-AG-212-J23. Next base: position 81,039 of record CAWENY010000018.1, on the reverse strand, counting down.
CGCTTGCCGCGCGGCGCCCAACCGTACTTGCCTTCCGCGATCTCGGCGTCCGTGCCGCAGACGCCGACGGCGATGGCTTCGACCAGCACCGACCCGTCGCCCGCGTCGGGCTCCGCCACCTCATCCAGCCGGATGCTGCCCGCGCGTTGCGGCTCCACCGTGATCGCTTTCAAACCGGCTCCGGCTCCTTCTGGCCGTGCACCTGCTCCCTGACCAGGCGCGCCTGCATCGTCTCCTTGGTTTCCTCCAGCACCCCCTCGGCCGTCAGGCGGCCGAAGAGGTCGAGCAGGCTTGCGGCGAGGCCCGTCCAGCCCGTCTGGTGACTGGCCCCGAGGCCGGCCCCGTTGTCGCCGTGGAAGTACTCGCAAAAGAGGATCAGATCGCGCCAGTGCGGGTCGTGCTGGAACTTCTCGGTGCCGCCGTAGACCGGCCGGCGGCCGCTCGCGTCGCGCAGGAAGATGCCGGTAAGGCGCCGCGATATCTCCTCTGCGACCTGGAACAGGTTCATCCGGTTGCCCGAGCCGGTCGGGCACTCGACCATGAGTTCGTTGCCGTAGAAGCCGTACAGGTTCAGGAGTCCGCGGATCACCAGCACGTTGACCGGCATCCACACCGGCCCGCGCCAGTTCGAGTTTCCCCCGAACATCGCGTTGTTGGACTCGGCCGGCAGGTACTGGACGCGATACTCCTGGCCGCCGGTGTGGAAGACGAACGGATGCTCGAGGTGATGGCGCGAGAGGGAGCGGATGCCGCACGGGCCGAGAAACTCGTTCTCGTCGAGGAGGTAGGAGAGGATGCGCTCGAGCTTCTTGCGGGTGAGGGGCGAGAGCAGCCGGCGCCCGGCATGACCGATGAACCCATCGAGAGTCGGGGCCACGTGCGCGACCACCTCGGGGTGGCGCTTCTTGAACAGCGCGATCAACTCCAGCAGCTTCGGGTTGCGGGTCGCGAGGTCGCCTTCGAACACCGTGCTCGCGCAGAGCGGCAGGAGCCCGACCATCGAGCGCACTTTCAATCGGAACGCCTCCCCGTTCGGCAGCCGGAGCACGTCGTAGTAGAAGCCGTCCTGCTCGTCCCACATGTCGTCCTGGTGCTCGCCGGCCTTGTCCATCGCATAGGAGATCCAGATGAAGTTCTCGAGGAACTTGAAGGCCACCTCGTCGTAGACCGGATTGGCGGCGGACAGGATGACCGCCATCTCCAGCATGTTCTGCGCGTAGAACGCCATCCACGCGGTCCCGTCGGCCTGCTCGAGGGAGCCGCCCGTCGGCAGCGGCGAGCTGCGGTCGAACACGCCGATGTTGTCCAGCCCCAGGAACCCGCCGGCGAAGACGTTCTTTCCCTGCGGGTCCTTGCGGTTCACCCACCAGTTGAAGTTCAGCATCAGGCTCTGGAAGGAGCGTTCCAGGAAGGCAAGGTCCTCGCGGCCCAGGTTCTTTTCGACCTTGTAGAGGTAGAGCGTCGCCCACGCGTGCACCGGGGGGTTCACGTCGCCGAAGTTCCATTCATACGCCGGGATCTGCCCGTTGGGATGGGAGTAGAGTCCGCGCAGCATGAGCAGGAGCTGCTGCTTGGCGAAATCGAAGTCCACCAGCGCGAGCGGCAGCGTGTGGAAGGCGAGATCCCACGCCGCGTACCACGGGTATTCCCACTTGTCGGGCATCGAGATGATGTCGCCGTTCAACATGTGGAACCACTCGGTGTTGCGCACGCCGGGCCGTGCCTCGCCGGCCAGCGGATGCGCCTTGTGCTCCTTCAGCCACCGGTCTACGTCGTAGTAGTAATACTGCTTCGACCAGAGCATCCCCGCGAGCGCCTGGCGGTGCACGCGGCGCTGGTCCTCGTTCAGCGAGCGCGGCGCAATGCGCTCGTAGAACTCGTCGGCGTCGAACAGGCGCTGCCGGAACGTCTCGTTGAACGCCGAGCCGAACTTCCCGCGCGCCGCGCCGGCGGCGAGGCGTAGCTGGACGACCTCGCAGCCGCCCGCCGCCACCTCGACGACGTAGCGCGCCGCGGCCTTGGTCCCGGTCTTCCCCGGGTTCACCGCGTCGCGTTCGCCGGAGATCACGTAGCGGTGAAACGCGTCCTTGACGTACGGCGTCGGGTTCGGCCGGCCCCACAGCCGTTGCGCGTTGCTCTCGTTCTCGGTGAAGAGGAGCTCCGGCGCGCCATCGCACGAAAGCGTGTAATCGCCGAGCTCGGGGTGCGACGCCACGATCGCCCCATCGGCCTCACGCAGGACCGGCTTGGCGCCTTCGTACCCCCACGACCACGTGTTGCGGAACCACAGCGTCGGCAGGAGGTGCAGGCGGGCCGCCTCCTTGCCGCGGTTGTGGATCGACACGCGGATCAGGGTGTCGTCCGGTCCCGCCTTGGCGTACTCGAGAAACACGTCGAAATAGCGGTCCTCGCCGAAGATGCCCGTGTCGAGCAGCTCGTATTCGAGCTCCTCGCGCGTGCGCCTGCGGTTCGTGTCGAGCAGATCGAGGTAGGGAAACTCGCCCTGCGGGTACTTGTAGAGGTACTTCATGTACGAGTGGGTCGGCGTCGAGTCGAGGTAAAAGTAGTACTCCTTGACGTCCTCGCCGTGGTTCCCCTCGCTGTTGGTGAGGCCGAACAGGCGCTCCTTGAGGATCGGATCGCGCTCGTTCCAGAGCGCGAGCGCGAAGCAGAGGCGCTGCTGGTCGTCGCAGATCCCGCCGAGGCCGTCCTCCCCCCATCGATAGGTGCGCGAGCGGGACTGATCGTGCGAGAAGTAGGCCCAGGCGTTGCCGTCCTGGCTGTAGTCCTCGCGCACCGTCCCCCACTGGCGCTCGCTCAGGTACGGGCCCCACTTCTTCCAGGAAGCCCCCGTCACCCGCGCGTCGTTCAGCCGCTTCTGCTCGGTGCAATCCATCTTGGGGGTCATGGGGCGCCTTCGATCGTGGGGTCGGGCGGCCCATGGTGTGGGCAAGCCCGCGGCCGGGCAATGGGACTTTGGTCCCACCTGTCAAAACCGGTAAGCTCGAGCGATGAAAATCTGCCGCTTCGACGACAACCGCGTGGGTGTAGTGCGCGGGGATCAGGTGTATGACATCACCGCCACGGCGGGCGATGCTCTCGTACCGTCGGTGCCCTCCAACCTGGAAGGATTGCCGAAGAAGCCGCTGTCCGCGGTTCGGCTGCTCTCGCCGGTGAAGAGCCCCGGCAAGATCATCGCCGCGCCGGTGAACTACAAGGCGCATATCGAGGAGATGAAGAAGGCCAACATCTCGCCCGGCTTCAACATCTGGGACATCGAGAAGGCGGGACTATTTCTCAAGGCCACGTCGTCGCTGGTCGGGCCGTCGCAGGGCATCGCGCAGCGCTTCCTCGACCGGCGCACCGATCATGAAGTCGAGCTGGTGTTCATCATGGGGAAGAAAGCTTCGCAAGTGAGCCGCGAAAAGGCGCTGGAGTACGTTGCCGGATACTGCCTGGGTCTCGATGTCACGGTGCGCGGGAGCGAGGACCGCAGCTTCCGCAAATCGATGGACAGCTATACCGTGCTCGGGCCCTGGCTCACCACGGCGGACGAGATCCCGGACCCGCAGAACGTGCAGATCACGCTGCGCCAGAACGGCGAAGTGCGCCAGGACACGAATACGTCGGACATGCTTTGGGATGTGGCCAAGCTGATCGAATTCGCCACGCGCTTCTACACCCTGCACCCCGGCGACGTGTTCTTCACCGGCACCCCTTCGGGCGTGAGTCCCATCCGCCCCGGCGACAAGCTGGTCGCCTCCAGCCCCGAGCTCGGTTCGATGGAAGTCCTCGTGCGCGCCCATGGCTAGGATCATCGGCGGGATCGGCACCTCGCACGTGCCGACGATCGGCATGGCCTTCGACAAGGGCAAGCAGAACGATCCCGACTGGAAGCCGCTGTTCGACGGCTACGCGCCGGTGGCGAAATGGCTGGCGGAGAAGAAGCCCGACGTGCTCTTCTTCTGCTTCAACGACCACGCCACCACGTTCTTCTTCGATCACTACCCGACCTTCGCGCTCGGCGTGAGCGATGAACACCGGATTGCCGATGAAGGCCTCGGCGTGCGGCCGATCCCGCGCATCAAAGGCCATGCGAAGCTCGCGCGGCACGTCGCCAGCTCGCTGGTCAACGACGAGTTCGACCTCACCATCTTCCAGGACCTGCCGCTCGACCACGGCCTGCATTCGCCGCTCACCCTGATGTGGCCGAAGACGCCGGACTGGCCGGGCGCGGTCATTCCGCTCGTCGTCAACGTCCTGCAGCACCCCTTACCCACACCGAAGCGCTGCTTCAAGCTCGGCAAAGCCATCCGCAAGGCGATCGATTCCTATCCCGAGAACCTGAAGGTGGCGATGGTCGGCACCGGCGGCCTGTCGCACCAGATGATCGGCGAGCGCGCCGGCTTCAACGACGAAGCGTGGGACCGCGAGTTCCTCGACCTCATCGAGCGCGACCCGGAGCGCCTGGCGGGCATGACGATCGAGGACTTCATGCAGCGCGGCGGCAACGAGGGCGCCGAGGTGATCATGTGGCTCATCATGCGCGGCGCGCTCGATGCCAAGGCAAAGAAGCTGCACCAGAACTACTACCTGCCGATGACCACCGCCATGGCCGTCGCGCTGTTCGAATGAAAAAGGGGTCAGGACCCCGTTTTTCGGATGAAATACGTCTTCGATCTCGAGCGAAGCGCGAGGGGTTTGCGGCTCAACCGCTTCCTGCACGGCCTTACCGACGCTTCCAGGCGCAAGCTGTTCCTCGACCGGCCGGATGAAGCGATGAAGGATCTATCCCCGGAAGAGAAAGACATGGTGCGCCGGCTGGACTGGAAGGCGATGCAGGACTACGGCGCCAGCTTCTTCTGCCTGGAGAAGCTGGCGCGCACGAAAGGCGTGTCGAATCCGGAGATGGTGGCGCACTTCCGCGGCGAGACGCTCGAGGCTTTCCTCAAGACGCGCCGCGTGCCGGGGGCCCGCTAGGCGCCTTCATGATCCGCATCCTCGGCCGCGCCAATTCATTCAACGTGCGCAAGGTGCTCTGGGCCTGCGCGGAGCTCGACCTGGAGTTCACACGCGAGGACTGGGGGCGTGGATTCCGGCCAACCTCCGACCCGGAGTTCCTCAAGCTGAATCCCATCGGCCTGGTGCCGGCGGTGATCGACGGCGACGTGGTGCTGCGCGAGTCCAACGCCATCGTGCGCTATCTCTTCAACAAGTACGGCGCGGATTCGCCCGCCTATCCGAAGGAGCCCGCGGCGCGCGCCGCGGCCGAGCAATGGATGGACTGGGCCAACTACGAGACGTCCATCTCGCTGCGCGGGGCCTTCCTTGGCGGCGTGCTGAACGAGCCGCCGTGGAACCACGCCTGGTTCGTCGAGCGCGGACGCCAGCAGATCGCGAAGGAGGTCGGGCAGCTCGAGGAGCACTTGAGCCGCAACGGCCGCTATGTCGCGGGCGACGCTTTCACCGTGGGCGACATCCCGGTCGGCCTGGTCGTGAACCGCTGGTTCCATCTCAACTTCGAGCGCCCTGCGACGCCGGCGGTGGCGCAATACTACGAGCGGCTTTCGGAGCGCCCCGGCTACCGCGCCCACGTGCGCAACGGATTCCCATGACTTTGAAAACCCTGATCGGCGACTACCCGGTGACGAAGCAGTTCCGCACGCTCACCGACCGCTTCGAGTTCGGCGAGTACCAGGGCAGCGTGGCCACCGCGTTCAAGCGCGTAGTGCGCAACCTCGAGTTCGACGTCGCCGAGATGGCGATCATGACGTTCCTGGTCGCGAAAGCTTTCGGGAAGCCCTACCGCCTGCTTCCGTTCGTGGTCATGGCTCGCTACCAGCACCCTTATCTGGTGACCAACAAATCCCTTTCTCCCAAAGAACTGGAAGGCAAACGCGTCGGCGTACGCTCGTACTCAGTGACCACCGGCGCCTGGATCCGCGGCATCCTCGCCGAGGACTACGGCGTGGACCTGTCGCGCATCCAGTGGGTGACGTTCGAGGAGGCGCACGTCGCGGAATTTCGCGACCCGCCCAACGTGCAGCGAGCGCCGGCGGGGAAGGACATCAACGCCATGCTGCTCGCCGGCGAGCTCGACGCCGCGATCCTCGGTGCGGTGCCGACCGACCCAAGTTGAAGCCGGTGATCCCGGACCCCGAAGCCGCCGGGAAGAAGTGGGGCGAGAGGCACGGTGCGATCCAGCTCAACCACCTGGTCGGGGTGAAGAACACGGTTTCGAAGGCGACCGCGGACGAGGTCTACGCCTTGCTGCTGGACAGCAAGAAGGCCGCCGGTAGTCCCGCGATGTTGCCGCACGGGCTGGAGGCGAACCGGCGCAACCTGGAGGTGGCCATCGACTGCGCGTACAAGCAGAAGATGATTCCGCGCCGCTTCACGGTGGAGGAGCTGTTCGAATAGCGTCAACCGACGCGGCGTAGAATCGTTCTTATGGCGATGCAGGAGCTGACGATGCAAGAGCTGATCGAAGTCCCTCTTTCCAGAGACGACTTGGCGTGCACGCTACCGCGCGCTCTGCGATGACCCGTGCTACGCGAATGTGCCCGGGAAAATAGAGCTCGACGCCTGGGGCCGCATGGTGATGAGCCCCGCGAGCAACTACCACAGCGCCCTGCAAGCCGTGTTGGTGGGTAAGCTCGCAGTGCTGGATGGAAGGGTGTTCGCGGAAGCATCCGTGGTCACGAGCGCCGGGGTGCTGGTCGCGGACGTCGCCTGGGCAAGCGACGGGTTCATGCAGGCGCGCGGGTTCGAAACACCTTACACGCGCGCTCCGGAGTTGTGCATCGAGGTCGTTTCGCCGTCGAACTCGCGCAAGGAGCTGCGCGAAAAGGTGGCGGCCTATCTAGAGGCAGGTGCGGACGAGGTGTGGATCGTCTTCCCGCAGTCGAAGCGATTCGAGTTCCACGGACGGGAAGGACTGCTATCGCGTTCGCAGTACGTAGTCGACCTGACGGACGTCTTCAGCTAGGTTTACAGCGAGGAGGAAGTTACCGATGAGAACACTGCTGGCAGCCGTGCTGGCTGCACCGCTCTTTGCCTTTGCACAATCATATCCGGCCAAACCCGTGCGCATCATCGTGCCGTTCGCGCCCGGCGGCGGCTCGGATCTCGCCGGGCGGCTGGTCGCGGCGAAGCTGAGCGAGCGCATGGGCGGGCAATTCATCGTCGACAACCGGCCCGGCGCCGGCAGCAACCTCGGCGCCGAGCTCGCGGTCAAGTCGCCGCCGGACGGATACACGCTGCTCCTCATTTCGGCGAGCTACACGGTCAATCCGAGCGTGTACAAGCTGAGCTTCGATCCGATCAACGACATCACGCCGATCATCCAGATCTCCGGCGGCCCCTACGTCGTCGCGGTGCATCCCTCGGTGCAGGCGAATACGCTGGCCGAGTTCGTCGCGCTGGTGAAGAAGCAGCCGGAGAAGTTTGCCTACGGCTCGTCGGGAAACGGCAGCATCATGCATGTGGCGAGCGAGTACTTCCTCGACGCCGCCAAGATCAAGGTGCTCCACATCCCGTACAAAGGAACCGGGCCGGCGGTGCAGGACACCATCGGTGGCCAGGTGCAGCTCGTGTTCGGCGCCGTGCCGGTCACCTTGCCGCACGTAAAGGCCGGGCGCCTGCGCGCGCTCGCGGTCACCACCGACAAGCGCATCGCCGCGGCGCCCGATCTGCCGACGGTGGCGGAGTCCGGCTATCCGGGCTACGAGGTGACGAACTGGCACGGCCTGGTCGGGCCGAAGGGCTTGCCGCGCGAAATCGTCGAGCGCCTGAACCGCGAGATCGGCGAGGTGGTTAAGGGCCCCGAGATGAAGAAGAGCCTGGAGGCCGACGGGCTCGAGCCGGCGGGCGGCTCGTCCGCGCGCTTCGCCGAGATCCTCAAGACCGAGATGGCGCGCTGGGGCAAGGTCGTCCAGCAGGCCGGCATCAAGATCGACTAGGACTCCCATGCTGAAGCGAATCGTCGTTCTGGCGCTGTGGCTTCCGTTGTGGGTTCCGTTGGGCGCTTGCGCGCAAAGCTATCCCTCCAAGCCGGTGCGCATCGTGCTGCCGTTCGGCCCGGGCGGGGTGGCCGACATCACCACCCGCACCATCGCGCCCAAGATGAGCGAAGGCCTGGGACAGCAGGTCGTGGTGGAGAACATGCCGGGCGCCGGCGGCATCCGCGCCGCCGAAACCGTGGCGCGCGCCGAGCCCGACGGCCACACGCTCCTCCTCCTCACCAACGGCAACGCGGTAAGCCAGGCCCTCTTCAAGTCGCTGCCGTACGACCCGGTCAACGACTTCGCCATGATCTCGACGGTGGGGTTCTTCAGCATGGTGATCGTCACCGGCGCGGACTCGAAGGCAAAGACGCTGCAGGAAGCGATCGCGATGGCGAAGGCCAACCCCGGCAAGATGAACATCGGCACCATCACGCCCGGCGGCACGCAGCATCTCGCGGGCGAGCTGTTCCGCTCGACCGCCGGCATCGACGCCCTGGTGGTGCCGCACAAGACCACCGGCGAGGTAATCATCGCGGCGCGCAACGGCAACGTGGACCTCGCCGTGGACTTCATCGCGCCGCTGCTCTCCAGCATCAAGGCCGGCGCACTGCGCCCGCTCGCGATGACCGCGGGCAAGCGCTTCCCGGGCCTGCCCGACGTGCCGACCGCGATCGAGGCCGGCGTCGGCGGCTACGACGTCGCCTCGTGGAACGCGCTCGCCGCGCCGGCCAAAGTGCCGCGCGCGGTCGTCGAGCGTGTGCACCAGGAGCTCGCCAAGGCGCTTGCTGCGCCGGAAGTGCAGAAGCGCTTCGAGGAGCTCGGCGTGGAGCCGCGCATCAGTACGCCCGAATTCCTGCGCGACTTCTTCGTCAGCGAATCGAGGCGCTGGGCCCGGGTGGTGGAGGCGGCAAAAATTCCAAAGCAGTAAAGCCCGGCTCGCACTCCCAGGGCACCGGCTGCCCCGCGACGAACGCGGTTTCCCACGGATGGCCGAGCACTGGCTCGTAGCGCGGCCGCGCGACGCCGGTTCCGGCATCCCATTCGGCCATTTGCCGCGCCTCCGCCGCGTCCAGGCGGAAACTGAAGCCGAGGCCGGTCTTTCCCTCGAGCGTGAGCACGCGCGCGACGAGCGCTTCCTGCCCGGTCTGCAGGCGCATCGAATGCACATGCACGTATTTCAGACTGACGATCAAATGAGGGGGCTCAGCCCGCTGCGCGTGACCCGCCCATGCAATTCCCGCCCGAGCGCCTGCTCGCACAATTCCGCGGTGGCGAGCAGGCCGTCGACGTCGATGCCGGTGTCGATCCCCATCGACTCGAAAAGATTCACCAGGTCCTCGGTGCACACATTGCCGGTAAAGCCGCCGCCGTACTTCACCTTGGCCGGATGCCCGCCGACGCCGCCGAAGGACGAATCGAAGTGGCGCACGCCGGCGTCGTAGGCAGCGACGTAGTTCACTAGCCCGGTACCGCGCGTGTCGTGGAAGTGCGCGATGGGCACGACGGGTTTCTGTACTTTCTCGAACATCTTTGCGACCGATCGCGGAGTGGCCACGCCGGTGGTGTCTCCTAACGCCACATGATTCACCCCGAGCTCACAGAAACGATGGATATCGGAAAGCACAGACCCTGCATCGACCTTGCCCTCGAACGGGCAGCCGAAGGCCACCGACACGGTGCCGACCATGCGGAAACGGCCCTTCGCCGCATCCACCATCGCAGCGATGTTGTCCCACTGCTCGGCGCGGGTGCGGTTCAGGTTCTTCTGCGTGTGCGACTCGGTGGCCGAGACCAGCAGGCTGATTTCGTTGGCGCCATGGCCGGCGTCGAGGTCCGCGAGGGCGCGCTCGACCGCCTTCACGTTGGCGCAGGTGGCTTTATAGAAAACGTGAGGACGCCGGGATAGCGTCCGGAGGAGTTCACTCGCATCCGCAAACTGCGGCACCACCTTCGGATTCGAGTACGACGTCGCCTCCACCCGAGGAAAGCCGAGCGCGGCGAAGCGCTCGACCAGCGCGCGCTTGGTGGCCGTCGGCACGAAAGCCGGCTCGTGCTGCAGGCCGTCGCGCGCGAAGCACTCGCAAAGGACTACGGCGGGCATAGTTGACATCATCAACTATCGTCGATTACCGTGTCAACGACCCATGGCGATCCGCATCGAGCCCCGTGATCCGCTGACCCAGGCGCAAGGCGTGGAAGCTGGCTACGCCCAGACCGCGCGCCGCTGGCCGTCGCAGCCCCTGGTGCGCCGGCCGCTGGGCGCGGCGGAGCTCTCCGGTCCCCAGCAGCTCGCGCGACGGCTGCCCCGGCCGGGGGAGGCAAGGCGGGCGATCTCGCCGGCTACGGCGACAAGCGCGCCATCGGCCAGCTCGTGCGCCTGCGCATCCGCGTGCTCGACGAGGATGGCGCGCCGCTGCCGGGCACGGTGGTCGAGGTCTGGCACTGCAACGCCGCCGGCAAGTACATCCACCCGAACGACACGCACGACGCGCCGGTCGATCCCAACTTCTACGGCGCCGCGCGGCTCGTCGCCGGCGACACCGGCCTGGTCGAGCTGCGCACCATCAAGCCCGGCGCCTACCCGGTCCCCGACACCGGCGGCTGGTGGCGCCCGCCGCACGTGCACCTCTCGGTGTGGGGACGCGTGTGGCTCTCGCGCCTGGTGACGCAGATGTTCTTCCCCGGCGAGCCGCTCAACGAAGCCGACGCCATCCTCAACGCCATTCGCGACCCCGGCGCGCGCGAGCGCTGCATCGCGCGCCTGGTGCCTTCGAAAACGAGCGAGATGATCTTCGAGCACCAGCTGGTGGTGCGCGGGCGCAAGGCGAGCGCGGGAATGCCGTGAGCCGGCTCATTCCCACCGCCGAGATGACCCTCGGCCCATTTTTTCCGCGCGAGTTCGCGCAAGGAGCGAATGATCTTGCCCAAGGTGCATCGGGTGAAGTGATCGAGATCACCGGCCGCGTGACCGAGCTCGACGGCAAGGCGCTCGACAACGTAATCCTGGAGATCTGGCAGGCGGACGCGGCTGGGCGCTTCGATAACCCGGCGTTTTCCGGCTGGGGACGCGCCGCGACCGACGCCCAGGGCAACTACCGCTTCCGCACCATCCGGCCCGGCGCGGCGCCTGGACGCGCTCCCCACGTCAACTTCCTCATCCTGTATTCGGGGCTGATGCGGCAGCTGCAGACGGTGATGTTTTTCGAGGACGCGGACGATCCTGTTCTGAAAGTGGTTCCACAATCGGCACGTGCGCGCCTGATTGCTCAACGGGTGAATCAAACTTCTTATCGATTCGACATCCGCTTGCGCGGCGGCGAAGAAACCCCGTTCTTCGATGACTGAGATCAAGGACCTGATCTCCTACCAGGTGCACATGGTCGCGAACCTGCTCTCGCGCGGCGCGGAGCTGCGCTACCGGCGCGAGTTCGGCGTCAGCCTGTGGGAATGGCGCACCATCGCGCTGCTCGGCGCGGCCGACGAGCCGCACTCGCTCGGCGACCTCGCGCGCGCCGCCGGCATCGACAAGAGCCAGATGAGCCGCGTGGTGTCCGGGTTGACCAAGCGCAAGCTGGTGATGCGCGCCGCGAACGACGAGGACGGCCGCGGCGTGCAGCTGCGTCTTAGCAAGAGCGGGCGCAAGCTCTACGGCGGATTGATCGGCGCGGCGGCCGAGCGCGACGCCAAGTTCCGCAATTGCCTTTCTGCAAACGAGAAAACGGTCTTCGAGCGGGCGCTGGCCAAGCTTGCCGGCCAGGCGCGCGACCTGATCCGGCAAGAGAAAAAGTAGAAATGAGGCAATGAAAACGCGCATTACCGAATTGCTCGGCATCGAGCATCCGATCTTCCAGGCGGCGATGAGCTGGGCCTCGTCCAACGCGCCGCTGGTGATCGCGGTGTCGAACGCCGGCGGCATGGGCGTGCTCGGCGCGGGACCGATGCGGCCGGAGGATTTTCACGCGGCTTTGAAGGCGATCAAGTCGGCCACCCGCAAACCGTATGGCGTAAATATCCCGTTGAACGGCGCACGAGCCAAGGAGCTGCTCGATATCGCCTACGAAGAACGCATTCCGGTGATGGTCGCGTCGCAAGGCGGGCCGCGCGAGCAGCTGCCGCGCTTTCGCGCCATCGGCAGCAAATGGCTGCACGTCGTCGCCTCGGTCGAGCACGCGAAGAAGGCCGAGGCGGCCGGCGTCGACGGGCTGGTGGTAGACGGCGCGGAGGCCGGCGGCCACCCGCCGCCTTCGCAGGTCAGCACCCTCGTCCTCGTGCGCCGCGTGGTGCGCGCGACCAGGCTGCCGGTGGTGGCGAGCGGCGGCGTCGCCGACGGCGCCGGCATCGCCGCGCTGCTCGCGCTCGGCGCCGAGGCGGTGCAGCTCGGCACGCGCTTCATCGCCACCCCGGAAGCGAGCGTGCACGAGAACTACAAGCGCGCCGTGCTCGCCGCCGACGTGCACGACACTTGCCTCGTCGGTCCGGCCTCGTTGCCGATCCGCCAGCTCAAGAACGCGTTCACGCAGAAATTCGATGCCGCGCGGCCGGAAGAACGCGAAGCGCTGTTCAAAGCCTCGTCCCTGAAGAAGGCCGCGCTGGAAGGCGACGTGGAGTGGGGCAAGGTGGAAGCCGGGCAGAGTGCCGGGCTGGTGGACGACATCCTGCCGGCCGCCGAAATCATGAAGCGCCTGGTCGAGGAGCTCGAGCAGGCGCGCCGGAGGCTCGCATCGCTATGACGCTACTGACCGAAAACCGCGGCGCAGTCCGCATCCTCACCCTGAACCGTCCCGAGAAGCGCAACGCGCTCAACGCCGAGCTGGCGAAGGGGCTGCTCGATGCGCTGCGGGCCGCCGACGCCGACGATTCGGTCGGCGCCATCGTGCTGACCGGCGCGGGGCAGGGGTTCTGCGCAGGCGCGGATCTCTCCGAGTTCAAGGAGCTCGGCACCGGCCTGGCGGCCGAGGATCGCGCCGAGCTGACGATGCAGCTCCACCTGGCTTTCCCCCGCCTGTCGAAGCCCATCGTCAGCGCGATCAACGGCCACGCCATGGGCGGCGGCGCCGGGCTCGCCATCGCGGCCGACCTGGCGGTGATGGCGGAAGGCGCGAAGCTCGGTTACCCGGAAGCCAAGCACGGCATCGTCGCCGCCATCGTCATGGCGAACCTGGTGCGCCAGGTCGGGCGCAAGGCGGCGTTCGAGCTGGTCTCGCTCGCCGAGCCGGTCGACGCGCAGCGCGCTTTGCAGCTCGGCATGGTGAACCGCGTCGTGCCTCTCTCCCAAGTCGTCGACGAAGCGATCTCGCTGGCCGAGAAGCTGGCCGCGGTGAAGCGTCCCGCCATGGCCGAAACCAAGCGCCTGTTCCACGAAGTCGCCGACCTCGCGCTCGCGCCGGCGCTCGAGCGCGGTCGCGATACCAACAAGCGCATGCGCAACTTCGCGCAGCTGAGCAAGAAATGAAACCGCTGGATGGGCTGACGATCCTCGACCTGTCGCGGGTGCTCGCCTGCCCGTTCGCGTCGATGATCCTCGCCGAGCTCGGCGCGCGCGTGATCAAGGTCGAGCAGCCGGGAAGCGGCGACGAGACGCGCAGCTTCGAGCCGCAGCTCGCCGCCGACAGCGCCTACTACTTCGCCTGCAACCGCTCCAAGGAATCGATCACCGTCAACCTGCGCTCCGACGACGGAAGGAAGCTGATCCGCGGCCTGGCGCAGAAGGCGGACGTGGTGCTGGAGAATTTCCCGGTCGGCACGCTCGCGCGCTATGGGCTGGATTTCTCCTCGCTCTCGGCCCTCAAGCCCGACCTGATCTACGTTTCCTGCACCGGCTTCGGCCAGAACGGCCCCTACGCGGAGAAGAAGGGCTACGACACGGTGTTCCAGGCGATGGGCGGCATCATGAGCCTTACCGGCGAGCGAGGCGGCGGCCCGGTGAAGCCCGGGCTGCCGGTCGCCGACCTGACCTCCGGCCTGTGGATCGCCATCGCCATCCTCGCCGCGCTCGCCGGCCGGGCTCGCACCGGCAAAGGCAGCTACGTCGACTTCTCCATGCTCGACGGGCAGGTTTCCCTGCTGACGCTCGCCGCGGCCCGATATTTCGCGTTGAATGAAATACCGCCTCGGCTCGGCACCGAGCATCCCGGTCGCGTGCCCTCGGCCACGTTCCGCTGCAAGGACGGCAAGTACGCGCACGTCACTGCCAGCGACCAGCACTGGGCGCCGCTGTGCAAGGCGTTGGGTTTGGAGGCGTGGGGTACGCCGTATTCCGACAATGCCATTCGCGTGGAGAAGCGCGATGAAGTCATGGCGACGCTCACGCAGAAAATCTCCGGGCTGGAGCGGCCCGAGCTGCTCTCGAGGCTCGATGAAGTCGACGTTCCGGTCGGACCCGTGAATGACGTCGCCGAGATCCTCGCCGATCCGCACGTGCGCGCACGCAAGCTGGTCGGCAGCTTCGACTACGCCGGGGTCGGCGAATTCAAGGCGCTCGCCATCCCGTACAAGTTTCTCGGCTGGGACAACCCGCAGATCGGCAAGCCGCCCGCGCTCGGCGAGCACACCGAAAGCGTGCTGACCGAGCTGCTTGGTTTTTCGCACGAGCAGATCTCCAGGCTTCGCGCGAGCAAGGCGATATGACGATCGAGCTCAAAGTCCTCCAGGGCGCGGTGGCGATGATCGCGCTCAATCGCCCCGAGGTGCGCAACGCGCTCAACCTCGAGATGTGCGACGAGCTGATCGTCGACTCTTGACCGGATTTCGAGTCAGGAATCGATACGGGCTGGTCTGCATCCGCGGCAACGGCCCCGCGTTCTGCGGTGGCGCGGATCTGAACGAGCGCAAGGGCAAGAGCGAGGAGTGGATCCGCGAGCGGCGCATGCGCGCATTCGCGGCCTACGGCGCAATCGAATCGCTGCCCATGCCGTGCGTGGCGCTGGTGCACGGCGCGGTGATCGGCTCGGGTGTCGAGATTGCGGCGGCGTGCGATTTCATCGTCGCCACGCCGAGCGCGTCGTTCCGCACGCCCGAGGCGCAGCGCGGCAGCGTCGGCGCCACGCAGCGCCTGCCGCGCATCCTGGGCAAGCGCCTGGCGAAGGACCTGATGTTCACGGGCCGGGCAATGACGGCGGAGGAGGCGCGCACCGCCGGCTTGGTCGCGCGCGTGGTGGAAGACCTGCACAAGGAGGCAACCCTCATCGGCGAAGCGATCCTCAAGGCATCGCCGCTGGCGATGAAGCTCGCGAAGCGCACCATCGACCGCGGCATCGAGCTCGATCCGAAGGGTGCGCTGCAGGCCGAGATCGAGGCAATCGAAGAGCAGCTCGCCGCGGGACAGTGGATGGGGAAGGCGTGAGCTGGCAGGCGCAAACCTTGGGGCAGGTGCTTGAGAGCCGGGTCCCAGATGCAGAGGCGCTGGTGACAAGCAACGGGCGCTTCACCTACCAGCAGCTCTTCGAAAAGGCGAAGGCCGCC
Organism: uncultured beta proteobacterium; assembly: GCA_963810475.1. Lineage (GTDB taxonomy): Bacteria > Pseudomonadota > Gammaproteobacteria > Burkholderiales > SG8-39 > SCGC-AG-212-J23. The sequence goes on along the minus strand of CAWENY010000018.1, from coordinate 65,572 downwards.
GCCGGCTCGTTGCAGGCGCTGGGCATCCGCAAGGGCGACCACGTCGGCATCCTGATGGGGAACGACGAGCACTGGCTATCGTTGTTCTACGGCGCCGCGCTGATCGGGGCGGTGACCGTGCCGGTAAACACCCGCTTCAAGAGCGCGGAGATCGCCTTCTGCCTGAAGCAGGCGGATTGCAAGCTGCTGATCTACGCCGAGCGCTTCCTGAATATCGATTTCGGCGCCATGGTGCGCGAAACGGGCTTCGACAATGCGGTCGAGCTGAACGATGTTCCGCGCGGGACGTACCAGGCGCAATCCGTTTCCCCGAGCGACATCCTGCTGATCCAGTTCACGTCGGGCACGACCGCCTATCCGAAGGGCGCGATGCTCACGCACGACAACATGCTGCGCAACGCCTGGGCGGCGGGCACGCGCGTCGGCGTGCGAGCGGAGGACCGCTACTTCAACTGCCGGCCGTTCTTCCACGTCGCCGGCACCACGCTCTCGGCGCTGATGTCGCTCGTGTTCGGCGCCTGTTTGGTCACGCTGCCGACCTTCGAGGCCGGCGCGGCGCTCGAGATGATGGAGCGCGAGCGCTGCACCTTGATCTCCGGCAACGACACGCTGTTCCAGATGCTGATGGGCCATGCCGACTTCCCGAAGCGCAAATTGAGCCTGCGCGGCGGCTGGTCGGCAGCCGGTCCCGAGACGATGCGCGCGATCATCGACCGCATGGGATGCAAGACGATCTGCGCGGCCTACGGCTTATCGGAGGCTTCGCCCAACGTGGTGATGAGCGACTGGCGCGACCCGGAGGAGCTACGGGTGCAGGGATTGGCCAAGCCCCATGATGGTGTCGAGGTACGAATCGTCGACGGGGAAATTCAGGTGCGCGGCTGGAGCATCATGCGCGGCTACTGCAACAACCCCGAGGCCACTGCCAAGGCATTCACCGCCGACGGCTGGCTGCGCACCGGCGATCTGGGCAGCCTGACGCCCGACGGCCGCCTGCGCATGACCGGCCGGCTGAAGGATGTATTCCGCGTCGGCGGCGAGAACGTCGCGCCGGCCGAGGTGGAGGAGGTGCTGCTCGCGCATCCGGCGGTGCAGACGGCGCAGGTCATCGGCGTGCCGGACGCGCGCCTGGGGGAAGTGGGTTGTGCCTACGTCACCTTGAAGAATGGATTGTCAGCGAAAGAAGAAGAACTCATCGCGTGGTGCAAAGACCGCTGCGCGAATTTCCGCGTGCCGCGCTACCTGCGCATCGTCGCCGACTTCGAGTCGATCGGCATGACGGCGAGCGGCAAGGTGCAGAAGACCAAGCTGCGCGAGCACGCGCTGCGCGAGCTGAATTATCCTGAAAGTGCCTTGAATCGTCTTCCCCGCCTTCGCGGGGATGACTTCCCTTTCCTAGTTCGCCACCACGCGCGTGCCGGTCTCGCCGCGCAGCGCGCGCGCGACGTTCGGCGGATTGGTGATCAGCCCGAGGCGGCCGCCGCCGCCGACGAAGTCGATCAGCGCCGCCACCTTCGGGCCCATGCTGCCCTTGTCGAACTGGTCCTCGGCCTGGTGGCGCTGCGCCTCGGCGACCGTCATGCGGTCGAGCCAGCGCTGTGTCGGCTTGTTGAAGTCGAGCGCGACCTTCTCCACGCTGGTGGGCAACACCAGTGCATCGGCTTCCAGGCTGCGCGCGAGCAGGCTCGAGGCCAGGTCCTTGTCGATCACGGCTTCGACGCCCACCAGATTGCCCTGCTCGTCTTCGATCACCGGAATGCCGCCGCCGCCGCACGCGACGACGACGTAGCCGTCGCGCGTCAGGCTGCGGATCACGCCGGTCTCGACGATGGCCTGCGGCTTGGGCGAGGGCACGACGCGCCGCCAGCCGCGCCCCGCGTCCTCGCGCACGGTCCAGCGATACTTGGCGGCAAGGCTCTTGGCGCGGGCTTCCTCCATGTGCGAGCCGATCGGCTTGAGCGGATTGGCGAACGCCGGGTCGTTGCGATCGACGATGGTCTGGGTGACCACCGCGATCGCCTCGCGCCGCAGGTGGCGGCGGCGGAACGCGTTGCGCAGCGCCTTGACGAACATGTAGCCCACCGCGCCCTGGATGTCGGCGCCGGCGTAATCCATCGGCACCGGAGGGACCTCGGCGATCGCGATCTCGGAGCGGCGCAGGATGAAGCCCACCTGCGGGCCGTTGCCGTGCGTGATGACGACGTTCCAGCCGCCTTCCAGCATGCTGGCGACGTCCTCCGCGAGGCTGCACACCATCGCGTACTGGTCGGGGATCGATTCGTGCGCGCGGTCGCGGATGAGGGCATTGCCGCCGATCGCGAGGACGGCGAGCCCCATGCTTTTCATTGCACCTCGGGGGATGCGGAAAGCGCCAGCAGCGCCTGCGTGAAGCAGGCGAGCGGCGCGTGCGTCACGCCGGCGCCGATCTGCCCGACGCCGGCCTCCTTGTGGGCGATGCCGGTGTTGATCACCGGCAGGATGCCGGTGTCGACCACGCGGCGCGCGTCGATGCATGCCGGGGTGCCGGCGAAGTCGAGCGCCGGCAGCGTGAAGGCGCCGTTGCGCCTGAGCGTGATGTGCGTCATGGCGAGCGTATTGGCGAGCGCGTCCTGCGATGAGCCGCCGACGAACTTGACGATGGCCGGCGCCGCCGCCATGGCGAAGCCGCCGACGCCGGCGGTCTCCGTAATGGCGCTGTCGCCCAGATCCGGGGCTGCGTTTTTGATGGATTGGTTTGGAAAGTAAAGGCCATTCACCACTGGCGCGGGCGCCGTGAACCACCGATCGCCGGTCCCGCTCAGGCGGATGCCGAACTCGACGCCGTTGCGCGCCATCACCGTGACCATGCTGCTGCCCGGCACGCCTTGCGCCGCGTCGAGCATCGCCTTGCAGGCCGCCATCGAGATGTTGAGGAAGAAGTGATCGTTGCCGCCGATGAACTCGATGGTCGCGGCGACGTCGGCCGCCGGCGCGCCGGACTTGAGCAGCGCCGGCACCAGGCGCTTGATCAGCAGCGAGGAGGCGGCGACGTTGCGGTTGTGCACCTCGTCGCCCATGTGCAGCGCCTGGGCCATGAGAGGTTTTATCTCTAGACCTTTTAAAAGATCGAAAGCGGCTTGCAGGGTCGGCGCCAGCGTCTTTTCCATCCACTTCAGGCGCTCGATGACCTCCGCGCCGTTGGCACCGAAGCGCAGCACCTTGCCCAGCCCCTCGTTGAGGTTGCTGTAGGTGCGATTGCCGTGCACCGGGTCCTCCACCATCCACACCGGCATCGACGGGCTGATGATGCCGGCCATCGGCCCGACCGCGGCGTGGTGATGGCAGGGAGCGAAGGCGATTTCCCCCGAGCGCGCCATGGCCTCGGCCCGCTGTGCATCGGTGGCCCAGCCTTCGTAGACGATGGCGCCGACGATGGCGCCTTTCATCGGGCCGCACATGCGCTCCCAGGCGATCGGCGGTCCGGCGTGGAGGATCATGCGCTCGCCCATGCCGGGCAGCGCTTCGCGCGCCACGCCGATGCCCGCGATCCTGGGCTGTGCGGCGAGGTAGCGCTCCGCCGCCTGGGAATTCGCCGCCTCGACCTTGGGATGGTTGACCAGCCGCGCGAGCGCGGCCCCGGCCTTGGCGTCGCCGTTGGCCGGCGGCGACCAGGTCACCGTGCGTGGCGGCGCCGCCGCGCTGCGCGATGGCGTCGGCGAATGAAGCCAGGCCGACATTGAGCACCGACAGCGGCTGGCCGAAGAGGGAATTCATCGGTTCTTGACCAGCGCTGAAGCGAGCATCACGGCGCGCGCGTTGCTGTCCGCAAGCAGAACGCCGGCCTCGCGCAGCGCCGCTTCCTGCCGCGCGAGGCCCTGCGGATCCTCGTCGGTGCCGCAGACCGAGGCGACGAGCGCGACGGGGCGCTTGCGCGCCTTGCGCAGGGCGGGGAGCATCTCGGCCGCCGGGTCGGGGTGCGAGCCGTAGCCCAGCACCACGTCGAACAGGATCACGGCCACGGCGGGATCTGCCGCCTCCTCGAGCAGGCGCTCGTTGCGCAGGCGATGGTCGATCATCGGGTGCGGCCGGCCGCGGGTGAAGACGTCGTCGCCCAGGTCGACGAGCGAGTGCTCCTTCGACTTCCAGGGATCCGCCAGCTTCCTCGCCGCATCGATCGGCGTGTTGGACCAGGCGTTGCCGAGGAGGGCGGTGGCTTCGTAGCAGAAGGTGCCGCCGCTGTAGAGGCCGCGGATGAATCTTTGGCTCTTCTTGAAGCTTATTCGCGGAATGGTCTTGTTAAAGGCAACAGAGCGCGGAGGGCGCTTGCCGGCGGCGAGCGCCACGGCCGCGCGCGCGGCTTCCTCGAGGGTTTTCACGGAAAAAAGATTCTTGTCCTTCAACTGCAATGAGGAGCCGACGAAGTTCACCACCACCGGCTTGCCGGCGCGCCGCGCGGCGTCGAGGACGGCCTGGGCGACTTCGGGCGCCGGCGGCTTCGAGATCAGCACGATCGCCTTGGTCTGCGGGTCGCGCGCGAGTCGCTCCAGGCCCTGCAGCATGGTGATGCCGCCGACGTCGCGATGCAGGTCGTGGCCGCCGGTGCCGATGGCGTGCGAGATCCCGGCGCCCAGCCGATGCACCAGGCTGGTGACCTGCTGCGTGCCGGTGCCCGAGGCGCCCACCACGCCGATGGCGCCGCGCCGAACCGCGTTGGCGAAGCCCAGCGGAATGCCGTCGACGATCGCCGTGCCGCAATCGGGCCCCATCACGAGGAGCTTGCGCTCGCGCGCAAACTTCTTCAGCGCCGCTTCATCGTCGAGCGAGACGTTATCGCTGAACAGCATCACGTTGAGCCCCAGGCGCAGCGCCTTCATCGCTTCCGCGGCGGCGTATTCGCCGGGCACCGAGATCAGCGCCAGGTTGGCCTGCGGCGCCTGCGCGAGACCCATCTGCAGGCTGCGCGGCAGCTGTTGCGCCGGGCCGCCGCCGGCGACGCGCTCGGGCGGCTTGTCCAGCGCCGCGACCGCGGCGGCGAGCGCGGCTTGCAGCGGCGCGGCCGACTTGCCGCGCACCGCGACCAGCAGGTCGTTGGGGCTCGCGGCAAGCTCGCCGTTCATCAATCCGGCTTCGCGCAGCAGATCCAGGTTGGCCGGCGTCGCCATGATCGCGGAGGCCTGCTCGACGCCGGGCATCTTCGCGAGCGCCGCAGACAGCTGCATCAGCGACACCGAGTCGCGATACAGGTTGGCGACTACCTTGTGCATGTACACAGGCTTGTATACTAGAGTATGCTTTCGCGGTGCTGCAAGCGAACGACCCCCTCGATCTTGCCACCCTGGGAGCGCGCTACGCCGCGGGGTCGCTGCGGCCGGCGCAGACGGTAGCCGGGATCCTCGAGCGCATCGCCCGGCGCGGCGAAGACGGGGTCTGGATCCACCGGCTGCCGGCGCGAGAGCTGCAGGCGCGCGCCGCCGAGCTCGAGCGCCGCGGTCCCCAGGGCCTGCCGCTCTACGGCATCCCGTTCGCGATCAAGGACAACATCGACGCGGCCGCGCATCCCACCACCGCGGCCTGCCCTGACTACTCGTACGTTGCAAAGGAGAATGCCTTCGTAGTCGAGCGGCTGCTCGCCGCCGGCGCGATCCTGGTCGGCAAGACCAACCTCGACCAGTTCGCCGCCGGCCTGGTCGGCGTGCGGTCGCCCTATGGCGTGCCGGGCAACACCTTCGACCCGCAGTACGTCCCCGGGGGCTCGAGCTCAGGCTCGGCGGTCGCGGTGGCCGCGGGGCTGGTGAGCTTCAGTCTGGGCACCGACACCGCCGGCTCGGGCCGCGTGCCGGCGGCATTCAACAATCTCGCCGGGCTGAAGCCGTCGCGCGGCCTGCTCGGCACCCGTGGCGTGGTGCCGGCGTGCCGCTCGCTCGATTGCGTCTCGATCTTCGCGCTGAGCGCCGCGAATGCCGCGCAGGTGCTGCACGCGGCCCGCGGTTTCGACGCGCGCGATCCGTTCTCGCGCCCTGCGGCGCCGCCGGCGCGCGCCATGCCGCGCAGCTTCGCGGGCTGCCGTGTCGGCGTGCCGCGCGAGGACCAGCTCAAGTTCTTCGGCAACCGGGAAACCCCACGGCTGTTCGATTCGTTCCTCCGCAAGGTCAAGCAACTTGGCGCCGAGGAGCAGCGCATCGACTTTGCTCCGTTCCTCGAGACCGCGCGCCTGCTCTACGAGGGGCCGTGGGTCGCCGAGCGCTACGTCGCGATCCGCGAGTTCTTCGAGCGCGCGCCCGAGGCGCTGCACCCGGTAACGCGCGCCATCATCGGCGGCGCCACGCGCCACAGCGCGATCGACGCCTTCGCCGCGTACTACCGCCTGCAGGAGCTGCGGCGCGCGACCGCGGCGGTCTGGAAGGACATCGACCTCCTGGTGACGCCGACCGCGGGGACCATCTACCGCATCGCCGAGGTCGAGGCCGACCCGGTGCAGCTCAACAGCAACCTCGGCTACTACACCAACTTCATGAACCTGCTCGATCTCGCGGCGATCGCGGTGCCCGCGGGGTTCCAGCGCGACGGTTTGCCCTTCGGCGTCACGCTCGCCGCGCCGGCGTTCACCGACGATGCGTTGTGCGTGCTGGGCGAGGTCGCGCAACGCGCGATGGTGAAGACGATGGGGGCGACGGGCTTGCCATTTCCGCGAGCGCAACCCGAGCAGGATTTCGAAGATAAGAATCTGATTCGCGTCGCCGTGTGCGGGGCCCACATGTCGGGCCTGCCGCTCAACGGCCAGCTCGTCGAGCGCGGCGCGCGCCTCGCGCGCAAATGCCGCACCGCGCCGCAGTACCGGCTGTACGCTCTGATGGCGTTCGCGCCGCCGCGGCCGGGGATGGTGCGCGCCGACGCCGGGGCGGCGATCGACGTCGAGGTCTGGGAAGTGCCCTCCGGCGCGTTCGGCAGCTTCGTCGAGGGCATTCCGGCGCCGCTCGGCATCGGCACCGTGACGCTCGAGGACGGGCAGCAGGTGAAGGGCTTTCTGTGCGAGACCCACGCCACCCGGGGGGCGCGGGACATTACCAGCCTGGGAGGCTGGCGACAGTTCATACAAGGGGGGTAAGGCATGAGCGCAGTTCCTATCAGTGACCACGCAGCGGCAGCGCATGGAAGCGATCGCGGTTTCGCCAAGCTCGATCTCGAGCTGAACGATTACCCGGGGCCGCTCAAGACCTCGCTTTTCGGCATCCAGCACGTGCTGGTGATGTTCACCGCCATGGTCGGCGGCCCGCTGATCGTCGCGCGGCTGCTCAACCTGCCGGAGGAGACCCGCATCGCCATGCTGAGCGGCACCATGATCGGCTGCGGCATCGCCACCATGATCTCGGCGCTCGGGCTGGGCTTCATCGGCCCGCGGCTGCCGATCGTGATGGGCGTGTTCTACATCTTCATCGGCCCGATCGTCGCCATCTCGAAGGAGATCAGCCTGGCGGCGGCGATGACCGCGCTGATCATCGGTGGCCTGGTGCAGTTCGCCTGGAGCCCGCTGATCGGCAAGCTGCACCGCTTCTTCCCGCCCATCGTCACCGGCACCACCATCCTGCTGATCGGCACCGGCCTGATGAAGATCGGCATCAACGTCGCCACCGGGTTCGGTACCCCGGCGTTCGCCAAGCCGCTGACCATCGGCCTCGCCACCCTGATGATCGTGCTGATCCTGGTGATCACGCGTTTCTCGACCGGCTTCGTGCGCGCGCTTTCGCTGTTCATCACCATGGTGATCGGCTACGTGGTGGCGGCGATGTTCGGCCTGATCGACATGGGCACGGTGGCCAGGGCCGACTGGCTGACGCTGCCGAAGGTGTTCCCCTACGGCGGGCTGGAGTGGCCCGGCATGATCGCGGTGATCACCGTGGTGGTGTGCTTCTTCGCCACCGCGGTGGAGACCACCGGCCATACCCTCGCCGTCTCGCGCATCGTCGGCGTGCCGCAGGAGGGCTGGCGCATCCGCGGCGCGGTGTCGAACGACGGCATCGGCTCGAGCCTGTCGGCGCTGTTCGGCGGCATGGCGCTCACCTCGTACTCGCAGAACATCGGCGTGATTTCCCTGACCGGGGTCGGCAGCCGCTTCGTGGTCGCTTTCGGCGGCGCCTTCCTGATCGTCATGGCGCTGGTGCCCAAGGTCGGCGCGATCATCGCGCTGATGCCGAATGCGGTGCTGGGCGGGGTGCTGCTCTTCATGTTCGGCATGGTGGCCTCGGTCGGCATCGACATCATCGGCCGCAACCTGACCTCGCGGCGCGACGCGGTCATCGTCGCGGCCTCGCTCGCCGTGGGACTCGGCATCCAGGCCGCGCCGCCGGGCGCCTTCGAGGTGGTGCCGCCGGCACTGCGCATCCTGGTGACCGACGGCATCGTGATGGGCATCCTGCTGGCGATGCTCCTCAACCTGGGGTGGCCCAAGGAAGAGCGCTGACTAGGTAGTCTTCGAATCGAGGTGCGCGAGGTGCAGCCGGTGCAGGCTGATCTTGCGCACCTCGCACTTGCTCTCCTCGATGTGTTCACGCAGCAGCGCGATGGCCTTCGCCGGCTTGCGCGCGAGGATGGCGCGCAGGATCTGGCCATGCTCGATATAGGTGTAGATCACGCGCTCGGGGTGGGTGAAGTCCAGCCGCCGCACGATGCGGATGCGCTCGGTGATCGTCTGGTGCAGGCGCGCGAGCTCCGGATTGCCGGCGGCCGCGACCAGCTTGGCGTGGAACTCTTCGTCGAGCCGCGCGACCCGCGCGCCGTCGGTCAGCCGTTGCCGCGGCGCGACCAGCCAGATTTTCTCCAGCCCGGCGAGCGCGACGCGCGGATTGCCGGCGCTGAGCTTGCGCACCGCCTCGCACTCCAGGATCAAGCGCACGTCGTAGAGGTGGTCCAGGGCCGCGAAATCGAGCGCCCGCACGCTCCAGCCGCTCTTCGCATGCACCTCGAGGTAGCCCTCGCGCTCCAGGCGAAACAGCGCCTCGCGCACCGGCGTGCGCGACACGCGCGCGCGGCGGGCGATCTCGTTCTCGGAGAAGCGCGTGCCGGGCAGCAGTCGAAACTCGAAGATGTCGGACTTGAGCTGCTCATAGACCGACCCGGCTAGCTTGTTCACGCGCAGATTCTATATGCTGGGTGGGATGCACCCGGCCTTCGCTCTAATGGCGTTCCTCTCCCTCGGCGTTGCGGGATACGCCATCGTGGTCTACGGCTTTCTTCCCTTTGCCGTGGCCGTGCACCCCGACATGCGCGCGGGCTTCGAGGCGCAGCGCGGCGCCGTCTACACGCACGCATTTGCCGCTGCCGTGGCGCTGGCGCTGGGGCCATTCCAGTTCTCCACCCGGATTCGCAGCAGGCACCTCTCCCTGCACCGCTGGCTCGGTCGCCTCTATCTCGGGGTCGGCGTGCTGGTGGGCGGCATCTCCGGGCTCTACATGGCTGCCCATGCGTTCGGCGGCCCGGCGGCGCGTCTGGGATTTGGCTGCCTGGCGCTGGCGTGGCTCTATACCGGCGCGCGTGCATACCTCGCGATCCGCGCGCTTGACATCGCCGCGCATCGACGCTGGATGGTGCGCAACTTCGCGCTCGCCTTCGCCGCCGTCACGCTCCGGCTGTGGGTGCCGGCGTCGTTCGCCGCCGGGCTGGAATTCGCCGTTGCCTATGCGGTCATCGCCTGGCTGTGCTGGGTGCCAAACGTTGCCGCCGCCGAGCTTTGGCTCAACAGGGCGCGGGCATGAGCCTGCGCGGCGCCGACGTCCTCGCGCGCACGCTCGCCGCCGCCGGCGTGCGTAACGTGTTCACGCTGTCGGGCAACCATGTGATGCCGGTGTTCGATGCCGCGCTCGACGCGAAGCTCTCGCTCATCCACGTGCGCCACGAAGCGGCGGCGGTGCATATGGCCGACGCCTGGGGCCGGCTCACCGGCGAGCCGGGTATCGCACTCGTCACCGGCGGTCCGGGACACGCCAACGCGCTCGGCGCCCTCTATACCGCACTCGCCGCGCAATCGCCCATGGTGCTGATCTCCGGCCACGCGCCGCTCGATGAGCTCGGCAAGGGCGCGTTCCAGGAAATGCCGCAGTCGGACCTCGCCGCGCCGCTCACCGTGGCTTCGTGGACCGCGCAGTCCGCCGAGACCATCGGCGACGACGTCGCGCGCGCGTTGCGCGAGGCGCGCAAGGGGCCGGTGCATCTCAGTGTGCCGAACGATGTGCTCGATGCGCGCACCGATGCGCAGGTTCGCCAGGTGGAGATCCCGACGCCCACCACCGCAAAAATTCCGCCCGAGCTGGTGAACGCCAAGCGTCCGCTGGTCATCGCCGGCCCGGCGGCGATGCGCGCCCGGCGGATGGGCGGTATGCCGGTCATCGGCATGGAAAGCCCGCGCGGCGTGAACGATCCGAGCCTGGGCAAGCTCGCGGAGGTGCTGGCGAAAGCCGACGTGGTGCTGCTCCTCGGCAAGCCGCTCGACTTCACCTTGAAGTTCGGCAAGGCGTTCGCGCCCGACTGCCGGATTCTCAACGCGGATCCCGCCCAGGTGCTCCCCGAACCGAGCATGGCGCAGCGCGCCTGGTTTCAGGAAGTCGAAGCCGCTTTGCGCTACCGGCCGGCGGAATGGGCGTCCCTTCGCTCGGCTGCCGGCGCTCCGCTTCATCCGGTGGAAGTGTGCCGCGAAGTGCAGAAGCTGCTCGATGCGCGCGACGCCGTGTTCGTCGCCGACGGCGGCGAGTTCGGCCAGTGGGCGCAGGCTTGCCTGCGCGCGCCGCGCCGCGTCATCAACGGCGTGGCGGGCTCGATCGGCTCTGCACTGCCGTTCGCTGCCGCCGCGAAGCTCGCGTTCCCGGATGCGCCCGTGGTTGCGCTGCTCGGCGACGGCACGCTGGGCTTTCACCTGTCGGAGCTCGACACCGCGGTGCGCTACGGTATCGGCTACGTGGCGGTCGTGGGCAACGACGCATGCTGGAACGCCGAGCACCAGATTCAGCTGCGGGCCTATGGCGCGGCGCGCGCGCACGGTCTCGACCTGTTGCCGACCCAATATGGCTCGGTCGCCAGCGCGCTGGGTGCGCAGGGCGCAGATGTGTCGACGGCGGAGGGACTGGCGGTCGCGTTGCAGCGTTTCGCCGCGGCCGGCAAGCCGGGGCTGGTCAACGTGATGATCGAGCGGGCGGCCGCGCCGCGCTACTGACGGATGCCTAGCGTGGTGACCAGCTTGTCGTAGAGCTCGTACTGCTCGCGCACGAACTTCTCGGTTTCCGCCGGCGAGCGGATGGCGGCAATTCCGCCGAGGCGCGCGTTGCCCTGCTGCCATTCGGCATCGGCGGCGAGGCGCGCAAAGACTTCGACCCATTTGTCGACCACGTCCTTCGGCAGTCCGGGCGGTCCCATGAGCGCGGTCCAGCCGACGATCTTGTTCATGTCCGGATAGCCGGTCTCCGCGGCGCTCGGCACGTCGGGCAGCTCGGCGAGCCGCGTCGGCGTCGTGAACAGCGCGCGCAGCGTGCCGGCCTTCACCTGCGGAATCACTGTCGGCGCGTTGTTGCAGGCGAACTGCACCTGGCCGCCGAGCACCGCCGTGGTCACCTCACCCCCGCCCTTGTAATGGATGCCCACGGCGTGGTCCTTGGTCAGGCCGGCGAGGGTCATCAGGTACTGCGACGCCATGTTCTGGCTGGTTCCCGCGCCCGCGGTGGCGAAATTGAGCTTGCCCGGGCTGCGCCGGATCTCGGCCACCAGATCCGCGGCATTCCGGTAGGGCGAATCCGACTTGACGAAGCACAGGTACGGGTTCAGCTCGATCAGCGACAGCATGGTGAACTCGTTCCATTTGTACGGCAGCTTGGCGTCGAGCGCGGGAAGGATGGCGTGCGTGGCGATGCGCCCCACCAGCAGCGTGTAGCCGTCGGGCGCGGCGTTTCGCACCGCCATGGCGCCGATGGCGCCGGACGCGCCGGTGCGGTTCACGGCGACGATCGGCGTGTTATTCAAGTATTTCGACGCGTGCGCGGCGACGTTGCGGCCGGAGAGGTCGGAGTCGCCGCCGGCGGCGAACGGGATCACGAAGGTGATCGGCTTGGACGGATAGCCCTGCGCGAACGCGGCGGACGCGGACAGCAAGGCGATGGCGATCAGTCGTTTCACGGTAATCTCCCCTCGCATGCATTATGACCCGGTTGCCGGCCCCGCGGCTTGGCGGGGCAAGAACGTCGCTGGCTGGCAGCGCGAATTCAGCGCGGCGGAGATTGCCGAGATCGAGGCCGCGGTGGACGCCTACCGAGGCGACCCGGCGGCGCTTTCGCCGGCCAACTTTTCCGCTGCCCACGCTCGGTCCGGCACTGCGCGCGATCCTGCAAGAGCTCCTCGAGGGACGCGGCTTCATCCTGCTGCGCGGCCTGCCGGTGCAAAGCTGGAGCCGCGAGCGGCAGGCGCTCGCCTACCTCGGCATCGGCGCCTGGCTCGGACGGTTCTGCTCGCAGAACGCCAAGGGCCATCTCCTCGGCCACGTCAAGGACCTCGGGCTCGACATCCGCGATCCGCACGTGCGCTATTACCAGACCAACCGCAAGCTCGAGTACCACACGGACTCGGTCGACATCGTCGGGCTGCTTTGCCTGCAGCCGGCGAAGGCGGGCGGCGAAAGCTATATCGCGAGCTCGATGACCGTCTACAACGAAATCCTGCGCCGCCGCCCGGACCTGATGCCGGCGCTGTTCGAGCCGTTTCCGACCGATCGGCGCGGCGAGGTGCCGGAGGGCATGAAGCCCTGGTTCGACATCCCGATCTATCACTGGCACGCCGGGCGCCTGTCGTGCATCTACGTGCGCCAGTACATCGAGTCGGCGCAGAAGCTTTTTCCCGAGGCGCGCCGGCTCACGCGCGCGCAGGTCGAGGCCATGGATCTGATGGACGAGCTCTGCAACGACCCGGCGATCCACCTGGCGATGGACTTCCGGCCGGGCGACATCCAGCTGCTGCACAACCACCAGATCCTGCACTCGCGCAGCGACTTCGAGAACTGGCCCGAGCCCGAGCGCCACCGCCACCTGCTGCGCATGTGGCTCGCGCCGCCGGAGGCGCGACCGCTGCCGGAGGTCTTCGCGCCGCGCTACGGCAGCGTCACGCCCGGCGCGCGCGGCGGCATCGTGGTGAAGGGCACGCGACTGAAGGTGGTGCTCGAAGCGGAATGAGGTTTCTTCTCGCGCTCCTGGTAAGTGCGAGCGCACAGGCGCAGAACTGCCCGCCGGCGAACCCGCAAGAGCAGCAAGCGAAGGAGGCGGAATGCCGCGCCGCCGGCGGCCAGTGGTCGCGCTTCGGCGTGCACGACCACCTGTGCGGCATCTACAGCTGCGCCGAGCGCACGAAGGATGCCGGCAAGCCATGCCGCAACCGCTCGGACTGCGAGCACCTCTGCGTGACGAACAGCGCGCCGCGCATCGGCGCGGAAGCGACCGGTGAATGCACTCCGGTGAAGACGACTTTCGGCTGCTTCACCCACGTCGACGGCGGGAAGATCGTGGGCGGGTCGTGCGTAGACTAATTCGGGGTCAGGGTCGCAACTCGTTTTCGCGTACGCAAAAACGAGTTGCGACCCTGACCCCGAATTACTGCCGTTCGATCTTCCGCGACTCGACCAGTTTTTTCCAGCGCTCGACCTCGGTCTGCACCTGCGCGCGCATCAGGTCGGGGGTGGTGGGCGCGGAGCCGCCGCCGAGCGCGGCGAGGCGCTTCTGCACTTCGGGTTCGTCGAGCACTTTGCGCAGCTCGCGGTTGAGCCGGTCGACGATCGCGGGCGGGGTGCCGGCGGGCGCGGCGATGCCGAGCCAGGACTGGAACACGACGCCCGGCACGGTCTTCGCCACCGGCGGTACGTCCTTCAGGTAGTCCTTCGGCTCCGGCGAAGTAACCGCGAGCGCGCGCAGCCTGCCGGACTTGATGTGCGGCAGGACGAGGGTCATGGTCTCGAACATCACGTCGACGCGGCCGGCGACGACCTCGGTGACCGGCGAGGTGCCGCCCTTGAACGGCACGTGCAGCATCTCGATGCCCGCTTCGGCGGCGAGCCACTCGCCGAGCAGATGGTGGCTGGTGCCGACGCCGGCCGACGAGTAGCTCAGCTTGCCCGGCGCCGCCTTCGCGCGCGCGATCATGTCCTCCAGGCTGCGGATCGGTGATTCGGCGGCGGTGGCGATCACGAACGGGTACGTGGTCACGGTGGTGATCCACGCGAAGTCGCGCACCGCGTCGAACGGCAGCTTGGCCATCATCGCCGCCGCGGTGGAATGGCCGGCCGTGGCGAGGAGCAGGGTGTAGCCGTCGGGCGCAGCCTTGGCCACGAGATCCGAGCCGATCACGCCGCCCGCGCCCGGCTTGTTCTCCACCACGACGGGCTGGCCGAGCAGTGGCGAGAGGGATTGACCGACCACGCGCGCCACCGTGTCGGAGCTGCCCCCGGGCGGGAAGCCGACGATCAGGCGGACGGGGCGGTCGGGATACGACTGTGCATTTGCAGTTGAAGCAAAAACCAGTACTGCAAAAAAAGCGAGGAGCCTCATCCGTCGGCGATGCTGTTCTCGAGCACGCCGACCTTGTCGATCTCGATCTCGACCTTGTCGCCGGGCTTCATCCAGATCGGCGGAGTGCGGCGCGCGCCGACGCCGCCCGGCGTGCCGGTCACCAGCACGTCGCCCGGTACCAGCGTGGTCCAGGTCGAGACGTACTCGATGATCTTCGGAATCTTGAAGATCATCTGCTCGGTGGTGGCGTGCTGCATGCGCTCGCCGTTCAGCCGGCAGGAAAGCGTCATCTTGGTGTTCGGCGGGATCTCGTCGGCGGTCACCATCCACGGGCCGAAGCCGCCGGTGCGCGCGAAGTTCTTGCCCGCGGTCCACTGGATGGTGTGGCGCTGCCAGTCGCGCACCGAGCCGTCGTTGTAGCAGCTGTAGCCGGCGATGTGCTGCCACGCATCCTTCTGCGAGATGCGCCGCCCGGGCTTGCCGATGATGACCGCGATCTCGGCTTCGAAATCCATGTGCGTGGACTCGCGCGGGCGCACGATCGGCTGCAGGTGGCCGACCTGCGATTCGGGCAGGCGCAGGAAGATCGCCGGCTGCTCGGTGTTGTCGCGGCCGGTCTCGACCACGTGCTCCTGGTAGTTGAGCCCGACGCAGACGATCTTGTCCGGGTTGGGAATCACCGGCAGCCAGGTGATGTCGGAGGTCTTGTAGTCCGGCGTCTCGGTGAGATGTTTCTTCGCCTGATCGAGCGCGTCGGCGGCGATGAGCGATTTGAGATCGGGATACTGGTTGCCCAGGAAGCGCCGCAAATCGACGATGCCTTTGCCGGTCACCGCGCCGTAGCTTTCGCCTTGCGCGGTCTTGAATGTCGCGAGTTTCATAGGGTGTCGGGCTCCTGGGTGCGGATTTGAGAGAAAACGGTTTTGCCGATCCGGCTCCACGTGCGCCAGTCGTGGCTGCCGGGCATTTCGATGAAGCGCCCCTCGGGCAGCGTGGTCGCCAGGAGGCGCGCGCCGCTCAGCAGGTAGTCATCGCTGCCGCAGGCGAGCCATACGCGGCTGGCCAGGGTGGACTGTTCGCGAATGTGCTTCCAAACCTGCCGTTGATAGTTCCGGGTGTCGACCTCGGCCGGCAGCGGCCCCGGTTCCCATTGACTTACGCCGCCCGCGCGGCGGATCTCCTCGAGCAACGGCTTGTCGCCGAGGAATGGCGCGAACAGCACCATGCCGGCGACGGTCCCGGGATGCGCGCGCTCATAGAGCATCGCGCCCATGCCGCCCATCGAGGCGCCCGCCAGCCAGACGCGGCGGTAGCCGGCGCGCAGCGCGGGCGCCACGACGTCGTCGTGCAGGCGCTCGACCACTTTGCCGTCGCGATAGTAGGCGTAGGTTGCGCTCGTGAGCAGCACGTCGGCGCCGGGCCAGGCCTCGTGGATCGCCTTGGCCATGCCGCGCTCGTTGTCGCCCAGGCCATCGTCCGCGCGGCCCGGAAGCACGATGACCAGCGTGCGCGTCGCCGACGGCTGCGGCGCCGGCAGCAGCTCGGTGGCGATCGGCAGGCTCGAATCGCCGATCGGCGCGCAAGCGGCGCTGCCGAGCCCGGCGAGAAGGATTAGGATGCTTTTCATGAGCGATGTGCCGCCGTTCGCCTTCAGCCACATGGGCCTGTACGTGACCGACACGGCGCGGATGGAGGATTTTTACACACGCGTGATGGGTTTTACCGTAACGGATCGCGGCGAGCTCGAAACACCGAGGGGGCGTGTGAACCTGGTGTTCCTCAGCCGCGACCCTCGCGAGCACCATCAGATCGTCATGGCCAGCGGCCGGCCGCAAGGCGGCGGCTTCAACCCGATCAACCAGATCTCGTTCCGCATGGCGGACTTTGCCGGCTTGCGCGAGATGCACCGGCGCCTGGAGAAAGAGGGCGTGCGCGAGCTCGCGCCCGTTTCGCACGGCAACGCGCTCTCGGTGTACTTCCCCGATCCCGAGGGCAACCGCATCGAGCTCTTCGTCGACACGCCATGGTATGTGCAGCAGCCGGTGCGCGTGCCGATGGACATGAAGCTCTCCGATGCCGAGCTGTGGAAGTGGGCCGAGGCGGAAGCGCGCAAGCTGCCGGATTTCCAGCCGGTCGAGCAATGGCGCGCCGCCCTTAGCCGCAAACTGCGGTAATAACTTCGAATGAATGAAAGCGCGCTGATCGTCGGCGCCGGGCGCGGGCTGAGCGCTTCGCTCGCCCGGCTGCTCGAGCGCGAAGGCTTCAAGGTCGCGCTTGCCGCGCGCAATCCGGACAAGCTCGAAACCAAAGGCCTGGCGCTGCGCTGCGATGCCACCGATCTCGCGCAGGTCGAGGCCGCGTTCGACGCGGTCGAGGGTAAATGGGGCGTGCCCGACCTCGTGGTCTACAACGCCAGCTATCGCACGCGCGGCCCATTCGCGGAGCTCGATCCGAAGGAAGTCGAAAAAACGCTTTCGATTTCGGCGTACGCCGGCTTCCTGGTCGCCCAGGCCGCCGCGAAGCGCATGCTGCCGCGCGGCGCGGGCGCGATTTTCTTCACCGGCGCCTCGGCGAGCGTCAAGGGCTACGCCAACTCCGCGCCGTTCGCGATGGGCAAGTTCGCGCTGCGCGGCCTCGCGCAGAGCATGGCGCGCGAGCTCGCGCCGAAAGGCATCCATGTCGCGCATTTCGTCATCGACGGCGGCATCGGCAAGGATGCGGGCGACGCCAAGCTCGATCCAGACGAAATCGCGCAAGACCTATCTTCACGTCTATCGCCAGCACCGCAGCGCATGGACGCTGGGAAGTCGAATTGCGCCCGTGGGTGGAACGCTTTTGAAATTCGTCTATACCGGGTTGCCGATGCGGGTCGTATTCGGCGCGGGCTCGCTGTCCCAGCTTCCGTCGGAGCTCGAGCGCCTCGGCGCCAAGCGCGCGCTGGTGCTGTCCACGCCCGAGCAGGCCGCGTCCGCGAGCGAAGTCGCGAAGGCGCTCGGCAGCCGCGCGGCGGGCACCTACGACAAGGCGGCGATGCACGTGCCGCTCGAGATCGCCGAGGACGCGCGCCGCGTGGCGCGCGAGCTGGGCGCCGATTGCTGCGTAACGGTCGGTGGCGGCTCCACCACCGGCCTGGGCAAGGCGATCGCGCTCACTTCCCTCCTGCCGATCCTCGCGGTGCCGACGACCTATGCCGGCTCGGAGATGACGCCGATCTACGGCCTCACCGAGCGCGGCGCCAAGAAGACCGGGCGCGACGTGCGCGTGCTGCCGAAAGCCGTGATCTACGACCCCAGCCTCACGCTCAGCCTGCCGCCGGCGCTTTCCGCGGCGAGCGGCATGAACGCCATCGCGCATTCGGTCGAAGCGCTCTATGCGCAGGACGCGAATCCGGTGCTCTCGCTGATGGCGGAGGAGGGGATTCGAGCGCTCGCTGAAGCCTTGCCTTGCCATCTTGAAGAATCGCAACAGAATCTCGAAGCCAGGACGGCAGCGCTTTACGGCGCCTGGCTCTGCGGCGTCGCGCTCGGCTCGGCCGGGCATGGCGCTGCATCACAAGCTCTGTCACGTGCTCGGCGGCAGCTTCAACCTGCCGCATGCCGAAACTCATTCCATCGTGCTGCCGCACGCCATGCGCTACAACTACGAGGGCGCGCGCGAGGCAATGACGCGCGTGGAGCGCGCGATTGGCAGCGGTTACGCTCCCAACGGGATATTCGACCTGGAAAGCGCACTCGGACTGCCGATGCGCCTTGCCGATCTGGGCATGAAAGAAGCCGACCTCGAGCGCGCGGCGCGCATCGCCACCGAGGCGCCGTACCCGAATCCTAGGACGGTCGAGTACGCACCGGTGCTGGAGCTGCTGCGGGCGGCTTACCAGGGTCGGCGCCCGGCGCAGTCTTGAGCCCCGCGGTGAGGAGAAATTTCATCGCGGCTTCGCGCGACATGTCGATCGGCGTGATCGACTGGCGCGGCACGATCACGGTGTAGCCGCCGATGCCGTAGCTCATCGGCAGGTACACCGCGACGTCCGCGGTGCCGCCGACGCCGGCCGGCAGGTCGGCGAAATCGCTGCGCGTGACGAAGCCGAGCACCCGCCAGTCGCTTCCCGGCAGCGTGAGCGAGACCACCTGCAGCGCGGGACCCTTCTCGTCGCCCAGCAGGCCGATCATGTCCTTCACCGCGCCGTAGATCGAGCGCACCACCGGCACGGACAGCATGGCGCGCTCCGCCATGCGGAAAAGCCGCCTGAACAGCACGCCGTGCATCAGCACGCCGATGGCGAACACGAGGATGACCGCGACGACGATCCCCATGCCGGCAAGGTAGGCCTCGTCGGGGATCAGCCAGCGCAGCGGCTTGCCGAACGTGCGGTCGATCGCGCCGATCAGCCAGGCCAGCAGATAGAGCGTGGCGACGGCGGGGATGACGGTGAGCAGCCCGCTGATGAAAATGCGGCCGAGGTTGGGTTTCACGCCCGACATTTAACCGCGTTTGCCGCAGCGGTTGCCTAATTTCTGCCGCGTAGCGCATGATTCCCGGGAAAGGAGGGCAGGCATGATTGCGGTGATTTTCGAGTTCACGCCGGCCGACGGGCGCTTCACGGACTACAAGAAGCTGGCCGAGGGCCTGGGCGAGGACGTGGCGAAATTCGACGGCTTCGTCTCGATCGAGCGCTTCCAGAGCATCTCGGATCCCGCGCGCTTCGTCTCGCTTTCCTTCTGGCGCGACGAGGAGTCGGTGCGCCGCTGGCGCAACCTGCAGAAGCACCGCGAGGCGCAGGCCAAGGGGCGCGGCGGCGTGTTCAGCGGCTACCGGCTGCGCGTATGCCAGGTGCTGCGCGACTACAGCATGGACAAGCGCGGCGAAGCGCCACGCGACAGCGTGGCGGCGCACGGCTAGTGCCAGCACACCTTCCTGTTCGAGGAAGGCACCTGGAAGGTCGAAGGCGAGCATCGCGACGCTGCCGGGGCGGTGTCGCCGGTCTCGGGCGAGAACTCGATCCGCCACGAGCCCGGGCGCTGGCACTTCGAGGCCGCGCTGCGGCTGCGCGGCGACCCGCTGCGCGTCACCCACAACCGCTACCAGATCGAGCCCTTCTCGCCCGGCGCGGCCTCGACCCACTGGAGCTCGAACAACCCGGTGCTCGGCGCGCTGCGCGGGCGCTTCGTCATCACCGGAGACGCAATTCTTTCCTCCTATACCAGCCCGACCTCGCGCTACCGCGGCTTCGAGTGCATCCAGCAGCGCGACGCGCGGCGCTACAGCGTGCGCGGCGCGATGCTGGAGGAAGACAAGCTGATCTCGACCTGGGCGCTGGAGCTCACGAGAGTTTAGGAAACTGCAGAGGTCTTGCGGTTTCGAACGCCCGCGCAGCCCGTAGCACCAGCGCATCGGCATAGCGCGGCCCGACGATGTGCAACCCGACCGGCAGGCCGGCCTTCGTTAGCCCGCACGGAATCGACGCCGCCGGCTGCTGGGTGAGGTTGAACGGGAAGCTGAAGGGCGTCCAGTCGGTCCAGCGCTCCTGCAGCATCTTGTCCGCCACTTCCTTGCCGGCGTCGAACGCCGCGATCGACAGCGTCGGTGTGAGCAGCAGGTCGTATTCGCGGTGGAAGAGGTTCATGTGCACGCCGAGCGCGCCGCGCTTCATCTGCGCGTCGAGCAGCTGGTCGGCGGTGATCTTCTCGCCCTGCGCCGCCACCTCGCGCAGCCCGGGATCGACCAGCTTCTGGTTCTTGACGCCTTTCATGAGGAACGCGGCGCCGGAGAACCAGTGCGTGGTGAAGACCGGCGCCGGGTCGGTGAAGCCGGGATTCTTCTGCTCGACTTTCGCGCCGAGGTCGATGAACACCTTGACCGCGTCGTCGACGATCTGGCGCACTTCCGGATCGACCTTGGCGTAGCCCAGATCCGGCGAGTACGCGATGCGCAGGTCCGCCACGCCGCCGTCGAGGCCCATGCGCCAGTCGCGCGCGTCGTAGGGCAGCGCGTGCCAGTCGCGCGCATCGGGCTGTGCGAGCACGTTCAGCATCAGCGCCGCGTCCGTCACGCTGCGCGTCATCGGGCCGACGTGCGCCACGGTGCCGAACGGCGACAGCGGCCAGGCCGGAACGCGGCCGAACGACGGCTTGATGCCGAAGAGGCCGGTGAACGAGCAGGGGATGCGGATCGAGCCGCCGCCGTCGGTGCCGACCGCGAGCGGTCCCATGCCGGAAGCCACCGCCGCCGCCGCGCCGCCGGAAGAGCCGCCCGGCGTCTTCGCCGGGTTCCACGGATTGCGCGTGATGCCGGTGAGCGGGCTGTCGGTCACGCCCTTCCAGCCGAACTCGGGCGTGGTGGTCTTGCCGAGCAGCACCGCCCCGTGCTCGCGCAGCCGCGCCGTCGCCGGCGCGTCGTCGTTCCACGGTCCCTTGGCATCGATGGTCTTGGAGCCGCGCAGCGTCGGCCAGCCTTTCGTGAGGATGATGTCCTTGATGGAGACCGGGACGCCGTCGAGGAGCCCTCTCGGCTGCCCTGCGGTCCAGCGCGCTTCGGACGCCTTTGCGTCTTCCAACGCGGTTTCGGAAACCAGGCAGAAGGCATTCAGCTTCGGATTGAGCTGCTCTATGCGGGCGAGCACCGCCTGGGTGACCTCGACCGGCGACAGCGTTTTCTTGCGGAAGCCTTCGAGCAGCTCGGTGGCCGTCAGCGCCCAGAGCTCGCTCATCGGGCAACCTCCGCTGACTCCCTGATAAGGCGGGTTCGTGAGCCGCAGTTCCGGTTCGCCGAGCGGGGGGTTGGTTTTTGCGAAAAGCAAAACCCCCCGCTCGTTTCACTCGCGCCCCCCTTGTCGAGGGGCAGCAGCAATGGCTCATGCGCGGTCCGCCTTCGCCTTCGCGAGCGCCTTCTCGCGCCAGAGCGGCCAGGCGCGCTTGTAGTCCTGCACCGGCGCGGACGCCTTCACTTCGGCCGCGTCGAAGTAGGTGATCTTCTTCGACAGCAGCAGCGCCTGCATCTGCATGATGGCGCTCATTTCCAGATAGACGCTTCGGCCCACGGCGCGCTGCAGGTTCTCGCCGACGGTGACCGAGCCGTGACCGCGCATCAGCGCCGCGGCGCTCTTACCCAAGGTCTTGGCCAGCGCTGCGCCCAGCTTCGGATCACGCACGAGCAGATCGGACCCCTTCTTCACTTTGCGGATTTCGAAATTCGGCAAGCCGTCGCCGATGAAGGAAGCCATGTGGAAGAGGGCGCGCATCTTCACGCCGGTCACGCTGAAGGGCACCACCGATGGCGAATGGTTATGCACCACCGACATCACATCGGGCCGCGCGCGATAGATCTCGCTGTGGATGAAGCGCTCGTTCACCGACTGCTGTCCCTTCGGCTCGAGCGGATTGCTGTCGAGGTCGTATTCGAGAATGTCTTCGATCTGCACCGTCTCGGGAGCGATGGCGCGCGCCAGAAAGAAGCGCTTCGGATTGTCGGGTGAGCGCAGGCTGACGTGGCCGTAGGCGTCGATCACGCCGTGCTCGGCGAGGATGCGGTTCGCGGCGACCAGGTCTTCGAGCTGCGGAGTGTTCCATCAATCCGCCTTGATGCCCGCGAGCTTGACCACGCGCGTCCAGCGCGCGAGCTCGTGCCGGACGAGCTTCGCCAGGCGATCGCCGGCGCGCGCGGGCGCTGCGCGCAGTCATCGCGCGCGAGATGTCGCAGCGCGGCCAGCTCCGCGCCGGCCTGCTTGCCAGGAATTCGCGCATCTGCGCATCCTGCAGCAATGCGTCGCAATCGGCGTTCAGTTTCGAAATCGCGGCGGCGGGGGTGCCCGCGGGGGCGAACACGCCGTACCAGGTCTCGACCTCCAGCTGCGGCAGTCCTTGCTCGCGCATCGTCGGCACCTCGGGAAAGGCTGCCGAGCGCTCGGCGCTCATCACCGCCAGCATGCGCAGCCGGCCGGACTGCACGTGCGACGCCGCCGATTGCAGCGCCGAGACGCCGGCCTGCACGTGGCCGCCGACCAGGTCGTTCAGCATGCCGCCCAGGCCCTTGTACGGCACGTGCACGAGATCGATGCCGGCCTCGATCTTGATCAGCTCCATCGCGAGATGCTGCACGCCGCCGTTGCCCGGCGAGCCGTAATGCAGCTTCCCCGGCTGGCGCCGCGCCGTGCCATCCCCCACACTCTTCCGGTTTTCGCCGCGC
Source organism: uncultured beta proteobacterium (assembly GCA_963810475.1). Taxonomy (GTDB): domain Bacteria; phylum Pseudomonadota; class Gammaproteobacteria; order Burkholderiales; family SG8-39; genus SCGC-AG-212-J23. The sequence continues at coordinate 42,887 of CAWENY010000018.1, read as the reverse complement.
TCGTTTCGATCAGCTCGCGCATCGATTGCGCGGGAACCTGCGGATTCACCAGCACGCCAGTCGCGCTGGTGGCGGCGACGATCACCGGCGCGAAGCTCTTCACGCCGGGTCGTAAGGGGCGGCATTGAGCGCCGGATTGGTCGCGAACGAGGTCGCCGCGACGAGCAAGGTAGTGCCGTCGGTCGGCGCCTTGGCGACGAACTCCGCGCCGATGTTGCCGGTCGCGCCCGGCTTGTTCTCGGTCACCACCGCGACCTTCCAGCGCTCGCTGAGCTTCGGAGCGAGTGCGCGCGAAAGGATGTCGGCGACCGGTCCCCGGCGTATAGGGAACGACGAGGTGGACGGTGCGCGCCGGAAATTCCTGCGCGTGGGCGACCGTGCAGGCCAGGGCGAGCGCGACGATGATCGCTCTCACGCGCTGATTATAATGAGCCGATCGATACCGAAGTCTTGATCGTCGGCGCGGGACCGGTGGGGCTGGTGCTCGCCGTCGAGCTCGGCCGGCGCAACGTGCGCTGCACGCTGATCGAGCGCAAGCCCGAGCCGCAGTTCCTGCCGAAGATGGAGCGCTGCAACGCGCGCACCATGGAGATCTTCCGCCGCATGGGCCTCGCGGCGGAAGTGCGGGCCGCGGGTCTGCCGGCGGACGTGCCGATGGATGTGTTCATCGTGCGCGCGCTCGACCAGCCGCCACTGATGCATTCGCCGTATCCATCGGTGAACGAGGCGCGGCGCGCGATCGATGCGTGCAACGACGGCACCATGCCGCTCGAGCCTTACCAGCTCATCTCGCAATACACGCTGGAGCCGTTGCTGAAGTCGGCGGCGGAGAAAGTGTGCTCAGGTTCAGTACGGCTGCGCATTCGAGTCCTTCGCGCAGGATGCAACCGGGGTCACGACGCAGACGTCGACGGGGCCGATCCGCTCGCGATACCTCGTCGGCTGCGACGGCGGCGGCAGCGCGGTGCGCCACCAGCTCGGCATCGCGCTGAGCGGAGAAGCGGACATCCTGCGCCTGCGCCAGGCGCTTTACCGGTGCGACGAGCTGTTCGATCGCATTCCCATCAACGGCGGTCCGGGAAAAGGGCGCCACTACCACGTGGCCGACGAGCGCTCGACCTTCCTCATCATGCAGGACTCGACGCGGCACTGGACGCTGCATGCCACCGTTGACGAGGACCATGAGATGGCGCCGCAATTCGAGAAGACCGTCGGCGTGCCGGTGAAGTACGAAATGCTGTACGTCGGCGAATGGAAGCAGAACCTGCTGCTCGCCGATCGCTACGCCAGCGGCCGCGTGTTCCTCGCGGGTGACGCGGTGCACCTCATGATCCCGACCGGCGGCCTGGGCATGAACAGCGGGGTCGGCGACGCCATCGACCTTGCATGGAAACTCGAAGGCACGCTGCGCGGCTGGGGCGGTCCGCAGCTTCTCGCCTCCTACGAGAGCGAGCGCCGGCAGATCGGCGAGCGCAACGTCGCGGCTTCGCGCTATGCCTCGCAAGGCCGGCGCAAATGGCGCAGCCTGTGGCGCAACCTGGATGAGCTGGTGGCCGTGGCCAAGGTCGAGCAGCCGAAGTCGAACGAGATGATCGGCGCCGAGCTCGGCTACCGCTACCAGGACTCGCCGCTCATCGCCAACGAGCCTGGCGGGCCGCAAGATCCGCTGCGCAAATACGAGCCGACGACCTGGCCGGGCGCGCGCCTGCCGCACGTCTGGCTCGACGGCCACAAGGCGATCCAGGACCGCATCGGTCGCGGCTACACGCTGCTGCGGCTAGGGGGTTCGACCGAATCGGCCCAGACCCTGGCGCGCGCGATGAAAGCGCCCTTCGAGCTGCTCGATATTCCGGACGCTGTCGCGCGAGACCTCTACGGCTTCGACCTGATCCTGCTAAGGCCGGATCTGCATATCGCGTGGCGCGGAAATCATATGCCGGCAGATCCGCGGCATCTGGCTTCCATGGTCACCGGACACCATGAACGTCGCAGGGCGCGGCGCATCTAACCTCTCTCTGGAGGTTCACATGCGCCCGCAGCATCTGCCCGTCCTGATCGCCCTTCTGGTTCTTTCAGCCTGCAGCGAGATGTCGAAATTGCCGTCGGGCGCCGACACCGGGCCCAATCCGACCCTGCCCGAGCCCAACAGCACGCTCATTCCCACGGTGAAGATCGCGCCGGCGAAAGGTTGGCCGGCCGGCGTCACGCCCAAGGCCGCGCCCGGCACCCAGGTGAGCGCGTTCGCGACCGGCTTGCAACACCCGCGCTGGGTGTATGTGCTGCCGAACGGCGACGTGCTGGTCGCCGAGGCCTCGGCGCCCGAGCGGCCGGAGGAGGGCAAGGGCATCAAGGGCCGAGTGATGTCGCAGCTACATGAAGAAGGCAGGCTCCGCGGTGCCGAGCGCGAACCGCATCACGCTGCTGCGCGACGCCGACGGCGATGGCGTTCCGGAAGTGCGCGACACCTTCCTTGAAGGACTCAATTCGCCGTTCGGCATGGTGCTCGTCGGCAATGATTTCTATGTCGCGAACACCGACGCCGTGGTGCGCTTTCCCTTACCAGACCGGCCAGACGCGCATTACCGCCAAAGGCGAGAAGCTGGTCGACCTGCCCGGCGGGCCCGCGCAACCATCACTGGACCAAGAACATCACCGCCAATCGCGAAGGCACCAAGCTCTACGTCACCATCGGCTCGAACAGCAACGTCGCCGAGTACGGCATGGAGGAAGAGGCCGGGACGAGCGGCGATCTGGGAGATCGACCGCAAGAGCGGCGGCCATCGCATCTTCGCCACCGGCCTGCGCAATCCGAACGGCATGGGGTTCGAGCCGACAAGCGGAATCCTCTGGACCGTGGTCAACGAGCGCGACGAGCTCGGCAGCGATCTGGTGCCGGACTACCTCACCTCGGTGCAGTCCGGCGGTTTCTACGGCTGGCCTTATAGCTACTGGGGCGCGATCGTGGATTCGCGTCCCAAGCCGCCGCGGCCGGATCTGGTGGCGCAGGCGATCAAGCCGGACTACGCGCTGGGCAATCACGTGGCTCCGCTGGGACTGGTTTTCTCGGACAACGCAAAACTGCCCTTCGGGGAAGGCGCGTTCGTCGGTCAACACGGCTCATGGAACCGTCGTCCGCCGAGCGGCTATAACGTGGTATTCATTCCCTTCCGTGACGGCAAGCCCTCAGGCCCACCGCTGGAAGTGCTTTCCGGATTCCTCAGCGCGGAAGGCGATGCCTACGGCCGGCCGGTCGGTGTGGCCATCGACCGGCGCGGCGCGCTTCTCGTCGCCGACGACGTGGGGAACACCATTTGGCGGGTAAGCGCCTTGCGCTGATCGCGATTCTCAGCCTGGGGCCGATGGCGACGTTGGCGCAGGAACTGCCGGAAGAAGACCCGCAGCAGAAGGCGAGCGTGCGCCTCACTCTCGGTGCCGGCATTGCTTACGTGCCGCGGTACCCGGGTGCCGATGAATATCGCCTGCGCGGCATACCGGTGTTCGGCATGGGTTACGGCCGCTTCTTCGCCGGTGGCGACGAGGGAGCGGGCGGCGCGGGCGGCGCCGTCGGCGTGAACCTGCTGCGCGATCCGTCGTGGCGTCTGGGCCTGGCGCTCGCGCTGGGCTTCGGCGACGCGCGACGCGAATCGGACCACCCGAGCCTTGCCGGCCTGGGCGACATCGAGCGCGCCTCGCGCCTGGTCGTGTTCGGCGGCTACACATGGCGCTGGCTGAGCGCCACGCTACGCGTTGCGACCGATATCGAAAGCAAGGACCAGGGCACGCTCGCCTTCTTCGACGTCCTGGCGCGCCACCGCGCGACGCCGCAGCTTACCTTCAGCGCAGGCCCCGGGATCACGTGGGCGAGCGACGATTACATGATGACCTTCTTCGGCGTGACGCCCGAGCAAAGCGCGCGCTCCGGGCTGCCGGTCTACGAGGCCAGGGCCGGTGTGCACGCGGTGCGGTTCGGCGTGGGCGCCGGCTTCCGCATCGATCGTTCCTGGAACCTAGGGACGCGAATCGGCACCTCACGCCTTGAAGGCGACGCCGGGCCGAGCCCCATCACCCGCGACCGCAACCAGCATCTCGCCGCGCTCTTCGCGTCGTACCGCTTCTGACCTAAACTCGGGGCAGGAGGAAGCGCCATGTTCCTGATGAATTCCTGGTATGTCGCGGCGTGGGACCACGAGCTGATCGACGGCAAGCTGCTCGCGCGCACCATCCTCGGCAAGCCGGTGCTGCTCTACAAGGGCGAGAGCGGCCGCGTGGTCGCGCTCGACAACCGCTGCTGCCACCGCGGCGCCAAGCTTTCCAACGGGCGCATGGAAGGCGACGACGTGCGCTGCATGTACCACGGGCTGAAGTTCGACCCGAGCGGCAAGTGCATCCAGATCCCGGGGCAGGACAACATTCCGCCCAAGCTCGGCGTGCGCAGCTACCCGGTGCTCGAGCGCCAGCACCTGATCTGGATCTGGATGGGCGAGGCGGCGAAGGCCGATCCGTCGAAGATCCTGGAATTCACCTATCTGCGCGACCCGGCCTGGCGCGGCAAGCCGGACTACATGCACTACGACGCGAACTACCTGCTGATCGTCGACAACCTGAGCGACTTCGCGCACCTCGCCTTCGTGCACACCAAGACGCTCGGCGGCTCGGAGGAATACGCCTTCAAGTCGAAGCCGACCGCGATCGAGCGCCTGCCCGACGGCTTCCGCGTCGAGCGCTGGCACATGGATGCCGAGCCGCCGCCCTTTCATAGAAAAGTCGTGCGCGAAAAAAGGCATAGAGTCGATCGCCGCAACATCGCCCGCATGTACGTGCCGGGCATCTTCTTCATGGAGACGCTGTTCTCGCCCGCGGGTTCTGGTGCGCAGAACGGCAACCTGGAAGGCGCCAAGCAATATCGCAACTGCCAGTTCTTCACGCCGGAGACCGAGCGCTCGACGCATTTCTTCTGGGATTACCTGCACGACTACGACTTGCAGGACCCCACCATCGCGCAGTCGCTGAACAAGAGCATGATCGAGGGCTTCCTCGAGGACAAGTTCATCATCGAGGGCCAGCAGCAAGTGCTTGACGCCGATCCGGACTTCAAGATGAACGGCATCGTCGCCGACGCGCCGCTCGCGCATTTCCGCCGCACGCTCGGCAAGATGATCGACGCAGAACGACAGGAGGCACAGGCCGCATGAGGTTCTTCTTACTGGTTGTCGGGTTGCTACTCACCGGGACTTCGCTGGCGCAGGATGCGTACCCCAACAAGCCGATCCGCCTGATCACGCCGGCGGCGCAGGGCGGCACCACCGACCTGCTGGCGCGCATCTTCGGCCAGAGGCTGTCGGAAGTGTTCGGGCAGCAGGTGCTGGTCGACAATCGTGCGAGCGCCGCGGGCGTGATCGCCGGGCAGCTGACCGCCCAGGCTCCGCCCGACGGCTACACGCTGCTGCTGGCCTACCACCAGCACACCGTCAATGCGGCGCTCAATCCCAACCTGCCGTATCACACGGTCAATGACTTCACGCCGATCACGCAGCTCACCTCCGCCGGGCTGATGCTGGTGGTGAACCCGAAGTCGCCGGTGAACAACCTGGCCGAGTTCATCCAGTGGACGAAGACTTTCCAGGGCGCGCTGAACTTCGGCTCGGCCGGCATCGGCAGCGGCGGCCACCTCGCGGGCGAGCTCTACAAGCTGATGGCCGGTGTGAAGGCCGAGCACATCCCGTACAAGGGCGCGGGACCGGCGATGGCAGACCTGATCGCCGGCCAGTACCACTTCAACTTCTCCGGCCTGCAGGGATCGCAGGTGCAGGTGCGCGCGGGCAGGCTGCGTGCCATCGCCGTCACGACGCCGAAGCGCCTGCCGTCGAACCCCGACCTGCCGGCAATGGCCGAAGCGTTGCCCGGGTTCGAAGTGGTCGGCTGGTACGGCGTCATCGGCCCGGCCAACATGCCGCAGCCGCTCGTCAAGCGGCTGCATGACGAGCTGGTAAAGGCGCTGAACTCGCCCGACATCAAAGGCCGCATCGAAGCCGACGGCTCGCAGCCGGTCGGCAGCTCGCCCGAGGAATTCCGGCGCTTCATGCAGGCCGACCTCGACAAGTGGGCGAAGCTGGTCAAGGAAAGCGGCGCCAAGCTCGACTGAAAGCGTTCAAGCTCGAGGTCCCCGATACGGCGCTCGCGGATCTGCGCGAGCGCCTGAAGCGCACGCGCTTTCCCGATGAAGCGCCGGGCGAGCCGTGGAGAACCGGCACCAGCCTGCCGTACCTCAAGGAGCTCCTGAGGTACTGGGAGCGCGGCTTCGACTGGCGCGCGCAGGAAGCGCGCATCAATTCCTTCCCGCAGTACAAAGTGCCGATCGACGGCATCGAGCTGCACTTCATCCACGTCCCGTCCAAGCGGCCGAACGCGATGCCGCTGTTGCTCTCGCACGGCTGGCCGGGATCGATCGTCGAATTCCTCGGGCTGATCCCGCGGCTCAGCGAGCATTTCACCGTGGTCGCGCCCTCGCTGCCGGGCTACACGCTGTCCTTCGCGCCCGGACAGAAGCGCTTCGGCGTCGAGCAGATCGCCGACACGTTCGTGAAGCTGATGACCGAGGTGCTCGGCTACAAGAAGTTCGGCACGCAGGGCGGCGACTGGGGGGCGTTCATCACCTCGCGCATGGCGGCGATGCGCCCGGAGCTGTTCACCGGCCTGCATCTCAACTACCTGACGGTGCCGCGCGACAAGTCGGACGATCCCGATTGGCAGGCGCAGCTCGCCGACTGGGTGAAGGAGCGTTCGGCGTACTCGATCATTCAGGGTACGCGGCCGCAGACGCTGGCCTATGGCCTGACCGATTCACCCGCCGGCCTCGCCGCGTGGATCGCCGAGAAGTTCCACGCCTGGACCGACAACGACGGCACGATCGAGAGCGCGATCGCGCGCGACGACATGCTCGCCAACATCTCGCTCTACTGGTTCACCGGCGCCATCGGCTCGTCGTTCTGGACGTACTACGCCCGCACCCACGGCCCTTGGCCGGTGCCGTTCCCGGTCACGGTGCCGACCGCCTACGCCGCATTCCCCAAAGAAATCCTGCGGCCGCCACGCGCCGTGGCCGAGAAGTACTACACCAACATCAAGCGCTGGACGGCAATGCCGAAAGGCGGGCACTTCGCCGCGCTCGAGCAGCCGGAAGCGCTGGCGCGCGACATCGTGGAGTTCTACAGCCTATGAAGATCGCTCTCGCAGGACTCGGCGCAATCGGCGGGGCGGTGGCCCGGCGCGTGCTGGCGGACGGCATTCCCGGCATCCAGCTGGTGGCGGTCTCGGCGCGCGACCATGACAAGGCGCGCGCCACGCTGAAAGCGATGAACGGAGGCGCGGTGCCGATCGTCGGACTCGCCGACCTCGCCGGCACGGCGGATCTGGTGATCGAATGCGCGCCGGCCGCGCTCATGGACAGCATTGCGCAACCCGTGCTGCGCGCGGGCAAGAAGCTGCTGGTGCTCTCGGCGGGAGCGCTGCTGCCGCGACCGGAGCTCCTCGAGCTTGCCAAAAAGCACGGCGGCCAGATCATCGTTCCCACCGGCGCGCTCCTTGGCCTGGATGCGGTGTGCGCGGCGGCCGAGGGCCAGATTCACTCCGTGCAGATGACGACGCGCAAGCCGCCTAACGGCCTCTCCGGCGCGCCGTACCTGGTGGAGAACCGCATCCAGGTGGACGACGTGCGCGAGCCTTTGCGGGTGTTCAGCGGCAGCGCGCGGGACGCGGCCAAGGGCTTCCCTGCAAACGTCAACGTCGCGGTGGCCCTGTCGCTCGCCGGCATCGGGCCCGATCGCACGCGCATCGACATCTGGGCGGACCCGACGGTGACGCGCAATACGCACCGCATTCAGGTCGATTCGGATTCCGCCCGGATCGACATGACCATCGAGAACATCCCCAGCGAGAATCCGAAGACCGGCCGCATCACCGCGCTCAGCGTGATCGCCGCCCTTCGTAAGATCCACGCGCCGCTGCGCGTCGGCACCTAAGTTGCTCTGTTACCGGTACGCAACTCAACTGTAAGGAGCGACACATGGAAGAGCTTCAGAAGACCCAGGAGTACGCCGCCGAGCGCGAACGGCGACGCCTGCAGCAGCCTTACGAGGGCGACGACCGGCGTAAGCGGGCGAGCATCGAGCAGCCCGTCGACAATCCCGACTCCCCGGAGCTACCAGTCAGCGGCGAGGACGGCACCGGCCGGCGCTGAGGCTGCAATGGTAAGGTCGGCCCGTGGAAACCATCGCCGCGGAGCTGGCCCGGCTCGTTACGACGACGGGCGAGGGAGGCGCTGCCGGCGCTTGCGCTGGAGCGGGCCAAGATGAGCCTGGCGAGCACCGTGGCGAGCGCTGCGGCCGGCGTTGGCATTCCGTCCGCGCGTGTCATCCGCGAGCTCGCTCTCGCGCGCGGCGGCGCGCCGCAGGCGTCGGTCTGGTTTTCCCAGGAGAAAAAGCTCGATGTTGCCGGCGCGGCGCAGGTCAACGCAGTGGCGAGCGACGCGGCGGCTTGCGACGACAGCGACCTGCGCAGCATCGCGCATATCGGCACCATCGTGTCGACGGTGTCCATCGCCATGGCGGAGCACCTCGGGCGCGGCGGTCGCGAGGTGCTCGAGGCCATGGTGCTCGGCTACGAGGTCGCGGGCCGCATCGACGAAGCGCTGACGCCCGGCCGCATGAAGCGCGGCTTCCACGGCTCGGTATCGACGATCTTCGGCGGCGCGGTCGCGGCCGGCCGGCTCCTCGGTCTTGACCAGGCGCGGCTCGCGCACGCCATCGCCCTCACTGCTTCTTCAGCGTGCGGCATGGCGATCGCCGCCGACACGAGCTGCGGGCGCGAGTACCACGCGGGGCTCGCCGCGCAACTCGGCGTGCAGGCGGCGTTCGCGGCGCAGCGCGGCTTCACTTCCGAAACCGCGGTGCTCGAGGCGCCGCGCGGGTTTTTCCAGGCGATGAACGGACAGGCGGTCGAGGAAGTCACCCGCGATTGGGGCGCGTCATGGGACATCACCACCGACATGGCGATCAAGCTGATGCCCGGCGCGCATCCGTTCCATGCCATCGCCGAGGCGGCGATCGAGGCGGCGAGCGCGGGCGACGTCGATCCGCGCGAGGTGGAGCAGATCGTGATTTCGGCGATCCAGATGCGCGACTGGGGCGCGGGCAAGAATCCCCACGACCTGGTCAGCGCCGCGCACAGCGTGATCTACTTCGTCGCCGCCGGCGTGGCCGAGCGCCGTTTCGGGTGGGAGCACATGACCGAGCGCAAGTTCAGCGACCCGGTGATCGCCGGCCTGCAGGAGCGCGTGGTGTTCGATCCGGATCCGCCGCCGCTGCCGGACCGCTTCCCGCATCGCCACGGCGGCACCGTGTCGATCCGCATGCGCTCGGGCGAAGTCTTCAGCCATACCTGCAAGGCGCCGCGCGGCTCCGGACCGCGCGGGATCGAGTGGGAGGACGTGGATGCGAAGTACCGAAGCCTGGTGCCGCGCTCCGGCCTGGCCGCTTCGCGCGTCGAGGCGAGCCTCGACTTGATCCACGCCCTCGACCGGCGCTCCTCGGTCAGCGATCTGACTTCCTTGATCGCTGCCGTTTAGGGCAATATTCCCCGAACTACTCTTGAGGAGGAGCGGACATGTCTGCGTCCGACACCACGTATCGCGTGTACGCGATCAAATATGCGCGCCACGAGCGCATGTCGTCGGCGAATTTCATCGGCGGCGACAGCCATGACGTGCCGATGCCGCTCGACTATTTCGTCTGGCTGGTGACCGGCGGCGGCCGCAGCTTCGTGGTCGACACCGGCTTCGACCGCACCATGGCGGCGAAACGCGGCCGGCACATCACGCGCTCGATCGACGAGGGCCTGAAGGCGCTCGGCGTCGATCCGGCCACGGTGGAGGACGTGATCATCACGCACATGCATTACGACCACGCCGGCAACAAGGATCTTTTTCCCAAGGCGCGCTACCACATCCAGGACCGCGAGATGAAGTACTGCACCGGCCGCTGCATGTGCCATCCGGTGATGCGCTTCCCGTTCGAGCCGGACGACGTCGCCGGCATGGTGCAGCGCGTGTTCCAGGGCAAGGTGGTGTTCCACGACGGCGACTCGACCATCGCGCCCGGCCTCACCGTGCACCACATGGGCGGGCACACCGACGGCCTGCAGGTGGTGCGCGTGCGCACGCAGAAGGGCTGGATGGTGCTCGCCTCGGACGCCACGCATCTTTACGCCAACATCGAGCAGCAGCGCCCGTTCCCGATCGTCTACAACGTCGGCGACATGATCGAGGCCTACGGGCGCATCTATGCGCTCGCCGACGCCCCGCAGCTCGTCATCCCCGGACACGACCCGGAGGTGCTGAAGCGCTTTCCGCCCTCCGGCCGTGAGCACGAGGGCTGGATCGCGCAGCTCGACGGCGGCCCGCGCTAAGCGTGCTGCAGACGATCGAGAACGTGACGCAGGGCGCGGTGGCGGGCCTGCTCACCGGCTCCATCTACGGCCTGATGTGCGTCGGCCTGGCGCTGATCTTCGGCGTGATGCGCGTGATCAACTTCGCGCAGGGCGATTTCATGATGCTCGGCATGTACGCGGCCTACTACGCCGCCGGCCTGCTCGGCCTGGAGGCGCTGTTCGGCAGGCTGGGCGGGCCCTATGTCGGCATCCTGCTCGCGGTGCCGCTGCTCTATCTCTTCGGCTACCTGGTACACGCGCTGCTGATTTCGCGCGTGTCGGGCACGCGCACGGTGGCGCTGGAGGGCGAGGGGCACTACGCGCAGCTCATCCTCACCCTCGGCATCGCGCTGGTATTGACCAACGGCGCGCAGATGATCTTCGGCTCGGTGATGGCCGCGCTGCGCACCCCGCTCACCACCGCGGCCTGGCAGATCCAGCTCGGCGGCGACATGAGCGTGTTCCTCAACAAGTCACGCACCATCGCAGCCCTGGTCTCGGTGGCGAGCATCCTGCTCATCAGCCTGTTCATCAACCGCACGCGCCTGGGCCGCCTGCTGCGCGCCTCCGCCGACAACGCGCTCGCCGCCACCTACATGGGCATCGACGTCAACCGCGCGCACCGCATCGCCTTTGCGCTCGGCGTGGCGATTACCGCGCTCGCCGGCGGGCTGCTTGCCACCAACTATCCGTTCCATCCCTTCGTCGGGCTGGAGTACGTGATCGTCATGTACGCCGGCGTGGTGCTGGGCGGCATGGGCAGCATCATCGGCGCGTTCTGGGGCGGGCTCACCATCGGCCTGGTGCAGCAGCTCTCCACGCTGGTGCTGCCCACCCAGCTGCAGAACTCCGCGATCTTCGTCGTGTTCCTGCTCATCATCTTCCTGCGGCCGCAGGGCTTCTTCGGCCGCAGCGCGGAGCGCACCTGAGCTTGACCGGGCGCCGCTCGCTCTACGCGATGCTGGGCTTCGTGCTCGCCTACGCGCTCGCCGCCGCGCTGGTGCGCAATTCCTATTACCAGCTGATGCTTACGCTGGTGCTGGTGTGGGCCTGCTTCGGTCTCGCGTGGAACGTGCTGAGCGGCTACACCGGCCTGGTGTCGTTCGGGCACGCGGCCTTCTTCGGGCTGGGCGCCTACACCACCGCGATCGGCCAGGCGCATTTCGGCTGGACGCCCTACGTGCTGATCCCGATCGCCGCCGTGCTCGGCGGGATCTCTGGCCTCGCCATTGGCCTGCCGACCTTCCGCCTGCGCGGCCACTACTTTGCGCTCGCCATGCTCGCCTACCCGCTCGCGCTGCTCTACGTGTTCGAGTGGCTCGGCTACCAGGAAGTGTCGCTGCCGATGATGCGCGAGAACCCGCTCGCCTACATGCAGTTCTCCGACAACCGCGCCTACACCTTCATCGCGCTCGGCATGCTGCTCGGCGCGATGCTGCTCACGCGCTGGGTGGAGCGCAACCGCTTCGGCATGGCGCTGCTCTCGATCAAGCAGAACGAGGCCGCGGCGGAGGCGGCCGGAATCAACACCTACGCCTGGAAGCTGAAGGCCATTACCCTGAGCGGCGCCATCGCCGCCGCGGTGGGCGCCTTCTATGCGGTAGTGCTGCTGGTGGTGACGCCGGTGTCGGTGTTCGGCATGCTGGTCTCGGCGCAGGCGCTGGTGGTGACCATGTTCGGCGGCGTCGGCACGGTGTGGGGCGCGGTGATCGGTTCGGCCATCCTGATCCCGGTCGCCGAGATCCTGCACTCGGAGCTGGGCTCGAAGCTGCCCGGCATCCAGGGCGTGATCTACGGCGCGGCGGTGGTGACGATCATCCTCGTCGCGCCCGAAGGCCTGTACTGGAAAGTGCGCGACAAGCTCACGCGCGGCCGGCCGGCGGGTCCACCGGTTTCGGTTGCCAAACCGACTCTTCCGGTGAGTGCGGAGCGCCGCGCGGTTTCCGATCAGATCATCCTCGAAGTGCGCGGCCTGTCGAAGAACTTCGGCGGCCTCAAGGCGGTCGACGACGTCAGCTTCCGCGTGCGCCAGGGCATGATCCTCGGCATCATCGGCCCCAACGGCGCAGGCAAGACCACGGCGTTCAACCTGCTGAATGGCTTCATCGCGCCGAGCGCGGGCGACGTGCTGCTCGATGGGCGCAGCATCCTCGGCCTGCAGCCGCACCAGGTCTGCGAGCTCGGCGTGGGCCGCACCTTCCAGATCATGCGTCCGTTCATGCGCATGTCGGTGGCGGACAACGTGGTGGTCGGCGCCTACGTGCGCGCGGCGACCGACACCGAGGCGCGCCGGCTCGCTGGCGAGGCGATCGAGCGCGTCGGCCTGTCCGCGGTCGCGCAGCGCGTGGCGAGCCAGCTCACCAGCAAGGAGCTGCGCCTGATGGAGCTCGCGCGCGCGCTCGCCGGGCAGCCGCGCCTGCTGCTGCTCGACGAGACGCTCGCCGGCCTCGGCCAGGGCGAGGCGGAAGAGGTGCTCTCCGTGCTGCGCGGCCTGGCGGCGGAGGACAAGACCATCGTCATCATCGAGCACACCATGCACCTCATGGTGCGGCTGGTCGACCGCTTCCTCGTGCTCGACCACGGCCGCGTGCTGGCCGAGGGCGGGCCGGAGGAGATCATCCAGAACCCGAGCGTGGTCGAGGCCTACCTCGGCAAAAAATGGAGCGCGAAGAATGCTTGAGATCGACGCGCTGACTTGCGGCTACGGCGGCCCGCCGGTGTTGCGCGATGTCTCGATCAAGATCGGCGAAGGCCAGCTCGTGGCCGTGGTCGGTCCCAACGGCGCCGGCAAGTCGACGCTGTTCAAGACCATCTCCGGCGTGCTCCCGCCGAGCGCCGGCGCGATCCGCTTCCAGGGCGCCGACATCCGCGACATCCCCGCCGCGCGCCGGCCGCATCTCGGCATCGCCCACGTTCCCGAGGGCCGCCAGGTGTTTCCGTCGCTGACCGTGATGGAGAATTTGAGCCTCGGCGCGACCACCGAAGCCGGGCGGCGCGACTGGAAGGAGAACCTCGACAAGATCCTGCACTGGCTGCCGCGGCTCGCCGAGCGGCACGACCAGATGGCGGGCACGCTGTCGGGCGGCGAGCAGCAGATGCTGGCGATCGGCCGCGGGCTCGCGTCCTCGCCCAAGCTGCTGATGCTCGACGAGCCTTCCATGGGGCTCGCGCCCTTCATGGCCGATTTCATTTTCGAGCGCCTGGCGGAGATCCGCCGCCAGACGCGCGTTACCGTGCTGCTCGTCGAGCAGCGCGTCGCCGAGGCGATCGAGGCGGCGGACTACGGCTACGTCCTGGAGGCCGGGCGCGTCGTGCTCGAGGGCAATCACGATGCCCTGAGCGCGAACGACCGCGTGCGCCAGGCTTATCTAGGAATGTGAAGCACAACCAGAGGAGAGAGGAACCATGAGCAAGAGAACGATGCGACGCAACGCACTGAAGATGCTGACCCTGCCCGTCGCTGCAGGTCTCGCGGCCAAAGCCGCGCCTGGCTGGGCGCAGGCCAAGGAAGTGAAGGTCGGCCTGCTGGTCCCGCTTTCCGGCCTCTACGCGCGCCCTGGTGCGGTGATGCGCATGGGCGCCGAGATGGCGATCGACCATATCAATGCCGCCGGCGGCGTGAAGGCGCTGGGCGGCGCGCGCATGAGGCTGGTGGTGCTCGACTGCGGCGATTCGACCGAGAAGGCGAAGAACGCGGCGCAGCTCATGGTTTCGCGCGAAACCGACCTGGTGGCGGCGAGCGGCTCGTACCTGAGCTCGTTCACGCTGGCGGTGACCGAGGTGACCGAGCGCGCGCAGCTGCCGGTGCTGACGCTGTCGTACTCGGACCTGATTACCTCGCGCGGCCACAAGTACGTGTTCCAGACCTCCGCCACGGCGGGCGCGCAGGCCGAGATGTCGCTGCCGGTGGTGCTCAAGCTCGCCCAGGCTGCCGGGCAGAAACCCAAGACGGTGGCCATCATCACCGACAACACCGCGGCCTCGGTGGCCTCGGTGAAGCCGATGCGCGAGCGCCTGCTGAAGGATCTCGGCCTGCAGCTGGTGGTGGACGAGACCTGGACGCCGCCGCTGGCGGACGCGACGCCGCTCATCCAGAAGGTGCGCCAGGCGCGCCCCGACCTCTTGTTCTCGCTGCCTACCGCGGTGTCGGACGCCAAGCTGATCCTCGAGAAGCTGAACGAGTTCGGCCTCGGCCAGGGCCGGTTGCCGACGATCGGCTTCGGCATCGTCATGGCCGAGCCGGACATGCTGAAGACCATGGATCCCGCCCAGCTCGAGGGCCTGATGCTCGCGGTCGGCAGCTGGGGCGCCAAGGGCCACGAGAAGCTCATCGCCGAGCTGAAGCAGCGCTACAACGAGCCGTGGATGACGCAGAACGCGATCTCCACCTACGCCGACATGTGGGTGATCAAGGAGGCGCTGGAAAACGCCAAGAAGGCCGACCGCGAGGCGGTGGCGCAATCGCTGCGCAAGATCGACGGCGGCCCGTCGCGCTATTACCCGGGCGGGCGCATCAAGTTCGACGACAACGGCCGCCGCGTGGAAGCGGGCCTCACCATCGTGCAGTGGCAGAAGGGCACGCCGGTGACGGTGTACCCGCCGGAGCTGGCGATGGCTTCGCCGATCTGGGCGAAGAAGTAGCGGTCGAATGCGCGTTGCGCTGGACGAGGCCGGGGCGCTGCTGGAGTCGGTGATGCGGCGCCTGGGCCACGACGCGGCGGAAGCGGCGGTCATCGCCGATCACCTCCTCGACTCGGAGATCCGCGGCTTCCGGCAGGGCGGGCTCGCGCGCGCGCTCAGCATCGCCGAGCGCCTGGCCCGCCCGGGCCGGGCGCGCTCGCCGATGCGGGTCACGCACGAGACGGCGGTGGCCGCGCGGCTGGACGGCGGCGACAACGTCGGCTACCTCGTCGGCCGGCGCGCGATGGAGCTCGCGCTTTCGAAGGTGCGCGCGCACGGCATTGCCATGGTGGCCGCGCACAACACCTGGTACACGGGGATGCTGTCCTATTACGCCGAGATGGCGGTGGCGGAAGGCAAGGTGGCGATGATCGCTTCCAATGCCACCGCCTGGGTGGCGCCGCACGGCGCGACCGAAGGCCGCTTCGGCACCAACCCGATCTGCTTCGGCTTCCCCGGCAAAGATGCGCCGGTGATCTGGGACATCGGCACTTCGATCATCATCCACGCCGACGCCATGCTCGCGCGCCGGCTCGGCAAGAAACTGCCCGAAGGCGTCGCCTACGATGCCGCCGGCTCGCCGACCACCGACCCGGCCGCGGCGCTTTCCGGTGCGCTGGTCGCTTGGGGCGGCGCAAAGGGCGTCAGGGCTCGGACTCGTGGTGCAGCTCCTCGGCATCATGGCCGGCTCCACCGTCATTCCGCAGGACCTGCAGGGCTTCGGCATGCTGATCGTGGCGATGGATCCTGGCGAGGATTTTGGCGCTAAGGTTTCCGAGTATGCGGACTGGGTGCGCACAGCGCGTGCAAGCGACCCCGGCGCGCCGGTGCGCATGCCGTTCGAGCGCTCGATGCGCGATCGCGCTGCCGTTCGCGCGGCGGGCTTCATCGAAGTTCCCGAGGTGATCCATGACAACCTGCGGAAGCTGGCAGCATGAAGAAAAAAATCGGCTTCGTCGGGCTGGGTAACATGGGCGGGCGCATCACGCGTCGCCTGATCGCCGCCGGCCACAGCGTGCTCGGGTTCGATCCCGCGCCGGGTCGCGCCGAGGCCTGTGGTGCGAAGGCGGCCGGCTCGGTCGCCGACGTGGCGAAGGGCACGGACACGATCCTGCTTTCGCTTCCGGATAGCACGGTCGTCGAACCGGTGGCAGAGGAAATTCTTCAAAACACAAAAACCGGGCAAGTAGTGGTGGACCTCAGCACCGCGGCGCCCGGTTCGACCATGCGTCTTGCTGCGCGCTTCGCCGAGCGCGGTGCGATCTTTATCGATGCCGGAATTTCCGGCGGAGCCGCCGCCGCGGAAAAGGGCACGCTCACCCTGATGGTGGGCGGCGACAAGGCCGCGGCGGACAAGCTGAAGGACGTGTTCGCGCCTTTCGCGACCAAGGTGGTGTACATGGGCGCGAGCGGCGCCGGCCACACCACCAAGCTGCTCAACAACTTCCTCAACGCCGTGAGCCTGGCCGCGACCGCCGAGGTGATGGTGGCGGGAAAGAAGGCCGGGCTCGACCTGCATCTGCTGCTCGAGGTGCTGAACGCGAGCAGCGGCGTCAACTTCGCCACCCTGAACCG
Source organism: uncultured beta proteobacterium (assembly GCA_963810475.1). Lineage (GTDB taxonomy): Bacteria > Pseudomonadota > Gammaproteobacteria > Burkholderiales > SG8-39 > SCGC-AG-212-J23. The sequence continues at coordinate 26,150 of CAWENY010000018.1, read as the reverse complement.
CTTTCCGAAGATCGTCGACGGCGACTACCTCGAGGGCGGACTCACCGGCAAGCTGATGACGAAGGACGTCGTGCTCTACGTCGACCGCCTGCACGAGCTGGGCGTGGCCTCGCTCAATGCGGCCGGGCCGATGGCGTCCTTCGGTCTCGCCACCGCGCTCGGCTACGGCGACCAGATCAGCAACCGCGTGGTGGACGCCATCGGCGACGTCTGCGGCGGCATCCGATTGAACGATCCCAAAGGGAAGGAAAGGAAATGAAGGTTTTCCATGCACGAACCGAGGACAAGCCCTCCGAGCTGCGCTCGGAGACGTTCAGCGGCACGGTCTGGGCGGACCCGATCATGCCGGCCACCGACGGCGTGATGATCAACAACGTGTTCTTCGCGCCCGGCGGGCGCACCCACTGGCACAGCCACGAGCGCGGGCAGATGCTGAACGTGATCGCGGGCAGCGGCTGGGTCTGCCTTGCCGGCGAGAAGCCGCGCCGCATCCGCGCCGGCGACGTGGTGTGGATTTCGCCGGGCGAGCGGCACTGGCACGGCGCCGATGCCGGCAGCTACATGATGCACATGGCCACTTCGCTCGGGAAAACGGCTTGGGCGGAAGCGGTATCGCAGCAGGATTACGTGTCATGACGCGCCTCTTTCTCGGTTTCGTCCTGGCTCTGGCGGCTGGACTCGCCGGTGCTCAGAACTTTCCCACCAAGACCGTCACCGTGATCATCGGCGTCGCACCCGGTGGCACCCTGGACACGCTCGCGCGGCAGATCGCGGCCGGCCTGTCGCCGATCCTGAAGCAGCCGGTGGTGGTGGAGAACGTCACCGGCGCCGCCGGCCTGGTCGGCTTCCAGCGGCTGATGAAGTCCGAGCCCGACGGCCATACGCTCAACTTCAGCAACATGTCGCTGCTCATCATCCCGCACATGCATCCCAAGGGCGGCTTCGACCCGCTGAGGGACCTGGCGCCGGTCGCCGGCGTGGCGACCGTGCCGATGGTCATGGCGGTGAGCAACAAGAGCGGCATCAAGGATCTGCCGTCGCTGATCGCCCACATGCGGCGCAATCCCGGCAAGGTGAACCTCGGCAACGGCGGGCCCGGGACCACGGCGCACCTTTCGCAGGCGCTGTTCCTGAACATCGTGAAAGCCGACGCGCAGCTCATTCAGTACCGCGGCACGGGCCCGGTGCTGGCCGATGTCATGTCCGGCGTGGTCGACGGCATCATCGACCAGACGGTCACCCTGATGCCGCTGCACACGAGCAAGCGCGCGCATGCGATCGCGGTGTCGACACCCCGGCGCCTCGCGCAGATGCCCGACGTGCCGACCTTCGCCGAAGGCGGCGTGCCGGAGTTCGACCTGCGCATCTGGAACGGCTTCCTCGCGCCCAAGGGCACGCCGCGCCCGGTGCTCGAGCGCCTCGCGGCCGCGATCTCCCAGGTGATCGACAGCGCGGAATACAAGGAGCGCGTGGAGAAGCAGCTCGCCTCCGAGATTCCGCCGCCCGCCGAGCGCGGGCCGGATGCGTTCCGCGCGTTGCTGGAGAAGGATTCGGCGCGCGTGGCCGCGCTGGTCAAGGCCATCGGGCTCAAGCCCGAGAACTGAAACTACCGGAGATACGCGAATGGCAAAGCAGAAGCTGGGTTTCATCGGCGTCGGCAACATGGGCGGGCCGATGAGCGGGCACCTTCTCAAGGCGGGACACGAGGTGCTGGTCTACGACAACAATGCCGCGGCAGCCGCGAAGGCCGCGGCGGCGGGCGCCGCGAAGGCGGGCTCGATCAAGGAGGTCGCCGACCAGGTCGAGACGCTGTTCCTGTGCCTGCCGACGCCGCAGATCGTCGAGCAGGTCGCGCTCGGGCCGGACGGCGTCATCGAGGGCAGCCGGGTGAAGACCGTGGTCGATCTCTCGACCATCGGGCCGCGCACCGCCGCCGCGGTGGCCGCCGGCCTGGCGAAGCGCCGCATCGCCTACGTCGACTCGCCGATCAGCGGCGGCGTGCCCGGGGCGGTGAAGGCGACGCTGGCGGTCATCGTGTCGTGCCCGCGCGCGCTCTACGACACGCTGCAGCCGATCCTGCAGAACTTCGGCAAGACCTTCTTCCTCGGCGAGAAGCCCGGCCAGGCGCAGACCATGAAGCTCGCGAACAACATCCTGTCGGCCGCCGCCGTGGCGATGACTTCCGAGGCGGTGGTGATGGGCGTGAAGGCCGGGCTCGACCCGAAGGTGATGATCGACGTCATCAACGCCGGCTCCGGGCGCAACACCGCCTCGGCCGACAAGTTTCCGCGCTGCGTGCTGCCGCGCACGTTCGACGTCGGCTTCAAGGCGGCGCTCGCCTACAAGGACGTGCGCCTGTGCGTGGATGAGGCCGAGCACCTCGGCGCGCCCATGGTGGTCGGCTCGGCGGTTCGCGAGATGCTCTCCATCACGCTCGCCCTGGTCGGCAAGGACGCGGACTTCTCGGAGGTGGTGAAGGTGTGCGAATCGTGGGCCGGCGTCGAAGTGCGCGGCTGACGGCGTAGAATCATCCACGAGGAGGAACCCCATGATCCACAAGTTCGCGGTCGCATTCGCCATCACGCTCGCCACCGGTATCGCGTTGGCCCAGCAGCCGGCGGCAAGGACGCTCAACATCCAGGCCACCTGGCCGACCGCGGTCACCGCGTGGGATAACCTGCAGTTTCTTGCCGAGCGCGTCGACAAGCTGACCGCCGGCTCGCTCAAGTTCCAGATCATGCCGGCCGGCCAGGTCGTGCCGGCGTTCGAGACGCTCGATGCGGTGAACCGCAAGGTCCTCGACGGCGGCCATTCCGATCGCCTTGGGAGAAGGGGGGGGGGATGTTGGGGGGGGGGGGGTTAAGGAGTTCTACACCGAGGTATCAGAGAGTCATCGGCTTCCCAGTCGAAGCCGAGGCGTTCGGCTGGTTCAAGCGGCCGACCGGAACCTCTGCCGACCTAGTGGATGAAGTGCGGCAGACCGGCCACCGCCAGAGGTGTTCCAGAAGATGGTCGACATTGTGGAGGAGCGCGCATCCAAGCCAGCAAGAAGAGGCGCGCATAGGGCGCGCTGGATCTAGCGGCTGGCGGCGTAGTACTCGACGCGGCGCTCGAGGTAGGCGATCGCCTCCGAGATGACGAAGGCGAACAGGAACACCATCAGCACCAGCGCCCAGAACTCTTCCATCAGGAAGTTGTTCGAGTAGACCTCGAACAGCTCGCCGACGCCGATGATGGCGACGAGCAGCTGGCCGATCACCACGCCCTTCACGCCGCGGATCGCGCCGAGGCGCACGCCGGCCAGGATTTCCGGTAATGCACTTAAAAATAATACTTTTGTGTAAAGCTGCGAACGGCTTGCGCCGAAGGAGCGCGCCATCTCGACGAGCGAGCGGTCGGCGTGGGTGATGCCGACCTGCGTGTCCAGCGTGATGACGAACACGGCGAACAGGAACACGGTGACCACCACCGTGGTCTCGCCGATGCCGACCACCGCCATCAGGATCGGCACCAGCGCGGAGATCGGCGCGCTGACGAAGATGTTCACCCACATGCCGAGCAGCCGGCCGATGCCCTTCACGCGCGCCATGGCGATGCCGAGCGGGATGCCGATCACCAGCGCGAGCAGCATGCCGACGCCGAACGAGCGCAGCGTGATGATCGCGGCCTTGCCGAACTTCTCGGTCGGCGCGATCTCGAACATCGCCTCGATCACGGCGCTGAAGGGCGGCACGATGGTCGAGAGCTTCAACCGGCCGGCGATCTCCCACAGCACCGCCCACACCGCGAGGGAGAGCAGCATCTTCATACGTATTGCCTCAGCATTCCCCAGATTTCATCGACCGTATCGAGGTAGCCGCGATCCCGCCGGATCTCGTCGGGGCTGCGGCTGTGGTCGACGTTGGGCCGCACGATCTTCGCCACGCGGCCCGGCCGCGGCGAGAGCAGCGCGATCTGGTCCGAGAGGTACGCCGCCTCCTCGATGCTGTGGGTGACGAAGATCACCGTCTTCTGGTGGTGGCGCAGTAGATCCAGCAGGTCCTCCTGGAACTTGCGCCGCGTCTGCTCGTCGACGGATGAGAACGGCTCGTCCATCAGGATGATGTCGGCGTTGACGGTGAGCGCGCGCGCCAGGCCGACGCGCTGGCGCATGCCGCCGGAGAGCTGCGCCGGATAGCGGTGCTCGAAGCCCTTGAGGCCGACTTCGGCGATGTACTTGCGCGCCACTTCCTCGCGCTCCGGGCGCGGCGTGCCGCGCAGCTCGAGGCCGAAGGCGACGTTGCGCAGCACGTCGGCCCACGGCAGCAGGGCGAAGTCCTGGAACACGAAGGCGCGTTCGGCCCCCGGGCCATCCACGGGCTTGCCGTTCACCAGGACTTCTCCGCGCATTGCGCGGGATCAGGCCGGCGATGATCTTGAGCAGCGTGGTCTTGCCGCAGCCGCTCGGGCCGAGCAGCGTGGAGAGCTGGCCTTTGGGGAACGAAAGGTTGACGTCGCGCAAGGCTTCGACGCCGTTGTCGTAGGTCTTGCTGACGTTTTTCACTTCGACAATCATGGAAACAGCCTTCGTTCGAGGCGCTGCAGGAGATGCAGGGAGATCGCCGCCACCGCCACGATCGAGGCGATCGAGGCGAACATCTTCGGATAGTCCGCCACCGAGCCGTGGTAGCTGATGAGGTCGCCGATGCCGGTGGGCGTGATGAGGAGCTCGGCGATGACGATGCCGATGAAGCCCATCGCCAGGCCGAGGCGCAGGCCGGTGAAGATGAGCGCCGCCGCGTGCGGCAGGACGATCTTCAGCACCTCCTGCACGCGCGTGCCCTGGAACGAGCGGCACATCTGCAAGAGCGACGGCGGCGTGTTGCGGATGCCCTTGTAGGAGTTCATCACGATCACCGGCGCGGCAAGCATGATGACCGCCAGCACCTTCGAGGTCAGGCCGATGCCGTACATGTAGGTGAGGAGCGGGATGATCGCCGCCATCGGCGCCGCCTGCAGGATGATGAACACCGGCAGGCTGAGCCACTCGATGGTGCGCGACAGGCCCATGCCGATGCCGAAGGCGATGCCGGCAACGGCGCACAGCGCCACGCCCAGGAGCAGCGGCTGCGCCGTGATCAGGTAGGCCTTCCCCAGGCTCCCGTCGCGAACCATTTCGATCAGCGCGAGAAACGTGCTGCTGAACGGCGGAAACGCCGGGCTCACCGGCCAGCGGCCGGCGAGCTCCCACAGCCCGAAGAACAGGGCGAAGGAAGCGAGCTGCCAGCGACGCAATTACTTAAGCTTCGACAGCGCGGCCTTGAGCGGCGCGAGGTGCCAGAAATCCTCGACCTTGGGGTTTTCCTTCTTGATCGAGCCGGACAGGGCGTAGAACTCCAGGTCGCTCTTCGCCGCATTTTCGCCGCCGCCGTCGTTCGGGAAGATGCCGCCCGCCACGCCTTCCTTGAAGTAGGTCGGGATGTCGTCGTCCAGCTTGGCCGGCAGGTCCTTCAGCAGGCCGAGCTGCTTGCGCACGGCGACCATCGAGTTCGGATCCTTGTTGATCTCGCGGTTGACGCGCACCAGCTCCTCGACGAACACCGTGATGGCGGCCTGGTTCTTCTCCAGGTAGTCCAGGCGCGCGAACAGCGCCTCGTCGCTCGCCTTGACGTTGCCGAGCGGCAGCACGGTGAACTTGCTGCCGCCTTCCTTCATCAGGAAATTCTTATTGGTCGAGTCGAGGATCGTGGCGCGGATGTTGCCCTTGAGCATCGCGAGCGCGCGCACCTGCGAGCCCGGCACGTAGCTGATGTTCTTGTACTTGATGCCGTGCTCCTTGGCCATCAGCAGCATGATCGCCTCGGTGCCCGAGCCGCGGCCCTGCACCGCGATCTCCTGGCCATCGAGGTCCTTCCAGCTCTTGTAGTGCTCGTTCGCCACCACCGGGAAGAACTGCAGCGACCAGAGCTGCACGAAGAAGCGGATCGGCACGTTCACTTTTTCGAGCGCCGCGTACGGCGTGCCCTGGCCGACGTCGGCCTGGCCGTTGATCACCGCCTGGGTGGCGATGTCCTCGTTCTTGAACGAGGTGATCTCCACCTCGACCCCGCGCTTCTTGGCGCGCTCCGCCGCCACCAGCAGCGGCAGGTCGTCGATGCCGATCACGTCGCCGAGCGCGTACTTGATCTTGGTCTGCGCCGAAGCGACGCCGGTCGTCAACGCGAGGGCGAGCAGGGCGGTGGTCAGGGTTCTCACGAGCTTCGATCTCCTTTGGTTGCTCTGGCGCGAATTCTGCGCTGTCGGCGGCGCCGATTCAATGGCATGCGAGAAACTGCCGCAGTGCAACAGCGCGGCCTGCCGTTCACCAGGTCGGCGAGTGCCCTTGTCCGCGTTGGCGAGTTCTGAGGTCATAGTCGTTGAAACGCCAACGTTGGTAGAGGTAGAAGAGCCATGTCAGGACCAATGCGCCGGCGATGCCGGCGGCGATATCCACCCAGGTGGGTGCGGAGGGACGGAGGAAGCGCACCAATAGCGCGAGAGCCACGCCGGCCACCGCATTGTTGATCACCGCGATCATGCTGGCCGTGGTGCCGAAGAACGCGAGTCCCGGCCCGAACCGGAGCGCAGCGTCTTCCACTTCCGGCCATCGGCCGCTCTCCGCCGAGAAGTGGCGCGCTGCCTCCGGACCGAGGGTGCGGTAATAGGCCCGGATACGGGCAATTCCATCCAGGCAGTGCATGCTGTCCAGCGCGGTTTCCACCAGCCTGACCACGGTAAAGATTCCAAGCACGAAAACCGCCGGCAGGACGATCGCCGCGAAAGGAATCAGTACATCGCTGGAGCCGGCGACGAACCCGGTCGCAATCAGCGTGCTCGAAAGCACCATGACATAAAGCGTGCTGCGGGCGGAAGCCTCCGAGTAGGTCGAATTGTTCGCTGTCTGCAGCACGAAGTGCTCGGTGGTGAGCGCCGAGAGCAAGGCGCTGCGCTCTAACCGTTCATGCTCGGAGTGGTCGTTACTCATGCTGCAGGATGTTGATCAGCTTTCCGAATGGATCACGCACGAAAAATCGGCGCACTCCCCACGGCTCGGTCGCCGGGCCGTATTCAATGGCGATGCCCGCCTTGCGGACTCTCATCAGCGCCTCTTCAACATCGTCCACTTCAATGGAGATATCCGGCACAGCCGTGCCAGAGCCCCCTTCGGACATCACGCTGACCTGAATCGTCATCTTTGCGCTCGAGCCGTAGGTTCGTATCCAGCCAAGGTCCATGAGGACCTCGAGGCCGAGAATCTCTTTATAGAAGGCGCCTGCCTTATCCACGTCGGACGTAGCGACATTGGAGACGATGCGCTTGACCTTCACCGATGCTCCTTGTGCACCCTAACGACAGCAGTTGTATTAAGTAGGAGTTGCAAGCTGAAGGCGTCGGTCACCAAGGCGCTGCTTAGGCAGCACCACGTAAGAACAGAACCTGTACGGCGAATACTCCCCACAGCATGAACAAGATCACCGTGCTCAGAACATAGACGGCAAACCGGTGAATGACGCGATTGTAGGTGAGGTGAATGAAGCTGTGGACGTAGCGCAAGGCGACGTACAGCCACGCGCCCATGACGAAGAAAGGAGAAACCGACTGCGCCATGGTCAGCACAGCGCACAAGGCATAGAAGAGGACCGGCACCTCAAACAGATTCCTGAAGTTGTCTGAGGCCTGCACGCGTTGCAGCGTCTGAGCGGCTGAGGCCGATGTCATCAGGGACTGAGGGTCGATGCGTCTTTGCCGAAGCTCCCGAATTCGCTCGACGTAAAGACGGACCCACACGATGGCAGTAAGAAGGACTAGCGCAATGACCGGAAGGATGATCGCTGTCGGCATTGCTTATTAGGGCGCTTCGTTGTCAGGTGCCTGCTTGTTGAACCGTGGATCAGGGTCACGAATCGTGAGGCCTTTCCTGAACCCAAAAACAACACCCACGAGGCCTCCAATCGGACCGGTCACAAGCATCAGCAAAGGCCCCTGAGCGTTGCCGACCGTCAGCACTTCCTCGTAAAACCCGCTTACCGCTAGACCGATGATAAGACCGACCACAATCCCGGCCATCGTGAAAGCAAAACCGAAGAACACGGCGAGCGCTACTGCCCGGATCCCTTTGCGCGATGCCAAGTGCAGTGTCATCTAGACTGCCCTAACGTCGCTCGCCGGCTGTCAACGGTCTTGCGCGACGCATCGGACAGCCGTTGCTGGGCTTGGTTGCGGGTTCCCCCCGTGAGGGAAGCAAAATGACACGGCGCCCGTTGTTGTATCGATTTTGAAAATCGCGGCGTGGCCGCCCTGGGCGGCGGCCACGATTTGATATTTCGTAGCCGGCGCCTGCGCATTTCCAGTAGGTGCGGCAATAAATAAGGCGACGCAGACTATCGCGGCAAGCATCTAGCAATTTCATCGCTGCCCTACCTCGTGAAAGGTTGAACAACCGCTGTTCTGACCTTACCCCCGCGTGCAAGACGGTGCAAATGGGCGTGACGCGTCAAGCGCTACACTTTGCTCAATGGAACCGTTCCGGCTCACGCCGCAGAGCATCGCCTTTCTGTCGGTGATGGCCGCCGTGACGGTGGTCGTGGCGGTCGCGGCGCCGTTCGGCTCGATCGCCTTGGGCGCGGTGGCGCTGCTGGCGATCGGCGTGGTGCTCATCAAGGCGATGCTGCGCGCGCGCCGATGGTGGCCGTTGACCGCGGTTGAAGGAACGGTGGCGCTGTCCGGGGTGGTGCTGCTGGTCGGCGGCCTTGCGGTCATGGCGTATTCGATGGTTCGGCTCGGTACCGGCCACCCTTTCGGGATGACGGTGGGCTGGCCGTCGATGGCCGATGGTGCGCGCAACAATACGATCACGCGCTCGGTCAGCTACTCGGACCCGGAGATGCAGCAGCGCCTCAAGGATGGCCTGCGGGCGGCGGGGGTGCCGTTCACGGTGAAGATGCAGGACGGGAAGGAATTCGTCGGCTGGGACGCGGAGCACGCCGCCGCGGCGCAGGCCGTGGACGAAAAAATCAGGCAGGGTCCGCTTCCGGCCGGGCGCAATGTGCACTTTCCCGACCCGACCGTGCGAAAGCAGTTCACCGACTGGCTGGCCCAGAAAGGGATCCAGCACCAGGTGGTGACCATCGCGCGGCGAGGATTACGTGGTGTGGGATGAGGCCCGGGGCGATCTGGCAAGGGAATTCATCGAAAGCCGCAGCGCCGAGTGCAAGGACAAGGTCGCGGCCGGAAAAATCGCCGGCGGGCGCTGCTGATCCTTACTGAAGCTTGATGCCGGCGCTCTTGATGACTTCGCCCCAGCTCGCGCGCTCGCGCGCCACGAGCTGCGCGAATTCGGACGGGCTGTTACCGACCAGGCGCGCACCGAGCTGATCGAAGCGCGCGCGCATCTCCGGATCCTGCACGGCTTTCGCGGTTTCGGCCGCCAGGCGCTCGACGATCGGCGCCGGTGTGCGCGCCGGCGCGACCAATCCGAACCACGAGCTCGCCTCGAAATTCGGCACGCCGCTCTCGGCGATCGTGGGGACGTCGGGAAGCTGGGGGATGCGCTGGCGCGCGGCGACGCCGAGCGCGCGCAGGCCGCCGGCGCGGATCTGCGCCATCACGGTCGGCGGATTGTCGAACATCGCCTGCGTCTGGCCGGCGAGCGCGGCCTGCACCGCTTCCGCCGCGCTCTTGTAGGGCACGTGCTGGAGCTTGACGCCGGTCGCGTGCATGAAGAGCTCCATGCCGAGGTGTCCGGTGGTGCCGTGACCGGGCGAGCCGTAGAACAGCCCGCCAGGCGTGCCGCGCGCCAGCGCGAGAAATTCGCGCACGTCGCGCGCGGCGAGCTCGCGCCGCACCACGAGCAGCATCGGCATGTCGGCGACCACCGAGACCGGTATTAGCGCGGCCGCCGGGTCGAAAGGCATCGCGGTGTAGAGGAACTGGTTGATGGTGAGGATGCCGGCCGAGCTCATGAGCAGCGTGTAGCCGTCGGGCTCGGCGCGCGCCACCAGGTCCGCGCCGATGTTGCCGCCCGCGCCGGGACGGTTCTCGACCACGAACGGCTGGCCGAGCTGCTTCTGCAGCCGCTCGCCGACGGCGCGCGACAGCACGTCGGCCAGGCCGCCCGGCGCAAACGGCGCCACGATGCGCACCGGGCGCGCGGGATAGGTCTGCTGGGCGAGCGAGCTTGCGCTGGCGAGTGACACAAAGAGCGCAATCAGAAGTCTTTTCATTGGGCCATCACCAGGCTGGTCAGGCGTTGAGGGTCGGCCAGGAGCTCCGCGCTCGGGCCGAAATGCGCTACGCGACCGCGGTTCAGGACCAGCGCGGTCTGCGTCACCTGCAGGGCGATCTTGGCGTGCTGCTCCACCAGGATGATGGCCAGGGACTCGTCCGCAACCAGTTTTTTCAGGGCGCTCAGCAAGGCTTCGATGATGATCGGCGCCAGTCCCTCGAGCGGCTCGTCGAGCAGCAGCAGCGACGGGTTGCCCATCAGCGCGCGGCCGATCGCCAGCATCTGCTGCTCGCCGCCCGATAGCTGGTTGCCGAACGCGGCCTGTGCGCTCCTTCAATCGCGGAAACAGGCCGTACACCGCGTCGAGCGTCCAGCGCCCGGGCCGGCGCGCGACGTCGAGGTTCTCGTGCACCGTGAGCGACGGGAAGATCATGCGCTCCTGCGGCACGTAGCCGATCCCGAGGCGGCAGCGCTCATAAACCGCCTTTTGCTGGACCTCAGTGTCCTGGAACCGGATCCGGCCGGCATGGAAAGTGGTGTGGCCCATGATGGTGGCGAGGAGCGTGGTCTTGCCCACGCCGTTGCGGCCGAGGACCGCGAGCGAGCCGCGCGCCGGCAGCTCGACGTCGACGTCTTCGAGAATGACCGTCTCGCCATAGCCGGCGCGCACCCGGGAGAGACTCAGGGCCAGGCTAGCCATGCTGCTCTCCGAGATAGACCTGGTGCACGCGCTTGTCGCGCGCGATTTCCTCCGGCGTGCCCTCGACCAGCACCGCGCCCTGCACCAAGCACCGTGATGCGCCGCGCGAAGCGGAACACCAGGTCCATGTCGTGCTCGATGATGAGGATGGCGATGTCCGACGGCAGTTTCTCCAGCGTCTGCAGGATTCGCTCGCTCTCCGACGAGGGTACGCCCGCCGCGGGCTCGTCCAGCAGCAGCACCTTGGGCTTGAGCCCGAGCGCGATCGCGATCTCCACCAGCCGCTGCTTGCCGTAAGGCAGGTCGGCGACGCGCACGGCGGCGTCATCGGCCAGGCCGAGGGCGGCGAGCAGGCTTCGGGCTTCCTCGGTGATTTCGCGGTAGGACGACGCTGAGCGCCACATCCGCCTGGCCACGCCGGTGCGTTCCGCGATGCCGAGCGCGACGTTGTCGAGCACCGGCAGGCTGCGGAACAGCGTGGTGACCTGGAAGGTCCGGCCCAGCCCGCGGCGCACGCGCGCCGACTGCGGTACGCGCGTGACCTCGTCGCCGCCGAGAAAAATCGCGCCGGAGGACGCGGGGAGGGCGCCCATCAGCATGTTGACGAACGTCGTCTTGCCGGCGCCGTTGGGGCCGATCAGCGCGTGCCGGTCTCCCGGCGCAAGCCGGAAGTCGATGTTGTGCGCCACCACGAGGGCGCCGAAGCTCTTACAGAGTTTTCTTGTTTCGAGCGAATACATTGTCGATGATGCCCAAGACGCCGCCGCGCGCGAATAGCACGACGAAGATAAGGAGGATGCCGATACCCAGGAACCAGTACTCCGGATACTGCTTGGCGAGGGTGTCCTGAACCACGATGTAGACCACCGGGCCGATGAAGGCGCCGTAGAGGCGGCCGACGCCGCCGAGGATCAGCATCACCAGCACGTCGCCGGAGGGCTCGAGCCCGAGCACGTTCAGCCCGACGAACTGGTTGACCTGGGTGAGCAGCGCGCCGGCAACGCCCGCCATCGTCGCGGAGATGGTGTAGATCAGCACCAGCCGCCAATACACCGGCGCGCCGATGGCGTGCATGCGCGTGGCGTTCTCGCGGATGCCGGTGAGCATCGCGCCGTACGGCGAGTAGATGATCCGCCGCACCACCCACCAGCCGACGAACAGCATCACCAGGCAGTAGAAGAACGCCGTCTTGCCGTACATGTCGAAGCGGAACCAGCCGAGGATGGGATCGACTTTCACGCCCGCCAGCCCGTCGGCGCCGCCGGTCATGCCGGTCCACTTGTTGGCGATTTCCAGCAGGATGGCGGTGATCGCGAGCGTGAGCATGAGCAGCGTGAGCGCGCGCGTGCGCAGGATCACCGCGCCGGTGGCGAGGCCGAGCAGCGCGGACAGCGCCGCGGCCGCGGCGAGCTGCGCGAACGGATCGGTGATGCCGGTATGCGCTCCCAGCGCGCCGGCGGTGTACGCGCCGAGGCCGAAGAACGCGCTGTGGCCGAGCGTGACGATGCCGGCGTAGCCGAGGATGAGGTCCAGCGAGAGCGCGAACAGAATGAAGATGAGGATGCGCGCGCCGAGCGACAGGTAACCCGGCATCAGGAAAAAGAACGCGATCGCCGCGATCCAGGGCAGCCATTCGGTCCAGCGGATGCGCGGGTCTGCGCTGTAGCCGGAGAACTGAGGGCTCATGCGCGCACTCCGAACAAGCCCTGCGGTCTCCAAAGCAGGATGCCGATCGTGGCGGCGTAGACCAGGAAAGCGCCGAATTCGGGCACCCAGTATTTGCACGCGGTATCCGCCACGCCGATGAGCAGCGCGGCGATGAACGGGCCGCGCAGGCTGCCGAGGCCGCCGACGGCGACCACGATCAGGAAGTACACCAGGTGCTCGAACGGATAGGCCCAGTGCACCGGCAGGATGTCGGCGCCGAGGGCGCCGCCCAGGCCGGCGAGGCCGCTGCCGAGCGCGAAGGTGCCCATGAACAGCATGCGGGTGTTGATGCCCACGGATTGCGCCATTGCGCGGTTGTCGACCGCGGCGCGCACCATCGCGCCCCAGCGCGTCCTTTCCACGCCGAACCACAGCAGCACAATCAAGACACTACTAAAGACAATTAGAAAAACGCGATAGGTGGGGAAATCCCGGCCCAGCAGGTGGAGCTGGCCGCGCAGGTAATCGGGCAGGAACACCGGCACTGCGCGGTCGCCGTAGAGCAGCCGCGCGACGGCCATCGACGCGAAGATGAGGCCGATGCAGAACAGCACCTGCGCGAGCTCGCCTTCGGCGTAGAGCCGCGAGTAGAGCAGCCGCTCCAAAACAATGCTGGCGATGGCAACCGAAACCGCGGCAATCACGCAGCGCGAGCGGGAACGGCATGCCGAGGCGCGCCATCACCGTGGAGAGGATGAAGCCCCCGGCCATGGCGAACACGCCGTGGGCGAGGTTGACGAAGCCCATGAGGCCCATCGTCACCGACAGGCCGACCGAGATGACGTACAGGATCATGCCGTAAGCGACGCCGTGGAAGGCGACGCTTACGACCGACGAAAGAATCTCTGTCAGAGGATTAGACCCTCAACGGCAGGGTCTTGCGACTACTTTTTCTGCGCCGCGGCTTTCTGCAATTCCTTCCACGGATCCTTCACCGCGGTGCCGAGCGTCTCGAGCTCGACGTTCACCAGCTGGCCGTTGACCTTGCGCACTTCGCGCAGGTACTCGGGCTGGATGATGTCGCGCGTCTCCGGGTCGATCGAGATCGGGCCGCGCGGGCTGTTCGGGTTCTTCCAGCCCTTGAAGATCTCCATCGTCTTGTCCGGATCGAGCTTGCCCTTCTGCTGCTTGATCGCCTCGAAGATGAGCGCGGTGCCGTCCCACGAGCCGACGGAGAGGAAATTCGGCGTTTCGTTGGCGCCGTATTCCTTCTTCCACGCGGCGATGAACGCCTTGTTCGCCGGCCGGTCGCCGCCCGCGGACCAGTGGAACACGGTGGTGGCGCCGAGCGCGACGTCGCCCATGTTGGGCAGCTCTTCCTCGGTGGTGATGTCGCCCGGGCCGATGAGCTTGATGCCGGCCTGGCCGAGGCCGAGGTCGGAGAAGTTCTTCATCACCGCGGTGGCGGACTTGCCCGCCGGGATGAACACCATCAGCGCGTCGGGCTTGGCGTCCTTCACGCGCTGCATGTAGGCGGCCCAGTCCGGGTTCTGCAGCGGCACGCGCACGTTGGCGACCACGTTGCCGCCGCCGGCCTTGAACGCCTGGGTGAACGCGGTCTCGGCGTCGTGGCCGGGGCCGAAGTCGCTCACCAGCGTGTACGCGGTCTTGTATTTCTTCGCCGCCCAGGTGCCGAGCGGGAAGCTCGACTGCCACAGCGTGAACGAGGTGCGCACGATGTAGGGCGAGCGCGTGGTGATCACCGCGGTGCCGGCGTTCATGATGACGAACGGCACCTTCGCCTCGGTGGCGAGCGGCGCGATGGCCATCGCGTTCGGCGTGAAGATCACGCCGGCGAGCAGGTTGACCTTGTCGCGCACGATCAGCTCCTGCGCGAGCTGCTTCGCCTTGTCCGGGTTCGGTCCGGTGTCGTCGCGCGTGATGAGCTCGATCTTCACGCCCGGCGGCAGCTCCTTCTGGTGCTCCTTGATGTACAGGCGCACCGCGCGCTCCATGTACGGCCCGAGGTTGCCGTTCAAACCGGAGTAGCTGGTGATGAAGCCGATCTTGATGGTTTGACCAAAGGCAGTCGTTGCGAGCAGCGTAAGCGCCGTCGCCGCGATGATTTTGCGAATCATGGTGGTCCTCCTCCTAAGTGGCCGGATTGTAGCGGCATCCGCTGCGCGCGGGTACGGCGCTTGCATCGACCTCACTCCGCTTCCCACCAACTCAAGGAGACCCCATGAACCTGTCCAACATCCGCGAGCACATGAAAGTCGTCGGCGCCGACCGCCAGCCCGTCGGCACGGTGGACCACGTGGAAGGCGATGAAATCAAGCTGGCGAAAAACGACCCGCAGGCGCAGGGCAAGCACCACTACATCCCGGGTGACTGGGTCGAAGGCGTCGAGGGCGAGCAGGTGCGCCTGCGCAAGAACGCCCGCGAGGCCTGCGACAGCTGGCGATCGGACTAGAAGGCGGCGGAAGCAGTTCTATTCGAGTAGCCAGGCTCCCGCCCAGCGCGGCGGGCAGCGTGACCACGCGGCCCGCGACCTCGAGGCCGGCCTTGCGGCAGCGCGCGGCGAACGCGTCCGGGTCGCTGCAGGAAAGTGCATAGCCGGCAAGTGCGGGGGCCGCGGGCGCATTGCCGAGCACTCGTTCCACGATTCTTCCGGGTGCCGATCATCACGCGTCCGCGCGCGGTGTCGAGGCGGACGAAGCCGTCCTCCGGCCGCGGCAGCAGGCCGCCGAAGCGTCCCCAACGCGCCGCGACCTCCTCCGGTTCGTCCGCCACTACATAAACGGCGCGCAGGCGAAACGGGTTGACGTAGCCTTCGCGCCAGACATGCTCGGGCGCGAGGTGCTCGCAGTACTGCACGCGCCCCTCGGGCATCTTGTCGCGCGGCACGTAGATGACGTTGAAGCGCGCCTTGCCGCCTTCGACGTCGCGTTGCAGGTTGACGACGGGCTCCGGCTCGAAGCCATGCGCCGCAAGCCGGGCGTGCTCCGCCGCCGCGTCCGGCGTGCCGAAGCACGCGAGGTGCACGCCGACGAAGAGCTTCATGCGATCGCGCACGCGTTGCGCGTGCGGCGTATCGAGCGTGGGTGCCAGCAGCTCGAGATAGCCTTCCTCCAGCATCACGCAGCGGTTCGAAGTCCCCGCGGGCTTGCCGGACACCTGGTGATCGGAAAGCGGGGTGACCCGAAAGCCGAGCTTCTCCCACACCGCGCCTGCGGCGGCCAGGTCAGGCACAAAATGTGCGAGGTGGTCGAGGTACAGGTCCCCTGGCGGCGGGCGTTGTCGTTGCGCAGCATCCACGGGAATGGAAATAGCACATTTCAGGGGCCAAGCTCCAACCATGCTGGAATTGGTTTTCGCAGAGGCCGGTCTGAGTTCCACCGTGAACGTCGGCCCCTTGCCCGAGGTGCGAATCGACGGCGAAGCCATCCGCGACCCGCGCGACGGCAAGGTTCTCGGGCGCCACGAGCGCCACGCCTGGCGCGTGCACGGCCGCGAGTTTTTCCGCGTGGATTGCTCCTGCCTGGTCAAGGTGCATTTCGAGAACGAGGCCGGCGAATCGTCCGAAATCTACGGACCGTTCCTCCATTTCTCGTGCGCCGACGGCATCGCCTATGGCGACGGCGACATCTGCGCCAACATCGACCTCGACAGCAAGAAGTGGTATTGCCACCGCGACCAGAACTACTGGCAGGCCATGGTGGTGAAGTCGGCGGCAGCCCCCGCAGCGTAAGATAGCCGCATGAACAAGCCGGTCGAGGCCCCGGCGGTCGCGATCAGCGGCGCCGAGGCGGTCGTCGAAATGCTCAGGGCGCACGGCGTCGAGGCGATCTTCGGCCTCTGCGGGGATACCAGCCTTCCTCTCTACGACGCCATGGCGCGGCTCGGTTCGATGCGTCACATCCTGACGCGCGACGAGCGCCATGCCGCCTACATGGCCGACGGCTATGCGCGCCTGAGCGGCAAGGTGGGGGTGTGCGAAGGCCCGTCGGGCGGCGGCGCGACCTACATTCTTCCGGGGCTGGTGGAGGCGAACGAGTCGTCGGTCCCGATTCTCGCGATCAATACCGATGTTTCGGTTTCCTCCAGGGGCAAGTTCACGCTGACCGAGCTCGACCAGCGCACGCTGATGAAGCCGCTGACCAAATGGAACGCGGTGCTCGACCGCTCGGCCGACATCCCGCGCGTGTTGCGCAAGGCGTTCGAAGCCATGACTACCGGGCGCCCGGGCGCCGCGCACATCGCATTGCCGTTCGACGTGCAGAACGGGCCCGTGGAGCGCGGCGATGTATGGGCCGACCCCACGCTGGGTTCGTTTCCTTCGCGCCGCGTGGCACCAGACCCTTCGCTCGTTGAACTTGGTGCAAAACTGTTGAGGAGGGCGAAAAACCCCCTGTTCATCTGCGGCGGCGGCGTGGTCCTTTCCGGGGCGGAAGGCGGAGCTGCTGGCGCTCGCCGAGACCCTCGGCGCGCCGGTGGCCACGACGATCAGCGGCAAGGGTTCGATCGACGAGCGCAGCCGCGAGCGCGGTCGGCGTGGTCGGATCGAACGGCGGCACGCCCGAGACGCGCGCCGTGGTCGATGCCGCGGACGTGGTGATCTTCGTCGGCTGCCGCGCCGGCTCGGTGACCACCGAGCGCTGGCGCCATCCGGCGCCGGGCAGGGCGCGCATCATCCATATCGATGTCGACCCGGCGGTGCCGGGGACGAACTACCAGGTCGACGTGCCGCTCATCGGCGACGCGCGTCTGTGTCTTGCCGCGCTGAACGAAGCGCTGGAGGGGTATCGGCGCGAGGGTGATTTCAAGTTCGTCGAGCAACAGAAACGCGCCAAGTTCGAGAAGTTCGACGGCCTTGCGCGTTCCGATGAGACGCCGATCAAGCCTGAGCGGGTCGTTTCCACCCTGAGCGAATGCCTGGATGAAGATGCCATCGTGGTCGCCGACCCCGGCACGCCGTGTCCGTACCTGTCGGCGTACTACGTGGTGCGCGGCACCGGGCGGCGATATTTCTCCAACCGCGCCCACGGTGCGCTCGGCTATGCCGCCGCGGCTTCGATGGGCGCGCACGTCGCGCGCCCGCAGGTGAAGACGGTCGCGGTGATGGGCGACGGCAGCTTCGGCATGTGCGTCGGCGAGCTCGAGACCGCGGTGCGCCTGAAGCTGCCGATCACGTTCATCGTGATCTCGAACGCCGTGTACGGCTGGATCAAGGCCGGGCAGAAGACGGGCTACAGCCAGCGTTATTTCTCGGTGGACTTCGGCGTCACCGATCATGCGAAGGTGGCGGAAGCCTTCGGCGTGAAGAGCTGGCGCGTAACGCAGCCGGCCGAGTTGAGCGGTGTGCTGAAGAAAGCGCTGACGGCGGATGGGCCGACGCTGGTCGACATCGTCTGCCAGCCGCTGCACGAAGCCAAAGCGCCGGTGTCCGAATGGGTGGCATAAAAAAAGGGAGGAAAAAATGAGCACCAACGCCTTCAATCCGTACGCGGCGCCCGCCGCGCCGGTCGCCGACGTCAGCGCGAACGCCGAAGCCGAAGCGATCCGGCGCGCGCACATCAGTCACGAGGCGTCGATCAAGGCGGTCGGCTTCCTGTATTACCTGGGCGGCGTCGGTGTGACGCTCGTCGCCGCGGCGTCGCTGCTCGGCGCCAACGACGCGAGCGTGATGGTCACGCTGCTGCTGATCGCCCTCGGCGTCGGCCAGTTCTTCGCCGGCTGGGCGGTGCGCGCGCTGCGACCGTGGGGCAGGATCCTCGGCTGCGTGCTCTCGGGCCTGGGCCTGCTCGGCTTTCCGATCGGCACCGTGATCAACGCCTACATCCTGTACCTCTTCCTGTCGAAGAAGGGCCGCACCATCTTCGCGCCGGAATACCAGGCGGTGATCGCGGCGACGCCGGAGGTCAAGTACCGCACGTCGATCCTGGTCTGGATCTTCCTCGCGCTGCTCGTCGCCCTGCTCGCGTTCGGGTTGTTCGGGAGCTATTTCGGCAAATGATCGAGCGCGGCTATCACGACCTCGGCGGCCGCCCGGCGCGGAAGGTGGAACGCGACGAGCACGATTACGAGCCGTGGGAGCGGCGCATCGATGCGATGGCGGTGCTGTTGGGGTTCAAGAAGCTGCTCACGGTGGACCAGCGGCGCAAGAATATCGAGGCGCTGCCGCCGGAAATGTACGACAGCCTGAGCTATTACGAGCGCTGGCTGATGTCCACGGCGCAGAGCCTGATCGAGCGCGGGCTGATCACCACCGAGGAGCTCGCGCGCAAGATGCTCGCCGTCGGAGCGCGCGGCCACCACGACATGGGCGGGCTGCCGGCGGGCAAGGTGCAGTACGAGGAGCACGACTATGAACAGTGGGAGCGGCGGGTCGATGGCCTGATGATGATTCTTTCGGGCATCCGCGGCCCCAAGCGCATGATCACGGTCGACGAGCTGCGCAAGAACATCGAGGCGCTGCCGCCCGATGCCTACGAGCGCATGAACTATTACGATCGGTGGGTGACGTCGATCACGCAGACGCTGATCCAGCGCGGGGTGATCACCACCGAGGAGCTTGCGCGCAAGATGGCGCAAATCAATGGTCGAGGCTAAGTTCAAGCCGGGCGAGCGGGTGAAGGTGATGAAGGCGTATCCGCTCGGCCACGTGCGCACGCCGTACTACATCCGCGGCTGCACCGGCACGGTCGAGCGCATCTGCGGCGCATTTCCGAACCCGGAGGAGCTCGCGCAGATGCGCGATGGCCTGCCGGCGCTGCCGCTTTATCGCGTACGGTTCCGGCAGAAGGACGTGTGGCCGGATTACGCAGGGAACGGGGAAGACGTGCTTGAGGTCGAAATCTTTGAGCACTGGCTGCAAGCCTATGAGTGACGAAGGCAATTACAGACCGCTAAGCTACTTCCAGTTGATGGAGGTAAGCCTGCGCGAGCTTTTGGTCGAGAAGGGCATCCTCACCGACGAGCAGGTCAACGCGGCGGTCGAGGACATGCGCGCGCGCACGCCCGAGCGCGGCGCGAAAGTCGTGGCGCGCGCGTGGGTGGACGACGGTTTCAAAAAGAGGCTGCTGGAGAACGGCACCAAGGCGTGCGAGGAGCTCGGCCTCGATGTGCCCGCGCTCAAGCTGCTCGCGGTCGAGAACACCGCCGAGGTGCATAACGCCATCGTCTGCACGCTGTGCTCCTGCTACCCGCGCATGCTGCTCGGTATCCCGCCGGAGTGGTACAAGTCGCGCAACTATCGCTCGCGGATGGTGCGCGAGCCGCGCGCGGTGCTGGCGGAATTCGGCCTGCGCATCCCGGAGCAAATGCAGATCCGTGTGCACGATTCGACCGCCGACATGCGCTATATCGTGCTTCCCCGGCGCCCGGCCGGCACCGACGGGCTGGAGCGAAGAGCGCCTGGCCGCGCTCGTCAACCGCGACTGCATGATCGGCGTTGCTGTACCGAAGGGCCCCAGCGATTAACTAGTGGCGCGTCGTCCAATAGCTCCCCTCGGGGTGGTACCGCTCGGAGACTCCGCTGCCTACGTGGAGTTCTCCACCACGCTCGACCTCGACGTCAACAGCGTCGTGCAGCGCCTCGGCCTGGTGATCCTGAAGCGCAACGTGCCCTGGGTGCGCGACGTCGTGCCGGCGCTTGGCGGACTGGCCCTGCACTTCCATCCGGACCATGCGGAGTTTCCGGCCAAGCCGCTCGAAGAAGCGCTCGCGCTGGTGAACGACTGCATGAAGCCCGCGCTCGCCGCCAAGGACAATCCGGGAAGCGAAGTCGAGCTGCCGGTGTGCTACGAGCCGGAGTTCGCCCTCGACCTGAAGGAAGTGGCGAAGAAGGCCGAGGTGTCACCCGACGAAGTGGCGAGCCTCCATGCAGCCGCGGAATACCGCGTGCTGATGATGGGCTTCGCGCCCGGCCACGCCTACATGGGCGGACTCGATCCGAAGCTCACGATTCCGCGCCGCGCTTCGCCGCGCGCGGTGGTGCCGGCCGGCTCGGTGGCAATCGCCAACGAGCAGACGGTGGTCTATCCGTACGCCATCTCGGGCGGCTGGAACGTCATCGGGCGCACGCCAATGACGCTGTTCGATGCGTCGCGCCCGCGGCCGAGCCTGCTGTGGCCGGGAGATCGCGTGCGCTTCCGGGTGATTACGCGCGCCGAATTCATCGAAATGGCGGCCAGCCAGTGAGAAACGCCACATGAGTGTCCGGGTGCTGCGGCCGGGGCTGCTGACCACCTTGCAGGACGAAGGCCGCCACGGCTATCAGCGCATCGGCCTGTGCCCGGGCGGGGCGATGGACCCGGTGGCGCTCGCGCTCGCCAACGCGCTGGTGGGCAATGCGCCCGGCGAGGCCGCGCTGGAAATCACGGTGATCGGGCCGGAGGTGATGTTCGAGCACGACACGCTGGTCGCGGTGTGCGGCGCTGAATTCCAGGGCAGCTTTCCGCATAACCGTCCGACGCTCGCGCCCGCAGGCTCGCGCTTCAGCGTCGGCCGGGCGGTGCGCGGCGCGCGCGCCTACCTCGCGGTCGCTGGCGGCTTCGCCGTCGAGCCGGTGCTCGGCAGCCGCAGCACCTATCTGCCGGGTCATTTCGGCGGCGTGCAGGGCCGCGCGCTGAAGCATGGGGATGTGCTGCCATTGCGCGAGCCGGAGGCGGCGCAACGCTTCACTTCGCTGAAAAAAACCAGGGAAGGAACCGTCAAGTGGTCGGCGCCGCCGCTCACGCTGCCCGATCGCGAGCCGATCCTGGTGCATGTGATCGACGGCCAGCACTTCGCGAGCTTCGACGCCAGCTCGCAGCGCGCGTTCGTCGACACGGTGTGGAGCGTGGCGCCCGAATCGAACCGCATGGGCTTTCGCCTGAGCGGTCCGCCGCTCGGGCGGCCGCAGGCCGATGAGATATTATCGGGTCCGACTTGCCTCGGCTCGGTGCAGGTGCCGCCGAGCGGCGTGCCGATCGCGTTGATGGCCGATCACCAGACCACCGGCGGCTATCCGCGCATCGCCGAGATCGCCTCGGCGGACGTGGCGCGGCTCGCGCAGCTCGCGCCTGGCGGCAAGGTGCACTTCGCGCGCTGCAGCCTCGAGATGGCGGGCGAATTGCGCAAGCACGCGAGGGAACGGCTGCAATCGGCGCTGCGCGGCATCGCCTGGGAGTACGCCAAAAAATGAAGCGCATCGACCTCAACTGCGACATGGGCGAAAGCTACGGCGCCTGGACCATGGGCGCCGACGCCGAAGTCATGCCGCACATCAGCTCGGCGAACGTCGCCTGCGGCTTCCACGGCGGCGACCCGGCGACCATCCGCAAGACGGTGCGCCTCGCGCTCGACAACGGCGTGGCGATCGGCGCGCATCCTTCGCTTCCGGACATCCAGGGCTTCGGCCGCCGGGCGATGAAGATTTCGCCGCAGGACATGTATGACCTGGTGGTCTACCAGGCCGGCGCGGTGGAAGGCTTCGCGCGCGCCGCGGGCTCCAGGCTGCATCACATCAAATGCCACGGCGCGCTGTACAACATGGCGGCGACGGACGATGCCTTGTCGGAGGCAATGGCTCGCGCCGCACGCGACCTGGGCAACGTGATGATTTATGCATTGTCGAATTCACGCATGATTGCGATGGTCAAAAAACTCGGTGTCCCCGTCGCCGGCGAGGTGTTCGCCGATCGCGGCTACTCCGACGACGGCACGCTCGCGCCGCGCGACAAGCCCGGCGGCATGATCGAGGACGCGGCGAAGTCGGTGAAGCAGGCGCTGGCGATGGTGGAGGAGGGCTACGTCACCAGCCTTTCCGGCAAGCGCGTGCCCGTCGCGGCCGACACCATGTGCCTGCACGGCGACCAGCCGGGCGCCGCGGCGTTTGCGAAGGCGCTGCGAAAGGCGTTCTCGGATAGAAGCATCTCTGTTGCGGCGCCTTGAGCATCGGGTGCCGCCGCCGGTCATCGCGGCGGTGTTCGCCCTGCTGATGTGGTTCCTGGCCGGCGCTTTTCCATCCCTGGACGTGGATGTTCCGGCGCGCATTCCTGCAGCGACAACACTTCTGGTTATTGCTGTGGCCATCGGCATCGCCGCGGTGC
The DNA here is from genome assembly GCA_963810475.1 of uncultured beta proteobacterium. Classification (GTDB taxonomy): domain Bacteria; phylum Pseudomonadota; class Gammaproteobacteria; order Burkholderiales; family SG8-39; genus SCGC-AG-212-J23. The sequence continues at coordinate 3,466 of CAWENY010000018.1, read as the reverse complement.
TCGGCTTCAGGCGGGCGAAGACCACCATCAACCCGCTGACGCCGCAGGCGAGCAGTGCGCTCGTGGTGCGCGGCATCTACCGCTGGACGCGCAACCCGATGTACCTGGCGATGCTGCTGGTGCTCGTCGGCTGGGCGTGCATCGTGGCCAACTGGGCGGCGCTTGCTATGCTGCCGCTCTTTGTGGCCACCCTGAATCGCCTGCAGATCGAGCCGGAGGAGCGCGCCTTGCACGCCCGCTTCGGCGCCGAATTCGAAAACTACCGCCGCAAGGTCCGCCGATGGCTGTAAGCCTGTTCACCCCGCTCGACCTGGGCGGCATCACGCTGCCCAACCGCATCGTGATCTCGCCGATGTGCCAGTACTCGGCCGACGACGGCAGCCTGACCGACTGGCACCTCGTCCACCTCGGCCACCTGTCGTACTCGGGCGCCGGCCTGCTGATCCTCGAGGCAACGCACGTCACCCGCGAAGGTCGCATCACGCACCACTGCGCCGGTCTCTACAACGAGCACAACGAAGCCGCGATGAAGAAGGTGCTCGACGCGTGCCGGCGCCTGTCGAAGAATCCGATCGGCGTGCAGCTCGGCCATGCCGGCCGCAAGGCGTCGTCGCAGGTGCCGTGGGAAGGACGCGAGTGGCTGCAACCCCATCAGTCGCCCTGGCAGACGGTCGCGCCATCGGCGATTGCCTACGGGGAAGGCTGGCACGTGCCGCATGAGCTATCCATCGATGAAATCCGTGGTTTGGTCGATGCGTTCGCGGCTGCCACCGAGCGCGCAAAGCGCATCGGCTTCGACATGGTGGAGCTGCACTCGGCCCACGGTTACCTGCTGCACCAGTTCTGGTCCCCGCTCAGCAACCGGCGCAGCGATGCCTACGGAAAAGACCGGCTGAAGTTCCCGCTCGAGGTGGCGCGCGCGATGCGCGAAGTCTGGCCGCGCGAGCGGGCGCTGGGCGCGCGCATCAGCGCCAACGACTGGATGCCCGGCGGCCTCGGGCCCGACGACGCCGTGACCTATGCGCGCGAGCTGGAGCGCATCGGCTTCGATTACGTCTGTCCGTCGAGCGGCGCGCTGGTGCCTCAGGCGCGCATCCCGGTCGCGCCGGGCTACCAAGTGCCGTTCGCGGAGAAAATCAAGCAGGCGGCGCGCATCAAGGTGCAAACGGTCGGCATGATCGCCGAGCCGCGGCAGGCGCAGGACATCCTGGCGTCTGGCAAGGCCGACATGGTCGTCATGGCGCGCGCGTTCCTGGATAACCCGCGCTGGGTCTGGCACGCGGCGGAAAAGCTCGGCGTGCAGCTCGACTATCCGCCGCAGTACGCCCGCAGCCGGCATGACCTCTGGCCGGGAGCAAAGCTCGCCCGAGGGGGCGAGTAGGGAAAGGAGTTGGAGCGGGGACTGAGAGTCGGACTCAGATCTCGATCCGGGAGGAACCGCGCTCTTGCCATTGAGCTATCCCCGCGCCACTCCACTATGTATCGGTTTTTCTATTCCCTCAATAGCCAAGGCGGATCACGCCGCGCTCACGAGCCCTTGACCACCTTTAGCTGGTTGTCGACAGCGCTCACACCGTCGACCTTGGATGCGATCTGACCCGCGCGATTGCGCTCTCCCGGGGTTGCGGTGGTTCCCCACAGCGTGACCTTGCCGTCGGTGGCAGTGACATCGATGCCGGCGCCCTGGATTTTTCCGTCGCCCTCGAGCGCCTGCTTCACGCGCCGCGCGAGCTCCTTGTTCGGGTCCGGCTTGGGCGCTTCGGGCGCTTTCGTCTCGGGAGCCTTGGCAGCAGCGGGTGCCTCTGCTTGCGGCGGCGGTGCAGCGGGAGCCGCCGGCTTGGGCGGTGGCGTCGAATCGCCGCAGGCTGCGAGGATCAGTATCGATGCGATTGCGAAGATTGTTTTCATGGGTTGCCTCCTCTTTACAGCGTAAACCCGAAAGCGGGCCTGATCATGACGCAATCATGACAAGGCGCGGCCCTGTAGTTATTCAATGACAGGCGAACAGCTCGGCGATGGCGCGCGCGTCGAAGCGGTATTCGTGGTTGCACATCTCGTTTCGGATCACCACCTCGCCCTGCTCGGCGAGGATCGATTCCACTTCCTGGCGCCCGAGGCCGAGCAGCATGTCCTTCACCTTGGTCTCGTCGTAGGGGCAGTGGTACTCGACGGCGTAGAGCCGGAACACGCGCATCAGCTCCTCGGGGAAGATGCGCGTCAGCAGGTCGTAGGGCTGGGCATCGCGCGTCTCGTCCAGGGTCAGGGTGGAGGCGAGGTGGGTGACGCGGTTCCAGCCGTCGGGATCGCGTGCGTCGGCTTTCGGCAGTTTTTCGAGCAGCAGGCCGCACAGGGCGCCGCCGTCTGCCTTCAGGCGCAGGAAGGCCGTGGCCTGCTCCGACTGCGCGAGGTAATGCTCGAAGATCTGCTCCAGGGTCTCGCCCTCCAGCGGCACCAGGCTCTGGTAGAGCTGGCCGCTCTTCAGGTCCTCCAGCGTCACCGACAGGCGGCCGTTCCCGAGCAGGCTTCTTTCGCTTGGAATGGGCGACTCCGGCCGCTGATAGCTGGCCATCCCCCGGATGCGCAGCTCCGCCGTGCAGTCCGAGACCAGCAGCTTGACCGGGCCCGAGCCTTGCACCTGCAGGGTGACACGGCCGGATCCCTTCTGATTTGCCCCTAAAAGGACGTTGAGTGCGGTGGTATGACCCAGGAGAGCTGCGATATCTTCGGGATAGCCGCGCCCGTCCAGCATGCGTTGCCATGCGCCCGTCAGGCACACCAGCCGCCCTCTAATGTCCAGATTCTCGAAGAGAAAGCGCTGAACGTAGTCCGTTTGCATGGTCCAAAGTATAGATGCCCACCCTACGCCAACCCCTTGACCGCCCAGTAGCTTTGACCGGCCACGACCTCTACCTGTTCCGCGAGGGGACGCACACGCGCCTGTACGAAAAGCTCGGCGCCCATGTCCTGGGCGACGGAACGCAATTCGCAGTCTGGGCGCCGAATGCGGCCCAGGTGGCAGTGATCGGCGACTTCAACCACTGGGACCCGGGCGCGCACCCGATGCGCGGCAGCGAGGCGGGGATCTGGAGCGCCAAGGTGCCCGAAGCGAAGCAGGGCAGCCTCTACAAATTCCACGTGGTGTCGAAGGACGGCAACTACCGCGCCGACAAGTTCGACCCGTATGCCTTCCGCGCGGAAATGCCGCCGCGCACCGGCTCGGTGGTCTGGAAGCTCGACTATGAATGGGGCGACGGCGAATGGATGAAGAACCGCGCCAAGGCCAACGCGCTCGATGCGCCGTGGTCGGTCTACGAGTTGCATCTGGGCTCGTGGCGGCGCGACCCTTCCGATCCGCGGCGCATCCTGTCGGCGCGAGAGATCGCTCCAGTGCTCGCCGACTATGTAAAGCGCATGGGCTTCACGCACGTCGAGCTGATGCCGATCATGGAGCACCCGTTCTACGGCT
>CAWENY010000017.1:0-587613 GCA_963810475.1 uncultured beta proteobacterium | reverse complement strand
CGCGGCGCGCGATAGCGGCAAGGCGCTCGAGCTCGCCTTCGGACTCCAGGTTGATAACGATACCGGCGCCGAGCGCCTGCTCAAGCTCCTCGTCTCTCTTGCCCGGTCCCGCGAAGCTGATCGCGTCCGCGCGCATGCCCGAGCCAAGCGCGATCTTCAGCTCGCCTGCGGAAGCGACGTCCAGCCCGTCGACCAGAGCGGCGAGGTGCCGCACCACCTCGGGCATCGGGTTCGCCTTCATCGCGTAGTGGATATGTACGCTGCGCGGGAGATGCCTGCGCAGGAGAGCGACGCGCTCGGTGATCAGCGTTCGGTCGTAGGCGTAGAACGGAGTGCGACCCACGCGGCGCGCAAGCTCGGGGAGCGGCACACCGCCGATGACGAGGCAGTCGTCGACGATCGGAAACTGGTCCATCGGCGCGTGGACGGGAAGACTCGAGCTCATGCGGTCGTTTCGAACAATGCCTCGAATTCCTGCGCCAGGAGCTTGCGGTCGATCTTGCCGTTAGGGTTACGCGGCAGGCTGCCCTTCCGCTCGATGATGCGCGCCGGGACCATGAAGGCCGGAAGCCGCTCGCGACATTGCGCGAGCAGTGTCTGCGCGTCGAGATTCCCGCGCGCGGGCGCCGTGGCGACGACGACGATAGCCTGGCCGAGCACCGGATGGGCAATGCCGAGCGCGGCAACCTCTCCCACGAGCCCGGTGCCGTAGACGACTTCCTCCACTTCCGTCGGGCTTACGCGGTAGCCGGAAGTCTTGATCATCTCGTCGCGCCGGGTGATGAAGTAGAGAAACCCCTCTTCGTCGCGGCGCACCGTATCCCCGGACCAAACCGCGATTTCCGGCATCACGAGCCCCGAGGGCTGGCCCGGCGCCGGCTTGAAGCGCGCGGCCGTTTTCTCCGGATCGTTCCAATAGCCGAGCGAGACCAGAGCGCCTCGGTGCACAAGCTCGCCCGGCTCGTTTGCATCGCACAAGCTGCCGTCTTCGCGCACTACCAGCACTTCGGCATTCGGAATCGCCTTGCCGATCGAGTCGGGGCGGCGGTCGACTTCCGAAGGCGGCAGATAGGTCGAGCGGAAGGATTCGGTGAGCCCATACATCAGGTAGGGAAGAGTCTCGGGCAATGCCGCGCGCAGCGCATCGAGCGTGGCCTTGGGCATGCGCCCCCCGGTGTTCGCGATATAGCGCAGGCTCCTGCGCGCGGCTTCCGGCCATTTGTGCTGCGCGAGCTGGATCCACAGCGGCGGAACTGCCGTGAGCCCGGTGACCCTATAGCGCTCAACTGCGTCCACTACATCGCGCGGCATGAGGTAGTTGATGAGCGTGACGCTCGCGCCGACATGGAACGCCGTCGTAAGCTGACTGAACCCGGCGTCGAAGCTAAGCGGCAGCGCGGCGAGAATTCGGTCCTCCGGCCGATTCTCGAGATACTGCGCCACGCTCCTGGCGCCGGCGACCATGTTCCGGTGCGACAGCACCACGCCCTTGGGCTTCCCGGTGCTTCCCGACGTATAGAGGATCGCGGCCATATCGGCGTCGACCACGCGGTGCGGCGTGGCCTTGCCTCCGGCGGAAACCGCTTCCTCCCAGCCGACAATCGGCAGCCGCTCGTCCGAGCGCGTTTTTCCGCCCACGCACAGAACCGCCTTCAGATCCGGACATTCCCCAAACGAGGGCGCAAGGACCTGGAGGCGCTCTGCGCTGGTTACGAGAACAGTGACGTTGCAGTCGCGCAGGATGTAGGTGACCTGCTCCGGCTTGAGCAGCGGATTGACCGGAACGAAGACGGCTCCGGCCGCTGCCGCCGCGAACACAGCGACGACGGTCTCCGGGCGCTTTTCCATGTAGACGGCGACACGTCCCGCGCGCGGCACATCGAGCTGTAAGAGCGCCGCCGCGCAGCGCTCGACCTGGGTGACGAGCGCGGCGTAGCTCAAAGCATCGTTTTGGTATGCGAGCGCCACCGCCGTCGGCGTGCGATACGCGGAATGCAGCAACAACTCGTGGATCAGATCCGGCATGGCACTGGCTTGCGGCTTGCGTCCTTATTGCGTGTGCAATGCCGTGGCAGCGAGTCTAAAGCACACGCGCCTCGACGGTGACCAGGACAGATGCAAGTATGGCCGCACCGTTGCCGCCATCAGCTGCAGCGAGCCCGCGTTGAGAAAGAAAGCTTGCGCGACACGCTTGCATCCGAGTTGTCGGTGCGCCCGTTCGGAGGCCAGATTGAATTTCGTCAGTCGGCTGAACGTAAACCGGATTCCGCGCGCGCGCAGATATTCGGCTGCGCCGCTCCAGATGGCGGCAAAGGCAAACCCCATGCGGTGCTCGGGGAAAATATAGATGTCGTAGTCGAAAATCGCCTGGTCTGCCGGTGTCACGACATAGGTGCAGCGCACCTCGTCCTCTTCGTATTGCCGGTAGCAGAACCACATGTAGCCGATGAAGCGGTCGTCGCGAAACGCCCCGAGGCAAACCGCATTCTGGTCAAACCGCGCCTGCTTGATCTCCGACCGGGCAGGCATGAGGGCCACTTCCGGGTCGCCCCGCCTGATCTCCCGGATCTGCAGGCGCCGTGCGAGCCGCGCCGGCAGGAGCGGCTTTTCCGGGATCGGCTGAACCATGAGCTGGTAGACGTAAAGACGCAGACCCGACGAAAACCGTTGCAGCGCGCGGTCAATGCCATAGAGAAGACCCACGCCGAGCCCGTACTCCCTGTAGACGTCGATGAGCTTATGAAACATTTTCTAGGCCCCGGACCGAATAGCGATAGTGCCCAAGGTGCGGCATGTTCCACCACGGCTCAAAATAGCTAGCGGCCCGGTGCACCGACGCACTCCTCGAGCATGCCGACGAACTCCCGGGTTCGGGCACGGCGAGAACCCTCGCGCGCGAACGCGGGGTCGGGCAGCACCGGCCGGCCGGTCAGCGTCTGCCCCAGGAAGAGGCGCAGGGCGGAATGGATCTCGTCTTCGGAGTCGAGCGGGGCGATGGCATCCGCCCTGGCACGGCGCAGGAGCGTCGCCGTCTCTCCGCCGGGGTCGGTCAACGCCAGAATGGGGCGCCCGCAGCGCAGATACTCGTAAACTTTGGCCGGCACTTGATCGTTGCAATTCGCAGCCTGCAAAACGAGCAGTCCATCGGCCCTCATCATTTCCTGCAGAGCCTCCCGGTAAGGAACGGGCGGTGCGAGTTCGACGATTTGCGCAACGCCCGACGCTTCGATCAGCCTGCTCAGCAAGGGTTCATGACCTGACGCCCGGAGCCGCACGCGCAATCTATCGGCAAGCCGGGGATCTTCGTTCATCAACCGGCGCAGCGCCGCGAACAGCTGTGTCGGATCGCGTTCGCTCGGATAGACGACTCCGCTATGCAGGAGGGTGATCTTACCGGGGTTCAAAGGCGACCTTTCGGCGCCCGGAAGACCCGCGAAGCTCTCCTCCTCGTACCCATTTTCCACCACGCAGATCCGCGATTCCGGCAGCTCGGCGTACCGCTTACGGTACATGCGCGCCGCTCCGTGCGTGACAAAGACGGCGCGCGCGGCCTTACGCAGGGTGGCTTCTTCTATCCGCTTGAAGCTCTGCCAGGTCTTCGGATCTTCCGGGTAGCCGTCCTGCGCCATCGGATCGCGAAAATCGGCCATCCACGGCAGGCTCGAGAGGCGCTGCAGGGTGCAGGCAATCTTGTGTGCGGTCGCAATCGGGTAGGTACTCCAGATAGCGTCAGGACGATATTTGCGGATCATCGCCAGGCCCTTCGGCACGGCGCCGAGCCACCATGAAATCCACCGGTCCGGGCGGGCCGTGAACGCGGCATACCGGCCCATCAGCGAGAGTTGACGCGCCGAGTCCAATGCGAAGGCCTGCTCCACGATCATCGGCAATGAAACGTTCATGTGCTCGCTATTGCGGTGCTCGTACGCCCTCGGATGCGCGGTGAGAATCAGGGGCTCCCACCCGAACGCGGGCAGGTGCCGGGCGAACCCGAGCGTGCGCTGGATGCCGGTGCTCGCGGCGAAGGGTGGAAAGTGATACGCCACCATAAGCAGGCGTTTCATGCTTTGACAAACGCCCGATCGCTGTTGCATATTGCCGCGCCGACCGGCGTGTCGCGTCGGCGCTTTTGCGAGGAATCCGGATGTTGCTGGAAGAAGTGAAGACCGTCGTCGGCCGCGCGTTGCAGCTCGGCAATCGCGTGCAGAGCATGAGCGAATCGAGCGCGCTGCTCGGCGCCATCCCCGAGCTCGACTCCATCGCGGTCGTGAACGTGATCACCGCGCTGGAAGAGCACTTCGACATCACGGTGGCGGACGACGAGATCGGCGCGGCGGCGTTCGAGACGCTCGGCAGCCTGACCCGTTTTGTCGAAGGCAAGCTTTCCGGCTGACTTGCCGCGGTACGCGTGTTGGAAGCGTTCTTCCTGCCGGTCGATCCGGGCCAGCGTTTCTGCATCCTGAGCACCCCGGCCGGCGCGGCGCGTCGGGCCGTGGTCTACATCCACCCGTTCGCCGAAGAGATGAACAAGGCGCGGCGCATGGCAGCGCTGCAGGCGCGCCAGCTCGCGGCCGAGGGCTGCGTTGTGCTGCAGATCGACCTTCTTGGCTGCGGCGATAGCAGCGGCGAGTTCTCCGAAGCGCGCTGGCACGCCTGGCAGCGCGACGCGCAGACCGCCGTTCGCTGGATCTCGCGGCGCTACCCCGTGCCGGTCACCTTGTGGGGACTGCGTCTGGGCGCGATGCTGGCGGCCGACGTGGCACAGGATGCGAGCCTTGGCATCGAGCATCTCATTCTTTGGCAGCCCGTCAGCAACGGCGGCCAGTTCCTCTCGCAGTTTGTTCGGTTGCGCCTCGCCAGCGAAATGCTCGCCAGCGGTGCGGCCACCACAGCGCTGCGCGAGCTCACCGAGGAGCTGCGCCGGGGCGGCATGCTCGAGATCGCGGGCTACGAGCTGCATGCGGACCTCGCCGCACAAATCGAGTCTCTGAAGCTCGAGGCGTTAAGGCCTGCCGTGAAGCGGGTCGATTGGCTGGAAGTACTCGCCGATCGCACGCTGTCCCTGCGTCCGGCAGCCAAGCGGGTACTGGACAAATGGCGGGGCGACGGCATCGAGGCGAACGGACAGCATGCCCTCGGTGAGCCATTCTGGTCGACGCTCGAGATCGCCGAGTGCGAGGAACTGCTCGAGCTCACCGCGGCGGCCACGCGGAGGCTTGCTTGAATTGGCGCGAAGAGGCGGTTGTCTTTCCGTGCGGCGAGGAAGAGCTCGTGGGCGTCTTCGCGCTTCCCGAGCAATCCGGGCCGCGTGGCGTCCTTATCGTAGTGGGCGGACCGCAATACCGGGCGGGTAGTCACCGCCAGTTCACGCTGCTCGCGCGGTATCTCGCGCAGCGCGGCATCGCATCCTTGCGCTTCGACTACCGCGGAATGGGAGACAGCAGCGGCGCGTCCCGCACATTCGAGGGCGCGGAGGAGGACATCCGTGCTGCCGTGGACCGCCTGGTGGAGCGTTTGCCGGCGCCGCGCGAGGTCGTTATCTGGGGGCTTTGCGACGCGGCGTCGGCCGCGCTTATTTACGCGCAAGCCGACCCGCGCGTCAGTGGGTTGATACTGGTCAATCCTTGGGTGAGAACCGAGGCGGGCTCGGCACGCGCGCAATTGCGCCACTACTACGGCGCGCGGCTGCTGCAGGCGAGCTTTTGGCAAAAGCTCGCACAAGGTGAATTCAACCCAGCTGCGAGCCGCTCGCGAGCTTCGGTGGATCGCTTTTGGCGCTCGATCCGGCGCAGCCGCCGAATCATGCGCCGCAAGCCCCTCCCCGAGCGGATGGAGGCTGGTTTGCGCGGCTTCAGAGGCCGCGTGCTCCTCATCCTCAGCGGTAAAGACCTTACTGCGCAGGAGTTCAATAGCCTTGTCAAAAGCTCGCCCAGCTGGCAAGGCCTGTTACGTGAACCGCGGGTCACGCGCTTCGAAATCGCAGGAGCGAACCACACGTTTTCCCGCCGCGATTGGCGAGAGCAGCGTACTAACCTGGACGAGCGGCCTGGCTCATACAAGGAGCGGGCTTCGTGAGGCAATTGCGCATCAAGGCGCAGGCCGAAGCGCCAGTTTGGACGATCCCAGGGCGTAAAGCGCGGTATCTGGTAAAAATCGCCGCCCGGACGCGCCGCACCATTGGCCGTGGTGACAGCGGCCTCGAAGCCGAGGTCTCTTGCCAGCGCAGCGTGCTCCCGGCGGTAGTCGCGGCCCGGGCTGGCCATTGGGATATGCGAACAAGCGAACCGGCGCGCCCGTGATCTGCTCGAGTTGGCGGCGGCAGCGGGCCATCTCCTCGCGCGCTCGATCGAACGACATTCCGCGCCAGGATCGGATGCGTCACGGTGTGCGCGCCGATCTCCATGCCAGCCTCGTGCAGCGCGCTTTACCTGCTTAGCGGTCATCATCAGCCCTCTCGAGGGCGACCGCTCCCGGCCCGCTTCGCGATAGCTATCGCCACCGCGTGGCGCCGGCGCGGCATCTCGTACTTAAGCTGCCCGAGGATGTGGTCGACGGCCTGCCTGCGCCGCTCGTCGGTCGCGACCGCGGCCGGCCGAACCCGAGATCTCGCAGATCGAGCTCGGTCCGGGCACGGCGCACCGCCTCGATCACCACATCGTTGAACATGCAGCCGCCATCGAGATACCCGGTCGTGACGAAGAAAGTCGCCGGCAGGCCGAGCTTGCGGAGCACCGGCAGCGCCAGGTCATGGTTGTCGGCATAGCCGTCATCGAACGTGATCGACAAAGCGCGCTTAGGAAGCCGGTTGGCACGAACGCCGCGTACGGCTTCGATCAGCGGCATCACGTTGTAATTTGACGCGAGCCACCGCATGCGCGCTTCGAATTCCTCAACGGTCGGCTCGCCCGGGCGCAGGGGATCCGGCGCGGACAGCACGCGGTGATAGACCAAGACGCTTAGCCGCTGGTCCGGCAAGTGCGAGATGAGGCGCTGCAGGGTCGCGCTCATGCCGAGACGGCGGCCCGCAGCTCCGAATCGGTACGAGGCGCTTCGACCGTGCGCAGGAAGGCGTCGAACATGAGCAGCGCCCAGAGCGGCGCGCTGTAGTCGCGCGCGCCCGAGTCGTGCTCGCCGACGAGCTGCTCAAGACAGGCGGTATTGAAAAACCCGGTTTCGGCGAGGCGTGTGCCGAGGAGCGCATCGCGCACGCGCTCGCGCAGCGGGCCGCGGAACCAGCGTGCGAGCGGCACGGCGAAGCCCATCTTCGGCCGGTAGAGGACCTCGATGCGACAGATGCGGCTCCATCGCCTTCTTCAGCAGGTACTTGCCCTCGCTGCCCGCGCAGCTTGAGCGAGGACGGCAAGCGTCGCGAGCCACTCCACGAGCGGGTGATCCATCAGCGGCTCGCGCACCTCGAGCGAATGCGCCATGCTGGCGCGGTCGACCTTGGTGTTGATGTCGCCGACGAGGTAGGTCTTCAGGTCGAGATACTGGACGAGCGCGAGCGGATCGTCGGTGCCGGCGCGCGCGGCGTGCCGGTGGAATACCTCGACGGCGTTGTAGCCGCCGAGCTCGCGCCTTGAAGGCGTTGCTGTAGAGCCGGCTGCGCATGTCGTCCTCGCAGGATCGACATGCTGTGGAAATAGGCGTCGACCGAGCTTCGCGCGAGCGCCTGGAAGGTCGTCTTGGCGCGGAACACCTGCGGCGCCCAGTCGGCCTTCGGGATAGACGCGGCCGAGCAGGCCGAACGCCGGGCGGCGCACCGATAGCGGCAGCATCGCGCGCAGGCGCTCTTCCATCAGCATGCAGCCGGTAGCGCCGGTAACCGGCGAAGCTCTCGTCGCCGCCGTCGCCGGAGAGCGCGACCGTGACGTGCCGGCGCGCGAGCTGGCAGACGCGGTAGGTCGGAATCGCCGAGCTGTCGGCGTACGGCTCGTCGTACGTGCGGGCGAGCACGTCGATCAGGTCGAAGTCGTCGCTGTCGACGTTCTCGACGAAGTGGCGCGTGCCGTAGCGCTCGCGCGACCTGCCGCGCGTAGCGCGACTCGTCGAACGCCGGATCGCTGAACGAGATCGAGCAGGTGTTCACCGGCTCCGCGCTGAGCCCGGCCATCATCGCCACCACCGCGCTCGAATCGACGCCGCCGGAAAGGAACGCGCCGAGCGGCACCTCGGAGATCATGCGCAGGCGCACCGATTCCTGCAGGCGCTCGACGAGCTCGGCCTGCGCATCGCGCCTCGCCGATCGGGTTGTCGAGCGTGAAGCGCACGTCCCAGTATTCGCGCGGCTCGCGCAGCGGCTGCGCCGCGCCGCACGGTCAGCGTGTGCGCCGGGCGGCAGCTTGCGCGCCGCCTTGTAGATCGTGCGCGGCTCGGGGACGTAGCCGAGAGCGAAGTACTCCTCGATCGCCAGCGGGTCGAGCTCGCGCGGCAAGCCGGGGTGCGCGGCCAGCGCCTTTCAGCTCCGAGCCGAAGACCAGCGTGCCCGTCGGGCAGCAGCGCGTAGTACAGCGGCTTCACGCCGAGCCGGTCGCGCGCGAGGAAGAGCGTCTCGCGGTTGCGGTCCCACAGCGCGAAGGCGAACATGCCGCGGAAGCGCTGTCACGCAGGCTTCGCCCCACTGCTCCCAGGCGTGCACGATGACCTCGGTGTCGCTCTTCGTGCGGAAGACGTGCCCGAGCCGCGCAAGCTCGGGGATCAGCGCCTGGTAGTTGTAGATCTCGCCGTTGAAGACGACGACGACGCTGCCGTCCTCGTTGTAGAGCGGCTGCTGCCCGGTGGAGAGGTCGATGATCGACAGGCGCCGGTGGCCGAGGCCGAGGCCCGGCTCGAAATGCAGCCCGTCGGCGTCCGGACCGCGGTGGTGCTGGGTCTCGTTCATGCGCGAGAGGAGCGCGCGCGGGATCTCGCGCTTCGCCCTGAGTATCCATGATTCCGATGATGCCGCACATGCGCGCTCTACAGTGCGGCGAGCGATTGCGCGCCGCCGGGGGAATGCCGGCGGCCGCGAGCGAGTGCTCGTAGAGCGCGGAATAGTCGGCCACCATGCGCTTGAGGCTGAAGCGGCTTTCGGCCACCCGGCGCGCCGCCTTCGCGTGGCGACGCGCCAGCGAGCGGCTCGCCGAAGTAACCCAGCATCGCCGTGGCCAGCGCCTCGCGGTCGCCCGGCGGCAACGAGCAGTCCGCTCATGCCCGACTCGATCAGCTCCGGCATTGCCGCCGACGTCGGTGGCGATCGACCGGAAGGCGGGACGCCATGGCTTCGAGGATCGTGTTCGACATGCCCTCGCCCTGCGACGGCAGCACGAAGCAGTCCAGGCCGCGCATGATGTCCGCGACGTCGGACGCGCTCGCCCGGCGAACCACACGTGATCGCGCGCGCCGCTCCCGATCGAGCGATGCTCGGCGAGCGCTTCGCGCTCGGCGCCGTCGCCGACCAGGACGAGCCGCATGTGCTTCGCCGCCTGCGGGCGAAAGCTCGCGCGCACGCGAGAAAGGCGCGCGCAAGGCCGAGCGGATCCTTTACCGCGTCCATGCGGCCCACCCAGCCGACGAGCCACTCGTCCGGACCGCCGAACGGGCAGCCGGGATAGGCTGCGCGCTCGGAGCGGCGCGGGGAAAGCCGCTCCGTGTCCACGCCATTGTAGATTTGCGAAATGCGATCGCGGCGGCACGCCGACTTCGCGCTCGAGGTAGTCGGCAAGATGGCGCGACAGCGCGACGTATCGCTGGACGAAGGGCCGGTATATGCGCCTCACGTACTGGTAGCGGCGCGTGCGGCCCTCCGGGATCCTCGGCGCTCCAGCCGTGCTCGCCATGGATGCGCACTGGCACGCCAGCCGCCCAGGCTGGCACGACGGCCTCTAGCGCGGCGAGGTTGCGCGTATGCACTACGGCGGGCTGCAGTTGCCGGAACAGGCGATAGAGCCGCGGGTAGTCGCGCACCAGGTGTCCCGGGCGCTTGCCGAGCTCGATGTAGCGCACATCGTCGCGCTCGATGCGCTCGGCGAACTCGCCGGAGACCTGCGTGAGCGACACGATCGACGTGCCGCCAGCGCTCGCGCGGCATGCGGTTCACCAGGTTGACGATGCCGTTTTCCAGCCCGCCGATGCTAAAGCTATAGACGACGTGGGCGATGAGCGGTGGCGCGTCATTGCGAGTTTCCGAGCTTGGCTGCGGCCAGCGCGGCCAGAAGCGACGGCCGCATCTCGCGAGCGAACTCGCGCAGCGTTTCGGCCGCGAGTTCAGGCCGTTCATCGTACGGGACTGCCAGAATGATGACTGCCGAATCATCGCTGCGTCCGAGCAGCCGGTCGCGTGCAAGTAAGGCCTTGGCGATGTACGGGTTGATGAGGTCGCTGTCGCCGATGCGATACCACTCCCAGACGAGTAAAAGGGAGGTACCGGCGCGCAGGTGGGTTTCCCGCAACGTCCAGCGCTTCGCCGAAATTCTCGGTGCGCGCGGCCGCGCCGATGTTGCGCCACGAAGGCGTGTCGACGCTGGTTCGTAGAACTTACGAGCTCGGCGCCCGGGCGCTGATTACGGTAGTAGCCGACGTACAGGGCCACCGTGCGCCCGTCCTTGCGGTAAACCTCGAAACTGCTCGCCGCGGCGCCCGTATAGCGCGGGCGCCAATTGAAGGTAGCAGCCGGGTCGGCAATCCACCCGGAAGCGGGTTGCGGGCTGGCAAGAAATACCGGCGCGCGCCCGGCCGCCACGTTGTCCAGATGCGCAGCATAGAGCGGCCATACGCCGATGGCGGCCAAGACCCCGACGCCGGCGGCAACGCTGGCGAGCGACGCTGACGGGGCGGCCATTCAGGTGGCCAGTAGCTTCCTGCTCGATGCTCGGCGCGGGATCGCGCCAGAAGGAGCCGAGCCAGAAAAGCAGCCCGATGACGATTCCGAAAAAAACCCAGCCGTAGAGAAAATGATCCACTCCGACGGCGAGCTTCATGTTGCTCAGGTGGCCGATCATCACGATCATGTAGGCGCGCAGGAAATTCGCCAGGACGGGCACGACGATGGAAAGCGCGACAAACAGCACGCGCTTCCGCATGCGCTGATAGTTAAGGTAAGCGAACAGCGCCCCAACAGTGAGCGAGGCGATCAGATAACGCAGGCCGCTGCAGGCCTCGACCACGGACCATTGGCCGGAAGGGATTGCGAAAAAGTTGCCTTCACGATAAACGGGAATTCCGCTGAGGCGCAGCGCGCCCACCGTGAACTCGGCCGTCCAGTCCATCAGCCGGGGCAGGAACGCCTCGCCGAACGGTACGCCGAGAAAGAGAAAAGCGAGAGGAAAGGCAATCGCCATGGCCGCTCGCCGTCCGGCAAGCAGCGACGACGGCGGCCGGGATCATCGCCGTCACGGCGTACTGCTCCAGCACCTGCACGTGCGCCGCCGCGGCGACCAGCCAACCGCAGCCAGCAAGGGCCAGCAGAAGGAATCCGACGTAATCGTGCCGCGGGCCGATAAGCGCAAGCGCGCGCCGTTTTCGCCAGATGAGGAAAAGAACGATCGGCACGATGGCATAGCCATGCATGAAGGTGTCCGAGCTGGCCCAGAGGCCGGCGATCGAAGCGGCAGTCTCGCGATAGATGGCGAGGATGCCAATGATCGCTGCCGCCAGGAGCGCGCCGGTGCGCGGCCAGCCGCTCGCCGGCGCGTCGCGCCGTGAAAGGCGCGCGCGATTCTGCAGCACCTGCTCGGAATCGAGCTTCATCAGCCGAGGCTTTTCACGAGATGCGGCCCGAGGGCGTTGGCGACGCGGATCGGCAGCCTGCGCCACAGCGCGATCAGCGCGCGGTACTTGGGATTCAGGGGATTGTGCTCCGGGATGCCCGCGCGCCGGTACAGGCGGAACTCGTAGGCCAACGGCGCAGGCTCGAAGCCCCAGTTCCGCTTGAAATCGTACGGTCCGGTGCCGCGCTTGCTGCGGCCGAAATCGAAAACTTTCGCGCCGCGCTCGCATGCGCGGCGCATGAGTTCCCAGTACTTGAAGTCGTTCGCCGCCAGCTCGCGCGCCGCCAGCGTGTCGCCGGCGTAGTAAGGCAGCACCTCGTCGCGAAAATAGAAGCTGAAGACGCTGGACACCGGCGCGCCGCCCGCGTCCTCGACCGTGAGGATCTCGGTGTCGGCGCCGAAGGTCTTGCGCAACGCCTCGAAATAGCGCTTCGGCAAGGGCGGCGTTCCGTGTCGGTGAACGTTGTCGGCGTAGAGGCGGAAGAAGCGCTCGACGCCGGCGTCCAGCACGCCCACGAGGCCATGCTTGATGCCCTTTCGCACCATGGCGCGCTGCTTGCGCGGGATGGCTTGCAGATTTGCCTCCACCTCGGGAAGGATGGGCTTGCGGAAGCTCGCGTACAGGTCCTGACGCGGCCAGTGCGGCACTTGGGGCGTCGGATGACGCAGCTCGAGGTGGGCAACCCGCAAGCGCTCGGCGAGCTCCTGGGCGGCCGCGTGCAGCGCCGCCGCGGCCTGCGGTTCGCTCGCGGCGACGCCGGCGACGGCACAAAACGGCAGCGAAACGAGCGCGTGGCCGAAAAGCAGGCTCTTCACCTCAGCGAGCGGCAGTACCCCGACGACCGTGTCGCGCCGTTCCGCGAGAAGGTAATGGCCACGGTGGCGGAAGCAGTCCTCGAGCAGCGCCCTCCAGCCGATGCGATGGAAGAACGTTGCACCGGGACAGCGCTCGACGAACGCGTCCCAGCGCGCCTCATCGTCGCGCGCCGCGGGTTTTATGCGCAGCGGCGTCACGGCCCTGCACCGCCCAGCGAAACCACCACGACCCCGCCCGCTAGGCGATTTTCGCCACGAGTTCGGCCGGCGGCTTCGCCTCCGCCTCGGCCTGGCGCATGGCTTGCGCATACTTTGCCGCGGCCTGGGTGCGATTCGTCACGCCGATCTTGCGAAAGATGCGCTGCACGTGGTTCTTCACCGTAAACGGGCTGATATCGAGCGCGGTCGCGATGTCGAGGTTGGTCTTGCCGCGGCACAGCGATTCGAGAACTTCAAGCTCGCGCATGCTCAGATCGAGCACATTGCTGCCGCGAGGCCCGAGCTGCGGGCTCGGTACCCGAAGCGCGGGCACCCTGCGGAAAGCTGCATCCACCTGCGCGAGCAGAGGCTCGAGCACGGAGCAGAAGCGCAGCATGCTGCGGCCCTTGGTGAACGATCCGTAGCTCAGCGCGATAAACAGGCTGTCGTGCCCCGAACGCTTGTCGTGCATGCCATAGACCAGCACCGAACTCATGCTGCGCATGGCCGCATGCAGCGGGCAATGACACGCGCTCTGCGCGCACACCGTCTCGCTGGCCTTCAGCACGACGGCCTGGCGAGCGCCGTCGACCCACCGGCCGTACGCCTCGCGGATGAAATCATCCAGCGAGCAGTGCGCGAGCTGGCTCGTGCGCACGCCGGGAAGCCCCGACGTGAGATCGAGCTTCAGATTCCAGTTCGCGAAGTCGCCCCACGCCGAGAGCAGGATCTCGTGCGGCAGAAAATGCTGAACTTCACCCCCGAGCCAGCGGTAGATGTCGTAGTGACGCCGGATCCGGCCGCATTCGGCGACAATTCGCATGAACCGCACGCTCTCGTCCGCCGTCAGCTGAAAAGCCTTCGGCTGGGGCCCAACTACAGGCTTTATTGCGCGCGCCGACTGCTGCGGCCACGCCGGCGGCTGCCCCCAGCCGCCGATCCACTGCGGGATTCTTGCTTGCACCGTGTCCATTACTTGTCACTCCTTATGTCCAGAGCTTTTGCCAGCTTCGGAAATGCGCCGGAACTCGAAACTGCTGATCTCCGCCGCAACGCCGTTCATGGCCCCCCGCTCCTCGACTCGCACAACCCGTGCGATACAGGTCACCGAAATGGGGCCGCTCGGGAAGTGCGCAAACTCCAGCACAAACCTTATCGGCTGCCCTTCTTTTAGCGCGACCGCGGTGTCGAAATACACGCCGCTGGCGCTCACGTTCCGCAATACCCCATAGCCGTCGTCAAGCAGGATCTTCTGCTCGGCGACGAATCGTTCTTCCTGGCGTTCCGTCACGGCGGCCTTGAGGGGCATCGCAGGGCGCCATAGTGGCGCCAGCAACAGCTTCGCGAACGAGCGGCAAGTACCTTTCTGGGTAGTACGTTTGTCCTAGCCTGCGCGCTCCCAGGCAGGACATCTGTCATGGCGACCGACCAGTGACATCCGTGCCACCCTATGCTCCTGACGGCGCAGCCGGCCCGGATTGACAACGCGCCTTGCAGCCCTGTATATAGGAGCAGATGATCATTATCCTACTAGATGTAGGGGGTACTGGATCAACGTGAAGCTCAGGCTGGTGATTTCCCAAGGCGCCTACCACCGGCGGCCGGCGGCCAACGATCGGTGGCGGGCCGTCTACGGCTGGATTTGGGTCGGTTACCTGGTCGCGTTCGGCTGGGGCGTAATCTGGCTTTTCCGATAGCCATCCAGCCTTCGTAGCGCCAATAGCCAAACCCCTCGGCCCGGGCCTGCGGCCGACTGTCGACGAACATTACAAGACCGTGTCAGCGACACGCTAAGCGCTTGATCTGAGGCGCTGGCGCGGGATTTGCATTACGTCGGGTCAACGGCATCGGCAGGTTCTGTCGATGGGCTCGCCTCCCCGTTATCGAGTTTATTATTCGAGCGCTTGCACCCGCTCGATTTGGAACCCCCGGAGAAGCCCCCTTCTCCGGGGCTCTTTTTTGCCTAGTGTCAACAATCGCCAACTCTCCCCCAGTAGTGACATCGTTCCGATCGTTCCCGCCCATTTCGTATGACGCTGTCGACCTGTGCTTCGGGGGATCCACGATTCATGAGTCATTCGCGGATCTGCAGCGAGATCATCACCCGCACTGCGCGTGCGGTAGGCGGTGAAGAAGCGCTCGCGCGCGTGTTGAAGGAAGATCCGCAGGACGTGAAAGCTTGGGCGCGAGGGACGCGCGAGGCTCCTCTGAGCGTCTATATCAAGGCCCTGGACCTGCTGGCCAAAGCGGCCAGAAACAACGAGAAGTCCTGAGCCTGCTGCAGGCCTAACCGCACGGCCGAGGCATACGGCGTTATTCGGCAGCCAACTCGGCGAACTTCAATGCGGCGTTACCGTCTCTTGACGCTGCGCAAAGAGGTATAGCTCCACCCGGTTCGGCACGCCGAGCTTGTCGTAAATTCGACTGAGATGGTTGCGCAGCGTGTGCTCGCCCATGTGCAGATTGGTCGCGAGAGTCTTGTTGTCGGCGCCGGGATCCTTTGCCAGAACACGCACGACTTCCCATTCGCGCACCGTCAACGCGGCGATCTTCTGCTCCTTCGGATCTCGGGCCTGAGCGCTTTTCTTGGACAACTCAACGAATATTCGTCCCGTCGTCGACCGGTCCAGCCACAGCTCGCCTTCGTGGACCTTCTTGATCGCTTTGATCAGCCTCTCCGGCGGCTCGCTTTTGTCGACGACGCCGCACGCGCCGCTAAGAATGGCCGCTTCATGCAGTTTGCGCGACTTGCCTTCTCCGAGGATGAGAACCCGTTCGCAATTCCCCTTGACCAGGGTTCGGACGATCTCGTCCCCAGAGTCCTCCAGAAGATTGACGTCCACCACAGCGACGTCCGGTTTCGCCGTGGACGCCAAGCGCACTGCGGCTTCTCCGCAATCGGCAGTCGCGATCACCCTCAAATGCGGCTTTTCGTCGTCGATGAGCCGCTGCAATCCCGACAAGACAATGCGATGGGCGACCGCCAGCAGTACACGGATGTCGCGAGTCGCCTCCCGAGTCATTAACCTCCCTTAATTTTGCGCTAGAAATGATACTAGGAATGAAAAACAAAAAGGTTAATTCGGGTTCAGAATTCATGACGTTCAGCGCTTTTGAAAATTGTGCAAAACCGTAGGAATAATTCTGACGCTAGGCGGAGACAGCGTGCTTCACAGCGCGCAAAGGCCCTGGCTGCTTGACAATGCTCCGCCACTTCGCGAGCTGCAAGACTTCTCCGATCATGATCAGCGCCGGGCCACTCGCCAAGTCTGCGGCCAGCCGTGGAAGGTCCTTAAGCATTCCAAAACCATACGACGAAGCCGTCAGGCTGACGTTATGCGCGATCGCGACCGTCGTTTCCCCGCGCAGGCCGGCCGCGAGCAGTTGCGCCGTAACCAATGCCGCATCGCGGGACGCCATGTAGAGCACGGCCGTATCCGCGGCGAGCACCGCCGGTACCCAGTTTGACGGCGGCTCACCCGCCGCGACGCGTGGGGTTGCGAACACTACGGTACGTGCGACGCCGCGTTGAGTAAGCGAGACTTTGAGCTCCGCGGCTGCCCCAAGTGCAGCGGTTACGCCCGGCACGACTTCGGTCGCAATGCCGTTCTCGTTGAGAAAAGCAATTTCCTCTTGCGCACGAGCAAAGAGCGTGGGATCGCCGCCCTTGAGTCGCACGACGACACGGTAGCGCCGCGCAGCGTCCGCCAGTCGCTTGTGGATGAAATGCTGCACCGTGGAATGTTTCCCGCAACGCTTGCCAACGGCGACTTTCTGCGCTTGCGGGGCAAGGTCCAGGGTCTCCGGGTGGATTAACGCATCGTGGAAAACGATGTCCGCCTCGCCGAGCACCCGGACCGCGCGCAGCGTGAGCAGGTCAGGCGCGCCCGGACCGGCGCCGACAAGATAAACGATACCCGCCTCGACTTCTTACCCACGGGGTCAGACCCCGATTCTCCCGGTTGGGGTCTGACGCCGATTTTCATGCCCGGCGGCGGAAGAGCGGGACCGGCCGTGCCACCGACGCCTGGTAGGGGTCGCTGAACTCCTCGAAAGCGGCCAGCGCCGCGTGCGGATCTTCGCCTTCGCGCAGCTCGTAGGCGTCGAAGCCGCAGCTCTCCATGAAGAAGAGCAGGTCGCGCGTGATGTGCCCTACCGCGCGCAGCTCGCCGCGGTAGCCGTAACGCGTGCGCAGCAGTGTTGCGATCGAGTAGCCGCGGCCGTCGCCGAACTTCGGGAAGTTCACTTCCACGCGCGACACGCCTTCCAGGGATACGGCAGCGGGATCGTCCGCGGGCTCGAGACGCACGACCTTGTCCTTAAGCGAGAGCGGGCTCTCGCAGACTACGCGGCGCCCTTTGATCAGGGTGGCCATAGACGCGCTCCTTGAAAGGTTGGATGCCGATGCGGTGCACCACATCGACGAAGCGCTCGGCGTCGCTGTCGCGCCGCTCGAGATAACACTGGATCAGGCGCTCGATCACGTCGGGCATGTCGGCGCGCGCGAAGGAGGGTCCGATGACTTTGCCAAGAGCAGCAGGTGCCTGGTTGCCGCCGATTTCGACTTGGTACCACTCCTCGCCGTTCTTATCCACCCCGAGGATGCCGATGTGGCCCACGTGGTGGTGGCCGCAGGCGTTCATGCAACCGGAGATGTTGAGGTCGAGCTCGCCGATCTCGTGCAGGTAGTCCAGATCGTCGAACCGTTCCTGGATGGCCTGCGCCACCGGGATCGACTTGGCGTTCGCCAACGCGCAGAAGTCGCCGCCGGGGCACGAGATGATGTTGGTCAGCAGGCCGATGTTCGGCGTCGCCAGGCCGAGCGCGCGCGCCTCGCGCCACAGCGCCGGCAGGTCGCGCTGGCGCACATCGGCCAGCACCAGGTTCTGCTCGTGCGAGACGCGCAGCTCGCCGAAGGAGTAGCGGTCCGCGAGATCGGCGATCGCCTCCATCTGGTCGCTGGTCACGTCGCCCGGCGGCACGCCGGTTTTCTTGAGCGACAGGGTAACCGCGGCGTAACCCGGCACCTTGTGCGGCTGGACGTTGCGCTTCGCCCACGCCAGGAATGCAGGTTCGCCACTGATGGCCTGATTAAGAAGGGATTCATATTCAGGACGGGTAAAGCGAGCCTGCACGCGCGCCACTTCCTCGGCGGTCAGGGTCGACGGGCCGTCCTTGAGGTGCGCCCACTCCGCTTCGACTTCCTCGCGAAACTTCTCCGGCCCGCGCTCCTTCACCAGGATCTTGATGCGCGCCTTGTGGATGTTGTCGCGGCGGCCGTAGCGGTTGTACACGCGCAGGATGGCCTCGACGTAGGAAAGCAGGTGCTGCCAGGGCAGGAACTCGCGGATCGCGAAGCCCACCATCGGCGTGCGGCCGAGGCCGCCGCCGACCAGGACCTTGAAGCCCACCTCATCGCCCTGCTTGATCGCGTGCAGGCCGATGTCGTGCACGCCAACCGCCGCGCGGTCCTGGCTTGCGAGCCGTTGACGGCGAACTTGAACTTGCGCGGCAGGTAGGAGAACTCGGGATGGAACGTCGACCATTGCCGCAGGATCTCGCACCAGACGAAGGAGTCGACGATCTCGTCCTGCGCCACGCCGGCGAAATGATCGGTCGTGACGTTGCGGAAGCCGTTGCCCGAGGTCTGGATGGCGTGCATCTGCACCGTGGCCAGCTCGGCGAGGATCTCGGGCACCTGCTCGAGGCGCGGCCAGTTGAGCTGCAGGTTCTGGCGGGTGGAGAAGTGGCCGTAGCCGCGGTCGTAGCGGCGCGAGATGTCGGCGAGTTTGCGCAGTTGCCTCGTCGACAGGATTCCGTAGGGAATCGCGATGCGCAGCATCGGCGCATAGCGCTGGATGTAGAGCCCGTTGCGCAGCCGCAGCGCCTTGAACTCCTCCTCCGAAAGCTGGCCGGCGAGGAAGCGGCGCGTCTGATCGCCGAACTGCCGGACGCGCTCGTCTACCAGGCGCTGGTCGATCTCGTCGTAGAGGTACACAGGCAGATTGTCTTTGACGTCCTTATTCTTTCAAAGACTAATGTGTTAGCATGTTATAACTCTTAGGCCTATAGGATCATGAAGCTGCAGCAGTTGCGTTGCCTCACCGAAGTCGCCCGCCGCGGCCTGAATGTCTCCGAAGCGGCCGAAGCCCTGCACACCTCCCAGCCCGGGGTTTCCAAGCAGATCCGCGCGCTCGAAGACGAGCTCGGGGTCCAGGTTTTCGTGCGCCACGGCAAGCGACTGATCGCGATTACCGAGCCTGGCAAGGCGGTGGTAGCGATCGCCGAGCGCATGCTGGCCGAGGCGCAGAACCTGAAGCGGGCCGGCGAGGAGTTCGCCAACGACCAGCTCGGCACCCTCACCATCGCCGCCACCCATACCCAGGCGCGCTATGCCCTGCCCAAGGCGGTGGCCGCGTTCAAGCGGCGCTATCCGAAGGTCGAGCTGGTCATTCACCAGGGCAACCCGACGCAGATCTGCGACCAGGTGGCCGCCGGCGACGCCGACCTCTGCGTGGCGACGGAGATGATCTCGGAGTACCCCGAGCTGGTCTCGCTTCCCGTCTACCAGTGGAACCGCTGCGTGGTGGTGCCGCCGAAGCACCCGCTGCTGAAGGAGACGCCGCTTTCGCTGGAGAAGCTGGCGGAGCACCCGATCGTCACCTACGACTTCGCGTTCGCCAACCGCTCGCTGGTGCAGAAGGCCTTCGAGGCGCGCGGCCTGAAGCCGCACGTGGTGCTAAGCGCGCAGGACTCCGACGTGATCAAGACCTACGTCGAGCTCGGCCTCGGCGTCGGCATCCTGGCGAAGATGGCGTTCGACGCGAAGCGCGACATCACGCTGCGCGCGATCGATGCCAGCCATCTCTTCGAGTCCAGCACCACGCGCCTGGGAATCAAGCGCGGCGCTTACCTGCGCCGCTACGCCTACGACTTCATCGAGGCGTTCGCGCCGCATCTGGCGGCCGCGACGGTCGAGCGCGCGGTCAAGGGACAGGACGGCTCGCGCTACGAGCTATGAATTCGGGGTCAGGTTCACAATTATTCGCGGCGACGAGAAGTTCGAATAATTGTGAACCTGACCCCGAATTCAATATGTAGCGATGAAGTCGCGCACGCGCGGGAAGATCATCTCGCGCCAGCGCCGGCCGGAGAAGATCCCGTAGTGCCCCACGCCGGCGGCGACGTAGTGCATGCGCCGCTCGCGCGGAATGTTGAGGCAGAGCTGGTGCGCGGCCTCGGTCTGGCCGTTGCCCGAGATGTCGTCGAGCTCGCCTTCGACCGTGAGGAGCGCGGTCTCGCGGATCGCCTGCGGACGAACCAGCTCCTCGCGCAAATACATCCGACCCTTCGGCAGCGCGTGATCCTGGAACACCATCTTGACGGTATCGAGGTAGTACTCGGCCGGCATGTCGAGCACCGCGTTGTACTCGTCGTAGAAGCGCCGATGCGCGGCGGCGGACTCGCCGTCGCCGGCGATCAGCTTGTGGTAGTAGTCGACGTGCGCGTTCAGGTGGCGATCGGGGTTCATCGCCACGAAGCCGAGGTGCTGCAGGAACCCCGGATAGACGCGCCGCATGTATCCCGGGTACTTTGACGGCACGCGCTGGATGACGTTCTGCTCGAACCAGGAGTAGGGCTTGTGCCGCGCCAAATTGTTGACTGCGGTCGGGCTGCGCCGCGCGTCGATGGGTCCGCCCATCATCACCATCGTCTTTGGAATAGGTTCTTGATGAGAAGACAATAAAGAAACGGCCGCGAGCACTGGCACCGTCGGCTGACACACCGAGATGACGTGCACGTCGGGTGACAGGAAACGGATCCAGTCGCGCACGTAGTCGACGTAGTCCGCGAGGTGAAACGGCCCGGCCGTCAGCGGCACCAGGCGCGCGTTCACCCAGTCGCTGATCCAGATGTCGTGCTCCACGAGCAGCGTGCGCACGGTGTCGCGCAGCAGGGTGGCGTGATGGCCGGAAAGCGGCGCGACGACCAGCACCTTACGAGCATTCTTCTTCTTGCTCTTGAAACGGACCAGGTTGCAGAACGGCTTTTCGAGCACGACCTCGGGCTGCGCTTCCGGGATGTTCCATTCCGGCTTCTCGTAGCGCTCGGTAATCCGCAGGAAGAGATCGCTCGACGCCGCGAAGCGCTTGGCGTGCGGCACGTAGATGAACGGACTGAACGGATGCCCGAACCAGCCGCGCGAGAGCTCCGCCCAGAACCGCAACGGCGCCAGCGCCATGTGCTGAGCCTCATAAAGGCTATAGAGCATCAAGTACTTATAGCAGGTTTGCGGCACTGCCGCATCGGTCCAAAATCACGCTGGTATCCTGCCAGCGGTGCGCCTAACGCTCCGCATAGCGGCTGCGCTGCTGCTGTTGCTCTGCCTCGCGGCGTTGGCAGCCTATGGCTTGCTGCGCTTTTCCCTGCCGAAGACGGCCGGCGAGCTCGCGCTCGCCGGCCTCGCGGCACCGGTCGAGGTCTTGCGCGACCGCCATGGCATTCCGCACATCTACGCGGCGTCGCCGGAGGACGCGCATTTCGCCCTCGGCTTCGTGCACGCGCAGGACCGCCTCTGGCAGATGGAAATGAACCGGCGCATCGGCTCGGGCACGCTCGCCGAGGTGCTCGGCCCGCCGGCGCTCGAGACCGACCGCTTCATGCGCACGCTCGGCTTGCGCGGCGTGGCCGCCGAGAACCTGCGGCGCTACGACGACGAGACCCGTCGTCAGCTCGAGGCTTATGCCGCGGGTGTGAATGCGTTCCTGAACGGCCGGCGCGTGCTGCCGCCCGAGTTCTGGCTGCTGAATTTTTCGCCCGAGCCGTGGACGGCGGTGGATTCGATCGTGTGGACCAAGGTGATGGCGCTCGACCTCGCCGGAAACTGGCGCAGCGAGCTGCTGCGCATGCGGCTGTCGCAGACGCTGCCTCTCGAGCGCCTGCAGGAATTCCTGGCGCCTTACCCCGGCGACGCGGCGCCGAAGCTGCCGGATCTCAAAGCACTTTACTTGGGGATCGAGAAGAAACTTGTCCCGGACCGCGTCTTTTCCCAACTCGATCCGGATGCCGTGCCCGGCTCCAACAGCTGGGCCGTGGCCGGTTCGCGCAGCGCGAGCGGCAAGCCGCTGCTCGCCAACGATCCGCATCTCGGGCTGACGGCGCCGCCAGTGTGGTATTTCGCGCACCTGCATGCGCCCGGCATCGACGTGATCGGCGGCACGCTGCCCGGCGTGCCTGGAATCCTCGTCGGGCGCAACGATCGCATCGCCTGGGGCCTGACGAACACCGGCGCCGACGTCCAGGACCTGTACCTCGAGCGGCAGGAAGCGGAGTTTGCGCGGCGCGAAGAAGTGATCAAGGTGAAAGGCGCTGCGGATGAGCGCCTGACTGTTCGGCTCTCGCGGCACGGCCCGGTGATCTCCGACGTTTCGCGCAGCGCGGTGGAGGCGGCGCCGCGCGGTTACGCGCTCGCCTTGGCGTGGACCGCGCTCGCGGAGGACGACCTCACCATGCAAGCCGCGCTCAAGCTTTCAAGTGCGCGCGACTGGCCCGCGTTCCTCGCCGCGGCGCGCGACCTGCACTCTCCCCCGCAGAGCGCGAGCTATGCCGACGCCGACGGCAACATCGGCTTCATCGCCGCCGGCCGCGTGCCGGTGCGCAAGCCGGCCAACGATCTGCGCGGTCTTGCACCGGCGCCGGGCTGGGACGAGCGCTATGACTGGACCGGCTACATCCCTTTCGAGCAGCTACCGCGCGCGTTCAATCCGCCCGGCGGTTCCGTGGTTCTCGCCAATCACAAAATCGTGCCGCCGAAGTATCCGCACCACATTACTTACGAATGGCAGCCGCCGTTCCGGGCGAGACGTATTGAGAGTTGCTAGGCTCAATTTCCGACCACCACGATCTTTCCACGTTCAAACGCATGCAAGCCGATGTCGTGTCGCTCGCGGTGCGCGAGCTGCTGCCACGCTTCACCGCGGCGAATCCCGACCACGAGGTGATGAAGAAGCTGGCTGCGTGGGACGGCAGCATGGTGCCCGAGCGCACCGAGCCCCTGATCATGGCCGCCTGGTGGCGTGAATTCGCGCGGGCGCTCTATGGCGACGAGCTGGGCGAGCGGTTCCGCGCCAACTGGGCGGCGCGTGCGGTCTTCCTGGGTAACGTGCTTTCCAGCCAGCCGCACTGGTGCGACGACACTCGCACGCCGCAGACCGAAAACTGCGAGCGCCTGCTGATCGATTCGCTGGAAAACGCGCTCGAGGATCTGAAAAACCGCTACGGCAACGAGCGCACCTGGGGCCAGGTGCACGTGGCGCGCCACCGCCATCGGCCGTTCACCGCCGAGCCCTGGCTCGCACGCTTCTTCGATATCCGCGTGCCGAGCGGCGGCGATGCCTACACGGTGAACGCCGGCGCGATGGACTTCAACAGCCACTCGGAGCCGTTCGCGAACCGCCATGCGCCCAGCCTGCGACAGATCGTGGACCTGGGCGATGCGCAGGCCTCCGTGTTCATCCATTCCGGCGGGCAGTCGGGCCACCCGCTGTCCTCGCACTACAGCAACTTCGCGGCGCCGTGGGCGCGCGGCGAATATGTGCCGATGGTCACCGAGCGCCGCCGCGTGGAAGCCGACGGCGCTCAGCGGCTGGTTCTGGTGCCGCGCAAGTAGAGGTTGTTGGCGACCAGCGCGGCGATCACCACCGCGGCGCCGGCGAGCTCGATCAGCGCGAAGCTGCGGCCGAGTGCCGCCTCGATGGCGAAGACGCCGACTGGGATGAAATTGAGCATCAGCATCGCGTTCAGCGGCCCGAGCGAGCGCACGCCGGCGTTGAAGCCAAGGACTCCGAGCACCACGGTGCATACCGCGAAGTACAGGATCTGCCAGCCGACGGCCGCGACCGTGGCGACCGTCGGCATCACCGCAGCGCCGACGCCGATGGCGATCACGTTCGCAATCACCAGCCCCACGGCGCCCGGGATGCAGGTGAGGACGGTGAAGCGCAGCGGCGACCAGCCGGGGAAGCGGCTCGCAGCCAGCGTATAGGTCACCCAGGAGATCGCGCCGAGCAAAATGAGCGCGTCGCCGAGCAGGCTGCCACCGGCGAGCGCATTCGTGAGATCGCCCTTGCTGATGACCAGCACCACCCCGGCAATGGCGACCGCGACGCAACCGAGGGTGAAGGTCGCCGGCCGCTGGCCGCGCAGCACCCAGACCGCGAGCGCGGTGAGCGGCGATTGCAGCGCGAGGATAATCGACGCGTGCTCCGGCCGGGTGTAGCCCAGGCCGATCCAGATGAACAGGTTGAAGCCGGTGATACCGACCAGGCCGACTGCGCTCGCCATCAGCCAACGGCCATCGAATCGCAACGAGCCGCGGCCCTCGACCGAAGCGAGCAAGGCGACGAACAGCGCCACCCCGAGCGCGTAGCGCACCGTGCCGAGCGCGAAGGCGTCGAGCAACGGTAATGTGCGCTTGGCAATCGAGAACAGCGGCGTCCAGCACGCGATGGCCAGCGCCATCCAGCCAAGGCCGGCAATCAGCTTCGAATTCGGGGTCAGGTGCGTGAATTCGGGGTCAGGGTCGTAACTCGTTTCTGCGTACGCGAAAACGAGTTACGACCCTGACCCCGAATTCCGGACCCCGTCACTAAGCTGCCTTTTTCTCTTCGCGCAGGGCGCGGCGCAGGATCTTGCCGACGTTGGTCTTGGGCAGCTCCGAGCGGAACTCGACGTACTTCGGCCGCTTGTAGCCGGTGAGCTCCTTCTTGCAGTGCTCGAGCACGTCCTGCTCGGTGAGCTGCGGGTCCTTCTTCACCACGAAGACCTTCGGCACTTCGCCCGAGTGCTCGTCGGGCACGCCGATCGCGGCGCACTCGAGCACGCCGGGGTGCATGGCGAGCACCTGCTCGATCTCGTTCGGGTACACGTTGAAGCCGGAGACCAGGATCATGTCCTTCTTGCGGTCGACGATGCGGATGAAGCCCTTCTCGTCCATGATGCCGATGTCGCCGGTGTGCAGGAAGCCGTCCTTGCCGATCACCTTGGCGGTCTCGTCCGGGCGCTGCCAGTAGCCCGCCATCACCTGCGGGCCGCGGATGCAGATCTCGCCGGGCTGCCCGTGCGCCACGTCGCGGTCGTTGTCGTCGCGCAGCACCACCTCGGTGGAGGGCATCGGCACGCCGATCGAGCCGCTGAACTCGCCGAGGTTCATCGGATTCGCCGTCGCCGACGGCGCGGTCTCGGTGAGGCCGTAACCCTCGATCAGCGGCGTGCCGGTGACCTGGCGCCAGCGATCGGCGACCGCTTTCTGCACCGCCATGCCGCCGCCGACCGCGAGGCGCAGGCTGGAGAAATCCAGCTTGGCGAACTCCGGATGGTTGAGCAGCGCGTTGAATAGCGTGTTGACGCCGGTGATGATGGTGTACTTGTGCTTGGCGAGCTCCTTGACGAAGCCCGGGATGTCGCGCGGATTGGTAATGAGCACGTTCTCGCCGCCGACCACCATCATCACCAGGCAGTTCACCGTGAGCGAGAAGATGTGATAGAGCGGCAGCGCCGTGATGATGATCGCGCGCTGGTCGCCGATCGCCGGCGCGAGCCAGGCCTCGTACTGCTGCAGCGCTGCGATGATGTTGCGATGGAGCAGCATCGCGCCCTTCGACACGCCGGTGGTGCCGCCGGTGTATTGCAGGAAAGCGATGTCGTCGTGCGTTAGAGCAGGGGTCACCAGCTTTTTCGAGGCTCCCTCCGCCAACGCTTGCTTAAACAGCACCGCCCCCGGCAGTTCGTAGGGCGGCACCATCTTCTTCACCTTGCGCACCACCAGGTTCACGATCACGCCCTTCACGCCGAGCATCTCGCCGAGCGAGGTCACGATCACGTGCTTGACCGGGGTGCGGCCGCGAACCTCCTGCAGCACGTGGCCGAAATTCTCCAGCACCACGATCGCCTCGGCGCCGGAATCCTTCAGCTGGTGCTCGAGCTCGCGCGGGGTATAGAGCGGATTCACGTTCACCACCGTGCAGCCGGCGCGCAGGATGCCGAACATCGCGATCGGGTACTGCAGGCAGTTCGGCATCATGATCGCCACGCGCGCGCCTTTGGCGAGGCCGCGCGCCTGCAGCCACGCGCCGAAATCGCGCGAGCGCTTGTCGAGCTGGTCGAAGGTAATGCTCTTGCCCATGCTGTGGAACGCGGGCCGATCGCGATACTTGGCGATGCTCGAATCGAACAGCTCGATGAGCGAGCGGTACTTGCTAGGGTCGATGTCCGCGGGCACGCCCGCCGGGTAGCTCTTCAGCCAGATGCGGTCCATGTCTTCTCCTCCTCCAAGGCTGCCTGATTCTACCCACGCACCGAGACAATAATTCGGGGTCAGGTGCGCAATTGCGCGGTCAACCCAAGCCCCGCCCAGCCGTTTTCCGGGTATGGCGAGGGTCGCGCGGCTGGTCTTTCCGGATGTGGCGCTGCACATCATTCAACGCGGAAACAACCGCAACGCGTGCTTTGCGCATGACAGCGACTACCTGACTTACCTCAGCACCTTGCGGCAGCTCTCGGTGAAGCACGAGTGCAAGGTGCATGCTTACTGCCTGATGACGAACCACGTGCATCTCCTGGTCACCCCTTCTCGTGCGGAGGCTTGTGGGCTGCTGATGCGCGACCTCGGCCGATCCTATGTCTTGTATTTCAACCGGCGGCACGATCGGAGCGGCACGCTTTGGGAAGGCCGCTTCCGTTCCTGCATTGCCGAGTCCAGCCGATACGTGATGGCCTGCTACCGCTACATCGAGCTCAATCCCGGTGCGCGCCGGCATGGTGCCCGACCCGGCCAGCTTTGCGTGGTCCAGCCATGCCGCCAACGTCGGCCTGCGGCCGGATCCGATGCTAGAGCCGCACTGCGAATACCTGGCATTGGCCAACGTTGCCTCGCGGCAGGCTGCGTACCGCGGACTCTTCAAGCAATCCCTCGACGAAGGGATGGTGCGCGCGATCCGGGAAGCCACGAACGGCGGCTATCCTCTGGCGAGCGACGCCTTCATCGCAAGCCGCCTGGCGCCGCTCGGATTGCGCACGCAGCGCGGCAAGCCAGGGCCTCGCGCACAGCCGGCGGAATTACGCACCTGACCCCGAATTATTTGTGCTTGAAGGTCGGCTTGCGCTTCTCGACGAAGGCCGCCATGCCTTCTTTCTGGTCCTCCAGCGAGAACTGCGACTGGAACACGCGCCGCTCGAACAGCGCGCCCTCGGCGAGGCTGGTCTCGTAGGCCCGGTTGATGGACTCCTTGATCATCATCACCACCGGCAGCGAGTAGTTGGCGACCTTGTCGGCCACCGCCATCGCCTCCTCCATCAGCCGGTCGAGCGGCACGACGCGCGACACGAGTCCGGCGCGCTCGGCCTCCTGCGCATCCATCATGCGCGCGGTGAGGCAAAGGTCCATCGCCTTCGCCTTGCTGGTAAAGCGCGGCAGGCGCTGCGTGCCGCCGTAGCCCGGCATCACGCCGAGATTCACTTCGGGCTGGCCGAAGCGCGCGTTCTCGGCCGCGATCACGATGTCGCACTGCATGGCGAGCTCGTTGCCGCCGCCGAGCGCATAGCCCGCCACCGCGGCGATCACCGGCTTGCGCACACTGCGGAAATGCTCCCAATTGGTGATGTAGTCGCTCATGTAGGCGTGCATATAACTGAAGTCCTTCATCGCCGTGATATCGGCGCCGGCGGCGAAGGCCTTCTCGTTGCCGGTGAGCAGGATCGCGCCGATGCCGGCGTCGGCGTCGAACGCGAGCAGCGCCTTGCCGAGCTCCGCCATCAGCCCCGGGCTGAGCGCGTTCAGCTGCTTCGGCCGGTTGAGGGTGATGACGCCGACGCGCCCCTTCTGCTCCGCGGTGAGAAATTCAAAGCTCATGGCTGGGGACCACCTTTGCGTAAAAACCGTTGAGCGCGGCGAGGAAGGCGGCGTGCACCTGCCGCGCGGGAACCTGCTCGCCGGCATAGCTCTGCGCGCGCGTGGCGCACGCGTCGCCGAGCAAGGTGATCTTGTAGCCGAGATCGGCCGCGTGCCGCACCGTGGCGTCCACGCACATGTGCGTCATCATCCCTGCGACCACGAGGTTCTTGACACCGGAATCCTTCAGCGTCTGCTCGAGCTTGGTGCCGCGAAAACTGTTCGGGAAGTTTTTTTCGATGACCGTCTCGACCTCGCGCGGCGAAACGGAAGGATGAATCTCTGCCCCCTTCGTGCCCGGTAGAAAGAACGTAGAGCCCGGCCGCACCGAAAGATGGCGCACGTGAATCACCGGATTGCTCTTATCTCGAAATTTCTGAAGAATGACTTTGCCCGGCTTTCGCACCCGCCGCGTCAGCGCCTTCGAGCTCCATGGCGCCGCCCGGGAAATAGTCGTTCTGGATGTCGATGATGAGCAGCGCGGTGTCAGGCATGCTTTTTCTTCAGCTCCGAGAGGGGAATGGCGCCAGGGATGTCGATGCGTTTTCGATTCGGCTCCATTGCGGACAGCGCCTCCACCTCCTGCATCGTGCCGGCACTGCGCGCCGCCAGCTGCTGGTAGAGGTGCATGTTGTCCTTCTTCCAGCGCAGCTCCTGCGCTGTCAGGGTTCTCAGCGCCCGCGCCGGGATTCCCGCCACCAATGTCCTGGCTTCCACCTTTGCTTCAGCTTTGACGAACGCCAGCGCGGCCACCACCGCGTCCTCGCCGATCTCGGCGTTGTCGTTGACCACGCAATTCATGCCGATGAGCGCGCCGCGGCCCACCACGCAGCCGTGCAGCACTGCGCCGTGGCCGATGGTCGCTTCGGCGCCGACCACGGTGTCCTTGCCCGGGAAGCCATGCAGCATGCAGGTGTCCTGGATGTTCGCGCCCTCCTCCACCACGATGCGGCCGAAGTCGCCGCGCAGGCAGGCGCAGGGGCCGATGTAGGCGTGCGCGGCGACGATCACATCGCCGATCAGCACCGCGCTCGGATGGACGAAGGCGCTCGGGTGCACGACGGGCGTGATGCCGTCGATGGCGTAGACCTTCGGCATGGCAAAGTCAACGAAGAGAGTTAGGTTGTTGACGATTCTACGTTAGAAGCATTGGCGGCCAGCGCTGGCCCACCTGTCGCGCCGGGACCACGGCCAGCGCTCGATAAATTATCGCGCTGGTTGCCAGCAGTCCAAGCGGGACGTCGCCCAGCCCGACATCGGGTGGGTCAAGCCGTGGCTTGCGGCCGCGCTCTCGAATGGCGCGCCGGGCGCGGAGAAGCTCGGCAAATAACCGTCCGGGTCGACGGGCACGCCGCCGCGCCTCCCAACCGTAAACGACGAAAGCGTGCCAGCGCGCAGAGCCGCGCAACCGACCCGGAGTAGCCTGCTCGCATCCATCAGCTCGCGCGGTAACTGGGCGATGTCGCTGGCCACGCTGCTTTCTGGCGAACGGATCTGCACCGTGCCGGGCGTGCTCAGCACCGACGAGGCGCGAACCACGCTGGCGGTATCCGCGAAGTAGTTGTCGGCGACGATGGTGATATTCCCGCCCGGCCCACCGAAGGCATTTGCGGTGATCGAGCTGCCTTGCAGGATGACGAACTGCGGATCAATGGAGATATTGCCGCCCTTGCCTGCGCCGCTCTGTACCGACGTGGTGATGCGCGAGCCTCTGAGGTGCACCATATGCTGAGCCGCTATGTCAATGTTGCCCCCCTCGGCGGCGGCGGCCTCGGTGGAGATGACGCTATTGACGGATCTCAGCGTCTCGGTCGCGACGATGCTGATGCTCCCGGCGTCCCCGGAGCCCGAGCTCTTGGCGGAAAGAAGAGCGCCATCGGTCAGGCGCACTTCCCTTCCGTGGATCGCTATGGAGCCGCCTCCTGCATGGTCCGCTGCGCTCGTGATCGAGCTACCCGCAATGTCTACACTGCCGCGGGCCACGATCGAGACGGCGCCCGCTTTGCCAGCGTTGGCGGACGTCGAGCTTTCAGCCGTAATCAGCGCGCCGCTTGCAAGCGAGACCGATTCGCCGGAGAGCTCTATCCTGCCGCCGGTGCCGGGCGTGTTGGTCGAGCTGGAGATCAAGCCGCCAGAGTTGACCTGAATGTCTCCGGCCGCGACCCTGATGTTGCCGGCATTCCCGGTTGCCGCATCGCCGATGAACGATCGCTCCGAGCTCGCGAGGATGGCCGAGCGCGCACTATCAACGACGCCTCCGTGGACTGCGCGTAAGTGCGCTTCGAGCGCTGCGTTAACTCCCGACACGAGCACGCTGTCGGCCTGGATGTCGAGACTGCCGCCACGGCCAGGACCGAACGTCTGGGTTGAGATTTTCGCGCCGTCGAGCACCTCGAGACGTCCCGCCTTGATGCTGACGTCGCCGGCGGCTCCCCCGGCCATGCCCGCCTGAGAGGCAATCGCCGAAACGATGGAGTCGTTGGGTCCCAGCGGAGCGCCCGCGCCTTTAACGACGATGTTCCCGGCAACGATATCGATTTTCCCGCCGGGTCCTGAGCCGAAGGCGTTGGTGCTGATGGCCGAGCGGTTGCTCACGCTCAGCGTGTCAGCCGCAATATGAATGTTGCCGGCGGCGCCCGCGCCGCTGGACGAGCTGAAAACCGCCGCCTTGTCGGTCAGCGCGAGGATCCTCGCGCTGACCGTCATGTCGCCTCCGCGCTTGCCCAGCGCGCCGGTTGACGTTGAAAGACCGGTGAAATCGGAGGTCGATCCGAACGGATTGGTGGAATCCCGAAAGCCGGTGATGAGGATGCTATCCGCGGAGACCGTAAGGTCACCCGCGTTGCCAGAGCCGAAGATCACGTTGGTGAATACGCTCGACCCGCTGGCGATTTCCAGGCTGCTGCCGGCCTGGACGGCGACGCTGCCGGCGTCGCCGGTGTGGAACCCCGCGGCAGAGATGGCGCCGCGGCTCGCGAGTCGAATCCGGTCGGCGATGACTTGAACCGACCCGCCGCGGCCCGCGGCAAAGCTGTTGGCGAAGATGCCGGTGAAGATGTTTGGATTGCTTGAGCCGGTGATCGAAATGTCCTTGACGTTCACGGCGACCGCGCCCCCCGCTCCGCCGCCAAAGGTGTTGTTTTGCACGGCGGTGTTGCTGCGCATGTCGAGGCTCTGGGCGTTGACCTGCAGGGTGCCGCCGGCGCCCGGACCGAATGTGCTGCCCAGAATCCCGGTGACGAGGTCGGGATTGGCGGAACCGACCATCGATATGGTCGCGGCATTGACGACCAGGTTGCCGGCTCTTCCGGTCCCTCCCGAGCCGAACTGCCCCGAAAACAGACCGGTATTGAATGCGCCATCGATACCGGACATGACGATGCTGCCGGCGTTCACTTGAAGGTTGCCGCCGTCGGCCGGACCGCGGGTCTGGACGACGATCTGGCCGCCATCACGCAACACGAGAGCTTCCACGTTGACGCCAAGGTTGCTGGCGGGCGCCGTGCTAAACGTGCCGGAACTGACGAACGCGCCGTTGGCGACCTCGAGCCGGTCGGCGGAGACTTCCATGTGGCCCGCGCGTCCGGGCGCTGTGCTGAAGGCAAGCATCTGCGCACCGTCGGTAAAAACGGCTTCATCGGACACTCGGACATCGATTCCGATCTCCGCGCCATGCCCGGTCCCGGAGGTATTGGCGTTGATTGACGCAGCGCTGTCGACTATCAGCACGCCGCTGCGAATGACGACGGTCCCGGCGCCGGCCGCGTCGCTCACGGTTGCATTTGCCCCTTGTGACAGGTGGATTCGGCCCAGACGCGAGAATGAATCCACCTGGAGGCCGGGACCCTCCCCGGCAAGTGCAGGGATCACTTCTCCCGCGGATGCCACGCTGGCGATCTGCATGCGCCCGCCGGGCGCGCGAAGCGTCGCTCCAACGAGCGACACATCACCCGCGAACACCGAGAACGTCTGACCTTGGGGCACCCCCATTGTCGAGCGATCGAAAGAAATCGCGGCCGGCGACGGCCCGAGGAACCCGAAGGCTGCCACGGGAGCCGCGGTCAGGACGCTCGCTTGCTGCAGATTCGCCGAGAAGATTCCACCGTCGGCGAATCTCAGGTAATCGGCGGTGCTGACGTGAAACGCGGCCGGCACATCCAGCATGGCGCCCGGTCCGAAAGCCACGCCGCTCGG
This sequence comes from uncultured beta proteobacterium, assembly GCA_963810475.1. GTDB lineage: Bacteria > Pseudomonadota > Gammaproteobacteria > Burkholderiales > SG8-39 > SCGC-AG-212-J23. The sequence goes on along the minus strand of CAWENY010000017.1, from coordinate 555,711 downwards.
ATTGACGAGATAGAGGTCGGCGCCGGGTATGGTCGATCGGAGAAGCCCATCTACAAGTGAAGCCTGACCGCCGGTCACGCGCGCCACGACATTGCTTACGGGTGTGGGCGCGCTGTTCGTAAATGTCGCGCTCTCGCCCGTACGCACATTAAATGCGCCGAAACTGTGAAAGAGATTACTGCCGCGCATCGAACCGACGGTCGAATCGATCGTGTAGTTCGGTCCTGCGAGCGTCTGTGCGGGGCCGACGCTTCCATCGAGGGTCATCTGCGCTTGCAGCTGCTGGATTGATGCAACAGCGAGCGCGAGCATGGTGATCGTTTGCCAGTAGCGCCGCGGCTCGCACACAGTCCACATTGCGACCTCCCCAAGGCTCGCACTGCCCCCATCATAGTCCTCGCGCGCGACACCGAGGGCCGCGACGTGGGGATGCGCCGCGCGACCGCTCCTCGACAAGAAAGCGTCTGCCGAGGTGATCTGCAACCACTTGATGTTTAGCGCGAAATGCGTGCCGTCGGCAGTGCCGACTTCAGATTGCCGTCGCTTACGACCCCTCCGCCATGTTTAGCCAGCGCATGTGTGCGCGACGGTCAATGCGGTCTGCCTACGCTTTCAGCATGGCAGAATTCCAACCCCGTGACGTCGATCCGCACATGGCTTCCATCCTGACCTCGCTCGAGGCGGGGGTGCAGACCATCACCCTCAATCGCCCCGAGACGCTGAATGCATTCACCCCGGAGATGCACAAGGAGTTGCGCGCTGCGCTCGAGCAGGCGCGCGACGATAGCGCGATCCGCGCAGTACTGCTGACCGGCGCGGGGCGCGGCTTCTGCTCGGGACAGGACCTGTCGCAGCGCAAGGTCGAGCCGGGCGCGGCGCCGATCGATCTGTCGGTGTCGCTCGGCTCGCACTACAACCCGCTGGTGCGCCGCCTGCGCGAGCTGCCCAAGCCCATCGTCTGCGCGGTCAACGGCGTCGCTGCGGGCGCCGGCGCCAACATCGCGCTCGCCTGCGATCTCGTGCTGGCCGCGCGCTCCGCCAAGTTCGTGCAGTCGTTTGCGCGCCTCGGCCTCGTGCCGGATTCGGGCGGCACCTACTTCCTGCCGCGGCTGGTCGGCATGGCGCGCGCCATGGGCCTGGCCATGCTCGCCGAGCCGCTCTCGGCCGAGGATGCGGAGCGCTGGGGCCTGATCTGGAAAGTCTTCGACGATGCGCAGCTCATGAGCGCGGCGAACGCGCTCGCGCAGAAGCTCGCTGCCGGGCCGACCCAGGGCTATGGTCTGGTGAAGAGAGCCTTGTACGCCTCGGCGCACAACTCGCTCGACGCGCAGCTCGACCTGGAGCGCGACCTGCAGCGCGAGGCCGGCTTCTCGGAGGATTACCGCAAGGGCGTCGCCGAATTCCTGCAGAAAAGACGATGAGCAGCTTTCCCCTGGAGGAGGTGGAGAAGTGCTCCACCAAAGAACTGCAATCGCTTCAGCTGGAGCGGCTGCGCTGGTCGTTGTCTCACGCCTACGACAACGTGGCGCGCTACCGGCAGAAATTCGACGTCGCCGGCGTGCGGCCGTCTGATTTGCGCGGGCTCGGCGACCTGGCGAAGTTTCCGTTCACCACCAAGATCGACCTGCGCGAAACCTATCCCTTCGGCATGTTCGCGGTGCCGATGGAGCGCATCGTGCGCATCCACGCCTCGTCGGGCACCACCGGCAAGCCGACGGTGGTCGGCTACACCGCGAAGGACATCGACACCTGGTCGCACGTCATGGCGCGCTCGCTGCGGGCCGCGGGGGCGCGTCCGGGCGACAAGGTGCACGTCGCCTATGGCTACGGCCTCTTCACCGGCGGCCTGGGCGCGCACTACGGCGCGGAGCGTCTCGGCCTCGCGGTGATTCCCCTCGGCGGCGGCATGACCGAGCGCCAGGTGCAGCTCATCGCCGATTTCAAGCCCGAGATCATCATGGTGACGCCCAGCTACATGCTGGCGATCGCCGACGAGATGGAGCGGCAGGGGTTATCGGCCAGGGATTCTTCTCTCCGCATCGGCATCTTCGGGGCGGAACCGTGGACCAACGAGCTGCGCGCGAAGATCGAGCAGCGCACCTCGCTGCAGGCTCTGGACCTTTACGGCCTGTCCGAGGTCATCGGCCCGGGCGTGGCGCAGGAATGCGCCGAGACGCGGGACGGCCTCACGCTGTGGGAGGACCACTTCTATCCGGAGATCATCGACCCCGCGAGCGGCGCGGTGCTCCCCGACGGCGAAAAAGGCGAGCTCGTCCTCACCTCGCTCACCAAGGAGGCGCTGCCGGCGATCCGCTATCGAACGCGCGATCTCACGCGCCTGCTGCCCGGAACCGCCCGCACCATGCGCCGCATGGAAAAGATCACCGGCCGCTCCGACGACATGCTGATCATTCGCGGCGTCAATGTATTTCCGTCGCAGATCGAGGAGCTGATCCTCAAGGAACCCGGCCTCGCCCCGCACTACGTGCTGGAGATCACCAAGCACGGACCCATGGACCACCTCACTGTGGTGGTGGAGGGCGAGGCTTCGGCCACCTCACGCCTGCAGCACAGCATCAAGTCCAGCATCGGCATCAGCGCCGACGTGAAAATCGGCGCGGTTGAGCGCTCCATCGGCAAGGCGAAGCGCGTAATAGACAAGCGTCCTAAGTGAAGACGGTCCTCGTCACTGGGGGCGGCGGCGCCATTGGCAGCGCGATCTGCCGGCGCTTTGCCCGGGACATGAAAGTCCTGGTCGCCGACAAGAAGCGCGAAGCCGCCGAGGGCGTCGCCCGCGAGATCGGCGGCACGGCTCTGGTTTTCGACATCTCGAAGTACGCCGAGGCTCAGCAAGCGCTCGGGGGCAAGCCGGTGGACATTCTGGTGAATAACGCCGGCTGGGACCGCTTCCAGAACTTCACCGAGACCAAGCCCGAGGAATGGGACGCGCTCATCGACATCAACCTGCGCGGGCCGTTGAACATGCATCACCTCGTCATCCCGCAGATGCTGCAGCGCGGATCCGGAAGAGTGATCAACATTTCGTCCGACGCCGCGCGCGTCGGCTCCTCGGGTGAAGCGGTGTATTCGGCGTGCAAGGGCGGGATCATCGCTTTCTCGAAGACGCTGGCGCGCGAGGTCGCGCGCAAGGGCATCACCGTCAACGTGGTATGCCCCGGACCGACCGACACGCCGATCCTGCGCGGCTTCCTCGGCGAGGGCGACGCCGGGCAGAAGGTCTACGACGCCCTGGTGCGCGCGATCCCGATGAAGCGCGTCGGGCAGCCAGACGACATTCCCGGCATCGTCGCGTTCCTCGCTTCCGACGAGGCCGCGTTCATTACCGGACAGGTGATCAGTGTCTCCGGCGGATTGACCATGGCCGGGTGAGATTCAAGACTCGGGCACTTCCAGCAGGCCGAGCTGCTGCCCGTAGCTGCGACGTTGCGCCAGCGCCCCATGCGCAAGTACGTCGAAGACGCAAGATCCGGATAGCCGCGGGCGGCGTTTCCCGGGAAAATCGTCGCTGTGGACAACGTCATCGACAAAGCAAGGCATTACCTCGACGCGCATCGCGGCGAGCGCGTCACCCTGGAGAAGCTGGCCAGCGCGGTCGGCGCTAGTCCCTTTCACCTTCAGCGGCGCTTCAAGGAAGCCTTCGGCGTCTCGCCGCGCGACTACCAGGATGCCCGGCGGGTGGAAGCGGTGAAGTCCTCGCTGAAGAACGGCAGCCGCGTGACGGATGCGGTGTTCGAAGCCGGGTACGGCTCGGTTTCGCGCTTCTACGAGAAGCCGCACCTGGGCATGACGGCGGGCGATTACCGCGCGAGCGGCAAGGGACAGCGCATCGCCTATTGCTCTTTCGCCTCGCCGCTGGGTACGGTGCTGATTGCGGCGACCAGCAAAGGACTGTGTTCCGTCAAGCTCGGCGATGATCTCTCCCAGCTAAAGAAGCTGCTGGCGGAGGAGTTCAGCGCGGCGCACATGGTGGAAGGCGACCTCCATGAATGGAAAGCGAAGATCCTCGCGTTCATCGAGGGCGAAGCCAGCCTCGCACGCCTGCCGCTCGATATCCGCGGCACGGTGTTCCAGCGCCGCGTGTGGGACGAGCTGCGCCGCATCCCGCGCGGCGAAACCCGCACCTACCAGGAGATCGCGCGGGCGATCGGCGCGCCGGAGGCGGTGCGCGCCGTTGGCAGCGCCTGCGGCGCGAACCCCGTTGCGCTCGTAGTGCCGTGCCACCGGGCGGTGCGCACCGACGGCGGCCTTGGCGGCTATGCGTGGGGACTGCGCCGCAAGAAGAAGCTGCTCGAGCTGGAAAAGAAATCCTAGCCACCGCTAGATGAGGCCCGCGGACACCGCGCGCCTCGTGGCGCTCGCCGCGATCTGGGGCGCCTCCTTCCTCTTCACGCGCATCACCGCGCCGGCGCTCGGGCCGGTGCTCACCGCCGAGGCGCGCACGCTCATTGCCGGCATTGCGCTGGCGATCTACTTCGGCTTTACCGGCTACAACCCGGAGTGGCGCCGCTGGGGCCGTCAGTACGTCGTCGTCGGCATCCTCACTTCCGGGCTGCCGTTCCTGCTGTGGGCCTATGCGGCGCTCACGCTCACTGCGGGGCTGATGTCGGTGCTGAACGCGACCTCGCCGATGTGGGGCGCGCTGTGCTCGGCCGTGCTGTTGCGGGAGCGGCTCACCGGGCGCCGCATCCTCGGACTTCTGGTCGGAATGGTCGGGGTTGCGCTGGTGACACGACCAGAAGCGGGAACCGCAGTGCCCTATGGCGCGATGCTCGCCGCACTCGGCGCGGCGCTCTGCTACGGCCTCGCCGGCGCGTACATGAAGCGCTGGGCGAGCGCCGTGCCGGCGCGCGGCATGGCGGTCGGCACCCAGTTCGTCGCCGGCATTCTGCTCATCCCGTTCATTCCGTTGGTGCCGCCCACCGCCGTTCCCGACGTGCATATCGTGGCGAGCATGCTGGCGCTCGGACTCGTCTGCGGCGCGGTGGCCTATCTGCTGTATTTCCGCCTCGTCGCCGATATTGGCGCGACCGGCGCGCTCACCGTCACCTATCTCATCCCGGTATTCGGCGTGCTCTGGGGCGCGCTGTTCCTTGGTGAGCGCTCACGATGCCGATGATCGCCGGCGGCGTGCTGGTGATTCTCGGCACGGTGCTGGTGCTCAGGACCTAGTGGGCTGCGTGCTAGCATCCTCGAATGGGAACGGTGGTTGCACTCGGCGGACAGGTCGGCGGCGCGAAGCTCGCCGACGGGCTGCATCGCCTGCGCGGCAAGGATCTCGCGCTGGTGGTGAATACCGGCGACGACTACGAGTACCTCGGCCTCGCGTTCTCGCCGGACATCGACACCGCGCTCTATGCGCTGGCCGGCCTCGCCTCCGCTGATTCCGGCTGGGAGCCGGCGGCGGAAACGCGCGCGTTGCACGGCATGCTCAAGGCGCTCGGCGGCGCGGAGCAGCCGATGCTCGGCGACAAGTCGCTCGCCGCACCGCTGCTGCGCACGCAGGGGCTGGCCGCGGGCCGGCGGCTGACCGAGGTCACCCTCGACTTCTGCCGCAACCTCGGCATCGCGGCGCGCGTGCTGCCCATGAGCGACGACCCTGTGCGCACGCACGTGCTGACCGACGAAGGTGCGATTCCGTTTCCCGAGTACTTCGGCCCGCTCGCGTGCGAGCCGCGCGTGCGCGGCATCGAATACGCCGGTGCCGACCAGGCCAGGATTCCGCACGAGGTCCTCGACGCGCTGCATGCCGCCGACCTCGAGGCGGTGGTCATCTGCCCTTCGAATCCCTACCACGGCATCCGTCCGATCCTGGAGATCAGCGGGATGCGCGAGCTGTTGCGCAAGCGCGGCGCTCCCGTGATCGCCGTGACCCCGATCGTCGGCGGCAAGGCGCTGCGCGGCTCGTCCGGCAAGATGATGCGCGAGCTCGGCAAGGAGCCGTCGCCGCGCGCGGTCGCAGCCGAATACCTGCGGCTGATCGACGGCTTCGTGCTCGACCGCGAGGACGTGCACCTGGTCGAGAGCGTGCGTTCGCTCGGCATGCAGGTGCTGGCGGCGCCCACCGTGATGCGCTCGGTCGACGACCGCGTCGCGCTTGCGCGCGCGGTGCTCGGCTTCGCGGCCAGCGTGCGCGAAATCCGCGCCCTGGAAGTGGAATGAGGCTTCTTGCTGCAATCGCCGCCTGTGCGATCGCCGGCAGCTGCCTGGCGAACGACCAGGAGATCCAGCGCGCGCTGATCCAGCGCGACCAGCAATCCGCCGAGTTCGCCGCCGGCGTGCGCGGCGGCGATCGCGCCTCGCTCGAAGCGTTGCATGCGCGGCAGCGGCTCGAGGTCACCACCCAGACGCTTCATCCCGATCCGGCGGTCGCGCGCCAGCTCGAGCCCTATCAGCGGCAGAAGATGGCGGACGAGCGGGCGCTCGTACTTTCGCCGCCAGTAGTTCAGGTTAGACCAGCAGAGAAGCCCCTACCGCTCCCAGGGGGGCCGCGCCACGTAGTCGATCCCATACCGGCGCATAGCACTCCCAAGTAGACCGGGGTCGACGGCGGCCAGCGCGGCCAACGCAATGTGGCGCGCATCCACCTCGAAGAACGCGCGCAGCGCCGCCCGCGTGTCGCTGCGGCCGAAGCCGTCGGTGCCCAGCGCCACGTATTTGCGCTCGACGTAAGGGCGAATCAGGTCCGCGACCGCGCTCACGTAGTCGCTGGCCGCGATCACCGGTCCTTTGGTGTTCTCGAGGCATTGCGCCACCCAGCTTTTCTGCGGCTGGCCGAAGCGCGTGGCGCGCTCGGCCTTCATGCCGTCGCGCCGCAGCTCGCTGAACGAGGTCACGCTCCAGACGCCGGCTGAAATCTTCCAGTCCTTCTCGAGCAGCTCGGCCGCCGCAATCACCTCGCGCAGGATCGGGCCCGAGCCGAGGAGCTGTACCACCGCTTTTTCGCTTTTGCGAAATGAGTACATGCCCCTGAGAATCCCCTCATGTGCACCCTGCGGCATCGCCGGGTGCGCGTAATTCTCGTTCGCCACCGTCAGGTAATAGAACACGTCTTCCTGCGCCTCGAGCATGCGGCGGGCGCCCTCCTCAACGATGCTGGCGAGCTCGTAGCCGAAGCAGGGGTCGTAGGCGCGGCAGTTCGGAATCGTGGCGGCGACGAGGTGCGAGGAGCCATCCTGATGTTGCAGGCCTTCGCCGGCAAGCGTGGTGCGCCCGGCGGTGCCGCCGACCAGGAAGCCGCGCGCGCGTGAATCCGCCGCCGCCCAGATGAGGTCGCCGACGCGCTGGAAGCCGAACATCGAGTAGTAGATGTAGAACGGCAGCATCGGCTTGCCGTGCGCCGAGTACGCGGTCGCCGCCGCCAGCCAGGAGGAAAGCGCGCCGGCTTCGGTGATTCCCTCTTCCAGGATCTGCCCGTCCTTCGCCTCGCGGTAGTAGAGCAGCTCGTCGTGGTCCTCGGGCTCGTAGAGCTGGCCCACCGCGGAGTAGATGCCCACTTGCCGGAACAGCGTCTGCATGCCGAAGGTGCGCGCCTCGTCCGCGACGATCGGCACCACGCGCGAGCCGAGCTTTTCGTCCTTCAGCAGCTGCGACAGCAGGTGCACGAACACCATCGTGGTGGACTGGTTGCGCTCCGACGCGCTCAGCGAAGGCACCGCCAGCGTTTCCGCCTTGGCGGTTCTCGACGGCACGTAGCCGCCGAGACTTTGCCTTTTCTCCATCAGATATTTGATCTCGGGACTCGCGCGCCCCCGGGTGGTAGAAGCGCACCTGCGCGACGTCGTCGTCGGAGAGCGGCAACGCGAAGCGGTCGCGGAATGCGCGCAGCGCGTCGTCGTCGAGCTTTTTCTGCTGGTGGGTGCCCATCTTGCCCTGGCCGGAGAGACCCATGCCGTAGCCTTTCTTGGTCTTGGCAAGGATGACCGTCGGCTGGCCCTTGTGGTGCGAAGCCGCGTGGTACGCGGCATAGGTCTTCACCGGATCGTGGCCGCCGCGGCGCAGGCGGTCGATGTCCGCGTCGCTCATGCCCGCGATCAGCTCGCGCAGCTCGGGGTACTTGTTGAAGAAATGCTCACGGTTGAAGCCGCCGTCGGTCGCGGCGTAGGTCTGGAATTCGCCGTCGACCGTCTCGTGCAGGCGCTTGAGCAGCACGCCGTCGTGGTCGCGCGCGAACAGCGGGTCCCAGTCCGAGCCCCACAGCAGCTTGATCACGTTCCAGCCGGCGCCGGCGAACAGACCCTCCAGCTCCTGCACGATCGAGCCGTTGCCGCGCACCGGGCCGTCGAGGCGCTGCAGGTTGCAATTGACCACGAAGATCAGGTTGTCGAGCCCCTCGCGCGCCGCGAGCGAAAGGCCGGCGAGCGATTCGGGCTCGTCCATCTCGCCGTCGCCGACGAACGCCCACACCTTTCTTTGCTGGGTTTGCAGGAGCTTTCTGTTCTCCAGATATCGCATGAAGCGCGCCTGGTACACGGCGTTGAGCGGGCCCAGGCCCATGGATCCGGTCGGAAACTGCCAGAACGCCGGCATCAGGTACGGATGGCAATACGACGACAGCCCTTTGCCTGCGGTTTCGCGGCGATAGTTCGCGAGGTTTTCCTCCGAAAGCCTCCCTTCCAGAAATGCTCTGGCATACACGCCGGGCGCGGAATGCGGCTGGAAATACACCAGGTCATCGGCGCGGAAGAAATGGTTGAAGCCGACTTCGAACAGATCCGCGGCCGAGGCATAGCTGGCGATGTGGCCGCCGAGCTCCGGGTGCGCGCGGTTGGCGCGCACCACCATGGCGAGCGCGTTCCAGCGCACGATCGCCGAGAGGCGGCTCTCCACTTCGAGGTTGCCCGGGAACTGCGACTGCTCGGCGAGCGCCACCGAATTCTTGTACGGCGTGTTGAGCACCGGCGGCAGCGGCACGCGCCGCGCGCGGGCGTGGTCGAGAAGCTTGCGCAGCAGGAAGGTGGCGCGCTCGCGGCCTTCGGTTTCCACCAGGACGTCGAAGGCCTCGAGCCACTCCCGGGTCTCCACCGGGTCGGCGTCCGGTGGATTCACGCGCCAGAAGGCGGAGGAGACGATGTCGGCGAGGTCGGTCATCCGATCATGGTAATCGCCGGCTCGCGACGTTGGCCACCCTGCAAGCAAATTGGATACCAGCGAACGCCGCTAAGCCCATGTGCGGGCTGAAAAAACGATGCTATGATCGTCGCCGCAGGATGCATTTCAAGCAGCTGAATTTGCCGACCCTCATCGCCGCCTCAACCAGCAGCGTCTGCAGTGGCAGGGAACTCCACTTCTTGAACCTTCGTGCCCGGCATCGTCGCGCCCGGATTTGTCGCGGCCATTCGTACAGGAAACAGTAAATGGCAACCGGTACCGTCAAGTGGTTCAACGATTCCAAGGGCTTCGGCTTCATCACTCCGAGCGAGGGCGGCGAGGACCTGTTCGCGCATCACACCGCGATCCAGATGTCCGGCTTCAAGACGCTGAAGGAAGGGCAGAAGGTCGAGTTCGAAGTGAAGCGCGGCCCCAAGGGTCTGCAGGCCCACAACATCAAGCCGCTCTAACCACGGCACCAATCAAGAAAGCCCGCGCAGCGGGCTTTCTTATTTCAGGGCGGCAAGCTCGCGGCTCAGGCGCCGCAGCATCGAGGTCATGCCGCACGCGAGGTTCTGCAACAGCCGGATCTTGATTGCCGGTGCTTCCTCATCGAGTCGGGCAAAAGCGTCCCGTGTCAGCACGCGGCACTCCACCGGGCCGAGCGCAGTCACGTTAGCCGATCGCGGCGAGCGATCGATGAAGGCGACGTCGCCGAAGGTCATCCCCGACGAGAAGGAGTCGAGGCGGGTAACACCGTCGTCGGTAGGAATGCTGACCATCGCGGACCCACGGGTAAGGACGAAGAGCTCGTCCGAGCTTTGACCGGCCGCCACGATGGTCTGCCCGCGCTGATAACGCCGCCTGGCGAGCAAGGGCTCGAGGCGCGCAAGCTCCTCGGCTGCGAAGCCGGCGAAGAGCGCGCATTTTTCGAGCACGGTTTCGGCTTCCCAGGCCGGCTCCGGGAAGCGCTGGGCGAGCAGCAGATTCTCCCCGTACTCGAGCGCGAAATCGTCGTCGGCGAAGATCGCGTCACGCTCGACGCCGGCATCGACGAGGCGCTGCCACCACGCGCTCGCCTCTGAAAAAACCAGCACCTTGCCCAGCCTGGCGAGTTCCCTGCGCGTGCCGGCAAGGAGGCGCGTCGCGGCCGGATCCATCGCCTGCACCATCCGCAGATTGATGATGAGGCATTCGGCCTCGACCGCGCGCGCCATCAACTCGCGTACCAGTGGCTCCACCGTCGCGAAGGCAAGCGGGCCCTGCAAGTGGTATAGGCGAAGCCGCTTCCCGGCATTGCGCAGGTGCTCGGCCGCGACCGGTGGGCGACGCTGCTTCGAGGCGACCTTCCGACGAGTGGTTGCGAGGCGCACCGCCGGCGCGGCCGGCTGTGCAGCGTCGAAGAGATGCAAGCCAAGATCGGCCGCGAGCGCACGGCACACGGCGATGCCGCGAACGCTGTTGCCCTGGGGATCGAGGCGCGGAGAAAAGACGGCGATCCCGATGCGCCCCGGCTGCACCGCCAAAATGCCGCCGCCGACTCCGCTTTTCGCCGGCAAGCCGGTCCGGTACAGCCATTCGCCCGAAAAGTCGTACATCCCGCACGTTGCCATCACCGAGAGGACGTTATCCACGTAATGCTCGGAAAGGGCCCGAATCCCGGACACGGGATTAACCCCGCCGTTGGCAAGCGTCGCGCCCATGACGGCCAGGTCCCGGCAGCTCACGCGAATGGAGCACTGGCGGAAGTAGGTTTCGAGCGTAGGCCCCGGCTCATCGGCGAGGATCTCGAAATTGCGCAGCATCCAGCCGATCGCCCGATTTCGATGCCCCGTCGCGCTCTCCGAGTGGTACACGAGCTGGTCGATGTCCAGCGCGCGGCCCGCATAGCGGGAAAACGTTTCGAGCACCCGAGCGGTTTTCTCCTCGACCGTGTCGCCGGGGACCAGCCCGCACGCCGCGATCGCACCAGCATTGATCAGTGGATTCAACGGCGCACCAGTTTGGGGCCGCAGGCTTATCGCGTTGAACGCATCACCCGAGGGCTCAACGCCGATCTTCGCAAGGACCTTGTCCTCGCCGTGTTCCTGCAGCACAAGCCCGTACGTGAACGGCTTGGAGATCGACTGGATCGTGAAGGGCTGGCGCGAGTCGCCCACCTCGTAGACGAATCCGTCCCGGGTGGCAATACAGATGCCGAACCAATCTGGATCGGCGTGCGAGAGCTCGGGGATGTAATCCGCCACCTGTCCGTCCGTGAGCTCGACAACGCGAGCGTGCAGCGACGCCAGGTACTCGAGAATCGGCGAGGCAGGCAAAGCGGCTCTGCAGTTCATGTTCTTGGGGAACAGACACTGCACAAACTATGCCTGTCGAGGCTGGTGCCGGTTGTCCGAATCGAACGGACGACCTACCGCTTACAAGGCGGTTGCTCTACCCCTGAGCTAAACCGGCAACTCGGGTCCGCAGCGCAAGAAGCCGCGCTGCACCCCAGACCAAATTATCTACTTGATGCGGCGCAATGTGGGTTTGCCGCCGGTGGGCTTCTTCGGATCCGGCGCAGGCGCCGGCAGCGCGGCCGGCGGCTTGGTGTTGGTGGGTACCGCCTCCGATTCGCCCTTCGCCTGCACGCTGGGCTTGGCGCCGTCGAGGTCGAAGGTCATGCCGTGGCCGGTCTCGCGCGCATAGAGCGCGTACACGTTGGCGATGGGGATCGCGATCTGGCGCGCGATGCCGCCAAAGCGCGCCGAGAACTCGACGGTCTCGTTTCCCATCTGCAGCTTGTGCACCGCGTTCGGGCTGATGTTGAGGGTGATCTCGCCGGACTTCACGTACTCGGCCGGCACTTGCGTCTTCGAGTCGACCTTCACCGCGATGTGCGGCGTATAGCCGTTGTCCACGCACCACTCGAAGAGGGCGCGCAGCAGGTAAGGCTTGGTCGAGACCTCGGCCATTGCGCTATTTTCGCATTACCTTTTCCGACGGGGTGAGGGCCTCGATGAACGCCGGCCGCGAAAAGATGCGCTCGGCGTACTTCATCAACGGCGCGGCGGTCTTGCCGAGCTTGATGCCGTAATGGTCCAGGCGCCACAACAGCGGCGCGATGGCCACGTCGAGCATGGTGAAGTCGTCGCCCAGCATGTGCTTGGTCTTGGTGAACACCGGCGCGAGCTCGATCAAGCGGTCGGTGACGTGCTGGCGCGAGCGGTCGACCTGCTTTTCCTTGCCCGACTCCAGGGCATCGATCTGCGAGAACAGCTCGACTTCCATGTTGAACAGCATCAGGCGCGCGCGCGCGCGCATCACCGGGTCGGCGGGCATCAGCTGCGGATGCGGAAAGCGCTCGTCGATGTACTCGTTGATGATGTTGGATTCGTAGAGGATGAGGTCGCGCTCGACCAGCACCGGCAGGCGGTTGTACGGATTCATCACCGCGATGTCCTCCGGCTTGTTGTACAGGTCGACGTCGATCACCTGGAAGTCCATGCCCTTCTCGTACAGCACGAAGCGGCAGCGATGGCTGAAGGGGCAGGTCGTGCCCGAATAGAGTTGCATCATGGCAATTGACTTTCGCTGAAAAGCTGCAGATCGCTACGGCGTTACTTGACGTCTCTCCAGAATTCCCGCTTCAGCAGGTAGGCGAAGATGAACAGCACCCCCAGGACGAACAGCGTCCAGATGCCGATCGTCTTGCGGCTCATCGCCGCCGGCTCGCTGGCGTAGACCAGGAAGTTCACCAGGTCGCGCACCGTGGTGTCGTACTCGGTCACCGACTGCGTGCCCTTGGAGATTTCGGTGAGCTTGTGTGTCTTCTGGTCGAGCGCTCGCTCGCCCTGCAACGTCCACAGCGCGTGCGGCATCGCGACATTGGGATACACCAGATTGTTCCAGCCGGTCACCGTTTTGGGATCGCGGTAGAACGTGCGCAGATAGGTGTACAACCAGTCCGCGCCGCGCACCCGCGCGATCACCGACAGGTCGGGCGGATTGACGCCGAACCACGTCTTGCCCGCTTTCGCCTCGAGCGGCGCCTTCATCGGCTCGCCGACCTTGTCCGCCGTGAACAAGAGGTAGTCCTTCACCTGCGCTTCCGACAATCCGATGTCGGTCAGGCTGCTGTAGCGCATGTACTGCATGCTGTGGCAACCGAGGCAATAGTTGACGAAGGTGCGCGCGCCGGACTGCAGGCTGGTGAGGTCGCGCGGGTCATGCGGCGAGCCATCCAGCCGGACACCGGAGGCTGCGCCCAGCACGCTCAGGGGCAGGAAGAATGCAATGAACAGGATGGTTCTCATACCGTCACCCGTTCCGGCACGGGCAACACCTTGTCCCGCGCCGTGTACCAGGGCATCAGGAGGAAGAACAGGAAGTAGACGATGGTGCAGACCCGCGCGACCCAGGTGGCCACGTCCTTCGTGTCCAGCAGCGCGTCGAACACCGAGCCTTCGCGCACCGGGAACTGTCCCCATACGGTGGTCGGCGCCGTGCCGAGGTAGCCGAGGATGAGGAACACCACCACGAACGCCGCCAGCCAGCCCTTGTACAGACCGCCGCGGTAGCGGATCGACTTCACCGGGCTGCGGTCGAGCCAGGGCAGGAAGAAAAGGATCATGGTGGCGATGCCCATCGCCAGCACGCCGGGGAACTGGGAATTGAAGAGCGGCGGCACCGCGCGCAGGATCGAGTAGTAGGGCGTGAAGTACCAAACCGGCGCGATGTGCTCCGGGGTCTTCAGCGGATCGGCGGGCACGAAATTGTTGTGCTCGAGGAAGTAGCCGCCCATCTCCGGCACGAAGAACATCACGATGCAGAAGATGACGAGGAACACGATCGCTCCCATCAGGTCCTTCACCGTGTAGTACGGGTGGAACGGAATGCCGTCGAGCGGCTTGCCGTCGGGGCCCTTCAGCTTCTTGATCTCGACGCCGTCGGGATTGTTGGAGCCGACGTCGTGCAGCGCCAGGATGTGCGCAACCACCAGGCCGAGCAGCACCAGCGGCAGCGCGATCACGTGCAGCGCGAAGAAGCGGTTGAGCGTCGCGTCCGAGACCACGTAGTCGCCGCGGATCCAGAGCGCGAGGTCCGGGCCGATGAACGGCACGGTGCCGAACAGGTTGACGATCACCTGCGCGCCCCAGTAGGACATCTGGCCCCAGGGCAGCAGGTAGCCGAAGAACGCCTCGCCCATCAGCGTGAGGTAGATCAGCACGCCGAAAATCCACACCAGCTCGCGCGGCTCGCGATACGAGCCGTAGAGCATGGCGCGGAACATGTGCAGGTACACCACCACGAAGAACGCCGAGGCGCCGGTCGAGTGGATGTAGCGGATCAGCCAGCCGCCGGGCACGTCGCGCATGATGTATTCGACCGAGCCGAACGCGAGGTTGGCGTCCGGCTTGTAGTTCATGGTCAGGAAGATGCCGGAGACGATCTGGATCACCAGCACCAGCAGCGCGAGCGAGCCGAAGAAGTACCAGAAGTTGAAGTTCTTCGGCGCGTAGTACTCGGAGGCGTGGATCTTCCACTGCTCCGCCACCGAAGGCATGCGCGCGTCGAACCACCCCCAGAGCGACTGAAGAGGCGAGGCCATGGCTTATGCCCCCTTCTTTTCCGGGTCTTCGCCGATCAGCAGCGTGTTGTCGCTGACGAAGGTGTACGCCGGGACCTCGAGGTTGGTCGGAGCGGGCGCGCCGCGGAACACGCGGCCGGCATAGTCGAACTTCGAGCCGTGGCACGGGCAATAGAATCCGCCCGCCCAGTCGCCACCCATTTCGGCCTTGGCCTCGGCCGATTTCAGCTGCGGCGAGCAGCCGAGGTGAGTGCACACGCCTTCCATCACCATCACGTCGGGCTTGGCGGAGCGGAACTCGTTCTCGGCGTATTTCGGCTGCTTCGAAGACTTGGACGCGGGATCGGTGAGCCGCGGGGTTACCGCCTTCAGCGATTCCAGCATTTCCTTGGTGCGGCGGATGACCCAGACCGGCTTGCCGCGCCATTCGACGACTGCCATCTCGCCGGGCGCCATCCGCGAGATGTCGACTTCGACCGGCGCGCCGGCCGCCTTGGCGCGCTCGGAAGGCAGCATGCTCGCCACGAAGGGCACCGCTGCCGCCACGCTCGCGGCGCCACCGACCACCGAGGTAGCGACCACCAGATTGCGCCGCGTCTTGTTCACTTTTATTTGCTCGCTCATGGAGATGGAGTTTTTGTAGGGTTCAGGGGCAGGCGCGCAAAAGTGTGCGATTTTAGCGACGGCGTTTCCAAATGTCCACGATTTCGCTCGTAAACGCCTAAATTTCCAAGGGAATTTTGTATACTCGGCTCCGCATCCCATGTACCGCCTCTGGCTCATCTTCGCCCAGGCCGCGACCATCGCGGTCGCGGCGCTATTCGTGGTTTCGACGTTCCGCCCCGAGTGGCTGCCGTCGCGCCCGGGATCGCACGTCGCCGTCGTGCAACAAGCGCCGACCACCGGGCCGCTGCCCACCGCGGTACGCGTTGGCTCTTATCACGAGGCGGTGCAGCGCGCCGCGCCCTCGGTGGTGAACATCTTCACGTCGAAGGAAATTCGTTCGCCGCGTCACCCGCTGCTCAACGATCCCATCTTCCGGCGCTTCTTCGGCGAGCAGCTGCCCGATGAAGCGCAACGCGCCTCGAGCCTGGGCTCCGGCGTCATCGTCAGCGCGAGCGGCTTCGTCCTCACCAACCATCACGTGGTCGAAGCCGCGGACGAGATCGAGGTCGCGCTGGCCGACGGCAAGAAGCTCCTCGCCAAGGTGGTGGGTAACGATCCGGAGACCGACCTCGCCGTGCTGCGTCTCAACGCCGACAGCCTGCCCGCCATCACCTTCGGCTCGTCCGACGCGCTCAAGGTCGGGGACGTGGTGCTCGCCATCGGCAACCCGTTCGGCGTCGGCCAGACGGTGACCGGCGGCATCGTCAGCGCCCTCGGCCGCACCGGCCTGGGCATCAATACCTTCGAGAACTTCATCCAGACCGACGCCGCGATCAACCCGGGAAATTCCGGCGGTGCGCTGATCGACGCCGGCGGCAACCTGGTGGGCATCAACACCGCGATCTTCTCGCGCTCCGGCGGCTCGATGGGCATCGGCTTCGCCATCCCGGTCTCCACCGCGAAGATGGTGCTCGAGCAGATCGTGAAGACCGGCGGCGTGACGCGCGGCTGGATCGGCGTCGAAGTGCAGGAAATCACCCCGGCGCTCGCCGATTCGTTCAAGCTCGGCGGCCAGCGCGGCGCGCTGATTGCCGGCGTGCTGCGCGGCGGCCCGGCCGACAAGGCCGGCATCAAGCCCGGCGACGTGCTGGTCGAAGTCCAAGGCAAGCCGGTCGCCGACCCGACCGCGATGCTGAACCTGATCGCCGCGCTCGCGCCCGGCGCGCCGGCGAAGATGAAGCTCAAGCGCCAGGGTCAGGACGTCGACGCGACCATCAACGTCGGCCGACGTCCCAAGCCGCAGCCGCGCAGCGGCGAATAATTCGGGGTCAGGTGCGCAATTCGTATCGCGCTAAGGCGCGAACAGAATTGCGCACCTGACCCCGAATTATTACTTGTCCAGGAACGACTTGATGCGGTCCGCGACTTTTCCGATCGAGAAAATCCCGTCGAGGTGGCCGTTGGTGCCTTCGATCTCGTAGAACTCGACGTGGTTGCCTTGGGCGCGCAGCTTCTCCGCTGCCTTGCGTGAAAAGTCCGGCGGAAACAGCAGATCGGTGCTCGCCGGCAGGAACAGGACCTTGGCTTTGATGCGCTTGGCGTCCTTGTCGACGTTGTAAAGCGCGTTGGCCTTCGCCATCCAAACGAAGTGCCCTGCGTCATTCGCGCCGGCGCGTGCGCGCCCAGACTTGGTAAGGGCGTCCTCGATGGAGAACAGGTTGGTCATCGAGTCGGCGGGATTCTTGCCTTCCTCCGCCCACTTGTAGCCGTGCAGCTTTTCTGCCCAGGCGAAATGCACGGTGGTGAGCGTCACTACCTTTAGCGCCTGAGCGAGGCCCTCGGACGGCTCGGTGCCACCGTAGTAGTCGCCGCCCTTCCAGTTCGGGTCGAGCCTGATCGGCATCGCCCACACATCGATCATTCCCAGCGTATAGGGCTGAATCTCCAACCCTGGGCCAATTACGTGGATCACACGCTCGACGAGCTCCGGATACTCCACGCCCCACTCCATCGCCTGGATGGAGCCGCCGGAAGCCCCCGCGACCGCCTGCAGTTTCTTGATCCCGAGAGAGTCGACCAGCGCTTTATGGACGCGCACCGAGTCCTTCATGGAAACCACCGGGAAGCTCGAGCCGTACGGCTTGCCGGTATCCGGATTGACCGTCGCGGGGCCGGTGGTGCCGACCAGCGGGCTCTTCACGTTCAGGTTGGCGAGCGTGTCGGCGCTGACCACGAAGTACTTGTCGGTGTCGATCGCCTTGCCCGGCCCGATGATCGCGTCCCAGTAGCCCGCGGCCTTCTCGTCGGCCTTGTAGCGCCCGGCGGCGTGCGAGGTGCCGGAGAAGAAATGCGCGACGAACACCGCGTTGTCGCCGGCGGCGTTCAGCTTGCCGTAGGTCTCGTAGCCCACGCGCACGTTCTTGATCGTCTTGCCGGCCGCGGTGGTGTACTGCGGCAAGGTGAAGAACTTTTTCTCGGTGAGCAGTTGCGCGAGCGCATTGCTGCAGACAAGCAAGGCGACGATGGCGCCAGCGGCCAGACGGATATTCATCGGGGCTCCTCCATTAGGTGGCGTTCGGCGAACCACTCGTCAGCATAGTCGCACGCGCGGTATTCGGCGAAATAGGGACCGCCGAGCGTAAAGTGCACGATCCGTGCAGCAGGGTTGTGGGGATACTCGCCGACCAGCCAGTTCCACTCGGGTTGCAGCTTGCCGATCAGTCGATCCTCGGTCCAGGCGAACCGGTGCAGCTCGAGCCCTGAGGCCGAGCTGACGTAGTCCGGGCTGAGCGCTCGGCAGCGCTGATTGTTGAACAGCATCAGGCTCGACCAGTTCTTGCGCGCATATTTCGTCTGCACCTGATCCAGGAACTTGCGCTCGCTTTTCGGCACGTAGTCGTGCTTGCAGACGACGACGGCCTTGTCCTCATGGCGCTCGATCTCGGCCGCGAGGGCCGCGATGTCCGTCCGGCACAGCATGTCGCAATCCATGTAGAGCGACCAGCCCGCATATCCCGACAGATGCGGCACCAGGAAACGGGTCATGCTGAATTCGGTGGACTCGATGGGGCCGCGCGGCCGCGTGTAGATCGAGCCGAGCTGGCTGCGAACGAGCGGCGACACGCTGAGGGGAACCGAGGAGCGGCGCAGCAGCGAGTGCGCCAGGACGTGGAAAGCGACCGACTCGCGCGGGTCGTAGCCGATATAGATGTTGAGCACGCCTAGACGCGGTAGGCGACGCTGGTCATCACTTTCGAAGCGAGGCGCATGGCCCGCCTCACCGGCTCGGGCAGCTCGGCAGCGCCCAGCCCCAGCGCGGTCTGCCGGTGGCGAGCCTCGTCGGCGCGCATCGCCTCCACCACGGCGCGCGTGCGCTCGTCCTCGAGCGGCAGCGCTTCGAGGTGGCGAGCGAGGTGCTCCTCGACCTGCCGCTCGGTTTCGGCGAGGAAAGCGAAATTCCAGCGGTCGCCTAGCAGCCCGGCAGCGGCGCCGATGGCGAACGAGCCCGCATACCACAGGGGATTGAGCAGGCTGAGCCGTCCATTCAGCTCGCGGATGCGCTCGGCGCTCCAGGCCAGGTGGTCCTCTTCCTCGCGCGCTGCGCCGTCGAGCGCCTGGCGCGTGGCCGGATCGCGCGCGGTAAGCGCCTGCCCCTGATAAAGCGCCTGCGCGCAGACTTCGCCGACATGGTTGACGCGCATCAGCGCTGCGGCGTGCGCACGCTCTTCCTCGCCGATGGGATTTTCGGGCAAGCGCTCGGCCGGCGAAGGCCGGCTCGCCTGCGCCACGCCCGCCACCGCGCGCAACGCGCGGTCGAACTCGCCAATCAACCGGTCGATGGAAATCATGCGGGCGGGCAGAAGTTCATCCAGCCGGTAATGATGTACTTGTGCTCGCTCGGCGAAACGACGCCGACGTGCGTATGGGTAAAGTCCGACGGCCAGATCAGGGTTCGGCCTTTCTTCGCTTCAAACGTGTGGTTCTGGTAGACGAAATGCGTGCCGCCGCCGTCGGCAACGTCGTTCAGATAAGTCATCCACACCAGCATGCGCGTGGTGGTGGCGTATCCCGAGCGCTCGAAATGCGCCATCTTGAATCCGCCGCCCGGCCGGTAGTGCTGGATCGCCGGCGACTCGGTCACGCGAAAAATGCCGAGCTGCTTGAGCAACGGGTGCTGCTCCTGGTAGAGCTGCAGGCAGCGCTGCAGCTCGGCGTAGTAGCGCGGCATCCCATACTCTCGCTCCATGTCCGGCGGGATGGAATCGACCACGACATCGAAGGAATCCTTCTTCTCCACATCGACGATCGTGCGCTCCGCCTTTCCCAGCTTGCCGCGCTTCACCAGCCCGATGCGGTCGCACGCGCGATGCAGCTCGACAAGGCGATCGCACACCGCGGGATCAATCAGAAAGTCACCTACGAACTGCACGCATCAATGCTACCGCAAAAAAAACGGGCGCCCGAAGGCGCCCGTCTCGTGCAGTTGCCTGTTGCGTCTAGAAACGATGCAGCATGTTGATGAAGAAGATCTCCACATCAGAGCCCGGCGGGCGGATTGATCGACTGGCCGCCCTGCGTGCTCGACAAGCCGCTCCACGTGAAGGCTGCGCCGCGACTCGTTGTCGATCGTCGCGTAGCCGAAGCCGACCGTGGTGCGCTTGGAGAAGCGATAGTCGTAGCCAAGGTTCCATTGCTTCGCGCCGGTGGGCGTTTCTACGCCAGCCGCCTCGAGACCCTCCGCCTGAGAGTAGGATCCGCGGATTGCACCTTGGCCGATGGGAACGGCAAGGGCGACGCCCCACTGCAGGGCGTCAACGTCGCCCGCCGCGGTTTTATAGACCATTTCCTCGTAAGCCGCACCGATGTCCGCGAAACCGAAGTTCCAGCCGCCGGTCACGCGGAAGCCCTTATCGGTCTGGCCCGGGGTGGTGAAGTCCTTGTGCGCATCGTAGGCCGCGCCGACGCGCAGCCTGCCGCCCATGCCGCTCCAGCTCACCGACCCGGACCACATCTGCGGATCAGCTACCACGCCGGTCACGGCCTTATCCTGGTTGGTTTGATACGCAACCTTGAGCTTGCGCGCCGCCCAGTACCGGCGACTGGTAGTGGATCGAGTTGGAGATCCGGCGCCAGAACGCGTGCCCTACGCCGCCGCCTGCTTCCACCGAGTCGCACGAACCGCCGGGGACACCGCCGATACCGCTACCGGTGTTGGCGCAGTTCGGGTTCGGCGCCGCACCGGTCGTTTCCCGGCGGCCAATGATCGAGGTCACCGGCCCATAAGTGGCCACCGTACCGATCGACCACAGCGCATCGAGGTCCGCCCACGGCGTGGTCCACTGACCGAGGAACAGGTTGCCCCAAGCGCCCTGCATGCCGACCGCGGAGTTGCGCGATGCGAAGTTCGACGTGTGCGCGACGTTGTTCGAGCGCTCCATCGATGCGTTGGTCTCGACCTGGAACCAGGCTGTCTGACCGCCGCCGACGTTCTCCCGGCCGCGTACGCCGACGTTGGAGGCATGTGACGCCACGTCCCACTTGGAAACCGACGGTACGCCGCGGGCCGTGCCTTCGCCGTACTTCATCTTGTTGATGGACATGTGGATGGTGCCGTAGACCTCCACCTGCGCCAGCGCGGCGACAGGGGCGGCGAGCGCGCCTGCGACCGCTAGGCCTAGAAGTTTCTTATGCATTCACGTGCTCCTTTTGATTTGATGTGGCGCGGCGCTGATGCCCCTCGCCAACCCCTCCTTTGAGAAGTCCTGAAAAGTGTGCCGATGCCCCCTTGGCGGAACAAGGAATAGGCTTTGTTACAGAGGAGAAACGCCGGGGATGTTGTGAATCCCCCACAGTATTCTTGCTGCGATGCAGCAAGCTAGGCGAAGAGTTTTTTCAGCTCTGTGCCCGGATCGTCGGCGCGCATGAAGGCTTCGCCGACGAGGAAGGCGTGGACGCCGTGCTCGCGCATGCGGCGCACGTCGGTGCTCGAAAGAATCCCGCTCTCGGTAATCACGGTGCGCCCTTTGGGAATGCGCGGCAGGAGATCGAGCGTGGTTTCGAGACGGGTTTCGAAGGTGCGCAGGTTGCGGTTATTGATGCCGATGAGCGGCGTCTGGAGACAAAGCGCGCGCTCCAGCTCGTCGGCATCGTGTACCTCGACCAGCACCGCCATGCCGAGCGCGAGCGCGAGCTTTTCCAGCTCGCGCAGTTGTGCATCCTCGAGGCAGGCGGCGATCAAGAGCACGCAATCCGCCCCGAGCGCGCGCGCTTCGAATGCCTGGTAAGGATCGATGAGGAAGTCCTTGCGCAGCGCGGGCAGCGCGCAGGCCGCGCGCGCGGCCACGAGGTGCGCCGCGGCCCCTTGGAAAAACTCGCGGTCGGTGAGCACCGACATGCACGCGGCGCCGGCCTTTTCGTAGCTTTTGGCGATGGCGGCGGGATCGAAATTCGCGCGCAGCAGGCCCTTGGAGGGACTGGCGCGCTTGATCTCCGCGATCACCGCCGGTCGCCTGGCATGCAGCGCGCCGACGAAATCGCGCGTCGCCGACGCCCTGCGGGCGAGCGCTTCCACCTCCGGGCGCTCGCGTTTCGCCGCGGCGACCTCCGCGCGCTTGACCTCGACGATGCGCTCGAGAATGTTCACTTCTTCAGTTTCTGGGAAAAGGCGACGAACGCTTCCAGCTTCTGCCGGGCGGCGCCACTTTTGATCGCCTGCGCGGCGCGCTCGACGCCCGCCTTGAACGTCGGCGCCACGCCGGCAACGTAGATCGCAGCGCCGGCGTTCAGCGCGACGATGTTGTGCGCCGGACCCGGCTGGTTCTCCAGCACCGCCTGGATCATGGCTTTGGACTCGGCCACCGTGTGGACCTCGATGGCGCGCCGGTCATACAGCTCCATGCCGACGTCCGAAGGATGGAGCTGGTATTCGTTGATCTCGCCCTTCACCAGCTCGCCGACCAGCGTCGGCCCCGAGATCGAGATCTCGTCGAGGCCATCGAGTCCATGGACCACCATCACGTGCTTCGAGCCCAGGCGCTGCAGCACGCGCACCTCGATGCCGACGAGGTCGGAATGGAACACGCCCATCACCTGGTTCTTGGCGCCGGCCGGGTTGGTGAGCGGGCCGAGGATGTTGAACAGGGTGCGCACGCCGAGGTCCTTGCGCACCGGCGCGGCGTGCTTCATCGCCGCGTGGTGCGCGGGCGCGAACATGAAGCCAAGGCCGAGCTTGTCGATCGCCTGCCCGGTCTCGGCGGGCGTAAGCGCGATGTTGGCGCCGAGTGCCTCGAGTACTTCCGCGCTGCCCGAGGACGACGACACCGAGCGGCCCATGTGCTTCGCTACCTTGGCGCCGGCCGCGGCGGCGACGAACGCCGCGCAGGTCGACACGTTGAAGGTATGCGCGGCGTCGCCCGCCCGTGCCGCAGGTGTCGACCAGGTGGCGGTCATCCGCGACTTCCACCGGCGTCGCCAGCTCGCGCATGACCTGTGCCGCGGCGGCGATTTCGCCGATGGTCTCCTTCTTCACGCGCAAGCCGATGATGAACCCGGCGATCTGCGCCGGGCTCAGCTCGCCGCGCATGATCTGGCGCATCACGTGCAGCATCTCGTCATGGAACACCTCGCGGTGCTCCACCGTGCGCTGGATCGCCTCGGCGATGGTGATCTGCTTCATGAGGTCCTCCCCGTTTCGTTTTCCGTTATAAAATTCTGCAGCAGTTTGTGGCCGTGCTCGGTGAGCAGGGCCTCGGGATGGAACTGCACGCCTTCCACCGCGAGCTGCCGGTGGCGCAGCCCCATGATCTCGCCATCCTCGGACTGCGCGCTGATCTCCAGGCACGCGGGCAACGAGGAGCGTTCTACGACCAGAGAGTGGTAGCGGGTCGCCACGAAATCATTGGGTATTTTTCTGAAGAGGCCATTTTCGTCGTGGCGGACGCGCGAGACCTTGCCATGCATCACCTGCTTCGCCCGCACCACCTTGCCGCCGAACGCCTGGCCGATGGCCTGGTGGCCGAGGCAAACGCCGAGGATCGGGATACGCCCGGCCAGGCGCTCGATGGTTTGCAGAGTGATCCCGGCCTCGTTCGGCGTGCACGGCCCTGGCGACAGGACCAGGTGCGAGGGCGCCATGGTTTCGATGCTCTCCACCGTCACTTCGTCATTGCGGACCACGCGTACTTCGGCACCGAGCTCGGATAAGTACTGCACCAGGTTGAAGGTAAACGAATCGTAGTTGTCGATCATGAGTACCATAGGTGCCATAACAAGATGATTGATTTCTACTTTCAGCATCAGACTCGGGCTTCGTACCTGCTCGGATACCCGCTTTTTCGAACAGTAGGTTATTTCATCGCCGCCGGAAAAATGCCTCCAAGCCGACGCGCAAACCTACCCGCGCAAGATGATCGGGCTTAGCCGAAATCCCGCCATCGCCACAGGGCGGATGCCTCGGGCCGGCGGGTGTAGGACGCAGCGTATCGGCGTGAGCGCGTCGCGAGTGAATCCCTGCGGGTATCGGTCGCCGAAGAAAGCAGGTGCGCGCGCATCGGTGCTAAAAGGATAGCACGCCGGATTTACATCTTGTCTTGCTCGCGTAGCGCTCGCCGCCAAGCCATGATGGATAGCGAGAACCTCAAACCCTGCCCGGCATGCGGCAAGCAGGCCGGTGAGTAGTACAAGTGGAAACCTCCCGCTCCCATTTTGGGTCCAGTGCGGCGCGTGCGGCTGGATTACCGACGCGGTGAAGCTCGGGGCCGTAGCGGTGAAGCTATGGAACGAATCGAAGCGCGAGAGCAAGGCACGAGCGCGGCCGAAATGAATAAGCCAGGCGTGCTTCTGGAGCATTGGAGGGATCAATATGATCGGCTGCTGCGCGCGCGCACTCGACTCGACGCCGGATTTCGGAGCAGCCTTGACTACGACGATGCCTTCTACCATGCCGCGCAAGACGCATGGCACCTGAAGGATTGGATCAAGAATGATCAGGCGGTCGACGAAAGCCGCCGAACCTTGGTAGCCGATGAAGTGCACAAGTGCGACCCTCTCCTGATCATCGCCGACCTTGCGAACTGCACTAAGCATCTTGTATTGGAAAATGCTAAGGCGGACGCTGCATTGGCCAGCACGCATTCAACAGTCGGAGCAGGCACTCTTCAGCGCCGAATCCTTATCCGGCTCAAAAACGGGACTGAGCGCTCAGCAACCGAGGTCCTTGACGATGCGATCCGTGCTTGGGACTCTGGACGCCACAGGCTGCTAAGCCGATCAATAAAGCGCCGTCGGACTCGACGAACATCGTGCCCGCAATTCGGGCATCGGTGCCCCAGCGAAGCCGAATGTGGCTCACGTTCGCGAAGCTCAAGCAACGGCATCGCCGAAGCACGCTACGCTTTTTGCAGGCAGAGAGGTATCGCGTTAACCGCTACGTGTACGCGCGTGCTGTGCGCCTTTAGTTGGGCAGCATCAGTAGATCACCTAGAGATCCCCCTCGCGGCGCAGTTCAAACTCACATACGCGGCGCCGCCCGAGGAGAAAAGGCCGCACAATGGCGGCAACGTCTAGCTGGGGGAGCGCCATGGGACAGGCAGAGAGACGGATCGAAGCTGGCTACCAAAAAGTCGTGCTAGCGGGCTACGTCGTCGCCGTCGAGACAGTAGAGGCTTGGCGGTGGCTTGAGAGACGGATCGAAGCTGGCTACCAAAAAGTCGTGCTAGTGGGCTACGTCGTCGCCGTCGAGACAGTAGAGGCGTGGCCGTGGCTTGAGCGATTCGTTAGGGCGATCAAGAGACAACAACGGAAGCCTGCCCCTCCCCCCATGTTTTGAGGGGTGGGCTGGGGGATCTCGGAAATAAGGAATTCACCCATACCGTACATGCTCAACGTCGAGCCGAAGGTCGTTATCAGGTTCGTGGCCGGGCAGCCGACGGCTTCGAATTCACGGTCCCGGTCGCGAAGATTCCGCCCTTCGTGAGCGTGGGACCAAACGCAACCTATGAGCGCGTACCGAGCGACCGCAGTCCGCATCCGCATGGTTATGCGACGCCGATGCGGTAGATCTCGCCGACGCCTGCTCAGGCTACACTGCCGATATGGGTGTCCGATGCCATACCCTTCTCGGAACACTTCTCGCCACCGCGGCCCTACACGCTGCGCCCGGCAACCTTGCTATCGGGGGTGGCGTTGGCGCGTACTACGGCGTGCCCTTGGCGCGCGGCATCTATGACCCTTGGTTCAGTTGTTCGCCGTATTGGTGCCGCGACCCCCTTCAATTGCGCCTCGAACTCGAACGCCACCGCCGCATGCAAGAACTGCGCGAGCGGGCCACGCAGCCCGAACCGCGCATCTACGGGCCCGTTTACGGGACGTCGGGCCTGCACCGCTACGTCCCGCCGGTTACATCCGAAGCCAACATCCAGCCCGCATACCGCGGCGCGAGCCAGTTGCGGCCCGAGTACCAGCACTCGAGCCAGTTGCGGCCCGAATACGAACAGTCCGCGCAGCCGAGCGGTGAGCCAGCCCCGGAATCGCTCAAGTGAGCCGACATCAAGAACAACCGGGGGGCGCCTCTGGACCCGAGGGGCGGGGTTGAGCGATGTGGGAAATAATGGCCGCCTGACGATTACGCAAAGTATTTGCGCGTCATGCGTTCGATCACTGTGCCGGTGTGCTGCTCGGACAGGTGCGCGTAACGCTTCACCATTGCAGCGTGCGGTGTCCGAGCACCGCAGCGATTTCGGCCGTCGTCGCGCCGCTCATGGCGAGGTAGCTCGCGGCAGTCGGCGCAGATCGTAAAAGCGGAAATCCGTGATCCGGGGAAGAAGATCCTTGACCACACAGGAGCCAAAGCGCATTGTCTTGCCCGCAGCATCAATTGCCACGCAACAAGCACGCGAGGCGGCGGAAAAGGCTCGCGCGGACGCCGCGAAGTCGGGCGCTGCCGCAGACAGATCGTCCAAGTCAGCAGGATGAAGCTGGTCAATCTGAGGCAGAGGCGCGTGATTCGGCGCGCGTCACCCGCGAGCGCGCAGAGCACGTATAGCAGCTGCCCTTTAAGCCACTTTGAAGAACATCATGTTTAGAGTGCCGCTATGCGCGTAGAGCACACCATTTAGATTGGGGATGTAGTGCAACCTGGCTTGAGGGCCAAGGGTGGTCTGCGCTGGGATCCGGTCGCCTGTTAGAACTAACTGCTCGGCGTTCCACGCTAATCCGGTCCACTGAAGAGTGAATATTTTGTCGGTGTCGTTCCCCGAATTTTGGCCACGCAGGAGGAAGTATTTATTGAGCGGCGGCACCCAAAAAAGACGAGCCCGAGTCCCGATTTTCTGAAACCCAGCGACGCCCGGCCCAGTCGCGACGAATTTCGCCGTAGCTCCAGTGGTCAGATTGCAGGTGCGGATCGTGCCAGTCGCATCATTTTCGATTTGAACGATCTCGTTGCCATCTGTGGCAATCGGGGTGGCGAAGCCGTGGATCGGCGCCCCGGATTTGAACAGTGCCCACGAGTTCGCGAGCCGCGTCCACTTCCAAATCTGGTTGCGGTACCAAGCGTAGATATCCTCTGTCTCCGGGTGCTTGCACACGTTCGTCCCGATGATCTGTGACCCACTCCAAGGACAGTCTGGAATGGTGTGCGCTCGAGCAAATTGCTTCGTCGCCCAATCGAACGATACGCAGTCCTGCAAGGTCGGGCTCCCCTTCGCCCACACTGCCGGCGTCTGAATTCTGATTAACCGATTTTCTGCATCAATGAAATGCAGGCGGTCATAATTATGGCAACCAGCCGGTCGCCCATCCGGGTAGTAAGCCAACGCCACAGTCGGGGCGCTTGAAGGAGATGTCAGTGGAGCCGCTGGATCAACCGGGACATCTGCCAAGGCGGAACCGGGTTCATATTCCACGAACGTCGGTGTCTCACTCTCAAGCTGCAAAATGACGATCTGGTTGTAGCAACCGTCCGCGTGTCCTCCGCTCCAAGCGAAAATCGCGGTAGAACCTTCGGTCTTAACCGCAAAACCAGATTCCGCATTGATGATGTTCTGGTGCTGACCCTGCAGCGGGTGGTTAATCGTGGGCGTGTAGTCTGTCTTAATCTTCGTATTGGGGATGGAGTACACCTGGAACGGCTTGAGATTTCTCACCCACGAAGGTTGCGAGCTGGCCGTCCGATAGACGCGGGCCTGCTCTGCCGCGATCGCAATTGGCGCACCACCGAGCGCAAGAAGTGCCAGCACTGCGTCACGCCTGTTCATTCAATACCCCTCAGATCGCCCGCAGCAGCGTAACCCTGAATCTGAGCTGGCTTCACCTGAAAAATAGCTTAATCACATCAATCACGCCGTGCGCACCGAGCCGGGCGCAATCTTCGCCTTCGATCTGCTCGAGCTTCGCGGCAAGGACCTGCGGGCGCTACTGCTGCTGAAGCGCAAGGCACCGCTCGAGAGGTTGCTGCGCAAATCGACGAGGATTCCGCTAACTGACGCATGTGGAAGACGACGGAGAGCGACTGCTGGAACACCGTCTTTACGTCCGAGAGCAGCTTGATCCCGAGACTGCCGTCCCTCCCCCTATGTGCCGAAACATCCGCAACAGCCGCAACACGGGCTCGTTGCGGACGCTAACTCGCTGTCAGATAGGATGATTTAGCGCGGGTATCGGACTAGCCCGGACCGCGCCGGGTACCGATGCTAGTTTTCAATCATCAAGACCATGACGCAAGTATCCGGTTGATTTTACTAAGCTGTTGCGACTGGGGTCGCCGAGAGGCCCGGCGCGGCCAAGGACGGTTTAGGCGCGCGAGCGCCAGCGCCGGAAGACGAGGTGTTGCAGGACCAAGGATGACTTCACGCGGAGGATTCTAGCCGAGATACTTCGGGCATGGAGCAAAGCGAAGTCGCAATGGCGCACGCGCAGCTCTCGGCGCGCCAGCTCGCCGAGGGAGCGCACGGCCCCGCGCTTGAAAGCATTGCCAGCGCGCTAAGCCTCGCGCCGGGCCTCGCGCCGCTGTGGGCGCAATTCTCGGACGTGATTCGCTACTTCAACCTGCGCCATCCGGTGCCGCCGCCGGTACGCGAGCTGTTGTCGAAAGCCCTCGAGCACCCGGCGGTGGATCCCGGGGACCTGGTGCGGCCGGTCACGACGCTGGCCCTTTCACGACCTTCTCCCCTCGAAGAGCCGCTGTTGCTGCGCCTGCTGGAAGACGTGGTGATTCGCGACGCGCAGCTAGAGCGCCTGATCACGGACACGCGGCGGCGCATGCTGGAGGAGAAGATGCCGCTGGCCCTCATGACGGCGATCGCACACCAGTGCTTCAACACGGAGTACGTATTCGAGGAAACCGAGGCAGAGCGCGCGGAGCTCGCCGCTCTGCGCGAGCGCATTCTGGCGGCAGACTCCGTATCCGAGCACTGGTGCGCGGCCTATGCGGCGTACCGGCCGCTGCATTCGTTGCCGGGCAAGACCTTGCCGATCGAATCGCTCGTGCGCCGCCAGATCCTCGAGC
Source organism: uncultured beta proteobacterium (assembly GCA_963810475.1). Taxonomy (GTDB): domain Bacteria; phylum Pseudomonadota; class Gammaproteobacteria; order Burkholderiales; family SG8-39; genus SCGC-AG-212-J23. Next base: position 526,924 of record CAWENY010000017.1, on the reverse strand, counting down.
ACGAAGAAGAGCGCCGCCTCGCCGCCGACATTCCGGCCTTGAGCGGGGCGCGCACCGCGGTGTCCGCGAAAGTGCAGGCTCAATACGAAGCCAATCCGTACCCGCGCTGGCTGCGCGCGCCGGCGGCCGGCGGCCAGGCGCCGCAAAGAATTTCCGGGAAGCCACGCATCCTGGTGGCAGGCTGCGGCACCGGCCAGCACGCCATCGCGACCGCGCAGCAATATCCGGCTGCCAGCGTGCTCGCGGTGGACCTCAGCATGGCGAGCCTTGCCTACGCGAAGCGCAAGACGCTCGAGCGCGGCCTCACCCAGATCGAGTACCGGCAGGCGGACATCCTGGCGCTCGATGGCCTGCAGCAGCGCTTCGATCTCATCGAATGCTCGGGGGTGCTGCACCACCTCGAGGACCCGTTCGAGGGCTGGCGCGTGCTGAGGAACCTTCTCAATCCGGGCGCGTTCATGCGGGTGGGTCTTTACAGCGAGACCGGACGCCGGGCCGTGGTGCGCGCGCGGGAGCTGATCGCGGCCGAAGGGTTCGCACCGGATGCCGCGGGAATCCGTGCCTGCCGGGCCGCCATCCGTGCGCGGTCCGCGGATGCGCTGCTTGCAACCCTCGCGCGCAACGAGGACTTCTTCAGCATGAGCGGCTGCCGCGACCTGCTATTCCATGTCCAGGAGCACCGCTTCAGCCTGCCGCAGATCGAAGCCATGATCGGGCGCCTCGGACTGCGCTTCCTCGGCTTCGAATTCCCGGACAGCGGCGCGACGCTGGCGCGCTACCGTGAGCGCTTCAAGGATCCGCTCGACCTGAAAAGCTGGCATCGCTTCGAGATGGAATTCCCCGACGCGTTCTCGCGCATGTACCAGTTCTGGGTCAGCTGACCGCGTCCGCGAGCTCGGCGGCGCGCAGCAGCGCGCGCGCCTTGTGCTGCGTCTCCAGCCACTCCGAGCGCGGGTCGGAATCGGCGACGATACCCGCCGCCGCCTGCACGTGCAGCTGCCGGTCCTTCACCACCGCGGTGCGAATGGCGATGGCCACGTCCATGTCGCCGTTGAAGCCGAGATAGCCCACCGCGCCGCTGTACACGCCGCGCCGCACGGGCTCGAGCTCGTCGATGATCTGCATGGCGCGCACCTTGGGTGCGCCGGTCACGGTGCCGGCGGGAAAGCTCGCGCGCAGGACGTCGATCGCGTCCAGCCCGGGCTTCAGCCGCCCCTCGACGTTCGACACGATGTGCATCACGTGCGAATAGCGCTCGATCACCATCTGCTCGGTGACTTTCACGCTGCCCGCCCGCGCGACGCGGCCGACGTCGTTGCGGCCAAGGTCGATCAGCATCACGTGCTCGGCGCGCTCCTTCGGATCGGCCAGCAATTCCTTCGCGCGGGCCGCGTCTTCTTCGGGCGTCGCGCCGCGCGGCCGCGTGCCGGCAATCGGGCGCAGCGTAACCGTGTCGCCGGCGAGCCGCACCAGGATCTCGGGCGAGGCGCCGACCACGTGGTGGTCGCCGAAGTCGAAGTAGTACATGTACGGCGAAGGATTCACGCCGCGCAGGGCGCGGTAGAGCGCGAGCGGCGAGGGATCGAACCGGCGGGAGGTGCGCTGCGAAATCTGCACCTGCATGCACATCGCCGGCGTAGATGTATTCCTTCGAGCGCCGCACCGCGTCCAGGAACCGCTTCCTCGGTGAATGTGCACTCCAGCGCAGCACCGGCTGGCGCCTTTCCTTGCTCACGAATAGCCCTTCGTCGGGAGGTTACCTGCCAGCCTTGACCGCAGATGCTCGAGCCGTGCGTGGGCGGCGCGCATGGCGTCGGGCTGCGTGGTGTCGGCGTAGACCACGAGGTAGAGCTTGCCGAGCACGTTGTCGACCACCGCGAGCTCATCCGAAACGAGGAGCAACATGTCCGGGCGTGCCCAGCGCATCGGGCTTTTCTGCACCAAGCGCGCGCGGCTCGACCTGGCGTACCGCTTCGTAGCCGAAGTAGCCCGCCAGGCCGCCGCCGAACTTCAGCGCCGCGGGCACCGGCGCAACGCGGTGGCGCTTGAGCCAGGCGCGAGCGTAGTCAAACGGGTCGGCGTCGACGCTCTCCAGGCAAACATCGGTGCCGCGTGCGTCACGCACCAGGCGCCGGACGTTGCGTCCCCGTGCCTCGATGCGTTCAGCGCAGGCAAGGCCGATGAACGAGTAGCGGCCGAACCGCTCGCCGCCGACCACCGATTCCAGCAGGTAGGAGTACGGCGCGTTCGCGAGCTTCAGGTATACCGCCAGCGGCGTGTACAGATCGGCTCGTGCCTCGGCGACGACGGGAACTCGACTCGACGAAACTGCTTCTATCACCCTTTCGCCGTTGCGAGTTGGGCCCTCATGTCCCGAATGGTGGCGGCGTAGTCCTTGGAGCTGAACACCGCCGAGCCGGCGACGAAGGTGTCGGCGCCGGCGCGGGCGATTTCCGCGATGTTGTCGGTCTTCACGCCGCCGTCGACTTCCAGCCAGATATCGCGTTTCAGCGCGTCGATGCGCCGGCGCACTTCGGCGATCTTGGGCAGCACGGAAGCAATGAACTTCTGGCCGCCGAAGCCCGGGTTGACCGACATCAGCAGCACCAGGTCGAGCTTCTCGAGCGTGTGGTCGAGCCAGGAAACGGGGGTGGCGGGATTCAGCACCAGGCCGGCCTTGCAGCCGTGCTCGCGGATGAGCGCGATGGTGCGATCGACATGATCCGAGGCTTCCGGGTGGAAGCTGATGATGCTCGCCCCCGCCCTGGCGAACTCGGGCACCAGGGCGTCGACCGGCTTCACCATCAGGTGCACATCGAGCGGCAGCTTGACGTGCGGCTTGAGCGCCGCGCACACCAGCGGGCCGACCGTGAGGTTGGGCACGTAGTGGTTATCCATGACATCGAAGTGAATCAGGTCGGCGCCGGCGCGCTCGACGGCGCGCACTTCGTCGCCCAGGCGCGCGAAATCCGCAGAAAGGATGCTGGGGGCGATGCGGAACGTCACGCCCGCGGAGTTTACAATGCCGCCGTGGCTCAAGAGAAGAACTACGAGGTCCTGGTGAGCGCGGCGACGCAGTATCTCGCCGACCAGTCGGACGAAGGCGCGGGGCGCTACGTGTTCGCTTACACCATCTACCATCCGCAACGCCGGCACCGTGCCGGCGCAGCTCATCAGCCGGCACTGGGTGATCACCGACGCGCAGGGACTGGTGCAGGAAGTGCGCGGGCTCGGCGTGGTCGGCTCGCAGCCGCTGCTGCAGCCGGGCGAGCGCTTCGAGTACACGAGCGGCGCCTCGATCGCCACGCCGGTGGGCACGATGCGCGGCAGCTACCAGATGGTGGCCTCGGATGGCACTCGCTTCGAAGCCGCAATCCCCGAGTTCACGCTCTCGGTGCCGCGCATCCTGCATTGATTACTTGGGTTTCTTCGGCCAGGTAAACCAGAGGATGAAGGCCACCAGGCCGAGCACCGCCACGATTTCGAGATAGATGACCCACATGCGCTGCGTTTGCCTCGCTTTGATTCTACTGGCCGCCGCCTGCGCATCGCCGCAGAAGCCGCAGCCGCAGTGCCCGTGTCCGCCGCCCAAGCCGGCGCCGGAAACCGCGCGCTACGAAGCGCGCGGTCTTTCGCCGACCTGCCGGGCTGGCGCGAAGCGCAGCTCGAGCCGAGCCTGCGCGCATTCCTTGGCGGCTGCGCGCGGCTGGCGGCGGCGAAGAAGGCGTGTGAGCTCGCCAAAGCCGTGCCGCCGGGCGACGAAGGCGCGGCGCGCCGACTCTTCGAATCTGGAGTTCACGCCCTACGCCGTGGTGTCCTCCGAAAGCGGCGACAGCGGCCTGATCACCGGCTATTACGAGCCGATCATCAACGGCAGCCGCACCCAGACCGCGCTGCATCGCCATCCGATCTACGGCGTGCCGGACGATCTGGTAGTGGTGGATCTCGGCACCGTGAGCCCGGAAACGCGCGGCCTGCGGCTGCGCGGGCGCCTCGACGGGCGCCGCCTCGTGCCCTATTGGTCGCGCGGCGAGATCGACGCGCGCGGCAGCGCGCTTGCCGCGCCGATAATCGCGTGGAGCGCCGACCCGGTGGAGCTCTTCTTCCTGCAGATCCAGGGCTCGGGACAGGTCCAGCTCGAGAACGGCGAGCGCCTGCGCGTCGGCTACGCGGACCAGAACGGCCATCCCTACCGCTCGCTCGGCCGCCACCTGGTCGAGCGCAACGAGCTGCTGCTCGAGCAGGCGTCGATGCAGGGCATCAAGGCATGGGCGGCGGCGAATCCGGCCAGGCTGCAAGAGGCGCTCAGCCAGAACCCGAGCTATGTGTTTTTTCGCGAGCTGCCGACCAGCGACGGACCGATCGGCGCGCTCAGCGTGCCGCTGCATGCGGAGCGCAGCCTGGCGGTCGACCGCCGCTTCATCCCGCTCGGCGCGCCGGTCTACCTGGCGACCACCTTTCCGCTGTCGGAGCAGCCCCTTGAGCGCCTGATGGCGGCGCACGATACCGGCGGCGCGATTCGCGGCGTGGTGCGCGGCGACTTCTTCTGGGGAACCGGCCCGGACGCCGGGAGCCAGGCCGGGCGCATGCGCCAGCAGGGCAGGCTCTGGCTTCTCTGGCCTACCGGCGAGCCGTTGCCGAGCGGTCCAGCAGGTCCTTGAGGTCGTCGGCGGCGAGGCCGCCGCTCAGCCGTTCGCCGTTCGAGAGAAACAGCGTCGGCGTGCTGTTCACGCCGAGCCGGTGGCCGGCATCGATCAGCTTGTCCACCGGGTTGGGGCAGCCGGGCCCCGCTTCCGGAATCTTGGGCTTTGGGCTCGCCGCGAGCTCGAGCCAGGCTTTGGCGCGGTCGGGCGAGCACCACACCGCGCGCGAATGATCCGCGTTCTGCGGCCGGATCACCGGATACATGAAGACATAGACGGTGATGTCGTCGATCTTGGACAGCGTGCGCTCGAAGTCGCGGCACGCCGGGCAATAGGGATCCGAGAACATCGCGAGCACGCGCTTGCCGTTTCCGCGCTGGATCTTCACCGCCATGTCGAGCGGCAGCGATTCGAACTTGACCGCATTCAGCTTGCGCAGGCGCTCGCCGGTGAGGTCGCGGTTGGTGCGCAGCTCGTGGATGTTGCCGTCGATCACGTACGACGCCGTGGCATCGGTGTAGATCACCTGCATCCCGCCGCGCTCGCTGCGGAAATGGACTTCCCACAACCCGGAGATCGGCGCCGGCTGGATGCCCTCGATCTTCGCGCCGCCGAGCTTGGGCTCCAGCACGCGGCGGATCTGCGCTTCGTTGGCGAGCGCCGGCACGCGCGAACAGCAGGCCGAAGAAGCACATCATCGCGTAGCGCATCAGCATGTTCTTTAGGACCGGCAGGCGATCGGTCAGGTTCAAGCCGATATTACGCGCGCGCGCCGCGAGGCGTCCCGGCGCGCCGAAGGTCCGGAAGAGCGAGTCCACCATGGTGTCGACCGCGAGTATAGGCTCGGCCCGGCTGCGCTCGTAGCGGCGGAGCAGGCGAAGCTCGCCCGGGTCGCGGTGCGGCTCGCGCGCTGCCAGCACCCCCGACAACGCGCGCGCGTCCTGCAGGCCGAGGTTCAGTCCCTGCCCCGCGAGGGGATGGATGACATGCCCGGCGTCACCGGCGAGGGCGACGCGCGGCGCCACCAGCCGGCTGGCAGTCAGCCTGCGCAGCGCATAACTGCGGGGCGCCGTGACCAGCGTCAGGTCCCCAACCTCGCCACGCGCGGCGGCAGCGACTTCCCGGCATAGCGATTCGCCGTCCAAGCCGGAGACTCTGCCCGCTTCTTCGGCCGGCAGCGACCAGACCATCGACACGTGCGCACCGGGCAGCGGCAGCAGGGCGAGCACCGCGCCGTGCTGAAACCACTGATAGGCGACATTGCGGTGCGGCTTTTCGCAGCGGAAGTTCGCCACCACCGCGCTCTGCCCATAGTCGACTTCGTCCGCCGCGATGAGCACCTGCGCACGCACGAACGACTGCGCGCCGTCGGCGCCGACAATGAGCTTCCCCGCCACTTCCCGGCCATCGTCGAGCCGCAACAGCACGCGGTCGGCGGACACGTCCAGAGCCTGGCAAGCGGCGGGCGCGAACAGCTGCGCCTCGAGGTCATGCCAAAGGGCATCCTGCAACACCGCATCCTCGACGATCCACGCGAGCGCCGGTACGCCGGCGGCGTAGGCGTCGAACTCGAGCCGCGCGCCCGGCTCGTCGCCGTAGATGCGCATCGCGTGCACCGGCACCAGCCGGTCCTGCGGCATGGCCTGCCAGACCCCAAGAGACTGCAGGAACGCGACGTTGCCCGGGCTGAGCGCGTAGACCCGCGCGTCGAACGCGGCGCGCGCCATGGGTTGCCGGTGTGCGTGAGCGACCAGGGCGACCGACAGGCCGCGCGCAGCCCGGACCAGGCTGGCGCCCACCGGCCCGCCGCCGACGACGATGAGATCGTGCATCGGTGGGTTTATAATCGTGGGTTCAGCCGTGGCGAATTAGCTCAGCTGGTTAGAGCAGCGGAATCATAATCCGTTTGTCCGGGGTTCGAGTCCCTGATTCGCCACCACCCATTCAAGGCTGGGTCTTGTATTCCGACTCCGGCTTGGGCCGCGTGCCGACGAAGCGGGCGAAGAACAGCCCCGCCTCGTAGAGGATGCACATCGGCACCGCGAGCATGAACTGCGACAGCACGTCCGGCGGCGTCACCACCGCCGCCACCACGAAGGCGCCGACCACGACGTAAGGGCCGCGCCTCCTTCAGCTTCTGCACCGTCACGATGCCCATGCGCACCAGCACGATCACCACGATCGGAATCTCGAAGGTGATGCCGAAGGCGAGGAACATGGTGATCACGAAGCTGAAGTAGGCCTCGATATCCGGCGCCGGCGTGATCGACTTCGGCGCGAAGTCGTGGATGAAGGCGAACACCTTGCCGAAGACGAAGAAGTAGCAGAACGCGACGCCGGTGAAGAACAGGACCGAGCTCGCCACGATCAGCGGCAGCGCCAGCTTCTTCTCGTGCTCGTACAGCCCCGGCGCGACGAACGCCCACGCCTGGTAGAGCACGTAGGGCAGCGCGATCATGAAGCCGACCAGCGCGGTGACCTTCACCGGCACCATGAACGGCGTGATCACGCCGGTGGCGATCATCTTCGCGCCCTCGGGCAGCGCGTTCATCAGCGGCAGCGCGAGGTAGTCGTAGATCGCGCCGGAGCCGGGATAGAGAAACAGCACGACGAACAAGGCGAGCACCGCGCCGACCGCACGCACCAGCCGCTGGCGCAGCTCCACCAGGTGCGAGATGAAGCTTTCCTGGTCGCTCATGCGGGCGGCTTGGCCTCTTCGGGCTTCTTATCGGAGACCACATCCTCGACCGACTTGTTGAGCTCGGTCTCGGTCTTGTTCATCTCGGTCTGCACGGTGCTCTCGAAGTTGCTCGCCGCCTGCTGCATCGAGTCGCGCATCTTGCGCAGCTCGTCGAGCTCGATCTCGCGGTTGATGTCGGCCTTCACGTCGGACACGTAGCGCTGCAGGCGCCCGGCGAGGTGGCCGACGGTGCGCGCCATGCGCGGCAGCTTCTCGGGCCCGATCACGATGAGCGCGACCACCCCGATCACCATCAGCTCGGAAAAGCCTATATCGAACATCGGACCCTATGAACAAAAAGGCGCCCGGTGGGCGCCTTTGACGAGAGCAATGCCGGCCCGCCCGGGCGTTCGCGCGCTCAGGCCTTCTGCTCGGTCTTGCCTTTGACTTCGCCTTCGACCGTCTTGCCACTGACCTGGTGCGCCGGCGGCATGGTGGCCTCCGACTTGTCGCCGCCGCCTTCGCGCATGCCGTCCTTGAAGCCGCGCACCGCGCCGCCAAGGTCGGTGCCCATGTTGCGCAGCTTCTTCGTGCCGAAGATCAGCATCACGATCACCAGAACGATCAGCCAATGCCAGATGCTGAACGAGCCCATATTCGCTTCTCCTATCGGTGCCTCTGGAGCATGGAACCTAGAGCGTCAGGCCCACCCAGAACGTGCATATGAACATGATACACCTCCTGATGGGCCACCCTGCCGTTGTTGATGATGGTGCGGAAGCCATCGGTGGCGCCGGCCTCGCGCGCGAGGCGCCCGGCCACGGCAAGCATCTTGCCAAGTGCCGACTGGTGGGCGGCCTGCGCGTCGTACAGCGTCGCGATGTGCATCTTCGGGATGATCAGCAGGTGAACCGGGGCCTGCGGGCGGATGTCGTGGAATGCCATCACTTCGGCGTCGTCGTAGATCTTCTTCGACGGGATCTCACCGCGGATGATCCTGCAAAACACACAGTCTGGATCGGTCATTTTTTCCGTGCCGCCTTTTCGTCGACGCCGGAGATCCCTTCGCGCCGCTGCATTTCCGCCAGCACGTCGGCCGGCCCGAGGCCGTGGCGCTCGAGCACGATCATGCAGTGGAACCACAGGTCGGTCACCTCGCGCACCAGGTGCAGGCGATCGTTGCTCTTCGCGGCGAGCACGGTTTCCGTCGCCTCCTCGCCGATCTTCTTCAGCATCGCGTCTTCGCCCTGCGCGAACAGCTTGGCGACATAAGACTTGGTCGGGTCGCCGTCCTTGCGCTCGTGGATCGAGCGCGCGATGCGCTCGAGTATTTCTGCCTGGCCGGGTTTCATTTCTTGTAGATCAGCGCCGGATCCTTGAGCACCGGATCCACCGTGGTCCATTTTCCATTCTCGAGTTTACGGAAGAAGCAGCTTTCTCGGCCGGTGTGGCAGGCGATGCCGCCGGCCTGCTGCACCTTGAGCAGTACCGCGTCCGCGTCGCAGTCGAGGCGCACCTCGACCACCATCTGCACGTGGCCCGACTCCTCGCCCTTGCGCCACAGCCGCTGGCGCGAGCGCGACCAATAGACCGCTTCGCGCTTTTCCGCGGTCTCGCGCAGCGCATCGCGGTTCATCCAGGCTACCGTCAGCACTCTGCCGCTGTACGCGTCCTGCGCGACGGCAGCAATCAGTCCGTCGCCGTTCCACGGAACTTCGTCCAGGAAACTCACAGCCGCACCTCGATGCCGCGCTTGCGCATGTGCTCCTTCGCCGTGCGCACGGTGAAATCGCCGAAGTGGAACACGCTCGCGGCGAGCACCGCGTCGGCGCGGCCTTCGAGCACGCCGTCGGCGAGATGCTCGACCGAGCCGACGCCGCCGGAGGCGATCACCGGCACGGTGACGGCATCGGCGACCGCGCGGGTGAGCGCCAGGTCGAAGCCGTCGCGCGTGCCGTCGCGGTCCATGCTGGTCAGCAGGATCTCGCCGGCGCCGGCCGCCACCATGCGCTTCGCCCACTGAACCACATCGATTCCCGTCGCCCTGCGGCCCCCATGGGTGTAGACCTCCCAGCCCGAAGCACTCTCCTTGGCGTCGATCGCCACCACGATGCACTGGTTGCCCACCACATCGGCGGCGTCGCGTACCAGCTGCGGGTTTTGCACCGCCGCCGTGTTGATCGATACCTTGTCGGCGCCGGCATTGAGAAGCCGGCGCACGTCATTGACCTGGCGCACGCCGCCGCCAACCGTCAGGGGTATGAAGACGCGCTCGGCGACCGCTTCGATCACGTGCAGCAGCAGGTCGCGCTCGTCCGAGCTCGCCGTGATGTCGAGGAAGCAGACTTCGTCGGCACCCTCGCCGTCGTAGCGCGCCGCGATCTCCACCGGGTCGCCGGCATCGCGCAGCCCGACGAATTTGACGCCTTTCACCACCCGGCCCGCGTTCACGTCCAGGCAAGGGATCACGCGTTTAGCTAGAGGCATCTCGCCAGTCCTCCAACGGCACGCTATTCCTTCCCCAGCGCCTTGTTGGCCGCGGCCTGCGCCTTCTGCAGATCGATCTTGCCCTCGTACAGCGCGCGCCCGGCGATGGCCCCGATCACGCCTTCGGGGGCGAGCTTCTGGCAGATGGCCTGCACGTCCTCCAGGCTGTTGAGCCCGCCCGAAGCGATGATCGGCGTCTTCAGCTGCTGGGCGAGCTTGAAGCGTCGCCTCGATGTTGATGCCGCTCATCATGCCGTCGCGGCCGATGTCGGTGTAGATCAAGGCCTCGATGCCGTAGTCCTCGTACTTCTTCGCCAGATCCACCACGTCGTGCCCCGTGAGCTTCGACCAGCCCTCGACCGCGACCTTGCCCTCCTTCGCGTCCAGGCCGGCGATCACATGGCCGGGGAATGCATAACACGCGTCCGACAGGAAGCCGGGATTCTTCACCGCGGCGGTGCCGATGATCACGTAGGTCACCCCGGCATCGAGATAGCTCTCGATCGCGTCGAGGTCGCGGATTCCGCCGCCGAGCTGGATCGCCGTCTTGTCGCCGACCGCGGAGATCATCTCGCGGATCACGCGCTGGTTCTTGGGCCGGCCGGCGATCGCGCCGTTCAGGTCGACGATGTGCAGGCGCTTGGCGCCGAGCCCGGCCCAGTGGCGCGCCATGGCCACCGGGTCCTCGGAGAACACGGTGGCCGTGCTCATGTCGCCCTGCTTCAGGCGCACGCAGCGGCCGTCTTTCAGATCAATCGCGGGGATGATGAGCACTGCAGTGCCCGATTCGAGTCTCGACCTGCGTCAGGGCTGCCAGCGCACGAAGTTGGAGAGGAGTTGCAGGCCGGCGGACTGGCTTTTTTCGGGATGGAACTGAACGGCGAAAATATTATCCCGGGCGATGGCGCAGGTAAAGGGCGTTCCGTAGACCGAAGTCGCGGCCGTGAGTGCCACGTCGCGCGGCGCGGGGTAGTAGCTGTGCACGAAATAGAAGCGGCTGCGGTCGGGAATGCCCGGACCACAAGGGATGTGACCGCTGCTGCATGACCTCGTTCCAGCCGATATGCGGGATTTTGAGCCCGGAAACCGACAATCGCGGCACCCGTCCCGGCAACACCCCAAGCCCGGCCGCATTCCCCTCCTCGCCTTGCTCAAACAGCATCTGCAGGCCGATGCAGATGCCGAGGAAGGGCTTGGCGCGCGTCGCTTCCACCACCGCCGCGCGCGCCCCGCTTGCCTCCAGCTGCCGCATGCAGTCGGGCATCGCCCCCTGGCCGGGAACCACGATGCGCTCCGCGGCAAGAATCTTCTCCGGATCGGCAGTCAGCTGCACCTCGGCGCCGGGCGCGACGTGCTCCAGCGCCTTCGACACCGAGCGCAGGTTGCCCATGCCGTAATCCACCACCGCGATCTTCAAGCTAAAGGCTGCCCTTGGTCGATGGCACGGTGCCGGCGGCGCGCGGGTCGGGCTCGGCGGCCATGCGCAGGGCGCGCGCGAACGCCTTGAACATGGTCTCGCACTGATGGTGCGCGTTGTCGCCGCGCAGGTTGTCGATGTGCAGCGTCACCTGGGCGTGGTTGACGAAGCCCTGGAAGAACTCGTGCATCAGGTCGACGTCGAACTCGCCGATCAGCGCGCGGGTGAACTTGACGTGGTACTCGAGGCCCGGGCGCCCGGAAAAGTCGAGCACCACCCGCGACAGCGCCTCGTCGAGCGGCACATAGGCGTGGCCGAAGCGGCGCACGCCGGCCTTGTCGCCGATGGCCTTGGCGACCGCCTGGCCCAGCGTGATGCCGATGTCCTCGACCGTATGGTGACCATCGATGTGCAGGTCGCCCTTCGCCTCGATGTCGAGGTCCAGCATGCCGTGGCGCGCCACCTGGTCGAGCATGTGCTCGAGGAACGGCACGCCGGTCGAGAGCTTGGCGATGCCCTTGCCGTCCAGGTTCACCTTGACCCGGATCTGGGTCTCTTTCGTATTGCGGGTGATTTCGGCGGTTCTCATGACAAGGCTTCGCGCAAAGCGGTGATCAGTATACGGTTTTCGTCCGGCGTACCGACGGTGACGCGCAGGCAATTGCGGATGCCCGGGTTCAGATTGCGCACCAGCACGTTCTGCTCCTTGAGTGCCGCGTACGCGCGGTCGGCGTCCGGCACGCGGATCAGGAAGAAATTGGCCTCGGACGGAAACACGGTGACGCCCTTCAGCGCTTTCAGGGTTTTTTCCAGACTCTGTCTTTCCGAACGAATGCGCGAGGCCTGCTCCTCGAGCACGTCCAGCCGCTCGAGCATGAACAGCGCCGCGGCCTGCGTGAGCACGCTGACGTTGTACGGCGGACGCACCTTGTCGAGTTGCGCCACCCATTCCGGGCGGCCGACGAGGTAGCCCAGCCGGATGCCGGCCAGCCCGAGCTTGGATACCGTCCGGATCACCACCAGATTGTCGAACTCGGCGAGCCGCGGCAGGAAGCTCTTGCCGGCGAACACGTGGTAAGCCTCGTCCAGCACCACCAGCCCTTGGCAAGCGCGGATGATCTTGGCGACATCGGCTTCCGGGTAGAGCACGCCGGTCGGATTGTTTGGATAGGCGAGGAACACCAGCGCCGGTTTCTCCGCCTGCATGCGTGCGATGAACGCATCGGCGTCGAGGGAGAAATCGTCGCGCAGCGGCACCGCCAGCGCGCGCATGCCGCTGAAGGTGGCCCCCATCGCATACATGACGAAGGTCGGCGACGGATACATCATCGCCGCGCCCGGGCGCGCCAGCGCCGTGATCAGGATCTGGATCAGCTCGTCGGAGCCGTTGCCAAGCAGCACCTCCATGCCGGCGGGCACCTTCATGCGACGCGAGATGGCGTCGCGCAGCTTGCGCGGGCTCGGCGTGGGATAGCGATTGACGTCGACGCGCGCAAGCACCGCCGCGAGCTCGCGGCGCAGCGGCTCGGGCAACGGGTACGGGTTCTCCATCGCATCAAGCTTCACCATGCCGTCGGAAGACGCGACCGGGTAGGCCTTGAGCGCGAGGATCTCCGGCCGGACGAGATCTTCCGGCTTCATTCGATCCTCATCTGCGCCGCTCGCGCGTGCGCGCTTAATCCTTCGCCCGCGGCCAAAGTGGCCGCGATGGGGCCCAGGGTCTGCGCCCCTTGCTTCGAAACGCCGATCACGCTGGTGCGTTTCTGGAAGTCATAGACGCCGAGCGGCGACGAGAAGCGCGCCGTCCCCGCGGTTGGCAGCACGTGGTTCGGACCGGCGCAGTAGTCGCCGATGGCCTCCGAGCTCCAGCGCCCGAGGAAGATCGCGCCTGCGGTTTTCACATGGGAAAGCAATTGCTCAGGGTCGCCGACCGCGAGCTCGAGGTGCTCCGGCGCGATGCGGTTCGCCACCGCGCACGCTTCCTCGAGGTCGCGCGTCAGGATCAGCGCGCCACGGGCTTTCAAGGACGCGGCGATCACGTCCCGCCTGGGCATTTCCACCAGCAATGTGCCGATCGAGGCAGCGACCGCATCGAGGTATCTCTCGTCGGGTGAAAGCAAGATGGCCTGCGCCGACTCGTCGTGCTCGGCCTGCGAGAAAAGGTCCATCGCCACCCAGTCGGCCGGCGTGCTGCCATCGGCAATGACCAGGATCTCGGAGGGACCGGCGATCATGTCGATCCCCACCTCGCCATACACCTGGCGCTTCGCCTCGGCGACGTATGCGTTGCCCGGGCCGACGATCTTGTCGACGCGCGGGATGGATTTCGTGCCGTAGGCGAGCGCGCCGATCGCCTGCGCGCCGCCGATGCCGAGCACGCGATCCACGCCGGCAAGCGCGGCCGCGGCCAGCACCAGCGGATTGGGATTCGGGCTCGCCATGATGAGCTCGCGCACGCCGGCCACCTTCGCCGGCACCGCGTTCATCAGGACCGATGACGGGTAGGCGGCCTTGCCGCCGGGCACGTACAGCCCAACGCGCTCGAGCGGGGTCACCTGCTGCCCAAGGCGGGTGCCGTCGGCGTCGGTGAAGTCCCAGGATTTCTGCAGCTGCCGGTCGTGGAATGTCTTGATGCGCTGGTGCGCGGCGCGCAAGGCGTCGGCCTGCTCGCGCGGGATGGCGTCGATGAGGTTAGGAGTGAGCTCCAATTCGCGCGGAGCGACGCCGTCAAACCTCTTCGTGTACGCGCGCACCGCCGCGTCGCCGCGCTTGCGTACCTCGGCGAGGATCTTGCGCACCGCCTTCTGCACCGTTGGATCCTGCGCGGCGTCGTAGCGCGTGAGGGCTTTTAGCCTGGCTTCAAAACCACGGTCTTTCGTTGAAAGGCGGCGCATTTTCATCACTTGACGCAAGCCCTGGCAAAGGCGTCGATCAACGGCTGCAGCGTCGCGCGCTTGGTCTTGAGCGCCGCCTGGTTGACGATGAGCCGCGCCGACACTTGCATGATGTCTTCCACCGCTACCAGCCCGTTCGCCTTCAGCGTATTGCCGGTGGCGACGAGATCGACGATGGCGTCCGCGAGGCCGAGCAGCGGCGCGAGCTCCATCGAGCCGTAGAGCCGGATGAGGTCGACGTGCACACCCTTGGCGGCGAAGTGCTCGCGCGCGGTGTTGATGTACTTGGTGGCGACGCGCAAGCGCGCGCCCTGGCGTACCGCCGCGGCGTAGCCGAAGCCTTTCCTGACCGCGACCACCATGCGGCACGGGGCGATGCCGAGGTCGACCGGCTGGTACAGGCCTTCGCCGCCGTGCTCGGCGAGCACGTCGCGTCCCGCGATGCCGATGTCGGCGCCGCCGTGCTGGACGTAAGTGGGGGTGTCGCTCGCCCGGACGACCACCAGCCGCAGATCGCGGCGGTTGGTGGCGATGACGAGCTTGCGCGAAGTTTCCGGGTCAGCCCGAGGCCGGATGCCGACGCGCGCGAGCAGCGGTGCGGTCTCGTCGAAGATCCGCCCCTTCGAAAGCGCGATGCTGATGCTCGCCATGTGCAACCATCCGGAAAATCGCCTCGGAAACCTTGCAGAGGGCGCGCATTCTACCGCAATCCCTAGGCGATGCGCTCGATGCGCGCCCCGAGCAGCCCGAGCTTCTTTTCCAGGCCTTCGTATCCCCGGTCGAGGTGGTAGATGCGGTCGACCACCGTGTCGCCCTCGGCAACCAGGGCCGCGATCACCAGGCCGGCGGAAGCGCGCAGGTCGGTGGCCATGACCCCGGCGCCCTGCAGCCGCTCGACGCCCCTGACCACCGCGGTGTTGCCCTCCAGCCGGATGTCGGCGCCCAGGCGCTGCAGCTCGATCGCATGCATGAAGCGGTTCTCGAAGATGGTCTCGGTGATGAGCGCCGTACCGTCCGCGACGCACGCCAGCGCCATGAACTGCGCCTGCATGTCGGTGGCGAACGCGGGATAGGGTGCGGTTCGAACGCTCACCGCCGCGGGACGCCGAGCGGTTTCGATTTCAATCGAAGATTCGGTGACGGTGATCTTCGAACCCGCCTCCCGCAATTTGTCGAGCGTCGCATCGAGCGTCTTCGGGGCGGCGCCGGTGAGGCGGATCTTTCCGCCGGCGGCGGCGGCGGCCGCGAGGTAGGTGCCAGTCTCGATGCGATCCGGCATCACGCGATGCTCGGCACCGCCCAGAGAGCGCACACCCTGGATGCGGATCACATCGCTGCCGGCGCCTTCGATCTTCGCTCCCATCGCGCCCAGGCAGCGCGCGAGGTCGAGGACTTCCGGCTCGCGCGCGGCGTTCTCGAGCAGCGTCTCGCCTTCGGCCAGGGCGGCCGCCATCATCAGGTTCTCGGTGCCCGTCACGGTGACCAGATCCATGACGATGCGCGCCCCGCGCAAGCGGCGCGCGCTCGCCTGCATGTAGCCATGCTCGATCGAGATCGTCGCGCCCATCGCCTGCAGGCCTTTGACGTGCTGGTCGACCGGGCGCGCGCCGATTGCGCAGCCGCCGGGCAGCGACACCTTGGCCTCGCCGCAACGCGCGAGCAACGGACCCAGCACCAGCACCGAGGCGCGCATGGTCTTCACCAGCTCGTAGGTCGCCGTGGGATCGGTGATCGCCTTGGCGTGCAATACCGTGCCGTGCTCGGAGCGCTCGACCGCCACGCCCATCTGCGCGAGCAGCCTCGCCATGGTCGAGACGTCCCGCAGCCGCGGCACGTTGGTGAGCGCGAGCGGCTTCGCCGACAGCAGCGCCGCGCACATGATGGGCAGCGCCGCGTTCTTGGCGCCGGAGACCTGCACTTCGCCCTCGAGCGGACGCCCGCCGGTGATTTTCAGCTTATCCACTGGCCTTCCACTCTTCCGGCGTCAGCGTCCGCATGGAAAGGGCGTGGATTTCCTCGCGCATGCGCTCGCCGAGCGCGCCATAGACCAGCTGGTGGCGCTGGACACGGCTCTTGCCGGCGAACTGCGCCGAGACGATCACGGCCTGGAAATGCTGGCCGTCGCCGATCACTTCGACGTGGTCGCAGGCGAGCCCGCCTTCGATGCCGCTCTTCACGCTTTCGGCAGTGACCATGATTCAAGTCCTCAATTTGTACCCGGATTTGAGCAGCAAAAGGCACGCCGACGCCACCGCGACGAAAGCCATCGCGACCAGCGCGAGGCTCACGCCGGGGGCGACATCGGAGGCGCCGAAGAAGCCGTAGCGGAAGCCGTCGATCATGTAGAAGAAGGGGTTGGCGTGCGAAAGCTCGCGCCAGAAGGCCGGCAGCGAGTGGATGGAGTAGAACACGCCCGACAGCATGGTGAGCGGCAGGATGACGAAATTCTGGAACGCCGCGAGCTGGTCGATTTTCTCCGAGACGATGCCGGCGAGCAGGCCGAGCGCGCCGGCAAGCGCGGCGCCGAGAACGGCGAAGGCCGCGGTCCAGAGCGGCGCCTCCAGCCGCAGCTCGACGAACCAGGCCGTCACCGCGAGCACCGCGCCGCCGACCGCCAGGCCGCGCGCCACCGAAGCCGCCACGTAGGCCCAGAAGAATTCCAGGTAGGAAATCGGCGCGAGCAGGACGAAGACGATGTTGCCGGTGATCTTCGACTGGATCAGGCTCGACGAGCTGTTGGCGAAGGCATTCTGCAGCACGCTCATCATCACCAGGCCGGGCACCAGGAACGAGATGTAGCGCACGCCGTCGAACACCTGCAGGCGGCCTTCCAGCACCTGGCCGAAGATCACGAGATACAGCGCCGAGGTCAGCACCGGCGCCGCCACCGTCTGCACGCTCACCTTGAGGAAGCGCAGCATCTCCTTGCGGAACAGGGTCGAAAATCCCATCAGGCGCATCTCGTCACGACGTGAGGCGCAGGAAGACCTGCTCGAGGTCCGGGCGGTCGAGCTCGAGGTCCGCGATCTGCACCCCAGCCTCGCGCAGCTTGGCGAGCTCGCGTTCCAGTTCGCCGTAATCCGCCAGGTCGAGGACGATCTGGCGGCCGTCGCGTGCGATCACGCGGGCCTTGGTGCGCGGGCCGGAGAACCGCGCGAGCAGGTTGCGCGTCGAGTCGAGCGCAACGACCCGGCCAGCCTTGAGCATGGCGATGCGGCTGCAATGCAGCTCGGCCTCCTCCAGGTAATGCGTGGTGAGCACGATGGTGTGGCCGTCGCGGTTGAGGCGGCGCACGAACTGCCACAGGTCCTGGCGCAGCTCGACGTCGACGCCGGCGGTGGGCTCGTCGAGCACGATGACCGGCGGCTTGTGCACCAGCGCCTGCGCGATCAGCACGCGGCGCTTCATGCCGCCGGACAGGGAGCGCATATTGGCGTGCGCCTTGCCCGCCAGGTCGAGGTGCTCCATCACCTCGTCGATCCACGCGTCGTTGTCGCGGATGCCGAAGTACCCCGACTGCAAGCGCAACGTCTCGCGCACCGTGAAGAACGGGTCGAACACCAGCTCCTGCGGCACCACGCCGAGCATGCGGCGCGCGCGCCGGTAGCTGGCGACCGTGTCCTCCCCCATCACCGACACCGTGCCCGCGTCGGCGCGCGCGAGCCCGGCGACGATGTTGATCAGCGTGGTTTTGCCGGCGCCGTTGGGTCCGAGCAGGCCGAAGAATTCGCCCTGCGGGATCTCGAGGCTGACGCCAGAGAGCGCGCGCACCGCGCCATAGCGCTTCTCGACGCTGCGAACTTCTATCGCGTTCAGGCTTGGTTCAGGTCTTCGAGGCAGGGAGAAGGGATTCGACGCCGTAAAGGCGCGACAAGGTTTGCAGCGCTTCGGGCAGATTGACGAAGGCGAGCTCGCGGTTGGCGGCGCGCGCATCGCGCAGCCACGCGAGGCT
Organism: uncultured beta proteobacterium; assembly: GCA_963810475.1. Lineage (GTDB taxonomy): Bacteria > Pseudomonadota > Gammaproteobacteria > Burkholderiales > SG8-39 > SCGC-AG-212-J23. Next base: position 508,851 of record CAWENY010000017.1, on the reverse strand, counting down.
GAGGGCGAGCAGCGCCGAATCCATCTCGGTCACCTCGCCAAGGTCGACCGCGCCAGCCCCCTCGGCGAGGTGCTGGCGGCCTTCCTCCAGCAGCTTGGCGACATTGGCCAGGGTCACCGGGCCGCTCACCACGACGCGCCGCCCTTCGCGCCGGATCACTTCTTCCCCTGGTTCTTGGCCCGCAGCTCCTTGATCAGCCCGTCGATGCTGGAGTTGCGCACCGTGTTGGAAAACTCCGTGCGGTAGTTCGCCACCAGACTGACGCCGCCCACCATCACGTCGTACACCTTCCAGCCGCTGCCGGTCTTCTCCATGCTGTAGTCGATGGTGACGGGCTGCGCGCCGGGCTGCAGCACGCGCACGTTGACCGTGACGTCGGTGTCGGTCGGCTTGGCGCGCAGCGGGCGGAAATCGAACTTCTGCTCGCTGTACGCGGCCAGGGCGCTTGCGTAGGTGCGCACCAGCAGGGTCTTGAACTCCTCGGTGAGCTGCTTTTTCTGCTCCGGATTGGCCTTGCCCCAGTTCTGCCCCATGGCGAGCGCGGTCATGGCTGCAAAATTGAAGTGCGGCAGCACCTTGGCCTCGATCACCTCCACCAGCTTGGCGCGATCGCCGGCCTTGATTTCCTTGTCCTTGGCGATGAGCCCCACCACCTCCTGGGTGACGTTCTTCACCAGCACATCGGGCGCGACGTCCTGCGCGAGCGCGGGGGTCAGCAGCGCGCAGGACAGTATGGTTGCAATGAGTTTGTTCATGGTTACTCCAGTTTTTCGCGCGGCGGGCTGCCGTCGTAGATCAGGCTGCGACGCCGCTGCAGATAGGCATCGCGCTGGAACACGTACCGGTCGAGCGCCGCCTCCTCGAGCAGCCGGCTCGCATCGAGCAGCTCGGCCCGCGTATTGACCAGGTAAAGCCCGTACAGCGTGTTGCGCAGGTTGATCGGCCGAATCTCGCTCGCCGGCGAGGCGGTGTAGTCGATTGCCGTGCCGACGCCGTCGCGCACCGTGCTCGAGCTGAGGAACGGCAACACGAGGTACGGCCCCGGCGGCACGCCCCAGCGGCCGAAGGTCTGGCCGAAATCCTCGTTGTGCTTCTCCAACCCCCATTCCGAGGCGACATCGTGGATTCCCAGCAGCCCGAACGAGGTATTAAACGCAAAGCGCGCCCAGTCGTTGACGCCGTCCTGCACCTTGCCCTGCAGGAAGTTGTTCACGCCGATGAACAGATCCTGGATGTTGGCGAAGAAATTCCCCACCCGCGAGCGGATCTCCTGGTGCACCGCCTTGCGATAGGTGCGCGCCACCGGCTGCGCCAGGTACTCGTCGAACTTGTCGTTGAAGCGATAGACGCCGCGGTTGAAGGGCTCGAAGGGATCGCGCGGGTCGCGCTCCTCGCCGGTGCTCGCGCAGCCGGCGAGCGCGGTCAACAGGGCGATGAGCAACGCCTGCCTTCACTTCTTCTCGTCCTTCGCCTCCGGCTTGCCTTCCGCGGCCTTGTTGAACAGGAACTGGCTGATCAGATTCTCCAGCACCACGGCCGACTGCGTCAGGCGCACGCGGTCGCCGCTCTTGAGCATCACGCCGTCGCCGCCCGCTTCCAGGCCGACGTACTGCTCGCCGAGGATGCCCGAGGTCAGGATCTTGGCGGTGGTGTCGCGCGGAAACTGGTAGTTGACGTCGACCGTCATCGACACGATCGCCTCGTAGCTTTCGTTGTCGAAGCGGATGTTGGCCACGCGGCCGACCACCACGCCCGCGCTCTTCACCGGGCCGCGCACCTTGAGTCCGCCGATGTTGGCGAACTTGGCATCGACCTGGTAGGTCTGGTCGGTGGAGAAGGTGGCGAGGTTGCCGACCTTGAGCGCGAGGAAGAGCAGCGCCGCGAATCCGACCGCGACGAAGACTCCGACCCACAAATCGATCATCGAGCGGTTCATCAGTGATTGCCTCCAGTGAACATCAGCGCCGTCAGGACGAAATCGGCGGCGAGGATAGCGAGTGAAGACGTGACCACGGTGCGCGTGGTCGCGCGCGAAACGCCTTCGGCGGTCGGCAGCGCGTCATACCCCTCGAACACGGCGATCCAGGTCACGGCGACGCCGAACACCACACTCTTGATCACGCCGTTCAGGATATCGTTGCGCAAGTCGACCGCCGCCTGCATCTGCGACCAGAACGCGCCGGCGTCGACGCCGATGAGCTGCACGCCCACGAGATAGCCGCCGAACACGCCGGCGGCCGAGAACAGCGCCGCGAGCAGCGGCATCGACAGCACCCCGCCCCAGAAGCGCGGCGCGACCACGCGCGCGATCGGGTCGACCGCCATCATCTCCATCGCCGAGATCTGCTCGGTGGCCTTCATCAGGCCGATTTCGGCCGTGATCGCCGAGCCCGCGCGGCTCGCGTACAGCAATCCCGCCACCACCGGCCCGAGCTCGCGCACCAGCGACAAGGCCACCAACACGCCCAGCGACTCCGAGGCACCGAAGCGCTGCAGGGTCTCGTAGCCTTGCAGCGCGAGCACCATGCCGACGAACAGTCCCGACACGAGGATGATGATGAGCGAGAGCACGCCGGCGAAGTAGATCTCGGCCATGGTCAGGCGAAAGCGCTGCAGCGCCGTGCCGGAGTGCATCACCAGATAGAACAGGAAGCGGCTGGCGTAGCCCAGGCGCCAGACCTGCGCGGTGACCGTGCCCCCCAGGCGCTCCAGGCGGCTGCGCAGCCAGGCGACTGCGATCAAACCGCAACCACTTCGAGGTCCGCGGCGTACTCCGGCGCCGGGTAGTGGAACGGCACCGGCCCGTCGGGCCGGCCGTTCACGAACTGGTTGACGAACGGCTCGGGGCTCGCGCGGATCTCGTCGGGCGTGCCTTGCGCGATGACGCGGCCCGCGGCCATGAAATATACGTAGTCGACCACGTCCAGCGCCTCCTGCACGTCGTGCGTAACGATCACCGAGGTGGCGCCGAGCGAGTCGTTCAGGCTGCGGATCAGGCGCACGATGACGCCGAAGGAGATCGGGTCGAGGCCGGTGAACGGCTCGTCGTACAGGATGAGCTGCGGGTCGAGCGCGATCGAGCGCGCGAGCGCCACGCGCCGCGCCATGCCGCCGGAAAGCTCGGTCGGCATCAGGTGCGCGGCGCCGCGAAGGCCGACCGCCTCCAGCTTGAGCATCACCAGGTCGTTCAGCAGGTCCGCCGGCAGCTGCGCATGCTCGCGCAGCGGAAAGGCGACGTTCTCGTAGACCGACATGTCGGTGAACAGAGCCCCGAACTGGAACAGCATGCCCATCTTGCGGCGCATGGCGTACAGGCCATCGGCATCGAGCTCGCGGGTCGCGTGCCCGAGCACGCGCGCGCTGCCGCGCGAGGGCAGGTAGGCGCCCATGATGATGCGCAGCAGCGTGGTCTTGCCGCAGCCCGATTGCCCCATGATGCCGACCACCGCGCCGCGCGGGATCGAGACATTGATGTCTCGCAGCACCGGCCGGGCGGGGTCGTAGCCGAAGGAAACGTCCTGTATTTCAACAATCTGCGCTTGCGGCACGGCGTAATATTATCAAGCATGGGGGAAGCGTTAAGAATCGCGGCGCTCGTCAAACGTTACAAGCGACACGAAGCGCTGGCGCGCGTCGATATCGGCATCGCGGCCGGGGAGGCCTTTGGATTGGTCGGCGCCAACGGCGCGGGCAAGACCACGCTGATCAAGTGCGTGCTCGATCTCATCGCGTGCGACGCCGGTGCGATCGAGATTTTCGGTATCGCCGCGCGGAACCCCGCGGCCAGGCGTCGGCTTGCTTATCTGCCGGAGCGCTTCAATCCGCCCTACTACCTGCGCGGGCGCGAGTTCCTCGCCCTGATGTTCGAGCTCGCGGGAGCGCGTTATGACGCAGCGCGAGCGGTGGCGCTGTTCGATGAGCTCGAGCTGGAGCGCGAGGCGCTCGAGCGGCCGGTGCGCACGCTGTCGAAAGGCATGACGCAGCAGCTCGGCCTCGCCGCCTGCTTGCTGCTGCCGCGCGACCTTTACCTGCTCGACGAGCCGATGAGCGGCCTTGACCCCGCGGCGCGCGTCGCGGTGAAATCCGTGCTGCGCCGCCTCGCCGCGGAGGGCCGCACGCTGTTCTTCACCTCGCACGTGCTCGCCGACGTCGACGAGCTGTGCACGTCCATCGCGGTGCTCGACCGCGGCCGGGTGCGCTGGCGGGGAACCCCGGCCGCGTTGCGCGCGCGCTATGGTGAGGCCAGTCTGGAAACCGCTTTCATGAGATGCGTTCGGGATGACGAAACCACAACCGTCTCCTGAAAAAAAGCCCGGCCTGCTGGTGGTCGATGACGATCCGTTGATCACCGATACGCTGGCCTTCGCGCTCGGCACCGAATACACGGTCTATGCCTGCGATTCGCGAGCGCACGCCGTCGAGCTCCTGCGCCAGCTCGACGCCCCGCCGCCGCTGGCACTGGTCGACCTCGGGCTGCCGCCGACGCCGCACTCGCCGGAGGAGGGCTTTCGCCTGATCGCCGACCTGCTCGCGCACTCGCCGCGCATGCGCATCTTCGTGCTCTCGGGCCAGAACGAGGCCGCCAACGCGCGCCATGCGCGCGCGCTCGGCGCCTGGGAGTTCGTCGCCAAGCCGGCCGATCCGGCGAGCCTGGCGCGCGCGCTCGCGCGCGGCCTGGAGCTGCCGGCAGCCGAGGCGCAGGACTTCGTCGGCGCGAGCCCGCCGCTTGCCAAGCTGAAGAGCCAGATCGCGCAATTCGCCGCCGCGCCTTATCCGGTGCTGATCGAAGGCGAATCGGGCAGCGGCAAGGAGCTGGTGGCGACCCGGCTGCACCGTCTGTCGCCGCGCGCGGCGCGGCCGTACTTCAGCCTCAACTGCGCCGCGATTTCGCCGCAGCTCGTCGAGCCCACGCTGTTCGGCCATGTCAAAGGCGCCTTTACCGGCGCGCAGGCGACCAAGCCGGGCTTCTTCGAGGATGCCGCCGACGGCACCCTGTTCCTCGACGAGATCGGCGAGCTGCCGCTCGAGATGCAGGCGAAGCTGCTGCGCGTGCTGGAGAACGGCGAGTACCAGCGCGTCGGCGAGACCCAGCGCCGCGTCGCGCGCTGCCGTGTCGTCGCCGCCACCAACCGCGACCTGCGGCGCGCGGTGCGGGAAGGCGCGTTCCGTGCCGACCTCTACCATCGCCTGTCGGTCTTCACGCTGAGCGTGCCGCCGCTGCGCGAGCTGGAGCAGGACAAGCTGCTGCTGCTGGATCACTTCAGAAAGGATTCGTTCGAGCTCGACGATGGCGCCATCGCGCGCTGGCTGCGCTACGACTTTCCGGGCAACGTGCGCGAGCTGCGCAACATCGTCATCCGGCTCGCCGCCAAGTACCCCGGGCAGCGCCTGTCGGCGGCCGAGCTGGAGCCGGAGCTGGACGTCGAAGTACAAAGCTTTCCGAGAGGCGAAGCGAAAGACGCCATCGCCGAGCAGGCCTTGCGCCAGCTCGAGCGCGGCGGTGCGTTCGACCTCGACCAGACGCTGAAGGCCTGGGAGCGCGGCTATATCGAGGCGGCGCTGCGCCTGACGCGCGGGAACGTCAGCCAGGCCGCGAAGCTGCTCGGTGTGAACCGCACTACTCTCTATAGCCGCATGCACAGCAGCGAGGAAAAATAGGCCGTGGCGCTCTATCTCGAGCACTTCGGGCTCACGGAACCGCCGTTCCGCATCACGCCGCACACCGATTTCTTCTTCGACGGCGCGGACCGCGGCGCCACGCTCGAGGCGCTGATCTACGCCGTGCTGCACGACGAGGGCATCGTCAAGGTGTCGGGCGAGGTGGGCAGCGGCAAGACCATGCTGTGCCGGGTATTGATGGAGCGCCTGCCGCCGCACGTGGCGACCATCTACCTCGCCACGGCGTCGCTCGCGCGCGAGGAAATCCTGCATGCCATCGCCGATGACCTCGAGCTCACGCTTTCGCCCGAGCGGCGCAGCGTTGCCCTGCGCGAGCTGCAGCAGCACCTGATCGCGCTTTATGCCGCCGGGCGTCGCGTGGTGATCCTGATCGACGAAGCCCATGTCATGCCCGAGGACACGCTCGAGCAGGTGCGGCTGCTGTCCAACCTGGAGTCGAACCGCCACAAGCTGCTGCAGATCGTGCTGTTCGGGCAGCCCGAGCTCGACCAGACCCTGGCGAAGACCGAGTTGCGCCAGCTGCGCGACCGCATTACGCACTCGTTCCGCATGCGTCCGCTCGCGCTGGCGGAGGTGGCGAAGTATCTTTCCTTCCGCATGCGCGCGGCCGGCTATCGCGGTCCCGAGGTATTTACGCCGCGCGCCGTGCGGCGCATCGGGCGCGCCTCCGACGGCCTCACCCGGCGCATCAACATCCTCGCCGACAAGGCCCTGCTCGCCGCTTATACCGAGAACACGCACGCGATCACCGACCGCCACGTGCGCGCTGCGGTCGCCGATTCGGAGTTCGCCGCGTCGCGCAGGTCCTGGCGTCCGCTCGCTTACCTGGGCGCCGCCGCTGCCGCCGGCATTGCCGTGGGCGCCGGGCTGCAGTGGATGCGCTCGCCGCCGCCGATCGCGCCTCCCGTGGCGCAAGCGCCGCCGGCGGTCGCGGCTGCGTCCCCGGCCCCGGCCCCGACCCCGACCCCGGAGCCAATCAAGGAAGACCCGCCGGAGCCCGAGTCGCGGCTGAACGCCGAGCAGGAACGCCGCCTTTCCGGCTACTCGGCGGCCGGCCAGCGCCTGCTCGCCGCTCGGCTCTCCGCCAGCCGCGAGCGGCTCGAGCACGCCGAGGACGAACGTTATGCGCTCGAGCTCTATGTCAGCGACAACAGCGATCCGGCGCGCATGGAGCGCTTCCTGCTCCGCGCCCGCGACCTCGTGCCGCTGGAGGAATTGATGGTGGTCCCGGTGGCGTCGGGCGGCCAGTACCGGCTCTGGGTGTTGTTCGGGGATTTCGCCAGCCACGAGGAGGCCGTTGCCGCCGCACGTCGGCTGCCGCCGCGCTATCAGGACACGTTCCGCATCGCGCCGCGCAGCTTCGGCGACCTTCGGCGCGAGTTGTAAACAAGAGGAAAATGCCTGCGCGACAGGCGTTTACGACGGGTTCCTCAGGTAAATGTCGTGGTATCCTTCCCAGGGGAGGGCGTTCCTCGGGATGAGCACGACAAAGACGGCGCTAGCCGCGGTCACAGTGGCAGTTCTCGCCGGTTGCGGCCAGCAGCCGCTGAAGCCCGGCGATTCGCATATTCGTGAGCAGGCGGCGGTGGAGGGGACGATCCCGCCGCCGGTGCAGGTCACGCCGCTGCTGCCGCAGCCCAAGCCGTCGGTGCGCCCCGAGACCTATAGCGTGGTGGTGAACAACGTGCGCGTGCAGGAGCTGCTGTTCGCGCTCGCGCGCGATGCCCGGCTCAACGTCGACATCCACCCGGACTTGACCGGGACGGTGACGCTGAACGCCATCGACCAGACGCTGCCGCAGCTCCTCACGCGCATCTCCCGGCAGGTCGACATGCGCTACGAGATCGACGGCGCCAACCTGGTGGTGATGCGCGACACGCCGTTCCTGCGCGTGTACCGCATCGACTACGTGAACATGACGCGCGACTCGCGCAGTATCGCCACCATGTCGACCCAGGTCACCGGCGGCCTGGTGGGCCAGGGAGCGAGCGGGCAGAACAATTCCACCGCCACCATCAACACGGTCTCGGCCAACAAGTTCTGGGACACGCTGGTCGCGAACATCAAGGAGATCCTGCAGGAGACCGACAAGGTGATTCCCGCGGCGCCGCCGCCGGCGCCGCCTTCGACCACTTCCGCGGCGCCGCCGCCCGGCGCCTCGGCTACGCCGCTCACCCCCCCGGGCACACCGCCGCCGCCGGTCGCCACCTTCCGCGAGGCGGCCTCGGTCATCGCCAACCCGGAGACCGGCATCCTCAACATCCGCGCCAGCTCGCGGCAGCACGAGAAAGTGCAGGAATTTCTCGAGCAACGTCATGACCAACGCACGCCGCCAGGTGCTGATCGAAGCGACGGTGGCGGAGGTGCAGCTCAACAACCAGTACCAGCGCGGCATCGACTGGCAGCGGCTGCGCTCGGGCGCGACCACCACCGGCGTGCCGAGCTTCAACCAGGGCGCGAGCGGCATGGAGTTCGGCCAGAGCTCGGCCGGCACCCCGGCGGGCATCAACACCAATGCGTTCGTCGTCGGCGGCGCGATCACCAGCCTCAATTTCAACTTCGCGCTCAAGTTCCTCGAGTCGTTCGGCGACGTGCGGGTGCTCTCCAGCCCCAAGATCAGCGTGCTCAACAACCAGACCGCGGTGCTGAAAGTGGTCGACAACCTGGTGTACTTCACCATCCAGGCGCAGAGCACCCAGAACCAGACCAGCACGCTCACCACCTTCACCACCACGCTCAACTCCGTGCCGGTGGGCTTCATCATGAGCCTGGTGCCGCAGATCAGCGATACCGACACCGTGGTGCTGAACCTGCGGCCGACGATCTCGCGCAAGATCGGCGACGTCGCCGACCCGAACCCGAACCTCGCCGCCGCCGGCGTCGTCAGCCTGGTGCCGGTGATCCAGACGCGCGAGATGGAATCGGTGCTGCGCGTGCAAAGCGGCCAGGTGGCGGTGCTGGGCGGGCTGATGCAGGACGCGGTCACCAACATCGAGGACACCATTCCCGGCGTGCGCGACCTGCCCGGCATCGGCCAGATCTTCTCGCAGCGCAGGGATGGCAACCAGAAGACGGAATTGGTGATCTTCCTGCGTCCGATCGTGATCAAGGATGCGAGCATCGACGGCGACTACGCCGGCTACCGCCAGCTTCTTCCCGGAGCGGATTTCTTCAGCAAGCCCAATCCGAGCAGGCCGCGCAACGCCGCCACGGTCGACTGATCCATGAGCCTGCTGCTCGAGGCGCTCAAGAAGGCGGAAAGGGCCAAGGACGAGGCGCAGCGCCGCGCGCGCGGCGAGCCTGAAGTTGCGGCGCCCGCTCCGCCACCCGAGCAGCCAGTCGTCACGCGCGACCAGCTACCGGATGTCCGCCAGCCGCTCGCGCTCGAGGAGGACGCAAGGCCGGCCAAGCCGGTTTCGCCGCCGCCGGAGCGACACGCCGAGCCGAAGAACGATCCCCAGGCGAGCGGACGCGCCAGCGCTCGCAAGGTATTCGAGGCAAAGTTTCGCGAGCCCAACCCGCGCCTGCCGTTTTACATCACCATGGGCGCGCTCGGCGTGTTCGCCGTCGGCACCGTGGTCTATTTCTGGATCCAGCTGCAACCGCCGGCGGCGCTGGTCAACCGCAACCCGCCTCCGCCGGCGGGCGAAACGCAGGTCGCGGCCGCCGATCTGAAGCCCACGCGCAGCCTGGTGCCGCAGGTCCCTATTGCGAACATTCCGGGCCTTCCGGCCTCCCCGCCGCCAAAGCCCCCTCCCGCGCCGATGGCACAGACGCCCGCGCCCGCCCCGGCGGCGATTCCGGTGCCCGCTGCGCCGCGCGCGCCGGAGGTTCCGCGACTCCAGGCACCGCGCGCCGCGCCGCCCGCCGCGACCGAGATCACGTCGAGCCGGCCGGCGCCGCAGGTGCACCCGAACATCACCACCGGCTACGCCGCCTATCTCGCGGGCGATCTGGCCGGCGCGCGTACCGAATACCAGCAGGCGCTGCGCGACGAGCCGGCGAATCGCGACGCGCTGCTCGGCCTCGCCGCGCTCGACGTGCGCGCGGGACGTTTCGAGCATGCCGAAGCCGGCTACCTGCGCCTGCTGCAATCGGATCCGCGGGATTCCCATGCCCTGGCGGCGCTCATCGCCCTGCGCGCCGGGCGCACCGATCCCGTGGCGGCGGAGAGCCGGGTGAAGTCCGTGCTGGCCGACAACCCGGGATCGCACGTGCTCAATTTCACCCTCGGCAACCAGTTCGCGCAGCAGGGGCGCTGGGCCGAGGCGCAGCAAGAATACTTCAGGGCGTACAGCGCCGAGCCGGACAACGCCGATTTCGCCTACAACCTCGCCGTGAGCCTCGATCAGCTGCGCCAGCCGAAGCTCGCGCTCGAGTATTACCAGCGCGCCATCACCCTCGCCAAGGCGCGCGGCGCCCGCTTCGATGTCGCCGGGGCAGAGACGCGCGCCGCGCAGCTCGCCCGCTAACGGACGCGATCGAATGAACCAGCCGGTTCCCCCGCAAGCGAAGCGCCATCTGGGCCAGATCCTGATCGACCAGGGCATCCTCACCGAGGACCAGCTCCGCATCGCGCTGCTCGAGCAGACCAAGCAGCACATCCCGGTCGGCAAGCTGCTGGTGCAGCTCGGCTTCGTCTCCGAAGCGACGCTGCGCGACGCGCTGTCCGAGAAGCTGGGACTGCAGTCGGTGGACCTCGCGCGCATCATCGTCGACCCGGCGGCGCTGAAGGCACTTCCGCGCGACATGGCGCGGCGCAACCGCATGTTCCCGGTGGCGCTCGACCGCAGCCAGCGCAAGTTCATGGTCGCCCTCTCCGACACCAACAACATCGTGGCGATCGACCAGCTGCGCGCGCACCTCAAGGGCGAGTACGAGATCGAGCTGCGCCTGGCCGGCGAGTCGGAAATCGAGCGCGCGATCGAGCACTACTACGGCCACGAGTTCTCGATCGACGGCATCCTCAAGGAAATCGAGACCGGCGAGGTCGACTACGCCACGGTCGCCGAGGGCGACGAATACTCGCAGCCGGTGGTGCGCCTGATCTCGGCGCTGCTCGCCGACGCGGTGGAGCGCGGCGGCTCCGATATCCACTTCGAGCCGGAGCAGAACTTCCTGCGCATCCGCTACCGGATCGACGGCGTGCTGCGCCAGATCCGTTCGCTGCACAAGACCTACTGGCCGGCGATGGCGGTGCGCATCAAGGTGATGGCGAAGATGAACATTGCCGAGACGCGCGCGCCGCAGGACGGCCGCATTTCGGCGACCATGGCCGGCCGGGTGATCGATTTCCGCGTCGCCAGCCTGCCCACCACGCATGGCGAGAACCTGGTGCTGCGCATTCTCGACCGGCAAAAGGGCATCGTGCCACTCGACAAGCTCGGCCTGGAAGAGTCGCAGCTCGAGCTGCTGAAGCGCATCCTGGCGCGGCCCGAGGGCATCATCCTGGTGACCGGTCCCACCGGCAGCGGCAAGACCACCACGCTCTACTCGGTGCTCAATCACATCAACTCCGACGGGGTGAACATCATGACCCTGGAGGACCCGGTCGAGTATCCGATGACGCTGATCCGCCAGACCTCGGTGTCGGAGGCGGCCAAGCTCGACTTCGCCAACGGCATCCGCGCGATGATGCGTCAGGATCCAGATGTCATCCTGGTCGGCGAGATCCGCGACCAAGACACCGCCGAGATGGCATTCCGCGCGGCCATGACCGGTCACCAGGTGTATTCGACCCTCCACACCAACTCCGCGGTCGGCGCGTTCCCGCGCCTGCTCGACATCGGCATCGTCCCGGACATCCTGGCCGGCAACATCATCGGCATCATCGGCCAGCGCCTGGTGCGGCGCCTGTGCCGCACCTGCCGTCAGTCCTACGACCCGGACGCGCGGGACCGCCGCCTGCTGGGCCTTTCGCCCACCGAGCCGGCCGCGATTTGGCGCGCGGTGGGATGCGAGAAGTGCGAGTACCAGGGGTACCACGGCCGCCAGAGCATCCTCGAGCTGCTCAAGATCGACTCGGGCATCGACGAGCTCATCGCGCGGCGCGCCACCGCGCGCGAGATCCTCACCGCGGCGCGCGCAAATGGTTTCAAGACCCTCGCCGACGACGGCGTGCGCCTGGTGCGCGCGGGCTCGACCTCGCTCGATGAGGTCATGCGGGTCGTCGACCTGACCGACCGCATGGCGTAGTCATGCCTCTATACAGCTACAAGGCGATCGACGCACAGGGCAGGAGCGTGGTCGGCCGGCTCGAGGCGATCAACCTGTTCGACCTCGAGCAGCGCCTGCAGCGCATGGAGCTCGACCTGGTGGGCGGCACGCTGGCGAGCGACATGGCGCGCCTGTTCGGCGGCGGCAAGGTCACGCGCCAGGACCTGATCAACTTCTGCTTCCACCTCGAGCAGCTCGCCACCGCCGGCGTGCCGCTGGTCGAGGGGCTGACCGACCTGCGCGACAGCATCGAGAACCCGCGCTTTCGCGAGGTGGTGTCGGGCCTGATCGAGTCGATCCAGGGTGGCCAGAACCTGTCGCAGGCGCTCGCCGACTATCCCAATGTCTTCGGCCGCGTCTTCGTCAGCCTGGTGCGCTCCGGCGAGGCCACCGGCAAGCTGGCCAGCGTGCTGCAGAGCCTGTCCGAGTCGCTCAAATGGGAGGACGAGCTCGCGGCGCAGACGAAGAAGCTCGCCATGTACCCGGCGTTCGTCGGCGGCATCGTGCTCATCGTCACCTTCTTCCTGATGATTTACCTGGTTCCGCAGATGGTCGGCTTCATCCGCAACATGGGGCAGGACGTGCCGCTGCAGACGCGCATCCTGATGGCGGTATCGAGCTTCTTCGTCGGCTACTGGTGGGCGATTCTCGCCGCGCCGTTCGTCGCCTGGTTCGGCCTGAAGCTCGCGATCCGCAGCAATCCGGCGGTGGAGTACGCGGTCGACCGCTACAAGATCTCGATGCCGCTGATCGGTCCGATCCTGCGCAAGATCATCCTGTCGCGCTTCGCTTCGAGCTTCGCCATGATGTACAGCTCGGGCATCACCGTGCTCGACGCGATCCGCAGCTGCGAGGAGATCGTCGGCAACCGTCCGCTCGAGCGCGCCCTGCGCAAGGCCGGACAGCAGATCGCCGAGGGCAAGGGCCTGACCGCGGCATTCCAGGACCTGTCGCTGTTCCCGCCGCTGGTGATCCGCATGATGCGCATCGGCGAGGCCACCGGCAAGCTCGACACCGCGTTGCTCAACGTCAGCTACTTCTACAACCGCGAAGTGCGCGAATCGATCGCCAAGGTCCAGGCGATGATCGAGCCGCTGCTCACGGTGGTGCTGGGCGCGATCCTCGGCTGGGTGATGCTCTCGGTGCTCGGACCGGTGTACGACGCGATCTCGAAGATGAAGTTCTGATGGCGGCGCGCCACCTCCTCTATTTCACTGCGGAGGATCACTACCTCTATACCGCGGCGCGCGGCAAGCTCGAGCTCGAGGCCAGGTTCTCCGGCGACGACCTCGGGGTGAGCGCGTTCCGCGAGTTCCTGCGCGGGCGGCGCGGCGCCCTGTTCGCCGTGCTCGCCGACCTCGCCGGCGAGGACTTCCACGAGGAGCAGGTGCCCTGGCTGCGCGGCAGCGACCGCGAGGCCGTGGTGCAGCGCCGCCTCGCGCAGCGCTATCGCGACACCCGCCTCGCCGCAGCCCTGTCGCTCGGCCCGGTGCAGACGCCGCAGCGCCGCAACGAGAAGCTGTTGCTCACGTCGTTCACGAATACGCAGCAGTTCGCGCCCTGGCTCGATGCGCTCGAGGAAGCGGGGGCGCGCGTGGCCGGCGTGTACTCCGTGCCGCTGCTCGCCCCGCTGCTCGCGGCGCGCCTTGGCGCGCGAGGCGCGCGCACGCTGGTGGTCACCGCCGACCACGCCGGCCTGCGCCAGTGCTTCGTCGACGGCGGCAAGCTGCGCTTCGCGCGTTTGGAGCGCACGGTGGAGATGGTGCCGCAGGCCATGGCAGCCTTCGTACGCTCCGAAACGCTGCGCCTCAGCCAGTACCTGACCACCCTGCGGGCCCTGCCGCGCGACGGCGGGCCGTTGCACGCGCTGGTCGTCGCCCCGCCAGGCGAGCGCGCGCTGTTCGAACAGGTACTGGTTTCGGACGCGCGGGTCGCCTTCCAGACCGTCGACGGCGCCGACGCGCGGCGCGCCGTCGGGCTGCGCGCGGTGCCCGACGGCATCGGCGCCGAGGCGCTCTATCTGCAGCTCGCGGCGCGCAAGCCGCCGCGCGAGCAGTTCGCCAGCAGCGCGGATCGACGCAACTATTTTGTCTGGCAGCTGCAGCGCGGCATCGTGGCGACGGGCGCCGCGGTGTTCGCCGTTTGCGCCCTCTACAGCGGCAGCCGCTGGGTCGAAGCGGTGAACGCGCGCGAGCGCGCCGAGCTGCAAACGCGCGAAGCGCGCGCGGCGACGCAGCAGTACGAGCGCATTACGGCCACCTTTCCGGTGACCCAGACCACCACCGAGAACCTGCGCGTGACCGTCGTCGAGTTCCGCCGCATCGCGGAGCGCAGCGCCGCACCCGACGCGGCCTTCGTGCACGCCGCGCGGGTGCTCGACCGCTTCCCGCAGATGGAAGTCGAGGCGATCAGCTGGAGTGCGGGCAAGCCCGCGGACCCGCGCGGCGCGAAACCTGCTCCTGCGGATGCAAAACCGGCGGACCAAGGCGAGACGAGCGTGCAATTCGCCCTTTCCGGGCGGGTCAACGCGACGCAGCGCAACGACTACCGCGCCATTACCGCGCAGGTGCAACGCTTCGCTGAAGCGCTGGCGAGCGGGGGCTTCGAGCTCGGGCGCACCCAGCTGCCGTTCGATATCACCTCGGAAGGCACGCTCACCGGCGACATCGGAGCGGCCGAGTCGAGCGAAGCCCCGCGCTTCACCATCACGCTGACGCGGAGGCTGCCGTGACGTTCACCCCGGACGAGCTGCGCAAGCTTGCGCTGCCGGCGCTCCTCGCCGCGGTGCTGATCGCCGCCGGCGCCGGCCTGATCTGGGGTGCCGATTCCACGCTCGGCACCGCGCAGCGGCAGGCGCAGGTGGCGCAGGCCGAGCGCCAGCAGGCCACCGAGCGGCTCGCGCGCATTTCCGAGGAGGAGCGCGAGGTGATCGAGAAGCTCGACGTCTACAAGCGCCTCAAGCAGCTCAACATCCTCGGCGAGGAGCGGCGGCTCGAGTGGGCCGACGCCATCACCCGCATCCGCAAGCAGCGCGAGCTGCTCGACCTTTCGTACCGCGTAGACCGCCAGCGGCTGCTGGTCTCGGCGCCGGGCAAGCCGGGCAACGTCGAGTTCTTCGCCAGCGCCATGCGCGTGCAGCTTGCGCTCCTGCACGAGGAAGACCTGCTGCGCTTCCTCGCCGACCTGCGCGCTTCCGGCAACGCCTATTACGCGGTGCGCCAGTGCTCGCTGACGCGCATCGCCCAGCCACCGTCCGGCGTCCAGATTTCACCGCGCCTGCGCGCCGAGTGCGACCTCGACCTGATCACCATCATCGACCGGGCGGCGAAGGGATGAAGCGCCTCCTCATGGTTTTGTTTTTTCTGGGATCTCCCTGTGTTGGGCAGGCTGAAGATCTCGGCCGCCTGTTCTTCACGCCCGAGCAGCGCGCCGCGCTCGACGCGAGGCGCAAGGCGCGCGTGCCCGACCGGCCGGCGGTGACGACCACGGTGTCGCCGACCACGCGCCTCGACGGATACGTGAAGCGCTCGGGCGGACGCTCGACGGTATTCATCAACGGCGACGCAATGCTCGAAGGCACGGCCGACGCGCCGGTGGTCGACCCCGAGCGCCGCGGCGGGCGGCTGCCGGTGCCCGCCGGCGAAGGCGGCGAGCGCGTCGAGCTGCGCCCGGGCGAAGTGCTCGACCGCAGCACCGGCCAGGTGCGCGACGTTCTCGGCGAGGGCGGCCGCGTGGAGTCGGGCGCGCGGCGGTCCCCCGCCCGCAAATGAAGCGCCGCGCGCATCAGAGCGGCGCGGCGCTGATGGCAATGCTCGCCGTGCTCATTCTTGGCGCGGCCTGGTGGACCGTGACCCTCATTAGCACGCCGATCAACCGTGTCGCGCTCGACCGCACGCACAACGCGCGCATCCTTCAGGAAGCGAAAAGCGCGCTCATGGGCTATGTCGCCCACCGCGCGGCGATGACGACCGAGAACGACCCCGGCCGACTGCCCTGTCCGGAGGCGGCCGGCAATATCGGCACGGCGAACGAGGGCATCGCCGCGGGCAACTGCGCGCTTCCCGCCGTCGGACGGCTGCCCTGGCGCACCCTTGGCCTCGACAAGTGGCGCGACATCGCCGGCGAGCCGCTCTGGTACGTCGTCTCGCCCGGCTGGACCAAGCCGAACGCCGCCACCAACACGGTGATCAATTCGAACTCGACCGGCCAGCTGACGCTCGACGCAAGCGGCGACATCGTCGCGCTGATCATCGCGCCGGGCCGGCCGCTCCAGGTTTCGGCGTCCGCGGGCTGTACGGCTCGCATCCAGGCCCGCACGACACCCTCACCGGCGATCGACTTTCGCGACTATCTCGAGTGCGAGAACGCCACCTGGCCGGCCAACGCCGCCTTCCAAAGCAACGGGCCGGCGGATTCATTCAACGACCAGGTGCTGTCGGTTACCGGCGCCGAGATCCTGCCGGGCATCGAAGCCGCCGTCGCCTTCCGCTTCGAGCGCCAGTTCGGGCCGCAAATGCGCACCGCGTACTCCACCGGGTCGTGGCCGGCCAATCCGGCGCTGCCCTTCGCCGCGGCCTTCGCCGATCCGGCGACTTCATCGTTCAAGGGCAGTGCCGCGACGTTCAACGGCCTCATGCCGGTGAGCTTTTCAGAGACGTTTTCGGGCTCGGGCGTGGCGTGCGATCCGGCCACCGCGGGTGTGCGCTGCGATCCGTTATTCGTGGCCTGGACCGGCGCCACGCTCGCCGGCGCTTCGATCAATTCGGCGACGTGCAGCGTCAATCCTCTTGTCGACGGCATGGGGACGACGGTGGGGACGAAGCTGGACTGCGATTTCTATCGCCAATGCCTGCTGATCTGCGGCGCCGGCAACATGCCGTTCACGCTGACGGCCACGGCCTCGAACGTCGGCATGACGCTCCGACAGCTGAACAATGCCGCCGCCATGACCTACGTGAACGCCGCGCCGCGAGCTTCCTCCGGCGTCCTCAACGCCAACGGCTCGGCCACCATCACGCTCAACGCCGAGGCCGCGGTGAACGCCGGGATCGGTTTTACCGGCGTCCTCGGCGACCTGCTCTGCGGCGTGCTGGCGCTGCTCCGGGTATGCAAGCTGGAAACGATCTCGGTGCCAATCCGCCTGCTGGCCGACCACCCGGTTGTCGACCCGACCGACGCCACGTACAACTGGTTCTTCCGCAACAACTGGCACCAAGGGTCCTACTACGCGGTGGCGCCTGACATCGCGCCCAGCGGGCCGCGTGCCTGCGGCGCGAACTGTCTGACGGTGAATTTCCGCAACCCGAGCGTGGGTCAGCGCGGGCTGATCGCGATTGCGGGACGCAGTCTCGCCGGGCAAGCGCGTCCGCCGGTTGCCGTGACCGACTGGCTCGAGAGCACCAATAACGATGGCGACCTCGTCTTCGCAGTCCGCACCCCGGCGCTCATGATTAACCGCACCTTCAACGACCGCATCGCGGTAATCGATCCATGAAGCGGATCGAGCAAGCCGGCTTCACGCTGACCGAGCTGGCGGTGGTGCTCACCATCGTGGCGGTCCTGATCAGCAGCCTGATGTACACGCTCTCCGCACAGAGCGAAGCGCGCGGCCGCGACGAAACCCTGCGCCGGCTCGAGCAGGCGAAGGAGGGGCTGCTCAGCTTCGCGATCGTCAACGGACGGCTGCCGTGCCCGGCGCGCTGCTCGAACGCGCCGGCGTGCAACGCCGGCGGCGACGGCGGCGACGAGCAGCCGGCAGGCGGAGGTGTTTGCACCGATGGCTTCGCGGGCTACCTGCCGGGCCGCACGCTTGGCTTCCAGCCCACCGACGCCGCCGGCTATGCGCTCGATGCCTGGGGCAACCGCATCCGCTACGCCGTGTCGCAAGCGAGCTCCGGCGCGCTACCGAATCACTTCACCAACGCCGCGAACCTGAAGAGCAATGGCATTAACACGACGCCGAGCGACCTGCTGATCTGCGCCTCATCCACCGCGGCCGGGTTCAACGCGGCGACACCGACCTGCGGCGGGGCGGCCAACGTGGTTACCAACCAGACGGTGGTCGCGGCGGTGGTGTGGTCGCAGGGCAAGAATTGGGCGACGATGCCAGTCGGCAACGTCGACGAGCAGATCAACAACAAGCACCGCCTGCCGGTGCCGCTCAACAACAACGCGGCGTTCGTGTGGCACGACGTGCGCCCGCAGGGCGCGACCGGCGGTGAGTACGACGACTTGATGTTGTGGATCCCGGTCGGGCAGTTCTACGGGCGGCTCATCGCGGCGGGCGTGCTGCCCTAGGCCGGCGTTCCGGTCAGCGCGAAGCAGACTTCACCGTCGCGGTTCGACTCCAGCACCAGGCGATAGCCGCTCGCCTCGGCCTGGCGCGCCGCCTGATACAGGCCGATACCCAGGCCGCTGCGCGAGCGCACCGGCGCGCGCAGCACGCTCGCGGCCGTGTCCGCGGGCAACGCCGCGCCGCTGTCGCACACGCGCAGGACGACGCGCTCGCCGCATTCAAAAGCGACGCGCACGCGCACATCCGCATCGCCGGCGCGCTTCGCCAGTGCGTTGCGGATTAGGTTGTCGGCGACGCTGTCGAACAGCGAGCGCGGCAGCCGCAGGCCGGGCGGCGGCGTGGCCGGCTCGAATTCCACCCCTTCGCCGCGGTACTGGCGCGCGAGCGATTCCCACCAGGGCCGCGCGGCCGCGTAATGCTCGCCGCCTTCCTGGGGGCGCTGCAGCTTCTCCAGCGTCTCGGAAAGGCGCCGCTCGATCAGCGGCAGCTGACGGCGCAGCAGCGCCTGAAGTTCTGGAGAAGTGCGCGCCTCGTCCCCGCCGCTGTCGCGCGCCGCCACCGAGGTCAGCACCGAGAGCGACTGCAGCAGGTTCTTGATGTCGTGCGTCATGCGCGCGCCGGTCTCGTGCACCGCCTGCAGGTAGCTCGCCTGGCGCAGCTTCTCCTCGCGCAGCTTGGCGACGTAGAACTCCCCGAGCAGCTGGCCGAGCAGGTGCAGGTGCCAGCGCAGCGTCGGCCCGAGGCGATAGCGCGAAAAGATGGTGAGCGCGAGCTCGCTCGAAGCGTAGTCGACCCCATGGGGCGTGCGCGTCCCCTGCTCGTCCGCGCGCTCCCCGGCGCGCCAGCGCACGCCGGCCACCGACGGCACGCGCAGCAGCGCGGCGACTGCTTCGCTCAGGAAGCGGTCGGGCCGTGCCTCCACTTGCAGCAGCTCGGCGAGCACGTGCATCCACTTCTCCACCGGCAGGCCGATCGAGAACAGGTAGCGGGAAAAAAACACGTCGATGCCGCCGCCGCTGCGCGGATTCCACGCCAGCGCGACGAGCAGCATGCCGCCGGCGGTGACGAAGATGGTGGCGGTCAGCGCCTCGAGATACGGCGTGCGCGTCACGCTCATGAAGGTGAAGCTGCCGAGGATCACCACGACGATCACCAGCATGACGAACACGCTGTAGAAGAAGTCGATGATGTGCGGCGCGTCGGCGGAATCCGGCTCCGAGGGAAAAAGAGCGATGAGCACGAACGCCAGGGGCAGCCCGTACTCGGCATAGGCGCGCACGTCGGCCTGGATTTCCCGTCGGGGCGCGATCTCCGGCAGGATGGCGATGGCGAGGAGCGCGAGCAGGTAGGCGAGCACCACGAGGTAGCAGCGCCGCTGCCAGCGTGCGTGCTGCTGGTAGACCTTGCCGCCGACCAGGCCGGCCAGCACCACCACCCAGAAGGCGAGGAACCACCAGTCGAGCCGCAGCATCACCGCGCTCGCAACCAGCGCCAGGATCACGCCCTGGACGGGCGAGACGCGCTGCTCGCCGCGCAGGAATGGTTGCCACAGCAGCAGCAGACCGAGATGCGCCAGCAGCAACGCGCGCGCCCACGGGTCGGCGACGCCGCGGAACACCGCGATGTGCAGCAGCGCGAGCATCGAGACCAGCACCACGCGCCAATAGCGCTGGCTGAAGGCCCACGCCATGTTCGCGATGCGCGTGAGAATCGGCGCCCGGGCCGCGGTTAGTTGCACAGTCAATCCCCCGCGACTAGTCTAGTCCACAACTGCGCATGCCCGCCGCCACGCTCGCCCGCTCGGTCCTGCTCGAAGCCCGCCGCGGCGGAGTGCCGTGGCTCGCCGCGGGCGCGCTCGCGATCGGCCTCGCTGCTGCGGCCTTTCTTTCGCAGGTCGCGCTCACCGAGAGCGCGGCGCTGCAGCTCGCGGTGTTGGCGGCGGTGCTGCGCGCGTGCGCGGTTTTCCTGGTCGCCGCGCAAGTCACCGCCGGCACGCTACGCGAGATCCAGGACAAGGGCCTCGAGCTCATGCTCGCGCTGCCGCTTTCGCGCAGCACGCTTTATCTGGGGCGCCTCGCGGGCTTCGTCGCCTGCGGCACTGCTTTGGCTGCGGTCTTCTCTGTGGCGTTACTTTTCTGGGCGCCGCCGCTGCAGGTGGCGCTCTGGGGCCTCTCGCTGGCCCTGGAGGCCGCGCTGGTCGCTGCGGCCGCGCTTTTTTTCGCCATGACGCTGCCCACCGTCGTCGCCGCCATCGCCGCCACGGCGGGCCTCTATCTGCTCGCCCGCGCCATGCCGGCAATCCAGGCGCTCGCCGACACGCCGCTCGCCGCAGAGACGTGGGCGGGATGGCTCGCGCGCGGCGCGGTCGACGCCATCGCCTTCGTGCTGCCCCGTGTGGACGCCGCGACGCGGACCGAGTGGCTGGTCTACGAGGCGCCGCCGCTCGCCGAGTACAGCGCGGCGCTGGCCGCGCTCGGGCTCTACGTCATCCTGCTGACCGCTGCCGGGCTATTCGACTTCCAACGCCGCGAGGCATGACGCGCGCGGTCCCCGCCTGGATCCTTCTCCTGCTCGCCGCAAGCCTGGCCGCGCAGGTGGCATTGCATGCGGCGCTCGGCCCGCCGAGCCTCGCCGACGAGCAGCTGCCGCCGGCGCCTTCGGCGCGCACGCTGCGGCTCGCGGCCTTCGGCGAGACGCAAGCCGCGGCGCGGCTGGGCATGCTCTACCTGCAGGCATTCGACCTGGATGGGCTGGACTACGCGCGCCTTGCCGCCTGGTTGCGCGCCCTGATCGAGCTCGATCCGCGCGGGCAATATCCCTTGTTCGCCGCGGCGCGCATCTATGCCGAGCACCCGGACCCCGCGCGCGCCCGGGTGATGCTGGAGCTCATCCACGAACAATTCCTCCTCGACCCAAATCGGCGCTGGCCGTGGCTCGCGCACGCCGCCCTGCTCGCCAAGCACCGGCTGAAGGACCTGCCGCTTGCGCGACGCTACGCGGCGGCCATCGATCGCCATACCACCGCGGTCGACGTCCCGCTCTGGGCAAGGCAGATGGAAATCTTCATCCTGGAGGACATGAACGAGCTCGAGGCGGCGCGCATCATGCTAGGCGGCCTGCTCGCAAGCGGCAGGATTACCGATCCAGCCGAGCTTGGCTTCCTCAAACAGCGACTGCAGGAGCTCGAGTCCCGCGCCGGCCGCTAGTGTCGACCTGCCGACGGAACTGTCGGCATTTCGACGTTCTGTCGGCCTGGATGTGCGTTAAGTCCCTGTTTTACAACAATGAGAACCGTGGCACAGGGGTTGCGTTGCGTTGTGTACTTGGATCGCCCCAAGAGGGAGAACGCGCATGAAAGCAAGACAATCGGGCTTCACGCTGGTCGAGATCGCGATCGTGCTGGTCATCATCGGACTGCTGCTCGGCGGCATCCTGAAGGGCCAGGAAATGATCACCCAGGCGAAGATCAAGAACGTGATCGCCGACTTCTCGGGCGTCTCGGCCGCGTACCACGGCTATCAGGACCGCTATCGCGCGATCCCGGGCGACGATCCGAACGCCGCGACGCGCTGGGCCGTCGCGCCGGTCGCCGTCGCGGGCGACGGCAACGGCGTAGTCGGCGGGCTTTACAACACTGCGGCCGACGCCGCCGGCGCCGCGGGCGAATCGCGCCGCTGGTGGGATCACCTGCGCCGCGCCGGATTCGTTTCCGGCACCGGTACGCAACAGCCGTTCAACGCGCTCACCGGGATGATCGGCGTGCAAACGGGCGACGGCGCCGCCGGGCCCACCATGCTGAATGCCGCCGCCGGCAACGGGTTCGTCGGCCTCATCATGTGCTCGGCCAACCTGCCGGACAAGATCGCGATCGCCGTCGACACGCAGATGGACGACGGCGCGTCGAACCTCGGCACCGTGCGCGCGCTGCTCCAGTCGGCGCCGAACCCCGCGATTGGCGCGGGCCAGGTCGCGACCCCGGCCTACGCGGAAACCAGCACCAACATCTACGTGCTCTGCCGCGCGCTATAAGCGCTTCTAGGTTCTAGCGCGCGCCGCGAGGCGCTCTTCCGCCGCGGCGAGCGCCTCGGGTGCCCCGAGCAGCACGATAACGTCGCCCGCCTGAAGCTCGCCGGCCTCGGCGGGCCGCAGCTTCGGCTTCGCTCCACGCCGGCGCACCGCCCGCACTTCGATTCCCATCGCGTCGAGGCCGAGATCGTCCAGGCGGCGGCCCAGCGCCCTGGCGCCGGGCTCGAGCGTGACCGCGTGCAGGCGCGCCGCCGCGGAGTCGCCGTCGCCTTCGTCGCGTCCCTGGAACAGGCCACGCAGCAGCCCGTAACGCTCGCCGCGCACCTGGCTCACGCGCCGCATCACCCGGCTGAGCGGCACGCCGACCCACACCAGCGTGTGCGAAGCGAGCATCAGCCCCGACTCGAACGCCTCCGGCACCACCTCGGAAGCGCCGGCGGCGGTGAGCGGCTCGATGTCGGCTTCGTCGCGCGCACGCACGATCACCGGCACGGCGGGATGGAGCTCGTGGAGATGGGCGAGGACGCGTTTCGCGGCGGCGGCATCCGCGAAGGTCAGCACCACCGCCGCCGCGCGCGAGATGCCGGCGGCAGAGAGCGCCTCGGGGCGCAGGCCGTCGGCAAACACCACGGTGTCGCCGCCGGCGACGGCCTCGCGTACGCGCTCCGGGTCGAGGTCGAGCGCGATGTAGCGTACGCCCTCAGCGTCGAGCAGGCGCGCGAGGCGCTGGCCATTGCGGCCGTAGCCGACGATGATGACGTGGCGCTCGGCCTCGAGCGATTGCACCGCGACGCGATGCAGCTCGAGGGAGCGCAGCATCCATTCCGAGCGCGACAGGCGCAGCACGATCGTGTCGCTCGCGGCGATGACGAACGGCGTGGCGAGCATCGACAGGATCATGGCGGCCAGCAGCGGCTGCAGCAGCTCCCGCGGCGCGATGCCGGCGATGCCGGCGAGCGCCAGGAGCACGAAGCCGAACTCGCCGCCCTGCCCGAGCGCGAGGCCGACGCGCAGCGCCGTGCCGGTGTTGCCGCCGAAGGCCCGCGACAGCGCGGCGATCAGCGCGAACTTGCCGAGCAGCAGGACCGCGAGGAAAGCAAGCACCAGCCAGAATTGCGCCACCACCAGCCGCGGGTCGAGCAGCATGCCCACGGTGACGAAGAACAGCCCGAGCAGGACGTCGCGGAACGGCTTGATGTCCTGCTCGACCTGGAAGCGGTACTCGGTCTCCGAGATCAGCATGCCGGCGAGGAACGCGCCCAGGATCAGCGACAGCCCGGCCGCCGCGGTAATGAAAGCCGCCACCAGCGTAATCAGCAGCACGTTGAGCACGAACAGCTCGTTGGAGCGGCGCCGCGCCACCGCGCGCAGCCAGGCGCGGATCGGCCGCGGCCCGCCGACGATGACGAGCGTCAGCGCCGCCGCCGCCTTGGCGAGCGCCGCCGCCATGGCGAGGCCGATCGCGTCCGCCGGCTGGCCCAGCACCGGGATCAGCACCAGCAGCGGCACCACCGCGAGGTCCTGGAACAGCAGCACCGCGATCACCTCGCGCCCGTGCGCGCTGTCGAGCTCGCCGCGCTCCACCAGCAGCTTCGACACGATCGCGGTCGAGGACATGGCGAGGATGCCGCCCAGCGCGAGACCGGCCTGCCACGGCGCGCCGAGCAGCGCGGCGCCGCCGACCGCGAGCGCGAGGGTGCCGGCGACCTGCGCGCCGCCGAGCCCGAACACCAGGCGGCGCATGGTCTTCAGCTTGGTCAGGCTGAATTCCAGGCCGATCGAGAACATGAGGAACACCACGCCGAATTCGGCAAGGCGGTTGATCTCTTCGCCCTCCGAGACCACGCCGAGCGCGTGCGGGCCGAGGGCGACGCCGGTCGCGAGGTAGCCGATGATCGGCGGCACGCGCAGGCTGCGGCACGCCGCGACCGCAAGCACGCTCGAGGCGAGCAGGATCAGCACCGCCTGCAGAGCCGCCTGTCCACTCATTGCGCTATGGTCCATGGGCTATACTCCCCCGCATGATACGGGCGGCTCCCACCGTCGGGAAAATCGCTTCGAGCTCGGTGCTGGAGCTCGCGCGTCGCGTGCTCGCGATCGAAGCCGATGCGGTGCGCGCACTGATCGAGCGGCTCGATCAGAAATTCATCGATGCGGTCGATCTCATCCATCAACGCAAGGGCCGCGTGGTGGTGAGCGGCATGGGCAAGTCCGGCCACATCGCGCGCAAGATCGCCTCCACGCTTGCGAGCACCGGCACGCCGGCCTACTTCGTCCACCCGGCCGAGGCGAGCCACGGCGACCTCGGCATGGTCGAGGGCGGCGACGTGTTCATCGCCATCTCGTATTCCGGCGCGAGCGAGGAGCTGCTGCAGATCGTGCCGCTGGTGAAGCGCCGCGGCGCCAAGCTGATCGCGCTCACCGGCAAGCCGGAATCCGCGCTCGCGCGTGAGGCCGACGTGCACCTCGATGCCGCGGTGGCGCAGGAAGCCTGCCCGCATAACCTTGCGCCCACCGCCAGCACCACCGCGGCGCTCGCCCTGGGCGACGCCCTCGCGGTGGCGCTGCTCGACAAGCGCGGCTTCTCGGCCGACGACTTCGCGCGCAGTCATCCGCGCGGCCAGCTGCCGCGCCAGGCGCTGGTGCACGTGGCGGATGTGATGCGCCGCGGCGAGGATGTGGCCCGCGTGCAAAGCGGTGCCAGCGCCATGCAAGCGGTGTCGGAGATGACGCGCGGCGGCATCGGCATGACGGCGGTGGTGGACGAAGCGCAGCGGGTGCGCGGCATCTTCACCGACGGCGACCTGCGCCGCGCGCTCGAGAAGGGCGTCGAAGTCAAGGGCGCCCGCATCGACCAGCTGATGAGCGCCGGGCCGCGCACCATCCGCGCGGAGGCGCTGGCGGTGGAGGCGGTGCAGATCATGGAAAAGCACAAGGTCAACCAGCTGCTGGTGGTCGACGAGCGCGGCGCGCTGATCGGTGCGTTGAACATGCACGATCTCTTCCGTGCGAAGGTGATTTGAAAGAAGGCTTTCAAGAGCGCGCACGCGGCGTGCGCTTGATGATCTTCGACGTCGACGGCGTGCTGACCGACGGCACCCTGCTCTACGGTCCCGGCGGCGAGGAGCTGAAACGCTTCTCCGCGCACGATGGCCTCGGCATCAAGATGCTGATGGCGAACGGCGTGGACTGCGCGCTGCTTTCCGGGCGGCGTTCCGCCGCGGTGGCGGCGCGCGCCGCCGAGCTCGGCATCGAAACGGTGTTCCAGGGCATTGAGGACAAATTGGAAGTCTTCCAGCAGCTGATCGCCCGGCAACGCCTCACGCTTCAACAAGCCGGCTACATGGGCGACGAGCTCGTCGACCTGCCGGTGCTCACACGCTGCGGCTTCGCCTGCGCGCCGCGCGAGGCGCCCGAAGCGGTGCGCGCGCGCGTGCACTACGTTGCGCAAGCGGCGGCGGGGCACGGCGCGGTGCGCGAAGTGTGCGAGCTGCTGATGCGCGCCCAGCGCACCTTCGAGCAAGCGCTCGGGAAGTATCTGTCGTGAACGACCTGGCGTGAGGTTTTCCACCACGCGCCTGTTTCCGCTGGGCATGATGCTCGCGCTCGCGCTGCTCACGTTCTACCTGGAACGCACGGTACGCGAGGACGAAACGCCGGCATCCGCGCGGCGCCACGATCCCGACTACTACGTGACCAACTTCACCACCACCACCTACAACCGCGAGGGTGCGGCCGAGACCATGATGTCCGCGGCGCGCATGGTGCACTACCCCGACGACGACACCACCGACCTGATCGCCCCGCGCGTGGTGCAGTCGAAGCCCAACGAGCCGCGCTACAGCGTGCGCGCCGAGCGCGGGCAGCTCTCGCGCGACGGCGACGAGATCTTCCTGTTCGGCGACGTGCAGCTGGTGCGCGAAGCCTCGGCGCACGGCCCGGAAGCGCGCATGAACACCGAGTTCCTGCATGTGCTGCGCGACCGCTCGCTGGTGCGCACCGACCGCGAAGTCAAGATCGTCGAGGGCAGCCGCTTGCTGCAAGGCCGCGGCATGGAGTACAACAACGAGTCGGGCGAGCTGGTGCTGCGCGCGGATGTCACCGCGCGCTTCAACTCGCTCGAGGCGCCGAAGAAATGAAGTGGTTCGCTTTCCTGTTGTCCATCTTGGCGACCCCGGTGCTCGCCGAGAAGGCCGACCGCGACAAGCCGACGCAAGTCGAGGCGAACAAGATGACCGCCGACGACGTGCGCCGCCTGAACGTGTTCGAGGGCGACGTCGTGGTCACCAAAGGGACCATCCGGCTCACCGCCGACCGGCTGGTGGTGCGCCAGGATGCCGAGGGCTTCCAGCTGGCCACCGCGACCGGCAAGCCGGCGCGCTTCCGCCAGCGCCAGGACGCGAAGCCCGGCGAGAAGGAGGGCATCTGGGTGGAGGGCGAGGCGCTGCGCATCGAGCTCGACGACCGCAACCAGAAGATCGAGCTGTTCGACAAGGCGCGCGTCAACCGCGGCGGCGACGAGGTCGCCGGCGACTACATCTTCGTCGACCAGCGCTCCGACTTCTACCAGGTGAGCTCGGGCAAGGGCGGCGAAAAACAGGGACGGGTCAAAGCCATCATTCAATCAAAACCACCTGCCGGTGAAATGAGCGAGCTGCGCTCCCAGCGGCTGCGCAAGCGCTACAAATCGCGCACCGTGGTGCAGGACGTGTCGCTGGAAGTCTCCAGCGGCGAGGTGGTCGGTCTGCTCGGTCCCAACGGTGCGGGCAAGACCACCTGCTTCTACATGATCGTCGGCCTGATCCCGGTCGACGCCGGCTCCATCCATCTCGACAGCCGCGAGCTCACGCACCTGCCGATCCACCGCCGTGCGCGCCTCGGCATCTCTTACTTGCCGCAGGAAAACTCGGTGTTCCGCCGCCTGACGGTGGAAGAGAACGTGCAGGCGATCCTCGAGCTGCAGGGCCTGGCGAGCGATGAAATCGAGTCGCGCCTGGCGGAATTGCTCAAGGACCTGAACATCGCCCACCTGCGCCACCACTCGGCGATCTCGCTCTCGGGAGGCGAGCGCCGCCGCCTGGAGATCGCGCGGGCGCTCGGCACCCGCCCCGCGTTCATCCTGCTCGACGAGCCGTTCGCCGGTGTCGACCCGATCGCGGTGCTCGACATCCAGCGCATCATAAGGTTCCTCAAGGAGCGTGGCATCGGGGTGCTCATAACGGACCATAACGTGCGGGAAACGCTCGGCATCTGCGACCGCGCCTACATCATCAACGAGGGCGCGGTGCTCGCCTCGGGCCACCCCGAGGAGATTGTTTACAATGACAGCGTGCGCCGGGTATATCTGGGCGAGAACTTCCGCATGTAGTCTTGCCGGCGCACACTGCAGCAGCCTCCAATGAAACCGTCGCTTCAATTCCGCCTCTCGCAGCACCTCACGCTGACGCCGCAGCTGCAGCAGTCGATCCGTTTGCTGCAGCTGTCGACGGTCGAGCTGAA
The DNA here is from genome assembly GCA_963810475.1 of uncultured beta proteobacterium. Taxonomy (GTDB): domain Bacteria; phylum Pseudomonadota; class Gammaproteobacteria; order Burkholderiales; family SG8-39; genus SCGC-AG-212-J23. Next base: position 481,136 of record CAWENY010000017.1, on the reverse strand, counting down.
CCAGGAGATCGAGCGCATCCTGATGGAGAACCCGGCGCTAGAGCGCGAGGAAGGAGAGGGACACGCCACCGGGGACCACGAAGCGCCGCGCGCGCCCACCGACGCGGTGGAGGCGGTTTCCAGTACCCCGGCGTCCGAGGCCCCGGCGCCGGAGACCGACTGGCCAAGCGAAGTCGCGGCCAACTGGCGCGGCCCCGAGGACGACGAGGACGGCGACCGCACCCATGCCACGCCGGACACGCCCACGCTGCGCGATCATCTGCGCAGTCAGTTGACGCTCACCAACCTCGGCGCGCGCGACCGCCTGTACGTCGAGCTGCTGATCGATGCGCTCGACGAGGACGGCTATCTGACGCAGCCGCTGGAGGAGATCGCCGAAATGCTGCCGGCCCCGCTTCCCGACGACGCCGGGGCAGTGCAGGAAGAATTGCAGATCGCGCTGTGCCACCTGCAGCAGCTGGAGCCCGCCGGCGTCGGCGCGCGCACGCCGGCCGAATGCCTGTCGCTGCAAATCAAGAATCTGCCCGACGACGGCGTGCGCAAGCTCGCCCTCGAGATCGTCGGCAAGCATCTCGAGCTGCTCGCTTCGCGCGACTACACGCGCCTGAAAAGCCTCACCGGCGCCAGCGACGACGCGCTGCGCGCGGCGCAGCGCCTGATCCAGGCGCTCAACCCGCGGCCGGGCTCGGCGTTCGCCAAGCTCGAGGCGCGCTATGTGATTCCGGACGTGATCGTCAAGAAGAGCCGCAACGTGTGGAAGGCGAGCCTCAATCCGGACGCCATGCCGCGCCTGCGCATCAACAGCCTGTACGCCCAGCTCGCCGCCGCGGCGCGCAGCGGCGCCGGCATCTCGTCCCAGCTGCAGGAGGCGCGCTGGCTGATCAAGAACGTGCAGCAGCGCTTCGACACCATCCTGCGCGTCTCGCAGGCGATCGTCGACCGCCAGCGCCATTTCCTCGAGCACGGCGAAGTGGCGATGCGCCCGCTGGTGCTGCGCGAGATCGCCTCGACCCTAAGCCTGCACGAGAGCACCATCTCGCGCGTCACCACGCAGAAGTTCATGGCCACGCCGCGCGGCACCTTCGAGCTGAAGTATTTCTTCGGCAGCCACGTCGCCACCGAGGCCGGCGGCGCGGCCTCCTCCACCGCCATCCGCGCGCTCATCAAGCAGCTGGTGGCGGCCGAAGACACCAAGGCGCCGCTGTCGGATGCGCGCATCTCGCAGATTCTCGGCGAGCAGGGTATCGTGGTCGCGCGCCGCACCATTGCGAAGTATCGAGAATCGCTGCAGATTCCTCCCGTGAACCAGAGAAAGGCGCTATGACCATGAACCGCGCAGGTAGACCATGAACCTTTCGGTAAGCGGCCATCATCTCGAAGTGACCTCGGCGATCCGCAGCTACGTCGAATCCAAGATCGCGCGGATCACGCGCCATTTCGATCACGTGATCGATGCGCACGTCATCCTCACGGCGAACAAGCAGGGACAGAAGGCCGAGGTCACGCTCCATGTCCGTGGCAAAGATTTACATTGCGAGAGCGAGGAAGCCGACCTGTATGCGGCGATTGACCTGCTGGCGGACAAGCTGGATCGCCAAGTCCTGCGCTATAAGGATAAACTCTACGAAAAGCGAATATAGATAAGCCGCCGCATGAGCCTCGTTGCCAAACTCCTGTCGCCCGCCCACATCGCGCTCGACCTGCCGGTGTCGAGCAAGAAGCGCGTGTTCGAGCAGGCGGGACTGCTGTTCGAGAACCAGCACGGGGTGGCGCGCAGCCTGGTGTTCGACAGCCTGTTCGCGCGCGAGCGCCTCGGCTCCACCGGCCTGGGCCAGGGCGTGGCGATTCCGCACGGCCGCATCAAGGGGCTGAAGGAGGCGCGCGGCGCGTTCCTGCGCCTTGCGCAGCCGGTGCCGTTCGACGCGCCGGACGGCAACCCGGTGAACCTGGTGTTCGTGCTGCTCGTGCCCGAGAAGGCCACCGAGAAGCACCTGCAGATCCTCTCCGAGCTGGCGCAGATGTTCTCCGACAAGTCGCTGCGCGAGCTGATGGCGCGCGCCGCCGACGCCGAAGCGCTCTACCAGCTGATTGCCGCATGGCAACCGGATGCTGCAGGTCAACGTCGCGCGGCTGCATGACGACAACCGCGAGCCGCTTTCGCTCGCCTGGGTAGCAGGCCGCGAAGGCGGCACGGCCGTGCGCCGCGAGGCCGCGCAAGCGGCCGCGCTCATCGGCCACCTGAACCTCACCCATCCCAACAGCATTCAGGTTATTGGCGCCTACGAGGCCGGCATCATCGGTGGCTTCGTCGAGCGCCTGCTGGAATCGCACCCCGCGGCGGTGATCGTCGCCGACGGCGTCGCGCCGCCGGCGGCGCTGGTCGAGTCGGCGACGCGCACGCAGACGCCGCTGTTTACCTCGCCGCTGCCGGCGCCGCAGGTGATCGAGCGGCTCACCCGCTACCTCGCCCGGCTGCTCGCCGAGAGCACCGAGCTGCACGGCGTGTTCATGGATGTGCTCGGGCTCGGGGTGCTGGTCACCGGCGAGTCGGGCGTTGGCAAAAGCGAGCTCGGGCTCGAACTGATCAGCCGCGGCCACGGCCTGGTCGCCGACGACGTGGTCGAGGTCTCGCGCATCAGCGGCGGCGCGCTGGAAGGACGCTGCCCCGATCTGCTCAAGGACTTCATCGAGGTGCGCGGGCTCGGTGTGCTCAACATCCGCACCATCTTCGGCGAGACCGCGGTACGGCGCAAAATGAAGCTGCGGCTGGTGGCGCACCTCGCGCGGCCCTCGCCCGGCGCGCGCGACCCGACCGAGCGCCTGCCGCTCTCCGAGCTCACCGAGGAAATCCTCGGCGTCACCGTGCGCAAGGTCATCATTCCGGTCGCCGCCGGCCGCAACCTGGCGGTGCTGGTCGAGGCGGCCGTGCGCAACGAAATTCTCAAGCTGCGCGGGATCGACTCGATGGCCGAGTTCCTCGCGCGTCAGAACCAGGAAATGAAGAAGGGAGAGAAATGACGCTGCTTCGAGAGTGGAGTGCCTGAGGCCCTGACTTCACGCCTGGTCCTCGTCAGCGGCCTCTCCGGGTCGGGCAAGAGCATCGCGCTCAAGGTCCTGGAAGACGCCGGCTACTACTGCGTCGACAATCTGCCCGCCACGCTGCTGCTCGAGGTGGTCGACTTCTTGCGCGACGCCGGGCACGAGCGCGTCGCCGTCAGCGTCGATGCGCGCAGCGCGGCGCTCGCCTCGCTGCCGGAGCACATTGCCAAGCTCAAGGAACGCGGCTTTGATTGCCGCCTGCTGTATCTCGAAGCCAATACGCCGAGCCTGCTGCGCCGCTTCTCCGAAACGCGCCGGCGCCATCCGCTGGGCGGCGCGCAGACGCTGCCGGAGGCCATCGAGCGCGAGCGCAGCCTGCTTGCCGACGTAGCAACGCTCGGCCAGCGCATCGACACCAGCGACCTGCAGCCGCGCGTGCTGCAGAACTGGATCCGCGACCTGCTGGGCCTGGGGCCCGGCGCGCTGACGCTGCTCTTCGAGTCGTTCGCCTATCGCGACGGCATCCCGCTCGACGCGGACTGGGTGCTCGACTGCCGCATGCTCGCCAATCCACACTACGACCCGCAGCTCCGACCGTTCACCGGCCGCGATGCGCCGGTCATCGACTACCTGGCGCGCGACGCGTCGGTGCAGCGCTGGCTGGAGGATGCGCGCGGCTTGCTGGCGCGCTGGCTGCCCGAGATCGTGCGCGAGAACCGCAGCGCGGTGACGGTGGCGATCGGCTGCACCGGCGGGCGCCATCGCTCGGTCTACGTCGCCGAGCGACTGGCCGCCGATTTCCGCAAGGACTGGCAGGTGCTGGTCCGCCACCGCGGGCTGGCGAAAGAAGATCCTTGAGCGAGGAGGTCGCGCTCTTCCCGCTGCACGCCGTGCTCTTTCCCGGGGGACGCCTGCCGCTGCGCATCTTCGAGCAGCGCTATATGGAAATGGCGAAAGCCTGCCTGAGGGACAACGCGCCCTTCGGCGTGTGCCTCATCCACCAGGGAAAGGAAGTCGGCGAGCCGGCGGTGCCGGTCGGCGTCGGCTGCCTCGCGCGCATCGCCGAATGGGACATGCCGCAGCTGGGCGTCCTGCAGGTGACCGCGCGGGGCGAAAGCCGCTTTCGCATCCTGCACCAGCGCGTGCAGGCCGACGGCTTGGTGCGCGCGTCCATCGAGCTCCTGCCGGAAGGCGACGACGCGCCGCTGCCCGACGCCGCCGCGCGCTATGCCAAGCTGCTCGAGCGCGTGATCGAGCAACACCCGGCGCTCCTCGAGCGCCCGCATCGGCTGGATTCGAGCGCGTGGGTGAGCGCCCGCCTTGCCGAGCTGCTGCCGCTGCCGCTCGAGGCGAAACAGGCGCTTCTGGAGACGGAAAACGGACGCGCGCGCCTGGAGAAGCTAGACGCGCTCGTGAGCACTCAGTCGATTCCGGGGCCAAACAAGGTGTAGTCGCTGCGGTCGCCGCTTGAGGCGCAATCCCGGAGGAACCAGCTAGCGGCTGCGTCCTACCGATGTCCGGCATCTTCACACCGCTGCGCTGGCCGCGCTATCGCTGAGGACGGCCGCGTGGCGTCACGATTCTCGGCAATTCTTGTAATAGATTTCTGACAGGCGTCGGAATCGCCGCGTGGCGCGCGTCGTCCAGGTCCACCCACAAGCCTGATTTCGTTGGCACCCCGCGGCAGAGAAGCGGCTGGATGCGCAGGCGGAAATGGGTAAAGCCATGCTCGATCACCGGCAGCTTGCGCGTTACGCGGCCGCGCGACGGACGGCGCTCGGGAAAGCACCACAGCCCGCCCCAGATTCCCGCCGATGGCCGCCGCTCCAACAATATTTTCCCTTGGTGGATGAAGACAAACCAGGAGATCTGCTTCCACGGCAGCACCTTCTTCGCCCGCGGCGCCGGCAGCTCGGCGATACGGCCGGTCTTTCGCGCGATGCAGCGCGCCTTGACCGGACACGTGCCGCAATCCGGTATGCGCTTGCACACGGTGGCACCGAGATCCATCAGTCCTTGCGTGTACGTCTCGAGATCGCGCTTTGGCAGCAGGCGCTCGGCCAGCGGCCAAAGTTCTTTGTCGTGAACCCCATAACGTCGCGACAGCACACGCTTGACGTTGCCGTCGAGAATCGCCGCGCGCTCGCCGTACGCGAACACCGCGATGGCGGCCGCGGTAGATCGCCCGACGCCGGGCAGCTCGGCAATGGTTTCTGCAGTCGTGGGAAATCCACTTTGAGAGATCTCCACAGCAGCTTTGTGGAGGTTGCGGCCCCGCGCGTAGTAGCCCAGTCCGCTCCATAGCCGCAGGACCTCGTCCTCCGACGCCGCGGCGAGCGCCTTCACCGTCGGATAGGTGGCCAGGAAACGCTCGTAGTAAGGAATCACCGCGCTCACCTGCGTCTGTTGGAGCATCACTTCCGACAACCAGATGCGGTAAGGGTCGCGCGTGCCCTGCCACGGCAGGTTGCGTCGGCCGTGCTGGCGCTGCCAGCCGATGACATTGTCCGCAAAAGACATGGGGTACCATTCTCTCAAAATGGCTGCGTTCATCCTGCGCCGCATTGCCCAGGCGGTCCTGGTCATGCTGACCGTCGGGCTGATCGCGTTCTCGCTGTTCCGCTTCGTCGGCGACCCGGTGGCGTTCATGCTGGGACAGGACGCCACCGCCGAGCAGCGCGCCGAGGTGACGGCGGTGCTGGGGCTGGACCGCCCGTTCTACATCCAATACCTGCGCTTCCTGGGCAACGCGATGCAGGGCGAATTCGGCTTGAGCCTGCGGCAGGTGCAACCGGTGTCGAAGCTGATCGTCGAGCGGCTGCCGGCGACGCTGGAGCTGTCGATCGCCGCCGCGCTGTTCGCGCTGGTCCTCGGCATCCCGATGGGCGTCTACACCGCGCTGAAGCGCAATTCCTGGCTCTCGCACATCCTCCTCGCGGTGTCGCTCGCCGGCGTGTCGCTGCCCACCTTCCTCATCGGCATCCTGCTGATCCTCGTGTTCTCGGTGCAGCTCGGCTGGATGCCGTCGTTCGGCCGCGGCGATACCGTGCAGCTCGGCTGGTGGAGCACCGGCCTGCTCACCGGCTCGGGCCTCAAGGCGCTGGTGTTGCCGGCGATCACGCTCGGCCTTTTTCAGATGACGCTGATCCAGCGCCTGGTGCGCTCGGAGATGCTGGAGGTGCTGCGCACCGACTACATCCGCTTCGCGCGCGCCCGGGGACTGACCGATCGGGCCGTGCATTTCGGCCACGCGCTCAAGAATACGCTGGTACCGGTGATCACCATCACCGGGCTGCAGCTGGGCGCGATCATCGCCTTCGCCATCATCACCGAAACCGTGTTCCAGTGGCCCGGCATGGGGCTGCTCTTCATCCAGGCGGTCACGGTCGCCGACGTGCCGGTGATGGCCGCTTACCTATGCCTGATCGCGCTGTTCTTCGTCGTGATCAACCTGACGGTCGATCTCCTTTACTATGCCGTCGACCCCCGCCTGCGCCTGAAACCCACATGACCAGCCCCGTCGACCGCATCCGCCGCTTTCATCCCGAGCTCACCGCGATCCGGCGCGATCTCCATGCGCATCCGGAGCTGTCGTTCAATGAGCAAAGAACTTCCGGTCTCGTGGCGGAGTACTTGCGCAAGCTCGGCATCGAGACCCACGTCGGGCTCGCCAAGACCGGCGTGGTCGGTGTCATCCCGGGCAAGACCAAGGGCGGAAAAGGCGTCGGCCTGCGTGCCGACATGGACTGCCTGCCGATGCACGAACAGAACGGCTTTCCGCACAAGTCAGTTCATGAGGGGCGCATGCATGCGTGCGGCCACGACGGCCACACCACGATGCTGCTGGGCGCGGCGCGCTACCTCGCGGAGACGCGCAACTTCGACGGCACCGCGTACGTGATCTTCCAGCCCGCGGAGGAAGGCGGCGGCGGCGGGCAGGTCATGGTGCAGGAGGGCTTGTTCGAGCGATTCCCTGCGGACGAGGTCTATGCCGTGCACAACTGGCCAGGCCTGCCGGCGGGGCAAATGGCGGTCCGCGCCGGGCCGGTGATGGCCGCCACCGACGAAGTGCAAATCACGCTGCGCGGCCGCGGCGGGCACGCGGCCATGCCGCATCTGGTCACCGATCCGGTGGTGGCGGCGGCCCAGGTCATCACGGCGCTGCAGACCATTGCGAGCCGCAACGTCAGCCCGGTGGACGCGGTGGTGGTCAGCATTTGCTCGATGCAGACCAGCCAGCTCGGCGCGTTCAACGTGGTGCCCGACCACGTCAAGATGGTCGGAACGGTGCGCAGCTTCCGTCCGGAGACGCGCGACCTGGCCGAGAAGCGGCTGCGGGAGATCGTGACCAACGTGGGCGCCGGCCTCGGTGTTTCCGCTGAAGTCACTTACAGCCGCGGCTACCCCGCAACCATCAACAGCGCGCGCGAGGCGCAGTTCGCCGCGCGCGTCGGCGAGCACCTGTTCGGCAAGGGAAACGTGATCACCGAGCACGAGCCCACCATGGGCGGTGAGGACTTTTCCTACATGCTGCAGGCCCGCCCTGGCGCCTATGTGTTTCTCGGCCAAGGCGGCGCTCCCGGCGGGTGTTTCCTGCACAATCCGAACTACGATTTCAACGACGAGGTGATTCCGCTCGGGGCCGGCTACCTGGCCTCGCTGGTGGAGGAAGCCTTGCCGGTCAAATAAAGGAGGAGATCATGAGAAAACTATTGTTGCTGTTGGCGCTGGCGGCACTGCCGGCCTACGCGGTCAACCTGAAATGGGCCGCGCAGAACGACGTCATCACGCTCGACCCGCATTCGCAGAACCACGCCACCACCAACGCCGTGATGCAGCACACCTACGAAGGGCTTACCCGCTACAACAAGCAGTACCAGGCCGAGCCCTCGCTGGCGGTGAGCTGGAAGCAGATGTCGGACACGCAATGGCGCTTCAACCTGCGGAAGGGCGTCAAGTTCCACGACGGCAGCCCGTTCACCGCCGATGACGTGGTGTTCTCCTTCGGCCGCATCCAGCAGAAGCAGGGCACGATGCAGATCTACGTCACCGGCGTGAAGGAGATCGTCAAGATCGACGATTACACGGTCGACTTCATCCTCTCCGGCCCGGTGCCGATCCTGCTGCGCAACATCGTCGACTTCCGCATCATGAGCAAGTCATGGTCGGAAAAGAACCGCTCGCAGAACGTCCAGGACTACGCGAAGAAGGAAGAAACCTTCGCCTCGCGCAACACCAACGGCACCGGCCCGTACCTGATCAAGGGCTGGGAGCCCGACAAGCAGATCGTCTTCGTGCAGAACAAGGACTGGTGGGGCAAGCTCGACGGCAACGTGACTGACGTGGTCTACAACCCGATCAAGTCGGACGCCACCCGCGTCTCCGCGCTTCTCGCCGGCGACGTCGATCTGGTCACCGATCTGCCGGTGCAGGACGTCGACCGCCTGCGCAAGGAAAGCAAGGTGAAGGTGCTCGACGGCCACGAGGTGCGCACCATCTTCATCGGCATGGATCAGCACAACAGCGAGCTGAAATACTCGAACGTCAAGGGCAAGAACCCGTTCCAGGACATTCGGGTGCGGCGCGCGATGAACCTGGCGGTCGACCGCGAGGCGATCAAGCGCGTGGTGATGCGCGGCCTGTCGATCCCGGCGGGAATCATGGTGGCGCCGGGGGTGCACGGTCATTCCAAGGACATTGACGTGGTGATGAAGCCCGATCCCGCCGCCGCGAAGAAGCTGCTCGCCGAGGCCGGCTATCCGGACGGTTTCGAGTTCGCGCTCGACTGTCCGAACAACCGCTACGTCAACGACGAGAAGATCTGCCAGGCGCTGATCGGCATGTGGTCCAAGGCCGGCTTCAAGCCGCGGCTGAACTCGATGCCGTTCGCCACCTTCATCGCCAAGATCCAGAACTTCGACTCGAGCGCCTACCTGCTCGGCTGGGGCGTGGCGACCTTCGACGCCCAGTACTCGCTGCAGTCGCTGGTGCGCACCAAGACCGGCGGCGCGGAGGGGAACTTCAACCTCGGCCGCATCAGCGACCCGAAGCTCGATACCACGATCGACGCGATCAAGATCGCCACCGATCCGCGCGCGCGCGACGCGCTGCTGCGCGAGGGCCTGATTGCGACGCGAGACCAGCACTACTACGTGCCGATCCACCATCAGCTGCGGCCGTGGGCGATGAAGAAGAGCGTCACCACGGTGCACAAGGCGGATGACCGGCCGGAGTCGCGCTACGCGCGGGTTGATGGCGGCAGTTGATTCTTCGAAGACTGTGGGACCACGATCTCGCGTGGAGCTTCCGCAGGTCGCCGGTCACCATGATCGCCGCCGCGCTGACACTGGTCTGTGTCGGCGCGGCGATGTTCTCTCCCTGGCTTGCCCCGCAGAACCCGTTCGACGCCGCCGCGCTTGACCTGAACGCGGCGTTCAAGCCGCCGGCCTGGATCGAGGGCGGCGAACGCGCGTACCTCTTCGGCACCGACAACCAGGGCCGCGACATCCTGTCGACCATCATGCATGGCGCGCGCATCTCGCTCGGCGTCGGTCTGGCGTCCGTCGCCCTGGCGTTGGTATTGGGCGTGTCCCTCGGCCTGCTGTCGGGCTATCTCGGCGGCCGGCTGGACGCGTTGATCATGCGCGTGGCGGATGTGCAGCTTTCGTTCCCGGCGATCCTGATCGCGCTGCTCATCGACGGCGTGGCGCGCGTCGCCCTGCCGACCGAGCGCCACGACGACATCGCCATCCCGGTCCTGGTCCTCGCCATCGGCTTCGCCGGCTGGGTGCACTACGCGCGCACCGTGCGCGGCTCGACCATGGTAGAGCGCGAGAAGGAGTACGTGCAGGCGGCGCGCGTCATCGGCCGCCGTCCGCTCGCCATCATGCTGTCGCACGTGCTGCCGAACGTGATGGGGCCGGTGCTCGTGCTGGCGACCATCAACATCGCCACCGCGATCATCACCGAGGCCACGCTTTCCTTTCTTGGCGTCGGCGTGCCGGCCACCCGGCCCTCGCTCGGCACGCTGATCCGCGTCGGCAACGAGTTCCTCTACTCCGGCGAATGGTGGATCACCGTGTTCCCGGGCGCGGCGCTCGTCATCCTGGTGCTGTCGGTCAACCTGCTCGGCGACTGGCTGCGCGATGCCCTCAACCCCCGGCTGCGATGATCCTGGAAGTTGAGCATCTAAAGGTGCAGTTTCCGACCCGGCGCGGAACATTGACCGCGGTCGACGACGTTTCCTTCTCCATCGCGCCCGGCGAGGTGCTCGGCGTGGTGGGCGAATCCGGCGCCGGCAAGTCCATTACCGGCATGGCGGTGATCGGCCTGCTCGACCCCCCGGGCCGCATCGCCGCGGGCGAAGTGCGCCTCGAGGGCCGGCGCATCGACAACCTGCCGCACGAGGAGCTGCGGCGCATTCGCGGCCGTCGCATCGGCGTCATCTTCCAGGACCCGCTCACCTCGCTCAACCCGCTCTATACGATCGGCCAGCAGCTCGAGGAAACGATCCTGACGCATCTGGATGTCTCTCCACGGGCAGCGCGGGAGCGCGCCCTATCGCTATTGCGGGAAGTCGGCATCCCGGCGCCCGAAGCGCGCTACGGCAACTATCCGCACCATTTCTCCGGCGGCATGCGACAGCGCGTGGTGATCGCGCTCGCCCTCGCCGCCGAGCCGCGCCTGCTGATCGCCGACGAGCCCACCACCGCGCTCGACGTCTCGATCCAGGCGCAGATCATCGCGCTCCTCAAGCGCCTCGCCGCCGAGCGCGGCGCCGCCGTGATGCTCATCACCCACGACATGGGCGTCATCGCGGAGACCGCGCACCGCGTCGCCGTGATGTACGCCGGCCGTCTGGCCGAGATCGGCCCGGTGCGCGAGGTGATCCACGCGCCGCGCCACCCGTACACCGTAGGGTTGATGGGCTCCATCCCTCGAATTTCTTCTGAACAAAAGCATCTTGTGCAGATCGACGGCGCAATGCCGCGCCTGAATGCGATCCCGCCCGGCTGCGCCTTCAACCCACGCTGCCCGCGGCGCTTCGCGCGCTGCGTCGTCGAGCGCCCGGACCTGCTGAACGCCGGTACCAGTCGAGCTGCCTGCTGGCTCCATGCATCTGCTTAAGCTCGAATCCGTCAGCCGGGATTTCGACGTTTCGCGCCCGTGGCTCAACCGCGTGCTCGAGGGCGAGCCGCGCCGGCTGTTGCGTGCCGTGGATCGCGTCTCGTTTGAAGTCACCAAAGGAGAAACCTTGGCGCTGGTCGGCGAATCGGGCTGCGGCAAGTCGACGGTGGCACGGCTCATCGTCGGGCTGCACGCCGCGAGCGAAGGCCAGGTCGAGTTCCGCGGCCGCCGCATGCAGATGATCTTCCAGGACCCCTACGCCAGCCTGAACCCCCGCTGGCGCGTACGCCGGATCATCGAGGAGCCGATGATGTTCCTCGAAAAGAAAAGAGACGCGGGCGATCTGTTGCGCCAGGTGGGCCTTTCGCCCGACGACGCCGAGCGCTATCCGCACGAGTTCTCCGGCGGCCAGCGCCAGCGCATCTCGATCGCCCGCGCGCTCGCCGGCGAGCCCGACCTGCTGATCTGCGACGAGCCGACCTCGGCGCTCGACGTCTCGGTCCAGGCGCAGATCCTCAACCTCATGGCCGACCTGCAGGATCGCCTGGGCCTCACCTACGTCTTCATCTCGCACAACCTGGCCGTGGTCTCGCTGGTGGCCGATCGCGTGGGGGTCATGTACTTCGGCCGCCTGGTCGAGCTCGCGAGCGCAGCCGAGCTGTTCAGGCGCCCGCGCCATCCGTACACGCGCATGCTGCTCGATGCGGTCCCCGATCTGCAGATGAGCGGCAAAGCGCGCACGCCGGTCGCCGGCGAAGTGCCCAACCCGCTCGCCCCGCCGTCCGGCTGCGCCTTCCACCCGCGCTGCCCGCACGCCAACGAGCGTTGCCGCGTGGAGGCGCCGAAGTTCCTCGACCACGTGGCGTGCCACGCCGTCGAGGAGGGAAGAATCTAGCGGATGTTGGCGACCCCGAACGGCACGTGGCCCGCCGCCACGTGCAAGCGGGCCGAGTCCACATGCCCGCGCTGGTCGTCGAAGTAGAAGTCCGGCTCGAATGCGCGCAGGAACTCGCCTTTGTCCAGCCCGCCGAGGAACATGAGCTCGTCGACGGCGACATTCCATTCCATCAGGGTGCGGATGGCGCGCTCATGGGCGGGCGCGCTGCGGGCGGTTACCAGCGCGGTGCGAACCTTGATCGGCACATCGGTGCCCGCCGCAGCTTGCAAGCGGTGCAGCGCTTCGAGCAGCGGCTTGAACGGACCCGGCAGCAGCGGTTGCAGCACCTTCGCCATCTCGTGCTTGGTGAACGCATCCAGGCCGTCGGTTTGGTAGACGCGCTCGGCTTCGTCCGAAAATAGCACCGCGTCGCCGTCGAAGGCGATGCGCAGCTCGTCCGCGTGGCGGCTTGCCGCTTGCGCCGACTCCGGATAGACGCGGGCCGCCGGACACTTGGCGTCGAGCGCGCTCATCACGTCGCCCTCGTTCGCCGACAGGAACAGATTGGCCTTGAGCGGCTCCAGGTAGCGATAGGGCGTGCGTCCACGCGTAAAGACGCCGCGCTCGATCTGCAGGCCGGCCTGCTTCGCGGAGCGGAAGATCCTCAGGCCGGACACCGGGTCGTTCTTCGATAACACCACGACTTCGACGCGCTGCGCTTGCGCGGTATTGAAGCCGAGGAGCTTCTTCACCAGGGGGAAGGCAACCCCGGGCCGCGCGCAAACATCCAGACGGCCGTATTGAAGGGCAATGTACGCGTCCTCGCCGTCGTTCTCGAACACCCGGTTTTCCTCCTCGAAGTCGAACAGCGCCCGCGAGGAAATGGCGACGACGAGCTTGCCTTCGACCGAGTACGGCATACGCGGCTATTATGCTCCTGATATACAGAACATCAGTTATCATCTATATTACTTACTAACTAACGCTTTTCATATGCTGACGTCGCGTCAATTGCGGGCTGCCCGCGCCCTCGCCGGCATCGACCAGCGCGCGCTGGCCAAGGCGGCGCGCCTGTCCCTGCCGACCATCCAGAGAATGGAGGCGAGCGACGGCGTGGTGCGTGGCAACGTCGAGTCGCTGATGAAGCTGATTGCGGCGCTGGAGCGCCTCGGCATCGAGCTGATCAACGAAGGCGCGACGAGCGACGGCGGCGGCCGCGGTATCCGTCTGAAGAAAAGAGGCTGACGAGAGACCCGTGGCGCTCGAAAGCCTGTTGTGGTGCATCGCCGCGCTCCTTGGCGCCGCCGTGGCTGCCCTCGCCTTGGCGCGGCGGCCACACGCCGCCACCACGCTGGTCTACGGCATCTCGCTTGGCGTCACGCTCGTCGCGCTGGGAATCGCGGGCGCCTCGCTCCTCGCGCCCGCGTCGTTCGGCGGTAAGGCGAGCCTGCCGGTCGGCCTGCCCTGGCTGGGCGCGCGTTTCGAGCTCGACGCGCTGTCGGCGTTTTTCCTGGTGGTGATCAACCTCGGCGGCGCCGGGGCCAGCCTGTTCGGCCTCGGCTACGGTCGCCACGAGGAGTCGCCCGGCCGCGTCCTGCCGTTTTTCCCGGCGTTTCTCGGCGGCATGAACCTCGTGCTGATCGCCGCGGACGCGTTCACCTTCCTCTTCGCCTGGGAGCTGATGTCGCTCTCGTCCTGGGCATTGGTGATGGCGCACCATCGCCGCCCGGGCAATGCCGCGGCCGGGTATCTCTACCTGCTGATGGCGAGCTTCGGCACCCTGGCGCTGCTTCTCGCGCTCGGCCTGCTCGCCGGCCCGCTGGGCGGCTACACCTTCGATGAAATTCGCCTGGTGCCGCCGCCGGCCACGGCCGCCGCGGTGGTCCTGGTGCTGGCGCTGATCGGCGCCGGCTCCAAGGCCGGCCTCGTGCCGCTGCACGTCTGGCTGCCGCTCGCCCACCCGGCGGCGCCGACCCATGTCTCGGCGCTGATGAGCGGCGTGATGACCAAGGTCGCGGTCTATGGGTTCGTCCGCATCGTCTTCGACCTGCTCGGGCCGCCGGCCTGGTGGTGGGGCGCCGTGGTGCCGCTGCTCGGCGGCATCACCGCGGCGCTGGGCGTGCTGTACGCGCTGATGCAGAGCGACCTCAAGCGGTTGCTCGCCTACAGCACGGTGGAGAACATCGGCATCATCTTCATCGGCCTGGGCCTCTCGCTGGCCTTCGAGGCGAACGCGATGACCGGTGCGGCGGCGCTCGCGCTTACCGCGGCGCTGCTGCACGTTTTCAATCACTCGCTGTTCAAGAGCCTGCTGTTCTTCGGCGCCGGCGCGGTGCTCGGCGCCACCGGCGAGCGCGACATGGAGCGCCTCGGCGGGCTGATCCATCGCATGCCGCGCACCGCGTTCGCCTTCCTCATCGGCTCGGCTGCGATCTCGGCGCTGCCGCCGTTCAACGGCTTCGTGTCCGAATGGCTCACCTTCCAGGCGATCCTGCTCAGCCCGGCGCTGCCGCAATGGCTGCTGAAATTCCTCGTGCCCGCGGTCGGCGCCCTGCTCGCGCTGTCGGCCGCGCTTTCCGCGGCCTGCTTCGTCAAGGCTTTCGGCATCACGTTCCTCGGCCGGCCGCGCACGCCGCTCGCCGCGGAGGCGGGCGAGACCGACCGCTGGTCGCAGGCGGCGATGCTGACGCTCGCCGCGCTGTGCCTGCTGGCCGGCATCCTGCCGGGCTATTTCATCGACGCGCTCGCCCCGATCATCCAGACCCTGACCGGAACCAGCCTGCCGCGCCAGCACGAGCTCGACTGGCTGACGATCGTGCCGATCGCGCAGAGCCGCAGCTCCTATAACGGACTGCTGCTGTTCTTCTTCATCGCCCTCGCCGCCGGCCTCGGCGCCGAGGTGATCCACCGCTGGGCGTCGGCGGCGAGCCGCCGCGCCGCCGCGTGGGACTGCGGCTTTCCGGATGCGAGCCCGGCGACGCAGTACAGCGCGGCCAGCCTTTCGCAGCCGATCCGCCGCGTGTTCGGCAGCGTGGTGTTTCGGGCGAGCGAGGAGGTCGATCTGCCCCCGCCCGGCGATTCCCGGCCGGCGCGCCTTCGGGTAGTGCTGCGCGACGTCCCCTGGGAGGTGCTCTATCAGCCGACGGCGAGGCTGGTCGGCTTTGCCGCCGAGCGGCTCAACCGGCTGCAGTTCCTCACCATCCGCGGCTACCTGACCCTGGTGTTCGGCGCGCTGGTGGCGCTGCTGATGGTGCTCACCGTATGGCAATGATCCTCGACGCGTTCGTGCAGCTCGGCCAGATGATGGTGGTGCTGGCGCTCGCGCCGCTGCTCGCGGGGTACGTGCGCACGCTCAAGGCGCGGCTCGTCGGCCGGAAGGGACCGCCGCTGCTGCAGCCGTACCGCGACCTGCTGCGGCTGCTGCGCAAGGAAGTGGTGCTGGCGCATTCGGCCTCCTGGGTATTTCGCGCCACCCCCTACCTCGTGTTCGCCGCGACCTGGGTCGGCGCGGCGCTGGTGCCGACGTTCGCCACCGGGCTGCTGTTCAGCTACGCGGCGGACATGATCGCCATCGTCGCCCTGCTCGGCAGCGCGCGCTTCATGCTCGCGCTCGCCGGCCTCGACGTCGGCACCAGCTTCGGCGGCATCGGCTCGAGCCGCGAGATGATGATCGCCTCGCTCGCCGAGCCGGCGATGCTGATGGTGGTGTTCACGCTCTCGCTGCTCGCGGGCTCCACGCAGCTCTCGTCGATCGCCGCGTTCATGCAGGGTCCCGACGTCGGCCTGCGCGTGTCGCTCGCCTTGGCGCTGGTCGCGCTGGTCATGGTGGCGATCGCCGAAAACGGCCGCATTCCCATCGACAACCCGGCGACCCATCTGGAGCTCACCATGGTGCACGAGGCGATGATCCTCGAGTACTCGGGCCGCCACCTGGCGCTGATCGAGCTGGCGTCGTTCGTCAAGCTGCTGCTGTACGTCTCGGTGATCGGCTGCGTGTTCGCGCCCTGGGGGATCGCCGCCTCCGGCGACGGCGCGCTCGCCTATCTGGCCGGCGTGGCGATCTACATCGCCAAGCTCGCCGTCGCCGGCTTCCTGCTCGCGGTGTTCGAGACCGCGATCGCCAAGATGCGCGTGTTCCGCTACTCGGACTTCCTCGGCGCGGCGCTGATGCTCGGCGTGCTGGCGGCGCTGCTGCGCTTCGTGTCGCGCCTCGCATGATCAGCCCGCTCGCCCTCGACATCGCTCACCTGTTCGCCGGCGGCCTGGTGCTGGTCAGCGTCATGCTGCTGTACCAGGACCGCATGACCGGGCTGATCAACACCTTCGCGCTGCATGCGCTGGTGGTGTCGCTGTCGGTCGCCTGGCAGGCGTTCATCCAGCAAGCGCCGCACCTCTACATCACCGCGGCGATCGCGCTGGTGATCAAGGCAGTGGTGATCCCCGTCGCGCTGCGCCGCATGGTGGTGCGCCTCGGCATCCACCGCACCATCGAGCCGGTGGTCAGCATCGGCCTCACCATGCTCGCCGCCATCGGCCTGATCGCGCTCTCCATCATGGTGATGCTGCCGATCACGGCGCAGGCCGGCACGCTGGCGCGCGAAGACCTGTCGTTCGCGCTGTCGGTGATCCTGCTCGGGCTGCTGATGATGATCTCGCGGCGCAACGCCGTGAGCCAGGTCATCGGCTTCATGTCGATCGAGAACGGGCTGATCCTCGCCGCCACCGCGGCCAAGGGCATGCCGCTGGTGGTGGAAATCAGCGTCGCGTTCTCCATCCTGGTCGCGCTGATCGTGATCGGCATCTTCCTGTTCCGCATCCGCGAGCGCTTCGAGACCGTGGACATCCATCTGCTGCACGAGCACCGGGGCGAGCAGCCGTGAGCGACCCCGGGGCGCTGGTGCTCGCCGCAATTTTGGTCATTCCGGGACTGGGCGCCGGGCTGCTCGCCCTGCTGCCGGACGACCGCAAAGGCGCCTGGCTCAACGTCTTCGCCTCGTTCCTCACCTTCGTCTGCGCGCTGCTGCTGCTGATCGAGCGCCCGGCGCCCGGCCCCTACCTGATCGTCGACGACCTGAACGCGGTATTCATCATTCTCAGCACCCTGGTTGGCTTCACCACCAGCGTGTTCAGCGCCAGCTACATCGCGCACGAGCTGGAGACCGGCCACCTGACGCCGAAGTATCTGCGCTTCTATCACGCGATGTACCAGATGCTGATGTTCGGCATGAACCTCGCCCTGCTGTCGAACAACGTCGGGCTGATGTGGGTGGCGGTGGAGCTGGCGACGCTCACCACCGTGGTGATGGTCGGCATCTATCGCACGCCGGCGGCGCTCGAGGCGGCGTGGAAGTACTTCCTGCTCGGCAGCGTCGGGATCGCGCTCGCGCTGTTCGGCACCATCCTGGTCTACCTCGCCGCGCGCTCGACCGTCGGCGAGGGGCTCGACGCGATGGCGTGGAACGTGCTGGTGGAGCGCGCCGCGGAGTTCGATCCGGCGTTCCTCAACCTCGCGTTCGTGTTCCTGCTGCTCGGCTATGGCACCAAGGTCGGGCTGGTGCCGCTGCATGCGTGGCTGCCCGACGCCCACGCGGAAGGCCCGACGCCGATCTCGGCGGTGTTATCCGGCCTGCTGCTCAACGTGGCCTTGTTCGCGGTGCTGCGCTTCAAGAGCATCATGTCGGCCAATCCCGCCGCGCTCGCGCCTGGGCCGCTGATGGTGACGCTCGGCCTGCTCTCGGTGGTTTTCGCCTCGTTCATGCTTTACCGGCGCCAGGACATCAAGCGCCTGTTCGCCTACTCGTCGATCGAGCACATGGGGGTGATCACCTTCGCCTTCGGCATGGGCGGCACGCTCGCCAACTTCGCCGGCCTCATGCACATGGCGCTGCACAGCCTGACCAAGTCGGCGATCTTCTTCTGCGTCGGCCACATCGCGCAGGTGAAGGGCACGCAACGCATGGCCGACATCCGCGGCCTCACCGTCTCGCACCCGGTGCTCGGCTGGAGCCTGGTGGTGGGCGTGGTGGCGATCGCCGGGCTGCCGCCGCTCGGCATCTTCATGACCGAATTCCTGATCATCACCTCCACCTTCGCGCGCGCCCCGGCGCTCGCCATCATCCTCGGCCTGAGCCTGCTGGTGGCGCTCGGCGCGCTGCTCTTGCGCCTGAACGGCCTGGCGTTCGGCGAGCCGGACGGGCGCAACGACCCGTCGCAGGCTTCGTTCTTGCCGGTGGGCCTGCATCTCGCGCTGGTGCTGGTGGCTGGAATCTGGCTGCCGCCGGCACTGGTTTCGTGGTTCCAGTACGTGGCCACCTTGTTGAACTGACATGGACTGGGCGCCTTCGCTGGTGGACCGCCAGGCCTGGGAGCAGACCGCCGGCCGCCTGCGCGCCGGGCAACTGTCGCTCCTCAGCCTGTGGGGCGAGCCGGGCAGCGCACACATGGCGGTGCTGGACAACGCCACGCCCGCCGTGCGCGTGCTGCGCCTGCCCTGCGAGGCCGGTCGCTTCCCCTCCGTCGGCCGGTTCCATCCACCGGCGATCCGGCTCGAGCGCGCGATGCGCGATGTCGCGGAGCTCGAGGCCGAAGGCGCGCCGGATGCGCGGCCCTGGCTGCATCACCGCGCGCCTTACCCGTTCCTGCCCGCCGAAGGCGAAGGCCTGCATCAGATCCCCGTCGGTCCGGTGCACGCCGGCATCATCGAGCCGGGCCACTTCCGATTTACCGTCAACGGCGAGACCGTGGTGCGCCTGGAACAGCGGCTCGGCTATGCGCACAAGGGAATCGACGCCCTCATGCGCGGCGCCTCGCTCGCGCGCGCCGCGACCCTGGCCGGCCGCGTTTCCGGCGACAGCACGGTCGCCTACGCGCTGGCATTCGCGCAAGCCAGCGAGCAGGCGCTCGGCGCGGCGGTCCCGCCGCGCGCGGTCTGGCTGCGGGCGCTCGCGGCCGAGCTCGAGCGGCTGGCCAACCACCTGGGCGACATCGGCGCCGTGTGCAACGACGCGTCGTTCAGCATCATGCACGCCAGCTGCGGCCTGCTGCGCGAGCAGGTGCTGCGCACTTCGAACGCCTGCTTCGGGCACCGCCTGATGATGGACGTCATTGTCCCCGGCGGAATGCGCTGCGACCTGACGGCCGATGGCGCCGCGCTCGTCATCGCGCTGGTCGGATTCTTGCGCAACCGCTTTCCCGATCTCGTCGACCTGTACGACAACACGGCATCGCTGAAGGACCGCACCGTCGGCACCGGCGTCGTTTCACTGGCACTCGCGCAGCAATTCGCTGCCGGCGGCTACGTCGGCCGCGCCTCCGGCCGCCATTTCGATGCGCGGCGCGCCCCGGGCTATGCACCGTACGACCAGCTGCGCTTCGAGGTGCCGTCGGTCCAGGCCGGCGACGTGAACGCGCGCGTGTGGATTCGCATCCTCGAGGTGGAACAGAGCCTGGCGCTCGTCGAGCAGATCCTCGCGCAGGCGCCCACCGGCGCGATCTGCAACCCCGTTTCCGCGACCGCCGGCGAGGGCATGGCGCTGGTCGAAGGCTTTCGCGGCGACATTTTTGCCTGGGTCCGCCTCGGCGCTGACGGCCGGGTCGAGCGCTGTCACCTGCGCGATCCATCGTGGTTCCAGTGGCCGCTGCTCGAGGCGGCGATCGAGGGCAACATCGTGGCCGACTTCCCGCTCTGCAACAAATCCTTCAACTGCTCGTATTCAGGCCATGACCTTTAAGCTGCTGTTCAAGAACCTGGTCCGCGGGCCGCTGACCGAGGTGGCCCCCGCCGCCGATGACGCGGCGCTGGCCGAGCTTGCTGCGCAGGTGAACCGGGTTGCGCGCGCGCGGCTCGGCCGCACGCTGTCGATTCGCGAGATCGACGCCGGTTCGTGCAACGGCTGCGAGCTCGAAATCCATGCGCTGAACAACATCGTCTACGACCTGGAGCGGTTCGGCCTGCGTTTCGTCGCCTCGCCGCGCCATGCCGATGTGCTGCTGGTGACCGGGCCGGTCACGGCCAACATGCGCGAGGCGCTCGAGCGCACGCACCGCGCCACACCGGACCCGAAATGGGTCGTCGCGGTCGGCGACTGCGCCCGCAACGGCGGCGTCTTTGCCGGCAGCGCGGCCTGTGTCGGCGGGGTGTCGGCGGTGCTCACCGTCGACCTGCATATCCCGGGCTGTCCGCCGTCGCCTACTGCCCTGCTGCAGGGTTTGCTCGCGCTCGTGGAGAGCGTTTCGGCTTAACCCGCTGTTCCCTTCGCCTCTTCGCTGAGCTGGCGCACGATCCCGGTGGCCTTGCGGATGTCCATCTCGCTCAGTTCGGCGCCCATGGTGGACGCGATCGTCAGGAAGCGCGCACTCAACTCGCAGTAGCGCGCCTCGCCCTTGCGAGTGAGGCGTACCAGCTTCGATCGGCGATGGCTCGGATTGTCGATGAACTCGACCAGCCCCTCTGCCTCCAGCTCGTCCGCGAGCCGCTGCATGCGCTGGCGGCTGGTCGGGCGCATCTCGGCGATCTGCGGCACCGTGAGGGGGCCGATCAGCGCCAGGCTGCGCAGCAATCCGAAGGCACCGCCGCCCCAGCTCGTGATGAGCCCGCTTCTCTGGCCCAAGGCGCGGATTCGAAAGAAGAACTGCGCGACCTCGAGCATCAGGTCCGCGACCGCCTCGCCCTTGCGCGTTGTTTTCCTTGGTGGCATTGCTGCCATCTTGTGTATTGACACCGTTGTTGTCAATACCTCAGAATGACACCCATGTTGTCATCCGACACGGCAGTGGCGAGCGGCATCCGGCGCCCACCCTTTCTCTACGTCGCCTGCCTTGCCCTTGGCTTCGCCCTGGATCGGCTGCTGCCTTTGCCGCTCTCGTACCCGCAGGCAGGACTGATCTGTTCCATCGGAGGCGGAGCCTTGATCCTGACCGGCGTTGCGATCATGGCCGCGGGAGCGCGCAATTTTTCGCGCGCGGGCACGCCAGTGCCCTCCAACCAGCCCGTGCGCGCGCTGGTCACAAGCGGCATCCACGGCTGGAGCCGCAATCCGATCTACGTCGGCATGCTTCTGCTTTATGCCGGCATCGGCACCGCCGCCCGCAGCCTCTGGGTTCTCATCTTCGCGTTGCCTCTCATCGCCATCCTGCGCTACGGCGTAATCGCGCGCGAAGAGACCTATCTCGAGC
This sequence comes from uncultured beta proteobacterium, assembly GCA_963810475.1. Classification (GTDB taxonomy): domain Bacteria; phylum Pseudomonadota; class Gammaproteobacteria; order Burkholderiales; family SG8-39; genus SCGC-AG-212-J23. The sequence continues at coordinate 459,919 of CAWENY010000017.1, read as the reverse complement.
GCCGCTTCGGCGACGCGTACCGCGACTACAAAGCCCGAGTTCGCCGATGGCTGCTAATGACGCTAAATACGGTCCGCGCCCTGACGCTACTCGCCTTGCTCTTCACCTCGGGGTGTACGGGAGGCGGCTTCAACGCTCGCGGTCCGGAAATGCCGCGGCTCACGGAGGCGCTCGGCTTGAGAACGGGGATGACGGTCGCGGATGTCGGCGCCGGCCGGGGTCAGCTGACGCTTGCCTTGGCTGCAGCCGTCGGATCGACCGGACATGTCTTCTCGAGCGACATCGACCCGGAGCGCGTGCGAGCGCTTCGCAAGGCGGTCGCCGAGGCGGGGATGAGCAATGTCACGGTCGTCGAGGCGAAAGCCAGCGAATCCGGACTGCCGGCAGGCTGTTGCGACGCCATCGTGCTGCGCCGGGTTTACCACCACGTAACGGATCCGGCGGCGACTAACGCCAGCCTCCTGCGCGCGCTCCGCCCCGGCGGCGTGCTCGCGGTGATCGATATTCCACCGCCGCTCTTCTTCCTCGAGCGCAGCACCCTCGGCATCGCCCCGCAGATCGTCATCGACGAAGTCAAGGCAAGCGGCTTTGAGATGCTTCAGCTGCGCACCGACTGGCCGGGGCGCGGCCCGTTCGAGAGCTACTGCGCGCTCTTCCGCAAGCCCGCGTAAAGGGTAGTGGAGCGGCCTACCGGAATCGAACCGGTCGCTTCAGCTTGGGAAGCTGAGGTATTGCCACTATACGAAGGCCGCGTTCCTGCCGGTGATTATAAACTTGCGCCATGAACATCGTCTCGGACGAGATCATTGCGGCGCGCGCCGGGTGGAGCCGCGAGATCAAGCGCGGCCAGGTGCTGCGCCTGGTCGACCTCGAAGGCAAGCAGGCGGTCGACTTCCTTTGCTACAACGCGCAGGACTACGAGGATCGCTACGCCGCGGCGGACACCATGAAGATCAACGGCAACATCTTCATCCGCAAGGGCAGCGTGATCTATTCGGTGAATTGCAACCCCATGTTCACCGTGATCGACGATACCTGCGGCTCGCACGACACCATCGGCGGCTGCTGCTCCTCGGCGCTCAACCGCAAGCGCTACGGCAGGCCGCAGGATGCCAACTGCCGGCAGAACTTCCTCGACCAGCTAGCGCGCTACGGCATGGGGCCGCGCGACATGGCGGCGAACCTGAACTTCTTCATGTACGTACCGGTCGCCGCCGATGGCGCTATGGACATGGGGCCGAGCATCTCGAAGCCAGGGGACTACATCGACCTGCGCGCGGAGATGGACGTGCTCGCGGTGGTGTCCAATTGCCCGCAGATGAACAACCCGGTCAACGACTACAACCCTACCCCGGTCCGGGCTATCGTCTACCAGCCGGGGGCATAATCCGGGAATGATCCAGCGCGTTGTTTCCACCTTGCTCGGCGTGGCCTTTCTGGTCCTCGCCTTCCTCTTCGCCTCCGTGCTGCTCTTCATCGGCCTCGCGGCAGCGCTCCTGCTCGGCGGCTGGATGTGGTGGCGCGGGCGCGGCCGGGTCGCGAGCCCGCGCCGCGGGCGGGTGATCGAGGGCGAGTCCCGCGTGGTGGACGATCCGAATTATCATCTGCGGCCATGATCCAGGTGACGGTGAACGGCGCGGCGCACCGCTTCGACAAGGCTCCTGACGTTCAAGGACTGCTGACGAAGCTCGAGCTGGCGGGGAAGAAAGTCGCCGTTGAGCGCAACGGCGAGATCGTGCCGAGAAGCGCGCACGCCAGCACGGTCCTCGCCGACGGCGATCAGCTCGAGATCGTCGTTGCGGTGGGTGGGGGTTGATCTTGAAAGACCTGCTCAATATTGCAGGAAAAAGCTACGGCTCTCGCCTGCTCGTCGGCACCGGCAAGTATCGCGACTTCGCGCAAACCCGCGCCGCGGTGGACGCCTCGGGCGCCGAGATCGTCACGGTGGCGATCCGCCGCACCAACATCGGCCAGAACGCCAACGAGCCGAGCTTGCTCGATGCGTTGCCACCATCGAAATACACTTACCTGCCGAACACCGCGGGGTGCTACAGCGCGGCGGATGCGGTGCGCACGCTGCGCCTCGCCCGCGAGCTGCTCGACGGCCACGACCTGGTGAAGCTCGAGGTGCTGGGTGATGCGCACACCCTGTACCCAAACATGCCCGAAACGCTGAAGGCGGCGACCGAGCTGGTCAAGGACGGCTTCAAGGTGATGGTCTACTGCTCCGACGACCCGATCCAGGCGCAGATGCTGGAAGCCGCCGGCTGCGTCGCCGTCATGCCGCTCGCCTCGCTCATCGGCTCGGGCATGGGCATCCTCAACCCGTGGAACCTGCAGCTGGTGATGGAAAAGGTGAAGGTGCCGGTGCTGGTCGACGCCGGCGTCGGCACCGCGTCCGACGCCGCGATCGCCATGGAGCTCGGCTGCGACGGGGTGCTGATGAACACCGCGATCGCCGCCGCGCAGGACCCGATCATGATGGCGCGGGCGATGCGCAAGGCGATCGAGGCCGGGCGCGAAGCCTTCCTCGCCGGCCGCATGCCGAAGAAGCTCTACACCGCCGCGCCAAGCTCGCCCACCGAAGGAAAGATCGCGCCGAAGGCCGCTTGAACAGACCCATCCGCAGCTACGTGTTGCGGCAGGGCCGGACGACGCCGGCGCAGGCGCGGGCGCTTGAAACGCTGTATCCGAAGTACGGCATCGCTTTCTCTCACCAGCACATTTCTTCGCCGCGCGGCGCACCGCTGATCCTGGAAATCGGTTCGGGCATGGGCGAGACGACTGCGGAAATCGCGAAAGCGCATCCTGAAGTCGATTTCGTTGCCGTCGAAGTGCACGGCCCCGGAGTCGGCAGCCTATTGAACCGAGTGGCGGCCGCCGAGCTGACGAACGTCAAAGTCGTCCGCCACGACGCGCTCGATGTGCTTGAGCACATGATCGCCGACGGCACGCTGGCGGCAATCCACCTATTCTTCCCGGACCCTTGGCCGAAGAAACGGCATCACAAACGCCGCCTGGTGCAGCCGGCGTTCGCTGCGCTGGCGGCGCGGAAACTGAAGGACGGCGGCATCCTGCACGCGGCGACCGATTGGCCGGACTACGCCGAGCACATGGACGCGGTGTTCTCGCAAGAGCCGCTGCTCGAGCCCGCAGCGCAAGCTTTTACTTCGCGGCCGGTGACGAAATTCGAATCGCGCGGGCAGCGCCTCGGTCATCCGATCTGCGAGCTCCTGTTTCGCCGGGCAGGAAAAGCGCCAGCAGCTCGTTGAGGAAGCGCTGGCCGCGCTCGGTGGGCCGGATGGTTTTCAGATCGCGCGTCAGCAAGCCTTGTTTTTCGCCCCGTTCGAGCCCGTGCTGCAGCGTGGTGAAGGGAAGCCCAGTGCGCTCGGTGTAGAGCCCGACTGGAAACCCGTCGACCAGGCGCAGGGCATTAAGCATGAACTCGAACGGCAGCTCGGCCGGAACGATGGCGCGGTTTTCCACCGCGCCCTCTTGAAGGTACATCGCCGGCTGCTTGGCGCGCTCGTGGCGCGTGATGCGGTCGGGGAAGCTGACCTTGCCGTGCGCGCCGGCGCCGATGCCGAGGTAGTCGCCAAATTGCCAGTAATTGAGGTTGTGGCGGCAGCGCATTCCGGATTTGGCAAAGGCCGAGGTTTCATAGTGCTGATACGAAGACTTTTCCAAGACCTCCTCCACCACCACCTGCATATCCGCGGCCGCGTCGTGCTCCGGAAGTGGCGGCGGCTTGCTCCAGAACGCGGTGTTCGGCTCGATGGTGAGCTGATAGGCCGAGAGGTGTGGCGTGCCGGCACTGGCGGCCTCGCGAATGTCGGCGCGGGCCATGTCGAGGCGCTGCCCCGGCAAGCCGTACATCAAGTCGATGTTGACGTTGTCGAAGGCCGCGAGCGCCGCGGCGATGGCCCGCCGGGCCTCGTCTGCGGAGTGGATGCGTCCGAGCGCAGCGAGCATCCGATCGTCGAAGCTCTGCACGCCGATCGAGATGCGATTCACGCCGGCGTCGCGGAAGCCGCGGAAACGGCCCGCCTCCACGGTCCCGGGATTCGCCTCGAGGGTGATTTCCGCGCCGGGCTCGAGCGGCAGGCGCGCGCGCACGCCGGAGAGCAGCGCGTCGATCGATTCCGCCGAGAACAGGCTGGGCGTGCCGCCGCCGATGAACACGCTCGAAAGGCGCCGGCCCCAGACCGATGGCAGATGGCCTTCGAGGTCGAGCAGCAACTTCTCGACGTACGCCTTTTCCGGCAGCTCGCCCGAGCGCTCGTGCGAATTGAAGTCGCAATACGGACACTTGCGCACGCACCACGGGATGTGGACGTAGAGGGCGAGCGGCGGCAAGGCCTTCAAACGGACGCGGTCCGGCCGCTCAATCTCCGCGGTTTTCATTCAACAACGTTATCAGCTTGGCGAGCGCGATGCCCCGATGGCTGATGCGGTTTTTCTCCTCGGCATCGAGCTCGGCAGCGGTCTTGCCCACGGCAGGAAGCATGAAAAGAGGGTCATAGCCGAAACCGTTGGATCCGCGCGGAATGCGCGCGATCTCACCGCGCCAGATACCTTCGGCGATCAGCGGACGCGGATCATTTTCGTGACGGAGGAAAACGATCACGCAGCAGTAGTGGGCGGCACGGCGCTCGCCCAACTCTCTCAACAATTTCTCGTTGTTGCGGGCATCGCGTTGCTCCCGGCTGCCATCGCGCCCTGCGTAGTAAGCGGAATCCACGCCCGGCGCGCCGCCAAGCGCGTCCACGCAGAGGCCGGAATCGTCGGCGAGCGCCGGGAGGCGTGCGGCGCGGCTGGCGTGGCGCGCCTTGGCCAGCGCGTTCTCGATGAACGTGGCGTACGGCTCTTCAGCTTCGCCGATGCCGAGCGCGGATTGCGCGCACTACCTCGATCGAAAGCGGCGCAAGGATGGCGACGATTTCCCGCAGCTTGCCGGGGTTACCCGACGCCAGAACCAGCTTCACAGCCCTAGGGCGCGCTTCTGGTGCTGGATAAGCTGCGAGATACCGGCCTGCGCGAGTTCCAGGAGCGCATCCAATTCCTTGCGCGAAAAAGCTTCGCCCTCCGCGGTGCCCTGCACTTCCACGAACTGCCCGGCGCCGGTCATGACCACGTTCATGTCGCAACCGCATGCCGAGTCCTCTCGATAGTCGAGGTCGAGGAGCGGCGTGCCGCCGGACATGCCGACCGAGATCGCCGCGACGTGATGCTTGATCGGATTTTGCGTAATGGCCTTCTTTTGATTCAGCCAGGAAACGGCGTCGTGCAGCGCGACGAACGCGCCGGTGATCGCGGCGGTGCGCGTGCCGCCGTCGGCCTGCAACACATCGCAGTCGATATGCACCGTTCTCTGCCCAAGCAAGGCCAGGTCAATGACGGCGCGCAGCGAGCGTCCGATCAAGCGCTGGATTTCCTGCGTGCGCCCGGACTGCTTGCCGCGCGCCGCTTCGCGGTCGGTGCGCGTATTGGTCGCGCGCGGCAGCATGCCGTACTCGGCGGTGACCCAGCCGCGGCCGCTGTCCTTGAGGAACGGCGGCACGCGCTCCTCGACGCTCGCGGTGCACAGCACGCGCGTATCGCCGAACTCCACCAGCACCGAGCCTTCGGCGTGCTTGGTGAAGCCGCGCTGGATGCGCACCGGGCGCAGCTCGCCCGCTCCGCGTCCGTTCAGTCGGCTTGATCCCATGCCATGGCCACCACGGAAATGTTGTCGGAGTCGCGCCCGGCGCAGCGCTCGGCGAGCTCGACCAGCTCGGGGATGGCTTCGGCGAGCGGCTTGGCGAGCAGCGGGAGCAGCAGCTGGCGCGGCGTGAGCGGACCCCACAAGCCGTCGGAGCACAGGAGCAGGATGTCCTCCGGCGCGAGGCGCACGCCACCTTGCCAGTCGGGCTGTGGCTGCTGGATGCCGCCGAGGCATTGCAGCAGGCGGTTGCGGTGCGGGTGCGTCGCCATCGCCTCCTCGCGGATGCGACCCTCATCGACCAGCCGCTGGACCACGGTATGGTCGCGCGAGCGCAGCACGATGCGCCCTTCGCGCACGAGGTAGAAACGGCAGTCGCCAACGTGCGTCCAGTAAGCGTGGCCGTCCTGCACTACGCAGGTGGCAATCACCGTGCGCGGCGAATCGGGGTAATCGCGCAGCTGCGCCTCGCGCCGGATTGCGGCATGCGCGGTATTGATGGAATGCACGAGGAACTGGGAAGGGTCGGCGAGCCTGGGGCGCGCCTGCGCGGCAAAGGCGGCGCCGAGGATGTCAATCGCGATCTGCGCCGCCACGTCGCCGTGCGCGTGGCCGCCCAGGCCGTCGGCCACCGCGAGCAGCGTCGCGTCCGCCGCCGACCAGTGGCCGACGCGGTCCTCGTTGCGCTCGCGCCCGCCGACCCGGCTAGCCTGGACGATGTTCACCCAGCAGGGCTTTCTGCAGCGCAAAGACGCTCTGCGGACGTTGCAGGTGGTCCAGACGCAGGCACCAGTCGACGATCTCGAGCAGGTCGGCGGCGTACTTCCCTGCCCAGGCGCGGCTCGCGGCGACCACCGCATCGGCTTGCTTGCGCGCATTGGCCGGCTGCGGCGTTGCCCGCGCAAGGCAGGCATACATCGTCGCACCGACCGAATAGATATCGCTCCACGGTCCGAGCAGCTGGCGCTGGTCGTGCATCTCGGGGGAGGCGAATCCCGGCGTGTACAGCGGCGGCAGCTTCACGCCCTCGGCGGAAAGCACCTGGCGCGCGGCGCCGAAGTCGATGAGCAGCGGAGTACCGTCGTTGCGCAGGTAGACGTTGGCGGGCTTGATGTCCAGATGCAGCAGCTTGGCGGTATGCACCTCGCGCAACCCGTCGAGCAGCTGGGCGAACGTGTTGCGGATCCACAGCTCTTCCACCGGCCCGCTCAGGCTGGTGATGTGCTCATTCAGGGCGCGGCCGCGCTCGTAGCGCATCACGAGGTACGCGGTCTCGTTCGCGCGGAAGAAATCGAGCACGCGCATCACGTTGGGATGCGACAGGCGCGCGAGCGCGCCGGCTTCCTCGAAAAAGCATTTCATCCCGGCGCTGAACAACGCGGCGTTCTCATCCGCGACCTGCGGCTGGGCGGCGCCGTTGACCCGCAGCGCCACGGCGGAGGGCAGGTATTCCTTGATCGCCACCGGCTGCTCGTTCGGGTCGTGCGCAAGGTAGACGAACGAAAAGCCGCCGGCGGCGAGGACGCGGACGATACGGTAACTATGAAGCGCGCTGCCGGCCGGAAGCGGCTGGTTGGCTTGCGCAGGCATCTATCCACACCTTGTCATCTACCCTATGATAACCGCGCACTTGTCCCTTTCCGTTCACAGCATGACCGGCTACGCCCAGGCGTCAGCCGGTTCTCCCCGCGGCACGCTGAGCCTCGAGCTGCGTTCGGTCAACGCGCGCTTCCTCGACGTGCAGTTCCGCATTGCCGACGAGCTGCGCGTGCTCGAGCCGGTGCTGCGCGAGCTGATTGCCGCACGCATCGCGCGTGGCAAGGTCGACTGCCGCGTCTCGCTCACCGAGGGCGAGGGCGCTGCGCCGCGCTTGAACGAAGAAGCGTTGCGCCGCCTGCGCGCGGTTGCCGAGGCCGCAAAGCGCGCCTTTCCCGATGCCGCGCCGCCCACGCTGAGCGAGCTGCTGCGCTGGCCCGGCGTGCTCGCCACGGAAGGCGACGTGGAATCGCTGCGCAGCGCGGCCGCGGCGCTTTGCCGCCGGGCGCCTCGACGAGCTGTTGGCCGCGCGCAGCCGCGAAGGCGCAAAGCTCGCCGCCGGCATCGTCGAACGCGTGCGCACGATGCGCGAGCGGGTCGAGAAGGTCGTGCCGCTGGTCCCGGAAGCCATCGCCGCCTACCAGGCAAAAATCACCGAGCGTCTGCGCGAAGCGATCGGCTCGGCCGACGACGAGCGCATCCGCACCGAGATCGCATTGTTCGCCACCAAGGTGGACGTGGCCGAGGAGCTCGATCGGCTGCGCACGCACCTCGACGAGGTGGAACGCGTCTTGCGCGCCGGCGGCGCTGTGGGAAAGCGCCTGGATTTCCTGGCACAGGAACTGAACCGGGAAGCGAATACGCTCGCCTCCAAGGCCTCCAGCGCCGCCATTGCCGATGGCGCACTGGAGCTCAAATTGCTGATCGAGCAGGTTCGCGAGCAGGTTCAGAATCTTGAATAGCGAGGGCAAAAAGGCAGGCAGACTGTTCGTCATTACGGCGCCGTCGGGGGCGGGCAAGACCTCGTTGATCGACGCGCTGGTGCGCGCGGATCCAAGCCTGAAGCTCTCCATCTCCTACACCACCCGCGCTCCGCGTCCCGGCGAGAAGGACGGCGTCGACTACCACTTCGTCGATGAGCCCGCCTTCCTCGGCATGCAGCAGCGCGGCGAATTCCTCGAGAGCGCCGAGGTGCACGGCTATCGCTACGGCACCTCGAAGAAGGTCATCACCGAGGCGCTTGCGCGCGGCGAGGACCTGATCCTCGAGATCGACTGGCAGGGAGCGCGGCAGGTACGTGGCATCTACCCCGGATGCGTCGGCATCTTCATCCTGCCACCGTCCATCGAGGAGCTCGAGCGGCGCATGCGCTCGCGCGGCCAGGACGCAGACCCGGTCATCCGCCGCCGCCTGGACAACGCCCGCGGCGAAATGGAGCACGCCGGGGAGTTCCATTACGCTATAATTAACAAAGACTTCGATACCGCCAGGCAAGAGCTGGCGGCGATCATCCAGAAGGAACGAGCGAAACCCCATGGCCCGCATCACCGTTGACGACTGCCTGAAGAGAATTCCCAACCGCTTTCAGCTCACGCTGGCAGCGACCTACCGCGCGCGCCAGCTTGGCGCGGGCGCCTCGCCGCTGGTCGAGCCCAACCGCGACAAGTCCACCGTGATCGCGCTGCGCGAGATCGCCACCGGAAAGATCGGCACCGAAGTGCTCAAGCGCAACGCCGCCTCTTCCACCCCGACCTTGTAATCTGGGGTTGTAACGCCACTGGGGTCGGGTAAATTGGCCCCATGGCGGCAGCCACCGACCTCCTCAGCCCCGCGCGCTTCGGCTACCTGAAGCCGACGGACGTCGCCCGCCTCGCCGAGGCGTACCGCTTTTCCGAGGCCGCGCACGCCGGCCAGACGCGCCAGTCCGGCGACCCGTACATCTCGCACCCCCTTGCGGTGGCCGAGATCCTGGCCGACTGGCATCTGGATGGCCAGACCCTGATGGCGGCGCTGCTGCACGACGTGACCGAGGACACCTCGGTCACCAAGGACGAAATCTCCGACACCTTCGGCAAGCCGGTGGCGGAGCTGGTGGACGGCGTCTCCAAGCTCGACCGCATCGAATTCCAGTCGGCCGAGGACGCGCAGGCCGAAAACTTCCGCAAGATGCTGCTCGCCATGGCGCGCGATGTGCGCGTCATGCTGATCAAGCTCGCCGACCGCCTGCACAACATGCGCACGCTGGGGGCCGTTTCTCCCGCGAAAAGGCGAAGGGTCGCCCGCGAAACCATGGAGATCTACGCGCCGATCGCCAACCGCCTCGGCCTCAACACGCTGTACCACGAGCTGCAGGAGCTCGCCTTCTCCCACCTCTACCCGACGCGCTACAGGGTCCTCGCCAAGGCCACCAAGGCCGCGCGCGGCAACCGGCGGGAGATGATCGGCAGGACACTCGAGGCGACCAAGAAGAAGCTCGCCGACAGCGGCATCCAGGCCAAGGTCTTCGGCCGCGAGAAGCACGTGTTCTCCACCTACCGCAAGATGATCGAAAAGCACCTGTCGTTCTCGGAGGTGCACGACATCTTCGGCCTGCGCGTGATCGTGGCCGACGTGCCGGCGTGCTATCTCGCGCTCGGCGCGCTGCACGGCCTGTACAAGCCGATCCCCGGCAAGTTCAAGGACTACATCGCCATTCCGAAGGCGAACGGCTACCAGTCAATCCATACCGACCTGATCGGCCCCTACGGCGTGCCGGTCGAGGTGCAGATCCGCACCGACCAGATGCACCGCCTCGCCGAGTCCGGGGTCGCCTCGCACTGGATGTACAAGGACGACGCCGACAAGCTCTCCGATCTGCAAAAGCAGACCCACCGCTGGCTGCAGTCGCTGCTCGAGATCCAGCACCAGTCGGGCGATCCGCAGGAGTTCCTCGAGCACGTCAAGGTGGACCTGTTCCCGGACGAGGTCTACGTGTTCACTCCCAAGGGCAGGATCCTCTCGCTGCCGCGCGGCGCGACCACGGTCGACTTCGCTTATGCGGTGCACACCGACATCGGCAACCGCTGCGTGGCGGCGAAGGTGAACGGCGAGCTGGTTCCCCTGCGCACAGAGCTGCGCAATGGCGACCGCGTCGAGATCATCACCGCGAGCCACGCCAAGCCGAGTCCGGGATGGCTGCAGTACGTGCGCACCGGCAAGGCGCGCTCCAACATCCGCCACTTCCTGAAGACCATGCAGTACGAGGAGTCCGCGGGCTTGGGCGAGCGGCTGCTCGATCAGGCGCTGCGCGCGCTGAAGGGCTCGCTCGCCGAGGTGGAGGAACCGGCGTGGGAGCGCGTGGTGCGCGACAGCGGCGCGCGCTCGCGCGAAGAGCTGCTCGCCGACATCGGACTGGGCAAGCGGCTGCCGGCCGTGGTCGCCCGAAGGCTGACCAAAACCGTCGACGTGAATGACGCGAAAGCGGCGGGCAGCGTCACGATCCGCGGCACCGAAGGCATGGCGGTACAGCTCGCCACCTGCTGCCGGCCGATTCCGGGCGATGCGATCGTCGGCTCGATCAAGAAGGGCCAAGGGCTGGTGGTGCACGGCTCCGACTGCGTCGCCAGCCTGCGCTCGCGCAAGAACGAGCCGGAGCAGTGGATCGACGTGGAGTGGGACCCGCGCACCACGCGCCTGTTCCAGGCGGCGATCAACGTCACGGTGGAGAACCAGCGCGGCGTGCTCGCCAAGGTGGCTTCCGAGATCGCCGACGCGGGCTCGAACATCGATTCCATCGCCATGGGGGACGACCGCACCGTGTTTACCGCGATGCATTTCGTCCTGGAAGTGAGGAACCGCCAGCACCTCGCGCGCGTCATGCGCGCGCTGCGCCGCCTCCCGGACGTGCAGAAGATCTCGCGCACGCGCGAATAGCTACCAGGTGCGCCGCAGGCTCACCGTAACCCCGGTCCGCACCGTATAGAACTCCACGATCGGCGTCTCGCCGTTCGCGAAGTTGGCGAAGTCGGTCGTCCCCTCGCGCGCCTTGAGGTACCAGTAGCGCAGGCCGACGCCGAGCTCGGTTCTGCGCGCGATCTCGTAACGCAGCTCGAGGTCCGATTGCACGCCAAAGCCCTCGCCTTCATCGATGATGTTCGGCACCGGGCCGAGCGCGAACGGGCTGCTGCCGACCGGCTGCGCGCGCAGGTGGTGACTGTCCTCGTTGTAGAACTTGGCGTACGGTACGGCGGCGACATCGACCCCCAACCGGGCGCGGCCGAAAACGAATTGCCCGGAGAATCCCACGCGCAGCGCGCGCCAGCGAACCTTGTTGCTGATCACGTTGATGCTGTTGTCGATGTCGCCGCCGATGAAGCCGAGGTGGTCTTCGGCGCCGTACGCGTGGTACTCCTCGTTCCACTGGCTGAAACCGCCGAACACGCCGAGGCTGATCGCGCCTTCGCGCAGCACCCACTGATGGCCCACATCGATCATGCCGTAGCCAATGCGCCCGTCCCGCATCGACGAAGTGGTGTCCGAGAATTTCACCTGTCCCGCCCGGTAGTCTTCATCGTCGAAATAGCCGCGGTTGATGCGCCCTACGCCCGCCGCCGCTTTGAGGAACAGGTTATTGCGGAAATTCTGGCGGCCGAAGAGCTCCAGCACATGAGCGTCCAGATTTCCGTAAACCAGCACCGAGGTGGGGTTGCCGAGCGTCGGGTCGACGCCCTGGGCGTTGTGGCTGATCTTGGTCTCGCCGGTGCTTAGCCAGTAACGCACGCCGAGGTCGCCGCGGCGAGAAATGGGCCAAGGCTCCTGCGCGCTCGCCAATGGTGACGTTGCCAAAGCCAAGACCAGGACTTGAATTCTGCGAAACTTGAGCACCGTGAAGCCCGCCGGCATGACGCTCCTCGCTCGTTTTCGGTACGCGGCAGTATGCATGATTCTCGCCGTGGTTCTTGCCGCGCCGGCCGTCGCACAACCGGTGGCCGGCGCGGTGAAAGTGAGCTTCGCGGATATCTTCGGCTGGTGGCTGCCTGTTGGCACAGCGCAGCCTCGGCCGGCAGTGATCGCGCTGCATGGCTGCGACGGGCTCTACCTTGGCAACCCGCTCGACGGGCGCGAGCGCTCCGTGGCCGAGCTGCTCGGCCGGCGCGAATTCCACGTCCTGCTATCCGACAACTGCAGCGGCGCTGACATCCATGGCGCGCTCGATTGGCTCGCCGCGCGTCGCGAGGTCGACCGCAACCGCATCGTGGTCCTCGGCTGGTCGCAGGGTGGCAGCGCATTGCTCGCGGCGCTCAAGCATCGCATTGGCCCCATGCCATTGCAGGCGCGCGCCGCCATCGCCTTCTCACCCTCTTGCGGCCCGTACGCGGTTACGCCGGGCAGCTACCTGCCGGTTGCGCCGCTCCTCATCCTCGTCGGCGCGCTCGATGAGCGCACACCCGCCGCGCCATGCCTCGAGCTCGCCAACTGGACGCCGAAAGTGGTGGTTCGCGTGCTAGGCGAAAGCGGCGACGGAATTGAGGCGCTGCTCGCATTCCTGGAACGCGAATTGCATTAGCTGTCGTCCGATCCAGACACGGTGCAAAGCACAAAATCGTTTGCTACCCTGCCCGCGCAGTCAAAACAACACTGGAGCAGCCAATGCAAACACAAGAGTTGCTGTCGAAGCTGGACCTAATCGAAGAGCACGCGCGCAACACCATGGCGGATAGCCAGCAGCATCTGGCAAAGGAGCGCCAGCAGATGATCATCGCGCTCGTGAAGCAGGTTCGTTGGATCCTCGCCGAGGACACTTTGAGCCGTACCGATCCCGAAGCGACGGTGCGCATGTCGTCATGAACCGCGGCGCGATCCTTTTGCTGGCGCTGACGCTCGGCGGCTGCGCCGCCGACCAGCCGCTGGGCACCATGGGCCACCGCGAGGCCGGCACGCTGATCGGCGCCGTGGGCGGCGCGGTGATTGGTGCCGTGGCCTACGACCGCAATCGCACCAAGGGGGCGGTCGTGGGAGCGGTCGGCGGCGCGCTGGCTGGCGGCGCGGTCGGCCGCTACATGGACGACCAGAAGCGTGACCTGGAGAAGAACCTGGCCTCGGAAATCAAGCTCGGCCAGGCCCGCGTCGAGAAGCTTGCCAACGACGTGGTGCGCATCACCATGACGAGCCAGACCGCCTTCGAGACCAACTCGGCCGGCATCAAGCCGGGGTTCCACAGCACGATGGACAAGCTGGCGGACGTCGTGGTGCGCTACGGCAAGACCACCCTCACGGTCGTTGGCCACACCGATGATGTCGGCAGCAACGCGTACAACCAATCCCTGTCCGAGCGTCGCGCCCTATCGGTCGCGCAATACCTGGAGTCGAAGCGCGTCGATTCCATGCGCCTCGCCACCGCCGGCAAAGGAGAAACGCAGCCGCGCTCGACCAACAACACCGAATCCGGGCGGCAGGAGAACCGGCGCGTGGAGATCTACGTCGAGCCCGTAGTCGCCGGATAGGCCGTTCGACGGGGGCCGCCGCGCAATTGCGGACGGCGGCCTGAACTAGCATGGGCCGCTAGGAGGCTCATGCCCATGGTCATCAAAGGACAGTCGGACATTGAAATCCACATCTCGGATATCGGCTACATCTGCCTGAAGCAGCTGGATGGCGACGGCGAGCACATGATCAGCTTTGCTCCCGCGTACGCCGCGAAAGTTGCCGGCGCGATCAGCCAGCTGCAGGACTTCGCGCAGAGGAAGTTCGAGAAGAGCGAGATTGACGAAGAGTGACCTGCCGCCGCCCGCTGGGGCGGCCACCTCTGCGCCGTCGGGCCTCATGCCTCGCGAAGGCCTGGTCACGCTCACGCACGTCATCTACGGCCTGCACGCCTTCAGCGCGCTCACCGGGATGCTGAGTCCCGCGATGATCATCACGGCCTTCCTCACCGGCTGGCCGTCGATCATCGCCGTGATCCTGAACTACGTGAAGCGCTCGGACGTGCGCGGCACCTGGCTCGACTCGCACTTCTCCTGGCAGATCCGCACCTTCTGGTTCGCGCTGCTGTGGCTCACGCTCGGCGCCGTGCTTTTTGTCACCGTGGTCGGCATCCCGTTCTCCATCGTGCTCTGGTTCGCGACCGGCATTTGGGTGCTGTACCGCATCATCCGCGGCTGGCTCGCCCTGTCAGCCCCAAAAGAACTGCCGCGGTAGCCGCCAACGCCTGTAAAACAATCCTCGCCCATACGGATTCTTACAACCTCCTGACGGCGGGAGTAAACAATCGTCAGGTCGCGAAGTACGCGTATAGCAAGTCCGGGGAGCCGGGTATTGTCGCTGGAGTACAGAATGGGCGACCCCTTGAAAAAACGCATCACCATCGCGGAGTTGCAGTTCGGCATGTATATCGCCGAGCTCGATCGCCCGTGGACGGAGACGCCGTTCAAATTTCAGGGGTTTGTGCTGAAAACGCACCAGGAGCTCGAGCTCCTGGGCAAGTATTGCAGTGTCGTCTTCGTCGACCCGGATCGTCGCGAAGCGGTCACGTCGCTGACCGACACCATTCCGCCCCAGGCAAGAGCGAAGGTCGACCTGACACCCGGCGGCAAAGTCCGCTGGAATGAGGTGTCGACCGTTGAGCTGGAATACCCGCGCGCGGCCGCCAGCTACGGCGCGGCCGAGGTACTGGTGCGCGAGTCCCTTGTCGGCTTGCGCTCGGAAAAGACGCTGCGGGCGGAGAAGCTACGCGAGGCGGTCAGCCTCATCACCGAAAGCGTGCTGCGCAATCCGGACGCGATGCTGCTGTTCAGCAAGCTCTGGGAGAAAGGCGACTACACCCAGTCGCACGCCTTGGACTGCTCGATCTACATGGCGGCCTTCGGCCGCTTCCTCGAGATGTCGCGCGAGGACATCGTGCTCCTGGGCTACCTCGGGCTGCTGCAGGACGTCGGCAAGGTGAAGCTGCCGGCGGGGCTGATGGAGAAACCGGGACGCCTTATTCCCATCGAGTACCAGATCGCCCAAAAGCACGTTCGGCATTCGGCCGAGATCCTTCGCGCCACGCCAGGACTGCCATGGCGGCTTGCCGAGCTGGCCACGCTCCATCATGAGCGCCTCGACGGCAGCGGCTATCCACGCGGGCTCAAAGGCAATGACATCGGGATGATGGGCTCCATCGCCGGCATCGTCGATACCTTCGATGCGCTTACGGCGCGGCGACCGTATGCCGCGCCAGTTTCGCCCTCGGACGCGCTCAAGGTGCTCTACAAAGCGCGCGGCACCCTGTTCGATGGTTATCTGGTGGAGCAATTCATCCGCTGCATCGGCATCTTCCCGCTCGGCAGCGTAGTTGAGCTGAACGGTGGGGAGGTCGGCACCGTCGTCGCGCACAATCACGGCAAGCGCCTGCAACCCCGAGTGATGGTGATCCAGGACGCCGCCGGGAATCCGATCCGTCCTCAAAAGCTGATCGACTTGTCACGCGGCATCACTGCCTCGGACGGGCTGCCGTATCGGATCAAGCGCGCGCTGGAGTCGAGCAAGGTGCCGATCCGCGCCATGGATGTCTTCTTCGGCGCCTGAACCCTTGGAATAGTTGGTAGGCCGTGGCGGATTCGAACCGCCGACGAACGGATTAAAAGTTCCCCTTCAATCGCCACCGGTTGCACCAACCGGGTTACTTCCGCCTTGATTCTAAACATAATGCCTAGTCGAGCCGCCCTACCGCGCAATAAGCCGGCCTAGCGAAACCTGAGCGCGCTGATGCTTTGGTGATGCTTTGCGGTTTTAGGCTCGCCGACCAACTAACTTGGGAGGCAGGCAGTGCTCACCAAACTCACGGAGCGCAGCGCCGCGGCAGATCGTCCCGCCGTACGTAAGGGCAAGCCGCACCCGCGGCTGATCCACGGCACGCAACTGGAAGGTTTCGGCCTGGCCGTCTCCGCCGCCGGTGCCAACAGCTTCCAGGTCATGCGCCGAGTCAACGGCCGGCAGATCAAGTACGCGTTCGCCCGCCTCGGCGAGATCACCGTGGCCGAGGCGCGCGCGAAGGCGATGCAGCATGTCGCGCGCATGGCCGAGGGCGTCAACCCGGTCGACGAGCGCCGCAAGGCCCGCGCCGAGGAGAAGCGGACCCAGGTGCGCTACGCCGTCGCTTTGTCCACGCCGGCTTTTGCGTGCTTGCGGTAGCGCTTTAGGAGCGCGGTAACGCTGGCGTTACCCCGCTCGATCTCGCGCGGGATGGCTTGAAGAGCTGGAAGAGCAGATTGAGGAACTAGACGTGCAGCGTGATACGGACCTGGAAGCGCTCGACCAAGTCCAATCCTACGTAGCACTTTGATCGTTATGGCGTCCCCACGAGGCAATATACGACCGCACTGTTCGCCCAGGTCCTTGACCTCATCGCGCTAGAGCTGGTTCACCACCTCGAAGATCGAAGCACTCTCAAAATCGCACGGCGTGAGGTGTCTTAGGTCTCCAGAACCGGCGCTGCTCATCCCCTGGCGCGCCGGAATGATTGGATACCCGACCAGGAGGAACGCCTGAGCCAGCAAGCTAGAACAAATGAAGCGCCTGGCAAATTCCGCTGCGTTGCTTGGCGGCGGCGATAGGCGCGAAGGCAATGGCAGCCGCAGCAGCCTTGTACCTAGCGCCCAAGCATGAGCGAGATCATATTTGTCACCGATTCGACTAACTACCCAGTCAGCAAGGCGGCGTCGGTCTGCGTCGTTCAAGGGCGTGGGCCGCAATACGTGCATTTGCCGGGCTTTCAGTTCGGAGAGTCGCACTGCCCTGACGCCGGCCACAAAGTCCGCCTCGACGATGCAGGGGGGATCCAACCCCTCTTCGAGCGGTCCGACGTAGAGTGCGACGTGCGCCCAAGTGGATCTCGTTGCGCGCCGGACGATTGCTGCAGCACGTGTATTTCCATCTGTGAGCAGCACATCGCCGGGAAGGAGAACCGCAGCGAGCGATTGCAGATCGACGGTTTCAGACGCCCCGCGGCGCCGAACCGGCCTCGAGAGGTAAAGCATCAGCGCCACAAGCAGACTGCTGCGCATTCGGCTGAGCAGGCTTATCGCGGGGGACACAAGCCGGGATCTTATGTAGTGGTCGCTGCAATAGAGCAAACGGCTGCATGGCGCAGCGGCGACGCGGTCAGAAGCGGAAGCATGCCGTCAAAGTACAACTTGGGTATCTCCAAATCGCCTTGCAGACGACTCTCCGCCTGGTGCTCGGTTGCTGCAATGGGAAGATGTACCAACCCAGGTAGTACGAGTCTCCTAGGAGCCCCCTTGCGCGAGCGCGGATGGGGCTCCTGGCCGCTCGATGTCGGCTGCAGCAGGAACTCCGCGATTGAGGCATCTGGAAGTAACCTTGGCCAAACCAAAAAGACCTAACGCGCACTCAGAAGACTGAGAGCCTCCCGTCTTCTGTGAGGCGGGCAGCAGCGTTCATGGAGGGGCAGATGGACCTCCATTCCAAGAGCGGCCTTCTACTACGCGTAGAAAGCGAATCGGTCATGAAAGCGGCCCTCAGCGCCTGGACGCGTCGTGCCTCGAGCTAAGTGCTCTTACCGACGCCCGCCTTGTGCTTTGGACCGCGCCGCCTAGCGTGCAGATGCATTGATGATGCTTCAGTGCCGAGCGCGCGGCGCTGATTTTGTCTAATTGGCTGATTATGTTGGTAGGCCGTGGCGGATTCGAACCGCCGACCAACGGATTAAAAGTCCGCTGCTCTACCAGCTGAGCTAACGGCCCACTGTTTTCGAAGCGATTTGCTGCGGGAAGGGGTGGATTTTATCAGCCCTGGCGCTCAATTCGCCACACTTGGTACTTCATGGTCGCGGCGGAGCCCGCGACGATGGCGATGAAGGTGAGGATCGAGCCCAGCGCCAGCGTGGAGAACCCGGAGATCGCCTGGCCGATGGTGCAGCCGAGCGCGGTGATGCCGCCGAAGCCCATCAGCATGCCGCCGACGATGTGGTTGGCGGTGTCCTCGGCGTCGCGGAAGCCTTCCCAGCGGAAGCTGCGCGTGGCGAGCGCGTACGCCGCGGAGCCCGCGATTACGCCCGCGGCGGAGGCGATGCCATAGGTGATGATCTTGGACTTGTCCGTCCACAGCATCAGGTACTCGAGCGTGAACGCGAACGGCGCGACGAACGAGAAGGACTCCATGCGCCCGGTATTCGTGGCGACGAAGGCTTCCTGCAGGGTGTTCGGGTCCTCGGCGACATGGCCGACGTGCCCGCTGACGTACCAGCCGCCGACCACCACCAGCCCGGTGACCACGCCGCCCAGCGTGTAATCGAAGCTGGAGCGGAAGTCCTTGCTCCAGTAGATGAAGACCAGCATCGCGCCACCAATCAGCGTGGCGAGCATGGCACGGTTCAGAGAAAGAAGAGCGGGCAAATCCTGGCCCTGAGGCAGGGTGATGGCAGCCTTCTCCAGCACGCCGACGCGGAATGCGCCGAACAGGCCGCGCAGGGTCATGTAGGCGGCGATGCCGAGGACGATGTAGACCACCAGCGATTTCAGATTGCCGGCGCCGACGCGGATCAGGGTCTTCGAACCGCAGCCCGAACCGAGGGTCATACCGACGCCGAACAGGAAGCCGCCGATAACATACGAGAGCCAGGTGAAATTGGGCGTGGGATAGATCGATTTGGAGAGATCGACCACGCCGGCGAGGTGCAATGCGCTCGAGCCGAGAAGCGCGACCGCCATGGCGAGCAGCCACATGCGCAGGCGGCTGGTGTCGCCCATGTTCACCCAGTCGGATACCGCGCCCATGGTGCAGAAGTGGGTCTTGTTGCCGACCCAGCCGAAGACGAAAGCAAGGGCGAACGCCCCGCCGGTTACATAGGGGACGAGTTGTGCGGGATTTGCTTCGCCGATGAAGCGCTTCCTTCGAAAGCTTAGCGCTTGGCGAAGGCGGCGAGGCGCTGCTTCGCGCTTGCCGCCGAGCTGCTCGCCGGGTACTTCGCGATCAGCTCCTGAAGGGTCTGCTGCGCGCTCTTGCGATCGCCCATGGTTTCCTGCGCGCTGGCGATGGAGAGCATCGCGTCAGGCGCTTTGGGACTGTCGGGCCAGGCGGCGAGCAGCTTGCGTTGCGCCGCGATGGCGCTCTTGTAGTCGCGCTGCCCGGAATGCGCCATGCCGATCCAGTACTGCGCATTGGCGGCGAGCGAGCTGCTCGGGTACGTGACCAGGAAGCCCTGCATCGCGGCGACGGCGAGCGTGTAATTGCCGAGCTTGAACTGGTCGAGCGCGGCCTGGTAGGCCTTGGCTTCGCCGGGCGAAGGCTCGGCCTCGGCGGAAGGCGCGGCCGGGGCGGCTGGCTTCTCCGGCACGGCGGCCTGCTGCTCCGCACGCTGCTCGAGCTTGCGCAGCCGCGTGTCGATGTCGAGGTAGAGCTGCTTCTGGCGCGCTTCCGCGGTCTCGGACTGGTGGTTGAGGACTTCGAGCTGGCCGCGCATCTTGGCGATGTCGCCGCGCAAGGTCTCGAGCTGGCTGGAGAGCTCGAGCACCGCGCCGCGCGCCGCCGACTGATCGGTTGCCGCCTGCGCCGCCGCCTCGGCCTTCAGCAGGCGCTCTTCGGTGGCCTTGCGGTTGGCCTCAACCTGCTGGCGCAGCAGCTCGACGCGCCGGCGCGCCTCGTTGTCGTCGAACAGCTGCGCGAACGCCGGCAGCGCCAGTGCCGTGCCGACGAGGAAAACCGCCAAGCGCATCAGTATTCGCCGCCGTAGAGGATGTCACTGCGCCGGTTCTTCGACCACGCGCCTTCGTCGTGGCCGTCGGCCTGCGGCTTCTCCTCGCCCAGGCTCACCGACTCGATCTGGTTCTCGCGCGCCCCGAGCAGCACCATCATGCGCTTCACGCCGTCGGAGCGCCGCTGGCCGAGGCCAACGTTGTACTCGCGGCTGCCGCGCTCGTCGGTGTTGCCCTGGATCATCATGCGCGCCGAGGGATTCTCGCGCAGGTACTTGGCGTGCGCCTCGACCAGGCTGCGGTATTCGTCCTTGACGTCGAACTTGTCCAGGTCATAGTAGATCGAGCGCTTCGACAGGACGCTGTTCGGATCCTTGAGCGCACTGACCGAACTGGCGGACGGCTTGCTGACGTCGACCGCCGCGACCTTGGGCGGCTGCACCGCGCGGGTGTCGGCCCCGGGCTTGGCGCCCGGCTTGCCGGTGCGGTCCTCGACCCCGGCGGCCGCTTGGTCTTCAGGCGTGGTTGAGCAAGCGGCACCCAGCAGCAGCCCAGCTGCGCAGAGCATCGCGATCAGGATTGCACGCATAGTGACTTCTCCTTTCATTCGATGAACGGGCCCCAGGCGGGCTCGCGCACGTCGCCGCCCGCAAAGGGCAGGCGCTGTTTGATGCGGCCGTCGGAGGAGACCGCCGACAGCACGCCGCGTCCGCCGATTACCGTGGCGAGCAGGATCATCCTGCCGTTGGGCGCGAAGCTGGGCGACTCGTCGCGGTCGCTGTCGGTGATGACTTGCACCTGTCGGTTCGAAAGATCCAGCAGCGCCACCTGAAACTTGCCGGCGTTGCGGGTCACATAGGCGAGGACCCGGCCGTCGGGGCTGGGGCGCGGCGAAACATTATAGCTGCCCTCGAAGGTGACGCGCTGCGGCTCGCCACCGCCCGAGGGCATGCGGTACACCTGCGGGCTGCCGCCGCGATCCGAGGTGAAGTAGATCCATTTTCCATCGCTCGAGAAGCGCGGCTCGGTGTCGATCGAGTTGGAGTTGCTGATGCGCCGCCGGGCGCCGCTGCCGTCGGCGTTGAGCAGGAAAAGCTGCGAGCCGCCGTCCACCGACAGCACCACCGCCAGCGTCTTGCCGTCGGGCGCCCAGGCCGGCGCCGAATTCGAGCCCCGGAAGCTGGCCACCACCTGGCGCCGGCGGTCCTCCAAATGGTGCACGTAGACGACCGGCTTCTTGGATTCGAACGAAACATAGGCGATGCGCCGCCCCTCGGGCGACCAGACCGGCGAGATGATCGGCTCGTTCGAGCGCAGCAGATACTGCGAGCGCTCGCCGTCGGCGTCGGCGATCTGCAGCTCGAACGCGGCGCCGCGGCGCACCACGTAGGCGATCTGGGTGGAGAACACGCCCTTCTCGCCGGTGATCTTCTCGTAGACGAAATCGGCGACGCGGTGGGCGGCGGCGCGCGCGTTTTCCTTGGTGAAGACGTAGGCGATGGCGCCGAGCGGCGCCTGCTTGACGATGTCGTAGACGCGGAAGCGCACTTCGAACCGGCCGTCGGGGCGCGTGACCACCGAGCCCAGCACCAGCGCATCGGCGAGGCGCGAACGCCACTCGCCGTAGTTGACCGGCGTGTTCTCGGTCGGCGGGGGCGCCAGGGGCGGAACTTCGACGCCGCGGAACAGGCCGCTGCGCTCCAGGTCGGCACGCACGACCTGCGTCAGGCTCGAGCCGACCGCGGCCTCGCCGGCGAACGGGACGACCGCGATCGGACTGCGCTGCGCGCCCGGATCGGTGACGATGATTTCGAGTTGCGCGCGCGCCTGGGCCACGGCGACGAGCAGCGCCAGGCCAATGAGGGTACGGACTAGGTTCGGCAAGCTGGAAACTCCGTGTTCTTGTGGCCAGTCGACATGCGGCGGATTCGGCATCCTATTTGTCCCGCGGCCGGAAAGTAAGTTTCAACTCGCGGCTGAAAAGCGCCCGGTCGGAGGGCAGCGGCAGCGGCGAGGACTTGAGAATCGCCCGCTCGACGGCCATCGTCATAGGCCGGGTTGCCGCTCGATTTCAGCAGCTTGGCTCACCGAGTACCTCGCCGGTAGGCAGCTGGGTGACGAGGAAGATGGCCTCCGGGTTGCCCTGCAGGTCCTGCGGCAGGATCCAATTGCCGCGCACCTTGGCCTGGATGCGGCCTATGTACTCCCCTAGCGCGCTGGCGCGCGCCGAAGCGGCCTTGCGGGCGGCGTCTGCCTGCTGAGCCGCCAGCAGGTCGCGTAGCTGGCGCTCCTGGCGCTGCTGATCGAGCGCCCTCTGTTCCTGCGCGAGCTGCTCTTGCATTCGCTTCTGCATCTCCAGGTCGGGCTTGGGCTTCGCCTCGACTTTCTTGGGCTCGGGCTTCGGCTTGGGCTTTGGCTTGGGCTTTTCGCGGATGGCGATATCGGGCTTCGGCACCGGCGGCGGCGGCTTGACCTCGGGCTCCACCTTCGGGGCGGGCGGCGGCGGCTTCGGCGCCTCGACCACCGGCGCTGGCGGCGGCGGGGGCGGCAGGGTGTCGACCAGGTCGACGCTCACCACGTCGGGCGGATGCACCTGCCAGCGCACGCCGAGGAAGAGCACCGCGGCGAGCACGATATGCACGAGCGCCGAAAGCGCGAACGCGCGGCCGATGCCGCCCTCGGGCCGCTGAAACAGGTTGAGTGTCAAAGCGCTCATTGCGCCGTCTTCACCTGCAGGCCGACCTTCTGCACGCCCTGCTTGCGCAGCTCGTCCATCACCTGCAGCACCGACTCGTAGCGCGCGTTCTTGTCGCCGCCGATCAATACCGAGAGCTCAGCGTTCTTGGCTCGCAATCCCTTGATAAACCCGGGAAGCTGGGCCCGGTTCAGCGACTGCTCGTTCACCACGCTGCCGCGCGCGTCGCGCTGGCGCACCACCAGCCCCTGGTCGGTCTTGACGTAGATCTCGAGCGGCACTACGCGCGGCGCGCTCGCCTTGTCCACGGTGGGCAGCTCGATCACCGCCGGCGTGACCAGCGGCGCGGTCACCATGAAGATCACCAGCAGTACGAGCATCACATCGACGTACGGCACGATGTTGATCTCGTGCATCGTGCCGCGTCTGCGGTGCAGCGACGGCATATTAACGGTACAGGGGAACCGTAGGGTTCACCTGTCCTACCTCACGGCTTGGCGATGGAGGATGTTGGAGAACTCCTCCATGAAGCTCTCGAAGCGCGTGGCGAGGCGGTCGATGTCATGCGAATAGCGGTTGTAGGCGACGACCGCGGGAATCGCCGCGAACAGCCCGATCGCGGTCGCGACCAGCGCTTCGGCGATGCCAGGGGCGACCTGCGCGAGCGTCGCCTGCTGCACATTCGCCAGGCTGCGGAACGCATGCATGATGCCCCACACCGTGCCGAACAGGCCGACGTAGGGGCTCACCGAGCCGGTCGAGGCGAGGAACGAGAGATGGCGCTCGAGGAAATCCATCTCGCGCTGGAAAGCGGCGCGCATCGCGCGCCGCGAGCCATCGACGATGTCGCTCGCGTCGGCGGGGCGCTGGCCGCTGCGCAGCTTGGCGAATTCGCGGAATCCGGCCTCGAAGATGCGCTCCAGGCTGCCGATGGTATGGCGGTGGTTCACCGCGCCCTGGTAGAGCGCGTTCAGGTCGTTGCCGCTCCAGAACTCGCGCTCGAACTTGTCGGTCTGGCTCGCCGCGCGGCGGATCGAGAACCATTTCTGGAAGATGAACATCCAGGACATGAACGACACCGCGGCGAGCAGCAGCATCACCACCTTCACGACGATGCTCGCGTTCGCGATCAGCGTCCAGATGTCGAGGTCTTGGGTCACATTCATCGCTGCAGGGCCTGTTCTAGTTCCGCGGGCATGCGCGTCGGCTTCATGCGTTCCCGGTCGACCAGCGCGAGCGTCACGTCGGCTTCCACGAGGAGCTCCGTGCCGCGTTCCACGCGCTGCCGGAACACGAAGCTGGCGCGGCCCATTTTAACCACTTCGGCGCCGACCGAGAGCAGGTCGTTGAGCCGCGCCGGCAGGTGATATTTCACGAAAATCTGATGCACGAGGATCAGCACGCCATGGCGCTCGACGAAGCGCGCGAGGTCGATGCCGGCAGCGTTCAGCAGCTCGCTGCGCGCCCGCTCCATGAACGCCAGGTATTGCGCATGGAACACCACACCGCCGGCGTCCGTGTCCTGATAATAGACGCGAACCGGAATTTTCAAGCGTCGGAAAGCAGATCCTTCACCGCGCTCGGCGCCACGATACCGAAGTGCCGGTACGCGGTGAGCGTGGCGATGCGGCCGCGCGGCGTGCGCTGGAGGTAGCCCTGCTGGATCAGGTAAGGCTCGAGCACGTCCTCGATGGTGTCGGCTTCCTCGCCCACCGCGTGCGCCAGGTTGTCGAGCCCTACTGGGCCGCCGCCGAACTTCTCGATCACCGCGAGCAAGAGCTTGCGGTCCATCACGTCGAGGCCGAGCACATCGACGTCAAGCATCTTCAGCGCCGCGTCGGCGACGGCCTTGGTCACGATCCCGTCGGCTTTCACTTGGGCATAGTCGCGCACCCGGCGGAGCAGCCGGTTCGCGACCCGCGGCGTGCCGCGCGCGCGACGCGAAATCTCCGCCGCGCCGTCTTCGGCAAGCGAGACCTTCAACAAGCGTGCGGAGCGCTGCACGATTTTCGCCAGCTCCGCTTCGCTGTAGAACTCGAGCCGCGCGACGATGCCGAAGCGGTCGCGCAGCGGGTTGGTCAGCATGCCGGCGCGCGTGGTGGCGCCGGCGAGCGTGAACGGCGGCAGGTCGAGCTTGATCGAGCGCGCCGCCGGCCCCTCGCCGATCATGATGTCGAGCTGGAAATCTTCCAGCGCCGGGTAAAGGATCTCTTCGACGATCGGCGCCAGGCGGTGGATTTCGTCGATGAACAGCACGTCCTTCGGCTCGAGGTTGGTGAGCAGCGCGGCCAGGTCGCCGGGGCGCTCCAGCACCGGCCCCGAGGTCTGGCGCAAATTGACGCCGAGCTCCTTGGCGATGATGTGCGCGAGCGTGGTTTTGCCCAGGCCCGGCGGGCCGAACAGCAGCACGTGGTCCAGCGCTTCGCCCCGGCCCTTCGCCGCCTGGATGAAGATCTCGAGCTGGCCGCGCACCTTCTCCTGGCCGACGTATTCGGCGAGCGTACCGGGCCGCAGCGAGCGCTCGAACTGCTCCTCCTGCGGCGACACGGGCCGCGCGGAGATCATGCGATCGGGTTCTACGCTCACAGGGCGATTCTGCCAGAGCGGCAGAATCCGACTTAGAAACGGTATTCCACGCCGATCGAGAGCAGCTCGACCTTGAGCTTGTCCGTCTTCTCCCACTCGCCGCGCACCGCCCAGTTCCGCGTGAACGCGTATTTCGCGCCAACGCCATAGTGGAACTCGGTGTCGTCGCGCTTGACGGTTCGCGTGCTGGTGGCCTCTTGCTCTGTCTTCAGGAACCCGGCCTTGCCGAAGAGCTCGAAGCGCTCGCCAATCGGCAGAGTCCCGACCGCCGCCAGGCCATAGCTATGCTGGCTGGCTTTGACGCCCACCGTTTGCGTTCCGGACCTGACGGTGGCGGTCACCTCGCCCCAGTCGATATAGGAAGCTTCAGCGGCCAGGTAGCGGTTGAACCGGTATCCGCCCAGGAGCTTCCAGCCGGTATCCGTATCCTCGCAGCCCGCGAGCGTGGCCGTGGTGCTGCCACCGGTATCGCACCATTCCTTCAGCGTGGATTGGCCGAGCGCGCCCCCGAGGTACGGTCCCGCCTGCGCGAGGACGGTCCCGGAAGCGACGATGAGAATTCCCAGGGAAAGCGCGCGGGCGGCCAGGTTCACGGCCGTTGGACACAGCCCGGCGCTAGGCGAGTTCGGGCGCGTCGCCGCCCGCCGACATCAAAACCGGAACAGGGCTCCGAGGGTGAACATGTCGATCTCATCGCTGCCGATGCTATTGGCGCCGATGTTGTCATAGCGCTGCCACTCAGCCCGCAGGCCCAGCCTGCCCAGGGTGTAGCTGAGGCCGGCGCCGTAGGTCCAACCTGATTTGGTGCCGGCATCGTGCAGCGGAGCGAAAAAGCTGCCCTGTTGGTCAAGGGTTGTCCGCACCCGGTAGACGCCGAGCCTAGCCAATACGCCGAGTCCGCTGTTCAGCGGAATGGTGGCAACGGCGCTTACATCCCAGCCATAGGACTCGAGGCTGAAGCTTCCCGTGCCGGCACCGCCGGCCACCGCGCCGGAGCCGCTCGCTTCGCCGAACTTGCCGGCGCCGATTTCGGCCGACCAATAGCGGTTGAACTGGTAGCCGGCGAACAAGCGGCCGGCCGTGTCGCCCTCGTCGCACGGGACCAGGGCACTCTCGCAGGCGTTCTGGTATTGCGAATAGCCCACCGAGCCGCCGATGTAGATGCCCCGCTCCGATTCCTGCGCCACCGCCGGCCCGAGCGCCGCGGCGAGAAGAACTCCCAGGATCGCTGCTCCAACTTTGTTGTTCATTATTAGCCCCCACTTGTTGGTATTACCGACAAGCGCACAGTACAACGACTGCTGCGCTACGACAAATTGCCGATCACCGCGTCAGGACTTCGCCAGCGTCTTGAGGGCGGCGCGGATGCCTTCGGCGACCGGCACGCCGGGGGCGAGTCCCTTCACCGCGGCGAGGGCTTCCTTGTCGCTGTAGCCGAGGGCGACCAACGCGTTCACCACGTCGGAGGCATGCTGGCCGCCGCCCGGCATGGTGCTGGTCTCGGCCAGCTTCCCCTTCAGCTCGAGCAGCAGGCGTTCTGCGGTCTTCTTGCCGATGCCGGGGATGCGGGTGAGCGGCGCGGCCTCTTGCATGGTCACCGCATGCGACAGGTCAGCGACCGACATTCCGGAGAGCACGGAAAGCGCGGTGCGCGCGCCGACGCCGGAAATGCGGATCAGCTGGCGGAAGACGCTGCGCTCCTCGAGGGTGGCGAATCCGTAGAGCGTGTGCGCGTCCTCCCGCACCACGAGGTGAGTGTAGAGGCTCACCGCCTCGCCGGTCGCCGGCAGGCTGTAGAACGTGCTCATCGGCACGTCGAGCTCGTAGGCCACGCCGCCGACGTCGATCAGCACCTGCGGCGGCTGCTTGCCGGCGAGCTTGCCGGAGAGTCGTCCGATCAGACGAGACGCCCTTTCTTCATGCGCAAGCCGGAATGGATCCCCAGGCGGCTGCCGTGCGCATGGCAAATCGCGCAGGCCAGCGCATCGGCCGCGTCGGGCGCCGGATCGCCGGGAAGCGAGAGCAGGCGTTTCACCATGTGCTGCACCTGCTCCTTGGCCGCGTGCCCGTTGCCGACCACCGATTGCTTCACCTGCAGCGCGGTGTATTCGGAGACCGGCAGGCCGGCAAGCACGGCCGCGCAGATCGCGGTGCCGCGCGCCTGCCCGAGCGCGAGCGTCGACTGCGGATTGGCGTTGACGAACACCTTCTCGACCGCGACCTGGCCCGGCGCATGCGCGGCGATGACCTGGTTCAGGCCCTCGAGGATGGCTTTCAGCCGCGTGGCGAGGTCGCCGGCGCCGGATTTGACGCAACCGCTCGCGACATACAGAAGCTTGTTGTTGCTGAATTCGACGATGCCGAACCCGGTGACCTGCAACCCCGGGTCAATGCCCAGGATTTTCAGTCGACCACCGCGGTGGTGTAGACGTTCTGCACGTCGTCGAGATTTTCCAGCGCGTCGAGCAGCTGGCGCATGCGCGCGGCATCGTCGCCGGCAAGCGCAGCCTCGGCGGTGGGCTTCATCGTGATCTCGGCAAGCTCGGGCTTCAGGCCGGCCTTGTCGAGCGCTTCCTTGACGGCGGCGAACTGGGCCGGCGCACAGATCACCTCGACCGAGCCATCCTCGTTGCGCACCACGTCGTCGGCGCCGGCGTCGATCGCGGCTTCCATCACCTTGTCTTCGCTGGTGCCGGGCGCGAACAGGAACTGCCCGCAATGCTTGAAGAGATAGGCCACCGAGCCGTCGGAGCCGACGTTGCCGCCGTTCTTGGTGAAGGCATGGCGCACTTCCGCCACGGTGCGCGTGCGGTTGTCCGTCAGGCAGTCGACCATCACCGCTGCGCCGCCGGTGCCGTAGCCCTCATAGCGCACTTCCTCGTACGAGACGCCGTCGAGCTGGCCGCTGCCGCGCTTGATCGCGTTCTGCACGCTGTCCTTCGTCATGTTGGCTTCGCGCGCCTTGTCCATCGCGAGGCGTAAACGGGGGTTGGTGCCCGGGTCGCCGCCGCCGAGCTTCGCCGCGACGGTGATTTCCTTGATCAGACGGGTGAACACCTTGCCCTTCTTCGCATCCGCCGCCGCCTTGCGGTGCTTGATGTTCGCCCATTTGCTGTGCCCCGCCATGCAATAATTTTACGCATGCTTTTGGCCAAGAATGAAAAGACGGCGCTCTCGCTCCTCCCCGCGCTCGCCAACCGCCACGGCCTGATCACCGGCGCCACCGGTACCGGCAAGACGCTCACCATGCAGGCGATCGCGCAGCGCCTCTCGGCGCTGGGCGTACCGGTGTTCATGGCCGACGTGAAGGGCGATTTCTCCGGCATCGCCAAGCCCGGCGGCAGCAACCCCAAGGTGCAGGAGAGGCTGGCATTGCTGAAGATCAAGCCCCAATTTGCCGGCTGCCCGGTCGAGTTCTGGGACGTTTACGGCAAGAGCGGACTGCCGGTGCGCGCCACCGTGTCGGACATGGGGCCGCTGCTGCTCGGCCGCATGCTGGGCCTGAACGACACCCAGGAGGGCGTGCTGCAGCTGGTGTTCAAGATCGCCGACGACAACGGCCTGCTGCTGCTCGATCTGAAGGACCTGCGCGCCATGCTGCAGTTCGTCGGCGACCACGCGTCGAAGTTCAAGACCGAATACGGCAACGTGTCGACCTCGTCGATCGGCGCCATTCAACGCGGCCTGCTCTCGCTCGAGAACCAGGGCACGCAGTTCTTCGGCGAGCCGATGCTCGAGATCGCCGACCTGATGCGAGTGCGCGACACGGCGTCGGGCCCTCATGGGGTGGTGAACATCCTCGCCGCCGACCGGCTGATGAATTCTCCCAAGCTTTATTCGAGCTTCCTGCTGTGGCTGCTCGCCGAGTTGTTCGAGCAGCTGCCCGAGGTGGGCGACCCGGAGAAGCCGAAGCTCGTGTTCTTCTTCGACGAGGCGCACCTGCTATTCGACGAGGCGCCCAAGGCGCTGCTCGACAAGGTCGAGCAGGTGGTGCGCCTGATTCGCTCGAAAGGCGTCGGGGTGTATTTCGTGACGCAGAATCCGCTGGACATTCCCGAGTCGGTGCTCGGCCAGCTCGGCAACCGGGTGCAGCACGCCCTGCGCGCCTTCACCCCCAAAGACCAGAAAGCAGTGAAGACCGCCGCCGAGACGCTGCGGCCGAATCCAAAGCTGAAGGCCGAGAAGGTCATTACCGAGCTTGGGGTGGGCGAGGCCCTCGTGAGCCTGCTCGACGAAAAAGGCCGGCCCCAGGTCGTCGAGCGTGCGTTCATCGTGCCGCCGGGCAGTCATGTCGGCCCGCTTAGCGACGGCGAGCGCCGGGAATGCATGCAGCGCTCGGCGCTGCTGGCGAAGTACGAAAAAACCGTCGACCGCGAATCCGCCTACGAGAAGCTCAAGGGGCACACGCAGGAAAAGCAGCCGCAGGCGCAACCCCAGGCGCCCGCGGCACCGCCCGCCGCCGAGGGCAACCCGGTGTCGGACATCATTTTCGGCAAGACCGGGCCGCGCGGCGGCCGGCAATCGCAGGGCATCCTCGAGGCAATGACGAAGAGCGCCGCACGCAGCATCGGCTCCGAGCTCGGCCGCCAGGTGCTGCGCGGGGTACTGGGGTCGATCCTCGGCAGCGGCCGGCGTCGTTGAATCCTGCCGCGTATCGCGGCTGGGGCATCGCGTTCGCCGTCGTCGGCGTGCTCGCGTTCTCGCTGCGCCCGATCCTGATCAAGCTGTCCTACGCCTCGCACCCGGTGAGCCCGAACACGCTGCTCTTCCTGCGCATGACGCTGTCGCTGCCGTTCTTCCTCGCCGTCGGCTGGTGGCTGCGGCGCGACGAGCCGCGGCTCGGCGGGCGCGACTGGGCCGCGGTGATGGGGCTCGGATTCCTCGGCTATTACGGCGCGAGCTTCCTCGACTTCGTCGGCCTGCAATGGGTTGGTGCCGGCACCGGCCGCCTGATCCTGTTCCTGTTTCCAACGCTCGTGCTGCTGCTTTCATTCCTGTTCCTGCACAAGACGCCCACGCGGCGCGAGATCGCCGCGCTCCTGCTGAGCTACGCGGGGATCGCGCTCGTGGTGTCGAACCAGATCGGCGCGGGTGCCGAAGGACGCCTGTTCCTGTTCGGCGTGCTGCTGGTATTCGCCTCCGCGCTGCTCTACGCGGTCTATCTCGTCGCCGGCAGCCAGGTGGTGAAGCGCGTCGGCTCGATGCGCTTCACTGCGTATTCCATGGCAGCCGCCACCGTGCCGGCGGTCGTGCAGTTCGTGATTCTGGAGGAACCGCGTGCTGCGCTCACTCTTCCCACAGATGTGTGGATTTACGCCATCGTGCTCGCCACCCTGAGCACCGTGCTGCCGGTGTTCCTGCAGGCCGAGGCGCTCAGGCGCATCGGCGCCAACCATTTCGCGCTGATCGGCGCCGTCGGGCCGGTCAGCGTGGCGATTACCAGCGCGCTCGGGCTGGATGAGCCGTTCACGTGGGTGCAGGCCGTGGGCGGAGCGCTGGTGATCTTCGGAGTCCTGCTGGTCTCACTCAAGAAAGGCTGAACATGGATCTTGGCATCCGCGGCAAGACCGCGCTGGTTTGCGCGGCATCGAAAGGACTCGGCAAGGGCTGCGCGGTCGCGCTCGCCCGCGAAGGCGTGAACCTCGTGATCACGGCGCGCGGCGCGGAAGCGCTCGAAGCCACGGCGGCCGAAATCCGCAAGCTGGGCGTGAACGTGAGCACGGTGGCGGGAGATATCACCACGGCCGAGGGTCGCACGGCCGCGCTCAAGGCTTGCCCGTCGCCCGACATCCTCGTGAACAACGCCGGCGGGCCGCCGCCGGGCGACTTCCGCGAATGGGAGCGCGAGGCGTGGGTGAAGGCGCTCGACGCCAACATGATCACGCCGATTCTCCTCATCCGCGCGGTGGTCGACGGCATGATCAGCCGCAAGTTCGGCCGGGTGGTCAACATCACCTCCGCCGCGGTCAAGGCGCCGATCGCCGAGCTCGGGCTATCGAACGGCGCGCGCACCGGTCTTACCGGCTTCATCGCCGGCGTGTCGCGCACTACCGCGCGCCACAACGTGACGATCAACAACCTGCTGCCGGGCCCCTTCGAGACCGACCGGCTGCGCTCCAACCTGGAGTTCAACGCAAAGAAAACCGGTAAGACGGCCGCCGAGCTGCGCAAGGTGCGCACCGACGCCAATCCCGCCGGCCGTTTCGGCACCATCGAGGAGTTCGGCGACGCCTGCGCGTTCTTGTGCAGCGCTCAAGCGGGCTTCATTACCGGCCAGAACCTCCTGATGGACGGTGGCCAATACCCGGGCACGTTCTAAAATCGGCATTCCCTGGAGGAGGACGCATGAAAGTCGTATTCGCACTCGTCGCCTGGCTGGCGATCGCAACTTCGGCAATCGCCCAGGCCTATCCGACCCGGCCGGTCAAGGTGGTGGTGCCGTGGCCGCCCGGACAGGCGACCGACATCGCGGCGCGCGTAGTGGCCGAGCGCCTGCAGGCGGCGCTTGGGCAGCCTTTCGTCGTCGAGAACCGGCCCGGCGCGGGCGGCTCGCTCGGCTCGGACGTCGTGGTCAAAAGCGCGCCCGACGGCTACACGCTGCTCGCGGCTTCGAGCGGACCGATCTCGATCATGCCGAACCTGCAGGGCACGCCTTACAACCCGCTCAAGGATCTCGCGCCGGTGAGCCTGATCTGCATGACGCCGTTCGCGCTGGTCGCCAATCCCTCATTCCCGGCAAAAGATGCGAAAGAGTTCATCGCGGTGGTGAAGGCGAATCCGGGCAAGTACACCTTCGCTTCGTCGGGGACCGGCGCGACCGCGCATCTCTTCGCGGAGCTGTTCAACTCGATGGCCGGCATCCAGGCGCGCCACGTGCCCTACAAAGGCAGCGCGCCCGCGCTTACGGACGTGATGAACGGCAATGTGAACTACGCGGTGGAGACCGTGGCCGCCACCCAGACGCACATCAAGTCGGGAAAGCTGAAGGCGTTCGGCGTCACCACCGCCAAGCCCGCCGGCGCGATGCCCGAGCTGCCGCCGCTCGCCGAGGCGGGCAATGTGCCGGGATACGATGCGGCCGCCTGGATCGGCTACGTCGCGCCGGCCGGCACGCCGCGCGAGCCCCTCGTGCGTCTTGCGGCAGAAATGCAGAAGCTGCTGGCGACCGACGAGATCAAGGCACGCCTGGTCTCGCTCGGCCTCGACGCGCGCTCGAGCACCCCCGAGGAGATGGGCGCGTTCCTCAAGCGCGAGCAGGAGCGCTACGGCTCCATCATCAAGAGCCAGAACATCAAGGTGGAACAATAGAGATACGACGGATTGCCGGAGCCCTCGGCGCCGAGCTTCTCGGCGTCGATCTGTCGCGCGAAATTCCGGCCGGGGAGATTCGCAAGGCCTTCCTCGAGCACCAGGTCATCTTTTTCCGGGACCAGAAACTCGACCCGGCGCAGTTCATGGCCTTCGCGCGCCGTCTGGGAAAGCCGATCGAGTATCCCTTCGTCAAGGGCATCGAAGGGTTTCCCGAAGTGATCGAAGTGAAGAAGCTCGAGCAGGACCGGCACAACTTCGGCGGCATCTGGCACTCGGACACCGCGTACCTGGACGAGCCGCCGATGGGCTCGATGCTGCTCGCGCGCGAGATCCCGCCCTACGGCGGCGACACCGAGTTCGCCAGCCAGTATCCTGGCCTACGAAGCTCTGTCCTCCGGCATGAAGCGCCTGCTGGATGGCCTTTTTGCCGTCAATAGTTCTTCAAAAGCGGATGTGACCCGTACCCGCGAGGACATGGTCAAGGAGTACGCGAAGCAGTACGAGGCCGAGCATCCCGTGGTGCGCACGCATCCGGAGACCGGGCGCAAGGCGCTGTACGTGAACAGCGGCCACACGGTGCGCTTTCGCGGCATGACCGAGGCCGAGAGCGCGCCGCTGCTCCAGTTCCTGTTCCGCCACCAGGTAAAGGCGGAGTTCACCTGCCGTTTCCAGTGGCAGGTGGGCTCGCTCGCCTTCTGGGACAACCGCTGCACCCAGCACAACCCGATCAACGACTACCACGGCCACCGCCGTGTCATGCACCGGATTACGCTAGCCGGCGATAAGCCTCGATAGAAGCTAAGCCTTCAGTGCCGCCTGCACGCGCTGCGGCGTGAACGGCATGTGGTAGAGCCGCTTGCCGGTGAGCGCGTAGAACGCGTTGGCTACCGACGGCCCGGTGCCGGGAACACCGAGCTCGCCGACCATGGTCGGCGAGGCGCCGCTCGTGAGCACCTCCACCTTGATCTGCGGCACTTCCGCCATGCGCATGATCTGGTACTCGTGGAAATTGGACTGCTGCACCTGGCCCTTCGCCATGGTGACGCGCTCCTTCAAGCAACAGGAGAGGCCCCAGACGATGGCGCTTTCCACTTGCGCGGAGAAGGCCCCCGGGTTGACGGCCAGCCCGGCGTCGGCCGCCGCCCAGTAGTTGTGCACGCGGATGACGCCGTTCTTCGCGACCGAGACTTCCGCCACCGACGCGATGAGGGAGCCGAACTTGGGTGCGAACGCGCCGTACTCGGCGAACGCGAGCCCGAGCGCGGTGTTGCCCGAGCGCTTCTTGCCCCAGCCCGACATCTCGGCGACTTTCTGCAGCACGCGCTTTGCACGGCTGTCCTCGGTGAGCGCCAGGCGGAATTCCAGCGGATCGACCTTGTTGAGCGCCGCCACTTCGTCGAGCATCGCCTCGATCGCGAACTTGGTGTAGCCGGCGCCGATGCCGCGCCAAGCCGCGACGCGCGTGCGCTCGGGCTCCATCAGATGCTCGGAGTGCCAGTTGGCCACCTTGTTGTAGTACGGCAGCTCTGCGCCCATCATGAAGATCACGTCGCGGTCTTTGGCCGCCTTGTTGTAACCGGGCTGGTAGACGAAGTCGCCCACCGGCTCACCCACCACGCGGTGCCGCCAGCCGACGATGCTGCCGCTCGCATCCAGACCGGCTTCAATGCGCTGCGCGGTCATCGGACGGAACGTGCCCGCCCACAAATCGTCCTCGCGGCTGAGGATCAGCTTCACCGGTCGATTCACGGCCCTGGACACGAGCGCGGCATCGACCGACGCTTCGACCGTCGCGCGCCGGCCGAAGCCGCCGCCGAGGAACATCTGGTTGACGCGCACCATGTCGGGTGTAGTGCCGAGCGCCTTGGCTACATCGAGCTGCGTGCGCGTGGGCGCCTGTGTGCCTACCCAGATGTCGACGCCGTCGCGCCGCACGTGCGCGGTGGAATTCATCGGCTCCATCTGCGCGTGGTAGACGTGGTCGCTGAGGTATTCGCGGCTTAGCGTGCGTGCCGCGCCGGCAAGCGCCTTGGTGGCGTCGCCTTTCGACTTCCATTCGACCCCGACCCGCTTCGGGTCACGGCCATCGCCGAGATAGGTCTCGAGGTCCTTGTCGGTATCGATGGCGTCACCGGGCAGGCCGGGGCGCCAGGTCACCTTGAGGTTGCGGCGCGCCTTGCGCACGGCGTCGAAGGTTTCGCCGACGACCGCGACGCCGTGATCGAGGCTCACCACATCGATGATGCCGGCCATTTTCTTCACCTCGGCGGCATTGGACGAGGCCGGGCCGCTGCCGCGCACCGGCGGCCGCACGAAGGTGGCGTACGCCATACCGGGCACGCGCGCATCGATTCCGTATTTCGCCGCGCCGGTCGACTTCGCCGGCACGTCGACCCGATCGGTCCCCTTGCCGAGGATGCGATATTTGTCAGCGGTCTTGAGGTCCTTCGCCGGATCGATCGCCGGCGGCGCGGCGGGCGCGGCGGCGAACGCGGCAATCTCTCCGTAACCCATCCTGCGGCCGGACGCGGCGTGCACCACGGTGCTGGGCTCGGTGCTGAGCTCGGCTGCCGGCACGCCCCACTTCTCCGCGGCGGCGTTGAGCAGTACGCGCCGCGCCTGCGCCCCCGCGATGCGCAGCGGCGTCCAGTAGCCCAGCGTGGAGATGCTCGCCACCACGTATTGCGCCTTGAAGATCGGGTGGTGATACGCGGCGTCGACCGGAGATTGCTCCACCTTCACCTTGCTCCAGTCGGCGTCGAGCTCCTCGGCGACGATCATCGGCAGACCGGTCATGATTCCCTGGCCCATTTCCGCGACCGGCGACTGGATGGTGATGGTGCCGTCGGGCGCGATCGAAACGTAGGCATTCAGCCGGCCGGGTGCGGATTGCGCCTCGGCGCTCTTCGGAAATCCGATCGCGAAACCGAAGGCGAGGCCGGCACTACCGCCGAGGAAGGCGCGACGGCTGACCTGGAAGTTGAACAGCTCGAGGTCGCTCATGGCTAAACCTCCTTCGCGGCGCGCTGGATCGCCGAAACGATGCGGTTGTATGTGCCGCAGCGGCAGAGATTGCCGTTCATATGCGTGACGATTTGCTCGCGTGTCGGCTTCTTGTTCTTCGCGAGCAGCACCGCGGCTTGCATGATCTGGCCCGACTGGCAATAGCCGCATTGCGGCACCTGCTCGGCCACCCACGCTTTCTGCAGCGGATGGTCGCCGACCGGCGAGAGGCCTTCGATGGTGGTGACCTTCTTGCCTGCAACTGCCGACACCGGCGTCACGCAAGCGCGCGCGGATTGGCCGTCGACGTGCACGGTGCAGGCGCCGCATTGCGCCACGCCGCAGCCGAACTTGGTGCCGGTCAGGCCGAGCTCATCGCGAATCACCCAAAGCAGCGGCGTGTCACCCGGCTGCTCGGAATAGGCTTCCCTGCCATTGACGGCAAACTTGATCATTTTCCCTCCTCCAAGGAATTGGAATCGTACCGCGAGAACGCCCGCTGCAGCCGCTCGACGCCGAGGCGAATCCGCTCCGGCGTCGACATCGAGAAGCACAGCCGCAGGCTGCGCGCATCGGGCGCGTCGGCATAGAACGGTGCGCCCGGCACATACATGACCCTCTCCTCGATCGCCGTGCGCACCAGCGCGCCGGCGTCGACGCCGGTGGGAAGGAACCCCCACACGAACATCCCGCCTTGCGGCGCGGAGAATGCAAGGTTTCCCGCCAGGCGCTCACGCAGCGCGCCGACCATGGCGTGCGCCTGCTCGCGGTAGGCCGCGCGGATGCGCGGCAAATGCCGCTCGAGCAGCCCGCTTTTCAGGTAGTGAGCAGCCGCGCCTTGAATCCACGGCGAGGTGGAAAGATCGATGGTCTGCTTGGCGATCACGCAGCGCTGCACGATTTCCGGCGGCGCGACCATCCACCCTGTGCGCAGGCCAGGCGCGACGATCTTCGACAGCGTCGCTAGATAAACCAGCCGGTCCTCGGCCCCCGCGTCGCGCGCCAGCGCGGCGAGCGCGGGAACCTCCTCGCCGTCGAACCGCAGGTCGCCGTAGGCGTCGTCCTCGATGATCAACAACTGGTGGCGCACCGCGAGCTCGAGCAGGCGCTTGCGCCGGGCGAGCGACATCGTCGCACCGGTGGGATTGCCGAACGTGGGCAGCGTATAGATGGCCTTGATGCCGGGCCGGCCAAGCACGGACTCCAACTCATCGACCACCATGCCGTCGGCGTCGGTGCGCACGGTGACAACGCGCGCACCGGCGTGGCGCAACGCCTGAAGCGCGGTGGTATAGGTCGGGCGCTCGACGAGCACGGTATCGCCGGGCTCGACCATCACTCGCAGGATGAGGTCGAAGCCCTGCTGCGAGCCGGTGGTGACCAGCACCTGGTCCGCCTTGGCGACGATGTCGCGCCGCGCCATCCATGCGACCAGCGCCTCGCGCAGCGGCAGCTCGCCCTGCGTGTTGGCGTACTGCAGCCATTCGGCGGGCGGCGCGCGCATCGCATGCTCCATCGCCGCGTGCAGGCCCTCGGTGTCGAACAGCGCCGGCGACGGATAGCCGCCGGCGAAGGAGATCATGTCGGGCAGCGACAGATACGGGAACAGCTCGCGGATCGCGGAGCCGCGCGGCGCCTTGTAGGCGCCGGCGAACGGATAGGACATCAATCCAGCTTGAATCCGGCCTGTTGCACGACGGGACGCCAGCGCGCGTAATCGGCGGCGAGCTGCTCGGCGGTGGCCTTGGGTCCAGCCGCGGCGGGATCGAGGCCGAGGCTGACGAAACGCTCGTTGAGTTCCCCGACGATGGCGACCAGCTCGCGACCGAGCCGCTCGACGATCGCGGGCGGCGTGCCAGCGGGCGCGAACACCCCGTACCAGAGCGAAAGATCCATCGGCACGCCAAGCTCCTTGAACGTGGGCACGTCGGGCAGCGCGCGCGAGCGCTCCGCGCCCGAGGTCGCGACGATGCGCAGCTTGCCGCTGCGGTGAAACTCGGAAGCGTCGGCGATGCCGCTGATGCCGGCCGACACCTGGCCGCCCATCAGCTCGGCGTTGTACTGGCCCGACCCCTTGTACGCGACGTGCTCGATGCGCAGGCCGCTGGTGTTGGCGAGCACCACGCCGACCAGATGTCCCATGCTGCCGACGCCGGAGCTGGCGAAGAACGCCTTGTCCGGATTGGCCTTCACCCAGGCTACGTACTCGGGCCAGGAGCGGGCGCCCGACATCGGACCCAACGCGAAGCCCGACTGCCCGTTCACCAGCTTCGCCACTGACAGCAGATCGCGTTGCGCGTCATACGGCATCTTTGAATAGGCGTGCGGCGTGACGGTCAGCGGGGTGCTCGAGGTGAGGAGCAAAGTCGTTCCGTCGGGCGCGGCGCTGCGCACCGCGTCGATCGCGACGCGCACGAAGCCGCCCGGCTTGTTCTCGACGATCACCGGCTGGCCGAGGCGCGGCGACAAGCGCTCGGCCATCATGCGCGCCACGAGATCCACCGAGCCGCCGGCGGCGAAGCCGACGACCAGGCGCACCGGCTTGCCTGTTTTCTCCTGCCCAGCGGCGGGCAATGACGCGAGCCCCGCGGCGAAGATGAGGGCCAGCAGCACGAATCGCATCATGGGATCCTCCTGCGTTTCAGTATACCGAGCAGCGCCCACAGCAGGATCAGCGCCACGGCGACCGCCAGCCCGCCGGCGATCGGGCGCGAGACGAACTTGGCGAAGTCGCCGTCGGCCTTGATCATCGAGCTGATGAAGTTTTCCTCCAGCATGGCGCCGAGCACGATGCCGAGGATGGCGGGCGCGACCGGGAAACCGTTCTCCTCCATCAGGTAGGCGGCGACGCCGAAGGCGAGCATCAGGGTGACACCGAAGATCGAGTTGTTGATGGCGAACGAGCCCACCACGCAGAACAGGAGGATCACCGGCAGCAGCAGCTCGCGCGGCGCGCGCAGGATCTGCTTCGCGCCCTTGATCGCGGCGATGCCGAGCGGAATCATCAGCAGGTTGGCGAGGATGAACACCAGGAAGATGGCGTAGATGGCGGGCGCGTTGTTCATGAAGATGGTCGGGCCGGGGTTGAGGCCCTTGATGTAGAGCACGCCGATGACGATCGCCGTGATCGAGTCGCCGGGAATGCCGAACACCAGCGCCGGGATCCAGGCGCCGGCGAGCGCGCTGTTGTTGGAGGCGCCGGCCTCGATGATGCCTTCGACATGGCCGGTGCCGAATTTTTCGCGCTCTTTTGAAAATCGCTTGGAGATCGCATAGCTCATCCACGCGGCGATGTCGGCGCCCGCCCCGGGCAGCGCGCCAATGGCCGTGCCCAACACGCTGCCGCGCATGATCGGGGCCGGGTAGCGCTTCGCCAGCCCCCACATGCCGCGCAAGCACATTGCCGATCTTCGCCTGCGCCATTTCCCACGGCCGGTCGATCGCCGCCACGTTGCGCAGGATTTCGGACACCGCAAACATGCCGATCATGATCGGGATCAGGGTCAGGCCGCCGGTGAGCTCGGCGTTGCCGAAGGTGAAGCGCGGAAACCCGGCCGGGTTGTCCAGCCCCACCGAAGCGACGAGCAGACCGAGCAGCAGCGAGACGATGCCCTTCAGCGGATTGGCGTGCGCGAGGAACACCGCGCTCATCAGCCCGAGCATCACCAGCCAGAAGTATTCGAACGAGGAGAAATTGAGCGCCACCTCGGCGAGCGCCGGTGCGGCGAGGATCAGCACCGCGGTGCCGAAGAGGCCGCCGATCACCGAGAACACCAGGCTCGCGCCGA
This sequence comes from uncultured beta proteobacterium, assembly GCA_963810475.1. GTDB lineage: Bacteria > Pseudomonadota > Gammaproteobacteria > Burkholderiales > SG8-39 > SCGC-AG-212-J23. The sequence continues at coordinate 420,628 of CAWENY010000017.1, read as the reverse complement.
GCGCGATCTCCCCCTGGCCCTTTTTCGTCATCGCGTACGCCTCGTCGGTGTAGGCGGCGGAGGCCGGGGTGCCCGGCATGCGCAGCAGGCAGCTCGGGATATCGCCCGCGAAGATCGCCATCGCGGTGGCGGTGACAATGCAGGCAATCGCCGGCACCGGCGGCATGAAGAAGGTCACCGGCACCAGCAGCGCCGTGGCCATGGTGGCGGTCAGCCCGGGCACCGCGCCGACGAACAGGCCGAACATCGCCGAGCCGAGGATCACCCACAGCACATACCAGTCGAACACCAGCCCGAATGCTTGACCTAGAACGCCCATTTCTCGAGCAGTCCCCAGGGCAGCGGCACGCGCAGGCCTTTATAGAAAGCGAGATGGATGATGAGCGGCGCGATCGCCGCGATCGGAATCGTCATGCGCCACGAAGCGCCGAGCACGCGTACCCACAGCGCGATGATGACGATGCCGGTGAGAAAAAAGCCGAGCTTGTCGGCGGCGAGGATGTAGAACACGACCCCGCCGAGCACGGCGAGCACCGCCGCACGCGAGCGCTCTCGATGCACCCATTCCGGAAATCGCACCCAGCGCGCGCGCCCGAACGAATCCCGCAAAAACCAGCACCACGCCGCAGACGCCCAGACCGACCGCGACCAGCCCGGGAAACCATGCTGGGCCGAACTTCTGGCCCGGCATCGCCGGAAACCCCTGGATGTGCCAGAGGATCGCCGCGGCGAGCGCGATCAGCGCCGCGCCGCTCAGCGAATCATGGAGCTTTCAACCTACTTGGCCAGCCCCACCGCCTTCATCGCCGCGCCGAGATTCTGCGTCGGACTGCGCCATGAACTTGGTGCGTGCCGGCGGGTCGGCCCAGATCACGCCGAAGCCGCGGCTTGCCATGAATTCCTTGTAATCCTTCGAGTCGTAGACCTTCTTCAGCGCAGTGCTGAGCGTCTTCTGCGCGTCGGCCGGGATGCCTTTCGGCGCCGCGATCACGCGCCAGGCGGCGATCTGCCCAGTCGCTATTGAGTTCCTTGCTTCAGCGTCGGACATGTTCGGATAAAGCGCGGGCGGCTTCGCGTCCATGATGGCGAGCGCGCGCGCCTTTCCGGCGTCGATCATCGGCCGCGCTTCCGGAATCGAGCATGGCACCACGTCGACGCCGCCGGCGACCATGTCCTGCATGCCGGGTGCGGCGCCGTTCGACGGCACCCACGGCAGCGCGTTCGGATCGATGCCCTGCTGCTTCAGCAGACCGGCGATCGCGAGGTGCCAGATGCCACCCTGCCCGGTGCCCGAGGCCTTCATCTTGCCGGGATTCGCCTTGATCGCGGCGATCAGGTCCTTCACCGCTCTTGTACGGCGAATCGGCGCGCACGTTGATCGCGGCCGGGTCGGCGTTCACCAGGCCGATCGGCGTGTAATCGGTGTGCTTGAGCGTGGTGAGGCCGACGCCAGTGCATCATCGTGATCTCGACCGTGATCATGCCGATGGTGTAGCCGTCCGGCGTCGCCTTGGCGATCGCGTCGTGGCCCACCACGCCCGAGCCGCCGGTGCGGTTCACCACGTTGAACGGCTGCTTCAGCTCCTTTTCCAGCAAGCGTGGCGATGATGCGCGCCGTCGCGTCCGTGCCGCCGCCCGCGCCCCACGGCACGATGAGCTGCACCGGGCGCTGCGGATACTGGGCAAATACCGAAGTGGCCGCGCACAGCAGCGCGGCGAGCAAGACCTTTCGCATGACTCCTCCTCAGGTTGTCAGACAAGCATTCTAACCACGGCGCGGGCGTAAAATTTCTCCTTCCGCAGGAGGTTCCGAATGAATGCGCCCGCCCAGGCCGGCTTGCCGGCACTCCCTCTCAAAGACCCGAAGCTGTTCCGTACGCAGTGCTACCTCGACGGCGAATGGGTCGGCAGCTCGCAAACCATCCCGGTGCGCAACCCGGCCACCGGCGCGGTGCTCGGCACCGTGCCGCGGCTCGGCGCCGAGGAAACGCGCCGCGCCATCGACGCCGCCGAGCGCGCGTGGCCGGCGTGGCGCGCGAAGACCGCGAAGGAGCGCTCCGTCATCCTGCGCAAGTGGTTCGACCTGATGATGGCAAACCAGGAGGACCTGGCGCAGATCCTCACCGCCGAGCAGGGCAAGCCGCTGACCGAAGCGCGCGGCGAGATCGCCTACGGCGCCTCGTTCATCGAGTGGTTCGCCGAGGAAGCCAAGCGCGCCTACGGCGACATCATCCCGCAGCACCAGCCCGACAAGCGCGTGCTGGTGATCAAGCAGCCGATCGGCGTGTGCGCGCTGATCACGCCGTGGAATTTCCCGAACGCGATGATCACGCGCAAGGCCGGGCCGGCGCTCGCCGCCGGCTGCACCGTGGTGATCAAGCCCGCGAGCCAGACGCCCTTTTCCGCGCTCGCCATGGCGGAGCTCGGCGAGCGCGCCGGCATTCCGAAGGGCGTGCTCAACGTGCTCTGCGGCGATTCGAAGGCCATCGGTGGCGAGCTTTGCGCCAGTCCCAAAGTGAGAAAGCTGTCCTTTACCGGCTCGACGGAAACCGGTCGCGTGCTGATGAAGCAGAGCGCCGACACCGTCAAGAAGCTGTCGCTCGAGCTTGGCGGAAACGCGCCGTTCATCGTGTTCGACGACGCCGATCTCGAGGCGGCGGTGGAAGGCGCGCTCGCCTCCAAGTATCGCAACGCCGGCCAGACCTGCGTGTGCGCCAACCGGCTGTACGTGCAGGACGGCGTGTACGACGCCTTTGCGGCGAAGCTCACCGAGAAGGTAAAAGGCTTCAAGGTCGGTGCCGGCACCGAGCCCGGCGTGGTAATCGGCCCTCTGATCGACGAGCAAGGCGTGAAGAAGGTCGAACAGCACGTCGCCGATGCGCTCGACAAGGGCGCCAAGGTGGTGCTGGGAGGAAAGCGCCATGCTCTCGGCGGGCTGTTTTTTCAGCCCACGGTATTGACCGGTGTCACGCCCAACATGCTGGTGTCGCACGAGGAAACCTTCGGGCCGGTCGCGCCGCTGATCCGCTTCAAGACCGAGGCGGAAGCGATCCGCCTTGCCAACGACACCGAGTTCGGTCTCTCCGGCTACTTTTACAGCCGCGACATCGGTCGCATCTTCCGCGTCGCGGAGCAGATGGAGACCGGGATCGTCGGCGCCAACGTCGGCATCATCTCCACCGAGATCGCGCCCTTTGGCGGCGTCAAGCAATCGGGCCTCGGCCGCGAAGGCTCGAAGTACGGCCTCGAGGAGTACATGGAGATCAAGTACATCCTGGTCGGCGGGCTCGACAAGTAAGCATGAAGGGCGAAGAGTTCAAGGACGACTTCCGCAAGTCGCTGCCGCGCGAGCTGGTCCAGGAACTCACGCGGCGGTCGGCATGGCGAGCGAGCATGGCCGTGGTCCACGACCTTGCCATCCTCGCCGTTGCCATCTCCATCGGGCTGTACTACTGGCCAAACCCGCTGGTTCTGCTGCCTTGCGTGCTGATCATCGGCACCCGCCAGCACGCGCTTTTCGTGATCGCGCACGACGCCGCGCACTACCTGCTCTACGACAACCGCGTCCTGAACGACGCCGTAGGCCGTGCCTGCGCGATGCTGCAGGGCCTCTCCATGTGCACGTACCGCGTGATCCACCGCATGCATCACAACAATCTGTACGGCGCCCTGGATCCGGATACCGCGTTGCATGGCGGCTACCCTCGCGGGCGCGGCTACCTCATCCGACAAGCTGTTGAAGGACCTTTCCGGCTTCACCGCGTGGAAGACGTACGCGTATTTCCTGGGAGGCGCGCCGGCGCTGAACACCAAGACCAATGTTGCCCTCCGGCCGCTCGACGATACGTCGCAGAAGCTGAAGGATGAAGCGCGGCGCGATCGCAACATGGTGATTGCCTTTCACGTCGCGCTGCTTGTGCTGTTTGCGTGGAGCGGCTACCTCGTGCAATACCTGGTGCTCTGGGTGCTGCCGCTCGTCACCGTAGTGCAGGCGATCCTCAGACTGCGCGCCATCGCGGAGCACGGCGCCACCACGGATTTCTCCTCGCCGCTGACCGCGGCGCGCACCAACCTGGCGCCGGCCTGGCTCGAGTGGCTGATCTTTCCGCACCAGGTGAACTACCACATCGAGCATCACCTCTACGCCTCGGTGCCGCACTACCACCTGCCGCGCCTGCACCGCGAGCTGCGCTCGCGCGGCATCCTCGAAGGCGCGGAGGCCATTCCTTTCGGCGCGACGCTCGGCAAGATCTTTGCGGCACGCCTGACCGTCCTTTGATCTACTTCGGAAAAGCGACGAAGGGTTGCGGCGGGGTCTTGTCAGGCGGCAGGTACGCCGGCGCCGGCTTGCCGACCGGGCCGAGGCTGCGGATGTAGCGGTGCATCGCCCGCAGGTCAGCCGTGGTCATCGCGCGCACGTTGAACCAGGGCATCGGTGGACGCGCATTCAAGGTTTTCGCCTTCTTCACCCACTGCTCCTCGGTGAGATCCTGCATGTACAGCCGCAGATTCGTCGCGTACGTCGTACCCCACGGGCCGTGCCAGCCGAGCGCGTCGCCGAGCAGCCATTGCGCCTCGGGCACCTTGCCGCCGCTCGGCGCATAGCCTGCGGTGTGGCAGTCGTTGCAGCCGCCGATCTGCACCAGGTAGCGGCCGCGCTTGATTTGCGCATCGTCGGATTTCTGGGCGTAGACGGGAAAGGCCAGCGCAGCGGCCGCGACAGCGAACAGCAGTTTCATCAGGGTCCCTTCTTGATTTTCAGCCGCATCGGTTTCATCGGCGAGCCGACGAATCCTAGCCGCCGGTAAAGCGCCTGTGCGCGCTCGTTTTGCATGTCGGTCAACAGCGTGAGGCGCAGCACGCCCTCGGCGCGCGCCTGGGCGATCACGTGCTTGAGCAGCGAAGCGCCGATGCCGCGCTTGCGATGCTCAGGCGCGACTACGAGGTCCTCGAACAGCGCCGCCTTGCCGCCCTCGGCGGTGCTGATGGTGTAGAGCAGGGTGCACATCGCGATCAGCTCGCGCCCTTCGCGCACGACAAAGATCTTTCCCTTCGCCGGATCGGCAAGGATCGCCTGCAGCCCGCTGCGCTGCTTCTCCGCATCGGCGGAGAACTCCGCCTCCGACGCGAACAGGATGCCGAGCAGCTCGACCAGGCGCGGCAGGTCCTTCGCCCCCGCCGTGTCGAATTTAAGGCTCAAGCTGGATCACTACTTTGTTCAGAGTCATGCAGGCGGATGATGCTCCAAATGAAAACGCCCCGCTGAGCGGGGCGTTTTCGACTGCTACTGGTAATCGGCGACTAGAACTTCCAGGTCGCCCCGATGGCAAGGTAGTCCACCGCGTCCTCGGTTTCGTAGCGCTGCCACACGGCGCGCAGGCCGAGGTTACGGGAGACGTCGAACTGCACCCCGAGGCCCCAGGTCAGCTCGGTCTTGTCCTCGCTGCCGAACCGCGTGTCAACTTCGACGTTGGCGAGGCCCAGCTTGCCGAGGATGGAGAACTGGTTGGCAATGGGGAAGAAGCCAACGGCAACAAATTCCAGCCCGGTGACTTCCACGTCGCTCTTGTCGTACAGCATGCCGTAGCCCACTTCCGCGGCGATGTTGGGATGGAAGCGGTAACCGCCGAGGAGCTTGAAGCCGATGTCGTCATCGGCGCCGCTCACATCGGTGTTGCCGATTTCCGTGCCGATGTAGAACCCCGTGGTCGGGGACTGAGCGAGGGCACCGGCCGAAACCGTCATCGCGGCCGCCCCGAGAATCGAAACTAACCATTTTCTGTTCATCGAACGTTCCTTTCGTTATGTAGGCGCTAAGACAAAAACGCGCGAAGAAAGCTTAGGGCCGTTGTAAAGAGGCAACCACCGTGGCTGTGCGAAAGCGCCGTTCCGGGCCAAAAGCCGGAGCGGCTGTTGCAAAGAAACAACGGGTTATACGTTAAACCGGAAGTGGATTACGTCCCCGTCGCGCACGGCGTAGTCCTTCCCCTCGAGGCGCAGCTTGCCCGCCTCCTTGGCGCCCTGCTCGCCGCCGCAGGCGACGAAGTCCTCGTAGGCCGCAACCTCGGCACGGATGAAACCGCGCTCGAAGTCGGTATGGATGACGCCGGCCGCCTGCGGCGCGGTAGCGCCGGCGCGCACCGTCCAGGCGCGCACTTCCTTCGGCCCAGCGGTGAAATAAGTCTGCAGCCCGAGCAGCGCATAGGCGGCACGGATTACGCGGTTGAGCCCCGGCTCCTCCATGCCCATGTCCTGGAGGAACAGCTGCTTGTCCTCGTCCGACATGTCCGCGATCTGCGATTCGATCGCGGCGCTGACCGGCACCACCGGCGCGCCTTCCTTCGCCGCATGGACACGGATCTTTGCAAGAAGAGGCTCGGAGCCTTTCTCGGCAATGTTCGCCACGTACATGGTCGGCTTCATGGTCAGCAGGAAAAGCGGCGCGACGACCGCGCGTTCTTCCTTCGAGAGCGCGGTGCTGCGCGCCGGCTGCCCCTTGTCGAGGACTTCGCGCACCTTGTTCAGCGCCGACACCAGGCGCACCGCGTCCTTGTCGCCCGTGGTCTGCGCGAGCTTGGCGTGCTTGGAGATCTGGCGTTCCACCGCATCGAGATCCGCCAGCGCGAGCTCGGTGTTGATGGTCTCGATGTCGGACACCGGGTCGACCTTGCCGGCGACGTGCACCACGTTCGGATCCTCGAAGCAGCGCACCACGTGCGCGATGGCGTCGGTCTCGCGGATGTTGGCGAGGAACTTGTTGCCCAGGCCCTCGCCCTTGGACGCGCCCGCGACCAGGCCGGCGATGTCGACGAACTCGACCACCGCCGGCACCACCTTCTGCGGCTGCTCGATCCCGGCGATGGCGTCCAGGCGCGCGGTCGGGCACCGGCACGATGCCGACGTTCGGCTCGATGGTGCAGAACGGATAGTTCTCGGCCGCGATGCCGGCCTTGGTGAGCGCATTGAAGAGGGTGGACTTGCCGACGTTCGGCAGCCCGACGATGCCGCACTTCAAGCTACTTCTTTCCGAACAGGGATTTCAACAAGCCGCCGGACTTTTGCGGTTCCGGCTCTTTCTTCTCGGGCTCCTTGATCGGAACCTCCTTCTTGGGAGGCTCCTTCTTCTCCGCGGGCTTCGGTTCCCCCGAATGCAGCTTCTGGATCGCCGCCTGCATGTCGCCGCCCAGCAGCTCGGGCATCACCTGCAGCGCGCGATCGATGGCCTGATCGATGGCGGCCTTGTCTTCCACCGAAGGCTTATGCAGCACGTAGTCCGCCACCGCGTCCTTGTCGCCGGGATGGCCGATGCCGATGCGCAGCCGCCAGTAATCGTGCGAAGCGACGCGCTGCGAGATGTCCTTCAGACCGTTGTGACCAGCGATACCGCCACCCTGCTTGATGCGCGCGACGCCGGGCGCGAAGTCGAGCTCGTCGTGCACCACCAGCATCTCCTCGGGCTTGATGCGGAAGAAGCCGGCGAGCATCTGCACCGGCTGCCCGCTCGCGTTCATGAACGACTGCGGCAGCACGAACCAGGCTCCACCGGCGTTCTTGCCGACCAGCGCTTTGAACTTCGGGTCCTTGCGCAGGGCGATGCCGTTCGCTTGCGCAAAGCGCTCGACCAGCCAGAACCCGGCGTTGTGGCGCGTGCGCTCGTACTCCTTGCCCGGATTCCCTAGGCCGACAACAAGCCTGATCACTTCTTGTCTTTTTTATCGGCCTTGTCGCCAGCCTTCTCGGCGCCCGCCTTTGCAGCCGGCTTTTCGCCAGGCTTGGCACCCTCGGCAGCAGCCTCGCCTTCCTTCGGCGTGGCCGCCTGCTCGGTGGTCGGAACTTCGGCTGCCGAAACTACCGCGGCGACTTCTTCTTCCTCGGTGATGAGCTGCGGCACGACCACGGTGGCGACGACCGGGTTCTCGGCCTTGCCGAGCGAGAGCTCGACGCCGTTCGGCAGCTTGAGGTCGCGCGCGTGGATCGAGTTGCCGACCGCGAGATTGCCGAGGTCGACCTCGACGAACTGCGGCAGGTCATCGGGCAGGCAGGTGATGTCGATTTCGTTCACCACGTGGCTCACCACGCCGCCCTGGTCCTTCACGCCCGGCGACTTCTCGGCGTTGACGAAGTGCAGCGGCACCTTCATGTGCAGCTTCTTGTTCTTCTGCACGCGCTGGAAGTCGACGTGCTCGACCTGCGGCCGGTAGGGGTGCATGGTGACCGAGCGCAGCAGCACCTGCTCCTTCGCCCCGGCGACTTCGAGCGAGAGGATGGAGGCGTGGAAGCGCTCGTTGCGCAGGTTGAGATAGAGGTCCTTGTGGTCGAGCTCGATGTTGACCGGTCCTTGCTCGCCGCCGTAGACGATGCCGGGCACGCGGCCCTGCCGGCGCAGCCGGCGCGCCGGCCCGGTGCCCTGCATTTCGCGCTTGCGCGCAACGATTTCGATTGCCATGGTGTTGTCCCAGTAAAAGGCTATTCAAAGAACAGCGAGCTCACCGATTCCTCGGTGTAGATGCGCAAAATGGTCTCGGCGATCAGGCCGGCGACCGACAGGATGCGGATTTTCGGGCAGGCGCGCGCGTCGTCGCCGAGCGGGATGGTGTCGGTGACCACCAGCTCGTCGAGATCGGACTTGGCGATGCGCTCCACCGCGCCGCCCGACAGCACCGGGTGCGTACAGTACGCGACCACCTTGGTCGCGCCCTCTTTTTTCAGGACCTGCGCCGCCTTCACCAGCGTGCCGGCGGTATCCACCATGTCGTCCATGATCACGCAGGTGCGGCCCGTCACCTCGCCGATCACGTTCATCACTTCCGACACGTTGGCCTTCGGCCGCCGCTTGTCGATGATCGCCAGGTCGGATTCCAGGCGCTTGGCCAGCGCGCGCGCCCGCACCACGCCACCGACGTCGGGCGACACCACGATCAGGTCCTCGTAACGCTGCTTCCACACGTCGCCGAGAAGCACCGGCGCGGCGTAGATGTTGTCGACCGGGATGTCGAAAAACCCCTGGATCTGGTCGGCGTGCAGGTCCATCGTCAGCACGCGGGCGACGCCGACCGAGGCGAGCATGTTGGCCACGACCTTCGCGCTGATCGCCACCCGCGCCGAACGCGGCCGCCGATCCTGGCGCGCATAGCCGAAGTAGGGAATCGCCGCGGTGACGCGCGCCGCCGAGGAGCGCTTCAGCGCGTCGATCATCACCAGCATTTCCATCAGGTTGTCGTTGGTGGGGGCGCAGGTCGACTGCAGTACGAACACGTCCTTGCCGCGCACGTTCTCCAGCAGCTCGACCATCACCTCGCCGTCGGAGAACTTGCCGACGATGGCGCGGCCGAGCGACAGGTTCAGGTGCTTCGCCACTTCCTGCGCGAGGCGCGGATTGGCGTTGCCGGTGAACACCATCAGCCGCTCGAGCGGCAGGTGGTTGGTCATTCCGGCGGCAATTCCCGTGTTCATCGCGGTCATGGATTAGTGGCTGGGGAGGAAGGATTCGAACCCTCGTATGGCGGAATCAAAATCCGCTGCCTTAACCAGCTTGGCGACTCCCCAAGTGCGTTTCAAATGTTGAGAAGCGGGTGCTGCTCCAAACCCCGCGTCACGAAACCGTGCATTCCCCCAGGTAACGCCGAATACAGCGCGCGGGCTTCCGCTTCGGTTTCGAACTCGGCGAAGACACACGCTCCGGATCCCGTCATGCGCGCCTGCGGCCGATGCTGCTTCAGCCAGGCGAGGCTCGCGGCCACGTCAGGGTAGCGGGCGACGACCGCGGCTTCGAGATCGTTCGTTCCCTGCCCCGACAAAAAGGGCGACATTTTGAGTCGTTTCGTAGAGCGTGTCAACGCGGATTTAAAGGTTTCCTTCGTGGAAACCGAGACTTGCGGCGTGAGCACGAGGTACCAGGCGGGCGGCAGGTCGATCGGCGTCAGGCGCTCGCCGATCCCTTCGCCAATCGCATTGCGACCGTAGACGAAGACCGGGACGTCGGCGCCCAGCCGGACCCCGATCTCGCGCAACTCGCTGTTTGCGAGCTTCAAATCCCAAAGCTTATTGAGGACCAGCAAGGCGGTGGCGGCGTCGGACGACCCGCCGCCCAGACCGCCGCCGATCGGCAGCTTTTTCTCCAGCGCCAGCTCGCAGCCTTGGGCGCAACCGGTTTCAGCCTTGAGTAGCCTCGCGGCCCGCACGCAGAGGTTTTCTTCCCCGAAAGGGCCTTCGAAAGCGATTTTTCCGTCTCGGCGGTCAGAGATCCCCACACGGTCGCAGCGGTCGATCAACCGGAAAACGGTCTGCAGCTCGTGGTAACCCGCATGTTCCCCTTCACGGCGCCGCCCGAGGATGTGGAGGAAGAGATTGAGCTTTCCCGGCGCGGGATACCAGGTCAGTTCCACTGCGATATTGCGAGCCGCACCTCGGCCGCGCCGTTGGTGAGCCGCAGCCGCGTCGGCCGCTTCTGCGCGTCGTACTCCTGGTATTCGACCTTCCAGCCGCGCCCTTCCAGCGTGGGCGAAGGCTTGCCCTGCACCGTCTGCGCAAGCCCCTCGATCGGCAGGCGGAAGCCGAGCACGCGCTCGGTGAGCTCCTCGGAATCCGCCGCGCGATATTCGCGCGGCTCGGCGGTCCTCAGCAGCACCGCGTCCCCCTGACGCACGATTTGCGCGACACCCTGCCCGGTGGGCGTGCTGATCAGCAGCTCATCGCCGTCGGGCGCATGGCGCCAGGCGATGTTGCCGGTGAACGATTCTTTTCCGGAGCGCGCCGCGATGCGCCCGGCGAGCGAGAACTCGAGCGGGCCTTCGGGCGGCTTGATTTCGACGTGGGTACACGCGGCAAGAAACGCCGCGCACAGCAGTGCGACCGCTGCTCTCACTTGCGCAGTCGCTTGATGGTCTTTTGCAGTGTCTCGTTGTCGGGACCGGCCTTGAGCGCCTCGTCCCAGATGCGGCGCGCTTCCTCGCGCTCGCCCAGCATCCACAGCACTTCGCCGAGGTGCGCGCCGATCTCCGCGTCCGGCCGGCCACCGTAAGCACGGCGCAGCTCGCGCGCCGCGCCCTTCAGGTCGCCTTCGCGGTAGAGCAGCCAGCCCAGGCTGTCGATGATGAAGTAGTCCTCGGGCGAGATCTCGAGCGCCTTCTCGACCAGCTTGCGCGCCTCGGGCAGGCGCAGGTTGCGCTCGGCGAACGAATAGCCGAGCGCGTTGTACGCGTGCGCGTGATCGGGCTTGACTTGCATCAGCTTGCGCAGGTGCGTCTCGAGCAGGTCGAAGCGCTCGAGCTTCTCCGCGGTGAGCGCGAGGTCGTACAGCAGGTCGGGCTGGTCGGGCTGCTTGTCGAGCGCCTGGGTGAGCAGCTTGAACGCGTCGCCGTGCCGGTTGGCATCTCGCAGGATCTGCGCCTCGGCGACGATGAGCTGCGCCTCGTCCTCCGGATGTTCGTCGGCCACCCGGCGCAGGTAGGCGAGCGCTTCGTCCACCTTGCCCTGCTTGGCGATGGCGTTCGCGGTGCGCATGCGCGCCGGCAGCTCGTGGTCGCTGCCCTTGATCGCCTCGTACCAGCCGATGGCCTGCGGCCACTGCTTTTGTTCCTCCGCAATCTGCCCGAGCAGATAGCGCACGCCGTCCTGGTCGCGGTAGTTGAGGCCGAGCACGCGCTTCATGTAGCCCTCGGCGGCGCGGTAGTCCTTGACCTGGAACGCGAGCAGGCCGACGGCGTAGATGACGTCCGGATTTTGCGGATTGGCGTTCGCCACGGCCTCGAACTGCTTGCGCGCCTCCGGCAGGCGCTTGTCGAGCACCAGCACGCGCGCGTAGTTCAGGCGCGCCTCGCGCGCGGTCGGGTTCTTCTCGACGAAGGCGCCGAGGCTCTTCGCCGCCTCAGCGGGAGACTTTTTCTGCAGCACCTGCGCCTCGAGCATCGCCGCGAGCTCCCAGTCCGGGCGCAGCGCGAGCGCCTGGCGCGCGGCGCTGATGGCGGTGGCGTCGTCGCCGGCAATGGCGGCGGCCTGGCCGAGGGCAAAATGCGCCTGCGGCAGCTGCGGATGCTTCGCGGCAAGGGCGCGGATCACGCGCAGGTTGGTCGGCTTGTCCGGGTTGCTGGCGAGCAGGCGGTTCAGCTGCATGAACGCGTTCTCGCGGTTCACGCCCTCCGCGGTGAGCAGCTTCTCCAGCACCGGTCCGGCTTCGTCGACGCGCTTGGCGACCACCAGCATCGCGCCGAGCACCTGCAGCGCGTGCGCCGAGCCGGGCTCGAGCTCATACCAGGTGCGCGCGGCGTCGAGCGCGAGCTCGGGGAGCTGCGCCTGCGACGCCACTTCGACCGCGCGGCGCGCGACGCGCGCATCGCCGGTGCGCTTGGCGAGATCGAGGTAGGTCTTGGCGGCGAGCGCAAGATCGCCGCGCTGCACGGCGATTTCGCCGAGCATGAATTCGTAGAGCGTCTGCTCGCTGAGGTCTGCGGGTTGCGCCGCGGCGAGACCGCACGCGAACGAAAGTGCGGCGGCGGCGAGAAGTCTTTTTGCCATGGGGAGGCGATCCATCTTAGGTATATTTGATGCCCCGCACAAGCGCACTTTGCTTCACGAAAGCGTACTTTTTCCATGCCGGAGCTGCCCGAAGTCGAAGTCACGCGCCGCGGCCTGGCGCCACAGCTGTCGGGCCGCAGAATCAGCGGCGTCTCGGTGCGCGAGCCGCGGCTGCGCTGGCCGGTGCCGAGCGAGGTGCTGTCGCTCGCCGGCCGCACCGTCGGCAGCATCCGCCGCCGCGGCAAGTATCTGCTGGTGGATTGCGGCGACGGCCATCTCATCCTGCACCTCGGCATGTCGGGCAGCCTGCGCGTGCTGCCGCCGGAAACGCCGGCCGGCAAGCACGATCATTTCGACCTGCTGCTCGGCGACCGCATGCTGCGGCTGCGCGATCCGCGGCGCTTCGGCGCCGTGCTGTGGGCGGCGGGCGACATCGCCGCGCATCCGCTGCTTGCGCACCTCGGCGTCGAACCGCTGTCGCGCGCGCTTACGCCGGCGCGGCTGCATGCGCTCACGCGCGGCCATCGAACCGCGATCAAGCATTTCCTGATGGACGGCCGGCGCGTAGTCGGCGTGGGCAACATCTACGCGAGCGAGAGCCTGTTCCGCGCGCGCATCCATCCGCGCAGGCCTGCCGGAAAAATCACCAGCGAGCAAAGTGCAAGGCTGGTCAAAGCAATCAAGGACACGCTGAACGCGGCGATCCGGGCGGGCGGCTCGACCTTGCGCGATTTCGCCGGCGCCGACGGCGCCGCGGGCTACGCACAGCAGCGCCATTACGTGTATGACCGCGCCGGGAGGAATTGCCGCCGCTGCGCGACGCCGATCCGCAAGCTGGTGCAGGGACAGCGCTCGACCTACTTCTGCCCTACCTGCCAGAAGTAGCTTTGGCTTTCAGGCGTTTTTCCACCGAGGGGTGGACGAACTCCGAGACGTCGCCGCCGAGCGCGGCGATCTCGCGCACCAGCGTCGCCGAGATGAACATGTGCTGCTCGGAGGGCGTGAGGAACATGGTCTCCATCTCGGGGTAGAGGTTGCGGTTCATTCCCGCGAGCTGGAATTCGTACTCGAAGTCGGACACCGCGCGCAGGCCGCGCAGCACGACGCGTGCCCCCTGCTTGCGCACGAACTCGGTGAGCAGGCTCGAGAAGCCGACGACTTCGACGTTCTTCATGTCGCCCAGCACCTCGCGCGCCATCGCGATGCGCTCCTCGAGCGTGAAGTAGGGCTTCTTCGCCTTGCTGTCGGCGATGGCGAGCACCAGCTTGTCGAACAGCGTGGCGGCGCGGCGCACCAGGTCTTCGTGGCCGCGGGTGAGCGGGTCGAACGTTCCCGGGTAGACCGCCTTGATCACGAGCTTCTCCATTCGAACAGCTGGTAACTCACCTGGCCGGCGCGCGCGCGCTTCAATTCATGCCACGGCTCGCCCGGCGCAAAGGCTGCGTCCGCTCCACGTAAACGCGCATTGTGGGGCCGCCCTGCTTCTTCGGGGCGTCCTTCAACTCCCGGAATACCGCCGGCAGGGCATTCTGCCTGAACGGCGGATCGAGGAAAACCACGTCGAACGTCTGGCATCCTTTTGAGATAAGCGAACGCGTCGTCCAGCACCACCTCGACCTGCCGGGCGCCGATCTCGTCGCGCGTTTTCTTCAGCAGGTCGAAAACCGCGCGGTCCTGTTCCACCAGCACCACGCGCGCGGCGCCGCGCGACGCGGCCTCGAAGCCGAGCGCGCCGCTGCCGGCGAAAAGGTCGAGGCAGGCGAGGCCGTCGAGCGACTGGCCGAGCCAGTTGAACAGCGTCTCGCGCACCCGATCGGGCGTGGGACGCAAATCGGCACGGTCCGGTACGGGGATTTTCCGCCCGCGGTACTCACCGCCGATGATTCGAATTTTTCCTTTGTTAGAATGCACTGATCCATGGTAGCGACTTCGTGGGCCGCGCGCCTCAAGGCGGGACTGGCGCGCACGCGGGACGTCCTCAACACGCCCGTTTCCGAGCTCTTCACCCGAGGCAAGATCGACGAGGCGCTCTACGACGAGCTCGAGACGCTTTTGTTGCAGGCCGATTGCGGCGTGCCCGCCACCGAAGCGCTGGTGCAGGAAGTGCGCCGCAAGAAGCCCGCGGACGGCACGGCGCTGAAGGGCGCTCTCAAGGAGGCCATTGCCGCCCTGCTCTCGCCGCTGGAGAAAAAAATCGATCTCGACGCCGCACGGCCGCTGGTGATCATGATTGCGGGCGTCAACGGCTCCGGGAAGACCACCTCCATCGGCAAGCTGGCGAAGTGGCTGCAGTCGCAGGGCAAGAGCGTGATGCTCGCGGCCGGCGACACCTTTCGTGCCGCGGCGCGCGAGCAGCTCATCGCCTGGGGCGCGCGCAACGACGTGCCGGTGATCGCGCAGGAGTCCGGCGACCCGGGGGCGGTGGTGTTCGATGCGCTCGGCGCCGCACGCGCGCGCAAGATCGATGTGCTCATCGCCGATACCGCCGGGCGACTGCCGACCCAGCTTCACCTGATGGAGGAAATCCGCAAGGTGAAGCGCGTCGCGGCGAAAGCGCTCGACGGGGCGCCGCACGAGGTGGTTCTCGTGCTCGACGCGAATACCGGGCAGAACTCGCTCGCGCAGGTGAAAGCCTTCGACGGTGCGCTCGGCCTCACCGGCCTCATCCTGACCAAGCTCGATGGCACGGCCAAGGGCGGCGTCGTCTGTGCCATCGCCAAAGAGAAGCCCATTCCGTTGCTTTTCATCGGCGTGGGCGAAGGCATCGACGACCTGCGGCCGTTCGCCGCGCGCGACTTCGCCGAGGCGCTGGTTGGTTAGCTTCTCCGCGGTCGCCAAGCGCTACCCCGGCGGCCTGGAAGCGCTGAAGAACGTGAGCTTCTCGCTGCAGGCGGGCGAGCTCGCGTTCCTCACCGGCCGCTCAGGCGCGGGCAAATCGACGCTTCTCAAGCTGATTCCGGCGATCGAGCGTCCGAGCGCCGGTTCGGTGGTGGTGAACGGCCAGAATGTCGCCTCGCTCAAGCGCGCCGCGCTGCCTTACTTGCGGCGCAATATCGGGCTCGTGTTCCAGGATCAGAAGCTGCTGTACGACCGCAGCGTCTACGACAACGTGATGCTGCCCCTCGCCTTCTCCGCATATGCGCCCAGGGAAGCGGCACGGCGCGCGCGCGCCGCACTCGATAAGGTGAACCTGCTGGGCAGGGAGAAGGCAAACCCGATTCAGCTCTCCGGCGGCGAGCAGCAGCGCCTCGCCATCGCGCGCGCGGTGGTGAACCGGCCCACGGTCCTGGTGGCCGATGAGCCGACCGCGAACCTCGACGCCGAATCGGCGATCCGCATCCTGGAGATCTTCGTCGCCTTCAACCAGGTCGGCGTCACGGTGCTGATCGCAACCCATGATCAGACGCTGGTCGAGCGCTACGGCAAGCGCGTGCTGCGCCTGGAAGGCGGGCGGATCGTATGAGGGCCTGGCTGCGCCACCACGTGCACGCGCTCTCGCAGGGCATGAGAAAGCTCAGCGTGCTGAATGCCCTGGTGATCGGCATCGCGCTCTCGCTGCCCGCCGCGGGCTACGCGCTGCTCGAAAGCCTGCGCCCGGCCGGCGCCCGTCTTGCGCTCGAGCCGCGCATCGCGCTGTTCCTCGCGCCGCAGGCGCGGCGCGCCGACGCCGAGGCGCTGGGCGCGCGGCTGCGCGCCGACCGGCGCATCGACAGCGTGCGCTTCGTGCCGCGCGAGGAGGCGCTGAAGGACATGAGCGCGGTGCAGGGGCTCGGCGAAGTCATCGGCGCGCTCGGCCGCAATCCGCTGCCCGATGCCTTCGTCGTCACGTCGCGGCAGGACATCGCCGGCGAGCTCGGCAAGCTGCCCGGCGTGGCCCACGTGCAGGCCGACGCCGTGTGGGCGCGGCGCCTCGCCGCGGCCGGCGCAATCGCGCAGCTCGGCATCGGCGTCCTGGCGGCGCTGCTCGGCGCGGCGCTCGTCGCCGTGACCTTCAACACCATCCGCCTGCAGATCCTCACGCAGCGCGACGAGATCGAAGTGTCCAAGCTGCTCGGCGCGACGGACGCCTTCATCGGCCGGCCGTTCTATTACCTCGGTTTGCTCCAGGGCATCGTCGGTGGAGTGCTTGCCCTGGGTATCGTGGCCGGCGCCTTGGCGCTCCTCAACAGCGAAGTCCGCGTGCTCGCCGAATCGTATGGGTCGAACTTTCGCTTCGCCTTTTTGCCTCTACCAGAGGCCGTGCTGGTGGTGGTCGTGGCCGGCGGCTTGGGCTGGCTCGGCGCGCAGCTCTCCGTGGGACGCCATCTACGGGCGATTGAACCGATGTAAGCGCCTGCTGTCAGTGTAACACCATGATGTTACACATGAAATGTCTGGAACCGCAGGCCCTATTAGCACTCTAAGTAATGGACTGCTAAAATTTCAGCCTAGGAGGAAATGAGCCCATGCAAGCGACGACGGCCCTGCCTGTTTCGGTCCCCATGCCGATGCCCACCGGGAGCCTCGAGGCGTATGTGCAGACGGTCAATCGCTTTCCGATCCTGACCGCCGACGAAGAGCGGGCGCTCGCGCACCGGTTCCGGTCGGAAAACGACCTCGATGCCGCGCGCCAGCTCGTGGTGTCCCACCTGAGGCTGGTGGTGGCGGTCGCGCGCGGCTACCTCGGCTACGGCCTGCCGCACGCCGACCTCATCCAGGAAGGCTCGATCGGCCTGATGAAGGCGGTCAAGCGCTTCGACCCGGACCGCAATGTGCGCCTGGTGTCGTTCGCCATCCACTGGATCAAGGCCGAGATGCACGAATACATCCTGCGCAACTGGCGCCTGGTGAAGCTGGCCACCACCAAGGCGCAGCGCAAGCTGTTCTTCAACCTGCGCTCGATGAAAACGGGCCTGGCGACGATGAGCGCAAGCGACGTCGAGCGCGTGGCGAGCGAGCTTCGGGTAAAGCCGGAGGAAGTGGTCGAGATGGAGACGCGCCTCTCCGGTCAGGACATCGCCTTCGAGGCCGACAGCGATGATGACGAGGCGGCCTATGCGCCGGTGCACTACCTCGCTGCCGATCGCGACGCCGAGCCGCTGCACCAGCTGGAGGCCAGGGAGTCCGAGGAAGGGCGCGCCGCCGGCCTGGAGCAGGCGCTGGAGGCGCTGGACCCCCGCAGCCGCCGCATCATCGAAAGCCGCTGGCTGCGCGAGAAAAACGCCCTCACCCTGCACGACCTTGCCGCGGAGTTCAAGGTTTCGGCCGAGCGCATCCGCCAGATCGAGGTGAAAGCCCTCGAGAAGATGAAGAAGGCGATGCCCGCCTAGGGCTTTTCCGCCAGCAGGACCTTCAAGTCGTGCGGCAGATCGGACCCGATCCGGTCGTGCCGCACCAGGAGTCGCAGCCGACCCTGCGGATCGATGACGTAGCTCTGCGCGCTG
This sequence comes from uncultured beta proteobacterium, assembly GCA_963810475.1. Taxonomy (GTDB): domain Bacteria; phylum Pseudomonadota; class Gammaproteobacteria; order Burkholderiales; family SG8-39; genus SCGC-AG-212-J23. Next base: position 402,692 of record CAWENY010000017.1, on the reverse strand, counting down.
TGATTGACGGTGTAGCTGTCGCCGGTCTTGCTCTTCTCGAAGTAGATCTTGAATTCGCCGGCCACCTTTTTCGTCGCCGCCAGGTCGCCGCGCAGCGCGAGGAAGCGCGGGTCGAAGGCGGTAACGTACTTGGCGAGCGCTGCCGGCGTGTCGCGCTCCGGGTCGACGCTCACCATCAGCACCTGCACCCGGTCGGCGTCACGGCCGAGCGTCTTAACCGCCTGCGCGATATCGGCTAGCGTCGTCGGACAGATATCCGGGCAATGGGTGAAGCCGAAGAACAGCACCACCGCCTTGCCGCGAAAATCCTCCAGGCGGCGCGGCTTGCCGTGATGGTCGGCGAGCTCGAGCGTATGCCCATAGGGTGCGCCGGTGATGTCGGTGCTCTTGAATTGCGGAGCGCCGTCGCAGCCCGCAATCAGACTACAGGTAATGATCGACCAGAAGAGCCGCGAAGAGCAGGGCAAGATAGGCGATCGAATAGCGGAAAGTGCGCCGAGCCAGCGCGTCGCTGTAGGCGAGGTAGATACGCAAGGCATAGGCCAGGAACACGCCGCCCAGCACCAGCGCGGCGACGAAGTACAGCGCGCCGCTCATACGGATCACGTAGGGCAGCAGGCTGACCGCGAACAGGATGAGGGTGTAGAGCAGCACCTGCAGGCGTGTGTACTGCTTGCCGTGCGTCACCGGCAGCATCGGCACGCCGGCGCGCGCGTAGTCCTCGGTGCGGTAGAGCGCGAGCGACCAGAAGTGCGGGGGTGTCCAGGCGAAGATGATGAGGAAGAGAAGCAGCGGCTCGACCGTGACCTCGCCGGTCACCGCCGCCCAGCCGAGCACCGGCGGCATGGCGCCGGACGCGCCGCCGATGACGATGTTCTGCGGCGTGGCCGGCTTCAGGATCACGGTGTAGATGACGGCGTAGCCGACGAACGTGGCCAGCGTCAGCCACATGGTCAGCGCGTTGACGAAGTGCATGAGCAGCCAAAGCCCGGCGCCGCCGAGTACGCCGGCAAACACCAGGGTCTGCGCCGCCGACAGCTCGCCCTGCGGCAGGGGCCGCCATTGCGTGCGCTTCATCACCGCGTCGATTTTCTGCTCGACCAGGCAGTTCACCGCGGCGGCCGCGCCGGCCACCAGGAAGATGCCGGCCGTGGCCGCGAACAGCGTGGCCGGCGCAACCATGCCGGGTGTGGCGAGGAACATGCCGATCACCGCGGTGAACACGATCAGCGACACCACGCGCGGCTTGGTCAGCGCGACGAAGGCGCGCAAGCGCTGGGAGAAGCTCGGAAGGAGAACCTGTGTATTCACCGGGGAGGACGCAAGCCGCGAAAGGCGAAAAAGTTTAGCACGACGAGCGCGGCGAGCAGCGCCGCCGCGCCGGCGTTATGCGCCGCGGCCAGCGCGAGCGGCACGCTGAACGCGACGTTGGCGATCCCGAGTGAGAATTGCAGGGCCAGCAGCACGCCGATCAACAACCCTAATGCCCGGTAGAGCTTGCTTGCTCGGATGGCGGCCCAGGCCACGACCGCGACGACGACGAGCGCGAACATCCGGTGGCTCCAGTGGATCGCAATCAGCGCCGCCTGCGGCAGCAGTTCGCCATCGTCCGTGCGTCCGAGCTCGCGCACCATGTGAAAACCATTGGCGAAATCCATCGACGGCACGGCGTGTCCGACGCAAAGCGGCAGGTCGGGGCACGCGAGCGCGGCGTAGTTCGCGCTCACCCAGCCGCCCAGCGCGATCTGCGCGGCGACGGCGGCCAGCGCGAGCGCCGCTGCGCCTCGCATGGCGCGCCCTTCCGGCGCAGCACCATGGTGCAAGCGCTCAAGGCAGAACCAGACCAGGAGAGCGAGCAGCGTCATGCCCCCCAGCAGATGGGCCGTGACGATCACCGGCTTGAGCAGCAGCGTCACGGTCCACATGCCGAGCGCGGCCTGAAACACCACGAGCGCGGCGATGGCACTCGCGAGCGCGCGCGACTGCCGCGTGCGCCAGGCAACGAGGAGCAAGGCGAACAGCAGCAGGCCGAGCGTCCCGGCGAGCCAGCGGTGCACCATCTCCTTCCAGGCGCGCGCGTCTTCCCCGGCGTCGGGGATCGGACGTCCATAGCACAACGGCCAGTCCGGGCAGCCGAGCCCCGCGTCGGAGAGCCGCACATATGCGCCCACCACCACCACCACGAAGGTCAGCGCGAGCGCGGCGAAGGCGAGGCGCCTCATCCGAAGCGCGAGTATTTCATCAGGCGCTGCAGGTCCTTGATCATGCGCGACGGGTCCGGATCGCGCGGGAAGCGCATCATCAGGTTGCCGAGCGGGTCTACGAGGTAGATGTGCTCGGCGCGATTGCCCGGAAAACCGTAGTTTCCATTGCTGGAGACCCTGGTTCCTTCGCTCGCCGCCAGCACATCCGCGCGCGGCTTGGCCGCGTCGGTCAGCACCCACAAGCGCTCGATCCGGTCCATGTCCTTGCCTTGGGCACGCCGCACCTGGCGCATGACGTAAAGCTTGCGCTCGCAGTAGGCGTCGCAGGCGCCGGCATCGAAAGTGACCAATACCCACTTTCCGCGGAATTCATCGAACGGAGTCATCCGTGGCGGAATGAGTTCGCCGTAATTGGACGGCGCACCGGGACTCCAGCCCAGCATATAGGCCGCGGTACCCAGCACCAATGGCGCGACGCAAACGGCCGCCACCCACAGCAGCTTATTGCGCAGGAGGCGCAATTTTCTTGCGGAACGAGAACACGAGGCCGAGCACCACGGCGAGGGCGGCGAGCGAGTACCACTGGAATGAGTACGCCTGGTGCTTCTCGATGCCGGCGCCCGGCGGCGGCCAGTTACGCGCCAGGCCGTCGGCCGTGCTCGAGTGCTGCTCGATGACGAAGGACTGCAGCGTGAGGCCGGTTTCGGCGGCGAACTCCTTGAGGTCCACGCTTTGGCGCACACGGCCCTTCGCGCCTTCGCCGACCTTGAGCGGCTGCGGCAGGCGCGGGAGCAGCAGGCCCTCGACCCGCACCCGCCCGGGAGGCGTGACCACCTCGGGCAGCTGGTCGCGGCGCGGCGGCGCCTCGATCCAGCCGCGGTTCACCAGCACGTGGATGCCTTCGGCGAGGCGCAGCGGCGCGACCACCTCGTAGCCCGCGCGATGGTTGCGCACCTTGTTGTCGAGGAGCACGGTGCGCTCGGGCAGGAATTCCCCGACCACCGCGATGCGCTGCACGTGCGCAGCCAGCGCGCGCTTGTCGTCGGCGCGCCGCGCCTGCCAGTTGCCCAGGGCAATGCCCGCGGCGCACGCCGCGGCGGCAAGCGCCAGTGACCAGAGGCGCGGACGGAAAGAGTATCCTCGCGGCATGCGTTACGTGGTGATCGCCATGCTGATTGCGATCGTGCTCAGCCTCGCCTCGGCGCTGTGGGCCATGCTCAAGCCCGGCAAGGATCCGAAGCGCATGGTGAAGGCGCTGGCGCTGCGCGTCGGCCTTTCGGTGACGCTATTCCTGATGCTGATGGCGGGCTATTACTTCGGCTTAATACAAGGCCGCCTTTAGAGCCAGTAGACGAAGATAAAGAGGCCAAGCCACACCACGTCGACGAAGTGCCAGTACCAGGCCACGCCCTCGAACGCGAAGTGATGCTCGGGCGTGAAGTGGCCCTTCAGGCAGCGGAACCAGATCACCGTCAGCATGATCGCGCCGACGGTGACGTGGAAGCCGTGGAAGCCGGTGAGCATGAAGAAGGTCGAGCCGTAGACCCCGGTGTGCAGCGTGAGGTTGAGCTCCTCGAAGGCATGCACGTACTCGATCGCCTGGCAGATCAGGAACGCGACGCCGAGCGCGATGGTGGCGCCGAGCCAGAGGATCAGCTTGCCGCGATTGTTGGCGAGCAGGTTCCAGTGCGCGAAGGTGATGGTCACGCCGGAGGTGAGCAGCAGCACGGTGTTGAGCGCGGGCAGGCCCCAGGCGCCCATCGGGCTGAAGCTTTCGCTGAAATTCGGTCCGGCCGAGGGCCAGTGCGCGGTAAAGCCGGGCCAGACCAGCGCGTTGCTCTCGATCGTCGCCAGATCCGGCACCGAGTACACGCGCGCCCAGAACAGCGCGCCGAAGAACGCCGCGAAGAACATGACCTCCGAGAAGATGAAGAAGCTCATCCCCCAGCGGAACGACACGTCTTCCCAGCGGCTGTACTTGCCGCCTTCCGATTCGCGGATCACGTCGCCGAACCAGCGCACCATCATGTAGAGCAGCAGCATGAAGCCGGCGGCGATGCTGATCCAGCCCGCGCGTATGCCGTTCATCGTCAGCACGCCGCCGAGCGCCATCATGAACAGCGAGGCCGAGCCCATGATCGGCCAGGCCATGGGCTGCGGCACCGCGTAGTGGCCGCGTGCCTCGCCGGGGTTGCGCTGTGGGTGGATGCGCCGTGCGCCATTTTTTCTCCCTGCTCGTTTTCTAGTTGACGACCATGCCGACGATGAAGCGCAGCGTCAGGATGAAAAGAACCACGAAGATCACCGCCAGGATGACGAGGTGCACCGGATTCAGGCTGGCGCGCTCGTGATCGGACTTGCGGCGGATGCCGGCCATGCCCCAGAGCACGGTCTTCACCGTGTCGAGGAAGGAAGCGTGCTTCATGACGGCCTCCATCAGCTCTTCCCGCCGCGGCCGGCGACTTCGAAGAAGGTATACGAAAGCGCGATGGTGTCGACGTCCTTCGGCAGCTTGGGATCGACGACGAACACCACCGGCATGCGCCGCGTCTCGCCCGCGGCGAGCGTCTGCTGCGTAAAGCAGAAGCACTCCACCTTCTGGAAGTACTCGCCGGCGCGCTGCGGCCCGTAGCTCGGCACCGCCTGGCCGGTCACCGGGGCTTCTCGCACGTTGACGATCTCGTACTCCACCATGGTGATCTCGCCGGGGTGCACCTTGACGTGGCGCACCAGCGGCCGGAACTGCCACGGCAGGTTGTGCGCGTTGGAGTCGAGCTCGATGGTGACGGTGCGCGAGGTGTCGACCTGCGTGTTGACCGCCTCGGCCGGCCGATCGATATTGTTGATGCCCAGCGCCGCGCAGATCTGAGTGTAGAACGGCACCAGCGCGAACGCGAAGCCGAACATGCCGATCGCGACGAACGCGAGCCGGCGCGACAGCCTCTTGTTCTCGTTGGTGCTCACCGGAGGAGCCAGTATTTGGCGATGATGCCCATGAAGAAGGCCAAGGCAATCGACGCCAGTATCAACGCCGTCTTTGCGTTCTTAGTCACTTGATAACGGGCTGAACCTCGAAGGTGTGATACGGCGCCGGCGTCGGCAGGTGCGTCCACTCGAGCGAATCGGCGCCCTCCCACGGCTTCTGCGGCGCCTTCACGCCGCCGCGGATGGTCTGGATCACGATGTAGAGGAAGAGCAGCTGCGCCAGGCCCATGCCGAACGCGCCGATCGAGGAGATCTTGTTCCAGGTCTCGAACATCAGCGGGTAGTCCGGAATGCGCCGCGGCATGCCCGCGAGACCGAGGAAGTGCTGCACGAAGAAGATCATGTTGAAGAAGATCAGCGTCAGCCAGAAGTGCCACTTGCCGAGCGTTTCGTTGTACATGTTGCCGGTCCACTTCGGCAGCCAGAAGTAGACGCCGGCGAACGCGGCGAACAGCGCGCCGGCCACCATCACGTAGTGGAAGTGCGCCACCACGTAATAAGTGTCGTGCATCTGGATGTCGATCGGCACCACCGCCAGCACCAGGCCGGTGAAGCCACCCAGCGTGAACATGAAAAGGAAGCCGAGCGCGAACAGCATCGGCGTCTCGAACGTGATCGAGCCTTTCCACATGGTCGCCACCCAGTTGAACACCTTCACCCCGGTGGGCACGGCGATGATCATGGTGGCGTACATGAAGAACAGCTGACCGGTGACGGGCATGCCCACCGTATACATATGGTGCGCCCAGACGATGAACGAGATGATGGCGATCGCCGAGGTCGCGTACACCATCGAGGCATAGCCGAACAGCGGCTTCCTCGAGAACGCCGGGATCACCTGCGAGATCACGCCGAAGCCCGGCAGCGCGATGATGTAGACCTCGGGGTGGCCGAAGAACCAGAAGATGTGCTGGTAGAGCACCGGGTCGCCGCCGCCGGCGGCGTTGAAGAACGTGGTGCCGAAGTGCCGGTCGGTCAGCGTCATGGTGACCGCGCCGGCGAGCACCGGCATCGCCGCGACCAGCAGGTAGGCGGTGATCAGCCAGGTCCAGACGAACAGCGGCATGCGCATCAGCGTCATTCCCGGCGCGCGCATGTTGAGGATGGTGGTGATGATGTTGATCGAGCCCAGGATCGAGCTCATGCCGAGCAGGTGCACGGCGAAGATGGTGAGGTCCATGCCGATGCCCATCTGCACCGTGAGCGGCGCGTACATGGTCCAGCCCACGCCGGGCGCGCCGCCCGGCATGAAGAACGACAGCACCAGCAGCGTGGCGGCGAACGGCAGCAGCCAGAACGACCAGTTGTTGAGGCGCGCGAACGCCATGTCGGGCGCGCCGATCATCATCGGGATCTGCCAGTTCGCGAAGCCGACGAACACCGGCATGATCGCGCCGAACACCATGATCAGGCCGTGCATGGTGGTGAGCTGGTTGAAGAAGTCCGGGTCGACGAACTGCAGCCCGGGCGTGAACAGCTCGAGGCGGATGCCGACCGCCATCAGCCCGCCGATCGAGAACATGACGAAGCTGAACCACAGGTACAGCGTGCCGATGTCCTTGTGGTTGGTGGTGGTGACCCAGCGCATGATGCCGCCATACGGGCCGTGGTGGCCGTGGCCATGATCGTCGTGGGCGTGACCGTGATCGTGAACAACAGCGCTCATGAGTTATTTCCTTCTTGCCTTGACTTCGGCGGGCTGGACATCGCTCGCCTTGTTACCCCAGGAATTGCGCGCATAGGTGATGACCGCGGCAATCTCGGTATCGGACAGCTGCTGCTTGAAGGCCTGCATCGCAGTATTCGGACGTCCGTTCAGCACGGTATCGATCGGGGTCGCTTCCTGGCCGACGACGTTCTTGTTGCCGGCGAGCGCCGGCGCCTTCATCGCCGGGGTGCCCTGCCCTTGCGCCTGGTGGCAGGCGACGCAGTTCGCGGCATAAACCTTCTCGCCGCGCGCGGCGAGCTCTTTCAGGTCCCAGGCCTTGTTCGGGTCGTCGGCGGCCGCCGCGAGCGCCTTTTTCTGCTCGCCCACCCACTTCGAATAGTCGTCGTTCGACACCACGCGCACCACGATCGGCATGAACGCATGCTCCTTGCCGCAGAGCTCGGTGCACTGCCCGCGGAAAGTGCCGGTTTCCTCGGCGCGGAACCAGATGTCGCGCAGGAAGCCGGGGATGGCGTCCTGCTTGGCGCCGAGCGCCGGGATCCACCAGGCGTGGATCACATCCGCGGCGGTGGTGATGATGCGCACCTTCTTGCCGACCGGCACCACCACCTCGTTGTCGACCTCGAGCAGGTAGTTCTCGCCCTTCGGCGCCTTGCCTTCGATCTGCTCGCGAGGGGTGCTCAGGGTCGAGACGAAGCTGATGCCTTCGCCTTCGCCTTTCAGGTAGTCGTAGCCCCATTTCCACTGGTAGCCGGTCACCTTGATCGTGAGGTCCGGCGCCGTGGTGTCCTTCTGCGCGATCACGGTTTTCGTCACCGGCCAGGCGATGACGATGAGGATCAGCGCCGGGATGACGGTCCAGAGAATTTCGACCGTGGTGTTCTCGTGGAACTGCTCGGCCTTGTGGCCGATCGAGCGGCGGTGCGCGTAGCAGGCATAAAACATGAAGCCGAACACGCCGACGAAGATCACCAGAATGATCCACATCACCACCTGGTGCAGCCAGTCGATCTCGGCCGCCATCTTCGACGCCGGCGTCTGGAAGTACCAGGCGATCGCGTGCGCCGAGCCGGACGCCGCGACGGCCATGACTCCGGTTAAAAGCGCGGTGAGCGTCGAGATGAGCTTACTTACCTTCATGTTCCAGTCCCCGAATAAGTCTGTCGGCGTGTTTTTTTTCCGTGCCGAATCGCTTCGCGTACGCCAGGTAGGCCGCGACCAGCAGCAGCACTTCGAGCCCCGCAAACGGCAGCACCAGCCATGCGCCCACCGTGGCGAACCCCGCGCCGATTACCAACACCACCGCTGCCAGCGCCGCATACACCTTCGCCAGGCCAGCCGGGGACATCGAGCAATTGCGCTTCACTTGGGTACGCGAAAGTATCACATCCGGAGAGTCAGTCTCAAGGCATGCGCTTGAAAACACGCACGGTTTTCGACTCTGGTTCGCGTCCGCGGCCCTTCCACGCATGACCGTAAACCACTTCGAAAGTCGCCTTCGGCGCGAGCTTCGCGCGCAGCGCCTCGGAGAAGCGCCGCCCCGCGAGGCCGCGCGGCCGGTCGGTGCGCGCGCTGGTCTGCCCGCTGGCGCGCAGGTCATCGAGCAGCGAAGCCGGATCGCGGTATGCAATATCCAGCATCTCCATGTCCATCACTGGAGCCGTAAAGCCGGCAGCGACAAGCATGTCGCCCAGATCGTGCATGTCCGTAAATGCATGCACGCGCGATGCGCCCGCGGCGGCGCGCAGCTCTTTAAGGGTGTCCGGCCCGAGCGTGCTGAACATCAGCAGGCCCTCGGGCACCAGCACTCGAGCGAACTCGCGCAGCGCGGGCACCGGATCCGACAGCCAATGCAGCGCCATGTTGCACCATGCGAAATCGATCGTTTCAGGCGCCAGGGGCAGGTGCGTCAGATCCCCGCATACCAGAAAGGGATTGCGGCCAAAAAAGCTTCGTCTGCCGGCCCGCAGCATCGCCTTGGCGAAATCAAGCGCGATCACTTGCGAGCCTGGATAGCGCTTGCCGAGCGCGCGGCGCGGCGGACCGCTGGCGGCGTCGAGGATGCGCCGCGGCGCGAGCTTCAGGTAGTCGAGCCGCTCCAGCATGCGCGCTTCGACTTCCGCTTCCAGCCGCGCCGCTTCCGTGTAACTCGGTGCTGCCCGTTCGAAGCGGCGCCGTGCGGCGCGCCGGTCAATCTCGGGCAAGCGCGCCTTCCACGGCGGCAGCGACCGCGAGGATGCGCCGGTCGCTCATCGCCGGCCCGCTCACCATCAGGCCGACCGGCGCAGCGCCTCGCGGCTGGCAAGGCAGCGACACGCCGCAGCCGTCGAGGAAATTGACCAGGCCGACCAGGCGCAGGATGCGGCCGTTCCAGCGGAAGTAGTCCTCGTCGCTCGCGTTGACCTCGGCGATCGGCGGCGCGATGCACGGCGTGGTGGGAAGCAGAAACGCATCGAAGGGCGCGAGCGCTGCCTCGACCTCGCGCTGGAACTGCGTGCGCATCAGGCCGAAGTCGACGTAATCCGCGGCGCTCAGCTCCTTTCCCATCAGAACGCGCTTGGCCACGCGAGGGTCGTATTCGCCCAGCCGGGCGGCGTTATGGCGGTGAATGGCGTAAGCCTCGGCGCCGGCATAGCCGCCGCCCTTGAAGTACTCGGCGCTGCGGTCGAACGCGGGTAGTGCCTTCTCGATCACCAAAGCGCCCTCGCGCCGAAGGCGCTCGATGCTGGCGTCGAAGGCCTGCGCCACCTCGCGGTCGAGGCCCTCGCGCACCTCGCTCTTGGGTAGCAGGAATTTCAGCCCCTTCACCGGCAGCTCGGGCAACGGGTCGGGTGCTTCGCCGGCGAGCAGCGCGTCGTAGATCGCGCAGCACGACACCGAATTCGCGAGCGGCCCGATCGAGTCGAGCGTGTAGGAAAGCGGAAATGCCCCGTCGCGCGGTACGCGCCGCGCCGTCGGCTTGAAGCCGGTGACGCCACAAAGCGCCGACGGGATGCGCACCGATCCGCGCGTATCCGTGCCAAGCGCCATCGCGCACATTCCATCGGCCTGCGCGACCGCCGCGCCGGAGGATGATCCGCCCGGGACTCTTCCGGTGGCGCGGTCCCACGGATTCTTCGGCGTGCCGTAATGCGGGTTGATCCCGGTGGTGCCGAAAGCGAACTCCACCATATTGGTACGCCCGACGAACACGGCGCCGGCCGCGCGCAGCCGCGCCACGGCCGGGGCGTCGGTTTCCGCTTTCCGGTTCAGGACCTTCGAGCCGGCGCGCGTCACATCCCCGGCGACGTCGAACAGGTCCTTCAAGGAAACCGGCAGCCCGTCGACCGGCGAGCGGCGCACGCCGCCCTTGCGCAGCCGGTCGGAAAAATCCGCCTCGGCCAGCGCGCTCTCGGCATAGACCTTCATGAAGGCGCGCGCGCCTTCGCCCGCCGGATCGGCGATGCGCGCGAGCGCCTGCTCGGTGAGGCGGCGGCTGGTGGTACGTCCGGCGGCCAGGTCGGCCATGAGCTGCGCTACAGTCCACATGATCGAAAGTGTATGCGCAATTTCCTCGCCCATTGGTTTGGCGGAAGCTGTTTCCTGTGCCGCGGCTCAGCCGAAACCGTGCTTTGCACGGCCTGCGAAGCCGACCTGCCGCGCCTGGTCGGGCTGCGCTGCCCGCGCTGCGCCCTCGAATCGTCGCACGGCGAAACCTGCGGGCGCTGCCTGAGCGAGGCGCCGCACTACGACGCCACGGTGGCGGCGCTCGCCTATGAGTTCCCCGCCGACGCCCTGGTGCACTCGCTCAAATTTCGCGGCGAGCTTGCATTGGCGGAGTATCTCGGCGGCATCCTCGCTCGGTGCGTCCAAGACGCCGGTGTGGATAGCATCGTCCCGGTTCCGCTGTCGGCGGACCGGCTGCGCAGCCGCGGCTTTAACCAGGCCGTGGAGATCGCGCGCCATGTCGCACGCGGTCCGGTCGAGCTCGACCTCTGCGTGCGCGAGCGCGACACGCCGGCGCAGATGGACCTGCCGTATGCCGAGCGCCGCCGCAATGTGCGCGGGGCTTTTCGCTGCAGGCGCGCTCTCCTCGGCACGAGTGTGGCGGTTATCGACGACGTGATGACGACCGGCGCCACGCTGGACGAGATCGCGCACGTGCTGAAGAAGGCCGGCGCGGCGCGCGTGGTGAACTGGGTCGTGGCGCGCACCTTTCCGAGCAGCGAATTCCCGGCGCACTGATGTTCAACATCGTCCTGGTGAATCCGGAGATCCCGCCCAACGCCGGCAATGTGATCCGGCTCACGGCGAACACCGGTTCGCGCCTTCACCTGGTGGAGCCGCTGGGCTTCACGCTGGAGGACCGCCAGCTGCGGCGCGCCGGGCTCGACTATCACGATCTCGCGCGCGTCGAAGTGCATCGCGACTGGGACGCCTGCCGCCTGGCGCTCGGTGAGCGTCGCCTGTTCGCCTTCTCCACCCACGGCACGCGCACCTACACCGAGCTCGAGTTCCGCGTGGGCGACGCGTTCGTCTTCGGCGCCGAGACCAAGGGCCTGCCGGCGTCGCTGCTCGAGGAATTCCCGGCGCCGACGCGCCTGCGGCTGCCGATGCTCGCCGGCAACCGCAGCCTGAATCTGTCCAATGCCGTCGCCGTCGTGGTGTTCGAAGCCTGGCGCCAGATCGGCTTTCTGGGGTCGGCTTAGCGTTCCTGTTTCGGATCTCGCGAAAGGAGCTGCTCGACCGCCGCTTTCGGCGTCAGTTTTCCTTGCAGCACGGCATTCACCGCCTGGGTGACCGGCATATCGATGCCACGGGCCTGCGCCAGTTTCGTCACTTCGCGCGCCGAATGGACGCCCTCAGCGACATGCCCCAAGTCGTGCAGGATCTTGTCCAGCGGCAAGCCTTGCGCGAGCTGCAGTCCCACGCGCCGGTTGCGCGAAAGGTCTCCGGTCGCCGTGAGAATCAGGTCGCCGGCGCCCGTCAAGCCGAAAATCGTCTCGGTGGAGGCGCCCATCGCCACGCCGAGGCGCGCGATCTCGGCCAAGCCGCGGGTGATGAGCGCGGCGCGTGCGTTGTGACCGAGCCCGAGGCCGTCGCAGATGCCGGCGGCGATCGCCATCACATTCTTCACCGCGCCGCCGACCTCCACCCCGACAAGGTCGGCGCTGAAATACACGCGCATGCGGCCGCCGTGCAGCAATGCGGCGGCTTCGCGCGCGAAGCCGGCATCGCGGGCGGCGAGCGTCAGCGCGCACGGCAGCCCGCGCGCCACCTCTTCCGCAAACGACGGGCCGGACAGGGCGCCGCAACGCGCGCCGGCGCCCAGCACCTGCTCGACGATCTGGTGCGGAAGGAGTCCTGTGCCCGGTTCGAAGCCCTTGCACAGCCAGACCAGCGGAGCGGGTTTTTTCCTTAGAACGTCTGTCAGGCCCGCGACCGGAGTCGCCGCCAGGAAGAGATCTGCGCTTGCGGGGAAGTCCGCGCTCACCTTCACTTGGGGCGGTATCTCGATGTTCGGCAGGTACCGCTGGTTGCGGCGCGTGCGCGCCATCGCATCAGCCTGTGCGGGATCGCGTGCCCATAGCGTGACCTCGTGCCGCGCCGCGAGCACCGACGCGATCGCGGTGCCCCAGGCGCCGGCGCCGAGGACCGCGACGCGGGTCACCGGGCGATTTCGATCTTCGGCTCGCCGCCCGCGGCGCCGGGCTGCTGTTGCTGCTGGCGCTGCACGAACAGCGCCTCGAACGACACCGGCGCCAGCAGCACCGGCGGGAAGCCGCCGCGGATCACCAGATCCGAGATCGCCTCGCGCAGATAGGGAAACAGGATCGTCGGGCAGGCGATGCCGAGCAGCGGCTTGAGGTCGTCGGCCGGCACGTTGCGCATCTGGAAAATGCCGGCCTGCACCGCCTCGGCCAGGAACAGCGTCTTGTCACCGACCTTCGCGGTGACCGTGGCGCTCACCGTGGCCTCGAAATAGCCCTCGGCGAACGGCGCCGCGCTGGTGTCGATCTGCACCTCGAGCTGCGGCTGCGCCGGCTGCAGGAAGATGTGCGGCGCGTTCGGGATCTCGAGCGACACGTCTTTCACGTAGATCTTCTCGATCTGGAAGGTGGCGCCCTGAGGTTCGCTCATGTCATTTTCCTTACTTGTTTCCTTGGAGCAATGCGTCCAGCCCGCCGGCGCGGTCGAGGGCGTAGAGATCGTCGCAGCCACCGACATGGCGCTCGCCGATCCAGATCTGCGGCACGGTGTGGCGGCCGCTCTTCTTCGTCATTTCCGCGCGCCGCTCCGGCTGGAGGTCGACGCGGATCTTTTCGATCGTCACGCCCTTGGCGACGAGCAGGCGCTCCGCCGATTGGCAAAAAGGGCAGGCCGCGGTCGCATACATGAGGACTCGTAGCCATGCTACTTCTCCACGGGCAGCCCGGCCTGCTGCCAGGCGCCCAGGCCGCCATTCAGATTCACCACGCGCGTGAAGCCCTGCTTCTTCAGCGCGGCGATCGCCTTGCCCGAGCGGCTGCTGGTATCGCAATACAGGATCAGCGGCCGGTCCTTGCGCTTGCCCAGGTCCGAGCCGGCGTCCTCGATGCGCGCGAGCGGCACGTTCTTTGCGCCGAGGACGTGTCCGGCGCTGTATTCGCCCGGGTCGCGCACGTCGACCACCAGCGCATCCTCACGGTTGATGAGATGCGTGGCCTGAGCCGGCGTCACCCACGGCCCGCCCGAGCTGCGCCGGAACAGCGGCCACAGCAGCATCGCGCCGGAAATGAAGGCGACGGCGAAAAGAAGGAGGTTGTTGCGGACGAAATCCACGAGGGGCGACAATTATAATCGCGCCATGCGCAAGCCCGTGTCCAAGCTCGTTCTTCTGCGTCACGGCGAGTCCCAGTGGAATCGCGAGAATCGCTTCACCGGCTGGACCGACGTCGACCTGTCCGAGGCCGGCGTTGTCGAAGCGCGCACAGGCGGGCCGCCAGCTCAAGGCCGACGGCTACGCCTTCGATATCGCCTACACCTCGGTACTGAAGCGCGCCATGCGCACGCTGTGGATCGCGCTCGAGGAGCTCGGATCAACTGTGGCTGCCGGAGGTCAAGGACTGGCGCCTGAACGAGCGCCACTACGGCGCGCTGCAGGGACTGAATAAGGCCGAGATGGCGGCGAAAGTACGGCGAGAAGCAAGTGCTGATCTGGCGCCGCAGCTACGACACACCGCCGCCCGCCGCTGGATGCTGCCGATCCGCGCTACGAGGCAAGGACCCGCGCTATGCCGGCATCAAGGTGCCGCTCACCGAATGCCTGAAGGACACCGTCGCGCGCGTGGTTCCTTACTGGGAACACGAGATCGCGCCGGCGGTCCGCGCCGGCAGGCGCGTGCTGATCGCGGCGCACGGCAATTCGCTGCGCGCGCTGGTGAAGCACCTCGACGACATCTCCGGACGACAAGGATCGTCAGCCTCAACATCCCGACCGCCATGCCGCTGGTCTACGAGCTCGACGAGTAATCTCAAGCCGCTCAAGCAGTACTACCTTGGCGACCCGGACGAGATGGCGCGTCGTGTCGCTTCCGTCGCGGCGCAAGGGAAAGCGAAGGTCTGAAGGGCATCGTTCTTCCTGCTTCTCAGCCGGGCGCTGCGGTCGCGGCCTGGAGCGCCAGTCAGGAAGAAAATCTCAAAGCGCTGCGCGGGCGCATCGACGCCGTCACTCGCGAGCTCGAAAAGAAAGAGGCCGCCACCCGCGAGGCGCGCGATTCGCTGCGCGATTCCGAGCGCGCGATCTCGAACGCGAACCGCGCGCTCGCGCGCCTCGGCAGCGAAGCGCGCCAGGTGCGCGCCGAGGCCGGTCGCATCAGCGAACGACGTGCCTCCTTGCAGGCGCAAATCTCGAAACGAGAGGCCGCGATCGAGCGCATGCTGGTGGCGTGGTCCGCGGCCGGCGCGCCGGATGCGTTGCGCGTCATGCTGTCGGGCGACGACCCCGCCGACTTCGGGCGCAGGCTGCACTATCTCGGCGTGATCTCGCGCGCGGCGGCCGCGCTCATCGCCGAGCAGCGCGCGGCGCTCGAGCAGCTCGAGCACCTGGGCAAGGAAGCCATGGAGCGCGCGGCGCGCCTGCGCGCCATCGAGCAGGCGAGCCGCGCCGACCGTGACAAAGTGCTTGCCGAGCGCCGGGAGCGCCAGCGCGTGCTGAAGACCCTCGGCGCCGATATCCGTAAGAACCGAAGGGAAATCCAGGTGCTGCGTGCCGACGAAGCGCGCCTCGCCCAGCTGGTGGAAGCGCTGGCGCGCGCGGCGGCGAGCGCGGCCAGCGGTCCGTTTTCCGCCCTGCGCGGCAAGCTGCGCTTGCCGGTACGCGGGGAACTGACCGGGCGCTTCGGCGCTCCAAGGGGGGCGGCGGGAATGGTGGCGAAGGGCGTGTTCATTCGCGCGCGGGAGGGGCAGCCGGTCCGGGCGATCGCCGGGGGTCGGGTGGTCTACGCCGACTGGATGCGCGGCTTCGGCAACCTCCTGATCGTGGACCACGGCGAGAGCTACCTCTCGATCTACGCCAATAACGAAAGTTTGCTGAAAGAGCCGGGTGATCCGGTCGCGGCGGGTGAGCCGATCGCCACTACGGGGTCGAGCGGTGGCAACGAGGAAACGGGCTTATACTTTGAAATGCGGCACTTGGGCCGCGCCTTTGACCCCCTGTCTTGGGTCAAGCTGAAATAAAGCGAGCGTCATGCACACCAGGCTTCGCAGCATCGGCTTCATGATCGTCGGCGCCGTCGCCGGCGTTCTCATCAGCCTTAATTTCCAGGTCTTCGCCGACCGCGCGATGCGGACGTCGCTGCCGATCGAGGAGCTGCGCGCCTTCACCGAGGTGTTCGGCGCGATCAAGACCAACTACGTCGAGCCGGTCGAGGACAAGAAGCTGATCACCGAGGCCATCAACGGCATGCTCACCGGCCTGGACCCGCATTCGTCCTATCTGGACGCCGAAGCGTTCCGCGAGCTGCAGGTGGGCACCCAGGGCCAGTTCGGCGGTCTGGGCATCGAGGTCGGCATGGAAGACGGCTTCGTCAAGGTGATCTCGCCGATCGAGGACACGCCGGCGCACAAGGCCGGCATCAAGCCGGGCGACCTGATCATCAAGCTCGACGACACGCCGGTGAAGGGCATGACGCTGAACGACGCCGTGAAGAAGATGCGCGGCAAGCCCAACACCTCCATCACCCTCACCATCACGCGCAAGGGCGAGACCGCGCCGGTGATCGTCACCATCACGCGCGCGGTGATCCGCGTGCAGAGCGTCAAGTCGAAGATGATCGAGCCCGGCTTCGCCTGGGTCCGCATCTCGCAGTTCCAGGAGGCGACTGCCGACCATCTGGTGAAGCACCTGAACGGCCTGTTCAAGGACGGGCAGGTGAAGGGCCTGGTGCTCGACCTGCGCAACGATCCGGGCGGCCTGCTGCACGGCGCGGTGGCGATCTCGTCGGCGTTCCTGCCGCAGAAATCGCTCGTGGTGTCGACCGACGGCCGCGCCGAGGACTCGCGCAAGAAGTTCTACGCCAGCCCCGAGGACTACGCGCGCCGCGGCGACGACGTGCTCAAGGCCCTGCCGGCGGCGGCGAAGAGCGTGCCGATGGTGGTGCTGGTGAACGGCGGCTCGGCCTCGGCCTCGGAAATCGTCGCCGGCGCGCTGCAGGACCACAAGCGCGCCAAGGTGATGGGCACGCAGACCTTCGGCAAGGGCTCGGTGCAGACCATCATGCCGCTTGGCAACAACACCGCCATCAAGCTCACCACCGCGCGCTACTACACGCCCGGCGGGCGCTCGATCCAGGCGCTCGGCATCACGCCGGACTACGTGGTGGAAGATCCGGGCGACACGCTCACGCGCGTGCGCGAAGCCGACCTGCAGCGCCACCTCGAGAACGGGCGCGCGGCACAGGACAAGGCAGCGCAGGAGAAGAAGACGGCGCCGCGACCTCGCCGCGCACCAAGCCGTCATCGACGCCGGAGGTCAAGCCCACCGAGCTCGGCTCGAAGGAAGACTTCCAGCTGTCGCAGGCGATCGCCTTCCTCAAGGGCGAGCCGGTGAAGTCGCAATCGCCGACGGTCGCGCAGACCGACACGCCGAAGCCGCAAGCCAAGCCGAACTGAACGATCAGCAGCTTCTCCGCTATAGCCGGCACATTCTGCTGCCGGAGATCGGCATTGAAGGACAGGAGAAGCTGCGTGCCGCCCATGCCGTGATCGTCGGCGCGGGCGGCTTGGGCTGCCCCGCCGCGCTTTACCTCGCCGCCGCCGGCATCGGCCGCCTGACGCTCGCCGACTCCGACAAGGTCGACCTCACCAACCTGCAGCGCCAGATCCTCTATCGCAGCGAGTCGGTGGGTGCGGTGAAAGTGGATGCGGCCCGCTCGGCGCTGAACGCGGTGAATCCCGACGTGGCCATCGTGGCCGTGCACAAGAGGCTGGAAGACTTCACGGTGGTCGCCAGCGCCGATGTCGTGCTCGACTGCACCGATAACTTCGCCACGCGCCATGCGATCAACCGCGCGTGCGTGCGCCATTCCAAGCCGCTGGTTTCCGGCGCCGCCATCCGCTTCGACGCCCAGCTCATGGTGTTCGACCTGAGAAAACCGGGTTCCGCCTGTTATGCCTGCCTGTTCCCGGAGGATGCGCAGGTCGAGGAAGTGCAATGCTCGACCATGGGAGTATTCGCACCGTTAACCGGCGTGATCGGCGCGATGCAGGCGATGGAAGCACTCAAGCTCACCGCCGGCATCGGCGAGTCGCTCGACGGACGGCTGATGATCCTGGATGCGAAAAATGCCGAGTGGCGCACCGTGCGCGTAAAGAAGGACCCCGGATGCGGGGTCTGCGCTCAATCGGCGCGGTAGCGCCGGATCACGTCCGGGTCCGGGTCGGCGCCCAGGCCCGGCTCCCACCGGGACCTGGAGCTCGCCCGACCGCGGCGACAGCAGCGATCCATACAGGGACGCTTCTCCCCGGAGATAGAAGTACTCGAAGCGCGCCTGCGGGGCGAGCGCTGCGATCAGGTGCAGCGTGGCGATCGCGCCCGGGCCGAAGTAGGGCGAGTGCGGCGCAAGCTTCACGCCTCTCTGCAACGCTAGCGAAGCAATCTTTCGAAACTCCGTGATCCCGCCGACCTTGGTGACCGAAGGCTGCGCGTACTGCACCGCGCCGGCGTCGAACAATGCCGCGAACTGCGTCGCGAAGCAGCAGTTCTCGCCCGCGGCGATCGGGATCCCGGTCGCATCGCCCACCGCCCGCAAGCCCGCCGCGTCCTCCGGCGGGAACACGGGCTCCTCGAACCAGCCCGGCGCCATCGGCGCCAGCCGCCTGCCGATCGCGATCGCGTCCTCGACACTCCATTCGCAGTTGACGTCGAGCAGCAGCGGCGTGTCGCGCGGCAGCACCGCGCGCGCCGCGGCGATGGCCGGCTCGCCCACTTCGTGCAGCTTGATCGCGGCGAAGCCTTCGGCGAGCGCCTGCTCGCACTGGCGCGCGACCAGCGACGGCTCGGAATAGCGCAGCAGGCTCGCGTAGCAGGCGAGCCGCTCGCGCTTCGCGCCACCCAGCAGCGCATGCAGGGACTTGCCGGCGGCCTTGCCGGCGAGGTCCCACAGCGCGATGTCGAGGCCCGATAGCGCGAATGCAGTGATGCCGAAGCGGCCGAAGATGTGCAGCCGCTTCTGAATCTCTGCATGCAGCCCGGCGATGTCCGTGGCGTCGCGGCCCGCATCTCGTCCCACGACGATCGGCGCGATCATGTCCCTCACTGCAGCGACCACCGCACGCCGGCAGGAATACGAGAACGCCTCGCCCCAGCCGGTGAGCCCCGCGTCGGTTTCCGACGCGGACCAGGCAGAAATCGAGCGATTTCCAGCCGCCGGAGCCCAGCCGCATCGCGTCGGCGCCGTAGTCGCTCGGGATGCTCAGCGGCACGGCCTCGACGCTCGTGATCTTCAGGGCTTGGGGTCTTTCTGGTCCGCGACGATGCGATCGATGTGGCCCGCGTCGTAGCTCTTGGAATGCAGGTCGGCCGTGCGCTCCTCGACCCAGGCCTCGTTGACCGTCCTGTCTTCTGGAAGAGGTAGTGCCCCGCCAGCGCAATGCCCCATCCGGCCAGCGGCCAGAAGGACCACCATGGCGCGCCGGTGAACCAGTTCGCGACACTCAGCACGCAGGCGCCCGCGACATAGGCCCACGCGTGCCAGCGAAAAGCGTTCATTCCGGTTCCGAGAAGCGGCACTGCCAGGCGCGCGCCACCAGCACCGCCCGGGCCGAGTAGAGCAGGCCGGCGAGCGCGAACCCCGACCAGCAGCGCCTTCCCGCCGGAGTCGAGGCCGGGATGGAAGCCCCACGTACCGAAGTAGGCGAGCGCCGCGAGCGGCGCGAGCGCGCACCAGATCGCCGCCCAGGGATGGCGCGTGAAGCCGAGGATCACGGCCGCGCAGCACACCGAGAATGCGTAGACGCGGCACGATGGCCGCGCCGCCATGCGGCAGGCTGGGCGCCAGGGTGATGATGGAGAGCAGCGCCGAGAGCACGCCCATGAACAGCGCGTAGCCGAAGATTTCGTACTGGGCCTGGATGCGGGTGAGGTTCGCGACGCGCGTCAGGTAGGGCGTGCGCTCGTCATGCCAGACGTAGCGCTTGAAGAGCTTTTCCCAGTTGAGGTCCACCGGCGTGGCAGTCAGCGCGGCGGCGCGTCCGGCGCCCTCGGCGCGTCGCCGGCTCCCGCGATGAGCGGCGGCGGCGCGTCGAGCTTCAGGCCGTACTCGTCCTCGAGCTTGACGCGGGTCTTGCCCTCGATCTTGCGGTCCTCCTCCGGCCATTCGAGCGTCATCAGGGGAAAGCGCAGGTGCTGCGGCCCCCATAGGATCGTCGCGACCTGCAGCCACGCGGCCACGCCCGGCAAGCAGGGCGATCACCAGGCCGAAGACGAGCACGCTCTTGATCAGGTAGCGGTACGGCAGGCCCACCGTGGAGACGGAGCCTTCCTGAACCGCGTATGAGGCGAGGACATAGTCGTAGGCGAACCAGATCACGAGCGCGCAGAACGGGAGCATGAAGAAGGTCAGGCCGGCGAACTCCAGCCAGGCCTTCTTGCGGAACGCCAGGTTCTCGCGGATCAGATCGATGCGCACGTGCGTGTTGTAGATCACGCCGTAGCCGAGGA
The DNA here is from genome assembly GCA_963810475.1 of uncultured beta proteobacterium. Taxonomy (GTDB): domain Bacteria; phylum Pseudomonadota; class Gammaproteobacteria; order Burkholderiales; family SG8-39; genus SCGC-AG-212-J23. The sequence goes on along the minus strand of CAWENY010000017.1, from coordinate 382,654 downwards.
CCAGCGCGAACAGCGCGGCGTGGAAATGCCACTCCAGCTCCTGCAGGATGACGGACTCGAAGACCTGGCCGACGTTGGCCTTCATCCACAGCTGCAGGCTGTGGGTATTGCCCGCATCGTCCACGTACCTGAGCTTGCGCGCGATCACGTCGATGCAGGTGACGATGACCACCGGCAGCGAGAGCCACGCGCCCCAGCCCCCGATCGCATCCACCACTCGGCGGATGCGCTCGGCCAGCCGCACGGTCTTCGGCATCCCGGATGTCGTCATCCATAGCTCACCCGCATCAGCCACAACGAGAGCTGCGGGAAGGCCATCACCAGGACCAGTCCGATGAGCTGCAGGATCACGAACGGGATGATCCCCTTGTAGATGCTCTGGATCCGGACCTCCTTCGGTGCGATGCCCTTGATGTAGAAGAGCGCGAAGCCGAAGGGCGGGGTGAGGAACGAGGTCTGCAGGTTGACCGCCATCAGGATCATGAACCAGTAGACGATGTCCGCCTGCGGCACGTGGTCGCCGAAGTCGAGCGTCTTGATGAGCGGCGAGAACACCGGCAGCACGATCAGCGTGATCTCGATCCAGTCGAGGAAGAAGCCGAGGAAGAACACGATCGCCCATCACCAGGAACAGGAATCCCCAGCTGCCCAGTCCCGCCTCCCGGATCAGGCGCTCGACGATGTCGTCGCCGCCGAGGGCACGATAGACGTACGCGTAGCAGGTGGCGCTGATGATGATGAAGAACACCATCGAGATGGTGCGCCCCGAGCTCTTGCACACCGTATCCATCATCTTGAAGTCGAGCCGCCCCCACAGCGCGGCGAGCAGGATTGCGCCGGCGGCGCCCACCGCGCCCGCCTCGCTCGGCGTCGCCCAGCCGAACAGGATGGAGCACTTGATCATCCCGATCAGCAGCACCGGCGGGAAGAACGCGCGCCACAGCAGGGGCACCATCTTTCCCTTCGGCACCGTCAGCAGGTCGGGCGGCAGCGGCGGCGCGAGCGACGGCCTGAGCTTGGCGGCGGTGAAGACGAACAGCAGGTAGAGCGCCGCGAGCGACAGGCCGGGCACGATGGCCGCCGAGAACAGGTTGCCCACCGAGATGCCCATCAGGTCGGCCATGATGATCAGCATGATGGAGGGCGGAATGAGGATGCCGAGCGTGCCGGCGGCGGCGATGGTGCCGCAGGCGAGCGCGTGGCTGTAGCCCTGCTTCATCATCGTCGGCAGCGCGAGCGCGGTCATCATCGTCACCGACGCGCCGATGATGCCGGTCATCGCCGCGAGGATCGTGCCCATGATGGTGACGCCCAGGGCGAGCGCGCCCGGCACGCGCTTGAGCAGGACCTGCACGCAGTAGAGCAGGTCCTGCGCGATGCCGCTGCGCTCCATCATCACGCCCATGAAGATGAACGTCGGGATCGCCACCAGCACGAGGTTCTCGGCCGCCTGGCCCCAGATGCGCGGCACGAAGTTGAAGAACTGCACCAGCTTGAACGAGCCCAGGAAGAAGCCGATGAAGCCGAAGAGCAGCGCGAGCCCGCCCAGGATGAAGGCCACGGGATACCCGGAGAAGAGCAGCACCCCGAGCGTAAGGAACATCAGGATCGGCAGGAGCTCCTGCACCTTGTACAGGAGCTCCTCCCTCTGCTCGGCGTTCAGCCCGGAGACGTACGCAAACCCCGCGCCGAGCAAGACCAGCAGCGCGACCAGCACCACATAGCGGTTGGCCAGCCGGCTGCCGACCCTCAGCAGGAATTCCATTCAACCCGCCCGCGCGGGCTACTTGAGGTAGGTCGGCTTGACCGTCTGCGCGTCGCCCCAGATCTTGTACTTGGCGCGGAACGCGAGGAAGTCGTCGGAGATCCGCTTGAACAGCGGGTCCTTGGCCGACTCCTCCTTGATGACCTCCATCCAGGCCTTCTCGAACGCCGCGATCTGGTCGTCCGGCCAGCGCTTGATCTGCACGCCGTGCTTCTTGACCATCTCGTCCATCGCGCCGAAGTTCGTCGACTCGCTCTCCGCGTAGTTGTACATGACCTGGTGGCCGGCGGCCATCTCGATCATCTTCTTGTACGACTTGGGCAGCGCGTTGAAGGCCTTCTTGTTGATCAGGATGTGGTTCACCGAGATCTGCTGGTGCCAGCCGGGGAAGTAGTTGAACTTCGCCACCTGGTGGAAGCCCTGCTTGATGTCCATCGCCGGCATCGAGAACTCGGTGGCGTCGATCACGCCGCGCTCGAGCGCCGGGAAGATGTCGGCCGGCGCGAGGAGCTGCGTCGACACGCCGAGCTTCTGCATCACCTTGGCGCCCAGGCCGAAGAAGCGCATCTTCAGGCCCTTCAGCTGGTCGAGCGAGGTGATCTCGCGCCGGAACCATCCCGAGGTCTCCGGCCCGATGGCGTAGGCGTCGAACGAGATCAGGTCATGCTTGGCGTAGATCTCCTGCTCGAGCTTGTTGCCGTTGCCGAACAGTTTCCAGGCGAAGAACTCGCCGAACTGCGGGCCGAACGGCACCGTGGTGAAGAACGCCAGCGCCGGGTACTTGCCCGCATGGAAGCCCGGGGTCGTCCAGCAGGCGTCGACCGATCCTTTCGAGGCGGCGTCGAAGCATTCCAGCGTCGGCACCAGCGCGCCGGGCTCGTGGAACTTGATCACGAAGCGCCCGTCGGTCATCTCGGCGATGTCCTTCTCGAAGCGCTGTCCCGGCGGCCCGAGGTGCGGCAGGTTGCTGCCGAACGCGCTCTGCATCTTCCAGTTCACCCGCGGCAGCTGCTGCGCCTGCGCCGGTGCTACTGCCACTGCCAGGCCGACGCTCGCCGTCAACGCGGCGACCGCCCACTTCGCGCTTCTGTTCGCGATCATGAATCCCTCCTCCTGTTTGATTGTCAGGCGTCCGCGACCACCGGACGTCCGTCCGCGCCTCCCCGCGCGGTCAGGAGCATCATAGTTCACCGCTTCGCTAATTCATATCCGGATGAGAGGCGGCCGGCGGCAAGGGCACTGCTGCATTGCAGCGTCCGCTGCGGAACCGCGGGGCAAGACTTCAGCCCGGCATCGACCGGCCCAGGTGCGGCTCTACGTCCTTGACGCCGGGCACGCCGCGCACCGCGACGATGAGGGCCTCGCGTTGCGCGGCCGATTCCACCGTGCCCCACAAGTGTGCGACCGCCCTCTCGACCTGGACGTGCACATAGGCGCTCCTGGCCCAGGCCTCGTTACGCAGCATCTGTTCGATGCGCGCGTGTAGCGCCAGGTCGCTCGAGGCGGCGGGCGCATCGTCCTGATGCGCCACCATGGCTCGAAGCAGGTCGGCCCGGCTTACCAGCCCGGCAAGCTTGCCGTGCTCGGCGACGACCAGCCGCTTGACCCGATGACGCTCCATGAGCCGCACAACCTCGGTGAGCGGCGTGCTCGGGGCGATGCAGATGGCGGGCCGGGTCATCACCTCGCCGGCCTTGCGGCCGTGCGATTTGATGAAGGCGCGCGCACCGTCGTCGTCGGACAGGAAAATGCCCAGCCAGCCGGACGGGAGATGGTCGGTCTCGATCTCGGGCCGCCGGATGAGGTCGCCTTCGCTCACGAGGCCGAGAACCCGGCGTTCGGCATCGACCACGGGGACGCCGCTAATGCGCCGCTCCAGCATTAGTGCCGCAACCTCCCGCACCGGCGTTTCGGGTCCGACCGCAACCACGTCCTTGACCATGATGTCGCCGACGTTCATTGGTTTTCAGGCTAATCGCCGGGCGCCCGGCGGATATTGATCCTCGTCAAGGAGCATATGCGCCGGCGTCGAGCTGGCGCTTGTACCACCCCTGCTCGATCTCGTGGAACAGCCCCGGCCCGGAAGGCTTCCAGCCGAGCATCGCGCGCGCCTTGTCGGCGCGGATGCGGCTGTTTCCGCCCAGCGAGAACCAGGCCGCCTGCGGCCCCCACTCGGCGATCGCCTCGTCGATGCTCCAGCTTTCCGCCGCCCGCTTTGCCCCGAGCAGGCGCGCGATCGACTCGACGATCGCCTTCAGGCTCGACTCGCCGTTCTCGATGTAGAAGTACGAGCCGGCACGCGCCGCTTCGAGCGCCAGGAGGTAGGCGGCGGCAACGTCGTCGATGTGCACCGTCGACCAGACGTTCTCTCCCGCGCCGATGTAGCGCGGAACGCCGCTCTTGACCGCCTGGCGGATCAGGCTCGGAACCTGGATGCTGTCCGGATTCGTGCCGCGCCCCTGGCCGTAGATCAGGCTGGGGCAGAGAACCACCGAGCGCACGCCCTGGCCGGCCGCGGAAAGCACCGCGCGATCCACCGCCACGCGCTGCACCTTCTCCGGGAGCGGCTCCGAGGGGGTGTCTTCGTGGTGAACCCTTGGCGAAAATTTTCCCGCCGCCTTGTCCCCGACGATGCTCGAGCCGCTGGTGTGCAGGAACGCCTTGCCCGATCCCGCGAGCCCTTCGCCGATCGCCGCGACGACGAACGGATCGGAGGCGTCGGCGCAGTTGATGACGGCATCCGCGGCTCGCGCCGCATCACGGACCACGCTGTGGCTGCTCAGCTCGCCGCGCACCGGCGCGATGCCGCGGGCGCGCAGCTTTGCTGCCGCCGCCTCCGTGCGGGCGAGCCCGCTCACCGAGTGGCCCGCTTCGATGAGCCGCTCGGCCACCGTCCCGCCGATGTACCCGGAAGCGCCCGTCATGAAGATTTTCATGTTCCTCCTCAGGCCAGCAAGTAGCGCCGCTGGGCGCTGAAGTTCTCGCCGGGCTTCTTCGCGAAGCCGCTTTTCGCGTACTGGTGCAGGCAGCCGAGGATGTAGCGCGACAGCGCGGCCGCGCGGGCGGCGGCGTCGCCGTCGGAGCCGACGCGCAGCGACTGCTTGAGCGTCGATTCGAAGCGCTCGAAGAACTGGTTCATGCGCGCCTGCAGGCGCTCGTGCTCGCCGACCAAGGCGTCACCGGTCATGACCCGCACCATGCCGGGGTTCTTCTCCGAGAAGGCGAGCAGCATCTCGACCAGCTTCTCGCACTGTCGGTGCCCGTCGGCTTCGTCTTGGCTGATCTGGTTGGCGAGGGTGAAGACCGAGCTCTCGATGAACTCGATCAGCCCCTCGTACATCTGCGCCTTGGAAGCGAAATGGCGGTAGAGCGCGGCTTCCGACACGTCGAGCTTCGCGGCCAGCGCCGCGGTGGTGATGCGCTCCCACTTCGGCGCCTCGAGCATTTGCGCGAGGGCCTTCAGGATCTCGAGCCGGCGTTCGCCTTTGGCGCGTGGCATCAGTTTTGGATTCTACGCGGCAGTTCCGTGACCGAGGAGATTCGCAGATCCACGAACGGCACCCGACGCCCGACCGGGCTCACCCACACCGTCGACATGCCGAGGCGATGCGCGGCGCGCAGGTTTTCCAGGATGTCATCGACCATGGCGCAACGGTGGGGATCGAGATTGTGCTTGCGCAGCAGGCGGTGGAAGCCCCAGGCGTGGGGCTTTCCGCGGTAGCCGGTGTCCTCGATGGTGTACACGGCGTCGAAGTAGCGCGCGAGGCCGATGGCGCGCAGCACCTCCTCGACGTAGTGGCGCGGCGCGTTCGAGAACACCAGGCGCGTGCCGCCGAGCCGCAGCAGCGCGTGCTTGAGCGCGTTCTCGCGCACCACCATGTCGGCGAGCTCGGGGAAGACGTGGGTCTGGGCGAGGAAATGCTTGGGGTCGGTGCCGTGATGGCGGACCAGGCCGCGCAACGTGGTGCCGTAGCGCAGCCAGAAGTTGCGGCGCATCTCATTGGCGCCCGCCTCGTCCACGCCGAAGTGCTTCTGCAGGTAGCTGTTGATCTGTCCGTGCATCGACGGAAAGATGTGCACCCGCGCGTCGTGCAGCGTGTTGTCGAGGTCGAAGATCCACACCCGCCGCGACGGCGGCAACCTCGAGATGCGCACGAACGATCTGTTTCTAAGTTATTTGCTTCTGATCAACGTACCGACGCCCTGGTCCGTCAAGCACTTCGAGCAGCAGGGCATGCGGAACACGCCCGTCGATGATGTGCACGCTCTTCACGCCGCTGCGCGCGGCGTCGAGCGCAGAGCCAATCTTGGGCAGCATGCCGCCCGAAATCACGCCCTTGCTCACCAGATCGTCGATCTTCTTGGGCGTAAGGCCGGTCAGGAGCTTGCCCTCCTTGTCCAGAACCCCGGGGGTGTTGGTGAGCACCACGAGCTTTTCCGCACGCAGGACTTCGGCGAGCTTGCCCGCCACCAGATCCGCGTTGATGTTGTAGGTGGTGCCGTCGCGGCCGGTGCCGATCGGCGCCACCACCGGGATGAAGCCGCCGGCTTCCAGCGCCTCGATCACCGCCGGGTCGATCGACTCCACTTCGCCCACCTGGCCGAGGTCGACCTTGCCGTTCTCTTTTGACGGCGGCAGGGTCAGCTTGCGCGCGTGGATGAAGGCGCCGTCCTGCCCCGTGAGACCGACCGCCTTGCCGCCCGCCTGGTTGATGAGCTCCACCACTTCCTTGTTCACCTGGCCGCCGAGCACCATCTCGACCACGTCCATGGTCTCGGCGTCGGTGACGCGCATGCCCTGGATGAACTCGCCCTTCTTGCCCAGGCGCGCGAGGAGCTGCTCGATCTGCGGGCCGCCGCCATGCACCACCACCGGGTTCATGCCGACGAGTTTCAGCAGCACCACGTCGCGCGCGAAGGAGCTCTTCAGCTCCTCGTCGGTCATGGCGTTGCCGCCGAACTTAACGACGATGGTCTTGCCGTGGAAGCTCTGGATGTACGGCAGAGCCTCGGCGAGGATGCGCGCCTTCTCGGCGGCTTGCGGTGAGTGAGCCGAAGGAGAAATGAGGGGGGCGTTCATGGGCGCCCCCCAATGCTACAGAAAAAACTACTGGATCGTGACTTGCTTGCGCGCCGCCGCGGCCTTCTTGGGCAGCGTCAGCTCGAGCACGCCGTCCTTGAACTTGGCTTCGGCCTTGGCCTCGTCCACTTCCTGCGGCAGCGAGAAGCTGCGCGATACCTTGCCGAAGGACGCTCGGTGTGCAGCACGCGCTCGTCCTGCGTCACTTCCTTCTCGCGCTTCACTTCGGCGGCCAGGGTGACTGCCGAGCCGTCGATGGTGACCTGGATGTCTTCCTTCTTCACGCCGGGCAGCTCGGCCGTGACGGTGTAGGCGCCGTTCTTCTCGGCGACATCCACCTTCATGCGCGGAACGACCTCATTGCGGCCGCCCTCGTAGGCGACCGGGCGTACGAGGAAACCCTTGAACAGATCGTCGACCAGATCGTTGAACGGATCGAATCGGGTGATGTTTGCCATTGGTTGCGTCTCCTTTCCTGAGTCGTACCTGGAAGGTAGGGACGCCCGGGAAGGTTTCAAGCCCCTTGTAAAATCCCACATCGCCCCTATGGATGACTTCCGGTCCCGCGTCGAGCGCGAGCGCCCCTATCTGCTGCGCTACGCCGGCCTGCAGCTGCGCGACCCCCAGGCCGCCGAGGACGCGGTGCAGGAGACCCTGCTCGCCGCGCTGACGGGCGAAGCCGGGTTCGGCCAGCGCGCAAGCCTGCGCACCTGGCTCACCGGCATCCTCAAGCACAAGATCATCGACGCCATCCGCCGGATGAGCCGCGAGGCGCCGGCGGTCTCGGAAGACGAATTCGAGGCCTTGTTCGACGAGCGCGGCCACTGGGTCGAGATGCCCGGCGCCTGGGCCGATCCCGGCGCCGCCCTCGAGCAGGAGCGCTTCTTTGCCGCGCTGGAGATGTGCCTCGCGCGCCTGCCGCCGAAGACCTCGGAGGCCTTCATGATGCGCGAGCACCTCGGCCTGGACACCGGCGAGATCTGTAAGGAACTCGCCATCACGCCGACGCACTGCTGGGTGCTGCTTTATCGCGCGCGCATGGCCCTGCGGGAATGCCTCACCAAGGAGTGGTTCCAGAAATGATGTTGTCGTGCAAACAAGCGGCGCGCCTGGTGTCGCAAGGCCTCGACCGCGAGCTCGGTTTCACCGAGCGCGTAAGGCTGCGCGTCCACCTTGCCATCTGCGACGGCTGCACCAACTTCAGCAACCAGGTGGCGTTCGTGCGCAAGGCGATGGCCAGGCTTGCAGAGCAATCTCCCAAAGCCTGACCGCTGCGCGCGTTGCGGCGCGCCGTTCCGCTGCGGGGCGCGCAACCGGGACGCCGATTGCTGGTGCGCGACCCTGCCGCCGCTCGCGCCGGTACCGGGCCGAGCCTGTCTGTGCAGAAGCTGCCTCGAGCTCGAGCTTAAAGAACGAACCTAGCGAGGTCTTCGTTCCTGGCGAGGTCGGCCAGCCGCGCATCGACGTAGGCGGCGTCGATCGTCACCGATCCCGAGCCCCGCTTGCCGGCGTCGAAGGAAATGTCCTCCAGCAGCCGCTCGAGAACGGTGGAGAGCCGCCGCGCGCCGATGTTCTCGGTCTTCTCGTTCACCTGGAAGGCGAGCTCGGCGAGGCGGCGGATCGCGTCCGGACGGAATTCGAGCGTTACGCCCTCGGTCGCCAGCAGCGCCGAATACTGCTTGACCTGGCTCGCGTCGGTGGCCACCAGGATGCGCTCGAAGTCGTCGACCGAAAGCGGATCGAGCTCGACGCGGATCGGGAAGCGGCCCTGCAGCTCTGGAATCAGGTCCGAAGGCTTCGCCATGTGGAACGCGCCCGAGGCGATGAACAGGATGTGGTCGGTCTTCACCATGCCGTAGCGCGTCGAGACGGTGGTGCCTTCGACCAGCGGCAACAGGTCCCGCTGCACGCCCTGGCGCGAGACGTCGGCGCCGCCCATTTCCCCGCGGCTGGTGATCTTGTCGATCTCGTCGAGGAAGACGATGCCGTTCTGCTCGGCATTGGCGAGCGCGCGCGCCTTGAGCTCGTCGTCGTTCACCAGGCGCGCCGCTTCCTCCTCGGTGACGACCTGCAGCGCCTCGCGCACCTTCAGGCGCCGCAGGCGACGGCGCCCGCTGCCGAGGCCCGAAAGCATGCCCTGGATCTGCGAGGTGAGCTCCTCCATCCCCGGCGGCGCGAGGATCTCCATCTGCGGCTGGCTGGCCGCCACCTCGATGTCGATCTCCTTGTCGCCGAGCTCGCCCTCGCGCAGCTTCTTGCGGAACTTCTGCCGCGTCGGATTCTCTTCGGTCGAAGCGTCCTGGGAGCCCACCAGCACGTCGAGAATGCGCTCCTCCGCCGCATCCTGCGCCCGCGTGCGCACCCGCTTCGTCGCCTGCTCCCGCGTCTGCTTCAGGCTGATCTCGACCAGGTCGCGCACGATGGTGTCGACGTCGCGGCCGACGTAGCCCACCTCGGTGAACTTGGTGGCCTCGACCTTGATGAAGGGCGCGTCGGCCAGCCGCGCGAGGCGGCGCGCAATCTCGGTCTTGCCCACGCCGGTGGGCCCGATCATCAGGATGTTCTTCGGCGTGATCTCGGTGCGCATCGGCTCGGCAACCTGCTGGCGCCGCCAGCGGTTGCGCAGCGCGATGGCCACCGCGCGCTTCGCCTTTCCCTGCCCGACGATGTACTTGTCGAGCTCGTGGACGATCTCCTGCGGCGTCATGCCGCTCATTCGAGCGACTCGATGGTTCTCTGCTGGTTGGTGTAGATGCAGATGTCGCCGGCAATGGCGAGCGCCTTGTCGACGATTTCTTTCGGGGAAAGCGAAGAATTTTCCACAAGCGCACGGGCGGCAGCCTGTGCGTAAGGTCCGCCCGAGCCGATGGCGAGGATGCCATGCTCAGGCTCGAGCACGTCGCCCATGCCGGTGATGATCAGCGATTTCTCCTTGTCCGCCACCGCGAGCATTGCTTCCAGGCGCCGCAGCATGCGGTCGGTGCGCCAGTCCTTGGCCAGCTCCACCGCCGAGCGCATCAGGTTTCCCTGGTGCTTGTCGAGCTTCGATTCGAAGCGCTCGAACAGCGTGAACGCATCGGCGGTGCCGCCGGCAAAGCCGGCGAGGATGCGGTCCTGGTACAGGCGCCGGACTTTGCGCGCGCCGCCCTTCAGGACCACCTGCCCGAGCGTGACCTGACCGTCGCCGCCGAGCGCGACGCTCGCGCCGCGGCGGACCGAAAGAATAGTGGTGCCGTGCAGTTGTTCCATGGAAGCTGTCTACGTGGGGATGCGAGACGCAAACGTCAAGTGCGCGCTGAAATGCGCGCGCAGACGGGTTAAGAAACGGACTCTACTTGCTCGGGATCGCGTCGGTCAGCCGATAAAACACGCCGGTCGGATCATCCTTGAGGATGGCCATCTTGCCGGTGACCACGACCGGCTCGAACGTGTACTTCAACGGCATCTTGGTTTTGACCTCGACCATGCTTTCCGGGCCGCCCGGAAGGCAGAACGAGCAGCTCTGCGGCATCGCGGTGAGCACGAAGTGCGACTGCTTGTCGCCGACCTGCAGCGGCATCATGAAGCCTTGCACTTTCACTTCCTTCTGGTCGAGCGCAGCCACGTCCTTGGCGAATTGCGGCACGTAGCGGTCCTTCTGCTTCACCAGCTCCACTTGAGACAGGACCTTCCAGGACACGACATCGTTGCGCTCGGGCAGCGGCTTGAACTGATTGGGATCCGCGCCCGGCGGCGGCTGATGCTGCGCCAGCGCAGGAACCGCGACCGCGACCAGAACCGAAAACAGAAGCTGTCTCATGGAATCCCTCAATGCTGATGCTTCATCCCGCAGTATTTGCCGATTCCCAGACCTTTGCAATCTTTACGCAACTGCTCCAGACAGGCCTTTTCGCCCTTACCCGACTCCAGACACTTGGCGGCGGCCTCGTGCACGGCGGCCAGGGCACGGTGACGCTTGGCGTCCTGCTCCTCCTCCTTGCTGCCGTGCTTGGACTGGGCCAACACCGGCATGGCGAGCGCCATTCCGATCAATACCACCAGAGTTTTCATGTCATCCCCGTGCAAGTGTTCGTGACACATCGGTCCGGTAGGCGCGCCACGCCGGCACGAGGGCGGCGATCACCCCTACGCCCAACGCAATGCCCGCAACCCAGAGCTCTTCGGGGCGCCATTCAAGACCGGTCACCGGGTATTGCTGCTGGCTCTCGAGCCAGGCCCCCAGCGCCGCGGCCAATCCGTGCCCGAGCACAAGGCCGAGGATGACACCGAGAAGTGACAATACGAAGGCCTCGCCGATCAGCAGGCCGAACAGTTTTCCGGGAGAAGCGCCGAGCGTGCGCATCACGGCGAGCTCGTAGCGCCGCTCTTCGAGCGCGGTATAGAGCGCGATGAACACCGACAGGCCGGCGGCCAGGATCAGGACCGCCGCGAAGCCGCGCAACGCCTCGATGCCGACCCCCACGATGCGAAACAGCCGGGCGGTTTCGTAGGCGGGCGAGGCGGCCTGCAGCTCGCTTTGCGAGTTGATCTGCCGCGGCAGCGTGGCGGCGGCGAGCGGCGAGGCGTACTGCACCAGCACCACGGTCACCTCGCGCGCCTCCTCGAGCGCCTTGCGGTCGGCATCGTCCTGCGGCCCTTGATGCTGCTCGTGCACCTGCCAGACGCTTTCGATGCTGGTGAGCACCAGCCGGTCGACCACCGAGCCGCTCTTGGCAAGAACACCCACCACCGTATAGCTGTCCTCGTGCTCATCGCCGGGGTCGCTCCCGATTCCGTGCGCGCCCTTGAACGTAGCGCCCACGCCCACGCCGGTGCGCTGCGCGACTTCGTACCCGAGCACCGCTTCCATCGGCTTCTGATAGAAGCGCCCGTCGCGCAGCTCGGCGCCGTAGTGATCCGCGTACAGCTTGGCCGCGCCGACGATGCGGTGACCCTTCCAGCTGTCGCCCAGCGCGAGCGGCATCACCTTGCGGATGAAGCGGTTCTTCTCCAGCGCCTGCACCGTTGCGAGCGGAATGTTCCCGGTCGGGGCGTCGAGATGGTAAATGCCCGCGAGCATGAGCTGCATCGGGCTGCCCTTCGCGCCGACCACCAGGTCGACGCCGCGCGCGTCGCGGTGCATGCGCTCCTCGGCCTGGCCCACCACCAGCAGCAAGAGAACGATGGTGCCCACGCCGAGCGCGAGCAGGATCACGCTCAGCGCTGTGTTGAGCGGCCGCGCGCGCAGGTAGCTCGCCGAGAGGGTGGCGAGATTCAAAGCTCGAGCCTTTCGCGAAACTTGCCTTTGACGCGTGCGTCGTGCGTGGCGACTACGAGCGTGGCGCCTTGGCGCCCCGCCTGCTCCGTAAGCAGCTCCACGACCGTTGCCGCCGCTGCGTCATCGAGGTTCGCGGTCGGTTCATCGGCGAGCACGAGCTTCGGCCGGTTGACCACCGCGCGCGCGATCGCCACACGCTGCTGCTCACCCTGCGACAGCTCGCTGGGGCGCCGCGCGCTCTTCGCGCCGACGCCGAGCGCGCCGAGCGTGTCGTCGATGCGCTTGTCGTCCTGCGGCGCCTTGGCCAGATACTGGGCGAGGCGCAGGTTGTCACGCACGCTGAGGTGCTTCACGAGATGCAGCGCCTGCAGGACGATGCCGACGCTGGTGGCGCGCCAGCGATCCAGCCGCGCGCCCTCCAGCCTGCAAAGATTCTCGCCCGCCACTTCCACTTCGCCCTCGGTCGGACGAATCAGCCCGGCGATCACGTGCAGCAGCGTCGTCTTGCCGCTGCCCGAGCGGCCGAGCACCAGCCAGCGCTCGCCCTGCGCCACCTTCCATTCCGAAAGGCGCAGCGCCTCCGCGGCGCCATAACGATGCGCGAGGCCCCGAACCGCGATCATCTACTTAACCAGGCACTCCTCGAGCCCGGCGATGAAGAGATCCTTCGGCAATTTCTTGCCGATGAACACCAGCAGCGAGCTCTTCTTCTCGTTCTTGCCCCACGGCTTGCCCATGTCGCCGCCCATCATCATGTGCACGCCCTGGAACACCACGCGCTCCTTCTTGCCCTTCATCCAGAGAATGCCCTTGTAGCGCAGCAGGTCCGGGCCGTACATCTGGATCATGCCCGAGAGGAAGTTCTCCAGCTTGGTGCCGTCGAACGGCTTGTCCGCCTTGAACACGAACGACTCGACCTCGTCGTGGTGCTCGTGCGCGATGCTGGTAAGGAATTCCGGGTCGAGCTCGAGGATCGCGTTCAGGTTGAAGCCGCGGATGTCGAGCACCTCGTTGAGCGGCGCGTTGCCGAAGTTAACCTTCTTAATCGGGGCGCGGGGATTCATGCGCTTGAGCCGCTTCGACAGCGTCTCGACTTCACCGTCGGAAACCAGATCCGTTTTCGACATCAGGATGCGATCGGCAAAGCCCACCTGCTCCTGCGCCTCGTGGAATTCGTCCAGCTGCTTGGGCGCGTGCTTGGCGTCCACCAGGGTGATGATGGAATCGAGCAGGTAGTAGTTGCCGATTTCCTCGTCGGTGAAGAAGGTCTGCGCCACCGGGCCGGGATCGGCCATGCCGGTGGTCTCGATCACCACGCGGTCGAACTTGAGCGCGCCCTGGTCGCGCTTCTCCTTGAGCGAGCCCAGGATGCGGATCAGGTCGCCGCGCACCGTGCAGCAGATGCAGCCGTTGTTCATCTCGACGATCTGCTCTTCCGACTTCTCGATGATCTCGCTGTCGACGCCGGTCTCGCCGAACTCGTTTTCGATCACGGCGATGCGCTGGCCGTGGTCTTCCTTGAGGATGCGGTTGAGCAGCGTGGTCTTGCCGCTGCCGAGGAAGCCGGTAAGGATGGTGACCGGCACCATGTCCTGCTCTGGCATGAAAGCTCCTTAGAGGAGCCAAATTTTAATCTAGTGCCGGTGCGATGTACCGCGAGCCAAGGAGTAATGCTCGCGCAGCAGATCGCGGCCGAAGTCGCCGCCGAAGTCACGCCACACGGTGTGGATATGGTTGCCGTCGTTCTGCGAGGCGTCGTACTCGATCAGGAACTGCGGGCCTTGCACGCGGTAGTAGTGCGGCTTGCCGCGCACAGTAGAGCCGGCCCAGCCGAACCGGATCGCCTCCACTCCGCCCTGCTTCACGCGCACGAGCCGCGCCTGCGCCAGGCCGGGTTCGAAGTTGCCCGCGTAGGTCTCGATCAGCTTCCAGAGCAGCGCGCGCTGCTTCTCGTCCAGCTTCGCCGCAGGAATACCCGCCGCCGGTAGCGGATCGACCTTGTCCTTGTTGCCCGTGACGATCTCGCCGTAGGTGCGCTCCGCGAACACCGCTTCCTTGCTTTGCGCCTCGCCGAGCGCTTCCAGCAGGGCCCAGCCCGCGTCGTGCTCCTCGCCCAGCGCGCGCAGGCCCTTCTTCGCGCCCTTCTGCACCGTCGCCGGGTTGGCGCCGAAGAAACTCGGCGTATCGACCGCAAGCTTGTCGCCGGCGAGCGTGAAGTTGAGCGAGAGATGATGTCCTTCGAAGCGCCAGCCCCAGCGCTTCGCCGCGTCGGGCGCGCCGTACACCGTGAGGTGGTAGCGCTCGGGGTCGCGCATCCAGCCGAACGTCTCGATCTCGCGCAGCACGATCTCGAGCTCGATGATGTTGGTGACTTTTCGATAGCCGGCGGCGGACAGCGCGTTGCGCAACAAAGCGTGAGTCGCCTCACGCGCGGGCTTGTCCATCTCCTTGAACGACACGCCGTTGCGGCTGCGCGGGGTGTAGTGCCACTCCAGGCGGTCGCGGTCCTCGAACGGCTTGGTCGCCTGCGTGCGCAGCGGCGCGGGCAGCGCGCCGAGGACCTTTTCGACCGCAAGCCGCATTTTTGCGTCCTGCGGAGCGGCGGCGCCCGCCAGCACGCACAGGAGCGGAACGAGAAGGAGCCTCATCCTGCCTTTAACAGCAGCAACCCCTTGAGATATTCCCCTTCCGGAAACTCGATCGCCACCGGATGGTCGGCGGCCGCGCCGAAGCGCTCGATGATCTTGACGTCGCCGCCCGCATCGAGCGCCGCGCCGGCGACGATCGACTGGAAAAGATCCGGCGGCACCGCTCCGGAGCAGGAGAAGGTGGCGAGCATGCCGCCGGGCGCGAGCAATTTGAGCGCCCAGAGGTTGATGTCCTTGTAGGCGCGCGCCGCATTCTTGACCTGGGCAGCGGTGGGCGCGAATTTCGGCGGATCCAGGATGATGAGATCGAATTTCGCGTTCTGATCGCGCAAGGTCCTTAACCGGGAGAACACATCCGCCTGGACGAATTCCACCTTGGAGGCGTCGAGCGGATTGGCGGCAAGATTCTCCTTCGCTACCTCGAGCGCCGGCGCGGAGCTCTCGATCGCCGTGACGCGCTTCGCGCCGCCGGCCAGCGCACTGATCGAGAAGCCGCCGGTGTAGGAGAAGCCGTCGAGCACCTCGCGCCCGGCGGCGAGCGCACGCACGCGCTGCCGGTTCTCGCGCTGGTCGAGGAAGAAGCCGGTCTTCTGCCCCTGCTCCACGTCGACGCGGAAGTTGAGGCCGTACTCGATGATCGGGCAGCGCGTGGCATTGCGGTTACCGCGCGCGAAGCCGACGCGCGGCTCCAGTCCTTCGAGCTTGCGCACCTCGGCATCGGAACGCTCGAAGATCGCCTCGCACCCGGAAATCTCCGTTAGGGCGTCCAGGATAGGGTCGCGCCAGCGCTCGACGCCCGCGGCGAGGAACTGCGCGACCAGCACGTCGGCGTAGCGGTCGACCACCAGCCCCGGCAGGCCGTCGGATTCGCCGTTCACCAGGCGCAGCGCATTCGTGTGCTTCGCCGCGGGCAGCGCGTCGCGCAAGACGAGCGCCCGCTGGATCCGATCGCGGAAGAAAGCCGCGTCGACCGCTTCGGCCGGGTCGAAGGTCCAGACCCGGGCGCGAATCTGCGACTTCGGGCTGTACGCCGCGTGAGCCAGCACCTTACCCGCGCTGTCGCGCACCTCGAGCGTTTCGCCGGCCGTGCCGCCGCCCTTCTCCACCGCGCCGGAGAAGATCCAGGGATGGCGCCGGCGTAGCGACTTGTCGCGGCCCTTTTTCAGTACGAGATGATTCATTTCTTCTTTGCGCGCGGATGGGCCGCGTCGTAGACCTTCGCGAGCGCCTGGAAATCGAGATGGGTGTAAACCTGCGTGGTGGAGATGCTGGCATGGCCGAGCAGCTCCTGCACCGCGCGCAAGTCCTGCGAGGACTGCAGGACGTGCGTGGCGAAGGAGTGGCGCAGCATGTGCGGATGCACATGCTCGTTGAGACCGCGGCTGCGCGCCCACGCGCCGAGGCGGCTTGCCACCGTGCCCGGGGAGATGCGCCGACCGCGGGCACCGACGAACAGCGCTTTTTCGCCGGGCGCGGCGAGCTGGGTGCGCACTCGCGTCCACGCGGTCAACGCAGCGCGGGCCTTGGCGCCCACCGGCACGGTGCGCGTCTTCGATCCCTTGCCGGTGACCGTTACTTCACCTTGCGCCGGATCGTCGCTCACGTTCAGCGCCACCAGCTCACCGACGCGCAGGCCGGACGAGTACAGGAGCTCGAACATCGCGGCGTCGCGAATTTGCGCATTGCCTTTCTCTTCGGGTGAATCCAAAAGTCGCTGCGTCGCCTCGACGGACAGCGCCTTGGGAAGCGGCCGCGCTGCTTTCGGCGCGCGGATGCCAAGCACCGGGTTCGAAGGCCAGCCCTTGTGCCGCGCCAGCCAGCGGAACCAGCCGCGCCACGCCGAAAGCGTGAGGGCGAGCGAGCGCGGCGCGAGACCCTTGGCGTGCAGCATGGCGACGTAGCGGCGCACGTGCGCCGGCTCCAGGGTCTTCATCTCCTGCTCGCCATGCAGCTTGAGCAGCAAGTCGATGGCGTGCGAGTAGTTGCCGAGCGTCGCAGCCGCCAGCCTGCGCTGGTGCTTCAGCGCGTCCAGATACTCAGCGGCTAGAGCCGGGCCGTGACTCCGGCTGCGCATAGCTCGCCGATGCGGCGAAGGTAGAGCGTGCCCATGTCGGGGAAGAAGCGCTTCGGATCCTCGCTGCCGAGCGCGAGCAGGCCGAACACCGCCGTCTGGCCGAGCGGCACCAGTGCGATGGAGCGCAGCTGCGCGCTCGACTCGCCGAACCACGGGACGAACGGGTTGCCCGTGGCCGGGCCGCACTGCGGCGCGCCCATGGTCGCCGCGTGCTGCTTCTGCGCGTCGTCCACCGGCTTGGCCTCGTCGAAGTCCGCGGCCACGCTCTTGCCCCACACGCGCAGCGCGACGTGAGGCACGGCGAAGTCTTCGCGCAGGTGGAAGTAAAGCGAGGAGGCGAGCGCAGGAAAATCGCGCGCCCCGACCAGCGCCACGGAAAGGCGATGCACCTTCTCGCTGATGGCGTCGTTCTCCTCGCCGAACTGCAACAGCTCGCCGAGCCGGCTTTCCGCGAGCTTCAGCTTCTCGCGCAAGGCGATGGTCTGGCGCTCGGCGATCGGGATCGCGCGCCCGCCGTACGGATGCGTGACGCTGATGCTTTCGAGGAGCTCGGGATGCTGGTCGAAAAACTGCGGGTGGGTGCGCAGGAAGCGCGCGATGTCGTCTGCGTTCATTTTTATAGTTCTATGGTCCCTTCGAACACGGTGGCCGCCGGGCCTTTCATCGACACCGGATTGTCGCCGCCGGCCCAAGCGATGGTCAACGTGCCGCCGCGCGTTTCGACGCGCACCGGCGAATCGAGCAGGCCGCGCGAGATGCCGGCCACCACCGCGGCGCAGGCGCCGGTGCCGCACGACAGCGTTTCGCCCGCGCCGCGTTCCCAAACGCGCAGCGCAATGTGGTGGCGATCCAGGACCTGCATGTAGCCGGCGTTCACTCGCTGCGGAAAACGCGGGTGCACTTCCAGCATCGGTCCCTGCGTGCTCACGGGGGCGCTCGCCACGTCGGGCACCAGCTGCACCGCGTGCGGATTGCCCATCGACAGAATGGTGGCCTCGACCGCCCGGCCCTGCACGTTGAGCTTTTCCGTCACCGGGCTGGAAGGCCTGCCCATGTCGACGGTCACCTCGCCGTCGGCCTCGAGGCGCGGCCGGATCGTGCCGCCGAGCGTCTGCACCTCGATCTCGGACTTGCGGGTCAGCCCGCGGGCATGCACGAACTTCACGAAGCAGCGCGCGCCGTTGCCGCACTGCTCCACTTCACCGCCGTCGGCGTTGAAGATGCGGTAGCGGAAATCGGCTTTGCCGTCGTTCGGCGGCTCGACGACCAGGACCTGGTCGCAGCCCACGCCGCGATGGCGATCGGCGAGATGTTTCAACTGGGATGGACGCAGGGTGAAAGCTTCACGGGTGCAATCCAGGACCACGAAATCGTTACCCGCTCCCTGCATCTTGGTGAACGCCAGCTTCACGCCGCCTTGCGTACGCAGGCCGCAATACGATCGATCGACGCCTCGTCGAGCAGCGGATGGATGGGGAGGGACAGGACGGTCTTGGAAACTTTTTCCGAAACCGGAAGGGAAACCCCCTTGGCGATGCTCGCGTACGCCGGCTGCTGGTGCAGCGGCATCGGATAGAACACCGAGCTGGCGATGCCCTCCTTGCTCAGCGCCTCGCGGATGGCGTCGCGCCGCTCGCTGCGGATGGTGAACTGGTGGTACACGTGCGTGCCGCGCCCATGCTCGAAGGGCAGCGTCACGTTGGCGCCGGCCAGCTTCTCGCGATAGCGCCTGGCCACCGCGCGGCGCGCGTCGTTGAAGCCGGCGAGGTGGCGAAGCTTCACGCGCAGCACCGCCGCCTGCAGCTCGTCCAGCCGGCTGTTCCAGCCCACGCGCTCGTGCAGGTAGGTTTGGCGGCTGCCGTGGTGGCGCAGCATGCGCAGCGTCTTGGCATGCTCCTCGGTGTTCGCGGTGATCAGGCCGGCGTCTCCCACCGCCCCCAGGTTCTTGGTCGGATAGAACGAGAATCCGCCGAAATCTCCCCAGCTTCCCGCGCGCTTGCCTTGGTAATCGGCGCCGATGCACTGGGCGCAGTCTTCGACCAGGAGAAGCCTTTTCTCTTTGCAGATGCGCGCGATTTCTTCGAGGTTGGCGCATTGCCCGAACAGGTGGACGGCAATGACGGCCTTGGTCCTTGTCGTTATCTTTTCGCGAAAAGATCTCGGATCAAGATTGAACGTGCCCTCTTCCACATCCGCGAACACCGGCGTCGCGCCGGTGTAGGACACCGCCTCGCCGGTGGCGAAGAACGTAAAGCCGGGAATGATGACTTCGTCGCCGGACCCGATGCCGGCGGCGACGAGCGGAAAGTGCAGCGCGTCGGTGCCGGAATTGCAGCCGACGGCGTGCGACGCGCCGACGAATTGCGCGATCTCGCGCTCGAGCGCCTCGCCCTCGGGGCCGAGGACGAAGCGCCCGGAGCCGAACACGGCGGCGACGGCAGCGTCGATCTCGGCTTTGAGCGAGCGGTACTCGCCCGCCGGGTCCACCATCTGGATGGGCTTGTTCATGAGCTGAAGCGCGCCAGGCGCTCTCGCACCAGGCGGCCGATCTCCAAGGCGAGCTTGAGCACGCGGCGGCCCTCTGCGCCGTCGACCGGAACAGGATGATTCTTGGTAACAGCAAGAACGAAGCTCTCAGCCTGAGCCGCGAGCGCATCGCCACCAGTGTGCATTTCCTCGGTCTCCCGGATTTCACCGCCCTCCTGCCTTACGTAGCGCAGCTTGCCGGCCTGCAAGTCGGCGGAGGCATAGAGGCCGGGCTCGAATACGCGGAACTTGCGCACCACCGACTGGCTCACCCGGCTTGCCGAAAGATCGGCGACGCAGCCATTGGCGAACTCGATGCGCGCGGTGGCGATGTCGATGTCGCCGGTCAGCACGCGAAAGCCGCACGCGCTGACGCCGCTCACCTCGGTGCGCGCGAGCGACAGCGCGAGGTCAAGATCATGGATCATGAGGTCGAGGATCACGTCGACTTCGGCGCCGCGCTGCTTGAAGCCGGCGAGGCGTTCGGCGTCGATATACAGCGCCCGGTCGACGCGCTTCGCGAGCGCCTTGAAGGCGTTGCTGTAGCGCTGCACATGACCGACCTGCAGGACGGCATTCTTCTTCGACGCGAGGTTCACCAGGTCGTCGGCTTCGGCGAGCGTGGCAGCGAGCGGCTTCTCGATCAGCACGTGCAGCCCGCGCTCGAGAAAGGCGCGCGCCACTTCGTGGTGCAGGTGCGTCGGCACGGCGATCACCGCGGCGTCAACGTCGCCCAGGACCTTCCTGAAATCGGAAATCGGCGCGCGGGCGGGATCGGGGTCGACGACCGCCGCGAGTTGGACGCCGGGAAGACGCGCGAATTTCTCGGCGTGGAAACGCCCCATGTGACCCGCACCGATGACCGCGAGCCTCAGTAGAACCTCGCCTCGCCCGGCGGGCGCGTCTTGAACCGCTTGTGCAGCCAGAAGTACTGCTCGGGCATCTCCAGCACCCGCTCCTCGATGAAGGCCATCATGCGCCGGGCATCGGCATGGTCGTCGCCGCTCGGAAAGTCAGTCCACGGAGGATACAACTTGGCGCGGTAGCCGCCGCCACCCGGCAGCATCCGCGTTACACAGGGCACCACGGCCGCCCCGGTGGTGCGCGCAATATACGCCAGTCCGGTCACGGTCGCGGCCGGCACGCCGAAGAACGGCACGAACACCGAACGCTTCGGCCCGAAGTCGAGGTCCGGCAGGTAGTAATAGCGCGTGCCGGAATTGATGATCTCGATGCCTTTCTTGATGCCGGCCTGGCGCGGGAACATCAGGCCGCCGAAGCGCGTGCGGCCCTTGAGCAGCCGCGCCTCGAACAACGGGTCCTTCTGCCGCGAGTACATCATCGACACCGGCGCTTCCAGCGCGAGGCGCGCCAGCGTGGCCTCGAAGCCGACGAAGTGCGGCGCGAACACGATGGTCTTCGCTTGTCCCTTCACGTGTTCGAGGCCTTCCAGTTCCACCAGCGAAGAAATGCGTTCGGGCGGCGACCACCACAGAATGCCCTGCTCGATGAAGGCGCGGGTGAAGGCGCGAAAGTGCGCGCGCGCCAGCGCCTCGCGCTCGGCAGCGGATTTGGCAGGAAAACATTTCTGCAGGTTGATGCGCGTCACCTTGCGGCGCTCGGGGATCAGCCAGAACAGCAGGTTTCCCACCGTATTGCCAACGCGGGCCATACCCGCGAGCGGCAGGAAATGGACGACCCACATGAAGGCAAAGACGATGCGGCTCACGTCGGCCTTGCCTTCGCGCCGCGCGGCGTCTTGTAGCGGTTGTAGCCCCAGAGGTACTGCTCCGGGCATTCGCGCACCAGCGCCTCGAGCGCGCGATTGACGAGCCGGGCCGGCGTTTCCTGCGGCAGGCTTTGCGGAAACGGGCGCACCACGAGCGCGTAGCCCGCGCCGCGGGGCAGGCGCTTGGCATAGGCGAGAAAGCAGGCGACGTCCGCTCGACCCGCGAGCTTCGGGGCGAGCGTCGCGGTGTAGGCCGGCTTGCCGAAGTAGTCGGCCCATTCGCCCTCGCCGATGCCGGGCACCTGGTCCGGCAGAAAGCCGACCGCCTCGCCGCGCTTCAGCGCCGCGAACAGCTCGCGCACGCCGCTGAAGTCGGCCGGCACCAGGCGCACATCGCCGCGACCGCGGCCTTCGCGCATCAACGGCTCGAGCCACCGCGCCTTGGGCGCTCGGTAGAGCACCGTGATCGGAACGTATTGCGAGGCGTATTGCGCCGCCACTTCGAAGCAGCCCATGTGCGGCGTGAGGAAGAGCAGCGCCTTGCCGTGCGTGCGCTGCGCCAGTGCCTCCTTCACGCCGCTCGCTTCGCGCACCAGGGCCGCCACTTCGTGCTGCGGCCGCAGCCAGATCGCCGGCGTCTCGGTCAGCATGCGGCCGGCATGGGCAATCGCCGCGCGCCGCGTGCGTGCGTCGGTGTAGCCGGCGAGCGCCAGATTCGTCTTCAGGTTGCGCCGGTAGGTGGGGGATATCCCATACATCGCCCAGCCGAGGACGGTTCCCAGCGCATGCAGCGCCGATAACGGAAAGCGGGCGAGAAACTGGAGGAGAATCCTGGGGAGGCGGCGCAAAGTTTTGGTATCCTTGCGCCCTTCCTACTCGTAGAAGAAACGCCGGCAATGAGCGATTTTCTATTTACCTCCGAATCGGTGTCCGAAGGCCATCCCGACAAGGTCGCGGATCAGATCTCGGATGCCGTGCTCGACGCGATTCTAAAGCAGGACAAGAACTCGCGCGTCGCGGCCGAGACGCTGGTCAAGGACAACCTGGTGGTGCTCGCCGGCGAGATCACGACCAATGCGCGCGTGAGCTACGACCAGGTCGCGCGCCAGACCATCCGCCGCATCGGCTACACCGATCCGAACATCGGCTTCGACGCCGCCACCTGCACCGTGCTCATCGCCTATGGCCAGCAGTCGCCGGACATCGCGCAGGGCGTGGACGAAGGCAAGGGCCTCGACCTCGAGCAGGGCGCGGGCGACCAGGGCCTGATGTTCGGCTACGCCTGCGACGAGACCCCGAGCCTGATGCCGCTGCCGATTTATCTCTCGCACCGCCTGGTCGAGCGCCAGGCCGAGCTGCGCCGCAACGGCAAGCTGCCGTGGCTGCGCCCGGACGCGAAGTCGCAGGTCACCATCCGCTACGTCAACGGCAAGCCCGAGTCGATCGACACCGTGGTGCTCTCCACCCAGCACGCCAAAGGCGTCGAGCACCATCGCCTCAAGGAAGCGATCATCGAGGACTGCATCAAGCCGGTGATGCCGAAGAACCTGGTCAAGGGCAAGGTGAACTACCTCGTCAACCCGACCGGCGCATTCGAGATCGGCGGCCCGAAAGGCGATTGCGGCGTGACCGGACGCAAGATCATCGTCGACACCTACGGCGGCTCCGCGCCGCACGGCGGCGGCGCATTCTCCGGCAAGGACCCGTCGAAGGTCGACCGTTCGGCCGCGTACGCGGCGCGCTACGTCGCCAAGAACATCGTCGCCGCCGGCCTGGCCGCCAAGTGCCTGGTGCAAGTGTCGTACGCCATCGGCGTGGCGCGCCCGACCAGCGTGATGGTGACCACGCAGGGCACCGGCAAGATGTCGGACGACGCGCTGTCGGCGCTGGTGCTCAAGCACTTCGACCTGCGTCCCAAGGGCATCATCCAGATGCTCGACCTGCAGCGGCCGATCTACGAGAAGACCGCTGCCTACGGGCACTTCGGCCGCGAAGAGCCCGAGTTCACCTGGGAAGCCACCGACAAGGCGCTCGCACTGAAGCAAGCGGCGTAGAAGTCGGTTCACAAAGTAGGAGAAAACATGCGGAACCTCGAGGAAGTGCTCAAGGCGGCAGGCAATGCCGTCGACATGCTGCGCAACTCGCAGATCGGCGCCTACGTCTATCCGGTCGTGCCGGGCGAATTCTCCAACTGGCGCGACGAGCAAGCGGCATGGGCGAAGTCCGCGGTGCTCTTCGACCAGTCGCACCACATGGTCGAGCAGTACGTGCAGGGTCCCGACACGCTGAAGCTCTTCACGCACCTGGGGATGAACAGCTTCGCCAATTTCCCGGTCAACCGCGCCAAGCAGCTCGCGCCGTGCAACTACGACGGCTACGTCATCGGCGACGGCATCCTGTTCCACCTCGAAGAGAACCACATGGTGTTCGTCGGCCGCGCGCCGGCGGCGAGCTGGATCCAGTTCCACGCCGAGACCGGCGGCTTCAACGTCAAGACGCGCAAGGACGACCGCTCACCCGGCAACACCAAGGGCCTCGCGATCAACCGGACCAACTACCGCTTCCAGATCCAAGGGCCGAACGCCTGGAAGGTCATCGAGAAGCTCAATGGCGGCCCGGTGCCCGAAATCAAGTTCTTCCACATGGGGCACATCAACCTCGCCGGCCGCAAGGTGCGCGCGCTGCGCCACGGCATGGCGGGCGCGCCGGGACTCGAGATCTGGGGGCCTTACGCCGAGCGCGAGGAGATCCGCGCCGCGATCGTCGCCGCCGGCAAGGAATTCGGGCTCAAGGAAGTGGGCGCCCGCGCCTATGCCACCAACACGCTCGAATCGGGCTGGATTCCCTCGCCGCTGCCGGCCGTGTACAGCGGCGAGAAGATGAAGAAGTACCGCGAGTGGCTCCCGGCCTCGAGCTACGAAGCCACCGGCTCGATCGGCGGCAGCTTCGTGTCGAAGAACATCGAGGATTATTACGTCACGCCGTACGAGATGGGCTACGGCCCGTTCATCAAGTTCGACCACGACTTCATCGGCAAGGAAGCGCTGCAGAAGATGGCCGGCAAGCCGCACCGTCGCAAGGTCACGCTCGCGTGGAACCCGGACGACGTGATGAAGGTGTGGCGCTCGATGCTGGAGCAGGGCGATCCGTACAAGTACATCGACCTGCCGCTGTCGAACTTCACTTCGGCGTCGTACGACCGGCTGACGAATCAGGGCAAGAACGTCGGCCTGAACATGTTCAGCGGCTACAGCTACAACGAGCGCTCGATGCTGTCGCTCGGCATCGTCGACCCGGACATCCAGCTGGGCAACGAAGTGAAGCTCCTGTGGGGCGAAGAGGGCGGCGGCACGAAGAAGCCCACCGTCGAGCGGCACAAGCAGATCGAGATCCGCGCCGTAGTCAGCCCGGCGCCGTACGGCAAGCAGGCGCGCACCTCGTATGCCGAAGGATGGCGGACCAAGGCGACCGTCTGAGGCGGCGATGAAGAGCCTCGAGGACGTGATCCAGGCGGCGGGGAATCCCGTCGACCTGCTGCGCCACTCGCCGAGCGGCCCGAACGTCTATCCCGGCGTGCCGCCCGAGTACACCAACTGGCGCGACGAGCAGCAGGCCTGGCAGAAAACCTGCGTGCTGTTCAACCTGTCGTTCCATATGGCGGACCTGTATGTCGAGGGGGCCGATGCGACCAAGCTGCTCTCGCACCTGGCGATCAACAGCTTCAGGAACGTCTCGCCCGGGCGCGCGAAGCAGTTCGTGCCTTGCAGCTACGACGGCCACGTGATCGGCGACGTGATCCTGTTCAACTCGGCGCCGAGCAAGTACGTCCTCGTCGGCCGCATCCCGGCGCTGAACTGGATCACCTACCACGCAAGCACCGGCAAGTACGACGTCGAGCTCGAGCTCGACGAGCGCTCGGCGGCGCGCAAGGATCCGTTCAACCGCAAGTCCTACCGCTTCCAGATCCAGGGTCCGAACGCGATGAAGACCATGGAGAAGGTGCTCGGCGCGAAGCCGCCGGAAGTGAAGTTCTTCCACGTCACGACGCTCACCATCGCCGGCAAGCAGGTCACGGCGCTGCGCCACGGCATGGCGGGGCAGCCCGGCTTCGAGCTGGTCGGTCCCTATGCAGAAGGCGACGCGGTGCGTGACGCGATCGTGAAGGCCGGCGAGGAGTTCGGCCTGCGCCTGGTCGGCGGTCGCGCGTATTCCTCGAACACGCTGGAGTCGGGCTGGATTCCGTCGCCGCTGCCTGCGGTCTATTCGGGCGAGAAGATGAAGCCCTACCGCCAGTGGCTCACCGCCGAAAGTTACGAAGCGAAAGCATCGATCGGCGGCAGCTTCGTCTCCAAGAAGATCGAGGACTACTACCTCACGCCCTGGGACATGGGCTACGGGTCGTTCATCGACTACGAGCACGATTTCATCGGCCGCGAGGCGCTGCAGAAGCTCGCCAAGGGATCGCATCGCAAGAAGGTGACACTCGCGCTCGAGCACGATGACGTGCTGCGCGTCATCGGCAGCCAGATCGAGAAGGGCGAGCGCGGCAAGTTCATGGAATTCCCGTCCGCCGTGTACTCGATGCATCCCTACGACAAGGTGGTGGCCGAGGGGAAGACCGCCGGCATCTCGACTTGGATCGGCTACAGCTCCAACGAGCGCAAAATGCTCACCATCGCAGTGCTCGAGCCCGAGTTCGCCGAGCCGGGCAGCGAAGTCACCCTGATCTGGGGCGAAGAGAACGGCGGCACCAGGAAGCCGACCATCGAGCGCCACAAGCAAATGGAGATCCGCGCCGTCGTCAGCCCGGTCCCCTACGCCGAGACCGCGCGCAAGGTTTACGCGGACGGCAAGGGCTGGCGGGCAACCACGCCGGCGTGAAGTATGGGGATCCCGGTAAAGGAGATTCCGGACACCAGCATCTTCGACCTGCGCCTCTCCCGGCGCGGGGCGCGTCTGAACCGGATGTGCAGCGCGCTGTGCTCCGCGGCGGAGCGCGAGGCGTTCAAGCGGGATGAAGAGGGTTTCATGGCCCGGTTCGGGCTCACCGAAACCGAGAAGGATCTGATCCGCAAGCGCGACTTCAAGGGCCTGATCGACGCCGGCATGAATATCTACGCGATGCTGAAGATCGGTTCGGCCACCGGCAACAGCCTCTATCGCATGGGCGCGCAGATGCGCGGCGAGACGTACGAGCAGTTCCTCGCGACCCGAAATATCAAAGATGCCGTCTAGGATCGTCGCCGGCATCGGCCTGTCGCACGTGCCTTCGGTCGGGCCGGCGGTTGACCGCAAGCGCGAGCAGGACCCGGCGTGGAAGCCGCTGTTCGATGCCTACGTGCCGGTGCGCGAGTGGCTGGCGAAGCTCAAGCCCGACGTAGCGATCGTTGTTTACAACGACCACGTCGCCGAGTTCGGCTTTGACAAGTACCCCACCTTCGCGCTGGGCGCGGCCGAGCGCTACGCCATCGCCGACGAAGGCTTCGGCATGCGCCCGCTGCCCGAGGTGCCGGGCGACGCCGAGTTCTCCATCCATCTGTGCGAGCGACTGGTCGAGGCGGAATTCGACCTCACCGTCTGCCAGGAGATGGGCGTCGAGCACGGTTTCCTCGTGCCGATGAACCTCTGCTTCCCGCACACGACGTCCGGATGGCCGGTGAAGACCGTGCCGCTGCAGGTGAACGTGGTCCAGCACCCGCTGCCGACCGCTCGGCGTTGTTACCGGCTGGGGCAGGCGCTAAGAGACGCCGTTTCTTCGTATCCGCAGGACTTGAATGTGGTGGTGTTGGGTACCGGAGGCATGTCCCACCAGCTGCAGGGAAAGCGCTTCGGCTTCATGAACGAGAAGTTCGATCACTGGTTTCTGGATGAATTGGAAAAAAACCCGGAAAGCCTCGCCAGCCTGTCGCACCACAAGATCATGGAGGAAGCCGGCGCGGAGGCGGTCGAGCTCATCATGTGGCTCACCATGCGGGGCGCGCTGTCGCCCAAGGCGAAGCGTATGCACCGGCACTACTACGCGCCCATGACGACGGGCATGGGCCTCATCACCTTCGAAGAGTAGATATTAGATAAAGGCGATGTAGCTGCCGGCGGCGGCGGCGAGGGCCGTGACGACGAACAGGCGGCGCGCCGGCGCGTCGCTGATGATGCGGCGCAGGATGCCCACCGGCCGAGGCGGCCGCCCGCCGCGCGCCTTGGCCAGGCGTCGCAACGCCGCGGTCGAGTCGAAGTGGCGGGAAAGCGGAAGCCGGGTGTCGGTCACGATGTTGCCGGCCGCCGGCGCGCCGACCGTCGGCTCGCCATCCGCGTCAAGCTTGACCGTCTTGCTGCCGGAATCGGGCGCCGACGCTTCGCCGGCGCGCCCGCGCAGCTCGGCGAGGCAGGTATGCAGGTCGGCGGCCATCTCGTCCGCGTCCTGGTAGCGCACCGCCGGGTCCTTCTTTAGCGCGCGCGCGACGACGAAGTCGAGCATCGCCGGCAACTCGGGGTTGATGCGCGTCGGCGGCTCGTGCTCGTCGTAGGTGATGCTGTGGCTGACCTGCTGAATCTCGGTGCCGGAGAACAGGCGCTTGCCGGTGAGCACCTCCCACACCACGATGCCGAGCGAGAAGATGTCGGAGCGATGGTCGACGGGCTGGCCGGTGATCTGCTCGGGCGACATGTAGCGCGGCGTGCCGAGCACGATGCCGGTGCTGGTCTTGTGGTCGGCGACGCGCATGCGCGCCAGGCCGAAGTCCATGATCTTCGCCGCGCCACGGTCGGGCAGCATGATGTTTCCGGGCTTGATGTCGCGATGCACGACGCCGCGGTGATGCGCGTAGGCGAGCCCCTCGGCCACCTGGCAGGCGATCTCGACCGCTTCCACCGCCGGAATCGCGCCCTGCTGCACGCGCTTGCGCAGGTCAGTGCCTTCGAGCAGCTCCATGGCCAGGTACGCCACACCGTCGGCCTCGCCGAAGTCGAAGGTGGTGACGATGTTCGGATGGTTGAGCTTGCCGGCGGCCTTGGCTTCGAGCATGAAGCGCTTCTGGTACTCCGCGCGCCCGTCGGCGTCCTTGTCCAGGATGATCGTCTTGAGCGCCACCACGCGGTCGAGGTTCGGGTCCTCCGCCTTGTACACCACGCCCATCGCGCCGCGGCCGAGCTCGCCGAGCAGCTTGTAGCGGCCGATTTTCTTCAACGGCTTCGCCATCAGTAGCTCACCTTCTGCACCAGCTCGCGCCAGTAGGGATATTTCGCCAGCATCGCGTCGACGAAAGGCTGCTGGCTGCCGTTGGCGTTGCGCAGGCTGATGCCGGCCCCGACCATGGCCACCGCGAGCACCGCCGCCGCGACGGTATAGCGCAGGCTGCGGCGCGCCGGCGCTTTCTCGTCCGGCTTGAACAACTCGTGCGCGCGCAATCCCGGATCGTTGAAGGTGCCGGCCGGAGCGAGCGTGGCCTCGAGCCCCGGCGCCGCTTCGGCGAGCGCGTTGCGGAAGGCGCGCGAAGCGAGCACGCGCGCGGCAGGCGCGAAAGCGGCCACCGCCGCAGCGACCGCGATGCCATCGCCGGTCATTCCCTCGGCGCCCTTGCCGCCAGCGAGCTGCAGAGCGCCATGGTTGAGCCCCGCAGATAGCGGCAGCCCGGCCGCCACCGCGGTCAACGCGCGTTCGGCGAGACGCAGCGCGGCGCGCGGATCGTCGAGCACCACGATGGCGGCGCCGTCGGCCGCGTCCAGCATCACGCGGCCCCCGGGGGGGATTTCCGCCGCGGTGACCGCCACCACCGCCTGCAATTGCGCGCGCAGGCGCGCCTGCTCGGTCGCCGAACGGCGCGCGAAGTCCTGGATCTTCAGGAAAACCACGCTGGCAAAAAGCGATGCCGCCATTCGCAAAGCATGCAGGGATTGAGCGCACTTGAACAGGGTATAATTCGAGCCGCTGAGGAGCGTTGCGTCCCTGCAGGTCACGAAGGGTCAGGCTCAGCTAAATACAACGGCGCTCGCACCGGAAACGGTGCGGGCGCTTTTTCTTTTCCAGGAGCCATTTGATGAAGATCGATTCCAAGTTCACCGATTTCAAAGTCGCCGATCTCGCCCTCGCCGACTGGGGCCGCAAGGAAATCGCGATCGCCGAGTCCGAGATGCCGGCGCTGATGGCGATCCGCAAGGAGTTCGCCGCCAAGCAGCCGCTGAAGGGCGCGCGCATCGCCGGGTCGCTGCACATGACGATCCAGACCGCGGTGCTGATCGAGACCCTGAAGGCGCTCGGCGCCGAAGTGCGCTGGGCGTCGTGCAACATCTTTTCGACGCAGGACCACGCCGCCGCCGCGATCGCCGCCGCCGGCATCCCGGTGTTCGCCTACAAGGGCGAGTCGCTCGACGAGTATTGGGAGTACACGCATAAGGTGTTTGAATTTGGCGACCAGGGTCCGAACATGATCCTGGACGACGGCGGCGACGCCACGCTGCTCGTCCACCTGGGACCTCGCGCCGCCAAGGACCCCGGCGTGCTGTCGAACCCGACCAGCGAGGAGGAGATCTCCCTCTTCAACGCGATCAAGAAGAAGCTGGAGGCCGAGCCGGGCTGGTACTCGCGCGTCGGTAAAGACATCAAGGGCGTGACCGAGGAAACCACCACCGGCGTGCACCGCCTCTATCAGATGCACAAGGAGAAGCGGCTGCTGTTCCCGGCGATCAACGTCAACGACTCGGTCACCAAGTCCAAGTTCGACAACATCTACGGCTGCCGCGAGTCGCTGGTGGACGGCATCAAGCGCGCCACCGACGTGATGGTCGCCGGCAAGGTCGCCGTGGTCGCGGGCTACGGCGAGGTCGGCAAGGGCTCGGCGCAGGCGCTGCGCGGCCTGTTCGCCCAGGTGTGGGTCACCGAGATCGACCCGATCTGCGCGCTGCAGGCGGCGATGGAAGGCTACAAGGTGGTGACCATGGAGTACGCCGCCGACAAGGCCGACATCTTCGTCACCGCGACCGGCAACTACAAGGTCATCACCCACGAGCACATGAAGCGCATGAAGAACAACGCCATCGTGTGCAACATCGGCCACTTCGACAACGAGATCGACGTTGCGTCGCTCAAGCAGTACACCTGGGACAACATCAAGCCGCAGGTCGACCACATCATCTTTCCTAGTGAGGATGGAAAGGCAGGCAAACGCATCATCCTGCTGGCCGAAGGGCGCCTGGTGAACCTCGGCTGCGGCACCGGCCACCCGTCGTACGTGATGAGCTCCTCCTTCGCCAACCAGGTGCTGGCGCAGATCGAGCTCTACGGCAACACGGCGAAATACCCGATCGGCGTCTACATCCTGCCCAAGCACCTCGACGAGAAAGTGGCGCGCCTGCAGCTCTCCAAGCTCGACGCCATGCTCACCGAGATGACCGACGAGCAGGCCCGCTACATCGGGTTGCCGAAGCAGGGGCCGTACAAGTCGGACCATTACCGCTACTAAGGGGCCACTGAGATGCGCATCGCCGCCATGGGAGCGGGCGGCGTCGGCGGCTACTTCGGCGCCCGGCTGCAGCAGGCCGGGCACGAAGTCGCCTTCTTCGCCCGGGGTCGGCATCTGGAGGCGATCCAGGAAAATGGCCTCGCGGTGGAGAGCCCGCACGGCAGTGCCCGGCTCAAGGTGCGCGTGTTCGCCGATCCTTCGCAGGCCGAGCCGGTCGACGTGGTGCTGTTTGCGGTCAAGCTTTGGGACACGGAGAGCGCCGCCGGGCAGATCCGGCCGATCGTCGGGCCCGCCACCGTGGTGATTCCGTTCCAGAACGGCGTGGAGTCGATCGAACGGCTGCGCAAGGTGCTGCCCGAGCGCGCGGTGATGGGCGGCTCGGCGTACATCGCCACGCACATCAAGTCGCCCGGCGTGATCGAGCACACCGGGCAGATGGCGCGCATCCAGTTTGGACCCGTGGTGGAGACGCAGCGTCCGGCGGCGGAATCATTTCTCCAGGCCTGCAAAGGCGCTGGCATCCAGGCCGAAATTCCCTCGGACATCATCAAAGCCAACTGGGAGAAGTTCGTGTTCCTGGTCGGCCTCTCCAGCGCCACCGCGGTGGCGCGTGCGCCGATCGGCGTGGTGCGCGCCGACCCGGACCTGCGCTGGCTGTTCGAGCAGTCGATGCGCGAGACCTGGAAAGTCGGCCGGGCGCGCGGCGTGGCGCTCGCCGACGCCTTCGTCGATGAGCGGCTCAAGTTCGCCGACGGCCTGCATCCCGACATGCGCGCCTCGCTGCTGCACGACCTGGAGGCCGGCGGCAAGCTCGAGGCCCCCTGGCTATGCGGCGCCGTGGTGCGCATGGCGCGCGACGCGGGCATCGATGCTCCGGTGAACCGCGCGGTATTCGCCGCGCTCAAGCCGTTCGTGAATGGATCTGCAGTCAAAGCTTCTTGACCCGTCGCAGCAGGTGCTGCTGTATGGCACCACGCCGCCGCGCGCCGGAACGCCGCCCGACCAGATCGACGCTGCCGCGGACAAGCTCGCCGCGCGCCTCGCCGGCCTGCCGCTCGATGGCGTGGTGGTCTACGACATCCAGGACGAGACCGGCCGCACCAGCCAGCCACGGCCATTCCCGTTCGTCGGCACCGTCGATCCGCGGGACTACGCCACGCACTTCCGCCTGCCCACCATCGTCTACAAGGCGCTGGGCATGATGCCCGAGGCCAACTGGCGCGCGTGGCTTGCTGAAACCCGGGGCATGGGGGTCAAAGCGCTGTCGATCGTGGGGCGCCCGGCTTCCGGCGTGAAGTACCCGTTACCGCTGTCGCGCGCGATCCGCATCGCCTCCGGACCGTCGATCGGCCTCACCATCGGCGGCGTGGTGATCGCCGAGCGCCACGACGAGCACCGCAGCGAATCCGCGCGGCTCCTCGCCAAGGGAATCGAGGGCTGCGGCTATTTCATCTCGCAGACGGTGTACCAGCCGGCGCCGACGCAGCGCCTGCTCGCCGACTATTTGCGCGACTGCCGCGGCGCCGGCATCACGCCCAAGCGCGTGATCCTGACTTTCGCGCCCTGCGGGCGAGAGAAGACGCTCGGCTTCCTGCGCTGGCTCGGCGTGAACGTGTCCGCGGACACCGAGCGCGCGATCCTCGGCGCGCCCAATCCGCTCGCGCGCTCGATCGGGATCTGCCGCGACAACCTGCGGCGCATCCTCGACGGCGCCTACGCCAGCCACATTCCGCTCGGCATCAACGTCGAGAGCGTCTCGATCAATCGCGACGAGATCGACGCCAGCATCGAGCTGTTCCACGCGCTGCAGGAAGTGCTGGCCGGGCGATGAGGCGCAGCCTTTCGCTGCTCGCGCTTGCGGTGCTGGCCGCGCTGGCGCTGGAGCTGTTCCTGCTGGAGTGGATGAAGCCGCTGGAGAACCGGCTGCTGGACACGTTCGTGCGGACGCAAGCCGCCGCGCTGGCTCCCGATCCGGACATCGTGCTCGTCGACATCGACGAGAAGAGCCTGGCCAGGATGGAGTCCGAGGCCGGGCGCTGGCCGTGGCCGCGCGTGGTCTACGCCGACCTGCTCGACGGCCTCGCCGCGCAGAAGCCGCGCGCCATCGTGTTCGACATGATGTTCGTGGAGCGAGACCGGTTTCGGCCAGAGGACGATGCGGCGTTCGCGGAAAGCGCTGCGCGCCATGCCAACACGTACTTCGCGTTTCTCCGCCTGCCCGAAAGCAGCGACAGCAAGGGCGTCCGCATCGGCGACTTCGCCGACGAATTCGGCCTGGTGGCGACGCGCCACGCCGACCCCGAGGCGAAAATCGCGCTGGTGCCGCCGCTCGTGCTGACCAACGAGACGCACCGGCGCGCCGGATTGATCACCTTCAAGGAGGATGCCGACGGCGTCGGGCGTCGCTACCTGCTGCGGGAGACCCTCGCCGGGTGGCAGATTCCCTCGTTACCGGCGCGCGTCGCCGGCGACCTGGGTTTCCCGGCGCCGGACCAGGACACGCTGGTGCTCGCCTGGCGCGGTGCGGCCAACGGCTTCCCGCGCGTCTCCTTCGCCGATCTTTACGAAGAGTTCGGCCGCTCGGCGAAAACGCGGCCCGCCAACGAGTTCAGCGGAAAGATCGTGGTGGTGGGCACCGCCGCGACCGGATTGCAGGATCTGCGCGTGACGCCGATGGGGACCCTGCATCCCGGCGCCGAGATCCTCGGTACCGCGATCGAGAATCTCAAGAACGGCCGCCAGATGCGCTATGCGCCGGCCTGGTGGGCGGCGGCTCTCGGCGTGGTCCTCCTGCTGCTGCTCTACCTCGCGTTCCAGCGCGGCCTGGACATGCGCGCGACCGGCGCGGCGCTGAGCCTCGTGACCGCGCTTCTCATCCTCGCGCAATGGGCACTGGTCGGCCGGCTGTTCCTATGGCCGCTCCTCACCCCGCTGGCCGCAGCCTGGACGTTTTACGCCGCCGCCGGCCTGGCCGAGTACCTGCGAGCGCGCCAAGAGCGCCAGGCGGCGATGGTGCAATTCTCCCGCTTCACAAACCCTCATGTCGCGAGGCAGCTGGTCGAGCAGGGCGGCATCGAAACCGGCCGGCGCGAGGTGACGCTGCTCTTCTCCGACATCCGCGGCTTCACCACGCTTTCCGAAAGCCGCAGCCCCGAGGAGGTGATCGCGCTCCTCAACCGCTACTTCACCCTGCAGGTGGACGTGGTCTTCAACCACGGCGGCTCGCTCGACAAGTTCATCGGCGACTGCATCATGGCGATGTGGGGTGCACCGCTCGACCAGCCCGACCACGCCCGGCGCGCCGTCGCCTGCGCGCTGGACATGGCCGACACGCTGCAGACGTTCAAGCGCGAGCTCGGCGCGGAGCAATCGGACTTCGACGTGGGCATCGGTCTGCACTCCGGGCCGGCCGTGGTCGGCCTGATGGGCTCGCAGAAGCGCCGCCTGGAGTACACCGCGATCGGCGACACCGTGAACCTGGCCAGCCGGATCGAGGGCCTGACCAAGGACGCGAAGCGCAGAATCCTGGTGTCGCGCGAGACGATGGAGCGCTGCGGCGGCGCCTTCGAGTTCGTGTCTTGCGGTACATTCGCGGTCAAAGGCCGCGCGCAGCCGGTCGAGCTGTTCGAACCGAGAAGAAAGACATGAAATTTCTCGCCTTGCTTCTGTTCCTGCCCTTGCTGGCGCTGGCGGAGCCCGCCACGGTGATCCGCGCCACCGACCTGAAGAAGGAGCCCGCCACGGATTCCGCCACCGTCGCCGCGCTTGCCGAGAACACCGCGGTCGAGGTGCTCGAGCGCAAGAGCGGCTGGACGCGCGTGAAGGCCGCCGACGGTGAAGGCTGGGTACGCATGCTTTCCTTGCGCCTCGGCGGCGCCGCCGCGACCAAGCCGGGCGCGAGCGGCCTGACGCAGATGTTCAACGTCGCGCGCACCGGCACCAGCGGGACCCAGGTCACGACCGGCGTGCGCGGCCTGGATGCCGAGCAGATCGCCAATGCGCAGCCCAATCCGGCCGAGCTCGCCAAGCTGGAAAAATTCGCCGCCGACCGGGACGCGGCGACCGGCTTCGCCTCGCAGGGCAAGCTCTCGCCCACGTCGGTCGACTACCCCAAATGAAAACCCTCCTTTTGCTCGCCGGGCTCGCGTTCGCGGTCACCGCGCATGCGCAGTTCCGGATGCCGAGCTTCGACATCAACAAGATGGTCGACACCGTCAAGAACGTGGGCAAGGCGGTGAAGGAAATCGACGAGCCGGAGGAGGTCGCGATCGGCAAGGACGTCGCGTCGCGCCTGCTGGGCGCGGCGCCGCTGGTCGCCGACGCGCGGCTGCAGCGCTACGTCAACCACGTCGGCCGCTGGCTCGCGGTGCAGACCGAGCGCCCC
The DNA here is from genome assembly GCA_963810475.1 of uncultured beta proteobacterium. Lineage (GTDB taxonomy): Bacteria > Pseudomonadota > Gammaproteobacteria > Burkholderiales > SG8-39 > SCGC-AG-212-J23. The sequence goes on along the minus strand of CAWENY010000017.1, from coordinate 347,736 downwards.
GACCTGCCCTGGCAGTTCGGCGTGCTCGATTCGCCCAACGTGAACGCGTTCGCCGTTCCGGGCGGCACGATTTTCATCACGCGCGGGCTGCTCGAAAGGATGCGCAACGAAGCCGAGCTCGCCGGCGTGCTCGGCCACGAGATCGTGCATGTGCTGCGCAAGCACCACCTGAAGGCGATCCAGAAGGGCGCGCAGAGCAGCCTTGCCGGCGATGCGATGTCCATGGCGCTCAAGGATCGCGCCGGCCCGGCGCGCGACAAGCTGATCGCCTTCGGCACCGAGATGTACAGCCGCGGGCTGGACAAGGGCGACGAGCTGGAAGCCGACCGCCTCGGCATCGTGATCGCCGCGCGCGCCGGCTACGACGCCTACGGCCTGCCCTCGGTGCTGCAGACGCTGCAGGCGATGAGCGCGCAGGACTCGGCGATCGCGCTCATGTTCAAGACCCACCCCGCGCCCGGCGAGCGCCTGGATGCGCTGAGCGAAAAAATGCAGCCGGTGCTCGACGCCTATTCAGCGCAGCCGCAGCTCGCCGATCGCTTCGTGCGGCAGATCAAGAAGTAACCAAGTCGCAACGCGGCTAGTCGGGCTTCGCCCCGGTGGTGCGAACCACGTTGCCCCATTTTTCGTACTCGGCGCGATGGAAGCGCAGCGCTTCCTCGGGAGTGCCGCCGGCCGCGAGCGCACCGACCTGGCGCAGGCGAGTCTGGACATCCTCGCGCGCGACCGCCTTGGTGACCTCGGCGGCAAGGCGCCGCAGCACCGGCTCCGGAGTCTTCGCCGGCGCGGCGATCAACGCCCATGACCCCATGTCGAAACCCGGCAGCGCGGCTTCGCCGATCGCCGGCACATTGGGCAGCTCCGGCCAGCGCTGCTTCGAAGTCACGGCAAGCACCCGAATGCGACCGCTCTGCAGCTGCGCGGCGAACGATGGCAGGCCGTCAATGACGAAGTGCACTTGTCCGCCGGCCAGCCCCTGCACCGCCGGACCGCCGCCGCGGAACGGCACGTGGGTGATCTGGAGCCCCGCCTGGCGGAGGAAAGCCTCGGTAATGAGATGGCCGGTGGAGCCGTTGCCGCCGGAGCCGTAGTTCAACTTGCCCGGCTCGCGCTTCGCCATCGCCATCAGCTCCATCAGGCTTTGCGCCGGCACCTCGGTGTACACGCCGAGCACCTGCGGGAAGCTGGCGAAGTGCACGACCGGCACGAAATCCTTGAGCGCGTCGTAGGGCAGCGTTGGGTAGAAGTGAGGGTTGATGGCGATGGTGCCGGGCGAGCCAACGAGGAAGGTATAGCCATCCGGCGCGGACTTCGCCGCGGCCTCGGTGCCGATGTTGCCGCTGGCGCCGGGCCGGTTGTCGACCACGAACTGCTGGCCGGTCTGCTCGCTCACGCGGTTCATGGTGATGCGCGTCACCACATCAACGGCGCCGCCGGCCGCGAACGGCAGGATGAGCCGCACCGGCTTCACCGGCCAGTCCTGTGCCGACGCGGAAGTGCAGAGGATCAGGAGGCAGAGCAGCAGCTTCGATTTCATGGGAAGGTCCTCAACCGCAAAGCGAGATGGCTGCGTAGGCGCAGGTGCGAGCGGTGGTGCGCAGCTCGTCGATATGCACGCGCTCGTCCGGCGCGGGCCACTCCGGATAGCGCTTGATGTTGCCGGGGCCGAACTGCACCGAGGGGATGCCCGCGGCATGCAGCACATTGCCGTCGCCAAAATTGCCGATACGCTCCACGCTCCCCACCAGCGGCACCTCGCCGGTGGCGGCGCGGTAGCCATCGGCGAGCGCGCGCACCAACGGATGCTCGTCGGCCAGAGCGCTCGGTTCCATATAGAACGGATCTTCGGGCCCGCCCGCCGGTATCGTCACTTCGCAGTCGAAGCGCGGATGGCGCTTCTTGATGCCGTCGATGACGCGTGCCACATCGCTACGCACCGACGCGAGCGTCATCCCGGGAACGGTGCGGATCTGGAAAATGAGCTCGCACCACCGGCCATAGTGGTCCTTATGGATGGCGTCGTGCCGGATCATCGGGAAATCGCGCAGCTCGGGATGACGCTCGAAGGTGAGCCAGCTGCCCTCGGGCACCGCCTGCAGGCTGGGTCCGAAGGCCTGGAGGCACAGCACCTGCTGCTCGATCGAGTTGAAGTACGTATCGCGGGCTTCCTTGGTGAAGCGAAAGAACAGTCCCGGCGTGGTGGTGCGGATCTTGACCCGGATCGAGCCGACGATCACCGAGCCGATGGTGTTGGCCGAGTGCTCGATGTTGATGCAGTAATCGGCCTGCACGCCTTTTTTCAGCATCACGCGCGTGCCGGTGCCGCCGAGCTTGTGCGTGGCCACCGGGCAGTACAGCAGATCGCCTTTGAGGCGCGTTCCGGTGGCGACGATGGCTTCGATCCCCACCAGCGCCGCCGCGAGCCCGCCCTTGTCGTCCTGAGCGCCGTGGCCCCAAATCCAACCGTCTTCGAATTTTCCCTTGAGCGGATCGACGCTCCATCCCGGCATCATCGCGGCCACGTCGAGGTGGCCGTTGAACATGAGCGTCGGTCCGCCGCCGGCGCCGCGCAGGCGGCCGATCGGCTGACGGGTAACCTTGCCCGGCTGGTCCGGATGCTCGACGGGCATCATCTGCACGTCCATGCCGGTGCGCGTCATGCGCTCGCCGATGAAATCCGCGACCGCGCCTTCCTCGAAATTCGGGCTCGGGATGGCGATCAACTGGCGCGTGAGATCGACCAGCGCCTGATCGCTGATCGCGGCGTACGTTTTCTCCATCGACCTCACTCAGCCGATGTTACTAGACGCGGAGTTTCCAGTTCGATCCCGGCTGCTCGCGGCACACGGCATAGCGAAACGGCATGCCCTCGCGCCCGGGCGTGAGGAAGCGCAGGTCGGTGAACCATACGCAGCTCGAGCCCTCGCTCATGCCGTCGAATGCGGGCAGGGCGGCGAACCAGCGGAAGAAAGCGAGCTCGTCGGCATTCCACGCCTCCCGGATCATGCCGGCCTGCGTTTCGCCATAGCGGCGGCGCGTCACCCACACCGCCTGGTCCAGCGGCAGGTAAGGCGTGTCGACGCGCGCGATGAAGCCGTCGCCGGGCTGGTAACGCCGCGCCTCCTTGCGAACCAGGTTGACGTGGGCGAAGCGGTGCGCCTCGTCGTCGCTCACGAACACGGTCCAGTTGAACGGCGATACCGGGCGCGGATGCACGGTCACCAGCGCATCGCGCAACGCCATGGATTTCGCGTATTCGAAACCGAACTCCATCGCGCGCTGCTTTTGGACGTACTGGAAGCCGACGTACCCGGCGAGGACGACGCTGGCGGCAACGGCTGGCCAGCGTCGCTTTCTGATTATCAGTGAAAGAACCAAACCCGCGACGATGATGCCGCTGAACCAGAGGTCGATGATGAAGGTCGTGCCGATCCCCGCGCGCCAGTCCGAGAGCGGCGCCAAAATCATGGTGCCGAAGCTGGTGATCAGGTCGCCGGCGATGTGCGCGGCCAGGGCGAGCGCGGTGACGCCGTAGAGCGCGCGCCAGCCTGCCTTTCCTTCCCTGTCGGGCTCGCGCAGCACCTTGGCGAGAATCCAGGAATAGAGCAGCGCCCACGCCGGCAGCAGGAGGACCGAGTGCGTGACGCCGCGGTGGGTGAGCAGGTACTCGACCGGCCCGATGAAGCCGATGACGAAGTCGAGATCGGGCGCGGCGCACGCGAAGAAGCCGGCGGCGATGCGTCTCGGCAGCGAGCGCGGCGGCGCGTCCTTCGACGCGGTGGCCCGTGCGAGCAGCGCTCCGGAAAGCGCGTGGGTCAGCGTGTCCAGGCGCTAGGTGGAGTTACCGCGCAGCCATTCCTTGGCTGGCTCGAGGCCGGTGAAGTTGCGCACCATTACACGGTGGTTGCGCGCGAGCAGGTTGATGAAGTGGTTGGCGTTCTGCGCGTAGGGCGTCTTGTGCACCAAGGCAATGCGCTCCTCCGCAGTGAAGCCGATCTTGGGCAGATTGGTGACCAGGTGGTACTGGCTGGTCGGCGACAGCGGAAACTTCTGGTCGAGCTCGATCAGGATGCGCTTGCGATTACGCGCGCGGCTCTCGGCGAGCACCGCCGCGCACACGTGAGACGGCGGCTCGTCCGTATCCCGCCCGCTCAGCGTGACGCGCAGGAACTCGTCGTCTGCGTCGATGCTGTACTGCAATTCCTAGGCAGCCCTTTTCTTGCGCTGCGCGTCGCGCACGTGCATCTGCGCGTACGCGCCGTGCGCGGCGGCCTCGGCGTCGCCGACATGCACCGGCAGCCCGGCGTCCGACAGCACCGAGCCGAGCGCCGAAAGGCAAAGCATGACGTTGTCCGGCCGGCAGCTGTAGCCCATCAGGCCGATGCGCCAGATCTTGCCCGCGAGCGGCCCGAGGCCGGCGCCGATCTCGATGCTGAACTCGTTCAGCAGTGTCTTGCGCACTTCGGCTTCGTTCACTCCCTGCGGGCAGATAGACGGCGTTCATCTGCGGCAGCTGGATACTTCTCTGTCACCAAGCATCTTCATGCCCATTGCTTCCAGGCCGGCCTTGAGCGCGAAGTGGTGGCGCGTGGCGCGCGCCCAGGCGTTCTCCAGGCCTTCCTCGCGGATCAGCAGCAATGCCTCGTGCAGCGCGAACAGCGAATTGGTCGGCGCGGTGTGGTGGTAGGTGCGCGTGCCGGCGCTCCAGTAGTTGAACAGCAGGTTCATGTCCATGAACCAGCTGTGGATCTTGTCTTTCCGCTTCTTCACGTGCTCGACCACGCGCTCGGAGAACGACACCGGCGACAGGCCCGGCGTGCAGGACAGGCACTTCTGGCTCGCGGAGTAGATGGCGTCGATCTCCCACTCGTCGACCTTCACCGGGGTGCCGGCGAGCGAGGTGACGGCGTCGACGATCACCATCGCGCCGTACTTGTGCGCGATCTGCGTGAGCAGCTTGGCGTCCGACTGGCAGCCGGTGGAGGTCTCGGCGTGCACGAAGGCGACGACCTTGGCGTCCGTGTTCTTCTTCAGCGCGTCCTCGACCTTCTGCGGATCGACCGGCTCGCCCCACTTGTCCTCGATCAGCACCGGCGTGCCGCCTGCCCTCACGGTGTTTTCCAACATCCTTCCGCCGAACACGCCGTTCTGGCAGACGATGACCTTGTCCCCCGGCGCCACCATGTTGACGAAACAGAACTCCATGCCGACCGAGCCGGGGCCGGAGAGCGGGAAGGTGAGCGCGTTTTTCGTCTGGTAGACGTAGCGCAGCAAGGACTTGAGCTCCTCCATCATCTCGACGAACACCGGGTCGAGGTAGCCGATGGCCGGCTGGCTCATGGTCGTGAGCACGCGCGGATGGATCTCGGTGGGACCGGGCCCCATCAGCGTGCGCTGCGGCGGATGGAAGGAATGGATGCGCTTGGCGGGGGCGTACTGGCTCATGGGTTCCTCGGAGAAGATTCCAAACGGCGCGTTCTCGGGGCGCGACTTCACGCGCACCGGATTTTTTACGCTGGCTTCGTTGATGATGTCGACCGCGCTGATGCGGCCTTCGGTGACGCGCTCGACCTCGCCGGCCCAGCGGGCGGGCACGTAGCCCGTCTTTACCCAGTTGTGCACCACTGCGCGGTCGAGCTGGAAGGCGCGCGCCACGTCAGCCTGGGTGCCGAACATCTCGACGAGGCGCTCTGCGCAGTTCACCGGCGCAAAGCTTAGTCCGTCAAACTCAGCTTGACAATCCGCCATTTGGACTGTTCCTATTGATACGGTAACTGTACTATCTGGCACATGGAACCCAGCTTCGAAAAGGCGCCGGACACCGACCTGCACGCGCGCGGCAGCCGCGAGCGCCTTGCCCGTATGGTGATCTCGCTGCTGGACCACTGGAATCTATCGCCCAACGACCAGGCGGTGCTGCTTGGACTATCGACGCAGTCGCGCTCGAGCGTCGCCCGCTACCGGCGCGGCGAGCCGCTCGCCGACAGCGCCGACCTGCTGGCGCGCGCCGGCCACCTGCTCGGCATCCACAAGGCGCTGCGCATCCTGTTCCCGCACGATCGCGACCTCGCCTACCGATGGGTCTCGACGCCGAATCGGAGATTCGGCACCAGCCCGTTGGAGGTCATGAAGCGCCACGGCTACGAGGGCATCCTCGCCGTGCGGCGCTACCTCGATTTCGAGCGCGGAAGGTAAGGTGTTCGAGCACCTGGTCCGCCAGGTCGCCGACTACCGCGACGACCTGGTGCGCAACATCAAGGGCATCCGCGTGTCGCAGGATCTGTTCGACGATCTTGCGCACCCAGGGGATGAAAAGCAGGCCGATCTCGCTGTCGCGATCGCCGCCGAGGGCGCCACCCGCATGCCGAGCACCGCGCCGCTCATTACGCGCCCCTTCGATTACGGCACGGTCATCACCTATCCGTTCGTGCCGCAGAACTGGCACGCCACGCGCTACTCGGACGGCCTCGGCTACGGCGTCTGGTACGGCGCGCTCGAGCTCGAGACGACCGTGCGTGAGACGCTATACCACTGGCATCGCTTCGTGACCGACAGCTTTACCCTCGACCGTGAGATCGTCGGCGAGCGCCGCGTATTCCAGGTGCGCTGCGAGGCGATCCTCATCGACTTGCGAAAGGCCAAGGAGCCGCGCCTGGTCGACCGCAACGACTATAGCTTTACGCAGCAGCTGGGCTCCTATCTCTCGCGACGCGCGCAAAGCGGCTTGCTCGCGCCCTCCGCGCGGGGTCCGGGCACGGCCGCCGCCATTCTCCGAGCCGAGGCATTGTCGGACGTGCGGGACCTCTGCTATCTCACCTACCGGATGAATCCAAAGCAGCACACGGCGAGCGTGGAACGCACCCCCGGCGAGACCTGGCTAAGGATTAACATCCCGGCATGAAACCCGACCACCCGGTGACCTTCAAGCCCGAAACGGCAGCGGAAGCCTGGCTCGGGCTGCTTGCGGCGCGCGGCATCGATTATCTGTTCGCCAACGGCGGCACCGATTTCGCGCCGGTGGTCGAGGCGTACGCCAAAGGCCAGAAGCTCGGCTGGCGCCTGCCGCAAATCGTCGTCGTGCCGCACGAGAACATGGGCGTCGCCATGGCGCACGGGTATGCCATGGTCACCGGCAAGCCGCAGGCGATGATGGTCCATGTCGGCGTCGGCACCGCGAATTCGATCAACGGCCTGATCAACGCCTCACGCCAGAACGTGCCGATCCTGTTCACCGCCGGCCGCACGCCGGTCACCGAGTCCGGAGCGCTGCCCGCCGCGCGCAACAACTACATCCACTGGGCGCAGGAGCACTTCGACCAGGGCGGCATGATGCGCGAGTTCATGAAGTGGGATTACGAGCTGCGCCACGCCGAGCAGGTGGAGACGGTCATCGATCGCGCGCTCGCCATTTCCAAGAGCGAACCGCAAGGGCCGGTTTACGTCACTTTGCCACGGGAAGTTTTGGCATCTTCATTCGCAGGTGGGTTTTCCACACAACCGACGATGGTGCCGGCTTCGCCGCCGGCGGTGGACCCGGAAGCGCTGGAGGAAGCCGCCAAGCTGCTCGGCGCGGCGCAGCATCCGCTGCTCATCACCGCGAATGGCGGTCGCTCGCTGGAATCCTCGCGCGCCATCGAGCAGCTGGCGCACACGCTGGCGGTGCCGGTGATCCACTACCGGCCGCGCCATCTCGCCCTCTCCACCGAGCATCCGATGCACTGCGGCTGGGATCCGCACGCGCTGCTGAAGGAAGCCGACGTGGTGCTCGTCGTCGACTGCGACGTGCCGTGGATCCCGAAGGAAGGCCAGCCCAAGCCCGAAGCCAAGATCATCCACGTCGGACCGGATCCGCTCTTTGCCCGCTACCCGTTGCGCGGCTTTCGCACCGACCTCGCGCTCAACGGCGCGGTCGCGCCGACGCTGCAGGCGCTATGGCGCGCGGCGCAGAAGCAGGCGGTTTCAGTGAAGCAGCTCGAGGAACGCCGCCGCACGGTTTCTGCCTACGCCGATGCGGTGCGCAAGAAAGCGCGCGCGGGCACGGAGCCCATGCCCGCGAGCATCACCGGTAAATGGCTGTCGGCCTGCGTGAGCAAGCTGCTCGACGCGAACACCATCCTGGTCAACGAGTATCCGACGGTGCTGGAGGAAATGGTCATCAAGGAGCCCGGCCGCTACTTCGGCAACCCATCGGCCGGGGGGCTGGGCTGGGGCATGGGCGCGGCGCTGGGGGCAAAGCTGGCCTCCCCGGAAAAGACGCTGATCTGCGCCGTCGGCGACGGCGCCTACATGTTCGGCAATCCGACAGCGGTGCACTACGTGTCGGAGGCGATGCACCTGCCGGCGCTGTTCATCATTGCCAACAACGCTCGCTGGGCCGCGGTGCACCGCTCGACCCTTTCGACCTATCCGAAAGGTTTTGCTGCCGAAACCAAGGAGCCGCCGTTTGCCACGCTCGAGCCCTCGCCGCGCTTCGAGCACGTGGTGCGCGCGTCCGGCGGCCACGGCGAGCGCGTCAGCGAGCCGCAGCTCTTGATGCCTGCGCTCGAGAAGGCGCTGAAGATCGTGAAGGAAGAGAAGCGCCAGGCGGTGCTGAACGTCTGCCTGGAAGCGAGCTACGTCAAGACCAGCTAGGGGTTGAGGAAATCGGCGCTGGCCTGCGCGTCGAGCGCGAGCGCGGTGTCGATGCGCGGCGTGCCGATGCGGCCGAGGAGCGGAAGCTTGAGCCCGGAAGGCCCGACGCCGAAATTGAGGCTGAGGATGTTGAGCTCGAGACCTTCCACGCCGCTCGCCGACATGCCGAGCAGACCGGCGAGCGAGAACTGGAAGCCGCTGCCACTGGGCGCGCTCGAGAACACCCGGCCGCCGAGATAGTCCTTGCCGATCGCGGTGGCGGGCAGGTCGGCCTTGAGCTCGGGGATGGCGCGCGTGATATAGGCGACGAACGTGTTCGAGTTCGGCCCGGGCCAGAGCGTGTACTGCTTGGCGTACGGATAGTCGGCGGCCAGCTTGTGGATGCGCTTGATGAGCTCGTCCACCCCGGCGCCGCGCTTTTCGGCGTAGAGCTCGCCCGCGGAGCCGAACCAGCGGTCCGGCGCGCGGTTGCGCGCCACCAGCGCGGTGTCGGTCCAGCGCAGGCGCCAGCCGATGACCTCGTAGACCGTGTATTCCGGCACGCCCGAGGGCTTGACCGCGATCCAGGTGTGCACGCCGAACAAGCCTTTGATTCCGAGGGTGCGCGCGCCCCAGACCTGCACCACCGGCTCGCTTGCCGCGGCGGGATCATCCACCAGGCTGCGGGAATCGTCGGTGACCGATGCGCCTGCCAGCGCGATCAGCCCCAGAAGGCTCGAGGCGGCGATGAATCGGCTCAATCGGAGTGTCATGGTTATTGCGTACTAGAAACGCATTGTAGCGACGCCAGGATGACAGAACCCACCACGCAGCGTGTGCCGCGTGCAGTATCCATGGCACTGCGTCACTTCATATTGGTGAAATCGAAGAGCTTGCGATCCAGCAGGTGGGAGGGCCTGACTTCGGTCAGCGCGCGTAGCATGGATTCGACACGACCTGGCGATTTGCGTTCCCATTCCCGTAGCATTTCTCCGATCTGCTTTCGCTGCAGGTTGTCCTGCGAGCCGCACAAGGTGCACGGGATGATCGGGAAGCGCTTCACCTCGGCATACGCGGCCAGATCCGCCTCGGCGACATAGGCGAGCGGCCGGATCACCACGTGCCTGCCGTCGTCGGACACCAGCTTCGCCGGCATCGCCTTCAGCTGCCCGCCGTGGAACAGATTGAGAAAGAAGGTGGCGAGAATATCGTCGCGGTGATGGCCGAGCGCGATCTTGGTCGCGCCGAGCTCGCCGGCGACGCGGTACAGCACGCCGCGCCGCAGCCGCGAGCACAGCGAGCACATGGTCTTTCCCTCCGGGATCACCCGCTTCACGATCGAGTAGGTGTCCTGCTCGATGATGCGGAAGGGCACGCCGCGCGACTCGAGGTACTCGGGCAGCACGTGCTGCGGGAATCCGGGCTGCTTCTGGTCGAGGTTGACGGCGATGAGCTCGAAAGCAACCGGCGCTTTGGTTTGCAAGCTCAGCAATAGGTCCAGGAGCGCATGACTGTCCTTGCCGCCGGACAGGCACACCATCACCTTGTCGCCCTTCTCGATCATGTTGAAGTCCGCGATCGCGTCGCCCACCTGGTGGCGCAGGCGCTTGGCGAGCTTGCCGACTTCGTAATCGGCCTTGCGCGGGTCGCGATGGATCTGGATGGCCTGGGATTTCATGCGGGAGTCAGATACTTCAGGCCGGCGATGCCGGCGACGATGAGGAGGATGGAGAGAATGCGCAGCAAGGTGCGCGGCTCGTCGAACAGTACCATGCCGAGAATGGCGACGCCGACCGCGCCGATGCCGGTCCAGACGGCGTAGCCGGTGCCGATCGGGATGGTGCGCACGGCCAGGGCGAGGAACCAGACGCTCGCGATCATGGCAATGATGGTCACTACTGACGGCACCAGCCGCGTGAAGCCGTCGGTGTATTTGAGGCCGATCGCCCACACCACTTCGAGCGCACCGGCGAGCACGAGCCAGAGCCAGGCCATCGCTTCCCCTAGATGAAGATCGAGCGGCCGCCGTCGACCGCGAGGACCTGGCCGGTGACGTACGGCGCGCAGGCTAGGAAATGCACCGCGCGTGCGATGTCGTCCGGCGAGCCGAGGCGCGCGAGCGGCGTGGTGGCGATGATGCGCTCGCGCTCGGCGTCGGGGAACTGGCCGTCCTCGGGCCAGGCGATCGCGCCGGGTGCCACCCCGTTCACGCGCACGCGCGGCGCGAGCTCGACCGCGAGCGAGCGCGTCGCTGCGGCAAGCCCGGCCTTGGCCACGCTGTAGATGGTGTAGCCCTTCAACGGCCGCTCGGCGTGGATGTCGACGATGTTCACGATCGAGCCCTCGTTCTTCGCCAGCTCCGGCGCGGCCTGCTGCGAGATGAAGAGCGGCGCGCGCAGGTTGGAGCCGATCAGCTCCTCCCAGTGCGACGGCTCCATCGCGCCGACCGGCACCGGAAAGAACGCCGAGGCATTGTTCACCAGGATATCCAGGCGGCCGAAATGCTCGAGCGCGCCGCCGACCAGCGCGCGGGGCGCCACCGGCGCCAGCAGCTCCGCCTTGACCTTGGCAGCGCTGCGCGCGCGCTGCGCGTTGAGCTCGCCGGCGAGCTTCGCGGCGTCCGCCTCGGAATCGCGGTAATGGATGAGCACGCTGGCGCCGGCCGCGTGCAGCCGCCGTACGATTGCCGCTCCGACGCGCCGCCCGCCGCCCGTGACGAGCGCCACCTTGCCTGCCAGCGAGTCCATGAAGTCCATGATTCTAGGTTAGATTCCCCGCGTGCTAGACCGTATCCGCGCCGAGGTCGCCGCCGCCGGCGGCTGGATCTCCTTCGCCCGCTACATGGAGCTCGCGCTGCACGCCCCGGGCATGGGCTACTACGCGCGCGGCGCGCGCCAGTTCGGCGCCGAGGGTGACTTCGTCACCGCGCCCGAGCTCGGCGCGCTTTTCGGCCGCACGCTGGCGCGCCAGCTGCAGGCGCTGCCAGGGCCAATTCTCGAGCTGGGCGCGGGCAGCGGCGCGCTCGCGGAAGCCCTTCTGCAGGAACTGGACCGCGAGTACTGGATCCTCGAGACGAGCAGCCCCCTGCGTGAGCGGCAGGCGCAGCGCCTCGGCAGCCGAGTGCGCTTTCTCGAGCGCCTGCCCGAGCGCTTTCGCGGCGTGATTGTTGCCAACGAGGTCGTGGACGCGATGCCGGTGCACGCCGTGGCGTGGCGTGCGAATGGCGTCATGGAACGAGGTGTCACGCGGGACTTGAAGTGGGAAGAGCGGCCTGCAACCGGCGAGGTGCTGAAAGAAGCCAAAGCCATCGACGTGCCGGTTCCGTACGAAAGCGAGCTCGGACTGGCGGCGCGCGGCTGGATGCGGACTCTCGGCGCGCAGCTCGAACAGGGCGTGATCCTCATCATCGACTACGGCTTCCCGCGCCATGAGTACTACCACCCGCAGCGCTCGATGGGCACGCTCATGTGCCACACCCGCCACCGCGCGCATGGCGATCCGTTCCTGCATCCAGGGCAGCAGGACATTACCGCCCACGTCGACTTCAGCGCCCTGGCCGGCGCGGCGCGCGCGGCCGGCCTGGACGTCATTGGCTATGCCACGCAGGCGCAGTTCCTGGTCAATTGCGGCATCACCGAGGTGCTCGCGCAGGCGAACCTCGACAACGCCCTGCACTACGCGCCGATCGCCGCCGAAGCGCAGCAGCTATTGTCGCCAGCGGAAATGGGCGAGTTGTTCAAGGTGCTGGCCGTGGGCCGCGGCGTGAACACGCCGCTGCTGGGGTTCTCACGCGGCGATCGTTCGCATACGCTTTAGTTCATGCGCCTCGGGATTTTGATGCTTCTGCTGGTCATCCATCATCCGGTATTGGCGGATCAGATCAGCGACGCCAGAAAGCGCTGGGAATCCAGCCCGCACGGGCCGATGCTCGAGCGCATCCTGCCGCCCACGTTCGCGCTGCAGCAGCTACCGGAGCCGGGCTCGCGCGGCGCGCAGCTGCTGGTCGCTTATTGCGTGCAGTGCCACAACCTGCCGAATCCGGCGATGCACCACGCGGAAAAGTGGCCGGGAATCGTGCAGCGCATGGTGCTGCGCATGGAGGGCAAGGGCAACATGGGCACGCTGATGGCCGAGATGATGGCCGGCGTGAAGGCGCCGGGCGCCGAGGAGACCGCGGCGATCGTCGCCTATCTCGAGCGCCACAGCCAGAAGCCGCTCGACCCCGCGCGCTATCCGGAGGTGAACCGGCCTGCGGGCGAAGCCTTCCGCGTGGCGTGCAACCAGTGCCACACCCTGCCCGACCCGCAGCGCCATACCGCCCAGGAGTGGCGCGCGGTGGTGGCGCGCATGCAGGAAAACATGGAGTGGATGAATCGCGTGGTCGGCTCGAAGCCGCTGCCCGGCGAGCCGACGCTACGCGTCGAGGAGATCAACGCCTTCCTCGCGCGCCATGCGAGGAAACCCTAGCTGGCGGGCACCGCCATTCCCTTCACCACCGCCGGCCGCGCCCCGACCTTGTCGTACCAGCGCTTGACCGCCGGGAAGCCCGCCAGGTCGACGCGATGCCACTCGTGACGCGCCACCCAGGGATAGATCGCCATGTCGGCAATCGAGTACTCGGGCGCGAAAAAGGCATTGTTCGCAAGGTGCCGGTCCATCACCCCGTACAGGCGCTTGGCCTCATTGCCGTAGCGCTCGGTGCCATAGGGAATCTCGTCCTTCTTCGCGCGCATGAAATGGTGCGCCTGGCCGAACATGGGACCGACGCCGCCCATCTGGAACATGAGCCACTGCAGCGCCTGGTACTTGCCGCGCTCCGATTTCGGCAGAAATTTGCCGGTCTTGGCGGCGAGGTAAATCAGGATCGCGCCCGACTCCATCATCGAGATCGGCTTGCCGCCCGGGCCGTCCGGATCGACGATCGCCGGGATTTTGCCGTTCGGGTTGATCTTCAGGAACTCGGGCGTGAACTGCTCGGTGTTGGTGCCGATGTTGATCTTGTGCACGTTGTACGGCAGGGCGCATTCCTCGAGCATGATGGAGACCTTGCGGCCGTTCGGCGTGCTCCAGGTATAGAGTTCGATCATGGTGAAGTGGCTCGTGACGTTGGTGTTGGTGCTGGTTGTGTTCTCGGTGGTTTCGCAGCGCTGGCGCTGGCGCGTCCCCGGCGACTTCAGCGTGCCGGTGCGCGGGCGAATGTACTACATCCCCGTCGCCAGCACGCTGCTGTTTTCGCTGGTGCTGTGGCTGCTGAGCAAGGTCATTTAGCTTTTCGGATTGCTTCTACGCGCGCCTGGTCGATAAGCCGCGCGATATCCGATCCGGTCGCGCGCTTCGCGATCTCTCCGGCGTCCACGCTGACGGCGGCGCGCAGAGCCCGCTCGATGCGCGCCGTATCGACGCCGGGCGCCGCCAGGCGTGCCACCTGCAGCAGCTCGGCGAAACGCTCGGGGCGGCGGAACGCGTCGGCGGTCTTCAGCAGATCGAGCAACGCTTCCGGCGTCGCGCTGGCGAGCTTCTTCCGGCAGCGACAGGCGGTCAGCGCCAGCTCGCGCACCTCGTTCGGCGCGCGCAGCCGATCGCAGAGCGCGTTCACCTGCGCTTCCTCCAGCGGCCAGGTCATCAGCGCGAAGCGCGCAGCGACGGAGCCGGCGAAATTCTTCGGCGTTGCCTTCACCTCGGGCAGCAGCTTTTGCAGCACACCGCTCTGCCGCAGCACGTCGAACATCAACGGCGCATGCGGTTCGGCGAGTCCCTTGGCGAATTCCTGCCAGACACGCTCCGGCACGAGGTAGTCAGCCTCGCCCTCCTTCACCATGCGCTGCATCAGCGCCATGGTTTCGGGGTGCACCGCGAACCCGAAACGGGCGGCGAAGCGCGCCACGCGAAGGATACGAACGGGGTCTTCGGCAAAAGCCTCGCTGACATGTCTCAAGATTTTCGCAGCCAGGTCTTTGGCCCCGCCGAAGGGATCGATGAGCGCGCCGTCCTGCCCCTTGGCCATGGCGTTGATCGTGAGGTCGCGCCGCTTGAGGTCCTCTTCAAGCGTGATCTCGGGCGCGGCATAGACGGTGAAGCCCTTGTAGCCGCGGCCGCTTTTGCGCTCGGTGCGGGCGAGCGCGTATTCCTCGTGGGTCTTGGGATGGAGGAACACCGGGAAATCCTTGCCCACCGGCTTGAAGCCCTGCTTCACCATCTCTTCGGGCGTGGCGCCGACCACCACGTAGTCGCGCTCTTTCACCGGCAGGCCGAGCAGCTCGTCACGAACTGCGCCGCCCACCGTATAGATTTTCACTTCGTAGCGTAGGGCTCGTCGGCGGCGACGAACTCGGTCTCGCGGCGCGCCGCGTCGCTCCACTCGCGCACCGCGGAGAGTGCAAGCACCGCCTCGCAATACTCCTCGGCGACGCGTGGCAGCTTGACCGCGTAGGTCCGGAAGCGCGTGACCACCGGCGCGTAGAAGGCGTCGGCGATGGTGAAGCGCCCGAAGAGCAGGCTGCCCGCGCCGCCGAAGCGCTCGCGGCAATCGGTCCACAGCGCCACGATGCGATCGATGTCCTTGCGCGATGCCGGCGTCATGCCTTTGCCCGGATGCTTGCTGCGGATGTTCATCACCATCGCGCCGCGCAATGCCTGGAAGCCGGAATGCATCTCGGCGCACACCGAGCGCGCCACGCGGCGCGCGACCGGATCCTCCGGCCAGAGGTGCTTTTCCGGGTGCATCTCGGCGACGGTTTCGGCGATGGCGAGCGAGTCCCACACCGGCTCGCCGTCGATCATCAGCACCGGCACCTTGCCGGCGGCGGAGAATTTCTCGATGCCGGCGACGCGCAGCCCGCCGTCGCTGTCGTCGAACTTGAGCTGCACTTCCTCGAACGGGATCTGCGCCTGGCGCAGCAGCACCCACGGCCGCATGGACCATGAGGAGTAGTTCTTGTTGCCGATGACGAGCTGCATCCGGCGAGTTTAGCGCGGCAAGGCGAGCTCGGCGACCAGGCCGCCGCCATCCGCGTTGCGCAGCGTCACCTCGCCGCCATGCCAGCGCGCGATGTCGCGCGCGATGGACAGGCCCAGGCCGGTGCCGCCGCTATCCATGTTGCGCGAGGCGTCGAGCCGGTAGAACGGCTCGAACACGCGCTCGAGCTCGCCCGCCGGGATGCCCGGGCCGCGGTCGCCGATGGCGATGCGCAGCCGCTCGGGCGAGTCGATCACCTCGATTTCGGCGCCGCCGCCATAGCGGACGGCATTCTCGACCAGGTTCTCCAGGCAACGGCGCAGCGCCTGCGGGTCGGCGCGGTACGGACCGTGCTGCGCCGCGCCGCGCACGCTCAGGGACTGCCCGGATTCGCGCCGGTCCTCGCACACGCTGTCGATCAGCGCGCCGACGTCCACCGGCTGGCGCTGCTGCGCCGCTTTGCTGGTGGTGCGGAAAAAGTCGAGCGTGGTGCCGACCATGGTCTGCATCTCGTCCAGGTCGCGCAGCATGCGGCTGCGGATCTCGGCGTCGGGAAGCATTTCCGCCCGCAGCCGCAGCCGGGTAATCGGCGTCTTCAGGTCGTGCGAAATGGCCGTCAGCAGGCGGCTGCGCTCGACCAGGTAGTTGCGCACGCGTTGCTGCATGCGATTAAAGGCCGCGATCACGCGGTGGATCTCGCTCGGTCCGCTGTCGGCGAGCGGCGCGGTCTCGGGGTCGCGCCCGATGGCGTCGGCGGCGCGCGCGAGGCGATCGAGCGAGCGGGTGATCATGCGCACCAGAAAGCCGGAAAGCGCGAAGCACACCAGCATCAAGAGCAGGATCAGCGGCACCAGCGTCTCGAGGCGGCGCAGCGGCTCGTGCGGAACGTTGACGTCGAATACCGCCACCATGCCGTCCTGCAGCGCGACCTGCACCACGATGGAGAACGGGTCGGGCAGCAGGAAATAGAAATGGCGCGCCATCCACAGCTCGAACGCGCCGGCGGTGGCGCCGTCCGGGCGCGGGTGTGGATTGATGTCGACGCGGATCGGCCAGCGCGCGCCGATCTGGCGCTGCACTTCCTCGGTGAACTCGGTCTCGTAGCGGTCGTGCTCGGTGAACCCGCTGGCCACCGCCACCGGCTGCGTACTGAGCGCCGCGCGCAGGTGCGGGCCGCTCACCTCGCGCACCACCTTTTCGCGCTCGGCGGCGGGCAGCCCGTTGAGCACGCGCGCGGTCTGCGCGATCTGCGCCGCGATCTGCAGCGAGGCCAGGCGGTAGACCGAGCTGCCGCGGTCGAAGAGGTGGATCGCGATGCTGCCGAACTGGGCGACGATCAGCCCGGCGACGACGACGAGCATGGTGCGGCCGAACAGCGAAGCCGGCAGAAGCCGCATCAACCCACCCGCTCGACCACCGCGGCGAGCACGTAGCCTTCATTGCGAACCGTCTTGATGATGCGCGGTTCGCGCGCGTCATCACGCAGCCGCACGCGCAAGCGGCTGACCTGGACGTCGATCGAGCGGTCGAACGGCGCGCCGTCGCGGCCGACGGTCAGGTCCATGAGCTGGTTGCGATCGAGCACCCGGTTCGGATGCTCTACGAACACCGAGAGCAGCTTGAACTCGGCGCCGCTCAGCGCCACGACCACGCCGTCGGGCGCGACCAGCTGCCGTGCGGCGAGGTCGAGCGTCCATCCGGCAAAGCGCAGCTGGTGCGCACCGCCGCCTGCGGGCAAGGCAAGCCCGCGGGCGCGGCGCAGGATGCTGCGGATGCGCGCCACCAGCTCGCGCGGGCTGAAGGGCTTGGCCAGGTAGTCGTCGGCGCCCATTTCCAGCCCGACGATGCGGTCGACCTCTTCGGCGCGGGCCGTAAGCATGATCACCGGCAGGCTCGATTCCACCCGCAGGTCGCGGCATAGCTTGAGCCCGCTGTCTCCGGGCAGCATCAGGTCCAGGACCACGATGTCCGGGCGGCTGCGGTCGAGCGCGCGGCGCATCTCGGCGCCGTCGGTGGCGAGCGAGACGCGAAAGCCGTTGCGCTCGAGGTACTCGCCCAGCAGCTTGCGGATCTCCGCGTCGTCGTCGACGACCAGCACATGATCGGCTCGCTCCATCGCCGGGGTATATCGCACCGCCGCGCGCGGCCCGTCAAGCATGTAACACCGTGTAACCGCGCAATTTGGCGGTTACATCGGCGCGCTTCAATGCGGCCACCAGGAGGCGCCATGGCAGAAGCTCAGGCAGTGCGATTCAAGGAAATGACCGGGAAGCAGAAATTCGTCTACGTGCTCAAGGTCACCGTCTGCGTGATTTCGTTCGGGATGATCTTCCCGAACATCATGCACGACTGAGGGCGGCTTCTAGCCCGGCCCGGCGGAGACGCGCCCGCCGTCCTTGATCGGCGTGGCGAAGGTGTACTCGATGTCCCAGGGGAAGTGGATCCACTTCGTCTGCTTGAATTCCTTCACGAACGTGTCGACGATCGGCCGTCCCGCGGGCTTGGCGTACAGGCAGGCGAAATGCGCCTTGGGCAGGAGCTGGCGCACCGCCTGCGCGGTCTTGCCGGTGTCGACCAGGTCGTCGATCAGCAGGTAGCCGTCGCCCTGCCCGCTCACGCCTTTCAACACCTGCACGCTGCCTTGCTGCTGCTGGGCCGCGCCCGCCGTGCCGGCGTCGTAGCTGGTCACGCAAATGGTGTCGATCAGCCGGATGTCGAGCTCGCGCGCCACCAGCGCCGCGGGCACCAGGCCACCGCGCGTCACCGCGATAATGCCCTTCCACGGGCCCTTCTTGTGCAGCACTTCGGAGAGGTAGCGGGCGTCGCGGTGCAGCTCGACCCAGGAGATGATGATCTCGTCTTCGTAAGCGCCGCGTGCCATGCGGAATTCTAGCGCTACCGGTTGACCTGCCCCCGAAAAGCCCAGCCAGTAAAGCGGGCCTCAATCGCCGCCGTCGCGGCATAGAGCAGGATGCCCAGCACGGCGAGGACCAGCAGGCCGGCGAACACAATCGGCACCTGGAACGCGGCCTGCGCGTCGAGCATCAGCTTGCCGATGCCCTTGTTCGCGCCCACGGTTTCCGACACCACCGCGCCGACAAAGGCGAGCGTGATCGCGACCTTCAGCGAGCCGAAGAAATACGGCAGCGAGCGCGGGATGCCCACCTTGCGCATGATGTCGAGCTTCGAGGCGCCGAGCGCGCGCAGCACGTCCTCCAGCTCCGGCTCGGTGGTGGCGAGGCCGGTGGCGACGTTCACCACGATCGGGAAGAACGAGATCAGGAACGCGGTCAGCACCGCCGGAATTTCGCCGATGCCGAACCACAGGATGAGCACCGGCACCACGGCCACCTTCGGGATGGAATTGAAGCCGATCAGCACCGGATAGACGCCGGCGTAAAGCGCCCGGTGCCAGCCGACCGCGATGCCGAGCGCCAGGCCGAACAGCGTGGCGATGAGGAAGCCGGCGAGCGTGGTCCACAGCGTGACGAACGAGTTATCCCAGATCGGCTGGCGGTACTGCCACAGCGCGCCGAACACGTCCGAGGGCGCCGGCAGGATGGTGAGCGGGACCTGCATGGCCCGGCAAACGACTTCCCAGGCGACAAACAAACCGATGGTAAAGAGGATGGGCGAAACGACCTTGATCGCGAACTCGCGCTTATCCACGGATCAGCGTTCTCAGCTCGTGCACCACATCCTGGAACTGCGGCGTGTAGGTAACCTCCAGATCGCGCGGCCGCGGCAGGTTCACCGGGCAGCGGCGCACGATGCGTCCGGGCCGGCTCGACATGACGTAGACGGTATCGGCGAGGAACACCGCCTCGCGCAGGTCGTGCGTCACCAGCATCACCGTCACCTTGCGCGCCGCCTGAAGGTCGCGCAGCGCCACCCACAGCTCCTCGCGCGTGAACGCGTCGAGCGCGCCGAACGGCTCGTCGAGCAGCAGGATTTCCGGCTCGTGGATCAGCGCGCGGCAGATCGAGGCGCGCTGCTGCATGCCGCCCGACAGTTCCCAGGGATGCTTTTCGGTAAAGCCCCGCAGCCCGACCGACTCCAGCAGCGCTTGCGCCTTTGCCGCGTATCTCTGCTTCGAGAAATCCCGGCGATAAGGCTCGACGATCTCCAGCGGCAGCAACACGTTCTCGAGCGCGGTGCGCCAGGGCAGAAGGTTGGAGTTCTGGAACGCCATGCCGACCGACCGCAGCGGCCCCGTGACCGGCTTGCCTTCCACACTGAGGCTGCCGCCGAGCGGCGGATGCAACCCAGAAATCAGCTTCATCAGCGAGCTCTTGCCGCAGCCCGAGGGGCCGACGACGGCGATGAACTCGCCGCGCGCGATGTCGAGCGTGACTTCGTCGATGGCACGGACCGCGGCGGCGCCGCGGCCGTAGGCCATCGAGACTTGGCGAAGTTCTACCAAAAAGCTATTTCACCAGCCTTTGCTCGCGCGGAGGCAGGTACTGGGCGGTGAAGATGTCCGCCGCCTTCGGCTTGTTGCTGTACTGGAAGGTAAGGCCGATCTGGTCGATGGAGCGCTCGAGGCGCTTCATGTCCACCGCGCCGAGGCCGTTCTTCTGCACGTCGGGGGTGACGTAGTTCTTGGCGAGCGAGAGCTTGAGGCGCTCGAGCTCGACGTCGCGCTTGGCGATGGCGTTGCGCTTCATCAGCGAGTCGATCGCCGACTCCGGACTCCTGATGGTGTCCTGGATGCCGCGGATCGTCGCTTTGACGAAGCCCGCCACCGCCTTGGGCGAGAAGCGCATCAGGTCGGGGTTGGCGATGATCACGTTGCCGTAAAGATCGACGCCATGGTCCTTCATCAGCAGCACGACGATGTCGTCGTCCTTGACGCCGTTCGCCTTGAGGTTCATGTAGGACGAGAACCAGAAGCCGGCGATCGCGTCGACCTTGCCTTGCGCGAGCATCGGCTCGCGCACCGGGAAGCCGATGTTCTCGATCTTCACTTTCGACGCGTCGATCTTGTTGGCCTGCACGAAGATCGGCCACTGCGCATAGGCGCCGTCGGCGGCGGGCGCGCCGAGCACCTTGCCCTCGAGGTCCTTCGGCTTGGCGATGCCGTTCTTCTTCAGCGACACGATGGAAAACGCCGGGGTGTCGTAGACCATCATCACGGCCTTGACCGGCAGGTTGCGCGGATTGTCGCGGTACTTCACCAGCGAATTGATGTCGGCGAAGCCGATCTCGTAGGCGCCGGAAGCGACGCGGTTGATGCCTTCGACCGAGCCCGCGCCCGGATCGATGCTGACGTTCAGGCCCTCGGCCTTGTAATAGCCCTTGTCGATGGCGACGAAGAATGGCGCCGCGGGTCCCTCGAAGCGCCAGTCGAGCGCGAAGCGGATCGGGGTTTCTTTTTGTGCCAGCGCTGCACCGGAAACGAGCACGGCAAGGACAGCGGAAAGACGCACAGCGGCAAGGCGCATGGGGTTTCCCTGAGTTTGAATTCGCAAAGCAAGTCTAATGCCAAAATAGCCGGGCAATGAAAGTCATGGCCGAGCCGTTGTTCCGGCGCTTCTGGTATCCGGTCGTGCCGCTCGAGAACCTGCAGGCCGGACCGCAGCGCTTCGAGCTGCTCGGCCAGGGGCTCGCGCTGTTTCTCGATGCGGCCGGCGCGCCGGCCGCGCTGGAAGACCGCTGCTGCCACCGCTCGGCGCGGCTTTCGCTTGGCAAGGTATGCGGCGACTTCCTCGCCTGCGCCTATCACGGCTGGCAATACGACCGCAGCGGCCAGTGCGTGCTGATGCCGCAGCTACCCGAGCAGAAGCCCGGGGCGCAGCGCCGCGTGAAGGCCTTTCGCTGCGAGGCGCGCTACGGCTACGCCTGGGTCGCGCTCGAGGAGCCGCTCTACGGCATCCCGCGCATTCCCGAGGCTGAAGATTCTGCGTTTCATCTGGTTCATGAGTTCTACGAGCCGTGGAACACCGCCGCGCTGCGCGTGATGGAGAACGAGCTTGACATGGCGCACCCGAGCTTCGTGCACCTCGGCACCTTCGGCACGCCCGAGCACCTGGTGGCGAAGGATGCGGTGATCGAGGAGTTCGACGGCGGGTTCCACTATCGCGGGCGGCTCGGCGTGGCGATCGCGCACCACGCGCAGCACGATGCCAACGAGCGCCGCCTCGACTGCACCTGGTTCGCGCCCTTTGCGGTGCGCCTCGGCATCCACTACCCGGACGGGCCTTCGCACGTCGTCGTCAACATCCAGGTGCCGCTCGCCGACGATCGCTCGCAGATGGTGCAGTTCTGCCTGATCGAGGATCGCGGTCACGGCGTCGACGTGGACAAGATCCTCGCGTTCGATCGAAAGGTCACGCTCGAGGACAAGCGCATCCTCGAGAGCACCGACCCCGACGTGCCGCTCGACATGCAAAGCGAGCGGCACATGCCCTCAGACCAGCCCGGAATCGCGATGCGGCGGATCCTGAAAAGGCTGATCGAGCTGGAAGGCGTGCGCCGCGCGTAGCGCGGTCGCCTCATCGTACGGCGGGGCGATGAGCTGCATGCCGATCGGCATGCCGGCCCTGGTGAAACCCGCATTCGCGCACACCACCGGTAATCCGAGATAGCTGATCGGCCGCGTGAGCCGCACGAAGCGTCCGAGCATTTCCGCGGCGGCTTCGCCGCTCGAAATATCGGTCTCGGCGATGGTCGGCGTCTGGAACGAAACCACCGGCCCGTGGACCAGATCCACCTTCGAGAACACCGAGTCGCAGAACGCGGCGATGGCCGGCGCGCGCGCCTGCATCGCCTTCAGATAGTCCCGGGCGAGTACCGGACGGCCCTTCTCCAGCCGCTCACGCACCTGCGGCGAATAATCCTGCGGCCGGGTGCGAAACCACTCGTCGTGGAACGGGTTGGCTTCGGCGGCATGCAGCACCGCCGCGAGCGCGCTGAGCCGCGAGAAGTCCGGCAGCTCGACGTCGACCACCGTGGCGCCCAGGCGCCGAAAAACGTCGAGCGACGCCTCGATCGCGCTGGCAATCTCTGGATCGCAATCCTCCTGGAACGCTCTGCCGATGCGCAACCCGGCACTGGGTTTGGCGAGATCGGCGGCAAACCCCGGCGCGATTACTTCGAGCATCAGCGCCGCGTCCTCCACGGTCCGCGTCAGCGGGCCGACCGTGTCCAGCGATGGGCACAGCGGAAGAATGTTTTCCACGGACACGCGTCCATGCGTTGGCCGGATCCCCGCAAGTCCGCAAAACGCAGAGGGCAGCCTGATCGAGCCGCCGGTGTCGGATCCAAGCGCGGCGAAGTTCGCGCGCGCAGCTACCGACGCGCCCGAGCCCGACGACGATCCGCCGGTGACCCGCTCGGGATCCCAGGGATTGCGGCAGTGCCCGTAGTGCCAGTTGTGGCCGGTCGGTCCCATGGCGAACTCCGCCATATTGAGCACGCCGAACTGGATCGCGCCCGCGGCGTCGAGGTGCTCCAGCACCTTCGCGGTCGCCTTCGCCGGCACGTCGCGCAAGATCTTCGAGCCGCAGGTGGAGACCACGCCACGGCGGTAGTACATGTCCTTGTGCGCCATCGGCACGCCGTGCAGCGCGCCGCGCACGTAGCCGCGCGCGACCTCGCGGTCGGCAAGATGCGCCGCAGCGAGGGCGGCGTCCGCGTCGATGCGCAGGAAGCAATTGAGGCGCGGCTGCACGGCCTGGGCGCGCTCGAGCACCGCTTCCATCGCCGCGACGCTGGTCGTGCGCCGCTCGCGGATCGCCGCCGCGAGGCCGACGCACGAAAGCGAAATCAGACCGTCTCGGTGAGCGCGGTCCACGCCCACAGCGCCTCGCGCGCCGAGCGGCGCGCCTCGAACATCACATAAGCATCGGCATTCACCACGTACTTGTCGACCAGGTGCTTGACCCAGGCTTCGAGCTTCTCGGCGCGGCCGGCCTCGAAACGCAGGTGCTGGAGCACCGCCGCCTTGACGCCGTAGTGCTTCTGCAGGCTGTCGGCGAGCCGCCCCCAGAGATCCGGCAAGTGGCGCTCGAGCATGAACGCGATGACGGCGGCGTGCACGGGGCCTGAGCGCAGCCCGTGCTCGCGCAGCACGTCGACCAGGTCGGCCGCCTCGGCCGAAGGCTCGGCCTCGAGCTCGCGCGGCGTCGCGCCGAGGGCGATCAGCACTTTCTTCCAGCCCGCGTCCGCATCGGCGACCGGATTCTTCAGCGATTCGTGGATCTGCAGGAACAGCTGCTTGCCGTCCTGCGGGTCGATCTGCGACACCTTGGCGGCGAACGCGTAGCGCCCGGGCCCGGCGACGACCGGATAGAACGCGAGCAGCAGCTTCTTCAGCCTGCCTTTCGGCATGCTGCCATCGAGCGCCGAGCGCCAGATTGGATGCTCCGCGATCCGGTTCTCGTTTTTCTCTGAATCCAGAGCAAGGAGCTCGCGCGGCGAGGCGCTCTCCTGGACGTCGACTTTCATTTCATATCCTTCAGCGAGGAATAGCCGCCTTTCTTTACGACCCAGATCTGAATTTCGCCTGCATTTTTTCCTTCATCCGGCAGCTTGGTAAAGTTGAGCACGTCGCCCGGCCCGGCCTTCAGGTCGGCCGCCACCTGCGGCGGCAGCTCCACCGCGAGCTTCTTTCCGTCCTTGCGCACCAGCACGGGGGCGGACCAGGGCATGCCCTTCGGGGGTGTTGTAGTTTTCATTGGATGGCCTCCCAGAAATCGATCACAGCGGCCGCGACAGCCGCGGGTTGCTCTTCAGGCACATAGTGGTCGGCGCCGGCGATCTCCTGCGCCGGCAGATCCGGGCGCAGCGCCTTCGTCTTCGCCCAGGCTCCACGCGAGACCAGCTTGCTATCCGCGCCCCTGAGCAGCAGCACCGGCACGCGGATGTCCTTCAGGAAAGGAGCTAAATCTTCGCGCAGACCGGCGCACGTCTGGCGCATGGCCGCCGGCAAAGCGAGTGCGCGCCATTCGCCGTCGATACATTCAAAGCCGTGGCGCGCGCGGCGCTCCACCGCATCTGCGGGCAGGCGCGGATAGCGGTTCTTGAGGTACGCGCGGACTTCGTCGAGCGAGGAAAAAACGCGGTCTCCGCGATTCACCCTTTCATCCAGCGCGTCGAACACCTCGCGCTCGATGAACGGCGTGAAATCGATCGCCACCACCGCGGCCACTTTTTCCGGATAACGCGCGCCGGCTACGAGAGCGTTGCGAGCACCGAGCGAATGCCCTATGAGCAGTGTTTTTTCCTGGATCATCTGCGAAATGTCATGCGCATAGTCCTCGGCAGCGTAGCCAGTTGCCGGCTTGAGTCCGCGGCCATGTCCGCGCTGGTCGATGCTCTTGATGCGAAAGCGCGCGGCAAGCAGCTCGGCCATGGGCTCGAACACATGGGCGTTCGCCGTGATGCCATGCAGGCATAGCGCCGCGGGCCTAGAAGTCGTACTTCTTCCGGAGGTAGCGGAGGATGCCGTCATGCATTTCGCGCCAGGCCCACAGGGTCACCGCCGCCGCGCGCCGCCCGCGCACCACGTCGAGGCGGTCCCTGACGTAGCCCTCGAACAGGCTGAAGGAATGCTCGGTGTGCTCGAGGTCGGCGCGCACGTGCTCGTAGAAGTATTCCACCGTCGCGTCCGACAGCCCGTAGTGCTTGGTGAGCGCGAGCGCGGTTGCGCCATGCGCCTCGGGCAGCTGCTTCTCGTCGCCCCACCACGTGGCGAGTCCCTCGGCGGCGCTCTTGCGGCAGTAGTGCGTCATGGTGCGCGGGAAGCCGATCACTTCGGCCAGCGGCTTTGCGGCGACTTCGTCGAGCTCGGCGTCGGTCGCGCCGAGCAGCTTGGCGAACTGCACCCACAGCCCCGGATGGTCGCCCTCGCCGGCCAGCCGGAAAATCTCATCGTAGGCGTTCTCGAGCAGACGCCGGACATCCTCGCCCTCGAGGAAGGCCGCGTGCGACAGCATCATCGCCGGATAGGCATGCGCCTGGAACGCCCAGCGCAGCACCGCGTAGTCCTTGAGCGCCTCGCGCGGCAGCTTGCCGCTCGTCAGGTAAAGCAGCAGCTCCGAGCCGAGATAACGGTGCTCGGGGCGGTCGGCGTCGGCGATCAGGTGGCGCGGCAGCTCGCGCGCCGGCGTTTCGGAAATCTTCAGCTTGGCGACAGTGCCCATGGATTCTCCTCGCGACTTATTTTATGCGCACCCAGCGGTCGAGCAGCGCGCGTTCGTCATCCGTCATCCCGGTCAGGTTGCCCGGCGGCATGGCGCGCGTCAGCACCGTCTGCTGGTGGATCGTCAGGCGCTGCGCCTCGATGCGCTCCGGGGTATCGAGCTTCACACCCTTCGGCGCTTCGGCCAGCCCCTGAAATGCGGGCTTGTCGGCGTGGCAGCTGACGCAACGTCGATCGATGACCTGCTTGGCTTCGGCGAGCGGCACCGCGGGTCCCGCGGACTTCCCGGGCGCGAGAATTGCAGCCACGCCGGCAACCAATGCCAGCCCGGTGACCAGCGTCCACGCCGGCGCATTGCCTTTGTGCCGCGCCACGAACCACAGCCGGACGAGGGCACCGGCGAGCGCCATCGCGATCAGCACCAGCCAGTTCCATCCGCCGCCGAACGTCATCGCGTGATGGCCGGAGATCATGGTGAAGATCACCGGCAGCGTGAAGTACGTGTTGTGGACGCTGCGCTGCTTTCCTCGGATCGAAAACTTTTCGTCGGCGGCCCGACCCTCCTGCTTGGCACGCACCAGTTCGCGCTGCCCCGGGATGATCACGTGCGCCACATTCCCCGCCATGATGGTGCCGAGGATGGCGCCGAAGTGGATGAAGGCGCCGCGGCCGCTGAAGATCTGCGTCAGGCCCCAGGCAGCGGATCCCAGAACGATGAGCAGGGCGAGCGCGAGTCCACGTTCTCCCAAGGGAGCGCGGCACAAGCCTTCATATACAGCGAGCCCAAGAACAAGGCTGCCCAGACCGACGCCGATGGCGGCCGCCGGCGAAAGTTTCATGATCTGCGGATCGATGAGGTAAAGCTCCGCATTGAGGTAGTACACCAGCACCAGCAGGACAAAACCGGTAAGCCAGGTCCAGTACGCCTCCCACTTGAACCAGTGCAGGGTGGTCGGCAGTGCGTCGGGCGCGAGGCGATATTTCTGCGCACGGTAGAACCCCCCGCCATGGATCGCGTACAGCTCGCCGGCGAATGCCGGGTCCTTGGCCGCCTCCAGGTGGTTGTCGAGCCAGATGAAGTAGAACGACGCCCCGATCCAGGCGATGCCGACCACGATGTGCGCCCAGCGGGCGATCAGCGTCAGCCAGTCGAGGAGGTACGCCTCCACTTAAAAACAGGGACAGACCACGTTTTTCGCGCTCAAGCGCCGCCGCGAAAACACGAGTAACCCCAAGGGGTGCACTTGAACGGCAAATGGTAGTGCTGGCCGGAATCCGAAAGGCCGAAATGGAAGTGCACGGCATCGAGGAACGGAACCTTTGGCAGCGGCACACGCTGCTCGCGGTACCAGGCGGCGACGTGGAACACGGCTTCGTAGCTGCCCTCCGGCAACGTCGATTCGACTTCGAGCAAGCCCTTGGCATTGGTGGTGCCCGATACGATCGGACGCCTTTCCGGGCCATAAAGCTCGACTTTCATTCCCGCGGCGACGACACCACGCGATACGTCGACGACATGGATCGAGATGCCCGGCATCAGTTCAGCTTGGCGCCGGAATCCTTGACCGGCTGATACCACTCCTTCACCTGGTTGGCGACGAAGGCGGTGAATTGCTCCGGCGTCATGTCGCTGCCCTGCACACCGAGCTCCGCCAGGCGCTGCGCGACGGTCGGATTGGCGAGCGACTTTTTCATCGCGGCGTGCAGCCGCTCCACCACCGGGCGCGGCAGGCCCGCGGGGCCGGAGACGCCGAGGAAATTCTCCGCCACCAGTTTTTTCTGCCCGAGCTCGAGCACGCTCGGCACGTTGGGCGCCATGGGTGCGCGCGCCGGCGAGGTGACGGCGATGGCGCGCAGCTTGCCGTCCTTGATGAACGGCACGTTCTGGGGCAGCGTGTCGATCGCCAGCTTGATCGTGCCGCTCAACAGGTCGTTGTGCATCGGCGCGGAGCCCTTGTAGCCGACGTGCTCCATGCGCAATCCCTGGTCCTTCTTCAGCGTCTCGCCGACGAGGTGGCCGATCGAGCCGATGCCGCCCGAGCCGTAGTTCACCGGGTTCGGCTCCGCCTTGATCCAGCCGACGAGCTCGCGCAGCGTGGCCGCCGGAACCGACGGGTGCACGACGAAGACGTTCGCCACCGAGCCGATATAGGCAACGTGGCTGAAGCTGGCCACCGGGTCGTAGCGTGCCTGGTCCTGCATCGCGGGCGAAATGCTGATCGGCGCGCTGTTCGACAGCAGCAGCGTGTAGCCGTCGGGTGCGGCGCGCGCGGCCTCGAGCGCACCGATGGTGCCGCCCGCGCCGGGCTTGTTGTCCACGATCACCGACTGGCCCAGCTCCGCCTGCAGCGGCGCGGCGATCAGGCGAGCGACGATGTCCGAGGAACCGCCGGGCGAGAAGGTGACGATGACCCGCACCGGTTTGGTCGGCCAGGTCTGGGCGGCGGCATTCCCGACCAAGAACACGCAGGCCAGCAAAATGAATCTCATCTCAGCTCCCTCGGTAGGTTGTATAGCTCCACGGCGAGCACAGCAGCGGCACATGGTAATGGCCGCCGCCATCGCTGATGTTGAAGCGCACCGGCACGACGTCGAGAAACTCCTTGGTCTTGAAGTACTCGCCGACGTGGAACTTGAGCCGGTACTGGCCGGGCCGCAAAGGGCCGTCGGCAAGCGGCTCGTCGGTACGGCCGTCCTTGTTGGTGGTGATGCTCTTCAGGCGCTTCCACGCCGCACCCTCATAGACCGAGAACTCGACCTTCATGCCGGCGCCCGGGCGTCCATTCGCCGTGTCGAGAACGTGCGTAGTGACCTTAGCCATCATCCCTCTCCCGTCCTTCCCGAGCAGTTTTTCCAGCCGCCCCCTGGTGATGTGCCCGATCTGCTCGCAGGGCGCCGGCCAGCTCGGTCTCGCGCATTATTCCCCAGGCGGCGCGCCATTTCGTCCATCACGCTCGCCCGGTTCGCATGCAGGCGCAGCGCGACGATGCAGGGAAAGCCGAACTTCTCGCGATAGCGCCGGTTGAGGCTGTTCATCTGCTCGAGCTCGGCCTTCGACAGCCGGTTGAACCCCAGCCGGGCCTGCTCGCTGGTCGAATCCACGGTCAGCGCCTCGCCGCCGGCAAGCTCCGGGTGCGCGCGCACCAGCGCCAGCTGCTTTTCCCGGGGAGCTTCCTCCACCGTGCGCATCATCGCCCGGTGCAACTCGTCGGCGCTCGAGAAGCGGCCCGAACCTCTCCTTCGCTGCGCCAGGCGCCTTCGGCGACCCACGGCGAATGCTCGAAGATGGCGCCGAAACGCGCGAGCCAGGCGGGAAGATCGAGCCGGTTAAGGTGTTCCAAGTCGATGGCCTATATTATCGGCCGCATGCTGTCGGCAGACAGGATCCTAGAGCGCTGCGAGTCGCTCGCGCAGCATTCCGAGCTCCCCGGCGGACTGACGCGCGTGTTCCTGTCGCCGCAAGCGCGGGCGGCGAGCGACAAGGTGCTCGGCTGGATGCGCGAGGCCGGCATGCAGGCGAAGCTCGACGCGATCGGTAATGCGGTCGGGCGCTATGAAGGCGAGCGGCCGGGGCTGCCGTGCCTGATGCTGGGATCCCATCTCGACACCGTGCGCGACGCCGGCAAGTACGACGGCATGCTGGGCGTGATCACCGCCATCGAATGCGTAGGTTTCCTGAACGCAAACAACAAGACGGCTTCCCTTCGCGATCGAAGTGATCGGCTTCGGCGACGAGGAAGGCGTGCGCTTCGGCACCACGCTCCTCGGTAGCCGCGCCGTTGCCGGCACCTTTGATCAGAAGGCACTCTCAGCCACCGATGCCACGGGCAAGACCATGGCACAAGCGCTGATCGAGTTCGGGCTGGATCCGCAAGCGATTCCGAAAATCGCGCGCAAGAAAAGCGACGTGCTGGCCTACGCCGAGCTGCATATCGAGCAGGGCCCGGTCCTCGAAAGCGAAGGGCTGGCGGTCGGCGTAGTCACCGCGATCAACGGCTTCTCGCGCCTGCGCGTGACATTACGCGGCGTGGCTGGCCACGCGGGGACGGTGCCGATGAACCTGCGCCGCGACGCGCTCGCCGGGACTGCCGAATGCGTTGTCGTCGTCGAGAGAATTGCGAAGGAAAACCCGGAGTTGGTTGGCACCGTGGGCCGGATCGAAGCCAAGCCCGGTGCGATCAACGTAATTCCCGGCGAGGTGATGTTCACGGTGGACGTGCGCGCACCGAACGATCCGCTACGAGAGCAGGCCGTCGCCACCATGCGGAGCCAGATCGCACGCATCTGCAAGGCACGAGGCCTGCAGCACGAGATCGAGAACCTCCAGGATTTCGGCGTCACGGCCTGCGCGCCGCGCCTGATCGCGCAGATGGAGCGCGCGGTGGAGAGCGAGGGCATGCGCGTGCGCCGCCTGCCCTCCGGCGCAGGCCACGATGGCATGGCGCTCGGCGCCATCACCGAGATCTGCATGCTGTTCGTGCGCTGCAAGGGCGGCATCAGCCATAACCCGCTCGAATCGATTACCGAAGCGGACGCCGCGGCCGGTGCCCGCGTGCTCGAGCGCTTCATCGAGAGGTTCAAATGAAACGCCTGCGCCGCCGCTTGATCGCAGCGCTAGCCGGCGCAGCCGCGGGGCGCGGCCTCGCCCAATCCGACGCGAGCAGCGCGCACGCTCACCTGATCGAGGCCGCGGCCGGCGGCCGGCTGTCCGATGTGCGGCGCCTGGTCGACGCCGGCGCGAGTCTGCGCGCCCGCGATGCCTCCGGGCGCACCGCCCTCCTTGCCGCCACGCAGGGCAACCATGAAGCCGTTGCCCGGCTGCTGATCGAATTCGGTGCGGACGTCAATGCGCAGGACAATCAGCTCGACAGCGCCTATCTCCTCGCAGGTGCGCGCGGCTACCTCGGCATCCTGCGCCTGACGCTTGCCGCCGGCGCCGACCTGAGAAGCACGAATCGCTACGGCGGCACGGCGCTGATTCCGGCCTGCCACTATGGCCACGTCGAAACCGTGGGCGAGCTGCTGAAGACGGCGATCGACGTCGACCACGTCAACCGGCTCGGCTGGACCGCGCTGTTGGAAGCGGTGATCCTCGGCGACGGCGGACCTCGGCACACCGAGATCGTGCGCCTCCTGCTGGCGGCAAAAGCCAATCCGCATATCGGCGACCGCGACGGCGTCACGCCGCTCGCACACGCGCAGAAGAGCGGCTACCGGGACATGGTCCGCATGCTGGCGGAAGCCACGTACCGGCCGGCGATGACCCGGGCGCTCGAGATGCGGCGCCGCGCGGTGGATATCGGCGACCAGGCCTATGGCGCAGTGGTGCTTAAAGCGGGACGCATCGCCGGCGAGGCGCCGAGCCGGGTGATCACCAGCCGCGACGGCATGGCGCACGCCGAACGCGAGGCGATCCGCGATGCGCAGCGGCGGCTGGCGGCGCGGGTGCTGGATGGCTGCGTGCTTGTCTCGACGTCACGCCCCTGCGCCGCGTGCGAGAGCGCCGCGCGCGAAGCGCGCATCGCGCGCATGATCCACGGGGAGACGCTGGCCGACGCAGGTTCCCCTTCATGAATGACTATCCGCGTGACCTCGTCGGCTACGGCCCCAAGCCGCCCAAGGCGAAGTGGCCGGGCCAGGCGCGCATCGCGCTGCAATTCGTCCTCAACTACGAGGAAGGCGGCGAGAACTCCATCCTGCACGGCGACAAGGCCTCGGAAGCGTTCCTGTCCGAGATCGTGGGCGCGCAGCCGATCGAAGGCGCGCGGCACATGTCGATGGAGTCGCTCTACGAGTACGGCTCGCGCGTCGGGGTGTGGCGCCTGCTCGAGCTCTTCGAGCGCCACGAGCTGCCGCTCACCGTGTTCGGGGTGGCGATGGCGATGGAGCGCAATCCGGCCGCGGTCGAGGCCTTCCTGAAAGCCGGGCACGAGGTCGCGAGCCACGGCTGGCGCTGGATCAACTACCAGCACGTGCCGCTCGAAGTCGAGCGCGAGCATATGCAGCGCGCGATCGAAATCCATCACCGGCTCACCGGGGAGCGGCCGCTCGGCTGGTACACCGGGCGCACCAGTCCCAACACGCGGCGCCTGGTGGTCGAGAACGGCGGCTTCGTCTACGACGCCGATGACTACAACGACGACATCCCCTGGTACGACACGCGGCACACGCGACAAAACGGCACGGCGCAGCTTGTCGTGCCGTACACACTCGATGCGAACGACATGCGCTTCGCCACGCCGCAGGGCTTCAACTCGGGCGACGATTTCTTCAATTACCTGAAGGACACGTTCGACGTGCTGTACGCGGAGGAGCATTGCATGATGTCGATCGGCCTGCACTGCCGCCTGGTCGGCCGGCCCGGCCGCCTGGCGTCGCTCGAGCGCTTCATCAAGCACGTGAAGAACAAGAAGGTGTGGATCGCGCGACGCATCGACATCGCCCGCCACTGGCTCAAGCACCATCCTCATGGTTGAATCGGTCAATCCACCGCATCGGCTGCTGATGGGGCCCGGGCCGATCAACGCGGATCCGCGCGTGCTGCGCGTGATGGGCGCGCCGCTCCTGGGGCAATTCGATCCGGTGTTCCGCGAGTACATGAAGCAGGCGTCCGCGCTCTACCGCGGCGTGTTCCAGACCAGGAACCGCTGGACGCTGCTCGTCGACGGCACCGCGCGCGCGGCGATCGAAGCGGCGCTGGTCTCGCTCATCGAGCCCGGCGACCGCGTGCTGGTGCCGGTGTTCGGCCGCTTCGGCCACCTCAAGGTCGAGATCGCGAAGCGCTGCGGCGCCGAAGTGCGCGCGCTGGAAACCGGGTGGGGAACGGTGTTTGCGCCCGAAACGCTGGAGAAAGCCATCCGCGAGTTCAAGCCCAAGCTGGTCGCGGTGTCCCACGGTGATACGTCAACCACGATGGCGCAGCCGCTTTCCGAGCTGGGACATTTCTGTCGAGACAATGATGCGATTCTTTACGTCGACGCCACCGCCACGCTGGGCGGCATGGACTTGCGGACCGACGCATGGCAGCTCGACGTGGTGAGCGCCGGACTGCAGAAATGCCTGGGAGGGCCGCCGGGCAGCGCGCCGCTGACGCTGAATGAGCGCGCGGAGAAGATCATTCAACGAAGGAAGCATACGGAAGAGGGTTTGCGCGAGATGGGCCAGCGGGACGGCGACGGCCCTGTCATCCGCTCCAATTATTTCGATCTCGCCATGATCATGGACTACTGGTCGGACAAGGCGCTCAACCACCACACCGAGGCCACGACCATGCTTTACGCCGCGCACGAGTGCGCGCGCATCGTGCTCGAGGAAGGCTTGGAAAAGGCATTCGCACGCCATGCGCGCGCCTCGAAGGCTCTGGTCGCCGGCCTATCGGCAATGGGGCTCGAGCTCTACGGCGACCAGGCGCACAAGATGCCGAACGTCACCGGGGTCTATATCCCGCAGGGCATTGACGGCGAAGCGGTGCGGCGCGCGCTGCTCGAGCAGCACAACATCGAAATCGGCACCTCGTTTGGTCCGCTGCGCGGGCGCATCTGGCGTATCGGCACCATGGGCTATAACGCGCGCGCGGATGCGGTGGAGCAGACGCTCCGCGCCCTGGAAACGGTTCTTTCGCAGCAAAAGCTCGAAGTTCCGCGCGGCGCGGCGGTGGATGCCGCCTTATCGGTTTACCGCTGAAGTCGTCGGGCGCGCGGCGCGCGTGGCGCTCGAGGGCGGCGCAGGCGAAGTGTGCGCGGTCTTCCGCCGCAGTTTTTATGTGCGCTCGAATGGCAAGTACGCCTGCGTCGGCGACGCCTCGCTCGGCCGCGGCCCGTTGAATGCGCTGGTCGCCGGCTTCGAGGCGCCAGCCCTGGGAAGTGCCGTAGTGGTGTCGCTGGAGGCCGCTCGAGCCTGGGCGCCGCCATTGCTGGTGCGCACGGCGCGGCCCAACCTGGAAGCGCTGCGTGCCTGCCTCGACGGCCACGTGCCGGAGGAGGGACTCGGCTGCGTCATCCTGGGCGTGCACAACGCGCTCAGCGTGCATGCGCAACCGGCGCTGGAAGCGATCGACCGCTGGCTTGCCGGGAATACGCTCGGCGCGGAGGCGGCGCACCTCATCGGCCTGGGTCCGGGCCTGACGCCTTCGGGGGATGACTACCTCGGCGGCGTGCTGGTGGCGTTGCGCTGGGTCGGCCGCGCGGCGCAGGCCGATTCACTTTGGCGCTGGCTCGAGCCGCGCGCCGCGGAGGGCACGAGCGCCATCAGCGCCGCCCATCTCGCGGCCGCGGCCGGCGGCGAAATGCACGAGGCGCTGCATGAGGTGCTGCGCGATCTGTCGGCCTGGGAGGCGCCCGACCTCCTGCCCAACCTCGCGCGGCTCGATGCTGTGGGACACACCTCCGGCTGGGACGCCCTCGCCGGAATCGTCGCGGTGGCGCGGACCTCTCAGTAAACCAGCGACGCCGCCAACGCCGCGGCCTGGGCGTTCGACGGCGCGACCAGCACCCCGGCATCGCGCAGCCTGGCCACCTGGCGCGAGCGGACCTGCGGGTCGGCATCAGTGCCGGTAACGGAGGCGACGATGGTCTTCGGACACTTCACTTCGAGCAAGACCCCTGCGGGATCCGGATGCGCGCCAAAGCCAAGCACCACGTCCACCAGGATCACGCCCACCGCGGAATCGGCGAGGGCCGCGGCGATATGCGCGTTACGGATCTCCGGATCGATCATCGGGTGCGGGCGGCCGCGCGTGTACTTTTCGTCGCCCAGGTCGATGAAGCGGTGTCCCTGCAGGCCGCGGCGCTTGAAGACGAGCTCGGCCTCCGTGCACAGCGTGCCGCCGCAGTAGAGCGCGTGGACCAGGCCTTTGGTTCTTCCCACTTGTTGTTCGTCATTCTCAACCCTGGCGCCCGCGGCCATTTCCGCCGCCGCCAGCAAGGTGGGCGCAAGCCCCGGCTTGTCGAGCCCGAGAAAGCACACCACGCTTTTCTTCCGGCAGTGCGCGAGGCGTTCGAGGACCTGCGCGGCCACGCTCGGCGCCGGCGGCTTCGAGATCAGCACGATGCTCGCAGTGGCGGCGTCCTGCTCGAGCGCGTCGATGGCCGAGAGGGTGGCGAGGGCGCCGACGCGCTCATCGAGGTCGCGGCCGCCGACGCCGATGCCATGCGACACGCCGCGCCCCATGCGCGCCAGCAGGCACGACACTTCCTGCAGCCCGGTGCCGGACGCCGAGACGATGCCGATGTCGCCGCGCGGCACCGCGTTGGCAAACGCGAGCGGCGTTCCGGCGATGAGCGCGGTACCGCAGTCGGGGCCCATCAGGAGCAGGCCCTTCTCCCGCGCGACGAGCTTGAGCGCCCGCTCCTCTTCGAGCGGCACTCCCGACGAAAATACCAGCGCATGCAGGCCCGCGTGCAGCGCCTTGCGCGCCTCGGCCACTGCGAATTCGCCCGGCACCGAAATCAGCGCCAGGTTGGCATGCGGCAACACGTCGAGCGCCGTGGCCAGGCTGCGGACGCGACGCAGCGTCTCCGACGGACTGTCGTCTCTCTGGACCGCCAGTGCTGAACGAAGCGCTTCCTGCCCAAGGCGCTCGTCGGAGGCGCGCAGCGCGATGACCAGATCGTTCGCGCCCGCCTGCTCGCCGTCGGCTGCCAGCAGACCGGCCTCGCGCAGCAGCGCCTTGTTCGACGGGCTGCCGATCATGAGCGATGCCTCCTCGACGCCCGGCAGCGCGGAGAGGCGGCGCGACAGCCGCATGAGGGCGACGGAATCGAGGTAGCGGCCCCGCTCGACGCGGTTAAGGACGAAAGGCAAGCATTGCTTTCTCGAAGCAGGCGAGCGGCGCGCGCGCCACGCCGGCGCCGACCTGGCCGACGCCGGCGCGTTTGTGGGCGATGCCGGTGTTGATGGCGGGTGCGATGCGCGTCTCGACCACGCGGCGCGCGTCGATGCCGACCGGCGCGCCGCCGAATTCGAGCGCCGGGATCGTCCACTGCGGGTGGCGCGCGGCGGCGATCTCGCTCATCGCGCGCGTAGTCGCCACGGCGTCGCGGAAGCCGCCGGCGCCAACGAAGCCGGCGACCGCGGGCGCCGCGGCCATGGAGAACGCGCCCAGGCCGATCGCCTCCAGGATCGCCGAATCGCCCATATCCGGATTGGCATCCGCGGCGCTGAAGCCGGGGAAATACAGGCCCTGCGGCATTTCAACCGGGGCCGTGAACCAGGCCTCGCCCTGCCCGGCAACGCGGATGCCGAAGTCGGTGCCGTTGCGCGCCATGGCGGTGACGATGGTCGAGCCGGCAATGCCGCGCGCCGGATCGAGCATGCTCTTGCCCATGGCCATCGCCACGTTGAGAAAAAACTGGTCGTTGGCGCCGATGAACTCCAGCGCCGGGACGCTTTCCGCCAGCCGCGGCGCCAGCATCCTCAGCAACAGGGACGTGCAGGCGACATTGCGCTGGTGCATCTCGTCGCCCATCGTCAGGCCGCGCGCAATCAGCGGGTTGAGAGCAATGCCGTTCACCGCAGCCAAAGCGCGGCCCAGGACCGGTCCGAATTCGTCCCGCAGCCAAGCGAGGCGACCGAGCACCTCGGCGTCGTTGCCGCCGAAGCGCATCACCTTGCCGAGCCCTTCGTTGATCGTGCAGGCGGCCCAGTTGCCGAATTTGCGGTTCTCCACCACGAGGAGTGGCATGCTGCGCGTGGTGATGCCGGTCATCGGCCCGACCGCGCCGAAATGATGGTTGGGCGCGAACTTGACGGCGCCCGACGCGGCCAGCTTCTCGGCCGCCGCCAGGTCGCCGGCCCAACCCTCGAACACGATCGCCCCGCACACGGCGCCGCGCATCGGACCGCACATGCGTTGCCATTCGATGGGCGGCCCCGCATGCAGGAGCAGGCGCTCGGCGTCGAGCTGCGGGATCAGCTCGCCGGCGCGGCGGACCTCGGCCAGCACCGGATCCGCAGCCAGGATGCGGCGCAGCGCCTCGACGTTCGCCTGTTCGGTTTTTTCATCAAAGGCAAACCTCGGCGGCGACCAGTCGACCTGCGCCACCGGCGCGCCGTTGGCGGCCAAGTCGCGCGCGAAGCTTTCCAGCCCGATGTTGATCACGCGCACCGGGCCGCCGAGCAGCGCGTCAATGGCCATTAGAGCCTAGCGGCGCGCGCGCCAGCGCAGCTGCGGGTAGCGCTCACTTCGCCCGGTGGGCGCCAGGTAGGCCGGGGCGACGGCCTCGGGGGCCTGCGGCAAGAATTGGAAGGGAAACGGCGTGCTGCACGTGCTCGGCACCTGCATCGAGCGCAGGTTGTCGCGCGTCATGAGCTTGCCAGGCAGGTGCTCCAGCATCCATGCCTGCATATAGGAAAGGCGCTCGGGCAGCCCGACGATGATGCGCCGCCGGCCGGTGACGGCGCATACGAACTCGACCAGCTCCTTCATGGTGAAAGCGTGCGGCCCGCACAGCTCGTACACCTTGCCGGGCGCGTCGGGCTCATCCAGCGCGAAATGAAGCGCGCGCGCCACGTCACCGACGTAGACCGGCTGGAACATCGCCTCCGGACATGGCACGGCGAACACCGGCAGCCAGCGCGTGAACGCGGCAAAGCGGTTGAGGAACGTGTCCTCCGGACCGAACACCACGGAGGGGCGGAATACCGTGACGTCGAGGTCGTCGGCGGCTAACAGTGCGCGCTCACCGATGCTTTTGGAGCGCAGGTATTCGGAAGGCGCGTCGGGCGTAGCGCCGAGCGCGCTGATGTGGAGCAGCCGGCGCACGCCATTCGCCCGACACGCGGCGACGATGGCTTGCGGCAGCTCGACGTGCATGCGCGCGAAATCCGGACCGTAGTCGTTGGGCCCGCGCTCGTCGCCGCGGCCGCGGCGTCCATGCAGGATGCCGACCAGGTTGTAGACCGCGTCCTTGCCCGCGCACAGCCGCTCAAGCACGCCCGGCGCCATGATGTCGGCCTGGACTACGTCCACCGTGGGCAGCAGGATGAGGTGCTTGGCGCGCTCGCGGCGGCGCGAGGAAACAGTGACGCCGAGGCCCGCGGCGGCCAGCGACGCGACGAGGTGGCGGCCG
This sequence comes from uncultured beta proteobacterium, assembly GCA_963810475.1. Lineage (GTDB taxonomy): Bacteria > Pseudomonadota > Gammaproteobacteria > Burkholderiales > SG8-39 > SCGC-AG-212-J23. Next base: position 309,959 of record CAWENY010000017.1, on the reverse strand, counting down.
ATGAAGCCTGAGCCGCCGACCACCAGCACGTTGCTGTGCTTCATGCGGAACTTACTTCTGTTCGTCCTCGATCGTGGGCGGCTCGACGCCGCCGGGCGGCAGGATCGCGCCGAGCCGGGTCTTCAGCGGCACCGGCTTCTGGTTGAGCACCGCACTGTAGAGGACCGCGTTGGCCATCACCTTGCGCACGTAGTCGCGCGTCTCGGAGAAGGGAATCGACTCGACGTACACCGCGCCTTCCAGCGAGCGCGTATCCCGCCAGCGCCGCGCGCGCGACGGACCGGCGTTGTACGCGGCCGAGGCGAGCACCGGGTGGCCGAGCTGCTCCATGACGAGCCGCATGTAGCCGGTGCCGAGCGTCACGTTGGTTTCGATCTCGGTCACGTTCTTCGCGCGGTAGTTGCGCAGCCCGAGGCGCGCGGCGACATAGCGCGCCGTGCCGGGCATCACCTGCATCAGGCCGGCGGCGCCGGCGCTGGAGCGCGCGTCGGTGTTGAAGCGGCTTTCCTGCCGCACCAGGCCGAGCACCCAAGCTTCGTCGACGCCGTGTGACTTGGCGTACTCGCGGAACACGTCGTGGTAGGGCACCGGATAGCGCAGCGCATAGTTATGGATGCGCGAGGTGCGATCGGCGGTATGGATCGCGCGATCGTAGGCGCCGGCGCGGCGCGCCAGCTCCGCCGCGGCGATCAGCTTCTGGTCGTCGTACGAGCGGATGGCGAACAGCCATTCGCGCACGCCCTCGACGCGGATGCCCAGCCGAATGAGCTCGAGCGCGCGCGCCAGTCCAGGCTCGGCGCCGGCGGCGGCGACTTCCGCCTCGCTCGGCGTATAGGTCTCCTGCGGCAACGCGACGAGGTAACCCAGCTCCTCGTTCGCCAGCAAGCCGTAGAAATCGCTCTGGCCGGCGATGCGCAGGAAAAATGCGCGGCTCGCCATGTCCTCTTTCTGCGCCGCGAGCGCCCGGCCATACCAGTAGATCCAGGCCGGGTGGTTCGCGGATGCGGGCGACATGCGATCGATCGATTCGCGCACCACCTGCCATTGCCCGGCGCGCAGCGCCGCGCGCACCTTCCAGGCAAGGTGGCGATCCTCCAGCTGCGCGGTGCCGGCACGCGCATACCACTCGAGCGCGCGCTCGTGGTGCTCGCGCGCCGCTTCGTAGCCGACCAGGCCCCAGAGATAGCGCAGCTCGGACTGCGAGAAGTGCTCGCCGAGCGCGCCGTTGAGCGCCGCGGCGGTGCCGGCGGCATCGCTGCGTGCAGCACGCACCGCGGCCAGGACCGCGACTTCGCGCGCCGCGCGCGTCTCGAGCACTTTCGGCAGCCGATCGAGCAGGCGCTTCGGCTGGCGCGCCGCTTCGGCGAGCATGCGCTCGTCGGGCGTCTCTTTTTTCGGCAGCAGCGCGAGCGCGGTCTTCGAGGCGGTGATCTGGCCGTGCTCGAACAGCACGCGCACGCGGCGCCAGATGTCGGTGACGGAAAGCCGGCCGCGCGCGGAAAGGGTAAGGCTCAGCCGCTGGCAGCCTTCAGGCAACTCCACCGGCTCGAGCCACATGGCCATCGCGTCGGCCAGAGCGAGCTCGTCGCCCCGCTCGATGCGCGAGCTCCAGCGATAGCAGGCCACTTCCAGGTCGTCGCGCGTATAAAGCGGGGACTGGCGGTCGAACTCGGTCCAGTCGGCGCGCTTGCCGAGGACGCGCAGCCAGTCGCTGCGCAGGCGCTCGGACACGTAGTCGTTCGGATACTTGGCGAAGAACTCGCGCGCTTCCCGGTTGGAGGCGTCCTCAAGGCGCATCGAAAGCCGCCAATAGTCGAGCCACGGCTCGAGCAGGTGGCCTTCGATCCTGGCGGCGTGCTTTGCGAACTTGACCGGGTCACCGGCGCGATAAGCGTCGTAGGCCCCCAGGAGGGAGTCGTCGGCGGCGCTCCTGGCACCTGAGTTGGCCCCTACGGCCTGGGCGGCAATGCAGCACAAAGCGGCCGCAAGGTTGCGGAAAAGCTTAAAAATCATAAACTAACGAAACCCCCATGGATCCCACAACGCTAAAAGCCTGGCGCAAGGCCGAACGCGAACGACTGATCGCGGCACGGGCGGCACTCGCGCCCTCGGTGCTCGACTCCTGGCGCCGGCGGATCGACGTCATTCTTGAGCGCTCTTTTCCCGGTCTCGCCCGCTGCCGCTTCGCCTTCTGCTGGCCAATCAAGGGCGAATACGACGCCCGCCATCTTGCCAGAACGCTGCGCGCCCGGGGGGCGTTGACCGCGCTTCCGGTGGTCGTGGCGCCAAAAACTCCGCTTATCTTCCGCGAATGGCATCCGGGCGTCGACATGGCGATGGGCGCGCTGAACATTCCTTACCCCGTTGGGTCAGCCGAGATCATCCCCCAAGCCGTGTTACTTCCGATGAACGGCTGGGACCCGCAAGGCTACCGGCTGGGCTACGGCGCCGGATTTTTCGACCGCACCCTTGCCAGCCTCCCAAAGCGACCGCTCACCATCGGGGTGACCTACGAGCTGGCGAAGATGGACACGATCCACCCGCAATCGTGGGACATCCCGCTGGATTACGTGGTGACGGAGCGCGGGGTCTACCGGCGCGACCCGGAAGGCCTGGCGTTCCTCGGCGAGCCTGAGCCGGGCGACAGCAAGCTCGCCTCACCCGTTTGCTACGCCGACGAAAACTACTTCAAGCCTTGAGCGCCAGCGTCACGCCGTCGCCGAGCGGCAGCATCGACAAGGCGACCCGGTCGTCGCGGTGCAGCTTGTCGTTGAATGCGCGCAGCGCCACAGTATCGGCGTCGCTGCGGTCCTTCTCGGCTACCCAGCCCGACCATAGGGTGTTGTCGATGGCGATGATCCCGCCGCGGCGCACCAAAGGCAGGCAGGCCTCGTAGTAGTTGGCGTAGTTCGGTTTGTCCGCGTCGATGAAGACGAAGTCGAACGGGCCCTTGAGGCCCTTCAGGGTTTCGAGCGCAGGGCCGATGCGCAGATCAATCTTTTTCTCGACGCCGGCCTTCTTCCAGAACGGCTTGCCCACCGCGGTCCACTCCTCGCTGATATCGCAGCAGATGATGCGGCCATCCTTGGGCAGCGCGAGGGCCACTGCGAGCGCGCTGTAGCCCGTGTAGGTGCCGATTTCCAGGCAGCGCCTGGCGCCGATCGCCTGCACCAGCAGTTGCAGGAACTGGCCCTGGTCGGCGCCGATCTGCATGCCGGACATGGGCACCGCCTTCGTCGCCTCGCGCAATTCACGCAGCACCAGCGGCTCGCGCACCGAATGCTCGTGGATGTAGCGCGCGACCTTCTCCGGAAGGAAAGGCGCGCGCCCGGCCATCAGAGGAGAAAGAGCTTGTAGGCCGGGTTGCGGGTCTCGTCGGCGTACGGGTAGCCGAGCTTTTTCAGAAACGTCCGAAACTGGCCGAATTCGTCGCGCGGCACCTGCATTCCCACGAGGACCCGGCCGTAGTCCGCACCCTGGTTCCGGTAATGGAACAGGCTGATGTTCCAGTCGCTGCGCATGCTGTCGAGAAAGCGCATCAGCGCGCCGGGACGCTCCGGAAACTCGAACCGGTAGAGCAGTTCATTGCGCGCGAATGGCGCGCGACCGCCCACCATGTGCCGCGTGTGCAGCTTCGCCATCTCGTTGTCGGACAGGTCCAGCGTAGTGAGCCCATGCTTTCTCAGGCCGCGCACGATCCGTCCGGTCTCCTCTCGCCCCTGCACCTCGACGCCGACGAAGATGTGCGCCTCGTTCGAGTCGGCGATGCGGTAATTGAACTCGGTGACATTGCGGGCGCCGAGCAAAGAGCAGAACTTGCGGAAGCTGCCGGGGCGCTCGGGGATGGTCACCGCGAGCAGCGCTTCACGGTGCTCGCCGAGCTCGGCTTCCTCGGCGATGAAGCGCAGGCGGTCGAAGTTGGTGTTGGCGCCTGAGGCAACCGCGATGAGGGTTTTGTTTTTCAACGAATGCTTTTCCACCCAGGCCTTGGCGCCCGCGATGGCCAGGGCGCCCGCGGGCTCGAGCACCACCCGCGTGTCCTCGAACACGTCCTTGATCGCGGCGCACATCTCATCGGTGTCGGCGAGCACCATCTCGTCCACCAGGCTGCGGCACAGCCGGAAGGTCTCGCGCCCGACTTCCTTCACCGCGACGCCGTCGGCGAACAGGCCGACATGGTCGAGCTTGATGCGCTTTCCGGCCTTGAGCGAGCGCGCCATCGCCGCCGCATCGACCGGCTCGACGCCGATGACTTTGATCGACGGACGCACGCGCTTCACATATGCGGCAATGCCCGAGATCAGGCCGCCGCCGCCGACCGGGACGAAGATCGCGTCGATCGTGCCCGGATGCTGGCGCAGGATCTCCATGCCGATGGTGCCCTGCCCCGCGATCACCTCCGGGTCGTCAAAGGGATGAACGTAGGTGAGGGCGCGAGCGCGCTTGAGCTTCAGCGCCTTCTGGTAAGCCTCGGCGTACGAGTCGCCGTGCAGCACTACCTCGGCGCCGCGCGCCGCGACCGCGTTCACCTTGATGCGCGGCGTCGTAATCGGCATCACGATCACCGCCTTGCATCCGAGGCGCTGCGCGGCGAGCGCCACGCCCTGGGCGTGGTTGCCCGCGCTCGCCGCAATCACGCCACGCCGCAGTCGCGCGGCCGGCAGTCCCGCCATCTTGTTGTAGGCGCCGCGCAGCTTGAACGAGAATACCGCCTGCAGGTCCTCGCGCTTGATGAGCAGGCGGTTGCCGAGGCGCTTGGAAAGTCCCGGCGCCGGATCGAGCGGCGACTCGATCGCGACGTCGTAGACGCGCGACTTCAGGATCCGTTCGAGGTAGTCATTTTTCAAGGCCGGTGAATTTAGCATGGAGGCACTGCTGGGCCTGTTCGCCGCGAGCTTCGCGGCCGCGACGCTGTTTCCGTTGCCTTCGGAAGCGGCGCTGTTCGCCTACCTCCAGCACTATCCCGACAACGCCGCTCTCGCAGTCGCCGTCGCGACCGTCGGCAACACCGCCGGCGGCATGACGTCCTATCTGATCGGCCGTTTCATTCCAGCGAAGAAGCTCGATTCCAAGGCCATCCAGCGCGTCCGGCGCTACGGCGCTCCGGTCACCCTGCTCGCGTGGCTGCCGATCGTCGGCGATGCGCTCTCCGTCGCCGCCGGCTGGCTGCGGATTCATTGGGCCGCGGTGCTGGGATTCATGGCGACGGGCAGGCTTTTGCGCTACATCGCGGTGGCGGCGCTGGCGTGATGCACATCCGGACTTTCCACGCGGCCGACGAAGGCGCCGTGGTCGCATTGTGGGACGAGTGCGGGCTGACGCGTCCCTGGAACGACCCGCACAAGGACATCGCGCGCAAGCTGGAGGTGCAGCCCGAGCTGTTTCTCGTCGGGGTCGTGGACGAAGCGTTGATCGCCTCGGTAATGGCGGGCTACGAAGGCCACCGCGGCTGGATGAATTACCTCGCGGTGGCGCCGCGCTTCCGCGCGCGCGGGTATGGCCGCGCGCTGGTGGAGCACGTCGAGCGGCTGCTGCTCGAGCGTGGCTGCCCGAAGATCAATCTTCAGGTGCGTGCGTCGAATCCGGCGGCGGTCGCGTTCTACCGCCGCCTCGGCTATGCGCAAGACGAATCCATCAGCCTGGGCAAGCGCCTGATCGTCGATGAGTAGCTCACTCGCGCCGGCGCTCGAGTACCTGGCGAGCTGGCTCGAGTTCCAGCGGCGGCTCTACGACCAGCCCGGCTGCGTGATCGCTGTCGCCCATCGCGGACGCGTAGTGCTCGAGCAAGCGTTCGGCTACGCGGACCTGAGTAAGCGCGCGCCGCTCACGCCGCGCCATCGTTTTCGCGTCGCTTCCCACTCGAAGAGCTTTACCGCCGCCGGAATCATGAAGCTGCGCGCGCAGCGCAAGCTGAAGCTCGATGAGCGAATCGGCCGCTACGTCGGCGGGCTGCATCCGGCCGCTGGGCGCGTCACGCTGGAGGAGCTGCTGTCGCACAGTGCCGGCCTGGTGCGCGACGGTCGCGACTCCGGCCAGTTCTCGGACCGGCGGCCGTTCCTCAGCCGCACCGAAGTGCTGGCCGATCTCAGAGCGGCGCCGATCTTGCGCCGCGGCACCCGCTTCAAGTACTCCAACCATGGCTACGCGCTGCTCGGCATGGCGATCGAGGCAATCACCGGTGAGTCTTACCGCTCGTGGATCGCGCGCGAAGTCGTCGCGGCGACCGGGCTGAAAGAGACGACGCCGGATATGCCGTTACCGCGCGGGGTGCCATTTGCGCGCGGCCATACCGGCCGCCTGCCCGCGGGAAAGCGGCTCGTCATTCCCGGCGACTTCGATACGAATGCGATCGGTCCGGCGGGCGGCTTTGTCAGCACCGCCGCGGATCTCGTGCGCTTCTTTGCGCAATTGGCGCCACGGCGGGAAATGCTGCGGCCGCGCTGGCGCGACCCGCATTCGAGCGTGGAGCGCTACTACGGCCTGGGCATCATCAGCGGCACGCTGGCGGGCTGGCGCTGGTATGGCCATTCGGGCGGGCTGCAGGGCTACATCACCCGAACGGTCGTCGTTCCGAACGAGGAGCTCGCGATTTCGGTGCTGACCAACAGCATCGACGGCCTCGCCCACCCGTGGATCGACGGCGCCATGCATATCCTGCGCACGTTCGCGCGCCGCGGCGGCCGGCGCTGGCGCGGGCGCTGGTGGACCATGTGGGGGGCGATCGACCTCGTGCCGGTACGCGGCAAGGTGCTGGTCGCGACGCCGGCGTTTTTCAACCCCTTTATGGATGCCGGCGAGATCAGGGGCGGCCGCATCGTGCTGGCCAGCGGCTTTGCCAACCACGGCGAGCGCGCGCGGCTCGGCAAGAAAGAACTATGGCTCGGCGGCACGCGTTACCTGCCTGAGGCGGTAGTAGCGCGTGAGATGGAACGCCGCTATCGTTCCTCGTCATGAACAGTTGGCGCGAGCGCGCGCGGCGCCTGAAGGTCGAGCTTTTCGCCCTCTACCTCGCCGCGCGCCACCCACAGACGCCCTGGTACGCGAAGCTGGTGGTCGCCGGCTTCGTCGCTTACGCCGTCACGCCGGTGGACCTCGTGCCGGACGCGATTCCCATCCTCGGCCTGATCGACGACCTGATCTTCGTGCCGCTCGCCATCGCGGCTGCGGTGCGGTTTGTTCCTTCGCCGGTCCTCGCCGAGTGCCGCGAGCGCGCGCAGGAGCAAATCGGGGTGCACAAAGGCGCTTCGTGGATTCTCATCGCCGCTGTATGGGCCGGGATGACCGCGGCGGCCATCGCGCTTCATATATGAAGCACGCGGAATGGCGGCCGCACCCGTGGCACGGACTCGAAGCCGGGCGCGAGCTGCCGCTCTGGGTCAACGCCTATATCGAGATCACCCCGTTCGACCTCATCAAGTACGAGGTCGACAAGGCGAGCGGCTACCTGCGCGTCGACCGGCCGCAACGCACTTCGTCGCAACCGCCTTCACTCTACGGATTCGTGCCGAGGACCTATTGCGGCGCGAAAGTCGCGGCGCTGTGCCCGGGTGCCGAGCGCGGCGACGGCGACCCGCTCGACATCTGCGTGCTGTCCGAGCGGCCGATCCAGCGCGCCGAGATCATCGTCCCGGCTCGCGTGGTGGGCGGGCTGCAGCTCCTGGATCGCGGCGAGGCCGATGACAAGCTGATCGCGGTACTGGAAGCCGACTTCGTCTGGGGCAACGTCACCGATCTTCGCGAGTTGCCGCCGATCCTGGTCGAGCGGCTGCAGCATTACTTCACCACCTACAAGCTGGTGCCCGGGACCCCGGCACAGATCGCCGTGCAGCAGGTCTACGGCGCCGCGCATGCCGCGCGCGTGGTCGCGGCCGCCGCGGAAGATTACAAAGTCCTTCTGCAGTCATAAATCGGTAATGGGCGGCGCGTAGGCTGCCGGCCATGAAAATCCTATCGTTGCCTGTATCCCTGATCGCGGCGGCACTGGCCGCCACCCCGGTGTTCGCCCAGTCGCAGATCGTCAAGATCGACGGCTCCAGTACGGTGTTCCCGGTGACCGAGGCCGTCGCCGAAGATTTCCAGAAAGCAAAGAAGCAGAAGGTGAAGGTGACGGTCGGCATCTCCGGCACCGGCGGCGGCTTCAAGAAATTCTGCCGCGGCGAGACCGACATTTCCAACGCGTCGCGGCCGATCCTCAAGGCCGAAATGGCCGACTGCCAGAAGGCCGGCATCGAGTACTTCGAGCTGCCGGTGGCGTTCGACGCGCTCACGGTGGTGGTGAACCCGAAAAACACGTTCATCAAGCAGCTCACCGTGGCCGAGATGAAGAAGATGTGGGAGCCCGCCGCGCAAGGCAAGGTGACGCGCTGGAACCAGGTCAATCCGGCGTGGCCGGACCAGCCGATGAAGCTGTTCGGGCCGGGCGCCGACTCGGGCACCTTCGACTACTTCACCGAAGCGGTGGTCGGCAAGTCGAAGTCCTCGCGCGGCGACTTCACCGCGTCGGAAGACGACAACGTGCTGGTGACCGGCGTTTCGCGCGACGTCAACGGCCTGGGCTACTTCGGCTACGCGTACTACATCGAGAACAAGGACAAGCTGAAGGCGGTGCCGATCGTCAACGACAAGGGCCAGGCGGTCGAGCCGTCGATGGAGGCGGTTCTCAAGGGCGCCTACACCCCGCTCGCGCGACCGATCTTCATCTACGTGAGCTCGAAGTCGCTCGGCAAGCCCGAAGTGAAGGAGTTCATCGAGTACTACATGAAGAACGGCGCCAAGCTGGCGAAGGAAGTGAAGTACGTGCCGCTGCCCGACTCGGCGTACAAGACGGCGCTCGAGCACGTGCAGAAGGGCAAGAAGGGCACCGTGTTCGGCGGCGTGGCGGAAGTCGGCGTCACCATCGAAGAGCTGCTGAAGCGCGAAGCCAAGCTGTAGAGCGCCTCTGCTGACCCGAAACCCGCCGCGGAATGCCGTCCCCGGCGGGTTTCTGTTTCTATAGAATTCCGGAGCATTTTCATGTCCGCCGTGCCCGGCCCGTCCACCCTGATGGATGCCTCGCCGCAGAGGCAGCGCCTCGCGCGGCGGCGCGCGCGCATCATCCGCGAGCGGCTGATCGAGCTGGTCCTGTTCTTCGCCGCCCTGGTCTCGGTGTTCACCACCGTCGGCATCGTCTACATCCTGGTCAAGGAATCGGTGGTGTTCTTCGAGCAGGTGCCGATCGGCAAGTTCCTCACCGACACCCAGTGGACGCCGCTCTTCGACGACGCGCACTTCGGCATCATGGTGCTGCTCTCGGGCACCCTCACCAGCTCCGCGGTGGCGCTGCTCATCGCGATTCCGCTCGGCACCATCATCGCCATCTACCTTTCGGAGTTCGCCCCGTTCCGGCTGCGCGAGATCGCGAAGCCGTTCCTCGAGCTGCTCGGCGGCGTGCCGACCATCGTGTACGGCTACTTCGCGCTGCTGTTCGTCACCCCGCTCCTGCAGCGCATCTATCCCGACCTGCCGGGCTTCAACCTGCTCTCGGCCGGCATCGTGATGGGCATCATGATCATCCCCTACGTCAGCTCGATCTCGGAGGACGCGATGCGCGCGGTGCCGATGAGCCTGCGCGAGGGCTCCTACGCGATCGGCGCGACGCGCTTCCAGACCGCGGTGAAAGTGGTGGTGCCGGCGGCGTTCTCGGGCATCGCCTCGGCCTACATCCTGGGCATCTCGCGCGCGGTGGGCGAGACCATGATCCTCGCGGTCGCCGCCGGCATGCAGCCCAACCTGACCTTCAATCCGCTCGAGCCCGCCGCGACCATCACCGCGTTCATCGTCCAGGTGGCGCTCGGCGACCTGCCGCACGGCTCGGTCGGCTACCAGACGATCTTCGCCGCCGGGCTGACGCTGCTGCTGTTCACGCTGGTCTGCAACATCGGCGGCCACCTGCTGCGCAAGAGCTTCCGCGAGGCGTATTGAAGGTGAAGGATTTCAAGGCACAGATCAGGAAGCGAAAGCGCTGGGACGCCATCTTCGCTCTGTGCGGCCTGGTAGCGCTGATGATCGGCGTGCTGACCTTCGTCGCCCTGTTCCTCGACATGGCGATCGACGGCGCCGGGCGCCTGTCCTGGGAGTTCTTCACCAACTTCCCGTCGCGCCGGCCGGGCCAGGCCGGCATCCTCTCGGCATGGGTCGGCTCGACGCTGGTGATGCTGACCACCGCGTTCTTCGCCGTGCCGCTCGGCGTCGCCACCGGCGTTTACCTCGAGGAATACGCGGCGAAGAACTGGATCACCGACGTGATCGAGATCAACATCACCAACCTCGCCGGCGTGCCCTCGATCGTCTACGGCCTGCTCGCCCTCGGCCTGTTCGTCTACCAGTTCGGCCTCGGGCAGAGCATTCTCACCGCGGGGCTGACCCTCGCGCTGCTCATCCTGCCGGTGGTGATCGTCGCCACGCGCGAGGCGATCCGCTCCATTCCGCAAGCCATCCGCGAGGGGTCGTACGCGCTCGGCGCCACGCAGTGGCAGACGGTGCGCTACCACATCCTGCCGTATTCCTCGGCCGGCATCCTGACCGGCGTGATCATCGGCATGGCGCGCGCGATCGGCGAGACCGCGCCGATCATCACCATCGGCGCGCTCACCTTCATCGCCTTCCTGCCGCCGGCGCCGGTGCAGGCCGAGCCGCCGTTCCTGTCGTTCGACTGGCTGATGTCGCCCTTCACCGTGATGCCGATCCAGATGTTCAACTGGACCTCGCGGCCGGAGGCCGCGTTCCATGCCAACGCCGCCGCGGCGGGCTTCGTGCTGGTGATCATGACGCTCGCCATGAACGGGCTGGCGATCTGGCTGCGCTATCGGCTGCGGCGCAATATCAAATGGTAGGAAGGAAGATCAGAGGTCTATGATGTCCGCACCGGAAACGCATATGAGCGAGATGCTGGTCACCAAGGCGGAATCGCGCAAGCTCAGCTTCTACTACGGCGACTTCCGCGCGCTGAAGGACATCAACATGCCGGTGCACGAGCGCAAGGTGACTGCGCTGATCGGCCCGTCGGGCTGCGGCAAGTCCACCTTCCTGCGCTGCTTCAACCGCATGCACGACCTCTATCCGGGCAACCGGTACGAAGGCGAAATCGTGCTGCAACCCGACAACACCAACCTGCTGGCGAGCGGCGTCGACCCGATCGAAGTGCGCATGCGCATCGGCATGGTGTTCCAGAAACCCAACCCGTTCCCGAAGACCGTGTTCGAGAACGTGGCCTACGGGCTGCGCGTGCGCGGCGAAGGCTCGCGCCGCCGCCTCGAGGAGAAGGTGGAGACACGCGCTGCAGGACGCTGCGCTCTGGAACGAGGTCAAGGATCGCCTGCACCAGCCGGCGTACAATCTTTCCGGCGGGCAGCAGCAGCGCCTGTGCATCGCGCGCGCCCTCGCGACCGATCCGGAGCTGTTGCTGTTCGACGAGCCGACCTCGGCGCTCGACCCGATCGCCACGGCCTCGATCGAGGAGCTGATGCATGACCTCAAGGAACGGGTGACGATCCTCATCGTGACGCACAACATGCAGCAGGCGGCGCGCGTCTCGGACTTCACGGCTTACATGTACCTCGGCGACCTGATCGAGTTCGGCGTCACCGACGAGCTCTTCATCAAGCCGAAGATGAAGCAGACCGAGGATTACATCACCGGGCGGTTTGGATGAGCGACCACGCTTCCAAGCAATACGATCTCGACCTCGGCTCGATCCGCTCGCGCGTGCTGGCGATGGGCGGGCTGGTGGAGTCGCAGATCCGGCGCGCGATCGACGCGCTCACCACCGGCAGCATCGCGCTATCCGACGAGGTGATCGAGGCCGACCACCGCGTGAACGCGATGGAAGTCTCGATCGACGAGGACTGCAGCCAGCTCATCGTGCGCCGCCAGCCGGCGGCCGGCGACCTGCGCATGATCTTCGCCATCATGAAGACCGTCACCGATCTGGAGCGCATCGGCGACGAGGCGCAGAAGATCGCGCGCATGGCGAAGAACATCCACGAGCGCGGCGGCACGCAGGCGCCGCCGGTGGTCGAAGTGCGGCACGCGGCCGAAGCCGCGATCTCGATGCTGCGGCGCACGCTCGACTGCTTCGCCCGGCTCGACTGCGAAGGCGCGGCTGAAGTGATCCGCGACGACGCCGGCATCGACACCGAGTTCCGCTCGATCCTGCGCCAGCTCATCACCTACATGATGGAGGACCCGCGCACCATCACCACCTCGCTCGAGATCGTGTGGATCGCAAAGGCGATCGAGCGCATCGGCGACCACGCCAAGAACATGGCCGAGTACGTGATCTATATCGTCAAGGGCACCGATGTGCGGCATACCGGTACTGCGAAGCTAGAGATATGACTGCGACGGTCCTGATCGTCGAAGACGAGCCGCAAATCCAGGAGCTGGTCGCGGTCAACCTCGAGCACAGCGGCCACAAGGTGCTGCGCGCCGCGAGCGCCGAGGAGGCCGAGGCCTCGATCCGCAATGCGCTGCCCGATGTGCTGGTGCTCGACTGGATGCTGCCGGGGGAATCGGGCCTGGCTTTCGCGCGGCGGCTGCGCGCCGACGAGCGCACGCGAGATCTTCCCATCCTGATGCTGACCGCGCGCGCGATGGAGCAGGACAAGATCTCCGGCCTCGAAGCCGGCGCCGACGACTACCTCACCAAGCCGTTCTCGCCCAAGGAGCTGGCCGCGCGCATCAAGGCGGTGCTGCGCCGGCGCGCGCCGCAGCTCTCGGGCGACGCGGTCGAGCTCGAAGGCCTGCGCCTCGACCCGGCGTCGCGCCGAGTGACGACCAAGGACGGCAAGCTCGAGCTTTCGCCTTCCGAGTTTCGCCTGCTGCATTTCCTCATGACCCATCCCGGCCGCATCTACAGCCGGACGCAGCTGCTGGACCAGGTCTGGGGCGACCATGTGTTCATCGAGGAGCGCACGGTGGACGTGCACATCCGGCGGCTGCGCAAGGCGCTGGAGCCGACCGGCCACGACCGCCTGATCGACACGGTGCGCGGCTCGGGGTACGGCTTGCGCACCGATTGATCTATAGAAGGACCCTGCTCACGCTCGCGGGCTTTGCCGTGCCCGCGGCCCTTGTCGCGCTCGTCTTCGGCGCTGCCTGGGGATGGGGCAGCTTTCGCCGCCGGCTTGACAGCGCGTTGCTCGTGTGGCATGTCCGCCACCTCGCGCGGCTCGAGCGCTGGCTCGCCCATCCGCTGCCCGGCGCCGTGCCCGAGGGCCAGGGCATCTGGGATGAAGTGCTCGCCGCGTTGCATCGTCTTGAGCGCGAGACGGCGCGGCGGGAAGAAGGGCTTGCGGACGATCTGGCGCGCATGCGGCGCGCGGTGCAGGCGCTGCCCGACGGCGTGGTGATCCTGGACAGCGCCAACCGCATCGAGTGGTTCAACCGCACGGCGGAAGTGCAGCTGCAGCTCGACCCTGGCACCGACCTCGGGCAGAACATCGCGAACCTGGTGCGCGAGCCGGAGTTCATCGGCTATCTCAACAGCAGCGAAGACTCCGTGCGTATTGCCCGGGGTCCGGCCCTCGCGCTGTCACTGCAGCTCATCCCGTTCGGCCAGTCGCAGAAGATGCTGCTGTCGCGCGACGTCACGCAGGCTGAGCGGGTCGACGTCATGCGGCGCGACTTCGTCGCCAACGTGTCGCACGAACTGCGCACGCCGCTGACGGTGCTGGTGGGATTCCTCGAGACCGTACGCGAACTCAAGCTCGACCCGCAGCGCATGCGTGACTACCTGGGAATGATGCAGGAGCAGGCCGCACGCATGCAGCGCATCATCGAGGACCTGCTTACCCTGTCGGCGCTCGACTCGGCGCCACCGGCTTCGGGCGAGCGACAGATCGCCGTGAGGCCGCTGCTCCTTCGACTGAAGGCCGACGCCGAGGCGCTTTCCGGCGGACGCCACACGATAAAGATGCAGATCGAGGAAACGCACGGCGGCGTCCTCGGCGTCGAATCGGAGCTGGTCAGCGCACTCGGCAACCTGGTAAGCAACGCCATCCGCTATACGCCGGCGGGCGGCACGATCACCCTGACCTGGCGCGAAGGGCCGGACGGCGGGCGTTTCAGCGTCGAGGACACCGGCATCGGCATCGACCCCGAGCACCTCCCGCGGCTGACCGAGCGCTTTTATCGCGTGGACCGCAGCCGCTCGCGAGAGACCGGCGGCACCGGCCTTGGCCTGGCGATCGCCAAGCACGCGCTCGCGCGCCACGATGCCACACTGGAGATCGAGAGCCAGCCCGGCAAGGGCAGCCGCTTCAGCGCGCGCTTTCCGGCGCGCCGCCTCGCTTCGAAGGACCTGGTTTGAAAACGCAGGTCGCCATCGTGGGCGCAGGCCCCGCCGGGTTGCTGCTTTCCCATCTCCTGCACCTCGAAGGCATCGCCTCGGTTGTCATCGAGTCGCGCAGCCGCGAGGAGATCGAAGCGACGATCCGCGCCGGCGTGCTCGAGCAAGGCACGGTCGACCTGCTGGCGCAAAGCGGCGTCGGCGAGCGCATGAAGCGCGAAGGCTTCGTGCACGAAGGTATCTATTTGCGCTTCGGCGGCCGCAGCCACCGGATCGCGCTCACTGAGCTCACCGGGCGAGCGATCACCGTCTACGCGCAGCACGAGGTGATCAAGGACCTGGTCGCCGCGCGCCTGGCCGCCGGCGGACAGATCCTGTTCGGCGTGAAGGACGCCGCGCTTTTCGACCTCGATTCTTCGTCTCCCAAGACGCGCTTCCACCACAACGGCAAAGTCGAGGAAATCCATTCCGACTTCGTCGCCGGCTGCGACGGCTTTCACGGGATTTCGCGCCCCTCCATTCCCTCGCGCCATCGCCACGAGTTCACGCGCAGCTACCCATTCGGCTGGTTCGGCATCCTGGTGGAGGCGCCGCCCTCGACCGATGAGCTGATCTATGCGCACCATGAGCGTGGGTTCGCCTTGGTGAGCACTCGCTCACCGCAAATCCAGCGTCTTTACTTCCAGTGCGATCCGCAGGACGAGGTGAAGAACTGGCCGGATGCGCGCATCTGGGAAGAGCTGCACACCCGCCTGGCGACCGGCGAAGGCTGGACCCTGGCGGAGGGACGCATCTTCCAGAAAGGCATCATCGCGATGCGCAGCTTCGTGGTCGAGCCGATGCGTTATGGGCGCCTCTTCCTCGCCGGCGATGCCGCCCACATCGTGCCGCCGACCGGAGCGAAGGGCCTGAACCTGGCGGTGAACGACGTGCGTGTGCTGGCTTCGAAGCTTTTTCCGGCTATTTTAAATCCAAGGACGAAGAAGACCTCTGAACGCCTACTCCGCCACGGCGCTGAAGCGGGTCTGGCGCGCCGAGCATTTCTCCTGGTGGATGACCTCGATGCTCCACCGCTTCCACGACGACACGCCGTTCCAGCACCGCATCCAGCTCGCGGAGCTGGAATACATCGTTAGCTCGGAGGCCAAGGCCGTGACGCTCGCCGAGAATTACGTCGGCTAGATCGATCTATTTCTGTACCAGCCGTTCCAGCTCCTGCACGCTGGCGTGGCGCACGTCGCGTCCCATCGCCGCGTACACCGCGTGCTCGCCGATGTTCGTGGCGTGATCTCCGATACGTTCGAGCGACTTGGCTACGAACAGGATGTCGAGGCAGGCTGAAATAGAACGCGGATCGTCGACCATCATGCCGGCGAGGCGCCGGAGAACCGTGCGGAAGCCGTCGTTAGCATCGAGATCGCGGCGCACCAGCGAGGCGGCTGCGTGCGGATCAAGCGCCTCGATTGCGACCAGCGCCTCGTGCAGCATGTTGCGGACCATGTGCGCCAGCGGCCACAGCTCGCCGACGCGCGCGAGCAAGCGGCCGGCCGGCGGCAAAAATGCCGCGCGCATAGAGCGCGATCTTCTTCGACTCGTCGCCGGCGCGCTCAAGGTCAGTGGTAGCGCCAAGCAGCGCCATGAGCAGGCGCAGATCTTTCGCTGCCGGTTGCCGGCGCGCGATGATCTGGCTGGTGTACTCGTCGATCGCCCGCTCCAGGGCATTGACCTGGGCCTCGTGGCGCATGATCTGCGAGATCAGCGCCGGCGACCCCGTATGGAGGCACTCGATGGCGTCGAGGAGCTGCTGCTCCACGCGCACGCCCATCTCGTTGAGCAACTCGCGCGCGTGCTCCAGGGCACCGTCGTAATGCTTCGAAGTATGGTCGGTCATGACCGTGCACAAGCTAACTACGCAGCATTGCAGGGCTATTTCCTTCTGATGACGGTCATATTTCGGTCGCATAGGGTCGGTAGAATTTTCAATTCCAGCTCCCGAATGAACCGCAGACTTTTGCTCCCGGCACAGTTCCTCAATCGCGAGCTCGGCTTCCTTGCGTTCAATCGCCGCGTGCTTGCACAGGCGGAGGACCAGACGGTGCCGCTGCTGGAGCGGCTGCGCGTCATCACCATCGTCTCGTCCAACCTGGACGAGTACTTCGAAATCCGCGTCGCCAGGCTGAAGGAGCAGATGAAGCTCGGGCTGCCGGCGCCCGGCCCGGACGGCCTGACGCCGACCGCGGTCTTGGACGCGGTGAGCCGCGAAGCCCATGCGCTGGTTGCCGAGCAGTACCACGTCCTCAACCAGACCGTCCTGCCGGCGCTCGCCGCCGAAGGCATCGTCTTTCCGAAACACGAGGAATGGAATCCCGCGCAGCGGCAATGGATCCAAGACTATTTCTTCCGCGAGCTGCTGCCGGTCCTCACTCCGATTGGGCTGGACGCAGCGCATCCATTCCCGCGCATATTGAATAAGAGCCTGAACTTCGCGGTGGAGCTCGCCGGGCCGGACGCGTTCGGGCGCAATTCCGGCGCGGCTATCGTGCAGGCGCCGCGCGCCCTGCAGCGCATGATCCGGCTGCCACAGGCGCTCGCCGGCGCCGCGCAGTACGCATTCGTATTCCTGTCCTCGATCCTCCACGCCCACATGGCAGAGCTCTTCTCGGGAATGAGCGTCGAGGGGTGCTACCAGTTCCGGGTGACCCGCAGCTTTGACCTGTTCGAGAGTAAGAAACTCCACACCGCGCCGCAGCGCGAGCTCTTGCACCGCCGCTTCGGCGACGCCGTGCGGCTGGAAGTGGCCGACAACTGCTCGCAACGCATGACGGAGTTCCTGCTGCAGCAATTCAGCCTGCGCGACGCCGACCTCTATCGCGTCGATGGCCCGGTCAACCTCTACCGCATGCGCGAAGTGCCGGACCAGATGGAGCGCCCGGACCTGAAATATCCGCCGTTCCAGCCCGGACTGCTGTCCACTCAGCGCCCCGGGGACAATCTCGAAGTCCTCCAGACGCAGGTCGAGCTGCCGCATCACCCCTTCCAGTCCTTGCCGCGGTGATCGACTTCGTTCGTAGCCGTCGGCGTTCGACCCAGGAGCAGTTGCCATTCACGCTCGCAATACCGAATTAGAAGAAAGTCCCCACAAGGGGAAAACCGGTTTGCGCCGGGTCATCAATGCCTGTGGTTATTCTCTTTCCGGGCTCGCCGCGGCCGCGCGGCACGAAGACGCCTTCCGCATGGAGCTCGTCCTGGTGGCCGTGCTTACGCCGCTCGCGCTGTGGCTGGGCCAGAGCGGCGTCGAACGCGCGCTGCTAATCGGCTGCCTGATCCTGGTGTTGATCGTCGAGCTGCTGAACTCGGCGATCGAGGCCACCGTCGACCGCATCTCGTTCGAGAACCATCGCCTGGCGAAGCGCGCCAAGGACATCGGCAGCGCCGCGGTGATGCTCTCCTTGGTGAACGCCGGTGTGGTCTGGCTGTTAATCATCCTTTCATAAAGCGGTCACCGGCCGGTCACGCGGCGCGCGTAGTGTGCGCGCGCAATGCGTATCGCGATGGTGACCGAGACCTACCCGCCGGAAGTCAACGGCGTGGCCCGCACCATCGGACTGATGGCCGAGGGGCTGCAGAAGCGCGGCCATACCATCCAGCTGGTGCGGCCACGGCAGAACGGCCAAGACCAAGCGGTGGACAGGCCCGCCTTCAGCGAAGTATTGCGGCCGGGCATTCCCATTCCGCGTTATACGCAGCTCAAGATGGGCATGCCGTCCGGCCGCGCTCTCGCCAATACCTGGCGCGAGCAGCGCCCGGACATCGTGCATATCGCCACTGAAGGCCCGCTCGGCTGGTCGGCGCTCGCCGCCGCGCGCCGCCTCGGCATCCCGGTAGCGACGGACTTCCACACCAACTTCCATACGTACATGCGCGATTACGGCATGGCCTGGCTCGCGCGCCCGGTCGCCGCCTTCCTGCGCAGCTTCCATAACCGCGCCGCGTGCACCATGGTGCCGACGCGCGAGATGGCCGAGGACCTCGCCGCGATTCGCTTCGAGCGGCTGCGCGTCGTCGGCCGCGGCGTCGACCCGGCGGTGTTTTCTCCCGAGCGCCGCTCGCGCCAGCTGCGCGCGACCTGGGGCGCCGGCGACGAGACGCCGGTGGCGCTATGCGTGAGCCGCTTCGCGCACGAGAAGAATTTTGCGCTCGTCATCCAAGCCTACGAGGCGATGCGCCATCTGCGCCCCGACACGCGCCTGGTTCTGGTGGGCGATGGACCTCTCGCACAAACCCTGAAACAACGCAACGTGGGCTATGTGATCGCCGGACGCAAAGTGAACGGCGAGCTTTCCCGGCATTACGCATCGGCCGACATTTTCCTGTTTCCCAGCATGAGCGAGACCTGGGGCAACGTGACGATCGAGGCGATGGCGAGCGGCCTCGGCGTCGTGGCCTACGACTACGCGGCCGCGCGCGAGGTCATCCGGCACGGCGAGAACGGCCTGCTCGCCCCGTTCGCAGACGCGGCGGCCTTCATCGCGCATGCCGAGCACTTCGCCCGCGACCCGCAGCTCGCCCGCACCCTCGGGCGCGCCGCGCGCAAGACTGCGGAGCAGCTTACCTGGGAACGCATCGTGGCGGATTTCGAGGCCGTTCTCGTCGATGTGGCGGCTTGATGCCACGCTCGCCCGCCTCCAGCACTGGGACGCGCTGCTTTGCGTACGAGCTAACCACCGGGCGCGTCAGCGGCCGGTAGCCCTCGCGCTGCGGGGGGTAAGCTGGCTCGGCAACGGCGTGTTCTGGTATGCGCTCATGCTCGCTATGCTGCTCGCCGATCCGGCCGGCGCGATGATGCCGGTGCTCCACATGGCGTTCGTCGGGGCGGTGTGCACGTGTTGCTACAAGATGGTCAAGCGCAGCACGCTCCGCTGCCGCCCGTTCGAAGTAAATCCCCTCGTCACGGCGGGCGCCGCGGTGCTCGACCGCTTCAGCTTTCCCTCCGGCCACACCCTGCACGCGATGGCTTTCAGTCTCGTCGCCTGCGCGCACTATCCCGGCCTTTGGATCCTCCTGGTGCCGTTTACGGCTCTGACCGCCGTCTCACGCGTCGCCCTCGGACTGCACTATCCGAGCGACGTGATCGCCGGCGGTGCACTCGGCGCACTTATCGCCGCCGGCTCGTTCGCGATCGGCTGATCGGGCTCTGGCTGCAGCGCGCGGTTCGCGCACCGTGCAGAACCGACTCCGACGTGGCGCACTAAGCTGCAGGCCTCGCGCACGTAGCCGTCAAGTTGCGGCCGCGTGTCGCCTTGAAGCAGGCTCAGGGTCCGGCTGCACAGGAGCGGCAAGCGCGAGCCGCGTAGCGCGCGCTCGGCACGCGCGAGAAAAATGATGCCGCGGCGGGCGACCCGATCGGGACAGCGAAATACCCTCGCCGCGGCTTCGGTGAGCGAAGGTACCTCTTCCATGAGCAGATCGGCGGGGTGCGCCTCAAGCGCGTGCACCACATGCCGGTCCATCGCCCACTCACAAAGCGCGTGGGTCAGGTGCGGGACGTCGAGGATGCGGCGCTCGTGCTCGGGCACAAAACGGTTGTGCGCGACCACGTCGGCGAGCAAATGGCTGGCGTACCCGGCCGCGATGGCGCGGTCCTCGTCCCAGCACGTCGCGGCCAGCCGCCGCACCGTCGACCATTGGTGCGCGCGCCGGAATGCGCCGACCCCAAGCGCGCGCCCGGCGAGCGCCAGGTCGGGCAGGCACGCGCCGGCAAGGACCAGGCGCGGCAGGCGCCGTACCGCGGCACGGATCTGCGGATCGGCGAAGGGCGCAGCGGCGAGCAGCCACTGTGCGAGATACACATGGGTCTGCAATCCCCACGCGAAAGCATCCGGCGGGAAGAGGGTCGCGGCCAGCGCGCAGCAAAGCGTTCCAAGTCTCACGGTACGCATGCTTGCCTGTTGCCATGACGGCGCGATGACGGCACGCAACCGTCACAAACCTGCAGCAAAATAAGAGGCCGGCTCGCGCCGGCCTGCCCATTCGCCACAGTGGATACGACTTACAGTGGCCCGCTCCTCCATGGGCCGCGGATAGCGCACGTCATGCCGGAGGTTGGCGTAGCGTCGCCGAAGCCGAGACCACACCTCCCGCCGAGCGTTTCAAACAAATGCCGGTGTCCCACCATCGGAACAAGAACGACGAACTGCTGAACACGTACTCTGCCACCGCGCTCAAGCGGGTCTGGCGCGCCGAGCATTTCTCCTGGTGGATGACCTCGATGCTCACCGCTTCCACGACGACACGCCATTCCAGCACCGCATCGAGCTCGCGGAGCTCGACTACATCGTGACTTCGAAAGCCAAGGCCATCACCCTGGCCGAGAATTACGTCGGCTAAACCTTTATGCCCTGATCACGATCGAGGGGAATTCCAGGTGGTGCATGAGCTCGCGCAGGATCAGGAGCTTGCCGGCGAATTCCCGGCCGGCGGGAAGTCCGGGCGCGCGCGCCGCCAGACGCTGGAACATCTGCTCCACCGCCTCGACGGCCAAGGTCATTTCGGCGCCCGCGGGCACGCCGGCGGCGAGCGCGATGTCGCGGATCGTCGCATCGCGCGTCACGGGTGCGGCGCCTTTGACGAGGCTGCCATGTTGCCTCGCCAGCTCGTCTTCGATCGCCGCGATGGCGTTCTCCAGGCCGAGCGTGGAAGGGTCGCGGCCGGTGAGGTCCCAGCCGACTTCGAGCGCGGTATCGGCGATCGTCGTGCGGTGCGCACCGAAGTGCAGCGTGGACATGGCGCGCGGCCTTCGGCGCCGCAGCTCCGTCTAAGCGGCCTGCAGCTTGGCCACGGCAAGCGCAAGCTGCTTGAGGCCGTGGTCGCGGAAGTTGACCTGCACCCGCACGTCCTCTCCCTGCCCTTCCAGGTCGACGATGACGCCAGCGCCGAACTTCGGATGGGTCACGTTCTGCCCGATCCTGAAGCCGCCGACATCTCTTGCAGGCTTCGCCAGCGTAGTGCGCGTCTGGCGTGAGAAGTCGGGCGCGAAGGCCTTCTGCTTCGAGAAGCGCGGCGTCAGCCACTTCAACAGCGGCTGCGGGATCTCCTCGAGGAAACGCGACGGGATGTTGTAGCGCGTCTGGCCGTGCAGCATGCGCGTCTGCGCGTGCGACAGGTAAAGGCGGTGGCGCGCGCGTGTGATCGCCACGTACGCGAGGCGCCGTTCTTCCTCCAGGCCGTCGCGCTCCATGGCGCTCTGCTCGTGCGGGAACAGGCCCTCTTCCAGGCCGGTCATGAAGACCGCGTCGAATTCGAGGCCCTTCGCCGAGTGCACGGTCATCATCTGCAGCGCTTCCTGGCCCTCGCCGGCCTGGTGCTCGCCGGCTTCGAGCGCGGCGTGGGTGAGGAAGGCGGTGAGCGGATCCACCGCTTCGCCCGACTCGCTCACGCGCTCCTCTTCGGTGAAGGTGGTCGCGGCGGTCACCAGCTCGGCCAGGTTCTCGATGCGGTCGGCGCCTTCGCGCTCGGTCTTGTAGTGCTCGACCAGGCCGCTGCGCGCAATCGCGACCTCGACCAGCTCGCTGAGCGGCAACCCTTGCGTCTCCACTCTCAGGTCATCGATCAGCTTCTTGAATACCGCCGCCTTCGAGCCGTCTGCCACCTTCATCAAGGACGCGCCCGCTTGCTTTGCGGTTTCCTGGAGCTGCTCCATGGTGCGCGCGCCGATGCCGCGTGGCGGGAAATTCGCCACGCGCAGGAACGAGCTGTCGTCATCGGGCGTGGCGAGCAGCCGGAGGTAGGCGAGCGCGTGCTTGATCTCCGCGCGCTCGAAGAAGCGCAGGCCGCCGTAGACGCGATACGGAATGCCCTGCGAGAACAGCGCGTGCTCGACCACGCGCGACTGCGCGTTCGAGCGGTAGAGCACCGCGATCTGCGACAGGCGCGTGCCGTCGCGCGCGAGTGCCTGCACCTCGCTCACGATCCAGCGCGCCTCGTCGTTGTCGGATTCGCCCTCGAACACGCGCACCGGCTCGCCCTTGCCGGCCGAGGTCCACAGGTTCTTGCCCAGGCGGTTGCGGTTGTTCGCGATCAGCGCGTTGGCGGCGTCGAGGATGTTGCCGTGCGAGCGGTAGTTCTGCTCCAGGCGCACCACGTGCTTTACCTTGAACTCGCGCTCGAAGTCGGCCATGTTGCCGACGTTGGCGCCGCGGAAGGTGTAGATGCTCTGGTCGTCGTCGCCGACCGCGAACAGCACGGAGTGGCGGCCGATCAGCTTCAGCCAGCGGTACTGCAGCCGGTTGGTGTCCTGGAACTCGTCGATCAGGATGTGGCGGAAGCGCCGGCCATAGTGCTCGCGCAAAATCTCGTTTCGGGTAAGAAGCTCATAGCTTCTCAACAGCAGCTCTGAAAAGTCCACCACGCCTTCGCGCTGGCATTGCTCGTCGTAGGCGGTGTAGAGCTCGGCCATGCGGCGGCTGTCGTCGTCGGCCGGCGGCACGTCGCGCCCGCGCACGCCTTCTTCCTTGTTGCCGTTGATGAAGTACTGCACCTCGCGCGGCGGGAAGCGCTCCTCGTCCACGTTCATGCCCTTGAGCAGGCGCTTGATCGCGGCGAGCTGGTCCTGCGAGTCGAGGATCTGGAACGCCGCCGGCAGCCCGGCTTCGCGCGCATGCGCGCGCAGCATGCGGTTGCACAGGCCGTGGAAAGTGCCGATCCACATGCCGCGCGGGTTGACCGTCATCATGGCGCCGACGCGCGTCAGCATCTCGCGCGCCGCCTTGTTGGTGAACGTAACGGCGAGGATGCCGGAGGGGGCGACACGCCCGCCCTTCACCAGCCAAGCCATGCGCGTGGTCAGGACGCGCGTCTTGCCGCTGCCCGCGCCCGCGAGGACCAGCGCGTGCTCATCCGGCAGGGTGACTGCGGCAAGCTGTTCCGGGTTGAGGTGTTCGAGGTGGAGCGACAATGCCACCGCATTTTACTGCGGCTCGAGCTTCAGCTCCCTGGCAATTGCGGTCCAGCGCTCGAGATCGGCGCGAATCAGCGCTTCGAATTCCTTCGGCGTGCTGCCGACGGCTTGCAGAGCGGCCTGCGCAAGGCGCTCCTTCACCTCCGGCAACGCGAGCGCCTTCGCGGTTTCCACATGCACCCTTGAAATAATTTCAGCGGGCGTCCCCTTCGGCGCCAGGATACCGAGCCACTGCGTGGTATCGAAGCCGGCAAGGCCGGACTCGTGCAGAGTCGGAATCTCCGGCATGGGTGGAAATCGTTCTTTGGAGGTGAAGGCGATGATGCGGATGCGGCCGGACTTGTGGTGCGGAATGAGCGGCGTGGAGCCGAGCACGCCCATCGGAACCTGGCCCGCGACCAGGTCCTGCACCGCGGGACCGCCGCCCTTGTACGGTATGTGCACGATGTCGATGCCCGCCATCTTCTTGAACAGCTCGCCCGACATGTGCTGCCCGCTGCCCGTGCCCGAGTGCGCGAAGGAGAGCTTGCCGGGATTTGCCTTGGCGTAGGCGACAAGCTCCTGCACCGACTTAACCGGGACCGAGGAGTGCACGGCGACCGCGATCGGCTGGGTGGTGACCTGGGTGATCGCGGCGAAATCGCGCTGCATGTCGAATTGCACGTTTTTCACCACCAGGTGCAGGGTGATCACCGGGTCGGCGACGAAAAGCAGCGTGTAGCCGTCGGCCGCGGCGCGCGCCGCCTCCACGGTGCCGATGGCACCGCCACCGCCGCCGCGATTGTCGACCACGACCTGCTGGCCGAGGGCGCGCGACAATTTTTCCGCGACGGTGCGTGCAGCGACGTCGGTCGAGCCGCCCGGGGGGAAGGGCACGATGAAGCGCACCGGCTTCGCCGGCCAGGTCTGTGCCCAGGCCGGCACCATGGCGAACGCCAGCGCAAGCAGAAGGAGCCTCATCAGCCGACCACCTTCGGATCCTTGACGCCGAATTTACCTTTGAGCTGGCCGGCGAGCGCTTCGGCTTCCTCGCGCGAAGGCAGCTGGCGGATGCGCACGGTGTAGGTCAATTTCTCGCCGACCTTGCGCTGCGCGACCTGCGCCGGATAGCCGGCCTCCTGCAGCTGACGGCTGATCGCGCCCGCGCCGCTCTGGCTCTCGAGCGTGGCGAGCTCGACGGCGAAGCGCCCGCCGCGGCGCGCCGCGCCCTTGCCCGACTCGATGTCGGTTTCCCGGCTCCACTGCGCGAGTTGCTTAGGGTCGACCATGCCGACGGGCTGCGTCTTGCCTTTGTCGCGCTGATAGAACTGCAGCGGCTGGTCCAGGCGCACCGGCGGCTCGCCGTCGGCGCCGACGTCGATCGCGCCCTCGAACAGGCACACGATCTGCCGCTCGCCGCGCGCGCGGCCCCAGAAATCCGTGCCGCGGATGCCGATGGTGACCTGCGAAGCACGCACGTTGACCTCGCGCTTTTTCCCCTTCCCCACCAGCTCGGTGGTGAAGCGGAACGCACCCTCCAGAACCTGCAGGGTGGCCTTGAACACGCCCTTCGCCGGCTGCATCTCGCTGAACACCAGCCTGCCGTTCTCGCCGAGCTTGACCACGCTGCCCTCGGCGAGCTTCACCGCGACGCGCGCGCCGCTGCCGGAGACGATGCGGTCACCCGCGCGCAGCTCCATGCCCGGCGCCAGCGGCGCGCGCTTGCCGTCGCGCTCGAGCCAGGCCGGCATTTGCACGCCGTCCACCGTCGCCGCGGATTGCGCCTGCGCCGACGGCGGCAGCGCGGTTACCGCGAGAAGCAATGCGAGCAAAAGCGTCTTCATCAGGGATGCGATAATCCGCCGCTCCGCCAAATAGATCAAATGCAAGAAGTTTACGACGCAGCGGCCGTTGAAAGCGACGCCCAGGCATTCTGGACGAGCCACCACTCGTTCCGTTCCACCGAGGCGCCGGGCAAGCCGAAGTTCTACTGCCTCTCGATGTTCCCCTATCCGTCGGGCAAGCTGCACATGGGGCACGTGCGCAATTACACCATCGGCGACGTGCTCACCCGCTACCACCGCATGCGCGGCCATAACGTGCTGCAGCCCATGGGCTGGGACGCGTTCGGCCTTCCGGCCGAGAACGCGGCGATGGCGAACCGCGTGCCGCCGGCGAAGTGGACCTACGACAACATCACCTATATGAAGTCGCAGCTGCAGAGCCTGGGCTTCGCCATCGACTGGACGCGCGAGCTCGCCACCTGCAAGCCGGACTACTACAAGTGGAACCAGTGGCTGTTCACGCGCCTCTTCAAGAAGGGCCTCGCGTACAAGAAGACCGGCGTGGTGAACTGGGACCCGGTCGACCAGACGGTGCTCGCCAACGAGCAGGTGATCGAGGGCCGCGGCTGGCGCACCGGCGCGCTGGTGGAGAAGCGCGAGATCCCGATGTACTTCCTGCGCATTACGGCGTACGCCGACGAGCTCCTCGCCGCGCTCGACCACCTGCCCGGCTGGCCCGAGCAGGTGAAGCTGATGCAGAAGAATTGGATCGGCCGATCGGAAGGTGTGCGGGTTGGTTTCCCTTATGAACTGAACGGCGAGCAGCGCGTGCTGTGGGTCTTCACCACTCGCGCCGACACGCTGATGGGCACGACGTTCTGCGCGGTGGCCGCGGAGCATCCGATTGCGGTGTTCGCCGCCAAGAAGGACCCCAAGCTCGCGGCCTTCGTCGAGGAGTGCAAGCGCGGCCCGGCAATGGAAGCCGAGCTCGCACAGATCGAAAAGAAGGGCATGCCCACCGGCATGTTCGTCACGCATCCGCTCAGCGGAGAGAAGTTGCCCGTCTGGGTAGGTAACTACGTGCTGATGGGCTATGGC
Organism: uncultured beta proteobacterium; assembly: GCA_963810475.1. GTDB lineage: Bacteria > Pseudomonadota > Gammaproteobacteria > Burkholderiales > SG8-39 > SCGC-AG-212-J23. The sequence continues at coordinate 283,816 of CAWENY010000017.1, read as the reverse complement.
GAAGGCGCCGTGATGGGCGTGCCGGCGCACGACGAGCGCGACTTCGAGTTCGCGCTCAAATACAAGCTGCCGATCAAGCCGGTGATCCGCCATCCGCTGGGCGAGCGCACCGATCCGCCGTGGCGGCCTGAGTACGCAGAATACGGCGTGTGCATCAACTCGGGTCCCTACGACGGCCTCGATTATCAAAAAGCCGTGAATGCCATCGCGGCCGACCTGGCAAGAAAGAAGCTCGGCGAAAAACAAGTGCAGTGGCGCCTGCGCGACTGGGGCATCTCGCGCCAGCGCTACTGGGGCACGCCGATCCCGATCGTGCATTGCCCGGCGTGCGGCGACGTGCCGGTGCCGGACGAGCAGCTGCCGGTGCGGCTGCCCGAAGACGTGGTGCCCGACGGCACGGGCAATCCGCTCAACAAGCTGCCTTCGTTCCTGGATACCAAGTGTCCGGCGTGCGGCAAGCCGGCGCGGCGCGAAACCGACACCATGGACACGTTCGTCGACTCGTCATGGTATTTCGCGCGCTTCTGCTGCCCCGGCCAGGACAAGGCGATGGTCGACGAGCGCGCCAACTACTGGATGCCGGTCGACCAGTACATCGGCGGCATCGAGCACGCGATCCTGCATTTGCTTTACTCGCGCTTCTTCCAGCGCGTGATGCGCGACGAGACCGGCCTGATGCAGAAGGTTGCCGAGCCCTTCACCAACCTGCTGACGCAGGGCATGGTGCTCGCCGAGTCCTACTACACCGACGCAAGCGGCCGGCGCGAATGGATCAACCCGGCCAACGTCGAAGTCGTGCGCGACGCCAAGGGGACGATCGTCTCTGCGAAAACCAGGGACGGCAGAGCGGTGGTGTACGACGGCATCGGCACCATGTCCAAGTCGAAGAACAACGGCGTCGACCCGCAGGCGTTGATCGAGCAATACGGGGCCGACACCGCGCGCTTCTACACCATGTTCGCGTCGCCGCCGACCAGCACGCTGGAATGGAGCGACGAAAGCGTCGAGGGCTCCTACCGCTTCCTCAAGCGGGTGTGGGATCTCGCGCTCAAGTTCTCCAAGGCGAAGCGCAGCGCCAACGTGGAGCGGCGGATCCGTTATCAGATCCACCTGGAGCTGAAAAAAGCGAACGACGACATCGAACGGCAGAAGTTCAACACCGTCGCCTCCGCCTGCATGAAGATTCTCAATGCGCTGGAAGACCTTCCCGACTGGGATGCCACCAGCGAAGAGGGCCTGTCCATTCTGCTGCGGCTGCTGTCGCCGCTCGCGCCGCACATCACGCACCATCTGTGGCGCGAGCTGAAGTTCGGCGAGGACATCATGCAGGCGTCCTGGCCCGAGCCCGACCCGGCCGCGCTCGAGCAAGATGAGGTCGAGCTGGTGGTGCAGGTCAACGGCAAGCTGCGCGGCTCGATCGTGGTGCCCAAGCAAGCCGACAAGGCGACGATCGAGAACCTGGCATTGTCGAACGCCAACGTGCAGCGCTTCGTCGCCGGCCAGAACGTGAAGAAGGTGGTGGTGGTGCCCGGCCGCTTGGTGAATTTGGTAATTTGATAGAGAAGCAAATTGGACCGGCGTAAATTTGTCCTAACCCCAATTCTGCTGCTCGTCGCAGGCTGCGGCTTCCGGCTGCGCGGCACGGCGGAAGTGCCGTTCGAGACGCTCTACCTGCCAGGGGCCACCAGCGGCATCGCCCTCGACCTGAAGCGCTACATCCAGGCCGGCACCAACGCGCGCGTGGTCGACGACGCGGCGAAGGCCGATGCGATCATGCAGTTCACCGAAGAGGGGCGGCTGAAGGAAGTGCTGTCGCTCACCGGCACCGGCAAGGTGCGCGAATTCCAGCTGCGCTATCGCGTCGGCTTCCGCGTGCACGACGGCAAGGGCACGGACTTCGTGCCGCAAAGCCTGATCCAGCTCACCCGCGACGTGACGTTCAACGACGCCGAGATCCTCGCCAAGGAGCAGGAGGAGCAGATCCTGTTCCGCGACATGCAGACCGACATGGTGCAGCAGATCCTGCGCCGCCTGGCGGCGGCGAAGCCGCAGAAGCCCGCGGCCCAATAGCCGGTGCGAGTTCCCTCCGAGCAGCTGGCGGCGCAGCTCGCGAAAAAGCTCGCGCCGGTGTACGCGATCCACGGCGACGAGCCGCTGCTCGTGCTCGAAGCGGCGGACGCGGTACGCGCCGCGGCACGCCGGCAGGGCTTCGATGAGCGCGAGGTCTACGAGCCGGGACGCTCGTTCGACTGGAGCGAGCTCGCGCACGCCGGCGCCAGCCTCTCGCTCTTCGGCGGCAAGAAGATCGTCGAGCTGCGGCTGACCGGCGGCAAGCCGAGCGCGCAGGCGGCCGAGGCCATGGTTGCCTGGTGCGAACGCCCGAGTCCCGAGGCGCTGCTCCTCATCACCATGCCGCGACCCGAAGGCGGCGGCTGGTGGGATACGCCATGGTTCATGGCGCTCAACAAGGCCGGCGCGGTGGTGGAAGTGCTGCAGGTCGCGCGCGGCGCCCTGCCCGGCTGGCTGCAGAAACGGCTCGCGCTGCAGAAGCAGAGCGCTCCGGCCGAAGTGCTCGAGTATCTCGCCGACCGCGTGGAAGGCAACCTGCTCGCCGCGCACCAGGAGGTGCAAAAGCTCGCGCTGCTCGCGCCCGAAGGCGAGCTCTCCTTTGAAACCGTGCGCGATGCGGTCGCCGACGTGGCGCGCTTCGATACCAACGCCGCGGCGGAAGCGCTGCTGAAGGGCGACACCGAGCGTTACCTGCGCGTGCTCGAGGGGCTGCGCGGCGAAGGCGAGGCGCCGACCTACCTGCTGTTCACGATTTCGAGCGCGCTGTTCGCGCTCTCGGCGCCGGGCGGGTGGGTGAGCAAGGCGCTGCAGCGCGCGATCGCCTCCGCCCGCCCCTACAGCGCCAAGGCGCTGGCGCGCGCAATCTCGCACGCCGCCACCATCGACCGCGCGGTCAAGGGCGTCGGCAAGGGCGAAGAACCCTGGGAAGAGTTCGCCAAGCTCGGCCTCGAGCTGCATGCCTCGGCGCGCACCGCCTAGCCATTAGAATGCCCGCCATGCAGGTGAAAACCTACATGCGAGAGCTGGGCCGGGGCGCGCGCGCCGCCGCGCGCGAGCTCGCGCGCGCCGATACCGCGGTGAAAGACCGCGCGCTCGCCGCCATGGCGGCAGAGATCCGCTCGCAGGCGAAGGAAATCCTGTCGGCGAACGCTGCGGACGCCAAGCAGGCGAAGAAGGCCGGCCGCGACGCCGCCTTCGTCGACCGGCTGACCATGAACGCGAAGAGCGTCGAGCAGATGGCCGAAGGCGTCGAGCAGGTGGCCGGGCTCGCCGACCCAGTGGGCGCGCTCTCGGAACGCGTGCGCCGCCCGACCGGCATCGAGGTGGCGCGCATGCGCGTGCCGCTCGGCGTGATCGGCATCATCTACGAGTCGCGCCCGAATGTGACGGCCGACGCCGCGGCCCTGTGCCTGAAGTCGGGCAATGCGTGCATCCTGCGCGGCGGCTCGGAGGCGCTCGGCTCGAACCGCGTGATCGCCGCCTGCGTGCAGGCCGGACTGAAAGCCGCCGGGCTTCCCGAAACGGCGGTGCAGCTGGTGGCAACCGCCGACCGCGCCGCGGTCGGCGAGCTCATCACGATGCGCGAGTACGTCGACATCATCGTGCCGCGCGGCGGCAAGGAGCTGATCGAGCGCCTGGCGCGCGAGTCGCGCATCCCGATGATCAAGCACCTCGACGGCGTGTGCCACGTCTACATCGATGACAGCGCCGACCCGGAGATGGCCGTGCGCATCGCCGACAACGCCAAGACCCAGCGTTATGGCACGTGCAACACCATGGAAACCCTGCTGGTGGCGGAGGGAATCGCCGACAAGGTGTTGCCGAAGATCTCTTCCATCTATCAGAAGAAAGGCGTGGAAGTGCGCGCCGATGCGGCATCGCTCAAATATTTGAAGGGCAAGAAGGCGACCGACAAGGATTACTACACCGAATGGCTCGCGCCCGTGGTCTCGGTGCGCGTGGTGAAGGGGCTCGACGAGGCGATCGAGCACATCGCCAAGTACGGCTCGCAGCACACCGACGCGATCGTGGCGCAGGACCGCGCGCGCGCCGAGCGCTTCCTGCGCGAGGTGGACTCCAGCTCGGTGATGTGGAACGCCTCCACACGCTTCGCCGACGGGTACGAGTACGGGCTGGGGGCGGAGATCGGCATCTCCACCGACAAACTGCACGCGCGCGGCCCGGTGGGCCTCGAAGGCCTGACAACACAAAAATACGTCGTTGTCGGCCACGGAGAAATCCGCGCCTGAGCGTCGGCATCCTGGGCGGCACCTTCGACCCGGTGCACAACGCGCATCTCGCGATGGCGCGCGCCGCGCTCGATGAGCTCGACCTCGACCGGCTTCTCTTCATGCCGACCGGCTTGCCGCGCTACCGCACACCGGCAGTCGCGAGCGGCGCGCAGCGCGTCGAAATGCTGAGCCTTGCGGTTGCCGACGAGCCGCGCTTCGAGATCGATGCGCGCGAGCTGGCGCCGGGTGCCTCGGGCTACACCGTCGATACCCTGCGCGAGCTCAGGCTCGAGCTGGGCGCCGAAACGCCGCTCTGGCTGCTGATGGGCGCCGACCAGTACGGCAAGCTCGATTCCTGGCATCGACCGCACGACGTGCGCAAGCTCGCCAGCATCGCCGTCTTCGCCCGGCCCGGATTCAGATTGACCGATGCAAAGGTGAAAACCATTCCCTTCGAACCCATGGACATTTCCGCCAGCCAGGTGCGCGAGCGCGTGGCACGCGGCGAGGACATCTCGGCGCTGGTGCCGCCCGCGGTAGCGAACTATGTGACCCGCCACGGGCTTTACGCGTGATGGACCTGCGCACCAAGCAGCGCCTGGTGGTCGAGGCGCTCGAGGACGTGAAGGGTTACGACATCCTGGTGTTCAATACCGCGCGCCTGCCCACGATGTTCGAGCGCGTCGTGATCGCCACCGGCGACTCGAACCGCCAGCTCAAGGCGCTCGCCGACCGGGTGCAGGAACGCGTGGTCGAGCACGGCGCGAGCGTGGTACGGCGTGGAAGGCGAGTCGAGCGGCGAATGGGTACTGGTCGACCTCGGCGACGTGGTGGTGCACATCATGCATCCCACGGTGCGCGAGTTCTACAACCTCGAGGAGATCTGGGGCGGCAAGACGGTGCGGATGAAGGTCGAGACCAAAGCCCCCGCCAAGGCCCCGAAGAAAAAGGCGAAGGCGAAAGCGAAAGCACGTGCCCAGGCTCCGCGTCGTCGCGCTAAGCGGTAGGCTGCCCGACTGGGCGGAAGCGGCATGCGCGGAATACGCGAAGCGCATGCCCAAAGGCTACGAAGTGGAGCGGCTGTTCCTCAAAAGCGGAAAGTTCAGCCGGCCCAAGAACCTGCGAGTGGTGGCATTGGATGAGAAAGGCAAAGACCTGACGACCGAGCAATTCTCCACGCTGCTGCGGCAGGAAACCGCGTTCGTGATCGGCGGCCCCGACGGGCTGGACGAGAAGATCAAGCAGGAAGCGGCCCTGCTTCTGCGGCTTTCCTCCCTTACCCTGCCGCACGCCCTGGCCCAGGTGGTGCTGCTCGAGCAGATTTACCGCGCCGCCACGCTCCTTACCGGGCATCCTTATCATCGCGCATGAGCAATATGATCCCGATTCCCGAGCGCGGCATTTACCTGGCCTCCCGCAGCCCCCGGCGCCGCGAGCTGCTGTCGCAGATCGGCGTGCGCTACCACCTGCTGCTGTTCCGCGAGCGCGTCGGCGAGAACCCCGACGTCGATGAGACCGTGCTGGCCGGCGAAGCGCCCGCGGCTTATGTCGAGCGCATGGCGAAGGCCAAGGCCGAAGCCGGCTGGCGCCGCATGCTGCAACGCAACCTGCCGCCGGCCCCGGTGCTCGCCGCCGACACCACGGTCGCGCTCGACGGCCGAATCTTCGGCAAGCCCGACAACCGCGCGCAGGCCGAGGAGATCCTCGCCGCGCTCGCGGGCAAGCGCCACGAGGTGCTCACCGCGGTGGCGGTCAAGAACTACGAGCTGCTGGAAGTCGCGCTTTCGGTGTCGGAAGTGCAGCTCAAGGCCCTCTCCAAGGACGAGATCGCCCAGTACGTGGCCACGGGCGAGGCGGACGACAAGGCCGGCGCCTACGGCATCCAGGGGCGGGCGGCGCGCTTCGTGGTCGAGCTGCGCGGCAGCTATTCCGGCGTGATGGGGCTGCCGCTCTACGAGACCAGCCATCTCCTCGACAAGCTGCGTGAGCGAAGAAATCCTTATTAACGTCACGCCGCAGGAAACGCGCGTCGCCATTACCGGCGCCGGCGTGGTGCAGGAGCTGCTGATCGAGCGCGCCGCGGGCCGGGGGCTCGTCGGCAACATCTACGTCGGCCGCGTGGCGCGCGTGCTGCCCGGCATGCAATCCGCCTTCGTCGATATCGGCCTGGAGCGTGCCGCGTTCCTGCACGTGGGCGACATCCGCGCCAGCGTCGAGCAGCCGATCGAGAAAATCCTCGCCGAGGGCCAGCCGCTCCTGGTGCAGGTGCTGAAGGACCCGATCGGCACCAAGGGCGCGCGCCTCTCGACCCAGGTCTCCATCGCCGGACGCCTGCTGGTGTACCTCCCGGCCTTGTCTTCCCCTGCGGACCCGCATATCGGCATCTCGCAGAAAATCGGCGACGAGAACGGCCGCGCCGCTTTGCGCGAGCGCGTGCGCGGGCTGCTGCCGCCCGACGAGCACGGCGGATTCATCGTACGCACGCTCGCCGAAACCGCGTCCGAAGAAGAGCTGCGCGCCGATCTCGCCTACCTGCGGCAGCTGTGGGGCGCAGTCCGCGAACGCTCGCTGGGAGCGAAGCCGCCGCTGCTTCTTTATCAGGACCTGTCGCTCGCGCAGCGCGTGCTGCGCGACATGGTGATCACCGACACCGCGCGCGTGGTGATCGACTCGCGTGAGAACCACCAGAAGCTGACCGCGTTCGCCGAAAAGTACATGCCGCAGGTGCGCGGCCGCCTCGAGCACTACACCGGGGAGCGGCCGCTGTTCGATCTCTACAACGTCGAGACCGAGATCGAGAAGGCGCTGTCGCGCCGTGTCGAGCTCAAGTCCGGCGGCACCCTGGTCATCGACCAGACCGAGGCGATGACCACCATCGACGTCAACACCGGCGGCTTCGTCGGCAGCCGCAACTTCGACGACACGGTGTTCAAGACCAACCTCGAGGCGGCGCAGGCGATCGCGCGCCAGCTGCGCCTGCGCAACCTCGGCGGCATCATCATCATCGACTTCATCGACATGGAGAGCGTCGAGCACCGTAATGCGGTGCTCGACGAGCTGCGTCGCGCGACGGCACGCGACCGCACGCGGATCACGCTCAACGGCTTCACCACCCTCGGCCTGGTCGAGATGACGCGCAAGCGCACGCGCGAGTCGCTGGCTCACGTGCTGTGCCAGCCATGCCCCACCTGCGCCGGGCGCGGTGAAGTACGCACCCCGCACACCGTGTGCTACGACATCCTGCGCGAAGTCCTGCGCGAGGCGCGCGCCTTCAACAACGCACGCGAGTACCGGGTGATCGCGGCGCAGCCGGTGATCGATCTGTTCCTCGAGGACGAGGCCAGCTCGCTCACCATGCTGTCGGACTTCATCGGCAAGCCGATCTCGGTGCAGGTGGAAAGCGGCTATTCGCAGGAGCAATTCGACATCGTGCTGATGTAACATCGCCCGCTCGAAGGGGAAACCAGGAGGAGGAACCGCATGAAAGCCCCGCTTATCGCCATCGCCTGCCTGGCGCTCGCCGCCTGCGCCACCACGCCGGATCCGCAGGCCCCCAAAGTCAAGGTCACGCCGCTCGGCAGCCACGACGGCGAGTTCTGCCCGCTCGACCGCGCGCTGGTGTTCGAGGACCCGGACGGCACGCGCCTCCTCTACGATCCGGGCCGCACGGTGCGCGGCCCGAATGACCCGCGCCTCGGCCGGATCGACGCGGTGCTGCTGAGCCACGTGCACGGCGACCACCTCGGCGACCTGATCCAGCCCTCGGCCAACGCCGGCGCTTGTCCCAAGCCGGACTTCTCGGTCAACGTCACGCCGAACTCCAATTTCGTCAACATCGCCATGGGCAAGCAGGCGCCGATGATCGTCGGCGGGGAAATGCATTCGTTCTTCCAGGCGAAGGTGCAATCGCTCGGCGGTGATCCGAGCAAGCTGGTGCGCCTGGTGCGCTTCGGCGCGCAGACCATGGTGGGCAAGGTGATGGTGGCAAGCGTGCCGGCGGTGCACGCGAACGGCCTGCCGCCCGCTTTCCTGCCGGCCGAGCAGGCGAAGATGTTCGCCGGCGGACTCACCGCCTACGTCGGCCCGCCGGGAGGCTTCGTGCTGCGCTTCTCGAACGGCCTTACTGCCTACCTCTCCGGCGATACCGGTATTACCGCCGAGCAGGACCTCGTGGTGCGCGGCCATTACAAAGCCAACCTGGTGGTGATGAACATCGGCGGCTTCCCGTTCACCACCGGACCGACTGAGGCGGCCTACGTGGTCAACGACCTGGTGCGCCCGGCGTCGGTCATCGCCTCGCACGCCAACGAGCCCGCGACCGTGGGCGGCAAGCTCACGCCGACCAGCCGCACGGCCGCGTTCCAGAAGGCGGCGAAGATGCCGGTGCACGTGCCGCTCAGCGGCAAGACCATGGAGTTCGACGGCAGCGGCCGCTGCACCGCAGGCTGTTGACCTGGGGATGTGAGTCAGGAAATCTGTTTTGCAGCGGCGAGAAAGCTTGCGAGCCTAATCAAGGCGCGCAAGCTCTCCGCCACGGAGGTGGTGAAGGCGTTCATCGCCCAGATCGAGCGCGTCAATCCCGAAGGTCAACGCGATCGTGACTTTTCTGCCTGAGCAGGCCCTCAAGCAGGCTCGAGCATTCGATAAGAAGCCGACCAAACTGCCCTTCGGGGGCCTGCCGATCGCGATCAAGGACGTGATCGCCACCAAGGGCGTGCGCACCACCTGGGGCTCGCTGGTGCACAAGGACCATGTGCCGACCGAGGATCACATCATGGCCGAGCGCCTGAAGGCCGCCGGCGCGATCCTCATCGGCAAGACCAACACGCCGGAGTTCGGCGCCGGCTCGCAGACCTTCAACAAGGTATTCGGCGCGACGCGCAATCCGTACGACCTGTCGAAGACCTGCGGCGGCTCCTCCGGCGGCGCGGGGGTGGCGGTGGCGACCGGCATGGTGCCCTTCGCCGACGGTGGCGATTTCGCGGCCTCGCTCAGGAACCCGGGCAACTACTGCAACGTGATCGGCTTCCGCCCTTCGACCGGGCGCGTGCCCGCCTACCCGCATCCTTATCCGTGGAGCAACCTGAGCGAGCTCGGGCCAATGGCGCGCACCGTCGCGGACGCCGCGTTCCTTCTTTCCGTGCAGGCGGGTCCCGACCGCCGCGCTCCGACCTCCATCAGCGAGCCGGGCTCGATTTTCCTCAAGCCGCTCAAGCGCAGCTTCAAGAAAGCGCGCGTGGCGTGGAGCCGCGATCTGGGCGGGTTGCCAGTAGAAAAATCGGTCACCGCCGTGTTGGAACCGCACAGAAAAACTTTCAAGGACCTCGGCTGCATCGTCGAGGACGCCGAGCCGGACTTTACCGGCGCGACCGAAGCGTTCGAGTCGCTGCGCGCGCTGACCTGGCTGCACCGCGGCGGCGCGCTGCTGAAAGAGCACCGCGACAAGCTGAAGGACACGGTGATCTGGAACACCGAGGAAGGCTTGAAGCGCAGCGCGCAGGACATCGCGCGTGCCGAGAGCCTGCGCACCGCCATGTACCACCGTATGCGGCTGTTCCTCGAGAAGTATGACTTCTTCGTCTGCCCGGTGAACCAGCTGCCGCCCTTCCCCGTCGACCAGGACTATCCGACCGAGATTGCCGGCGTGAAGATGACGAACTACCTCGACTGGATGAAGAGCTGCTACTACATCACCCTGACCACGCACCCGGCGATCTCGGTGCCCGCGGGATTCACCGACGACGGCCTGCCGGTCGGCATCCAGATCGTCGGCCGCTACCGCGATGACTTCGGCCTGCTGCAGTTCGCGCACGCCTTCGAGCAGGCGACCGAAGTGTGGAAGAGGCGGCCGCAAATCGCGGCCTAGCATGGAAGTTCGTATCGTCCCGATCGCCGAGGAGCACATCGAGGGCTTTCGCAGTGTGCTGGACACGGTGGCACGCGAACGTCGTTACCTCGGCTTCCTGGAAGCGCCTTCGCTGGAAGAAGCGCGCGGCTTCGTACTGCGCAATATCGGCAAGGGCTACCCCCAATGCGTCGCTCTGCTCGACGCACGGGTGGTCGGCTGGTGCGATGTGCTGCCTTTCGAGCGCCCGACACTCGCGCATGGCGGCGTGCTCGGTATCGGCCTCGCCCCCGAGCACCGCGGCCGCGGCATCGGCAAGGCGCTCCTCGCGGCGACGCTCGAGCATGCGCGCGCCGCTGGACTCACGCGCATCGAGCTCACGGTGCGCGAGGATAACAAGCGCGCCATCGCACTCTATGCGAAGCTGGGATTCGTCCACGAGGGCGTGAAACGCAAGGGCGTGCGACTAGACGGCGAATACCACAACCTCGTCAGTATGGGGCTGCTCTTCGAGTGAGGGTCGCGCCTTTGACGCCGTCTGACCAGCCCCGCTGGCTAGAGCTCGCCCGCGGCTACAAGGCGTTCTACAAGACCCCGGTCACCGACGCCGAGTATCAGCGCGCGTGGAAGCGCCTGCTCGCGAATGACCGCGCCTGGGGCCTCGGCGCGCGCCACGACGGTCAACTCGTCGGCATCACGCACTACCTTTTTCACAGCAGCACCTGGAACGAGGAGGTCTGTTACCTGCAGGACCTGTTCGTCGATCCTGCGTTCCGCGGACGCGGTATCGCGCGGGCGCTGATCGAGGCGGTGGCGAAAGCAGCGCTCGCGCGCGGGGCGGAAAGGCTCTACTGGCTCACCCAGGAGCACAACGCCGCGGCGCGCGCGCTCTACGACAAAGTCGCGAAGTACAACCACTTCATCCGCTATGACTACCCGCTGCACCTGGCCGTCGTCTGAGCTCGACATCGCGTACCACGACCAGGAGTGGGGCGTGCCGGTGCACGACGATCGCGTGCTGTTCGAGTTCCTCACGCTCGAAGGCGCGCAGGCCGGGCTGAGCTGGTCGACGATCCTCAGGAAGCGCGAGAACTACCGGCGCGCGTTCGCCGGCTTCGATCCGAAAAAGGTGGCGCGCTTCACTGCCGCTCGGAAAAAGCTGTTGATGAAAGACGAAGGCATCGTGCGCAATCGGCTGAAAATCGACAGCGCCGTCACCAACGCCCGTGCGTTTCTCGCGGTGCAGAAGGAATTCGGCTCGTTCGACCGGTATGTTTGGACCTTCGTCGGCGGCCAGCCGCTGCAGAACAAGCGCAAGGGCAAGGACATCCCGGCGCGCACGCCGCAATCCGACGCGCTGAGCAAGGACCTGAAAAAGCGCGGCTTCCGCTTCGTCGGCTCGACCATCTGCTACGCGTTCATGCAGGCCACGGGAATGGTCAACGATCACCTTACCAACTGCTTTCGCCATCGCGAGCTGAAATGAAAAGCATCGTGCTACGGCCCGGCGAGGGCCGCTCGTATCCCATGGGCCGCATCAGCGCGCTGTTCAAGGCCGACGGCGACGAGACCGCCGGGCGCTACTCGATCTCCGAGTGGTGGCTGGAGCCGAACACCAAGGGACCCGGGCCGCATTCCCATGACGGCGAGGATTGCGTGTTCTACGTGATCGAGGGAACCATGAGCATCCTCGTAGGCGAGCGATGGATCGATGCACCCCGGGGCTCCTTCGTGCTCGCGGCCGCTGGGACGCAGCACGACTTCGAGAACCGCGGCCCGAGCCGCGCCGGCGTCCTGAACTTTTCCATCCCCGGCGGCTCGGAGAAGGACATGCCCGCGATCGCCCAATGGTTCGCTGAAAACCCGCCGCAGGACGCGCGGCCTTGACGCATCGCAGCCGGATTTGCGCCGTCCTGGTCGACACCGGCGCGCGGTCGCATCAAACCGTCGCCCGGTTCTGGAGCGAGGCGCTCGGCCGCAAGCTCGAGTACGCGCCGCAGGAGCGCTACGCCAACCTGCCGGGGCCGCATCTGGACTTCATCGTCCAGCGCGTCGAGCCGGGCCGCGAAGGGGTGCACTTCGATATCGAGACCGACGACGTCGACGCCGAGGTGGCGCGGCTGGAAAAGCTCGGCGCGAAGCGCGTACAGCAGGTCAAGAAATGGTGGGTGATGGAGGATCCCGGCGGGCATCGCTTCTGCGTCGTGCCGGGGCAGAGCACGCACTGGCCCGAAGGCGCGGCCGAGTGGCCTTGAATGGAATAATCGGCGCCCGCCAAGCGTAGTCCCCGGTATCCAACAACGACCGGAGGAGTAAATGGAAGATTCGCGCAGGGACCTGAAGGACGACCACCTCAACAGCCTGCTGCCCGACGTGCAGGTCGACCGGCGCGGCTTCGTCGCCGCCTGCATCGCCGCCGGCTTCGCGGTGACCGCCGAGCCGCTCCTCGCGCAGGCGATCAGCACGCCGATGGACGGCCTGGACGGCGGCGACGTGAAGATCGGCGACATTCCGGCGTACTACGCAGTTCCCAAGGGCAAGGGCAAGCGCCCCGTGGTCATCGTCGTGCCAGAGGTGTGGGGCCTGCACGAGTACATCAAGGACACCGTACGGCGTTTGGCCAAGGCCGGTTACTTCGCAGTGTCCAACGATCCTTACTTCCGTATGGGCGAGCTGTGGAAACTGACCGATATGAAGGAGGTCATCGGCAAGGCCACGTCGCTGCCGGATTCGCAGGCGTTCGAGGACCTGGACAAGGTCGTCGGATGGGCGGAGAAGCAGCCGCGGGCAGATGCCAGGAAGCTCGGCATCACGGGTTTCTGCATCGGCGGCCGCATGGTCTGGATGTACACCGCGCATCAGAAGAAAGTCGATGCCGGCGTGGCCTGGTATGGGTCGCTATCGCCGCGCGGCGCGATGCCGCAGACGCCGCTCGACGTGACCGACAAGATCGATCGTCCGGTTCTCGGGCTCTATGCCGGAGCGGACCAGGGAATTCCGCTGGACCTGGTCGAGCGCATGCGCGCGGGATTGCAGGCTTTCGGCAACGAAAAGAAGTCACAGATCCACGTTTACGAAGGCATGCCGCACGCCTTCCACGCCGACTACCGCCCGAGCTACCGTAAGGAAGCGGCCGACGACGGGTGGAAGCGCATGCTGGCGTGGTTCAAGAAGCACGGGGTCGCGTAAGCAGGCTCAGAAGTAGAGGTGCACGAAAACCCCGGCAGCGTTGAAGCTCTGCCCGGCCTGACGCTCGCTGCGCAAATCGAGGCGCAGCGCGGCGTCGCGTGCGAGGGTCAGGCGTTGCTCCAACACGATCGCGCCGGGGTCGGTGCGCTCCCCGAGCAGCGAGCCGATTTGCTGCGCATAGGCGTGGACGCGCCACGATCGCGCGGCATCGAGCACGATGCCGAGCCGCGCGCCGCCGCCGGCCGTGTAGCCGTGCTCGAAAGCCGAGTGCACACGCAGGGCGGCCTCGAGACTCGCGTATGCCAGCAGGCCGCGCGCCATCGACCACGCGCCGCCGAGCCCGCCCTCCGCTCCCGCCGCCAGCGGCTCGGCGCCGCTTTTCGCGAACGTGCGTTGCCATCCCGCCGCTATGCGCCAGGAGCGCGGCTGGAAAAAATCGTCGCGCGGCAACAGCGAGGAGACGGCTAGCGGGATAAAGGCTTCGATGCGCGCGTCGCGGCCTTCGTAGGCGCGCGCCCGCAGGTGGAAGAACTCGACCTGCGCGCCGCCGACATACCCCGCATCGTCGTCCAGCAAGTCGTGATAGGTCGGCCGCAGCCCGAGCTCGACGAAGGCCGCGCCGTCGCGCTCCCCGCCGCCCAGCGCGAAGCGGCTGGTACGGTGCCCTTCATCGGGGCGCGGCCCCGGTGGCACGCGGGGGGCTTGCGAAGGCGCGTCGATCGCGCTGCGCGCGACGAGCAGCGCGTGCGCGAGCGCGCTGCCGTCTGGAGGGCTCTCGCCGGCGGTGCGTCGACGGTTGAGATAGTCGTGCGCGGCCTCCACTACAGCCGCGGCGCGCTCCGAGGGGAGTGCGCCAAGCGAGGGATCCGCCGGTAACAGGGCTCCGAGCGCGAGATCCCTCGCCATGCCGCGCTCCTGCGGTTGCATCCGCACCAGGCGCTCGGCCAGGATGGTGGAGCTCGACGGTCGATAGACGATCTTGCGCACCAGCCCGGCGTGCTCGGTTAGCGCGCGCACGCTGTCCACCGGCAGCGCCCATACCGGAAACTGCGCTGTCAGCTCGAGCTCCGGGCGCGCGACCTGCAGCAAGCCGAGCAGGTGATAGGCGCAGTTTTCGTCGAAGAAAAAATAGTCGAAGTAGACCGGCAGCAACTCCCAGGCGTGCGCCAGTACCCGCTCGAGCTCGGCGGCGTTCAGATCGAGCTCGTATTCCCACAGGTCACGGTGCTCCAGATCGCTGTACTCGCGCACCTTGAGGTAGTAGGGCAACATGGAGAACACGCCGCGATAAGCGCCGAGCAGGCCCTTCAGCGCGTGGGCGAAGCCGTTGGTTTCGTCGGTATCGGCGGCGAAGCTGATCGCGTAAGCGAGGAGCCGGGTACGTTCGTCCTGTGCCGCGGCGTCCACCCGAAGCAGCGTATGCCCGTACATCGACCCCGGGTTGTTGACATAGGCCGAGGCGAACACGAGCGTGAGCTGGCTAGCATCGATCGCCGCGCGCCACTCGCGGTAACGCCGGCATTCACGGCGCGGCAGGCGCTGCTCGTCGAATCCCAGCTCCGCGTCCAGCCATGCGCGCCGCGCGGCGAAGCGGCATTGCGGGTGGTCGTCGCCCGCCGCCGGCGGCGCGAAGAAGCTGCGCAGCGTCGCTTCGAGCTCCGTGCGCGGATCCTGCTTGCCGCCCGGAGCGTTGAAGAATGCCGGGCTGTCGATCTGGCTGTGCACCCCCGGCGAGACCAGGTTGGGCACGTAATGCACGAGCTTGCGCCATTCGGCGCGTTCCGCGAGGCGTAGCTGCCTCGCGCGCTCGATCAGTTCGTCGGCGTAGCCGTCGGCGCGCGCGTGCAGCGGCGCGAGCACTAGCGCGACCAGCAGCCAAAAAAAAACCCGTGGCACGCGCCACGGGGTTTTACGGTAGTGCGCCTGCAGCGGGTGTCTGTCTAGAGCGCTGCCGAGTAGCGGGCGAGCTGCGTGTCTGCGTTCAGCACGTTGCGCAGAATCGCCAGGATATCTTCCGTGGCGGCGCTGCTGCTCGGGAAGATGCGCTGCATGTTGTCGCGGGTCGCACGGTTGAACGCGGCTTGGTCTGCGGCCTCGACGCCCAGCAGATGCGCGAGCGCGTCGAGCGCCTCACCGCCGCCGATCGACATGTCGCGCGCCAGGCGCTCCTTGTTGCCGTCGATGAACATCGAGGTCTTCCAGGTCGAGCGCACGGTGCCGTCCTGCGTGCAACCCGAGGTGCCGAAGCTGACGCCGAAAGTCTGATTGAAGAAAGTGCCGTTCGTGATACCCGCGAGCGATTGCGGGACGACTCCGGACTGACCGTCGAAAACCTTGGAGCCCCAGCCGCAGCTACCAACGTTGTTGACCTGTGCGAGAGCCGCTGCGGGCACCAACAAGATTGCGGCAGTGGCGATTCCTGCGAGCTTTTTCATGACAATCTCCCTTGTAAGACGTTTGTTGTACGGGTCGAACCCCGGGCCATTCTTCGCCCGTGCTCCAAGGCTGTCAAGCGTACGATTCAGCGGTGCGCCTCGTGTTGGCAATGGTCACTGTCTTGCTCGCTTCGGGCTGCACGGCGACCTTTTTCCAGCCCCATCGCTCGCTGGTGGCGACGCCAGACCGCGTCGGCCTGCGTTACGAATCCGTGACCTTGCGTGCCGCCGACGGCGTCGAGCTTGCCGCGTGGTTCCTGCCGGCGCAGGGCGAGGCGCGAGCCACGGTGCTCTTCCTGCACGGCAACGCCGAGAACATCAGCACGCATTTCTTCAATGTCGCCTGGATGCCGGCGGAAGGATTCAACGTGCTTGCGCTCGACTATCGCGGCTACGGCGCGTCGGCGGGCTCGCCATCCTTACCGGGCGTGCAGCGCGACATCGATGCCGCCGTGTCGGCGCTGCTCGCGCGTCCGGACGTAGACCCGCGTCGCATCGTGATGTTCGGCCAAAGCCTGGGCGGAGCGCTTGCGCTCCACTACGCCGCACGCGGCGCACACCGCGGCGCGTTGCGCGCGGTCGTCTCGGACAGCGCCTTCGCCGACTACCGCCTGATCGTGAGCGAGAAGATGGCTTCCTTCGTCCTCACCTGGCCGTTGCAATGGCTGCCGGCGCTTTCGGTCAACAATGATTATTCGCCGCTTCATTCCATCGGCGGGATCAGCCCGCTGCCGCTGGTGCTGATCCACGGAGAGAAGGATGCGCTCGTTCCCGCGCATCATGCGCAGCGCCTCTATGAAGCGGCGAAGGCGCCGAAGGAGCTGTGGATGGTGCCCGAGGCCGGGCATATCCAGTCGGTGCAGGACCCGGCGCTGCGGCGGCGCCTCAGCGACTACCTGCGCCGCGCAGCGCAATGATGCTTCGATGACCGCCTAGTCGGCGTACTGGCCCGCCTTCTTGATGAGCGGCGCCCACTTGTCGATCTCCGCTTTCAGGTGAGCTTGCAGCGCGGCCGGGGTCTGCTTGTCGGCCGGGAAGGTCACCGCGCCAAGCTCGGCGAAGCGCTGGTTCACGCCCTGATCCTTCAGCGCTTGCTGCATCGACGACACCAGCTTGTCGAGCACCGGCTTCGGCGTGCCCTTCGGCGCGTAGAGGCCGTGCCAGATCCCGACGTCGGCATTCTTCAGGCCCTGCTCCTGCAGCGTCGGCAGGTCGGGGAGCGAGGCGACGCGCTTCGGCGAAGTGATGGCGTAGGCCTTCACCTTGCCGCTCTTGATCTGCGAGGTGGTGCTCGTGGTCTGGTCGCACATGAAGTCCACCTGGCCGCCGAGCAGGTCGTTCATCGCCGGGCCGGTGCCCTTGTACGGCACCGTGAGGAAGTCGGTCTGGATCGCGCTCATGAACAGCATGCCGCACAGGTGCGACGCGGCGCCGATGCCGGCGTTCGCGTAGGACACCTTGTCCTTGTTCTTCTTGATGTAGTCGAGGAACTCCTTGAAGTCCTTCGCCGGCATCGTCGGCTTGGCGATGATCGTCATCGGCACCTCGTTCACCAGGCCGATGTACTCGAAATCCGTGAGCGGGTTGTAGCGCAGGTTGCGGTACAGCGTCGGCGTGGTGGCCATGCCGATGTGATGGATGAGGATGGTGTAGCCGTCGGGCTTGGCGTTCTTCACGTATTCGGGCCCGAGGATGCCGCCGGCGCTCGGCCGGTTCTCGACGATCACCGTCTGGCCGAGCGGCTTGCCCATCGCCTGGCCGAGGATGCGCGAGACGGTGTCGGTCGGACCGCCTGCGGCGTACGGCACCACCATCGAGATGTTGCGCGTTGGATACTGTTGAGCGACGGCGACCGCGCTGAAGCCGGCCAAGGCGACCACGAACGAAAGGCTTGAGATTCGCTTCATCGATTTTGCTCCAGGGGGTTGGCGCGCCCGGCGGGATTCGAACCCACGACCCTTGGCTTCGGAGGCCAATACTCTAATCCGCTGAGCTACGGGCGCCTCGAAATGGGCAGCGCAGAATAGCAGACTTTCACGCTAAAATCATGCCGTTACCAATAACATAGCGCCCCTTCTGCCAGTGGATAACACGCACGATCAGCACGAGTCGTTCATCAAGACCCCGCAGCAGCTGGTCGTGGTCATTCTGCTTGCCTTCCTGGTGCCAATCATCGGCATCATCCTGGTGGTGCAGCTCGTGCTCAGCCGTCCGGGCGCCGATCCGAACGCGCTCACGCCCGAAGCGGTGAATGCGCGCATCCAGCCGGTGGCGCGCGTCGAACTCGGCGCGCCGAGCGCCGCTCCCGGTTCGCGCGCGGCCGCCGATATCGTCAAGAACACCTGCGCCGCCTGCCATCAGACTGGCGCGGCGAACGCGCCCAAGCTCGGCAACGCCGAGGAGTGGGCGCCGCGCATCAAGACCGGCATCAACGCGATGGTGCAATCGGTGATCAAGGGCAAGGGGGCGATGCCGCCGAAGGCCGGCGATCCCTCGCTCACCGACAACGAGATCCATAACGCCGTCGTCCTAATGGCCAACCAGGCCGGCGGGAAGTTCAAGGAGAAACCCGCTGCTGCACCAGCTAAACAGCAGGCCGCGGCCACTCCGCAGAAGGCGGACGGCAAGGCCGTGTACGACAAGGTGTGCTTTGCCTGCCATCAGGTGTCCGTCGCCAACTCGCCGAAGCTCGGCGACCAGGCGGCCTGGGCGCCACGCATCAAGACCGGCATGGATTCGCTCGTGCAGTCGGTCATCAAGGGCAAGGGCGCAATGCCGCCCAAGGCCGGCAATCCCGCGCTGAGCGAGCAGGAGATCCGCGCCGCGGTGGACTTCATGGTCTCGCAAAGCAAGTAGGGTGGGTTGGATTTCCTTTTCGTCATCGATGCGCCGGACTCCCTCAAGGCGTACAAGGACACCAGCGTCGCGATGATGCGCGCCGCGCAGAAGCGCGGCCATGCGGTGTGGGTTTGCGAGCAGGAAAGCCTCCACTGGAAGCAGGGTCGGGTGAGCGCCGCGGCGCAGCGCCTCTCGCTCACCGATAACGACGAGGACTGGCACCGTGCGCACGAGACCGTGGAGCGCCCGCTCGCCGGGTTCGGCGCCACGCTGATGCGCAAGGATCCGCCGTTCGACCTCGAGTACGTGGTCAGTACCTGGCTGCTGTCGGCCGCCGCGCGCGACGGCGCGCGGGTGTTCAACGCGCCCGACGCCGTGCGCGACCACAACGAGAAGCTTGCCATCACCGAGTTCGTACGCTTCACCGCGCCCACCCTGGTCTCGCGCGATGCGGCGCGCATCCAGGCGTTCATCGACGAGCAGCGCGACGTGGTGGTGAAGCGCCTCGACGTGATGGGCGGCGAGCACGTGTTCCGCGTGCGCCCCGACGATCCCAACCGCAACGTGATCATCGAGACCATCAGCCAGCGCGGCGCGCGCACCGTGATGGCGCAGCGCTACATTCCGGAGATCAAGGACGGCGACAAGCGGGTGATCCTGATCGACGGCAAGCTGGTGCCCTACTGCCTGGCGCGCATTCCCAAAGCCGGCGAGTCGCGCGGCAACCTTGCCGCGGGCGCGCGCGGCGTCGCTCAGCCGGTGACCGATCGCCATCGCGAGATCGCGGCGGCGCTGGGTCCCGTGCTTTCGAAAAGAGGACTGCACCTGATCGGCCTCGACGTCATCGGCGACTGGCTGACCGAAGTGAACGTCACCAGCCCGACCGGCTTCCGCGAGATCCAGGACCAGACCGGATTCGACGTCTCGGGAATGTTCCTGGAGTCTCTGGAACAAAAAACATGATCGGCGTCCTCCTCGTCACCCACGGCAGCATCGGCGAAGCGCTCTACACCAGCGCTGCGCAGATCCTCGGGGCTTGCGCCGCAGCAGGTGGCGACCCTGAGCGTGTGGCGGCAGGACGACCCGGATGACCTCGTGCTGCGGGCGCGCGAGCTGCTCGATGGGCTCGACGCCGGCGACGGCGTGCTGGTGCTCACCGACATCTTCGGCGCGACTCCCGGCAACGTGGTGTCTCGGCTGCTGGAGGACGGGAAGGTCGAAGGCGTTTCCGGCGTGTCGCTGCCGATGCTGCTGCGCCTGCTCACCAGCCGGAATGGTTCGCTGAAGGGAGCGGTGCAAAGAGCGCTGTCGGGCGGCGCCGAGGGCGTCGTCCATATGAACAGCGACCGCTGCTGCGATGCCTAGGGCGGAATCCACCATCGTCAACAAGCTCGGGCTGCATGCCCGCGCCGCGGCGAAGCTCACCCACCTTGCCGGCAACTACAAGTCCGAGATCTGGCTCTCGCGCAGCGGCCGGCGCGTCAACGCGAAGAGCATCATGGGGGTGATGATGCTCGCCGCCGGCCAGGGCACCTCGGTGCTGATCGAGGCGGAAGGCACCGACGCCGAGCAGGCGGTCGCGGCGCTCACCAAGCTGATCGCCGACAAGTTCGGCGAAGGGGAATGAACTTCGTACTTCACGGTTATCCCGTGTCGAGCGGGATCACCGTGGGCAACGCCCATCTGGTTTCCACCGCGCGCCTGGAAGTGGCGCACTACGAGGTCGCGCCCGAGGCGGTCGAGGCCGAGATCGCGCGCTTCGACCGGGCGATGAAGACCGCCCAGGAAGGGCTCGCCGCTCTCAAGGCGCACATTCCGGCGGGCTCGCCGGCGGAGTTCGAAGCCTTTCTCGACCTGCACCGGATGATCCTCAACGACTCGGCGCTGGCGCAGGCGCCGCGCGAGCTGATCCGCAAGCGGCGCGCCAACGCCGAGTGGGCGCTGGTGCAGGAGATGGAGCGCCTGGTCGAGCGCTTCGAGGAGATCGACGATCCGTACCTGCGCGAGCGCAAGGCCGACGTGCAGCAGGCGGTGGAGCGCGTGCTCGCGGCATTGATGGGCGGCCAGACGCTCACCGAGCCGGCGCTGTCGGAGGAGGAGAAGCTGATCGTGGTGGCGCACGATCTCTCGCCCGCCGACATGATCCTGTTCAAGAAGCACCACTTCGGCGGCTTCGTCACCGATGTCGGCGGCGTCACTTCGCATACCGCGATCGTCGCGCGCTCGCTCGGCATTCCGGCGATCGTCGGCCTGCACCATGCGCGCCAGATGATCAGCGAGGGCGAAACGCTGATCGTCGACGGCACGCGCGGCCTGCTCATCGTCGACCCCGATCCGATCGTGCTCGCAGAGTACCGCGCGCTGCAGGCCGAGCTCAAGACGGAGCGCAAGCGCCTGCGGCGCCTGAAGTCGACCCCCGCAACGACGCTCGATGGCACGCCGATCGAGCTCTACGCCAACATCGAGCTGCCGCAGGACATGCCGGAGGTGCTCGAGGCGGGCGCCGAGGGCGTAGGCCTGTTCCGCACCGAGTTCATGTTCCTCAACCGCAAGGAGCTGCCGGGCGAGGAGGAGCAGTTCGAGGCGTACCGCGAGGTGGCCAAGGCAATGAAAGGGCGGCCGGTGGTGCTGCGCACCCTCGACCTCGGCGCGGACAAGGCGCTGAACAACGGCGACAGCAGCGCGTCCAAGCCCAACCCGGCGATGGGGCTGCGCGCCATCCGCTTCTGCCTGTCCGAGCCGCAGATGTTTCTCACGCAGCTGCGCGCCATCCTGCGCGCCTCGACCCACGGCAAGGTCAGGATCCTCCTGCCGATGCTTGCTCACGCGCACGAGATCGACCAGACCCTCACGCTCATCAACCAGGCGAAGGCCCAGCTCGACGAGCGGCGTCAGCCCTACGACAAGGAGATCATGATCGGCGGCATGATCGAGATCCCGGCAGCGGCACTCGCGCTGCCGATTTTCATGCGGCGCCTCAACTTCCTGTCGATCGGCACCAACGATCTCATCCAGTACACGCTCGCCATCGACCGCACCGACGATTCGGTGGCGCACCTTTACGATCCGCTGCATCCGGCGGTGCTGACGCTGGTCGCCGGCACGATCCAGACCGCGACCCGGGGCGGCATCCCGGTCGCGGTTTGTGGCGAGATGGCGGGCGATCTCATGCTCACCCGCCTGCTGCTCGGCCTCGGGCTGCGCAATTTCTCCATGCATCCGTCGCAGCTGCTGCCGATCAAGGAGCGCATCCTGCACACCAACCTCGCCGAGGTGCAGGCGCTCGCCCAGCGCGTGCTGCGCGCGAGCGACCCGGCGAAGACCCGTGATTTGCTCTCGAAACTGAACGCGTAGGAGTGCCGATGAAGAAGTGGATCCTGACCCTCGTCGCTGCATTGGCCGTTCCGCTCGCCCATGCGCAGACCTATCCTGCCCGCGCGGTGAAGCTGGTGGTTCCGTTCCCGGCCGGCAGCGCCACCGACCAGATCGCGCGCGTCATCGGCCAGCAGCTGCAGGAGTCGCTCGGCCAGCCGTTCGTGGTCGAGAACAAGCCCGGCGCGCAAGGGGCGATCGCCGCCACCGAGGTGGCGCGCGCCGCGCCCGACGGCTACACGCTGATGGTCGCCACCAACACCCCGCTGGCGGCCAACCCGAGCCTGTTCAAGAAGCTGAACTACGACCCGGTGAAGGACTTCGCGCCCATCGCGCGGCTCGGCACGATCTCGTTCATGATCATGGTGCGGCCAGACTTCCCGGCGAAGAGCTTCAAGGAGTTCCTGAGTTACGCCAAGGCAAATCCGGGCAAGCTCTCGGCGGGCTACGGCTCCGCCGGGTCGCAGGTCTCGCAGGCCATGCTGCGCTCGATGGGCGGGATCGATTTCATCGACGTGCCGTACAAAGGCTTGCCGCAGGCCATCACCGACGTTCTCGGCGGCTCGCTCAGCTTTACCTTCGCCGACCAGGCCAACGCGCTCGCGCAGATCAAGGGCGGCAAGCTGCGCGGCCTCGCGGTCACCTCGCAGCGGCGCTCGGCCCTCGCTCCGGACGTGCCGGCGATCGCCGAGGAGCTGCCGGGCTACGAGCTCATCGCCTGGTTCGCGCTGGTCGCGCCGGCCAACGTACCGCAGGCCACGATTGCCCGCCTGCACGACGTCGCCGCCAAGTCTCTCGCCAAACCGGACGTCAAGGCGCGCTTCGACGCCCTCGGCACCGACGTCGCGCCGATGAACCCCGAGGAGCTCGGCGCCTTCATCCGCGCCGAGATCGCCAAGTGGGCGAAGATGGCCAAGGCGGCAGGAATACAGCCGGAATGAGCGGTCCGCTTCACGGGGTCCGCATCCTGGACCTCACCACCGTGGTGATGGGCCCGTACGCCACCCAGATCCTGGGCGACTTCGGCGCCGACGTCATCAAGGTCGAGCCGATCGAAGGCGACGTAATCCGGCAGGCGTGGCCGTTCCGCAACCCCGGCATGGGGGCCATCTTCCTCAACGTCAACCGCAACAAGCGCTCGGTGGCGCTCGATCTGAAAAGGCCGGCGGCGCTGGAGGCCTGCCTGGCGCTCGCGAAGACGGCCGACGTCCTGGTCTACAACATCCGGCCGCAGGCGATGGCGCGTCTGGGTTTGTCTTACGAAAAGGTTCGCTCGATGAATGAGCGAATCATCTATGTCGGCTGCTTCGGCTACAGCCAGCGCGGCCCCTATGCCGCCAAGGCCGCCTACGACGACATGATCCAGGGCGCCTCGGGCCTGCCCTGGCTGCTGCAGAAGCAGGGGGCGCCGGAGCCGCGCTATGCGCCGATGATCGTCGCCGACCGCTCGGTCGGCCAGCAGGTGGCGAGCGCGGTCAGCGCCGCGCTCTACAGTCGCGAGAAGACCGGCCACGGGCAGCGCGTCGACGTGCCCATGTGGGAGCACCTGCTGCAGATCGTGCTCTCCGATCACCTTGGCGGCTATACCTTCGACCCGCAAAAAGGCGAGCCCGGCTACGCGCGCATCCTTACGCCGGATCGGCGGCCCTATCAGACCGAGGACGGCTACGTCTGCGCGTTGATCTACAACGACAAGCAGTGGAAGGCGTTCTTCGACGTGATCGGCAGGCCCGAGCTGCTATCGCGCCCGGAATTCGCGACCCAGGAGGCGCGCAGCCAGAACTACCGCACCGCCTACGCCATGGTGGCGGAGGAAATGAAGACTCGCACCACCGCGTTCTGGATCGAGGCGCTGGAGCGCGCCGACATCCCGGTGCAACGCATGAACTCGCTCGACGACATCGTCGGCGACCCGCACCTCAACGCCATCGGCTACCTGCAGGCGGTCGACCACCCGAGCGAGGGACGCATCCGAATGCTGGCGGTGCCTTCGGAATGGTCGGACACCAAGCCCGAGTACCGCCGGCACGCGCCGCGCCTGGGCGAGCACACGCGCGAGGTGCTCGGCGAAGCCGGTTTATCGGTTCAGCAAATCACAACCCTGTTGGAGACGGGAGCAGCAAAGCAAGCTCCGCTATAATCCGCGACGCGCCGATTTGAAGTCAGCTTGCGGGCGCCCCACGCGGCTAAATGCCGCGTCGTAAATATAAATACCGCTAAAGAGACGGATGAACGCTCCTCACGATCCCTCTTCCGTCGGCGCGGCCACCGCGCAGAAGGCGCATTTCGACCAGCCGATCCGCCTGCGCGGCGGCGCCGAGCTGCCCGCCTTCGATATCGCCTACGAGACCTATGGCACGCTGAACGCCGCGCGCTCCAACGCGGTGCTGGTCTGCCACGCGCTGAACGCGTCGCACCACGTCGCCGGCTACTACGAGGACGACAAGGCCAACGAGGGCTGGTGGGACAACCTGGTCGGGCCCGGCAAGCCGCTCGACACCAACCGCTTCTTCGTCGTTGGCTCGAACTACCTCGGCAGCTGCTTCGGCTCGACCGGGCCGGCATCGACCAACCCGGCCACCGGCAAGCCGTGGGGCGCCGACTTCCCGGTGGTCACGGTCGAGGACTGGGTCGAGGCGCAGCGGCGCCTCGCCGACCAGCTGGGCATCGAGCGCTTCGCCGCGGTGATCGGCGGGTCGCTCGGCGCCATGCAGGCGCTGCAATGGACCCTGTCCTATCCCGAGCGCGTGCGCCATTCCATCGTCATCGCCGCCGCCGCCAAGCTCACGCCGCAGAACATCGCCTTCAACGAGGTGGCGCGCCAGGCGATCATGACCGACCCGGATTTTCACGGCGGTCACTACTACGAGAAGGGCGTGGTGCCGGTGCGCGGCCTGCGCATTGCGCGCATGATCGGCCACATCACCTACCTCTCGGGCGAGGCGATGGCCGAGAAATTCGGCCGCCTGCTGCGCCGCGGCGCGCTCGGCTTCGACTTCGACACCGACTTCGAGGTCGAGTCCTACCTGCGCTACCAGGCCGACAAGTTCTCCACCTACTTCGACGCCAACACCTATCTGCGCATCACCAAGGCGCTCGACTACTTCGATCCCGCGGGCGATTTCGGCGGCGACCTCACCAAGGCGCTGGCGCGCGCGCAGGCCGCCTTCCTCGTCATCTCCTTCAAGTCCGACTGGCGCTTCACGCCGGCGCGCTCGCGCGAGATGGTGCGCGCGCTGCTCGACAACCGGCGCATCGTCTCCTACCTCGAGCTCGATGCCCCGGGCGGGCACGACGCCTTCCTGCTCGAAGACCCGCGCTACCACGGCGCGCTGCGCGCCTACTTCGCCAACATCGAGCTATGAGGCCCGATCAACAGGCGATCGTGCAGTGGGTGCCGCAGGGCGCGCGGGTGCTCGACCTGGGCTGCGGCGATGGCGCGCTGCTGCGCTCGCTGTGGCAGGAGCGCCAGGCGCCCGGCTATGGCGTGGAGATCGACGACGAAAGCGTGCTGGAATGCGTGGCGAACGACGTCAACGTGCTGCAGGTCGACCTGGAAAGCGGCCTCTCGCTGTTTGCCGACGGCTCGTTCGACTGCGTCATCCTCTCCGAGACGCTGCAGACCATCCACCGCACCGAGTTCCTGCTGCGCGAAATGCTGCGCGTCGGGCGCGAGGGCATCGTCAGCTTCCCGAACTTCGGCCACTGGAACGCGCGCCTGCAGATCGCGCTCGGCCGCATGCCGGTGTCCGAGACCCTGCCCTACGAGTGGTACGAGACACCGAACGTGCACCATTGCACCATCACCGATTTCGAGGACCTGTGCCGCCGCGTCGGCATCCGCATCCGCGAGCGCCTGGTGTTGCATGACGGCAATCCCGTCACCCTTCTCCCCAACCTCCTAGGAAGTCTCGCGGTCTACCGCTGTACGGTTGGCTAAGCGCCTTCTTTGCCGGCTGAACCGATCGATACGTCGGCGAGCCCTGAGCGCATCATGAACCAGAACAGGATCACGCCGGGGAAAGCGATCAGCGTGGTGAGCAGGTAGAAGTTGACGTAGCCGATCGCGCTGATCAGGCCGCCGGCGGTGGTGCCGGTGAGGAAGCGCCCGGCGATGCTGGCGAGCGCGGAGAGCAGCGCGTACTGGGTCGCGGTGAAGCGCAGGTTGCAAAGCGCGGACAGATAGGCCACCACGGTCACGCCGCCGATGCCGCTCGCGAAGTTCTCGAAGCCGATCGCCGCGGCCATGCCGTAGTTGGTGTGGCCGGCGGCCGCCAGCGCGGCAAAGCTCAGGTTCGACACCGCCATCAGGATCAGGCTGATGAGCACCGAGCGCTTCATCCCCAGCCGCGCGTACAGGATCCCGCCGACGAAGATGCCGATCAGCAGGGCGACGAAGCCGACGCCGATGTCGTAGAAAGCCACCTCGTCGTTGGTGAAGCCCAGGTCCTTGAACAGCAGCCGCAGCGTGAGATTGGCGAGGGTGTCGCCGATCTTGTGGATCAGCACGAAAAGCAGCACGACCAGGGCACCCTGGCGTCGGAGGAATTCCGCCAGCGGGCTGAAATAGGCGACCAGGGCTTCGACCATCCCGTGCGGCCGCGCCGGCTCGCGGTGGCGCGCCGGCTCGCCCATCACTACGCCGACCAGCATCGCCGGCAGCGCGAAGGCGGCGCAAGTCATATACGCCGCGGTCCAGCCGATGCGCGCGGCGAGGACCAGGGCGAGCGCCCCGGCGGCCGCG
Source organism: uncultured beta proteobacterium (assembly GCA_963810475.1). Taxonomy (GTDB): domain Bacteria; phylum Pseudomonadota; class Gammaproteobacteria; order Burkholderiales; family SG8-39; genus SCGC-AG-212-J23. The sequence goes on along the minus strand of CAWENY010000017.1, from coordinate 257,092 downwards.
GAGCCGAGGCGCCAGCCGTACTGCGACATGCCGGAGCCTGCGCCGAGCTGTCGCGGCTCGAGCAGCTCGATGCGATAGGCATCGATGATGATGTCGAAGGTGGCGCCGGCTACGCCGAGGGTGATCGCCGCGATCGCAACCAGGTAGAGCGAGTCCTGCGGATTCGCCACGCCCAGGAACGCGACCGCGAGGATCACCAGCACGCCGACCAGCCATAGCCAGCTGCGGCGCTGGCCGAAGCGCCCGATCAGCGGCAGCCGGACGTTGTCGACGATCGGCGCCCACAGGAACTTGAAGTTGTAGGCGAGGAAGGTGAGCGCGAAGGCGGTGACCGCGCTCTTGGTGACGCCGTGCTGCGCGAGGCGCGTGGTCAGCGTCGCGCCGATCATCGCGAAGGTGAAGCCCGAAGAGACGCCGAGGAACAAAGCTGCGAGGGGCGCGCGCTCGATATAGGGGCGCACGCCCGCCGGCAGCCTAAAGCTCATGGTCGTAGTCGATGATGAGCGGCGCGTGGTCGGAGAAGCGCCTGGCCTTGTAGATGGATTCGCGCCGCGCGGTGGCCGCGATGCCGGGGGTGGCGATCTGGTAGTCGATGCGCCAGCCGACGTTCTTCTTCCACGCCTGGCCGCGGTTCGACCACCAGGTGTACTGGTCGGGCTTGTCGTTCAGGCGGCGGAACACGTCGACGAAGCCGAGCTCGTCGAACACCCGCGTGAGCCAGGCGCGCTCCTCGGGCAGGAAGCCGGAGTTCTTCTGGTTCGAGCGCCAGTTCTTCAGGTCGATCTCGCGGTGCGCGATGTTCCAGTCTCCGCACAAGATGACCTCATGGCCTCTTTTTTTTAGCTTTTCCAAGTGCAAAACAAAACTCTTAAGGAAGCGGAACTTGGACGCCTGGCGATGCGGGCCGGCCGAGCCCGAAGGCATGTAGAGCGAGATCACCCAAAGCTTGCCGAAGCGCGCCTCCACATAGCGGCCTTCGACATCGAACTCGCGGCTCTTGAAGCCGCGGCTCACCTCGTCGGGGGTCTTGCGGCTATACAGGGAGACGCCGCTGTAGCCCTTCTTTTCGGCGAACGCATGGCAAGTCTGGAATACCTTCAGGCCATGGAGCTTCGCATCGAGGTCGATCTCCTGGCACTTCATCTCCTGCAGGCAAACCACGTCGGCGCGCTGGCCGGCGAGCCAGCGGAACAGCCCTTTGCTTGCCGCCGAGCGAATGCCGTTGACGTTAAGGGTGATGACCCTCAAGACGCCGCTGGGAAGGCCGAGACCCCGCCGTGCGCCGCCGACCATTTGGCCGGGGCGTGGAGAAAGGCTTCCACTTCCGCGATCTGCTCGGCGCCGAGGTAGCCGCCTTTCTTCACCACCGACAGGATGTCCCACCAGGTCGCGAGGTAGTGCAGCCGCACGTTGAGATCGGACAGGGTCTTCTTCGACTCGGGAAAGATGTCGTAGTAGAAGTTGACGAACACATGGTCGACGAGCGCGCCGGCGGTGCGCAGCGCCTGGACGAAATTGATCTTCGAGCGCCCATCGGTGGTCAGGTCCTCGACCAGCAGCGTACGCGCGCCGTCGCGCACGTCGCCCTCGATCTGCGCATTGCGGCCGAAGCCCTTGGGCTTCTTGCGCACGTACTGCATCGGCAGGTTCAGGCGGTCGGCGATCCACGCCGCATAGGGTATTCCGGCGGTCTCGCCGCCGGCCACCACGTCGAACTGCTCGAAGCCGACGTCGCGCGCGAGCATGCCCGCGGCGAAGTCGACCAGCTGGGTGCGGATACGCGGATAGAAGATGAGCTTGCGGCAGTCGATGTAGACCGGGCTCGCCCACCCGGAAGTGAAAATGAACGGCTTGTCCTGGAAAAAAAGCACAGCTTTCACCTCGAGGAGCATCTTGGCGGTGGTCTCGGCCACCAGCGCCTTATCGGCGAAGTGCATGTGCGGCGCGGATTTTAGCAGGTTAGAATGCGCCGGAATTCGCTCTTGGGAGGGTGACGATGAGAGCTCATCTGGCAGTCCTGGCGGCGGCCGCGCTGATCGGCGCGCCGCAGGTGGTCCTCGCCCAGCCGAAGGCCGGCGAGTACACCTATCGCTGCGTCGGCAACGACGGCAAGAAATACTACGGCTCGACGATTCCGAACGCCTGCCTCGGCCGGCCCCTGGAGCTCATCAACCAGCAGGGGCTGATGGTGAAGCGCATCGACCCCGAGGGCGACGAGAAAGCGAGGCTCGCCAAGGAAGCCGAGGCGGAGAAGAAGCGCGAGCTCGAAGCCGCCACCAAGGAGGCACAGCGCCGCAGCCGCGCGCTGCTCGCAACCTACACGAGCGAGAAGGATATCGAGGAGTCGCGCGCCCGTGACCTGCGCAACCACGACAAGGGCGTGCAGGAAGTCCAGAAGCGGGTCGACGACATCAAGAAGCGCCAGGCGCAGTTCCAGAAGGAGCTCGATCTGTTCAAGACCGCGGGCAAGGGCGAGCCGCCCACGCGCCTGAAAGAGGAAATCACCAACGCCGAAATCGACCTCAAGGCGCAGGAGACGCTGCTCGACGCGAAGAAGAAGGAGGCCGTCGGCATCAACGCGCGCTACGACGAGGACAAGCGGCGCTACAAGGAAGCGATTGGCCGCAAGTAGCTAACCGCTGAGCTTTTTTCGCAGGATGTCGTTCACCTGGCCCGGGTTCGCCTTGCCTCGGCTTGCCTTCATCACCTGCCCGACGAGCGAGTTGAACGCCTTGTCCTTGCCGGCGCGGTAGTCCTCCACCTGCTTCGCGTTCTTCGCGAGCACTTCGTCCACCAGTTTGTCGATCGCGCCCGCATCGCTGATCTGCTTCAGGCCGCGCGATTCGATCAGCTGGTCGACTGTGCCTTCCCGGTTGAACATAGACCTAAGCAGGTCCTTAGCCATCTTGCCGCTGATGGTTCCGTCGGCCACGCGCGTCTGCAGCGCGGCCACCTCCTGCGGCGAGACCGGGCTTTGCTCGAACGTCGCGCCCTCGGCGTTCAGCAGTCCGGCGAGCTCGCCGACCACCAGATTCGCCACCGCGTCGTAAGCCGCGCCACCGGCGACGGCCTTTTCGAAGAACTCGGCGCGGTCGCGGCTGCCCACGAGCAGCGCCGCGGCGGGCGCCGGCACCCCCTTTTCCACGTAGCGCTGACGCTTGGCCTCCGGCAGCTCGGGCAAGCTGCGGCGCACTTGGCTCAGCAATTCCTCGGACACCACGACCGGCAGCAGATCCGGGTCGGGGAAGTAGCGGTAATCCTGCGCGTCTTCCTTGGACCGCATGGATCTGGTCTCATTGCGCTCCGGGTCGTAAAGGCGCGTCTCCTGCTCGATCCTGCCGCCATCCTCCAGGATCTCGATCTGGCGCGCGGCCTCGAACTCGATCGCCTGCTCCATGAAGCGGAACGAGTTGAGGTTCTTGATTTCGCACCGGGTACCCAGTTTTTCATTCAAGCGACGTACAGAGACGTTGGCATCGCAACGGAACGATCCTTCCTGCATGTTGCCGTCGCAGATCCCGATCCACATGACGAGGGCATGGAGCGCGCGCGCATACGCCACCGCTTCCTGCGCGCCGCGCAGGTCGGGCTCGGACACGATCTCGAGCAGCGGCGTCCCGGCACGATTGAGGTCGATGCCGGTCATGCCCGGAAATGCTTCGTGCAGGGATTTGCCGGCATCCTCTTCCAGGTGGGCGCGGGTCAGGCGCACCAGCTTCTCGCCGATGCGCACTGCTCCGCCCTGCACGATCGGGATCTCGTACTGGCTGATCTGGTAGCCCTTCGGCAGGTCCGGGTAGAAGTAGTTTTTGCGCGCGAACACCGAGCGCCGATTGATGGTGCCGTTCACCGCCAGGCCGAAACGGATGGCATGCTCGAGCGCGGCGCGGTTGAGCACCGGCAGCGTGCCGGGCAGCGCGAGGTCCACCGCCGAGGCTTGCGTGTTCGGTGGCGCGCCGAAATCGGTGGACGCGCCGGAGAAAATCTTGCTCCTGGTCAGCAGCTGAGTGTGGGTCTCGAGGCCGACCACGATTTCCCAGCTCATGCCTATCTCGCCCCGTGGCGCAGCAACTCGCAGTTTCCGCGCCGATCGATGAGAAGCGGCTCCAGGTAGGCCTCCGGGCCGCATTGCGCGCTGCAGCCCTCGGCGCTGAGGACCACGAAATCACCGAGGTCGCGCAGCGTGACCCCGCAACCGCCGACCGAAAAGCGCAAGCCGCCGCGCATGGTCTCCTGCGTCACCCCCGCCACCGTGCAGGCTTGCCCGCCGGGCTCGACTGCGCGCCATTCGAAACCCTCGAGCTTTCCTTTCGCGACCCGGTAGTTCAGCCGCGCCTGATAGCGGCCCTCTTTTGCCTCGCAGCGTACCGCGCCGTTGTAACCCTCCATCGGCGGGAAGTCCTCGCTGAACTCGAACTCCTCGCGCAATTGCCCGCCCGTGCCGTGGCGTGCGCCCTTGAATACACCGTCGCGCCAGATGCCGCGCAGCTCGCCGGTGCCCGGCCGGCCAAAGAGGATTGGCGTAGTGCCTTCCTTGAGGATGGTGACGCCGAGCTCCGGGCTGCGCTCGCCCTCGAGGAAGCGCCGCGCAAGGGTGGCGAGGATCACGTATTCGCCGGCAACGCGCCAGCCGCCGTCGGCACGCTCGGTGGCGTGCAGGATGAGGAGCGCGCTGCGCGTCCCCACCTTGCCGATCAGCTCGCGCCGTTCTGATTTGTCCTGGGCCACGGCCGAGGCCGCCGCTAGAAGAAAGACTATTCCGATGAACACCTTCACAGCGGCGTTTCCGTCGGCACTCGCCGGTGCCAGTCGGTCGCCTGCTGGTAACGATGCGCGACCCCGAGCAGCTGGCCCTCGGAGAAATGCCGGCCCATGAGCTGGATCCCGACTGGCAGACCGCCCTCGTCAAACCCGCACGGGACGGAAAGCGCCGGCAGTCCGGCGAGCGCCGCCGGGATGGTGAACACGTCCCCAAGGTACATCTGCACCGGGTCGTCGGTCTTGGCACCGAGCTCGAACGCCGTGGTCGGCGCCGTCGGCCCGATGATGACGTCGCACTTTTGAAAGGCGCGAGAGAAGTCCTGCGCAACCAGGCGGCGAATTTTTTGCGCCTGCAGGTAGTAGGCGTCGTAGTACCCGTGCGAGAGGACGTAGGTGCCCACCAGGATGCGTCCCTTTACCTCCGCGCCGAAGCCCTGCGCGCGCGTGCGGCAGTACATATCGATGAGGTCGCTGTATTCCTCCGCGCGATGTCCATAGCGCACGCCGTCGAAGCGCGAGAGGTTCGAGGATGCTTCGGCCGGGGCGATTACGTAATACGCGGCGATCGCGACCCGGGTGTGTGGGAGCTCCACTTCGATCGCGCGCGCGCCGTGGGACTTGAACCAGGCCACGGCTTGCTCGATCGCCTTGCGTACGCCGGGCTCGATACCTTCGCCGAAGTACTCCTTCGGCAGGCCGAGGCGCAGTCCATCCAGCGACGCAGACAGCTGCGCCGAATAATCTTCCTTGGGCCGCTGCACGCTGGTCGAGTCCCGTGCGTCATGCCCGGCCATCACGTTCATGAGCAGCGCCAGGTCCGCTGCGCTGCGGGCGATCGGCCCCGCCTGATCGAGCGACGAGGCGAAGGCGATCAGGCCATAGCGCGAAACCAGGCCGTAGGTCGGGCGCAGGCCCGACACGCCGCTAAAGGCAGCCGGCTGGCGCACCGAGCCGCCGGTGTCGGTGCCGGTCGCCGCCGGCACCATGCGCGCGGCCACCGCGGCGGCCGAGCCGCCCGACGAACCGCCCGGCACGCGCCGCCGGTCCCACGGATTGCGCACCGGACCGAAGTACGAATTCTCGTTGGAAGACCCCATCGCGAACTCGTCCATGTTGCATTTGCCCAGCGCCACCGCACCCGCCGCCGTGAACTGCTCGACGACGTGGGCATCGTAGGGACTGACGAAGTTCTCCAGCATGCGCGAGCCGCAGGTAGTGCGCAGACCCGCGGTGCAGTAGATGTCCTTGTAGGCGAAGGGGACGCCGGTGAGCGGTGCGGCCGCGGCGCCGGCGCGCCGGGCATCGGCTTGGGCGGCGCGTTCGAGCGCTCCGTCCTCGTCCACGGTGATGAAGGCGTTGAGGTCCTTCAGTTTGCCGATGCGCGCAAGGAACGCGCGCGTCAGCTCCACCGAGGAGACCTGCTTCGCAACGAGGGCGGCCGAAAGTTCGGTAACCGAAAGGTCCAGCACTTACTCAATCACCTTGGGGACGAGGTACAACCCCTCTTCGACGGCCGGGGCGAGGGCTTGATAAGGCTCGCGCCGGTCGGTTTCCGTGACGGAATCCACACGCAGGGGCTGAACTAGGTCCTGGGCGTGCGCCATCGGCTCGACGCCGGCGGTGTCGACGCGGCGCATCTCGTCGATCAGCCCCAACACCCGGTTCAGCCGCTCGGCTGCCGCCGAGGTTTCATTCGCCTGGACGGCGATGCGGGCGAGCCGGGCGAGGCGCCGGACCTGGTCGTCGGATAGCGACATTCTTTTCGGACTGGGGGACGCGGGAGCGTTGCGTTATCTCCCGAAGCGGTCCTTAGCGTATCATAGCGGCCAATTCGGCAGGGCTTTGGTCCGTACCTAAGGCCCGGATAGCTAACGATAAAACGGCAGAAACGGAAAAAGGCCTCTCGACCTTGCCCATGTTCGGATTCCTGCGCAGCTACTTCTCCAACGATCTCGCGATCGACCTTGGCACCGCCAACACGCTCATATATGTCCGCGGAAAAGGCATTGTGCTGGACGAGCCTTCGGTGGTGGCCATCCGGCAAGAAGCTGGCCCGAACGGCAAGAAAACGATTCAGGCGGTCGGCAAGGAAGCGAAGCAGATGCTCGGCAAGACGCCGGGCAACATCGTCGCCATCCGGCCGATGAAAGACGGCGTGATCGCCGACTTCACCGTCACCGAGCAGATGCTCAAGCAGTTCATCAAGAAGGTGCACGACAACAAACTGTTCTCGCCTTCACCGCGCATCATCATCTGCGTGCCGTGCGGATCGACGCAAGTCGAGCGCCGCGCCATCCGCGAAAGTGCGATCGGCGCAGGCGCCGGCCAGGTGTATCTCATCGAGGAGCCGATGGCGGCGGCGATCGGCGCCGATCTTCCGGTCGCCGACGCGACCGGCTCGATGGTGGTCGACATCGGCGGCGGCACCACCGAGGTGGGGGTGATCTCGCTCGGCGGCATGGTGTACTCGGGCTCGGTGCGCGTCGGCGGCGACAAGTTCGACGAAGCCATCATCAATTACATCCGCCGCAACTACGGCATGCTGATCGGCGAGACCACCGCGGAGCTGATCAAGAAGGAGATCGGCTCGGCGTTCCCCGGCTCCGAAGTGCGCGAGATGGAAGTCAAAGGACGCAACCTCGCCGAAGGAATTCCGCGCAGCTTCACCATCAGCTCGAACGAAATCCTGGAGGCGCTCACCGAGCCGCTCAACCAGATCGTGTCGGCGGTGAAGTCGGCGCTCGAGCAGACGCCACCCGAGCTCGGCGCGGACATCGCGGAAAAAGGCATGGTGCTCACCGGCGGCGGCGCGCTACTGCGCGACCTCGACCGCCTGCTGATGGAAGAGACCGGCCTGCCGGTCATCGTGGCCGACGATCCGCTCACCTGCGTGGTGCGCGGCTCGGGCAAGGCGCTCGAGAAGATGGAGCACTTCGGCCCGATCTTCACCAACGACTGAGAATAGCGGGGGATGGAACACAGCCCCCCGCCGTTCTTCAAGCGTGGGCCAGCACCGCTAGTCCGGCTGTTCTTCTTCGCTTCGCTCTCCCTTGCCCTCCTCGTGATCGACGCGCGCTTTCGCTACGCCGAAGGGCTGCGCAGCTGGCTCGCGCTCGCCGCTTATCCGATTCAGCGCATCGCCACCGCGCCGATCGAACTGCTGGCCACGGTGGGCAGCTTCTTCTCCACCCAGGCGCAGCTCGTTGAGGAGAACGCGCGCCTGCGCGCCAAGGCGATGGCCTACTCGCACGACGCGCAGCGCTATGAGGCGATCGAGGCCGAGGCGGCGCACCTGCGCCGCCTGATCGGCGCCGCCGAGCGGCTGGAAGTGCGCTCGGTGACGGCCGAGGTGCTCTATCACGGCCGCGATCCCTACGCTCACCGCCTGTTCATCGACCGCGGCGCGACGCACGGCATCCGTCCCGGCAGCCCGGTGACCGACGAGTCCGGCGTCGTCGGCCAGGTGACGCGTGTGCACGCGCTGCTCTCCGAGGTCACGCTGGTCACCGACCGTGACCAGGCCATTCCGGTGCAGGTCGTGCGCAACGGCCTGCGCGCGATCGCCTTCGGCGGCGGCGCGTCGGGTACGCTCGAGCTGCGCTTCATGGCCGCCAACGCCGACATCCAAGGCAATGATCGCCTCGTTACTTCGGGCGTCGACGGCACCTATCCGCCGGGCCTGCCGGTGGCGACCGTGATGCGCATCGAGAAGGACGCCGAGAATGCCTTCGCGCGCGTGGTGTGCCGTCCGGCCGCGGGCGTCGACCGCGGGCGCTTCGTGCTCGTGCTGTCGGACGACGCTACGCGCCCGCCGCGCCCCGAGGAAGCCGCGAAGGACAAGCGCGAGAAGCGCCGCGGCCGATTGAAGGATTCCGATGCTCGCTAGCTCGCAGATCCTGCAGCCGGTGCGCGCGAGCACCATCATCATGTCGTTCGCGCTCGCGCTGTTCCTCAATTTCCTGCCGTGGCGCGACCTGCGTCTGATGCCGGATTTCGTCGCGCTGGTACTGGTGTTCTGGTGTATTCGCCAGCCGCGCCTGGTCGGCCTGGGCGCGGCCTGGGCGCTCGGCCTAATCACCGACGCGGGCAACGGCGTGCTGCTCGGGCAGCATGCCCTTGCGTACTCCATCCTCGCGTTCCTCGGCATCTGGCTGTCGCGCCGCGTTCTGTGGTTCGGATTCGTCCTGCAGGCGCTGCACGTCGGCGCGATGCTGCTTGCCGCGCAGGCCGTGTCGCTGCTGGTGCGGGTGATCGCCGGGGACAGCTTCCCGGGCTGGGCGCTGTTCGTCGGACCGCTGTTCGGCGCACTGCTGTGGCCGATCGTGAGCTGGCTGTTGCTGATGCCGCAGCGCCGGGCCGAGCGGGAGCAAACCATATGATGGGTACCGCGGAGATGCGCAACTCCGAGCGCGAGCTGCAGCAGTTCCAACTGCGCATCGGCGTGGCAGGCATCGCGATGCTGATCGCCTTCGGCATCCTGGTCGCGCGCTTCTTCTTCCTGCAGGTGGTCCAGCACGAGCACTACCGCTCCAAGGCCGAGGACAACCGCATCTCGATCGTGCCGATCCCGCCGAACCGCGGCCTGATCACCGACCGCAACGGCGTCGTCGTGGCGCGCAACTATTCCGGCTACACGCTGGAGATCTTCCCGCGCCGGGTGAAGAGCGTGGAGGCGACGATCGACGAGCTCGCCGAGCTGATCGAAATCACGCCGCGCGACCGCGCGCGCTTCAAGCGGCTCACCGTCGAAACGCGCAACCCGGAGAGCCTGCCGATCCGCACGCGCCTGAGCGACGAGGACGTCGCCAAGTTCGCCGCCAACCGCTTCCGCTATGAGGGCGTGGAGATCAAGGCGCGCCTGTTCCGCCAGTACCCGTTCGGCGACGTCGGCGCGCACGTCATCGGCTACATGGGGCGCATCAACAAGGACGACCAGGCGGCCCTCGAGACCGAGGGCGTCGATGCCAACTACCGCGGCACGGACTATATCGGCAGGAGCGGCGTGGAAGGCACCTACGAGCGCGAGCTGCACGGCACCACCGGGTTCGAGCAGGTCGAGATCGACGCCGCCGGCCGCGGCATCCGTACCTTGCAGACCACTGCGGCGCAGGCGGGCAGCAACGTGGTGCTCACCATCGACATGCGCCTGCAGCGCGTGGCCGAGAACGCCTTCGGCGAGCGGCGCGGCGCGCTGGTCGCGATCGAGCCGAGCACCGGCGCGGTGCTCTCGCTCGTCTCGAAGCCCGGCTTCGACCTGAATCTTTTCGTCGACGGCATCGATCCGACGGTCTGGGCGGAGCTGAACAGCTCGCTCGACCGGCCGCTCAACAACCGCGCCATTGCCGGCGTCTACCCGCCGGGGTCGACCTTCAAGCCGTTCATGGCGCTCGCCGCCCTCGAGATGGGCAAGCGCACGCCGCGCAGCACCATCAACGATCCGGGCTATTTCGTCTTCGGCGACCGGCGCTTCCGCGATTCCAAGCCCGGCGGCCATGGCGTCGTCGACCTGCACAAGTCGATCGTGGTTTCGTCCGACACGTACTACTACCAGCTCGCGAACGACATGGGGATCGACGCCATCGCCGCGTTCATGAAGCAGCTCGGCCTGGGCTCGCGCACCGGGATCGACCTCAACGGCGAAGCCACCGGCATCCTGCCCTCGCCGGAATGGAAGGTGGCGCGCTTCAAGCGGCCCGAGCAGCAGCGCTGGTATCCCGGCGAGACGATCTCGATCGGCATCGGCCAGGGCTACAACGCGTATACCCCGATCCAGCTCGCGCGCGCGATGGCCACGGTGGCGGCGAACGGCGCGATGTACCGGCCGCACGTTGTCGCCCACATCGCCGACCCGCGCACCGGCGATCGGCGCACCTTCGAGCCCGAGCTGATGCAGCAGGTGCCGCTGCGCCGCGAGTGGGTCGACTTCGTGAAGCGCGCGATGGCCGGCGTCACGATGGAAGGCACCGGGGCCCGCGCCTTCGCCAAGGCCGGCTACACCAGCGGCGGCAAGACCGGCACCGCGCAGGTCATCGCGATCAAGCAGAACGAGAAGTACGACGAGTCCAAGGTCGCCGAGCGGCATCGCGACCACTCGCTGTACATCGCCTTCGCGCCGCTCGAGAACCCGATCATCGCCATGCTGGTCATCGTGGAAAACGGCGGGTTCGGCGCGCGCGCCGCGGCGCCCATCGCGCGCACCGTGCTCGACTATTACCTGCTCGGCAAGCTGCCGGCGGCGATGCAGGCGGCCGAGCAGGAAGTCGAAGACGACCGGGAGAGCGACTGATGGAACTCGCTCGCTACCCCTGGCAGCGCATCGGCGCCCGCGTGGTGGAAGGCATCGACCCGCCGCTGCTGATAATCATCCTGTCGCTCTCGATGCTCGGCTTCGCGGCGCTGTTCTCCGCGAGCTATGAAATGCCCGGTCGCGTAGCGAGCCAGGTCATGCACCTGTCGCTGGCGCTGTGCGCCATGTGGGTAACGGCGCAGATCGCCCCCCAGACGTTGATGCGCTTCGCGGTTCCGGCCTACGTCATCGGCATCGCGTTCCTCATCGCCGTGGCGCTGTTCGGCGACGTGGTAAACGGCGCGCGCCGCTGGCTGCACGTCGGCGTGACGCGCTTCCAGCCCTCAGAGATGATGAAGATCGCTGTGCCGATGATGCTGGCCTGGTACTTCCATCGGCGCGAAGCCACCTTGCGGCTGCGGGACTTCGCCATGGCGGCGATCCTCCTCATGGTGCCGTTCGGCCTGATCGTGCGGCAGCCCGACCTGGGCACGGCGTCGCTGGTCGGCGCCGCCGGCTTCTACGTCATCTTTTTCGCCGGCATCAGCTGGCGGCTGCTCGGCGGCCTGGCCGCGCTGTTCACCGTCGCCCTGTTCCCGCTCTGGGGCCTGCTGCACGACTATCAGCGCCGGCGCGTGCTCACGCTGCTCGACCCCACCCAGGATCCGCTCGGCGCCGGTTACCACATCATCCAGTCGACCATCGCAGTCGGCTCCGGCGGCATCTCCGGGAAGGGCTGGCTCAACGGCACGCAGGCGCACCTCGAGTTCATCCCCGAGCGCCACACCGACTTCATCTTCGCGGTGTACTCCGAAGAGTTCGGTCTGATCGGCAACCTGATCCTGCTGCTGCTCTACATCCTGCTCATCGGCCGCGGCCTGGTGATCGCCGCGAACGCGGCCACGGTATTCGCGCGCCTGATTGCCGGCTCGATGACGCTCATGTTCTTCACCTACGCATTCGTCAACATGGGCATGGTGTCGGGCATCCTGCCGGTGGTTGGCGTACCACTGCCCTTCCTTTCCTACGGCGGCACCGCGCTTCTCACCCTCTTCATCGGCGCCGGCATCCTGATGAGCGTTCAACGCCATCGCAAGCTCGTCCAGACCTGAGCTTTGACGCAAAGCAGCATTTTATAAAAGTCCACACCGCATGGTGAAACAGGGGTGGCCTAACCCCCTGTAAAGCCTTGTTTTTGTATTAGACAGATGGGCTATTCGGCGGTGTTGCTGCGCGCCATGTGCAAGGCGTAGCTTGGCAAGATTGCCAACTACCGAGGACTGCACGCCGATGAGCCAGAACTTAAAAAAAGACTGGGCCGAAAACCCCCGTTGGAAGGACGTCAAGCGCGGCTATAGCGCCGAAGACGTTGCGCGGTTGCGCGGCAGCGTGAACGATCGAGCACACGCTCGCCACGCTCGGTGCGAAAAAGCTGTGGAAGCTGTGCACCGAGACGCCGTACGTGCACACGCTCGGCGCGCTTACCGGCAACCAGGCCATGCAGCAGGTGCGCGCCGGCGTGCCGGCGATCTATCTCTCGGGCTGGCAGGTGGCGGCCGACGCGAACGATTCGCTGCACATGTATCCCGATCAGTCGCTGTATGCAGTGTCGTCGGTGCCCACCGTCGTGAAGCGCATCAATAACGCGCTGCTGCGCGCCGATCAGATTCAAACGATGGAAGGCAAGGGCGAGATCGACTGGCTCGCGCCGATCGTCGCGGACGCCGAGTCCGGCTTCGGCGGCGTGCTCAACGCCTTCGAGCTGATGAAGTCGATGATCGACGCCGGCGCCGCCGGCGTGCATTTCGAGGACCAGCTCGCCTCGGTGAAGAAATGCGGCCACATGGGCGGCAAGGTGCTGGTGCCGACGCAGGAAGCGGTGCAGAAGCTGATCGCCGCGCGCCTGGCGGCCGACGTGATGGGCGTGCCGACGGTGCTGCTGGCGCGTACCGACGCAGAAGCGGCCGATATCGTCACCACCGATGTCGACGAGAACGACAAGCCGTTCCTCACCGGCGAGCGCACGTCCGAAGGCTTCTACAAGACCCGCAAGGGCTTCGACCAGGCCCTTTCCCGCGGACTGGCGTACGCCGAGTACGCGGACATGGTGTGGTGCGAGACCGGCACACCGGACCTCGCTTTCGCGAAGAAATTCGCCGAAGGCATCCGGCGCAAGTATCCGGAGAAGATGCTGGCCTACAACTGCTCGCCGTCCTTCAACTGGAAACGCAACCTCGACGATTCCACCATCGCCAAGTTCCAGCGCGAGCTCGGTGCGATGGGCTACAAGTTCCAGTTCATCACCCTGGCCGGCTTCCACTCGCTCAACTACTCGATGTTCGAGCTCGCGCACGGCTACGCGCGCAATGACATGAGCGCCTTCGTCGAGCTGCAGCAGAAGGAGTTCGCCGCCGCCGAGAAGGGCTTCACCGCGGTCAAGCACCAGCGCGAAGTCGGCACCGGCTACTTCGACGAGATCACCCAGGTCGTGACCGGCGGCAAGGCGTCGACCACGGCGCTGCACGGCTCGACCGAGGACGAGCAATTCTTCGACTCGCAGAAAAAGCCGAAGCTCGCCGCGGCGTAGACTTCGCCGCCCAGGTCGCGCGAACGATCCTGGCGGGCTTCGACCGCCACTACCGCCTGTTCCGCGACGCGGCGGTCGAGGCCGCCGGCTTGTTCGAGCGCGCCGCGTGGCCGCAGCTGCGATCGCTCGCGCGCGAGCGCATCCAGATGTACGACAAGCGCGTCGAGGAGGCGGTCGCCGAGCTGCGCGGCCGCTTCCCCGAGGCCGAGCGCGACGAGACGCTGTGGTCGGGCATCAAGCTCGCCTACATCGGCCTGCTGCACGAGCACCGGCAGCCCGAGTGCGCCGAGACCTTCTACAACTCGGTCGCCTGCCAGGTGCTGCACCGGCGCTACTACCACAACGACTACATCTTCTGGCGTCCGGCGGTGGCCACCGAGCACCTCGAGGGCGAGGCGCCGAGCTATCGCTGCTTTTACCCGTTGCAGCGCGGCTTGCGTGCCAGCCTGCGCGAGATCGGCGCCAGCTTCAATCTGCAAAATCGCTGGGAGGACGCGCAGCGCGATCTGCGCAACGTGGTCCGCGCGCTGCGCCCGCATTTCCCGAAGCCCGCGCGTGCCCAACCCGACGTGCAGATCCAGGTGCTGTGCTCGCTGTTTTTCCGCAACAAGGCCGCCTACGTGATCGGGCGCATGATCAACGCGCACCGCGAGATCCCGTTCGCGGTGCCGATCCTGCAGAACGAGCGCGGCGAGATCTACCTCGACACCCTGCTGGTGGGCGAGGACCAGCTGCTGGTGCTGTTCTCCTTCGCGCGCGCCTACTTCTTCGTCGACATGGAGGTGCCGGCGGCCTACATTTCCTTCCTGCGCTCGCTGATGCCGCGTAAGCCGCGCACCGAGCTCTACATGGCGGTCGGGCTCGGCAAGCAGGGCAAGACCCTGTTCTACCGCGACCTGCACTACCACCTGAAGCATTCGACCGACCGCTTCACCTTCGCCCCCGGCATCAAGGGCATGGTGATGCTGGTGTTCACGCTGCCCTCGTTCCCGTACGTGTTCAAGATGATCCGCGACCGCTTCGCGCCGCCGAAGGAGATCGATCGCCAGACGGTGCTCGACCGCTACCTGATGGTGAAGCTCCACGACCGCGTCGGGCGCATGGCCGACACTCTGGAATATTCGCTGGTCGCCCTGCCGCTGGAGCGTTTCGACCGCGCGCTACTGCAGGAGCTGCAACGCGAATGCGCTTCCACGCTCGAAGTCGACGGCGACCAGCTGGTGCTCGGTCATGTGTACATCGAGCGGCGCATGCAGCCGCTCAATCTGCACGTCCAGGAATGCCGGCGCGACGGCGACGAGCCACGCCTGCGCAGCGCGCTGCGCGAGTATGGAAATGCGATCAAGGAGCTCGCCGGCGCCGGGATCTTCCCCGGCGACATGCTGCTGAAGAATTTCGGCATCACGCGGCACGACCGCGTGGTGTTCTACGACTACGACGAGATCCAGCCGATCGGCGAGGTCAGCTTCCGCCGCATCCCGCCGGCAACGACCTATGAAGAGGAGCTCTCCGCCGAGCCGTACTGGCGCGTGGGCGAAGGCGATGTATTTCCGGAGCAGTTCGACCGCTTCCTGGTGAGCGACCCGCGCGCCCGCGAGATCTTCTACGAGTACCACCGCGACCTGCTCGATCCCGAGTTCTGGGCAGGGAAGCAGGCGCGGGTGCGCGCCGGCGAGCAGGAGGACGTCTTCCCCTATCCCGAGGAGATGCGGTTTCCCAGGTAAGGGCGTTCCGGCACTCCTTCGATCGCGACCCGCTTGCTGCGCGATTTCAGGCCCGAAACGATTGTCACATTGCGTCGCGGCACGCCGAAATATTCCGCGAGGAATTCGATCAGTGCCGCGTTGGCCTTGCCTTCGACCGGCGGCGCTGCCAGCCGCAGCTTGACGCGCTCGCCATGCTGCCCCGCAAACTCGGAGCGCTTGGCGCCCGGCTGAACGTACAAGTCCAGGATCAAAGCGTGCCGGCGGCCACGCGCAGCGCGCCGACCGGGAACAGCAGCACTTGCACGATCACGAGCAGGATGAGGGGCGTAAGGTCCACGCCGCCCAGCGGTTGGATGAAGCGGCGCAGCGGACGCAGGAACGGCCGGGTGATGGTGTCGAATGCCGGCCCCACCGGCGTGTACGGATTCACCCACGACAGCACCGCCTGGACGATCACCGCAAAAATGAGGATGTACAGGCTGTAGCGCAGCAGGTCCACCGCGGCGATGCCGGCCAACGCCATCGCGCCGACCTCCGCACCGACAATCTCGGTTTGTATCCACAGACTGAGTCCCTGCACCAGCCAGGCGAGAAGCAGCGTCGCCAGATCGAGCCCGGCGAGGCCCGGGATCACGCGCCGCACCGGCATCACCATGAAGCTCGTCGTCGCGAGCACGAACTCGCCGACGGGGTTGCGAAAGGGCACACGCAGCCACTGGAAGTGAAAGCGCGCGAGCAGCACGAAGACGAAGAAGCTCGCCACTGCGTCGACCAGAAAGACGCCGATCTGCGCGAACACCTCAGTCCTTCCCTTGGTCTTTGCCGAGCTCTTCGCCAAGCTCGGTGGCACGCCGGCTTCCGGCCTCGATTGCCCTCAGCAAACGCTCGGCGAGCTTCTCCTGCTCGAACACCTTCAGCGCCGCCTCTGTGGTGCCACCCTTGGAGGTCACGTTCTTGCGCAGGGTCGCCGGCGGCTCGCCGCTCGAGGCCGCCAGCTTCGCTGCTCCCAGGATAGTGTGCAGCGCAAGCTTGTGTGCAATCTGTCTGTCCAAACCCAGCTTCTCGCCCGCAGCGGCCAGCTGCTCCATCATCCAGAAAACATACGCCGGCCCGTTCCCCGACACCGCCGTCACCGGATCGAGAAGCCGCTCCTCGGGCACCCACACCGCTTCGCCCGCGGCGCTGAGGATGGCTTCGGCCTTCTTCTTCTCGTCGTCGCTCACTTCGGGCAACGCGTACAGCCCGGCGATGCCGGCCCCGATAAGGGCCGGCGTGTTGGGCATGCAGCGCACCAGCTTGCGGTATCCGCCGAGCCAGCGCGACAGCGTTTTCAGGGTCAGGCCGGCGGCAATGCTGATCACCAACTGCTGCTGCACGCTAATCGACGCCAGGGCGCTCTTCGCGTCCTGCGGCTTGACCGCCAGCACCACGACGTCGGAGCGCTGCATCGCCGCGTCCGGTGCGGTGGCCACATGCACCGGAAAGCGCGCCCCCAGGCGCTCGCGCGCCGCCGGGCTTACCTCGACCACCGAAATCGAGCGCGCCTCGGTGCCTTTGGCGATCAGCCCGCCGATCAGCGCGGCCGCCATGTTTCCGCCGCCGAGAAAGGCAATCCTCACGCGGCCGTCCTCTGCTTTTTTCGGTGACCGAATATTGCCGTGCCGACGCGCACCATGGTCGACCCCTCGCCAATCGCGACGTCGAGGTCGTCGGACATGCCCATCGACAGCGTGTCGAGGCCGAACTCGGCTTTCAGGTCGTCAAACACATGCCGTACCGCTGCATAGCGTGAGCGATCGGCTCCAGGCTCGGGAATGGCCATCACCCCTCGCAGCCGAAGCCGCGGGAGATGGGACAGGACCTGAGCCAATGCACGCGCGTCGGCCGGCTCGACGCCGCTCTTGCTCGCTTCGCCTGAAACGTTCACCTGAATCAGCACGTTGAGCGGCGCGAGGGACGCAGGACGCTGGTCGGAGAGCCGGCGTGCAATTTTTTCACTCGCCACAGTTTGCACCCAGTCGAAGCGCTCCGCCGCGAGGCGTGTCTTGTTGCTTTGGAGCGGTCCGATGAGATGCCACTCGAGCGGCGGCAACGCGTCCATTTTTTGCACCGCCTCCTGCACGTAGTTCTCGCCGAAGGCTTTTTGACCGGCGACGACCGCGTCCTTGATGCGCTCGAGCGACTGACCCTTCGAAACTGCCAACAAAGTCACTCCCTGAGAGCGCGCCAGGCGCGCTTTCACAACTTGCAGGTTATCCGCGATTGTTGTCATAATGCGTTGAAGAAGCGAAGAAAATACCTTCGCCGCTCCACCGGGAGGATTGTAATGGATCTCACTGAACTGCTCGCCTTCGTGGTCAAGAACAAGGCGTCCGACCTGCATCTGTCGTCCGGGCTTCCACCGATGATCCGCGTGCACGGCGACGTGCGCCGCATCAACGTGCCGCCGATGGAGCACAAGGAAGTGCACGGCATGATCTACGACATCATGAACGACGGGCAGCGCAAGTTCTACGAAGAGAACCTAGAGTGCGACTTCTCGTTCGCGGTGCCCAACCTGGCGCGCTTCCGCGTCAATGCCTTTGTTCAGCAGCGCGGCGCCGCGGCGGTGATGCGAACCATCCCGTCGAAAATCCTGTCGCTCGCCGACCTCAAGTGCCCGAAGATCTTCGAGGAGATCGCCGACCAGCCGCGCGGCATCGTGCTGGTGACCGGGCCCACCGGCTCGGGAAAGTCCACCACCCTCGCCGCCATGGTCAACCACATCAACGAAAACGAGCAGGGCCACATCCTCACCATCGAGGACCCGATCGAGTTCGTGCATGAGTCGAAGAAGTGCCTGATCAACCAGCGCGAGGTCGGGCCGCATACGCTTTCGTTCTCGAACGCGCTGCGCAGCGCGCTGCGCGAGGACCCGGACGTCATCCTGGTGGGCGAGATGCGCGACCTGGAAACCATCCGCCTCGCGCTCTCCGGCGCGGAGACCGGCCACCTGGTGTTCGGCACGCTGCACACCTCGTCGGCCGCCAAGACCATCGACCGCATCGTCGACGTGTTCCCGGCGGCGGAGAAGGAGATGGTGCGCGCCATGCTTTCGGAGTCGATCCGCGCGGTGATCTCGCAGACCCTGCTCAAGACCAAGGACGGCGCCGGCCGCTGCGCCGCGCACGAGATCATGATCGGCACGCCCGCCATCCGCAACCTGATCCGCGAGAACAAGATCGCGCAGATGTACTCGGCGATCCAGACCGGGCGCCAGATCGGCATGCAGACGCTCGACCAGAACCTGCAGGAGCTGGTGCAGCGGAACATCATTTCGTCGGCTGAAGCCCGCGGCAAGGCCGCCAACAAGGACAACTTCGCGGGATAGAGGGGAACCTGAGCATGGAAAGAGAACAGGCAACAAAGTTCATCTACGACCTGCTGCGCGCCCTGGTCGCGAAGAAGGGCTCCGACCTCTTCATCACCGCCGGCTTCCCGCCGGCAATGAAGATCGACGGCAAGATGACCCCGGTGTCGCAGCAGGCACTCACCGCGCAGCACACCTCCATGCTCTGCCGCGCGGTGATGAACGACAAGCAGGCGGCGGAGTTCGAGGCGAAGAAGGAATGCAACTTCGCGATCAACCCGGCCGGCATCGGCCGCTTCCGCGTCAACACCTTCGTGCAGATGGGCTGCGTCGGCATGGTGCTGCGCGTGATCACCACCACCATCCCGAACTTCGACGACCTGAAGCTGCCGCCGGTGCTGAAGGACGTGGCGATGACCAAGCGCGGCCTGGTGATCTTCGTCGGCGGCACCGGCTCGGGCAAATCGACCTCGCTCGCGGCGATGATCGGCTACCGCAACGAGAACTCGCACGGCCACATCATCACCATCGAGGACCCGGTCGAGTACGTGCACCCGCACAAGAACTGCCTCATCACCCAGCGCGAGGTCGGCGTCGACACCGACTCCTGGGAGGCGGCGCTCAAGAACACCCTGCGCCAGGCGCCCGACGTGATCCTGATCGGCGAGATCCGCGACCGCGAGGTGATGGAGCACGCCGTGGCCTTTGCCGAAACCGGCCACCTGTGCCTTGGCACGCTGCACGCCAACAACTCGAACCAGGCGATGGACCGCATCATCAACTTCTTCCCCGAGGAGCGGCGCCAGCAGCTGCTGATGGACCTGTCGCTGAACCTCAAGGGGGTGATCTCGCAGCGCCTGATTCCGCTGCGCGAAGGCAAGGGCCGCGCCGCGGCGGTCGAGGTGATGCTGAACTCCCCGCTGATTTCCGACCTCATCTTCAAAGGCGAGGTCCACGAGATCAAGGAGATCATGAAAAAGTCGCGCGAGCTTGGCATGCAGACCTTCGACCAGGCGCTCTTCGACCTCTACGAGGCCGGGCGCATCGGCTACGAAGACGCGCTGCGCTTCGCCGACTCGACCAACGAGGTGCGGCTCAACATCAAGCTGCACGGCAAGGAGTCGAAGGACAAGGACCTCACCAAGGGCATCGAGCACCTGGACATCGTCTAGGTCCGGTGAGATCGGAAGACAAAAGGGGCCGCACGAGCGGCCCTTTTTCATGGATGCTGTATTGCTAGGGGAAGCCTTGGAAACCGAATTTGTGCTTGTCGATTTCGAGAACGTTCAGCCTAAGGATCTGGCTCTACTAAATGGCCGTTCGTACAAGATCAAGATTTTCCTTGGTACTCACCAAGGCAAGATTCCGGTAACAATGGCGCGCGCCCTCCAGGCGTTCGGTAGAGACGTTGAATACGTCCAAACCGGTGGCAGCGGAAATAACGCTGTGGATTTCCATATCGCTTACTACATCGGCCAGCTCGCAGCGACGGCGCCACAAGCCCACTTTCATGTGATCTCGAAAGACACCGGGTTCGACCCTTTGATCAAGTATCTTGAAGGACAAGGAATTCGCTGTCGACGTTCGGAATCGATCGGCACTATTGATCGAGTACAGACCGCAGTGTCGGCAACAGCATTAATCGCAGACCGTGTTAACGCGGTGATTACGAACCTAGCGAAGCAAAAGTCGGCTAGGCCTCGAACACTCAAGACGCTTCGAACCAGCATCAAAGCGCTGCTCAGAACTGAAGATCATCTCGACGGCATTATTGAACTCCTGACGACACGCGGCGTGCTAAAGATTAGTGACGGGAAAGTCCAATACGACCTGCCCTGATTCCCTCGGGGTTTAGCGGGCCCGCCGGTCGCGCTCCGCTTCGGCCACCAGTACGACATGAAGCTCCCGGTCGCCACCGGGCTGATCTAAGCAGGAAAGGGGGCGCGCGAGCGCCCTTTTCGCGCCGACCTTCAGGTCCAAAGTCTGATTGTCGGGCAGTCCATTCCGTGCCAGCATCTGACCTCGTTCCACTTCCCGGGAGGGGTCATGACGCTTAGCACGCGGATGCTCGCCGAGTACATCGGCACGTTCTGGCTGGTTTTGGGCGGGTGCGGCAGCGCGGTGCTTGCGGCGGCCTTCCCCAACGTGGGGATCGGACTGCTCGGGGTCTCGGTGGCGTTCGGCCTGACGGTCGTCACCATGGCGTACGCCATCGGCCACATCTCCGGCTGCCATCTCAACCCGGCAGTGACGCTGGGCCTCGCCGTCAGCGGGCGCTTCAAGGCGTCGGATGTGATGCCCTACTGGGGTGCACAGGTTCTCGGCGCGATATGCGCGGCCGCGCTGCTGTATCTGATCGCGAGCGGCAAGCCGGGGTTCGAGCTCGCCAGCGGCCTTGCCTCCAATGGCTACGCCGAGCATTCGCCGGGCGGTTATTCGCTGACCGCGGGCTTCGTCACCGAGCTGACGATGACCTTCATGTTCCTGATGATCATCCTCGGCAGCACCGACCGGCGCGCGCCGCAGGGCTTTGCGCCGATCGCGATCGGCCTTGCGCTCACGCTGATCCACCTGATCAGCATCCCGGTGACCAACACCTCGGTGAATCCTGCACGCAGCACCGGCCCGGCACTGATCGTCGGCGGCTGGGCGCTGCAACAGCTCTGGCTGTTCTGGATCGCGCCGCTTCTTGGCGCTGCGCTTGCGGGCGTCGTGTACCGCTGGTCTTCGAGGCGGGCTGATGCGCTCAGCGCCGGGGAAGCGGTGCGCTAAGGCGCGCTAGCCCGACTTCGCTTTCTCGTTCGTCGGCACCAGGAATTCCACGGTTTCGCCGTCGAGGCGGGCGTGGACGGGGCCGGCCATTTCCTTCGGCTTCGCGCGCGCACCCGGCCGCAGCTTGTCGTCGATGTGCAGCGGGAAGCCGGCCCATTCCATCTCCAGGTGCCGTCCGCGCTGCGAGGGCAGCACCGCCAGGCGATCCCGGTCGTCCTGCCAGTGGTCGAGGTAGTACACGAGGCGTTTGCGCTCCGCCTCGGTGACCAGCACCACGTCGAGCTCGCCGTCCGACGGATTGCTGTCGTGGGCGAGATGCAGATTCGGCCCGATATAGCGCAGATTCAGCGCTTCGAACAGCACGTAGCTGCCGGAAATGTCCTTGCCGTCGAGGTGCGCGTTGACCTCGATGGGCTCGATGTGCTCCGCGAGGTCCCGAAGGCGGCGCAACGCGCCATCGACCACCGCGCTGGTCTTGCCTTTGCTCTTCTTTTGGGCCTTCGCCTTTTGCGGCGCTGCCGCCGAACTCGCCAGCAATTCCGCGAACAGCCCGGTGCCAACGCCTTCGACGAAATAGCGTTCGCCCCAGGGCCCGCTCGCCACGCCGACGTCGAGCTTCACGCGCCGCGCCGTCTCCCAGCCGCGAATCAGCTCCTCGAAAGGCCGCTCGATCAGGCCGAGCGAGCGCCCGATATTGTTCGCCGTGCCGGAAGGCAGCACCGTGATCGGCACGCCGCGCCCGACCATGCGGCGCGTCACGCGCCCGACGGTGCCGTCGCCCGCCGCGACCACGACCAGGTCCGCCTCCTTCTTTAGCGCCTTCTTCCAGTCGTCGTCTTTGGACGACTGGTAGCGGACATGGTGGCCGGCGGTGCGCAGGGTCTTGACCAAGTCGTCGGCATTCCCCTTGTCCTGCTTACCGGCGCCGGGATTGTGGATCAGCGTGACGCGCACGCTTATTGCTCGCTTGTTGTCATATGCGCATCCTCATCACCAACGACGACGGCGTCTATAGCCCTGGCATAGCCGCCTTGGCGCAGGTAGCTTCCCGATTCGGCGAAGTGCGCATCGTGGCGCCCGACGTGGAGATGTCCTCGGCCAGCCACGCGATTACCGCGTCGCGTCCGGTCACCTATAAGCGCACCCAGCTGCCGGGCTCCGAGCTCGACGCGTACCGGGTGAACGGCACGCCAGGCGACTGCGTGATGCTCGGCACCACGCTGTGGGAAAAGATCGATCTGGTTCTCTCCGGAATCAATATCGGCACCAACCTGGGCAACGCCATCTGGCATTCGGGCACGCTGGCCGGCGCGAAGCAGGCTGCGCTTCTCGGCCTGCGCGGCATCGCATTCAGCGCCCCGGCTACGGACCGCGAGCAGCCGAGCTTTGAAATGCTCAAGCCCTGGGTGGCCACGGTCCTGGAAGCGCTGCTCGAAGTGCCGGACATGCCGCTGATCAACGTCAATTTCCCAGCGAAGCCGCCGCGCGGCACCGTATGGACGCGGCAATCCATGAGGCACTACGACGGCAAGGTAGTTCCGGCCAAGGACCCGATGGGTCGCACGCACTATTGGTTTACCGTGGTGCCGGTCGAAGCGACCGAGGAAGGCACCGACCGCTGGGCGATCGAGCAGCAGTACGTGTCGATGACGCCGCTGCGCCTCGACCTCACCGACGAGGAAGCGCTCGGGGCCGCCAGGAAGCTCGAGGGCTGGAAGAAGCTCAAGTTCGCGTAGCGCTTCGATGATTCGCATCGGCATCTCGGGCTGGCGCTATGAGCCGTGGCGCGGGATCTGGTATCCGGAAGGGCTCGCGCAGCGGCGGGAGCTCGAGTTTTGCGGCCAGCACTTCCCGAGCGTCGAAATCAACGGCTCGTTCTACTCGCTGCAACGGCCGGAGTACTACGAGGACTGGTATCGCGAAACGCCGCCGGGCTTTCTGTTTGCGATCAAGGGCTCGCGCTACATCACGCACATGCTGCGGCTGACGAAGATCGAGAAGCCGCTGGCGAATTTTTTCGCTTCCGGCATCCTCGCCCTGCGCGACAAGATGGGGCCGTTCCTATGGCAGTTCCCGCCGATGTTCCGCTACCGCCGCGAGCGCCTGGAGCCGTTCTTCGAGATGCTGCCGCGCGATACGCAGTCCGCATTGCGGCTCGCGCGGCGGCGGGACGCGCGGCTCATCGGCCGCTCGCGGCTGGCGATCGACGCCAGCCGGCCGCTGCGGCACGCGGTGGAGATTCGCCATCCGAGCTTCATGAACGACGATTTCGTCGCCCTGCTGAAGGAGCACGGCATCGGCCTCGTCGTCGCCGACACCGCCGGCAAATGGCCGAAGCTCTTCCATGTCACCTCGGACTTCGTCTACGTGCGCCTGCACGGCGACGTAAAAATCTATACCAGCGGCTATTCGGACCGCGCGCTCGCGAGCTGGGCAAGACGCATCCGCGAATGGGACCGGGACGGCCGCGACGTCTACGTCTACTTCGACAATGACGTCAAGGTGAAGGCGCCGTTCGACGCGCTGAACCTGATGCGCAAGCTTGGCTTGAGCTGGGGCTCGCCGGTGCACGCGCCCGGGACGCGGGTGCCGCGCCTCAAGTACGCGTACGGGCCGCGCGTTACGGGCGGGAATCCCGCGTGGGACGACCTGCGACCATCCGGAATTCGTAAAGGCGGCACTCGATCGCGCCGTTCCACAGCGGCGTACGCGCAGAGGGCGAAAGGCGGATCAGCTTCGGCAGGCGCAGGTCGGCGGTAAAGAGGTAGCAGCGCCAGCCGGCGAAGCGCTGCTTCAGCGCGTCGCCGAGCTTCGGGTAAAAAAGCGCCAGCTCATCCAGGCTTCCCATGCGTTCGCCGTAAGGCGGATTGGCGATCATCACACCGCCCGTCGCGGGTGCGACGCGCTCCAGCACATCCGCCTGCTCCAGCTTCACCCAGCGCTCGACGCCCGCCGCAGCCAGGTTGCGCCGCGCGTCGTCGAGCGCGCGCGCATCGTTGTCGCTGCCGAAAAGCGCCGGGTTGGCGCTTCCCTCCGGCTTCTCGCGCTTTAGCTTCTCCCAAACGGGAAGCTGGTAATTCAAAAGGTTCTCGAACCCGAAGCTGCGCTTCGCGCCGGGGGCGCGGCCGCGGGCCATCGCCGCCGCCTCGGCCAGCAGCGTGGCGCCGCCGCACATCGGATCGAGCAGCGGTTCGTCGGGCCGCCAGCCGGTGAGCATCACGATGCCCGCCGCCAAATTCTCGCGCAGCGGCGCCTCGCCCTGGCCGGTGCGCCAGCCGCGCTTGAAAAGCGGCTCGCCGGAGGTGTCGAGGTACAGCGTGCCCTTGTCCTTTTCGAGGAAGGCGTGCACGCGCACGTCCGGATTCGAACGGTCGATGTCCGGACGCCGCCCGGTCACATCGCGGAACCGGTCGCACACCGCATCCTTGATGCGCAGCGTGGCGAACTCGAGGCTCTTCAGCGGGCTTTTCTGGGCGGTGACATTGACACGCAGCGTGCGCGCGACCGTAAAGAGCTTCGGCCAGTCGACCGCTTTTGCCTTTTCGTAGACATCCGCCTCGTTGGCGTAGGAAAAGGAATGCACTTTCCACAGGACGCGCGAAGCGATGCGCGACCACAGGTTTGCCCGGTAGCAGACTTCCCAGCCGCCGCCGAAGGCGACGCCGCCTGGCACTTGCGCCGCGTTCTGCGCTCCCAGGGATTGCAGCTCGTGCAACAGCAGAGCCTCGAGGCCGCGCGGCGCGGTGGCGAAGAAATCGCTAGAAGGGCTTGAAGACAACCAGGAACACCGTGGCGAACAGCACGACCGTCGGGAACTCGTTAAACCAGCGGAACCAGCGCTCGCTCCTGGCGCTGCGCTCGGCGGCGAAGTCGCGCAGCAGCCGCCAGCACCAGAGGTGATAGCCAATGAGGAGCGCGACCAGCGCGATCTTCGCGTGCAGCCAGCCCGAGGCGGGGCGGAACCAGCCGAGCCACAGCCACAAGCCGAAGCCGATGGTGAGCACCGCGCCCGGGGTCATGATTCCCCAGAACAGGCGCCGCTCCATCAGCTTGAAGCGCTCGAGCGAAATGCGGTCCGTCGTGGTGGCGTGGTAGACGAAAAGCCGCGGCAGATAGAAAAGCCCGGCAAACCAGGTCACCATGAAGATGAGGTGCAGCGACTTGACCCAGAGCATGTCAGGAAGAGAAGCGTTTGCGAGCGAAGTAGATGGCGAGCGCGTAGCCGACCGCAGCATAGCCGACGAGCACCATGACGTGCAGCGGCAGGTCCGGCGGCGGCGCGCCGGCAACCAGCGGCCGGACGATCTGCACGCCGTGGTAGAGCGGCAGAACCTTCGCCACCGCGAGCAGCGGCGCCGGCAGCTGATCGGCGGGAAAGAACACCCCCGAGATCATCATCATCGGCGTCATCACGAGCGTCATGTAGTAGCTGAAGAAGTCCCAGCCGCGCGCGAGCACGCACATGACCAGGCCGAGCCCGGAGAAGGCCAGCCCGACGAGGAAGGCCGCGGGCAGCGCGAGCAGCACCCACGGCGAACCGGCGAGGCCGAACACCACGGCCACGCCCAGGATGGTCGAGCCGGTGAGCCACGCCTTGCTCGCCGCCCACACGATCTCGCCGGCGACGATGTCGTCGATGGTCAGCGGCGCATAGAGGATCGCATCCCAGGTCTTCTGGCCATGCATGCGCGAAAAGCCGGAGAACATCGACTCGAACGAGGCGGTAAACATGGTCGCCGTGCATAGCTGGCCGGCGGCGAAGAACGCCACGTAGGACATGCCCTCCACCGACGGCAGCAGCGCGCCGAGGCCGTAGCCCAGCCCAAACAGCATGATGAGCGGATCGGCGAGGTTGCTCAGCACCGCCGCGGCGAACAGCTTGCGCCACACCAGCATGTTCCGCCGCCATACCGAGACCCAGCGCGTGCTCATTTTTCCCTAGTCGCGGAGGTCACGTCCGGTGAGCTTGAGGAACACGTCTTCAAGGCTGGCCGCACGATGCAGGTAGGCAAGTTCGCTCTGCCCGGAAAGGGTTCGAAGGAGCGGCGTGACGTCGTCCCCATAGCAGAACACCGTGTCTCCCGCCCGCTCGACGCGCGGCGCGAGAGCCTTCGCGCGTTGCATCCAGACTTCGTACCCGTTGCCGTGGACCTCGAGCACCTGCGGCTCGATATGCTCGGCGATCAGCGCCCGCGGCGTGCCCTCGGCGATGACGCGGCCGCGGTCCATGATCGCGAGCCGGTGGCACAGGCGCTCGGCCTCCTCCATGAAGTGCGTGGTGAGGACCAGGGTCTTGCCTTCCTGCGTGAGGCGGCGCAGCCGCTCCCAGATCAGATGGCGGGCCTGCGGATCAAGCCCCGTGGTCGGCTCGTCCATGAAGATGACCTGTGGGTTGTTGACCAGCGCGCGCGCCAGCGTCAGGCGGCGCTTCATGCCGCCGGACAAGGCGCTGATCTTGGCATCGCTGCGCCCGGCGAGCCCGGCGAACTCGAGCAAGCCCGGGATACGCGCTTGCATCTCCCTCGGGGCAATGCCGAAGTAGCGTCCGTACACCATCAGGTTTTCGGCGACGCTGAAGTCCGGATCCAGATTGTCGAGCTGCGGCACCACCCCGACGCGCGCCCTCGCCTCGCGCGCGCGACGAGGCACGGGTTCGCCGAGCAGCTCGATCTCGCCCGCGTCGGGCTCGATCAGCCCAAGACAGAGCTTCAGCGTGGTGGTCTTGCCGGCGCCGTTGGGCCCGAGCAGGCCGAAGCACTCGCCGGCAGCCACCGCCAGGTCGACGCCGCTCACCACCTCGGCGCCGTCGTAGGACTTGCGCAGCCCCCGCACCGACAGCGCGCTCATTCGCAGTTCCGCTGGACGAGCGCGCGCAGGATATGCAGCTTGCGGTGAAAAAAGTGGTCGGCGCCCGGCACCACGACGACCGGCAGCTCCTGGGGCCGCGCCCAGTCGAGCACCGCGGCCAAGGGCACGGTGTCGTCGTTCTCGCCGTGGATCACGAGCGTTCCGGCGGGTACCGGCGGCGCCATGATGCGCGTGATGCCGACGCCGACAAGCACCAGCCATTGGGGCGGCGCCTTGTCGGCGACCTGCGCGGCGAGCTGCGCGGCCAGCGAGGCGCCGAAGGAGAAACCGGCAAGAATGAATTTTTCCGTCTTGATGGCGTTCAGAACAGCCTGGAGATCGTCCAGCTCTCCTCGCCCTTCATCGTGCACGCCCTCGGTCTCGCCGACGCCGCGGAAATTCGGCCGCCAGGCCTCGTAGCCAAGCTCGACGAAGGCGCGCGCGAGCGTCTGCACGACCTTGTTGTCGAGGCTGCCGCCGAACAGCGGGTGCGGGTGGGCGATGAGGGCGACGCCGCGTGCCGCTCCCTCCGGCTTATCGACGGCGCATTCGATCCGGCCGGCCGCGCCGGCGACGAATTCGCGACGGGTACTCGCCCGCATCTACATCCGCAAGCGTTCGACGATGCGCCCGTTCTGCAGGTGCTCCTCGATGATCTCGTCGATGTCGGCCTCGTCGACGTAGGTG
The DNA here is from genome assembly GCA_963810475.1 of uncultured beta proteobacterium. Lineage (GTDB taxonomy): Bacteria > Pseudomonadota > Gammaproteobacteria > Burkholderiales > SG8-39 > SCGC-AG-212-J23. The sequence continues at coordinate 229,097 of CAWENY010000017.1, read as the reverse complement.
TACCAGACGGCATCGGGGTACACCACCACGCAGGGCCCTTCTTCACAGCGATCCAGGCAGCCAGCCTGGTTGATGCGGATCTTGCCTTCGCCAGCGAGGCCGAGCGCCTTGATGCGCCCTTTGGCGTAGTCGCGGATCTTCGACGCGCCCTTCGCGTTGCACGACGGGCGGTCGGTGCCGTCGCGCTGGTTGCAGCAGAAAAACACGTGCTTGGCGTAAAACGACATGGGCTATTTTAACCGCCGCGCCGCGAGCAACATCAAATAACCCAGCGCAACGAAGGGCCACAGCGCGCTCGCCACGCGCGTGAGGCCGTTGAAATTGAGGAAGTGGCCCTGCTGCCAGACCTTGAGCGAATCGGCGAGATATGGATTCGGCGGCGTAAGGTTGACCAACACCGTCGCCGCCATCAGCAGCACCGCGGCGAGCGCGAGGCGCACGGTGCGCGGCGCGGTCGCCGCGGCGAGCACGGCGGCGATGCCGATGGCGAGGCCGAGCTGCGCGCCGTGCGTGAGCCAGGCGAACACGTTCTCGGCGCGCATCAGGATGGCAAACGCGGCGCTCTTGACCGCGAGCGCCGCGATCACCAGGCCCCCGAACATGGCGCGCGCGGGCCAACCCGGCGCGATCAGCACCGAGAGCAGCAATCCCACGGCGGTGAGATTGGCTGCAGTGGTAAAGGTTTCGATGGAAACGAAGAACTCCGGCCGCCGCGCCCGTCCCTCGGTCGGCGCGAGGAAGTCGCGCAGGTCGCCGGTGCCGAAGAGCAGCGCCACCGGGTTGAGCTGGATGAAAAGCCACAGGGCCAGCAGCACCAGGCCGAAGTCGACCTCGGCGCCGGCAAGAAAGGCCTGCGCGCGGCCGCGGTGGAGCGGGCCCTCGGCCATGAACGGGGCAAGCCTGAGCGCGAGGACAGCGCCCAGCGCGGCGCCGGCGAGATTGCACAGCAGGTCCAAGTTGCTGGCGAAGCGTGCCGGAAGGTAGCTCTGCCCCGCTTCGAGCACGAGCGAGAGCAGCGCGGCGCTGACCGCGGCGAGCAAGAATGCGCCCGCGCCGCGCATACGCGGGCGCAGCGCAGCGACGGCGAGAAAGCCGTAGGGCACATAGCCGGCCACGTTCATCACCACGTCGAAGGCGGTGACGTAGCGTGGCCAGGGCGCGGTGAGGTACGCGAAGGGCGACAGCCCTACGGTGCGCCAGCCCTCGAACGGGTAAAGCGACGCGTAGGCGACGAGGAACACGTAGACCAGCAGCAGGATCCTCGCCAGCGGCGAGGCACGCGCACCGATGGGATCAGTGCTTGACGTGGGGAGACGCGGGTGCCGCGCTGGGACGCGGCACGAGCGAGCCGAGCACCATGCCGACGATGGAGAACGCGAGGCCGACGAGCTGCGCGGGCAGCACGGTGTCGTCCGTCGTGGCCCACTCGGCGATGGTCCAGGAAAGCAGCCCGAACACCACCGAGAGCACCGCGCCCGGCACGTTGGCGCGCTTCCAGAAGATGCCGGCGGCGAGCGGCACGATGCAGGAGACCAGCGTCACCTTGTAGGCGTTCTGCACCATCTCGTACATCGTGCTTTTCGAGTTCAACGCGAAAAGCAGGGCGGCCAGGGTGAAGGTGACCAGGATGACACGCAGCAGAAGCATGAACTGCCGGTCGCTCATGCCGCGGAAGAACGGCCGCAGCACGTTCTCGGTGAAGAGCGAGGTCGGCGCGATCAGAGCGCCGCTCGCCGTGGACAGGATCGCGGACAGCAGCGCACCGAAGAACAGCACCTGTGCCCAGACCGGGGTCCTGGCGAGGATCAGGTCGGGCAGGATGCGCTGGATCTCGCGCGCGTCCTCGGCGGCGAACAGCTTCTCGAAGTTCGGATCGATCACCAGCGCCGCGTAGGCAATGAAGATCGGCACGAAGGCGAAGCAGAAGTACACCGCGGCGCCGATCAGCGTGCCGCGCACGGCGGTGTTCTCGTCCTTGGCCGAGGTGACGCGCTGGAACACGTCCTGCTGCGGAATCGAGCCGATGGCGAGCGTCATCCACGCGGCGAGGAAGGCGAGCCATTCCTTGGCGCCGGCCTTCGGCCAGAACTCGAACTTGCCGGCCTCGGAAGCCGCGGCGATGACTTTGGCCGGGCCGCCGGCCATGTCGCCCACCAGCCAGGCGACCGCGGTTAGCCCGACCAGGATCACCACCGACTGGAACAGATCGGTGAGGGCGACCGACCACATGCCGCCGAAGATGGTGTACACGACGACGATCGCGGCGCCGATCAGGATCCCGGTGTTGAGGCTGATCGCGCCGCCCGAGAGAACCCAGAACACCAGGCCAAGCGCGGTGAGCTGTGCCGAAGTCCAGCCCAGGTACGAGGCCGTGATCGCGACGCTGGTGATCGACCTCGACCGTCTTGTTGTAGCGCTTGCGGTAGTAATCGCCGATGGTGAGCAGATCCATGCGGTAGAACGCGCGCGCAAAGAACAGGGCGACGAAGACCAGGCAGAACGAGGCGCCGAAGGGGTCGGCAACGATGCCGCCCAAGCCGTCCTTGGCGAAGGTGGCCGAAACGGAGAGCACCGTTTCGGCGCCGAACCAGGTGGCGAACACGGTCGCCGCGCTCATGTAGAGGGGCAAGCTGCGCCCCGCGACGACGTAGTCCCTGGCGTTGTGCACGCGCTTTGCCGCCCACAACCCGATAGCGATCGTAACGAGCAGGTAGGCGGCGACCGATGCGATCAGCATGCGCGCGCAATCATAGCGTCACAGCCGGTTCGCGAGAATCCCCAGGATCACCGCGACCAGGGCCACCAGGGCCTGCAGCAGGCGGTTGCGGCGCGCCTGTAGCGCCGCCAGGCGCTCGAGCGCCAATTGCAACCCGCCCAGGCGATCCTCGGCGAGCGCCCGGTGCACGAGGCGGGGCAGTTGGGGCAGTGTCGCGGCCCAGAACGGTGCCTCGTGCCGGACGGTACGCACCAGGCCGCGCCATCCCACCTGCTCGCCCATCCAGCGCTCGAGGAACGGCTTGGCGGTCTGCCACAGGTCCAGCTCCGGATCGAGCTCGCGGCCCAGGCCCTCGATGTTGAGCAGCGTCTTCTGCAGCATGACGAGCTGCGGCTGCACCTCGACATTGAAGCGCCGCGAGGTCTGGAACAGGCGCAGCAGCAGCTTGCCGAAGTAGATTTCGCGCAGCGGCTTGGCGAAGATCGGCTCGCACACCGCACGGATCGCGGCCTCGAATTCGTCGACCCGCGTGCCCGGTGGCACCCAGCCCGCGTCGAGGTGCGCCTGCGCGACCCGCTTGTAGTCGCGGTTGAAGAAGGCGAGGAAGTTCTGCGCGAGGTAATTCTTGTCGACCTCGGTGAGCGCGCCCATGATGCCGAAGTCGAGCGCGATGTAACGGCCACGCTTCTCCTCCTCCGTGGCCACCAGGATGTTCCCCGGGTGCATGTCGGCATGGAAGAAGCCGTCGCGGAACACCTGGGTGAAGAAGATCTCCACCCCGGCCTTGGCGAGCGTCGGGATGTCGATGCCCTTCTCCCTGAGAGCCTGCACTTGCGAGATCGGCGTGCCGCGCATGCGCTCCATCACCATTACGCGCTGGGCGCACAAGTCCCAGTACACCGCGGGCACCAGCAGCAGCGGCGAGCCGGTGAAGTTGCGGCCGAGCTGGCTGGCGTTCGCCGCTTCGCGCATGAGGTCGAGCTCCTCGTCGAGGTGGCGGGCGAATTCCGCCACCACCTCGCGCGGCTTCAGGCGCCGCCCCTCGGCCCACCAGCGCTCGGCGAGCGCGGCGCCGGTCTCGAGCAGCGCGACGTCGCGCGCGACCGCCGCCTCTACACCCGGGCGCAGCACCTTGACCGCGACCTCGGTGCCGTCGTGGAGCTGCCCGAGGTGCACTTGGGCAATAGATGCGCTTGCTACGGGCGTTTGATCAAAACCCGCGAACAGTTGGTCCAGCCGCTGGCCAAGCGAGCGCTCCACCTCGGCCACCGCCAAGTCTGATGAAAACGGCGGCACCTGGTCCTGGAGCTTCGCCAGCTCGTCCGCGATGTCGAGCGGCAGCAGGTCGCGGCGTGTGGAAAGAATCTGGCCGAACTTGACGAAGATGGGGCCGAGCGTCTCGAGCGCCTCGCGCAAGCGCCGTCCGCGTGTGCTCGACGACGCGGAAAGGTTATGCAGCCGGTAGCGCACGCCGACGGCGAGGATTCGCGCCAGGCGGAATAGCCTACTCAAGGCGTTCGAGTCTTTTGTCCAAGCGGCCGATGGCGTCGCGCAACTGCGCGAGCGGCTCCGCCAGCGCCTCGAACTCGGCGCGGCGCACGAGCACCTTCCTTTCCTCGGTCGCGTAATCCACCAGCGCGCCGGTGACGCGCTGTGCGGCGTCGAGGTGCCACGCTAGCGAAGGCGCGCGCGGCCCCTGCGAGGCGGTGCGCAACGACGTCGCCGAGGACCTGCGACAGCGCTTCCTCGACATCCCAGCGCAGGTGCCGCGCGAGCACCAGTATTTCGGCGGCGAGCGCGGCGTTACCCTGGACGTCGACCGAGCGCAGCGCGTGCTCTTCACCGCGGGCGAGCGCCACGAGCAGCTCGGGCTTCAGCGTCATGGTGAGTCCTGCCTCAGCGCCCCCGGCGTCCACGGTTCCCCCCTCGAGGATGCGCAAGCGTAGCGCGGGAAGCGGCGGCGCGCGCAGCTCCACGGTTTCGCCGGCGAACGGCGCGAGGCGCTGCCTCGCCCACGCCTCCGACGCCAGCAACCGATTCAGCAGAAAAGAAAAAGCCACCTCGGGGGTGGCTTTCTCGGGAAGCAGGCGAGGCCTCAATGCATCTGCTGAATGCCGGCGAGCAGCCAGCCGGTCGAGCCGTCCGCGGGCTTCACCAGGTTCCACACCTCGGTGAAGGCTTCGGCCTCGGCGCGCGGCGCCTCGCGCACCGTGCCGGTGAACCGCACGCTCGCCCAGTGCCGGTTGCCCTCGGTGACGAACTCGAGCAGGTCCGCCTCGAGCCCCGCCACATCGGTTTGCTGCTTCTCGCCCAGATCGTTCTTGAGCTCGGCGTAGAGCTCGTCGGTGGTGAACTCGCGGATGTCCTCGAGTCGACCGTTATCGTTCGCCGCCTGCAGCTTGAGGAAATTCATTTTCGCGGCGCGCAGGAAGCCGGAGGCATCGAAGCCCGCGGGAATCGCCGCTCCGCTGGTCGCGGCCACCGGCGCGGTGCTGACCGGAACGTTCACCGACTCGCGCATGCCGGCGTATTGCACCGGTCGCATGACTTCCTCGCCCTGGCGCCGGCGCGCGAACGCGCGCACCGCCATCACCGCCAGGATGGCGAGACCGGCGATCAGCAGGATGCCCATCAGGCCATTGCCGCCGAAGAGATAGCCGAGCATGCCGCCGAGCGCCAGCCCGCCGAGGATCGGCATCCAGCGGCTACCGGCGGAAGCCGGTGCGGCCGCGGGCTGCGTGCCCTGCTGCGCCGGCGCGGCCTGCTGTGCGGGCTTCGCCGGCGTCTGCGCCGGCGGTGCCGTGACGTTGCGCTGGGCGCCGATGTTGCGGCCGCCGCCGAGACGGCGCGCCTCCGCGTCGGTGGCGACGAGCGCACCGCTCAGCGCCAGAATTCCAGTCAGAAGAAGCCACTTGCCCATATCGAGATACCTCCGAACCGGTAATCGTACTATCAAATGCGGACTCCGCGATGGATTGCAACCACGCCGGCCGCAAGGTTAAACACCTCGACCTGCGACAGCCCCGCGTCGCGCATCATCGCCGCCAGCGTCGCCTGGTCGGGATGCTGGCGAATGGACTCCGCGAGGTAGCGGTAGGCCGCGGCGTCACCGGCCACTTTGTCGCCCAGCCAAGGCAACACCTTGAACGAGTACCAGTCATAGGCGCGCTCGAGCGGCTTCCATACCTTCGAGAACTCCAGCACCACGAGACGCCCGCCCGGCTTGAGCACGCGCGTCATTTCCGCCAGCGCGGCGTCCTTGCGCGTCATGTTGCGCAGCCCGAAGCCGACGGTGACGCAATCGAAGGTGCCGGGGGCGAAGGGCAAGCGCTCGGCGTCACATTGCACCGCCGGCACCGTCAGACCGGCGTCGAGGAGGCGGTCGCGGCCGCGGTCGAGCATGCGGCGGTTGATGTCGCTGATCCAGACTTCGCCGCCCGGTTGCGTCCTGCGGCACAGCGCGAGCGCGAGGTCGCCGCTGCCGGTGGCGACGTCGAGGATGCGCTCGCCCGGCCGCGGACGCGTGATGGCCAGCGCGAAGGCCTTCCACGCGCGGTGCAAGCCGAGCGACATGAGGTCGTTCATCACGTCGTAGCGCTCGGCGACCGAGTCGAAGACGCGCCGCACGGTGGCGGACTTATTCTCGGCTGGCACCGGCGGCGGCAAGCTTCTCGAGATACTGCGACCAATACTTCTCCTGGTTCTCGCCCAGCTCGTAGAGATAGTCCCAGGAGTAGATGCCGGTATTGTGGCCGTCGGAAAATTGCGGCTGCACCGCGTACGAACCGACTGGCTCGAGCGCGCGGATCTCGACCGCGCGCTTCCCGACCTGCAGCACCTCCTGGCCCGGCCCGTGGCCACGCACCTCGGCGGACGGGGAGAACACGCGCAAATATTCATACGGCAGCCGGAAGCTGCGCCCGTCGGAAAACGCGATCTCCAGCACGCGCGACTTCTGGTGCAGCGTGATGCCGGTCGGAACGCGCTCGATCACAACAGAACCCTCTCGATGCCGCCGGCATTCGCCTTGGCGACGAAGTCCGGCAGCCAGTTCTCGCCAAGCAGGCGCCGCGCCATCTCGACCACGATGTAATCGGCCTGCGCGCCGGTATCGTCCTCGAAGCGCGCCAGCCCCTGCAGGCATGACGGACAGGAGGTCAGCACCTTGACGGTTTCGGCGTGGATTTCCTTCATGCTGTGCTTCAGGCTTTCTTCCTTGCTGAATCGCACCTGCGTCGAGATATCCGGCCGCGTCATCGCCAGGGTGCCGGACTCGCCGCAGCAGCGTTCCGACAGCTTCACCTCATCGCCCATCAAGGCGTTCACCACCGCAAGGGGCTTCGCCGTCTTGATCGGCGTATGGCACGGGTCATGGTACAGGTAGCGCACGCCGGTCGCGCCCTCGACCGTTACCCCCTTCTCGAGCAGGTACTCATGGATGTCGAGCAGGCGCGCCCCGGGGAAGATCCTGCCGAATTGGTATTTCTCCAGCTGGTCGAGGCAGGTGCCGCACGAGACCAGCACGGTGCGGATGTCCAGGTAGTTGAGGGTGGTGGCCAGGCGGTGGAACAGCACCCGGTTCTTGACGATGATCTGCTCGCCCTTCTCGGAATCGCCGGCGGCGGTCTGCGGATAGCCGCAGCATAGGTAGCCGGGCGGCAGCACGCATTGCGTCCCGACCTCGTAGAGCATCGCCTGCGTGGCAAGGCCGACCTGGGAGAACAGGCGCTCCGAGCCGCAGCCCGGGAAATAGAACACCGCGTCGGAGTCTTCGCTCACCTTGGCCGGGTCGCGAACGATCGGCACCACGCGCGCGTCCTCGATGTCGAGCAACGCGCGCGCCGTCTTCTTCGGCAGCTTGCCGGGCATCGGCTTGTTGAGGAAGTGCACCACTTGTGCGCGCAGCGGCTTCTGGCCGGTGGTCAGCGGGGGATTCGCAGTTTGCTTCTTCGCGACCCCGAGCCTTTTCATTGTGTCGTACCCTAACCTTTGTAGCCGGTAACCCCAGTCGATCATCACGGTGCGCGCCACCTTCACCGCGCGCGGATCGGTAAGGTTGAGGAACAGCATCGAGGCGCGGGTGCCGGCGTTGAAGCGCCGCTTGCCGGCGCGGCGCAGGTGGTTGCGCATGATGATCGAGACGTCGCCGAAGTCGATGTCCACCGGGCAGGCGGGCTCGCACTTGTGGCAGACCGTGCAATGGTCGGCGACATCGCCGAATTCGTCGTAATGCGCGAGCGCGACGCCGCGGCGCGTCTGTTCCTCGTACAGGATGGCCTCGATCAGCAGTGAAGTGGCGAGGATCTTGTTGCGCGGCGAATAGAGCAGGTTGGCGCGCGGCACGTGCGTCGCGCAGGGCGGCTTGCACTTGCCGCAGCGCAGGCAGTCCTTGATCGCGCCGGCGACGCGGCCAAGATCGGTCTCGTCGAGGATCAGCGATTCGGCACCGATCAGCGCGAAGCTCGGCGTGTAGGCGTTGGCGAGATCGGCGCCGGCCAGCAGCTTGCCGGCGTTGAAGCGCCCCTCGGGATCGACCGCCGCCTTGTAGGCGCGGAACGCCTCGAGCTCGGCCGGTTCGAGGAACTCGAGCTTGGTGATGCCGATGCCGTGCTCCCCGGAGATCGCGCCGCCGAGCGAGCGCGCCAGCGCCATGATGCGCGCAACCGCATCCGAAGCGCGCGCCAGCATGTCGTAGTCATCCGAGTTGACCGGGATGTTGGTGTGCACGTTGCCGTCGCCCGCATGCATATGCAGCGCGACGAATACGCGCCCGCGCAGCACCCGCTGATGGACCTGCTCGGCGCCCTCGAGAATGCGCTGGAAGGCGCCGCCGTCGAACAGGCGGCGCAGCTCGTCCCGCACCTCGGTCTTCCACGAAAGGCGCAGCGCATAGGACTGCAGCTGATCGAAGTAATGGTCGAGGTCCGACGCGATCGCCTGCCAGCGGCCGCGCACCCGGCGCAAGAGCTCGAGCGCCCTCGCGGGTCGATCGCCCAGCGCGTCTTTGTCTTCAACAACCAATTCCTGTGAGAAGTACTCCTCGAGAGCATCCAGCAGCGCGAGCTTGTTCTGGACCGAGAACTCGATATTGATGCGCTCGACGCCCTCGGTGTATTCGCCCAGCTTGTCGAGCGGGATCACCACGTCCTCGTTGATCTTGAAGGCGTTGGTGTGCTTGGCGATGGCCGCGGTGCGCGCGCGGTCGAGCCAGAAGCGCTTGCGCGCTTCCGGCGAAGTGGCGACGAACCCTTCGCCGCCGCGGGCGTTGGCGATGCGCACCACCGACGAGGCGACCGAGGCCACCTGGTCGACGTCGTCGCCCACCAGGTCGCCGATCAGCACCATGCGCGGCCGCTGGTTGCGCCGCGACTTGGTGGCATAGCCGACCGCCTTTACATAGCGTTCGTCGAGATGCTCGAGACCCGCCAGCAGGGTAGTTTTCGATTTCTCGACATGGTTCCTGATCTCGACGATGGCCGGCACCGCGTCGCGCGCCAGGCCGAAGAATTCGAGGCACACGGTGCGCACATGCCGGGGCATGCGGTGCAGGATGAAGCGCGCCGCGACAATGATGCCGTCGGTGCCTTCCTTCTGGATCCCGGGCAGGCCGGCGAGGAACTTGTCGCTCACGTCCTTGCCGAGACCCTCCTTGCGGAAGTGCGAGCCGGGGATTTCCAGCATCTCCTCTCGCAGGAGCTTCTTGCCGCTCAGGTACTTGAGCTTGAACCGGGCGCTCGCCGCGTCGTGGATCTTGCCGAGGTTGTGCTCGAGGCGCTCGACCTCGAGCCATTCGCCCTGCGGCGTGACCATGCGCCACCACACCAGGTTGTCGATCGCCGTGCCCCACAGCACCGCCTTCTTGCCGCCGGCGTTCATCGAGACGTTGCCGCCGATGCACGACGCGTCGGCCGAGGTCGGGTCGACGGCGAACACCAGGCCGGCGTCGTCCGCAAGCTCCATCACGCGCTTGGTCACTACGCCGGCGCTTGCGCGCACCGTCGGCTGCGGACGCGCCACGCCGGGGAGCTCGAGGTGCTCGATCGGGCCGAGGCTCTCGAGCTTTTCGGTGTTGATGACCGCGGCGCGGCGCGATAGCGGGATGACGCCGCCGGTATAGCCGGTGCCGCCGCCGCGCGGAATGATGGTCAGGCCGAGGCCGGTGAGCTCTTTGACCATGAGGGCTATCTCGTCCTCGGTATCCGGCGTGAGCACCACGAAAGGCATCTCGACGCGCCAGTCGGTGGCATCGGTCACGTGCGAGACGCGAGCGAAGCCGTCGAACAGGATGTTGTCGCGCCGCGTGACGCGGGCGAGGCGCCGCAGCACCCTGGCGCGCAGCGAGCGGGTGGCGGCGAACTCTTCCTCGAAACGATCGACCGCCTCGCGGGTGAGCTCGAGCAGCCGCGCGACCTTGAGGTTACCGGCGCGCCGCGCCTCGATCTCGCCCAGGCGGCGGCGCATGCCGCCGAGCGCCTCCTCGCGCCGCTTCGGCCGGTTGAGGAGCTCGTCCTCGAGGTACGGATTGCGCTGGATCGCCCAGATCTCGCCGAGCACCTCGTAGAGCATGCGCGAGGAGCGCCCGGTGCGACGCTCTTCCCTCAGCTCCGCCACCAGCTGCCAGCCTTCGGCGCCCAGCAGCCGGATCGCGATCTCCCGGTCGGAGAACGAGGTGTAGTTGTAGGGAATCTCGCGCACCCGGCTCATGTCGGCTCGCCACCGAAAATATCGCGATAGCTCGCATAGAAGCTCGCGAACAGCGTGGGCAGCAGAACCAGGAGCAGCGGAAACACCAGCGACATCGCCGCGATCTTGAACGATGCCAGCATGAGGACGAAGAGCAGGAGCAGCGGCAGCGCCAGGGCGAAGAGCGCGCTCACCGCGCCGTAGGCGAGGAAAGGACGCCAGTTCAGCAGGCAGGCGAAGAAGCTGAAGAACAACGCCTTGATCGGCGCGATGCCGTGCCAGGCGGCGAGCGGCGGCGCAAACCAGAACATCATCAGCACCGGCGCGTACAACAGGGCGGCGAGGGCGAGAGCGCCCAGGAAGTCGTCCGACTGCAGCGTTTCCTCGTCGGGGCGCTTGCCGGTCAGCATCCAGGTGGCGAGCGCGCCTTCATCGACCAGCATGGTCGCCGCCAGCAGCAATCCGAGGCAGGCGAAGTAGATCGCGCCGAGGACGAGCTGGCTGTTGCGGTGATGGCGGAAGCCCTCGAACAGCAGGCCGAGCTCCACCGGACCGCGGCGCGAAGCGGCACGGGCTGCGGCCATGAAGCCGACCGAGAACGCCGGCACCATCACCGAGGCGGCGGCGACGCCGATGATCGGCACCACGGAGGCCAGCGTCATGATGATCCAGTACGCAAAGACCAGCGCCAGCCAGCCGAGCGGAGCCGCGCGGAACAGCCGCCAGCCGTCGGCAAGCCAGATCGCTCCCCTGCGCGCCTCCACGATGCGCGCCTGCATCACGCGCTCCAGCGCGCCGGCTTCGCGATGCGCGACTCGAGCACGTGGCGAAAGTGCTCCGGATCGTGCGCGTGCACCAGCATCCCGGGCCGCGGCAGGTGGAAGTCGTACAGGCGCGAAAGCCAGAAGCGCAGGGCCGCCGCGCGCAGCATCGCCGGCCACGCCTCGCGCTCCAGCGCAGTGACCGGGCGCACAGCCTGGTACGCGGCGAGCAGCGCCCCGGCGCAGCCGTCCTCCAAAGAATGGTCCTTGGAGAGGCACCAGTCGTTCGCGCACACCGCCACGTCATAGAGCAGGCAGTCGACGCCGGCGAAGTAGAAGTCGACTACGCCGGTGATGCGCCCGTCCTCGAATAGCGCGTTGTCCCGGAAAAGGTCCGCGTGCACCGGTCCGCGCGGCAGGTCGGGAAAGCGGTGCTCCGCCTGGAAGGCCAGCTCCGCTTCCAATACCTTTTGATGGTCCTTCTGCAAGAAACTGAACACCTCTTTTGCCGCGAAACGCCACCACTTTGGCCCGCGCGGATTCTCCAGATAGGCGCTGTACGAGCGCCCGGCGAGATGCATCCGGCCCAGAAGCGCGCCCAGCTCCGCGCAATGCGCCGCGTCGGGGCGCTCGATGGAGCGGCCGCCGAGCCGCGTGACGAGCGCCGCCGGCTTGCCGTTGAGCGTGCCGAGGTACTGGTCCGCGAGATTCGCGATCGGCGCCGGGCATGGGATGCCGTGGCGCGCGAGGTGCGCCATCAGGTCCAGGTAGAAAGGCAGCTCGTGCGCCGGCAGGCGCTCGAACAGCGTGAGGACGTAGCGGCCCTGCGTGGTGGTGACGAAGTAGTTAGTGTTCTCGATGCCGGCCTGGATCGGCTCGCAGGCAACGAGCTGTCCGACCGAATAATTGCCGAGCCAACCGCCGAGCTCAGCTTCCGATACTGGCGTGTAGACGGACAGAAGGAGAAACGCCTAGTCGAAGGTATGGATCGGCCACATCGGCACGCGTACGCCATCGTCGAGCGAATCGCGGCGCATCCAGTTGCCGTTGCCGGTGGTGTCGACCAGGTAGTAGGTCGGGCCGTTCGGCGGGGTCACCTTCAGCATCACGACGCGGCCGCCCTCTCGCACTTCCTCGATCTTGTCTTCGGTCTGCACCGGGATGCGCACCGCGGGCTCGTCGAGCAGGCTCGGCAGCGGCGGTGGCGGCGGCGCCTCGGGCAGTGGCTCCAGCTTGGGCGGACGGCTCTGCGCATGCGCGGTTGCAATGAGAAAAATCCCTACCAGCAGCAGGCGCCGCATCGCGTCGATTCTACTAGAGGTTCAGCAGCACCTCGCGCTCCGCGGGCGAGGGTGCGAAGCCGCGCTTCGAATAGAAAGCGAAGATCGCGTCGACCACTTGCTGCGGGTCGTCGTACACCTGCAGCAGATCGAGATCGCTCGGACCGATCATGCCTTCGCCCTGCAGGCGCTCGCGCATCCACGTGACCAGCCCGCGCCAGTAAGCCTCGCCGACCAGGATGATCGGCATGTTGCGCGTCTTGCCGGTCTGCACCAGCGTCAGCGCCTCGAACAGCTCGTCGAGCGTGCCGTAGCCGCCGGGCAGCACGACGAACGCGGTCGCCACCTTGGCGAACATCGCCTTGCGCGTGAAGAAATGCTTGAAGCGCAGGCTGATGTGCTGGTAGCGGCTGGCCGGCGGCTCGCCCGGCAGATCGATGTTGAGGCCGATCGTCAGCCCGCCGCCGCGGTAGGCGCCCTTGTTGGTCGCTTCCATCAGGCCGGGCCCGCCGCCGCAGACGACGGAGAAGCCGGCCTCGGAGAGCAGCAGCGCGGTTTTTTCGGCCAGCTCGTAATACGGCGTGCCGGGCTTGACGCGCGCGCTGCCGAACACCGACACCGCCGGATGGATGCCGACCAGGCGCTCGGTCGCCTCGACCAGCTCTGCCATAATGCCGAAAACCCGCCACGCTTCGCGCGCGGGAACCTCTTTCGCCAGCTCGGCCAGCTTCGGTTGCTTATCTGTCATGTCGGGAAATGATCCTGCGAAAACGTTATTGCTGGTCGACGGCTCGTCGTACCTCTATCGCGCGTTCCACGCGCTGCCGGAGCTGAGGAGCCCGAAAACCGGGGAGCCGACGGGGGCGATCTACGGTGTGCTCAACATGCTGCGGAAACTCGCCACCGATTATAAGCCGGCGGCGCTGGCGTGCGTGTTCGACGCCAAGGGCAGGACCTTCCGCGACGCCGAATACGCCGACTACAAGGCCAACCGCACGCCGATGCCCGACGACCTGTCGTCGCAGGTCGAGCCGCTGCGCGAGGCGGTGGCAGCGCTCGGCTGGCCGGTGCTGGTGATCGACGGCGTCGAGGCCGACGACGTCATCGCCACGCTGGCGGAATCGGCGAAGCACGACGGCTGGCGCACCGTGATCTCGACCGGTGACAAGGATTTCGCGCAGCTGGTCGAGGAGCGCGTAATGCTGGTCAACACCATGTCGAACGAGACGCTCGACATCGAGGGCGTAAGACGAAAGTTCGGCGTGCCGCCGGAGAAGTTTCTCGACTACCTGACGCTGATCGGCGATGCGATCGACAACATTCCGGGGGTCGACAAGGTCGGGCCGAAAACCGCCTGCAAGTGGATCGAAAAATACGGCTCGCTCGAGGGCGTCCTCGCTCACGCCGACGAGATCACCGGCCTGGCCGGCGAGAACCTGCGCAAGATGCGCGACTGGCTGCCCAAGGCGCGCCAGCTGCTCACCATCAAGCGCGACGTGCCGCTGCCGCTGAAGGTGGATGAGCTCAAAGCCAAGCCCAATCCGGCGCTGCAGCGCGCGCAATACGAGCGCTTCGGCTTCAAGACCTGGCTGCGCGAGCTGGAGGCCGGCACCCGGCCTCCACGCCGGCGGCCCCGGTCGAAGTCCCGTCCAAGGTCGAAAAACGCAAGTACCGCGCCATCCTGAGCGAGGACGAGCTCACGGACATGTTGCTGAAGATCGAGGGCGTCGAGCTCGTCGGCGTCGACGCCATCGCCACCAGCGAAGATCCGCTGGCCGCACGCCTGGTCGGCCTCGCCTTCGCCTTCCGCGACGAGGCGGTCTACCTGCCGCTCGCGCACGACTACGCCGGCGCACCGGCGCAGCTGCCGATCGACACTGCGCTCGGCCTGCTCAAGCCCTGGCTCGAGCGCGCCGACTGCCGCAAGGTCGGCGAGAACGTGAAATTCGACGCCCACGTGCTCGCCAACCACGGCGTGCGCCTCGCCGGCTGCATGCACGACACCCTGCTCGAGTCGTATGTGCTCGAAGTGCACGAGCGCCACGAGCTCGGCATGCTCGCGCAGCGCTACTGCGGCTGGACGGTGCTTGGCTACGACGAGGTCACCGGCAAGGGCGCCGGCCGCATCCCGTTCGCCTCGGTCGAGGTTACACGCGCCGCCGAATACGCGGCGCAAAGGACCGATTGCGCGCTCGCCTTGCATGAGCTGCTGTTCACCAAAATCGAGGGCGACGAAAAGCTCAGCTTCGTCTACGGCTCGATCGAGATGCCGGCGCTGCCGGTGCTATGGCGCATGGAGCGCAACGGCGTGCTGCTCGACCGGCAGAAGCTCGACGCGCAGAGCCACGAGCTCGGCAAGGATATCCTTGCCCTCGAACAGAAGGCCTACGAGGCAGCGGGACAGCCGTTCAACCTCGGCTCGCCGAAACAGATCCAGGAAATCCTCTTCGACCGTCTGAAGCTGCCGGTGAAGAAGAAGACGCCCTCCGGCCAGCCGTCCACGGATGAGGATTCGCTCGCCGAGCTCGCGCTCGATCATCCGCTGCCCAAGCTGATCCTCGAGCACCGCACCCTGTCGAAGCTGAAGTCGACTTACACCGACAAGCTGCCCAGGAGCATCAATCCGCAAACGGGCCGGGTGCACACGACCTACTCGCAGACCACCGCGGTCACCGGCAGGCTCTCGTCCAACGAGCCAAATCTGCAGAACATCCCGATCCGCACGCCGGCGGGCCGGCGCATCCGCGAGTGCTTCATCGCGCCGCCGGGCGCCAAGATCGTCTCGGCCGACTACTCGCAAATCGAGCTGCGCATCATGGCGCACCTGTCGGGCGACGAGAACCTGCGGCGTGCGTTCCGCGAGGGCGAGGACGTCCACCGGGCCACGGCCGCCGAAGTGTTCGGCCTGCCCCTTGAACAAGTCGGTGACGATGAGCGGCGGGTCGCCAAAGTGATCAACTTCGGCCTGATCTACGGCATGTCGTCGTTCGGCGTGGCGCAAAACCTCGGCATCGACCGGGGGACAGCGCAAACCTATGTCGAGCGCTACTTCGCGCGCTTTCCGGGCGCCAAGCGCTACATGGACGAGACGCGCAAGCGCGCCAAAGAGGTCGGTTACGTCGAAACGGTCTACGGCCGGCGGCTATGGCTGCCCGAGCTGAGAAGCGGCGCGCCGGTGCGCCGCCAGGCCGCCGAGCGCGCCGCGATCAACGCGCCGATGCAGGGCACCGCCGCGGACCTGATCAAGCTGGCGATGATCGCGGTCCAGGCCTTCCTGGAAAAGGAAAGGCTAAAGACGCTCTTGATCATGCAGGTGCACGACGAGCTGGTGCTCGAGGTACCCGAGGCAGAGCTGGAAACCATCACGCAGCACCTGCCCGGGCTGATGCAGTCGGTCGCCAAGCTGGACGTCCCCCTGGTCGTGGAAGTCGGCGTCGGCGACAACTGGGACAAGGCGCACTAGCCTCGGTCCGTTCGGGCTACGCGCGCAGGGCGACGGGCGGCGCCAACCTGCGGAAAATGTGGCCGATGAAAGCAAAGATGATCGTCGGCCTCGGCGCAGCGCTGCTCACGTCGATCGCCATTGCGGGCCTCGCCGCGGTCGCGTCCCTGACGCTGGCGCGGCCCGCGCCGGAAGTAAAGTTCCGCGCCCTCTCCGGCGAAGCGTTCTCCACCGCCGATCTGCGCGGCAAGGTAGTCCTGCTCAACTTTTGGGCAACCTACTGCGGCCCGTGCATGCAGGAAATGCCGAAGATGGTCGACGCGCACCGCAAGTTCGCGCCGCGTGGCTACGAGACGGTCGCCGTCACGGTACGGCAGGACGATCCGGACCGCGTCGGGCAGTACGTCGCCAAGCACGCGCTGCCCTTCAAGGTGGCGCTCGATCGCTCCGGGGAGGTCGCGCGCGAGTTCGGAAACGTGCGCATTACGCCGACCATCTTCCTGATCGACAAGAACGGCAAGGTCCTGCGGCGCTACGTCGGGGAGCCGGACTGGACCGAGATCCACAGCCTCGTGGAGCGCGCGCTGGCTTCCTAGACGCCGGCCTGATGCGCCTGCTGGTCGGCGTGGTAGGACGAGCGCACCATCGCGCCGATGGCGGCATGGCGGAAGCTCATCTCTGCAGCGCGTTTTTCGTATTCCTTGAAAATCGAAGGATCGACGTAACGCTCCACCGGTAGATGGTGCGGCGACGGCTGAAGGTACTGTCCGATCGTCAGCATGTCGACCTCGTGCGCGCGCAGGTCGCGCATCACCGCAACGATCTCGTCGTCGGTCTCGCCCAGCCCAACCATCAGGCCGGATTTGGTCGGCACCGACGCATGCACTCGCTTGAACTCCTGCAGCAAGCGCAGCGAGTGGGCGTAATCGCCGCCAGGGCGCGCCTTGCGATAGAGCCGCGGCACGGTCTCGAGGTTGTGGTTCAGCACGTCCGGCGGCGCCGCCTTGAGCACCTCGAGGGCGCGATCCAGCCGCCCGCGGAAGTCCGGCACCAGCACTTCGATCGTGGTCTTCGGGGAATGTTTTCTGACCGCCGAGATGCAATCGACGAAATGCTGGGCCCCGCCGTCGCGCAGATCGTCGCGGTCGACGCTCGTAATGACCACGTAGGACAAACCCAAACGACTTATTGTTTCCGCGAGATGCCGCGGCTCCTCCGCATCGGGAGCCAGGGGCCGGCCGTGGGCCACGTCGCAGAACGGACAGCGGCGCGTGCAGATGTCGCCGAGGATCATGAAGGTGGCGGTGCCTTTGCCGAAGCACTCGGCGATGTTGGGACAGGACGCTTCCTCGCACACGCTGTGCAGCTTCTGCTCGCGCAGGATCTTCTTGATGTCGTAGAAGCGCGAGTTCGGGCTCGCCGCGCGCACGCGAATCCACGCCGGCTTGGGCAGAGGTGCCTGGGGAACGATGCGGATCGTCTTGCCCGCGCCGCGTTGCTTTACGCCGGCTTCACGCATCGAGGAGTTTGATCACCGATTGAGCCAGCTGATCAGCGGTGGCGGCAAAGCCGAGCTCCCGCATTTGCGTCACGCGCAGCCCGGGGTAACCGCAAGGGTCAATCGCGTTGAAAGGAGAAAGGTCCATGTCCACATTGAGCGCGACCCCATGATAGGCCCGGCCGCGCACCACCCGGATGCCGAGCGCGGCGATCTTGGCGCCGTCCACATACACGCCCGGCGCGCCGGCCTTGCGCTCCGCATCCCGGCCAATGAGATCGATGACGGCCTGCTCCAGAAGCCACACGAAGCGCTTGACCTTGATCGAGCGGCGGACAAGGTCGACCAAGGCGTAAAGCACGACCTGACCCGGGGCCGTGGTAGGTGATATCGCCGCCGCGATCGGTCTTGACCACCGGGATGGTGCTCACCAGCGAAGGAATGGAGGCGCCTTGCCCCACGGTATAAACCGGCGGGTGCTCCACGAGCCAAAGCTCGTCGGGCGTCGACTCCTGCCGCCCGCGGGTGAATTCGCGCATCGCCTGCCAGGTCGGCAGATAGTCGGCGCGGCCAAGCTTCCTCACGACGATGTCTTCGACCAGCGTCATAGCACCATCACGACCGAGGGATGGTCGCAAAGCTCCTGGTAGAGGGCGTCGAGCTGCTCGCGCGAGGTGGCGCGCACCACGCAGGTGACGCTCAGATACTTGCCCTGGCGGCTGGGACGCATCTCCACCGTGGCGGCGTCGAAATCCGGGGCGTGCTTGCGCACGATGCCGGTCACCGAGTGGACGAAGCGCGGCTCCTTGCGGCCCATGACCTTGATCGGAAAGTCGCACGGAAAGGCGAGTGGCGAGCTATCTGCTACGACCGGCACCGGTACATTCCTGCTAAAGCGATACCGCCTCACGCTTGCCAGCCCGCATCACCTTCTGCTTGAACTCCTGATAGAGCTGGTGCATGCGGCGGAACACCGGGCCGGGGCGGCCGTCGCCGACGGGCTTGCCGTCCAGCTCGACGATCGCCAGGACTTCCTTCGACGAGGAGGTGACCCAGATCTCGTCGGCGGCGCGCACCTCCGCTTCGGCGACGTCGCGGAACTCGATCGGCAGGTTGTTGGCGCGCGCGAGCTCGCTCACCACATCGTAGGTGATGCCGGGAAGGATGAGGTTGCTCTTCGGCGGCGAATGGATCACACCGCGCTTGACGATGAATACGTTGGAGGCGGAGGCCTCGGTCAGCTTGCCGTCGCGGAACAGGATGGTCTCGACCGCGCCGGCCTCGGCCGACATCTGCCGCAGCAGGCAATTGCCGATGAGCGAGATCGACTTGATGTCGCAGCGCAGCCATCGATTGTCGGTCGCGCTCACCGCCGCGCCGCCTTTGTCGACCTGCGCCTGCGGCGGGCTCACCAGCGGGTTCGACATCATGAACACGGTGGGCTCGAGGCTCTTGGGGAACGCGTGGTCGCGCTTCGCCACGCCGCGCGTCACCTGGAAGTAGACCCCCTGGTCGTCGAAAGTCTGCGCGTCGATCACCTGGTAGATGTTCGAGCGCCACTGCGCGCGAGTGTAGGGATTGCGGATCTTCGC
This sequence comes from uncultured beta proteobacterium, assembly GCA_963810475.1. GTDB lineage: Bacteria > Pseudomonadota > Gammaproteobacteria > Burkholderiales > SG8-39 > SCGC-AG-212-J23. The sequence continues at coordinate 210,125 of CAWENY010000017.1, read as the reverse complement.
CTCGCCGAGGCTGCGCTCGAGGCGCGTGAGGTGCTCGTCGAGGCGGAACGGAACGCGCGAGTACACCGGCACCAGCTCGTACACGCCGTCGCCGAAAATGAAGCCGCGATCCAGCACCGAGACGCTGGCCTGCTCGATCGGCAGCAGCTTGCCATTGAGGAAAACCGGGTTTACTTGAGCCATAGCCTGAGTGTATCCCAGGTGCGTCCGAAGAATCCCGCCTGCGCCACCGGCTCGAGCGCGATCAGCGGATACTCGGCGAACGGCTTGGCGTCATGCGTGACGCGCAGCACGCCCACGCGCTGCCCCTTGGCAAGCGGCGCCACCAGCGGCTGCTCCGAGATCAGCTCGGCCTTCAGCTTCTCCGCCTCGCCCTTCGGCACGGTGACGAACAGATCCGAGCCTACGCCAACGTTCACCGAGCGCGCCGCGCCTTTCCACACGTCGATGCTCTTGACCGGCGAGCCGCCGGCATAAAGCTTCACGCTGTCGAAGAACTGGTAGCCCCAGTTGAGCAGCTTGAGCGACTCCTGTGCGCGCGTGGCTTCCGAGGTGGACCCCAGCAGCACCGACAGCATGCGCCGGCCGCCGCGGCGCGAGGAGGCGATCAGGCAATAGCCCGCCGCCTCGGTGTGGCCGGTCTTGACGCCGTCGACGCTCGGGTCGGTCCATAGCAGCCGGTTGCGGTTGGGCTGGCTGATGTTGTTGTAACGGTATTCCTTCTGCGCGTAGTACTGCGCATATTCGCTGGGGAAGTCGCGGATCAGCGCCGCGGCGAGCAGGTACAGGTCCTGCGCGGTGCTGTATTGCTGCGCGTCGGGCAGGCCGGTGGCGTTCATGAACTTGCTGTTCTTCATCCCGAGGCGCGCAGCCTCGCGATTCATCATCTGCACGAACACGTCCTCGCTGCCGCCCAGCGCCTCGGCGAGCGCGATGCAGGCGTCGTTGCCCGACTGCACCACCATGCCGCGGATCAGCTCATCCACGGTCACCGGACGGCGCGGCTCGATGAACATGCGCGCGCCCGAAACCTTCCAGGCGCGCGGCGAGACGCTCACCTGCTGCTCGAGCGACAGCTTCTTCTCGCGCAACGCGATGAAGATCACGTACGCGGTCATCAGCTTGGTGAGCGAGGCGGGCTCGAAGCGCTCGTCTGACTTCTGCGACGCGAGCACCTGACCGCTCGACAGGTCGCCCACCATCCAGGCCTTGCCGATCACCGCGGGCGGCTGCGGCGCCGCCGCGTGCACCGTCAGCGAAAGCAGGAACAGGAATAGACCAAGAAGGTGTTGCATCGGGCTGCTCGAAACGGCGCGAATTATAAGCCGGCGCTTCGGCCGGGAATGATGCTTTCGAGCTCGACGGTGGCCTCGCCGGCCTGGATGTAGCCGAGCTTGTAGGCCGCGACGTAAGAGAGATCGATCACGCGCCCCGCACGGAATGGCCCGCGGTCGTTGATGCGCACCACCACGCTCTTGCCATTCTTCGCATTCGTGACGCGCGCGTAGCTCGGGATCGGCAACGTCGGGTGCGCGGCGGTCATCTGGTACATGTCGTAGACCTCGCCGCTGGACGTTTTCTGGCCGTGGTAGCGCTTGCCGTACCAGCTGGCGAGACCGCGCTGGCGGAACGGCTGCAGTGAAGTCATCGGCACGTATTCCTTGCCCAATGCCTTGTAGGGGCGATTGGCGAACTTGTGCAGCGGCTCGGTCTTCGGCACCGCGTCGGCAACGCGGTCAAGGTTGGCGGGCGGCCGCTCGTGCGGGCCGTCATCCTTGTAGTAGCCGCCTGGATTGGACGTCGTGCCGCAGGCGCCGAGCCACAAGCAGGCCCATGCGAGAAGCAGCCGCCTCATGATTCGTAGACCACTTTGCCGTCCACGATCGTGCAGCGCACCTGGCCTGCCAGCTCGTAGCCAAGAAAGGGCGTGTTCTTGCCCTGGCTTCTCAGCTTCGCCGCCGCGACGGTGAACGGCGCGTCGGGGTCGAAGATGACGAGGTCGGCGGGCGCGCCCGCGGCCAGCCTGCCGGACGCAATGCCCAGAACGCGCGCCGGCTCGGAAGTGATGCGCGCCAGCGTCGCGGCGAGCGAAAGCTTCTGCCCCCGGCCCCACTTCAGCGTCAGCGGCAGGAGAAGCTCAAGCCCGGTGGCGCCGGGCTCGGCCTGCGCGAACGGCAGGTGCTTGCCGTCCTCGTCGACTGGCGTGTGGTCCGAGCACAGGCAGTCGACCACGCCGTCGGCCAGCGCGCGCGCCAGCGCGTCGCGGTCGCGCTGGCTGCGCAGCGGCGGCTCGAGCCGGCAATGCGGATCGAAGTAGCCGAGGTCCAGCTCGCACAGGTGCGCATGATGCACGGCGACGTCGCAGCTCACCGGCAGGCGTTCCTCCTTCGCGCGGCGCATGAGCTCGACCGCGCCGGCCGTCGACAGGCGGCAGATATGCACGCGCGCGCCGGTCGCGCGCACCAGCTCGAGGATGGTGGCGAGCGCGATGGTCTCGGCGAATGACGGGATCCCGGGCAGGCCGAGGCGCGTGGCGATCTCGCCGTCGTGCGCCACCGCGCCCTTCGCCAGGCCGGCATCCTCGGCGCGCAGCCAGACCGGGTAGCCGAAGGTGGCCGCATATTGCAGCGCGCGCCATAGAACCTGGGTGTCGGCGAGCGGCGCGTTGGCCTGGGAGAAGGCGATGCAGCCGGCATCCGAGAGCTGGCCCATTTCGGTCAGCGATTCACCAGCCAGCTTCACCGTGAGCGCGCCGATCGGGTAGACGCGCGCCCGCGAAAGCGCCTTGGCGCGCCGGCGCAGCATGTCCACCAGTCCGGGCTCGTCGAGCGGCGGATCGGTGTCCGGCGGACACGCCAGGCTGGTCACGCCGCCGGCGACGGCCGCGTCCATCTCGGACTCGAGCGTCGCCTTGTACTCGTAGCCGGGCTCGCGCAGCCGCGCCGAGAGGTCGATCAGGCCCGGCGCCACCACCAGGCCTTTGGCATCGATGACCCGATCGGCCTTTCCGCCCTCGGGCGAGATCTTGCCGTCGACCGCAAAAACGTCGCCGCTGCCGTCTCTCCCGCTGGCGGGGTCGACCACCCGTGCGTTCTTGATATGGAGACGCATTAGTTCCCGGCCACGATGCTCATGACGGCCATCCTCACCGCGATGCCAAACGTCACCTGCGGCAGGATCACCGAATGCGGACCGTCGGCGACGGTCGAATCGATCTCGACGCCGCGATTCATCGGCCCCGGATGCATCACGATCGCATCGCGCTTGGCGAGCGCGAGCTTGTCGGCGGTGAGTCCGTAATGCTTGAAGTATTCCTGCGCCGAAGGCAACAGGGCGCCGCGCATGCGCTCGTTCTGCAGGCGCAGCATCACCACCACGTCGCAGTCCGCCAGGCCCTCGCGCATGTCGTGGAACACGCGCACGCCCAGCGCTTCGACGCCGGCGGGCAGCAGGGTTTGCGGGCCGATCACGCGCACCTCGGGCGCGCCCAGCGTGGTGAGGCCATGAATCAGCGAGCGGGCAACGCGCGAATGCAGGATGTCGCCGACGATCGCGACCGTCAGCCGCGAAAAATCCTTCTTGTAATGGCGGATGGTGAACAGATCGAGCAGGCCCTGCGTCGGATGGGCATGGCGGCCGTCGCCGGCGTTGATCACGTGCTCGTGCGGCTTGACGTGGCGCGCGATCAGGAACGGCGCGCCCGACGATTCATGCCGCACGATGAAGATGTCGGCGTGCATGGCCGAGAGGTTGGCGACCGTGTCGAGCAGCGATTCGCCCTTGGTCGCGGACGAAACCGTGATATTGAGGTTGATCACGTCCGCCGACAGGCGCTTGGCCGCGATCTCGAAAGTAGTGCGGGTGCGCGTGGAGGGCTCGAAGAACAGGTTGAATACGCTTTTGCCGCGCAGCAACGGCACCTTCTTCACCTCGCGCTCGGTGACGCCGGCGAAGGACTCGGCGGTATCGAGGATCTGCAGCAGGATGTCGCGCGGCAAGCCCTCGGTGGACAGGAGGTGCTGCAGCTCGCCTTTTTCGTTGAGCTGCGGGTTACGATTGCACGTTCGGATTCCAGAGCGAGCGCGAGTCTGCCGTTGTCGCCGCGCTTGAGCGTAAGCCGCATGCCGTCGGGCACCTCGACCCTGGCGCCCACGTGCTGCGCGCAAATCGGCAGCTGGCGCCCGCCGCGGTCGGCGAGCACGACGAGCGAGATGCTCGCCGGCCGGCCGTAGTCGAAGAGCTCGTTCATCGCGGCGCGCACCGTGCGGCCGCTGTAGAGCACGTCGTCGACCAGCAGCAGCTCGCAGCCGTTGACGTCGAACGGGATCTTGGTGCGCTTCGGGTCGTGCTTCAGGCCGCGTGCCGCGTAATCGTCGCGGTAGAAAGCGATGTCCATCAGCCCCAGCGGGCTCTTCATGCCGAGCATCTGGTGAAGGCGCTCCGCCAGCCACGCCCCGCCGGTATAGAGGCCCACCATGGCGCTTTTCGGCCCGATGCGCGGCCGCAGCTCGCCGACGAGCTGCTCGCATAGCCTTTCGGCGTCAGGCAGGTTCATCGAAGTATTGCTCCAGGATGAGCTGCGCCGCCACCGAGTCCACCGCCTTATTCTTCAATCCCTTCAGCCGCGACTCCGCTTCCACGGAGGTAAAACGCTCGTCGACCCGCGCCACCGGCAGCTTGAAGCGCCGCTCCAGGCGCCGGGCGAAATCTTCGGCCTGGCGCGTCATCTTGTGCGGCTCGCCTTGCGCGGACGTGGGCAACCCGACGACCAGCGATGCGGGCCGCCATTCGGCCACCAGCTTTTCAACTTGAGCAAAGTTGGCGATGGCCGGCAACGGATGCGCGCTGCGCAATTCCGGTTCGCCGACGGCGACGCCAATACGCTTGAGACCGAAATCGAAGGCGAGAATGGTCCGAGCGCGCGGCTCAGGCATGTCCCGCTTCGTCCTGCAGCCGCGCGAAATCCAGGCCGAGGAGTTCCATCGCCGCCGGCAGGCGCTCTTCAGCCGGCGTTTCGAAGATGATGCCGTCGCTCGCTTCCACGGTGAGCCAGGCATTTTGCGACAGCTCGTGCTCGAGCTGCCCGGGAGACCAGCCGGCGTAGCCCAGCGTCACCAGCATGCGCGCCGGGCCTTCGCCGCGGCCCACCGCCTCGAGGATGTCCTTCGACGTGGTGAGGCCGATGACGTCGCGCACACGCAGCGTCGACTGCCAGTTGCCCGCCGGCGCGTGCAGCACGAACCCGCGATCGGTCTGCACCGGACCGCCGAAGTAGATCGGCGCGTCGCGGCGGCCGGCGTCGCCCAGCCTGAGTGACAGGCGCTCGAACAGCGCCTGCAGCGTCATGTCGATCGGGCGATTGACCACCAGGCCGAGCGCGCCCTGGTCGTTGTGCTCACAGATATAGGTGAGGCTCTTCGCGAAGTACGGATCGGCCATGCTCGGCATGGCGATCAGGAAATGATGCGTCAGGTTGACTGTGGACATCCGCGGGGACATTGCCCACCCCCTATTTTACTGGAATGGGGTTAGAGGCGCTGTCCGGAGGAAGGTTTGCGGCGGTTCGTCCTATATTTCGACCATCTCGAAATCTTCCTTGCGCGCGCCGCACTCGGGACAGGTCCAGTTCATCGGCACGTCGTCCCAGCGCGTGCCCGGCGCGATACCCTCATCGGGCAGCCCGGCGGCCTCGTCGTAGACGAAACCGCAGATCAGGCACATCCAGGTCTTGAACTGCACTTGGTTCTCGGTCATAAAATTGGCCCGGATATTAACTCATGCCACCGATCGTTCTGACCTTCGCTGCGTCGGATCCCACCGGCGGAGCGGGATTGCAGGCCGATCTGCTCACGCTGGCGGCGCTCGGCTGCCACCCGCTTTCGGTACTGACCGGCCTTACGGTGCAGGACACGAGCGGCGTCGAATACCTGGAAGCGGTCGCGGCCGATCTGGTCGCGCGACAGGCGCGCGCGCTGCTTGCCGAGTCGCGGGTCGCTGCGTTCAAGGCCGGAGTGCTGGCTTCGGCCGAAAACGTGCGCGCGGTGGCCGCGATCGCCGCCGCGCACGCCAACACACCGCTAGTCGTCGATCCGGTGCTGGCTTCGGGCCGCGGCGATGCGTTGGCAAGCGACGCGGTACGCAGCGCCCTGCTCGAGGCGCTCGTGCCGCTCGCGACGCTGCTGACGCCCAACAAGATGGAGGCGGAGCGGCTTGGCGGCGCGCAGCGGCTGCTCGGCCTGGGTGCGCGCTACGTGCTCGTGACCGGCACGCACGACGACACCGCCGAAGTGATCAACCGGCTCTACGACGCGAGCGGCCTGGTGCGGGAGGATCGCTGGCCGCGGCTGCCCGGGAGCTATCACGGCTCCGGATGCACGCTCGCTTCGGCGGCCGCCGCGGCGCTCGCCAAGGGGCGCGGCATGCCCGAGGCGGTGCGCGAAGCGCAGGAATACACGTGGCAAGCGCTCGCCGCCGGTTTCCGCAGCGGCGCCGGCCAGCTGCTGCCGAACCGGTTCTACCGCCAATGATGCGCGGACTGTACGCCATCACGCCGGACATCGCCGACACCCCTGCGCTCGCCGCCAAAGTCGAGCAAGCGCTGAAAGCCGGGGTCGCGATGCTGCAATACCGCAACAAGATCATCTCCAAAGACAAGCGCCTGCTGCAGGCCCGCGAGCTCGCGCCGCTCGCGCGGGGTTACGGCGTGCCGTTCATCATCAATGACGACGTGGAGATCGCGTTGGCGGTCGGCGCCAATGGCGTGCATCTGGGCAAGGACGACGGCGATCTGGCGGCCGCGCGCGCCAGGCTGCCGGGAAGGATTCTCGGCGCCTCGTGCTACAACGCCCTCGCTCAGGCCGAAGCGGCGGTGCGCGCCGGCGCCGGCTACGTGGCCTTCGGCAGCGTGTTCCCCTCCCCGACCAAGCCCGACGCCGTGCGCGCGCCGCTCTCGCTCTTTCGGAGCGAGCTCGGCGTACCGCTGTGCGCGATCGGCGGCATCACGCTGAACAACGCTCCAGAGCTGATCGCCGCCGGCGCCGACCTTCTGGCGGTAATCTCCGATGTCTTCGACGCGCCCGACATCGCCCTGCGCGTCTCGCAATACCGCAAACTCTTCCCATGAAAAAAAGCCGCCAGCTCTTCGAACGCGCCCAGGCCCGTATTCCGGGCGGAGTCAACTCGCCCGTGCGCGCCTTCCGCGCGGTCGGCGGCACCCCGGTGTTCTTCGAGCGCGCCGCGGGGGCTTACCTCTGGGATGCCGATGGCTCCCGGTATGTCGACTATGTCGGCTCCTGGGGACCGATGCTCGCCGGCCATGGCCATCCGGCCGTGGTGGAAGCGGTGCAGGAAGCGGCATCGCGCGCCCTGTCGTTCGGCGCGCCGACCGAGGCCGAGGTCGAGCTGGCCGAGCTCCTCTGCCGGCTGGTGCCCTCGCTCGACCTGGTGCGGCTGGTGTCCTCCGGCACCGAAGCGACGATGAGCGCGCTGCGCCTTGCGCGCGGTTTCACTGGCCGCAGCCTGATCGTCAAGTTCGAAGGCTGCTATCACGGCCACGCCGATTCGCTGCTGGTGAAGGCCGGCTCCGGCGCCCTCACCTTCGGCAATCCGAGTTCAGCCGGCGTGCCGGCCGAGATCGCCGACCAGACCGCAGTGCTTGCCTACAACGATATCTCCGCGCTGAAAGCGTTTTTCGCAACCCACGGTTCCAAAACCGCCGGCGTGATTGTCGAGCCGGTCGCCGGGAACATGAACCTGGTGCTGCCCGCGCCCGGCTTTCTGGAAACGTTGCGCGAGGAATGCACGCGCCACGGGACAGTGTTGATCCTCGACGAAGTGATGACCGGCTTTCGTGTAGCGACCGGCGGCGCGCAGGCGCGCTACGCTATTACGCCCGACCTCACCACGCTCGGCAAGGTGATCGGCGGCGGCCTGCCGCTCGGTGCGTTCGGCGGCCGGCGCGACATCATGGAGAAGATCGCGCCGCTCGGGCCCGTATACCAGGCGGGAACGCTTTCGGGTAATCCGATCGCGGTTGCCGCTGGCCTTGCCACCCTCAAACTGGTTTCGGCGAAAGGGTTCCACGAGAAGGTGGAGGCGACAACGCGGCAGCTCGTCGAGCGGCTGGTCGCCGAGGGCGGCAAAGGCTTTTCCGCACAATCCATCGGCAGCATGTTCGGCGTGTATTTCCGCGAGAAAGCGCCGACAAGCTTTGCCGAGGTGATGCAATGCGATCGGGAGCGTTTCAACCGCTTCTTCCACGAGATGCTCGAGCGTGGCGTATATCTTGCTCCGTCCGCGTACGAGGCGGGGTTCGTGTCGGCGGCGCATGGCGCGCCCGAGATCGACGCAACGCTCGCCGCGGCGCGAGAGTCCTTCAAGAACATTTGACCGAGATCCTGGTTCGCGAGCTGTCGAGGCTGGAGCGTCCGGCGCTCGAGCGACACCTGCTCGCGCTTGGCGGGCAGGACCGGCGCCTGCGCTTCGGTGCCGCCTTCAACGACTCCGCAGTGAGCGCCTACGTTGAACGCATCGACTTCGAGCGCGACGCGCTGTTCGGCGTGTTCGACGATGCCTTGCACCTGACGGGTGCGGCGCACGTCGCGCGCAGCGGCGCGCACGCCGAGCTCGGCGTCTCGGTGCTCGAAGGCCATCGCGGACACGGCATCGGCGGCGCGCTGCTTACGCGGGCCCACCTGCGCGCACGCAATTGGGGCGTACGCGCGCTGTTCATGCATTGCCTGACCGAGAACGCGGCGATGATGCACCTCGCACGCAAGCAGGAAATGGAGATCGTGGTGGAATATGGCGAGGCCGACGCGTGGCTCAAGCTTTCGCCGGCCGACGCCTCGAGCCATTTCGGCGAGCTGTTCGCGCAACGCGTCGCCCTCTTCGACTACGCGCTCAAACAAGGAAGAGCGTGGCTAGGCCCAGGAAGATGAAGAAGCCGCCGGAGTCGGTGCAGGCGGTGATCAGCACCGAGGAGCCGACCGCCGGGTCGCGTCCGAAGCGCGAGCGCAGCCAGGGAATGGCCACCCCCACCAGTGCCGCGAGCAGCAGGTTCAGCATCATGGCGAGCGCCATGACGCCGCTCAGCGCGACGTTGCCGTAGAACGCATACGCGATGGCGCCGAGCAGCGTGCCCCACACCGCGCCGTTGAGAAGCGCCAGGCCGAGCTCCTTGCCGAGCAGCTTCGCCCAGTAAGCGGCCTGGATCTCGCCGAGCGCGAGCGCACGCACGATCATCGTGGTGGTCTGGTTGCCCGAATTGCCGCCGATGCCGGCGACGATCGGCATCAGCGCCGCCAGCGCCACCAGCTGGGCGATCGAGTCCTCGAACACGCCGATGACGCGCGAGGCGATGAACGCCGTCACCAGATTGATCGCCAGCCACGCCCAGCGGTTCTTGAAGCTGTCGAGCACCGGCGCGAACACGTCCTCTTCCTGGCGCAGGCCCGCCTCGGCGAGCTGGCTCTCGGCGCTCGCTTCGCGGATGTAGTCCACCACCGCATCGACCGTGAGGCGGCCGGTGAGCCGGCCGGAGGCGTCGACCACCGGCGCCGACACCAGGTCGTAGCGCTCGAAGGCGCTCGCCGCGTCCTCGGCGCGATCCTGCGGATAGAGCTTCACGCTTTCCGCCACCATCACCTGGCGCACCTCGCGATCGAGGTCGGAGACGATCAGGCGGGCGAGCGGCAGCGTGCCCTTCAGCACCTGGTCGCGATCCACCACGAACAGCTGGTCGGTGTGGTCGGGAAGCTCGTCGAGCCGACGCAGGTAGCGCGTCACCGCTTCCAGCGTCACGTCCTCACGCACGGCGATATGGTCGAAATCCATCAACGCCCCGACCGCGCCCTCGGCGTAGGAAAGCGCCGCCCGCAGGCGCTCGCGCTCTTCCAGGGACAGCGCCTGCACCACCTCTTCGATGACGCTCGGCGGCAGGTCCGGGGCGATGTCGGCGAGCTGGTCGGCCTCGAGCGTCTCCACCGCCGCCACCAGCTCGCGCGAATCCATCGCTTCGATGAGCGATTCGCGCACCGCGTCGGACACCTCGACCAGGATCTCGCCGTCGCGATCGGCCTTGACCAGATCCCATACCGCCAGCCGCTCCTCGAGCGGCAGGGCCTCGAGGATCGCGGCGATGTCCGCCGGATGGAGCCGGTCAAGCTGCGCGCGCAGCTCGGCCGTCGGGCGGTCGTGCTGCAGATGCTCCTGCACCGCGCGCAGGTTCTCCTGCAGATCTTCGACTTCGAGCCGCGCCGGCGCCTGGTTCAAGGAATCTGCGCCGCCGTCATGCGCGCCGAAATGGTCATCATCCGGCCGCTGATGTACGCCGTCTGCCGGCCGCGATCATAGCGCCGCGGCGCCGGCAGGATGGCGGCAAGCCAGGTCGCCTGCTCCGGCGTGAGGGCGGCCGCCGGCACGCCGAAGTGGTGGCGCGCCGCCGCCTCGGCGCCGAACACGCCCTCGCCCCATTCCGCGACGTTCAGGTAGATCTCGAGGATGCGCCGCTTGGACAGCGCGCGCTCCAGCATCCAGGTGATGATCGCCTCCTGGCCCTTGCGCATCCACGAGCGGCTGCCGGAAAGGAACAGGTTCTTCGCCAGCTGCTGGCTGATGGTCGACGCGCCGGCGACCACTTTCCCGCGCTGCTCGTTTTTCTGCATCGCTTTCTGGATCGCTTCCCAGTCGAAGCCTTCATGGTCGAGGAATTTCGCGTCCTCGGCCGCCACCACGGCGCGCTTCAGATGCTCGGAGATGCGCGTGTACGGGACCCACGCCTGGCGCACGGGCTTCGCGCCCGGCTGCTCCGCATAGCGCTCCATGAACGCGGTCGACGACGGGTTGTAGGAGCTCCAATAGATGATGTGACTCAGGAACCAGAGCTGCACGCCGACCACCGCGATGACGACGGTGCCCAGCGTGTAGCAGAACGTTTTCCACGCCAGGACAAGGAAGCGAAACCGCCTACGCGCCACGGAGCTTCTCGAGCACCGGACGGGTCTGCGGTCGCACCCCGCGCCAGAGGAAGAACGACTCGGCGGCCTGTTCCACCAGCATGCCAAGGCCGTCGCAGGTGCGCGCCCCCGCCCTGCGCGCCGCGGTAAGGAATGGCGTCTCCCGGCCGTACACCATGTCGTAGGCAAGCACGCCGCTCCGCAGGACGCCGGGCGGCAACGGTGGCGCTTCATCGGCCAGGCCGGCGGAGGTGGCGTTGATCACCAGATCGAATTGGGCCTCGAGTCCGTCGTAATCGCACGCGGACGCGCCGGGAAAGCGCGCGGCCAGCGCCTGCGCCTTCGAAACGGTCCGGTTTGCAATCACCAGCCGGGCGGCGCCCGCCTCCAGCAGCGCGCCGACCACTCCTTGCGCCGCCCCGCCCGCGCCGAGCAGGAGCACGTTGCTGAATTTGTAGTTCAGGTTGCGCGAAAGGTCGTGCACCAGACCTATGCCGTCGGTGTTGTCGCCGAACCCGGTTTCCAGCACCAGCGTATTGACCGCCTGCGCTACGCGCGCGCGCGCGCTTACGCCGCTACAGAGCCTGAATGCTTCCTGCTTGAAAGGCAGCGTGACGTTGAGGCCCCGGCCGCCGCCCGCGCGAAAACGCTCGACCGTGGCGGCAAAACCGTCCAGCGGCGCCTCGATCAGGCCGTATTCCACGTCCTGCGAGGTGGCGCGCGCGAACGCGGCGTGGATCACGGGCGACTTCGAATGCGCGACCGGGTTGCCGACGAGCGCGTACCGGTCGCCCATGCGTTATTCAGTCCAGATCTTGTCGCCCTGGCCGAAGAACCAAGTTCGCGTGATGACCAGCAGGTCCGTGTCGCGACGGATGTCGGGCGGGAACACCGCGAAGGGCGTGGCCATGCGCACGATCTTGAACGCCGCGGCGTCGAGCACCTTGAGGCCGGAGGAGCGGTCGAGCTCGATCGACTCGACGTTGCCATCGGGCCGGATGCTGACCGTCAGGCGCAGGTTGCCGTAGACGCGGCCGCGCGCTTCCGGCGGATAGTTGAGCGAGCCGATGCGCTCGATCTTGACGCGCCAATCCTCTTCGTACTGCGCGAAACGGTACTCCGCGGTATTGGCGCCGATGAATTTCTTGCGCGGGCGCTTCTGGTACTCGTCGATCTGGCGATCGATCTGCGCCTGCAATCGCATCGCCGCGAGCGCCAGGTCGGCGAGGTCGCGACCGCTGGGCTTTTCACCGGGGTTATCGATCTCGGGCTGGCGCTCGGCGGAAGCCGGCACGCGGCCCTGCGCGTCGCGCGCCTTGGCGAGCAACTCGGCTTGCTGAGCTTCCAGACTGCGCTGGCGGCGCTGCGCCTCGGCCAGATCCTTCCCCGGCTGCCGCGGCTCGGTGACCGGAAGCGGCGTCTTCGCCCGGCGATTCTCCTCGACGGTGCCGCCGCGGTTCAGATTCGCTTGCGCAAGCGCATCCGCTTTCGCCGGCCGGTCCTTGGTCCTGGCATTCACCAGCACGACTTCGATCGGAGCGCTCGAGGACTTCCAGCGCGAGGCGTCCGGAAACTTGAACTGCATCGAGAGCAAGGCGGCGTGCAACGCGAGCGACAACCCGATCGCCGCGCCGAGCACCCGGTCCTGCGAGCCGAAGGTGAAGTGCATTCTCACGTCAGTCCAACAAGCCTTTCATATTTTAGGCTTTTTGGCCAGCGTCAGCTGGCATCCGGCAGCGTCGCGCCGCTTCCCAACGTCTCGCGGTAGATGCAGGCGAGCGTGCGCTCGATCAGATCGACGCCGCTCACCTCCAGGCGCACGCGCGACCCCGGATCGAGTGCCGGCAGGGAGCTCACCCGGATCACGAGCGGCAGTCCCTCGATACGCACCACATTCTCGCGCAGCACGGCGGCGTCCAGCGTGTTGATTCCTTCCTGCAGCAACCAGCGCAGGCTCCAGTAGGTCTCCATTGCGCGCTGGTGCTCGTCGTAGCGGGCATAAGTCACCTCGAAGGCGCGCAGCGAGCCGAGGAGCGCGTCCGAAGTGCGCGTAAAAGGCGGTTTGCGCCCGGCGACGGCGGCGGCCAGCTGCCATTGGTTCACCAGATCGACGTAGCGCCGTAGCGGGGAGCTCATCCACGCATAGGCGGAGACGCCAAGGCCTTCGTGGCCCTCGGGATGCACGCTGAAGCGCACCTTTCCGGTCGATTGCACGCGGTAGATAGCGGCCACGTCACGCTCGGCGAGCAACTCGCCCCAGGTCGAGTTGGCCGCGATCATCATCTCGGACACGAGCTTGTCCAGCGGCGCACCGCGCTTGCGTGGAACGATGCGCACGCGGTCATCCTCGACGGTAAACGTGTAGTCGAGGGAGACGCCGGCGCTCGGCCGCCCACGCTTGGTCTCCAGCATTCCGGCCACGCGCCACAGCGTGCGCAGGTCGTCCTCATGCGCGAGGCCCGCACCCTCGCCTTTTTCGAACGCCTCGTTCAGCACGTCGTACTGCGCATGGCGCAGGTTGGCGACGACCGGCACGCGCTCGAGCCGCGTGTGGTGGCCGCGGACGGCATGCTGCTCATCGATATCCATGTAGAGCGATACCGCCGGCAGCTCGCCCCCATGGTCGAGCGAGAAGCGACCGATCACATCGTCGGGCAGCATGGTGAACTTGCATCCCGGCATGTAGGCGGTCGAGAGGCGCTCGCGCGCCATGGCATCGATCGCCGAGCCGGGCGCAAAGCCGAGGGCGGGCGCGGCGATGTGGACCCCGATGCGAACCCCAGCAGCGAGCCGCTGCACGGAAAATGCATCGTCGATCTCCGTGGTGCCGATGTCGTCCAGGCTGAAAGCCGCCGCCGGGGCGCGCGGCAGGTCCGCGGGCAGCGTGGGCACCTCGTGCGCCGGAAACGCCGCCCCGCCAGGAAAAAACTCGTGCAGGAAGCGCTTCAGGTGGTAGCCATGGCTGTCGGCCAACCTTCCGCAGCGCGCGAAAAGCTTCGCCGGCGTGAGGCCCGCTTTGGCGCAAGCCTGCTCCAGCGCCTTCGTTTCCGGCTTGTTGCGATCCGGGGCGTAAAGCAGCTCATCCTGCAGCGCGGCTATTTCAGGTGGGCACTCGCTTCGCCCCAAGGCCTCTGCCCAGGCGGTAATCTGCTCCTGTACGCGCTTTTTTTTCTCCACCGCGGCGAGCGCGAGCTTGAGCGTCGCCTCGGGGGCCGGCTGGTAGCGCCCCCTGCCCCGGCGGTAGAAGTACATCGGTGCGCCGTGGAGCTTCATCAGCACGCCGGCCGCTTCGACCGGCGTAGGCTCGCGTCCGACGTAGTCACGCGCCAGCTCCTCGAAGCCGAATTCGCGCGCGCCGCTGCATTCCCACAGGAATTCCACCTCGAGCCCGGCGGCAAATTTCTCCGCCCCGGCGAGCAGCTCCGCCGCCGCCGGCCGCTCGAAGGAAAGCAGGACATTCGCCGCCTTGATCTTGGAGCGCCGGCCGTGCGGGCTTTCGACGTGAAATGAAGCCGGCGCCCGGTCGAGCACCGCCCCGACCTTCAGGTCGCCGTCTTCCTCATAGAGGAGCTGCACGGGAGAACTCGAGTATGCGCGGCAGGTGTTGAGGGAAGCTTTGCAAACTGTGATCGCCGCCCTCGATCACCACCTGCTGCGCTCCGGCATAGCGCGCGACCGCCTTGCGGTAGTCGAGCACCTCGTCGCCGGTCTCGACGATCAGGAGATAGCGTTGCGGCGTGATGCGCGGCATGTAGAGCTTCTGCCATTCGCGCAGGTGGGCCTCGGTGAGCTCGTAGGGCTCGCCGGTGTGCAGGTTCTTCTGCGCTCCGAGATAGGCGCGCAGACCGACGTGCGGATCGATCGCGGGGTTGATCAATACCGCTTTCAGACTGAGCTTCTCGGCGAGGTAAGTGGCGTAGAACCCACCCAGCGACGAGCCAATGAGGCAATCCCCCGGCTTCAGGGTGCGTTCCACGGTGGAAATCGCGTCGTGCGCCAGCGGCGGCAAGGCCGGGCAAGCGTATTCATCGGCGAGCCCGCGCTGCGCCATGAAGCGCTGCATCACCTGTGCCTTGTGGGACAGAGGCGAAGAGTTAAACCCGTGCAGATAGACGAGCAAGCAGTTTGTCGTGGATGCCGCCGAAGCCGCCGTTGGACATCACCAGCACATGGTCTCCTGCCCGCGCCTCGGCGACCACCGCGGCCACGAGCGGCTCCAGGTCCTCCTCGCACCGCGCGCGGGCGCCGAGAAGCGCGAACAGAGATCGAGCGTCCCAGCCCAGACCCGCGGTGTAGATATACACGCGGTCGGCCTGGGCGAGGCTCGGTGGCAGCGCGTCCTTCATCACGCCCCGCTTCATCGTGTTCGAGCGCGGGTCGAGGATCGCGAGAATGCGACTTGATCCCACGCGATGCCGCAGACCCTCGAGCGTGGTGCGGATCGCGGTCGGATGGTGAGCGAAATCGTCGTAGACCGTGACCCCCCTCGCCTCGCCTCGGACCTGCATGCGGCGGCGCACGCCGCCGAAGCTTGCGAGCGCTGCGATGGCCGCAGTGGGTTCAACACCGACGTGGCGCGCGGCCGCAAGGACGGCGAGCGCATTCATCCGGTTATGTGCGCCCAGCAGCGACCAGCGCACCCGGCCGAGCGAAGCGCCGGCAAGCGCCACTTCGAAGGAGCCGGCCTCATCGGGCTCACCCGCTTGCCAGCCGGTCTGGACGCCGAAAGCCTCCACCGGCGTCCAGCATCCGAGGGCGAGCACTCGCTTCACGCTCTCGTCGGCGCCATTGGCCACGACTTTGCCGGATCGCGGCACAGTCCGCACGAAGTGGTGGAATTGCCGCTCGATCGCCTCCAGATCGTCGAAGATGTCGGCATGATCGAACTCGATGTTGTTCAGTATTGCCGTGCGCGGGCGGTAGTGGATGAACTTGGAGCGCTTGTCGAAGAAGGCGGTGTCGTACTCGTCGGCCTCAATGACGAAGCACGAGGAGGGCGTGAGACGCGCGGAGACCGGAAAGTCGTTCGGCACACCGCCGATCAGGAAACCGGGCGCCTTCTCCGCGCGCTCGAGCACCCAGGCGAGCATGGCCGACACCGTGGTCTTCCCATGGGTGCCCGAAACTGCCAGCACGTGCTTGCCCCTGAGGACCTCGTCGGCGAACCATTGCGGTCCGGAGACGTAGCGCTCCCCCGCGTCGAGAATGGCCTCCATCAGAGGGTTGCCGCGCGTCACGACATTGCCCACGACCCAGACGTCCGGTCGCAGGGCAAGCTGGTCCGCGCCGTAACCTTCGGTGAGCTCGATGCCGAGCGCCCGCAGCTGATCGCTCATCGGTGGATACACATTGGCATCGCAGCCGGTCACGCGATAACCGGCGGCCTTGGCGATGGCGGCGATGCCGCCCATGAAAGTGCCGCAGATGCCGAGGATGTGTAGATGCGCCGCCATGGAGGGACGAGATTCTATGATTGAATCGCAGGCGTGAGCCGCAAGGGCACTCGCCAGACGGGATTGCGCGCGCGAGGCCAGGAAATGCGCGCGCGCATTGCCGCGGCCGCCGCGCGCATCATGGCCGAGGACGGCATCGACAGCTTCGCTCTCGCCAAGCGCAAGGCGGCTCGGCAGCTCGGCGCGCCCGACACCGAAGCGCTTCCGGGAAACGAGGAGGTCGAAGAGGCGCTGCACGCGTACCGCGCGCTGTACCAGCCGGACGAGCATCCGCAACGCGTCGCTGAGTTGCGACGGATCGCCTTAGGCGCCATGCAGGCGCTGGAGCAGTTCAGCCCTTATTTGACCGGCCCGGTGCTCAAAGGCACGGCGGGACCGTACGCCGAAATCGAGCTGCAGCTCTTTCCCGAAAGCGTGAAAGAGGTGGAGATCTTCTTGCTCGACCGGCGCATTGCCTACACCACTGCCGAGACCAGGCGTTTTTCCGGCGATCGAGTGCACGCCGTCAGCGTGCTTTCCCTGACTTGGCAGGATGCGCCGCTCAAGTTGTCGGTGTTCGATCCGCGGGACGAGCGTGTTGCCCTGAAGGCCTCGCAAGCTGGCCGCGTGCTTGAGCGCGCCGGCATCGCGGAAGTCGATGCCCTCCTGCGCAATGGTGATCGCCAGGCGTAACGCGTTACTTCTGGCCGCCGCAGGCATCGGCGCGGCCGCGGCCGGGGCCGTCGCCGGCGCGCTCATGCTTCAATCCCGCAGCGGTGCGGCAGACCTGCTCGATGCGCGCTACCCAGACCTGAACGGGCGGGTGCATCGGTTGCTCGATTGGCGCGGAAAGGTGCTGCTTTGCAACTTCTGGGCGACTTGGTGCGCGCCATGTAGGGAGGAGGTGCCTGTCCTGATTTCCGCAAAGCAGCAATGGGCCGCCGAGCGTTTCGAAATAGTCGGGATCGCCATCGATAATGGCGATAACATCCGCGAATTTTCCAGAACGTTCAAAATCAACTATCCTGTGCTGATCGCTGACGCTACGGCGCTCGCACTTGTGCGGAAGCTCGGCAATCGGAGCGGTGCGCTCCCCTACACGGTGCTGCTGGACGCCACCGGCACCATAGCCTATCGCCACCTGGGAGCCTTCAGCGCGGCGGATCTCCGCAGGGTTCTTGCAAGCTTGTTCGGCTAAAATGCCGCGTTCTGCACCGATAACGACGCTTACGGCCAGGCAATAGCCGTTTCAGGGGGCTGGAAAATGGACCTGCGCAAGCTGAAGAAGCTGATCGACCTGGTGCAGGAATCCGGGATCGCCGAGCTCGAGATCACCGAGGGAGAGGAAAAGGTCAAGATCGTCAAAGGCGGCGTGGTGAGCGTAAGCGCGCCGCCCGTCATGGCGATGCCGGCTGCGGCGCCCGCGGGCGCCCCGGCGCCGGCCGCCGCCCCGGCAGGTGAGAGCCGCGATGCCGGTCAGGAAGGCCATGTCGTCAAGGCGCCCATGGTCGGTACCTTCTATCGCTCGCCGTCGCCCGACGCCAAGGTGTTCGTGGAAGTCGGCCAGGCGGTGAAGGAGGGCGACACCATCTGCATCATCGAAGCGATGAAGCTGATGAACGAAATCGAGGCCGATGCCTCCGGGGTGGTGAAGGCCATCCTGGTCGAGAACGGCCAGCCGGTGGAGTACGGCCAGCCGCTCTTCATCCTCGGCTAGATGTTCGGCAAGATCCTCATCGCGAACCGCGGCGAAATCGCGCTGCGCATCCAGCGCGCCTGCCGCGAGCTCGGCATTCGCACCGTGGTCGTGCATTCGGAGGCCGATACGGAGGCGAAGTACGTGAAGCTCGCCGACGAGTCCGTGTGTATCGGCCCGCCGCCCGCGGCGGCCAGCTACCTCAACATCCCGGCGATCATCAGCGCCGCCGAAGTCACGGACGCCGAGGCGATCCATCCCGGCTACGGCTTTCTGTCCGAGAACGCCGACTTCGCCGAGAAGGTGGAGCGCTCCGGATTCGTGTTCATCGGCCCGCGCCCCGAGAACATCCGCCTGATGGGCGACAAGGTGAGCGCCAAGCAGGCGATGACCAAGGCGGGCGTGCCCTGCGTGCCGGGATCGGACGGCGCGCTGCCCGACGACCCGAAGGAGATCGTCAAGATCGCGCGCAAGGTGGGCTATCCGGTGATCATCAAGGCCGCCGGAGGCGGCGGCGGCCGCGGCATGCGGGTGGTGCACACCGAGGCCGCGCTGCTGAATGCCGTCAACATGACGCGCACCGAAGCACAGGCGGCGTTCGCCAACCCGATGGTCTACCTCGAGCGGTATCTCGAGCAGCCGCGCCACATCGAGATCCAGATCCTCGCCGATGCCCACAAGAACGCGGTCTACCTCTTCGAGCGCGACTGCTCGCTCCAGCGCCGCCACCAGAAGGTGCTGGAGGAGGCGCCGGCGACCGACCTGCCGGCGAAGCTGCGCGACAAGATCGGCGAGCGCTGCGTCGATGCCTGCAAGCGCATCGGCTACCGCGGCGCCGGCACCTTCGAGTTCCTGTACGAGGAGGGGGAGTTCTTCTTCATCGAGATGAACACGCGCATCCAGGTCGAGCACCCGGTGACCGAAATGATCACCGGCCTCGACCTGGTGCAGGAGCAAATCCATGTCGCCGCGGGCGACAAGCTGCGCTTCCGCCAGAAGGACATCCAGCTGCGAGGCCACGCCATCGAGTGCCGCATCAATGCGGAGGATCCGTACCGCTTCACCCCCTCGCCGGGCAGAATCACTTCGTACCACCCGCCCGGCGGGCCCGGCATCCGCGTCGACTCGCACGTTTACCAGGGCTATACCGTGCCGCCGAACTACGATTCCATGATCGGCAAGGTGATCGCCTACGGCACGAGCCGCGAGCAGGCGATGGCGCGCATGCGCATCGCGCTCTCGGAGATGGTGGTGGAGGGAATCCAGACCAACATCCCGCTGCATCGCGAGCTGCTGAACGACACCAATTTCATGCGCGGCGGGGTTTCGATCCATTACCTCGAGCAGAAGCTCGGGCAGGAGCAGAAAAAGAAGAAGTGATGCCCTGGCGCGCGCTGACCCTGCGAGTCGACCGGGCGGCGGCCGATGCGTTCAGCGACGCGCTGCTGGAGGCCGGTGCGCAATCGGTCGCGGTGGAGATGGATGGCGCGGTCGTGGCTCTCATCGCCCTCGACCAAGACTCCTCGGCGCTGATCGATGCCGCGGCGCACAGCGCGGGCATCTCGACGCCGCCGTATTCCAGCGACCTGGTGCAGGACCAGGACTGGGTGCGAGCAAGCCAGGCGCAGTTCGCGCCGGTGCTGATCGGCGCGCGCTTGTGGATCGGCCCGTCCTGGCACGCAACGCCGCCCGGACGCATCGGCGTGAGCATCGATCCCGGGCTCGCGTTCGGCACCGGTACTCACCCGAGCACCAAGCTCGTGCTGGCTTACCTGGAGAGGACGATTCGCGGCGGCGAGCGCGTGCTCGATTACGGCTGCGGCTCGGGTATATTGGCAATCGCCGCCGCCAAGCTCGGCGCAGCGCACGTCGATGGCGTCGACGTGGATCCGCAGGCGGTGGAAACCGCTGCCGCCAATGCGATCGCCAACGAGGTCGACCTCCATGCCACGCTGCCCGATGCGCTTACTGCTGCGGACTATGACCTCGTCGTGTCCAACATCCTTGCCCAGCCGCTGATCGTCCTTGCCCCGCTGCTCGCCGCGCGCGGCCGGCGCATCGCGCTCTCCGGCATCCTGGACGAGCAGGCGGAGGAGGTGATGAACGCCTACCGGCCCTGGTACGACATCGAGCTCAAGGCAAATGAGGAGCGCTGGGTGCTGCTCGCAGGGGCGCGGCGTTGAGCCTGGTCACCCGCTGCCCCAATTGCGGCACCGCGTTTCGCGTGCAGCGTGACCAGCTCTCCGCGCGCTCGGGCACGGTGCGCTGCGGCAAGTGCGGCGACATGTTCGACGGCGTAGCGGCACTGGTGGTGGAGGGCGCCGAGCAGCTGGCGCTGGGTCCTTCGCCGCAGCTCGGCCTGTTCGATCCGTCGCGGCGGCCGGCGCCGGCTGCGCCCGCCCGGTCGGCCGACGCGCCGCTGCCGGCGTTCCTGGAGGACGACGAGCCGCCGTCGCGCTGGCGCGGCGCGCTGTGGCTGCTGCTCAGCATGGTCGCCTTTGGCATCCTTTGCACGCAGCTCTATCGCGTTCGCACCGAAGCTACGGTCGTGCTACCGGAGCTTCGCCCCGCGCTCGAAGCCGCCTGCCGCGTCGCCGGCTGCACGGTGCCGCTGCCGCGGCGGCCGGAGCTGATCCGCATCGTGTCGGACGACATGCACGACGATCCGAATCGCCAGGTGTACGTTCTGCATGCCCTGCTGCGAAATCTCGGGCGCTTCCCGCAACAGTACCCGGAGATCGAGCTCACGCTGACCGATGCCGACAAGCCGGTGACCCGGCGGGTGCTGCTTCCGACCGAATACCTCGACGCGCGCGCCGCGCCGCGACTGATCGCCGGCGGCATCGAAGCCGGCGGGGAGGAGCCGCTGCGCGTCTATCTCGATGCGCGCGCCGTGCGCGCGTCGGGTTACGAGCTTTGCATCTTTCCCAATGATTGCGTGAAGAAATCGAAAAAATGAAAAAAATTCTCGTCACCGGGTCGATTGCGTACGACACCATCATGGTGTTTCCCGACCGCTTCCGGAACCACCTGCTTGCCGATCAACTGCATATCCTGAACGTCTGCTTTCTGACGCCGCAGATGCGGCGCGAATATGGCGGCACGGCCGGCAACATCGCCTACAACCTCAAGCTTCTCGGTGAAGCGCCGCTGGTGATGGCAAGCGTCGGCGACGACATCCAGCCCTATCTCGCGCGCTTCGCGGCTCTTGGCATCGACACCGGGCTTTTCAAGCCCATTCCCGGCCAGTTCACCGCCCAGGCTTTCATCACCACCGACCTGGACGACAACCAGATCACCGCCTTCCATCCCGGGGCGATGAACCATGCGCACGAAAATCACGTGACCGCGGCACTCGGCGCCAGTCTCGCCACCATCGCGCCCGACGGCAAGGAGGGAATGCTCCAGCACGCGCGCGAGTGCGCGGCAGCCGGGATCCCGTTCGTATTCGATCCCGGCCAGGGGCTGCCGATGTTCTCCGGGCCGGAGCTCGATGAGTTCGTGCGGCTCGCCGATTACGTCGCGGTCAACGACTACGAAGGCAAGTTGCTGGAGGAGAAGACCGGCCGCAAGCTGGAGGTCCTGGCGCGCGAGGTCGACGCGCTGGTGTGCACCCTCGGCGCCAAGGGCTCGTTGATTTTCGCCGGCGGCAAGCGCCTTGAAGTACCGCCGGTGCCGGCCGATGCCGTGGTGGATCCCACCGGCTGCGGCGATGCCTACCGGGCCGGCCTGCTGTATGGCATTGCGCGCGGATGGGACTGGGCGAGCACCGGAAAGCTCGGCGCCGTGATGGGCGCGCTCAAGATCGCGCAGCGCGGGGCGCAGAACCACAGCACATCGCGCGACGACGCCGAAGCACGCTTTCGCAAGGCCTTTGGCTATTCGCCCTGGAAGGGTTAGCCGAGCGAAGCGCGAATCTTCTGCGCGTATTCCTCGAGCTTCTCGCGCGGCGGGTTCTTCACCGGCCAGCTGAGCGCCATGCCGTCGCCTTCGTGGCGCGGCACGAGGTGCACGTGGTAGTGGAACACGGTCTGGCCGGCGGCCTTGCCGTTCGCCTGGTAGACCGAAAGACCCGCCGGCTTGAACGCATCGCGGATCGCACGTGCGATGCGCGCGGCCGCCGGCAGCACCGCGCGCGCCTGCGCATCGTCCAGCGCGTACAGGCTCTCGGCGTGTGACTTCACCGTGACCAGCACATGGCCCGGATTCACCTGGCCGAGGTCCATGAAGGCAAGGGTGTGCTCGTCCTCGTGCACCACGGTCGCCGGAATCTGGCGCGACACGATTCTGCAGAACACGCAATCGCTCATCCGTCGCCTCCCGGCGCTTGGTAACCCGGGCAAGGTACCTGATAGAGCGTCCGGTCCTCAAGGCGCAAGGCGGTGAGGGCCCCGCCCCATACGCACCCGCTGTCCAGGCCGACCGCCGCGCGGTGCAGAACCAGTCCGAGCTGCGACCAGTGGCCGAAGAGGAGCATTTGCTTCTCCTTCTGGCGCAGTTCGTACCAGCGCTGGTAGCCCCGCGCCGGCGTGGTTCCCTTGGCTTGCAAATCGATGCGGCCCTGGCGGTCGCAGAAGCGCATTCGCGTCATGGCGTTGACGATCACGCGCAGCCGGTCCCAACCTTCCAGCGTGTCGTCCCAGCGGCCGGGCTGGTCGCCGTACATGTGCGCTAGAAATTCCCGGTAGTTCGGCGCCTGCAGCGCGCGCTGCACTTCTTCGCCGAGCGACCTCGCCTTGTCGATGGTCCAGTGCGGCAGCAGGCCGGCGTGCACCATCGCGTAGTTGCCCTCGACGTGCATCATCGGGCGGCGCCGCAGCCAAGCGAGCAGCTCGGGGCCATCGGGCGCCTCGAGGACTTGGCGGAACGTGTCGTCCTCGCGCGGGCGCTCGGTGCCTTCGAACTGCGCCACGAGATGAAGATCGTGGTTTCCAAGCACCGTCACCGCGCGCTCGCCGAGGTCGCGCACGAAGCGCAGCACCTCGAGGGACTTGGGTCCGCGGTTCACCAGATCGCCGAGGAACCACAATCGGTCCCGGGGACCGAACTTGGCCTTGCGCAGCAGCTGTTGCAGCTCATCGAAGCAGCCCTGCACGTCGCCCAGCGCGTACGTCGCCATGCGCGCGGACTATATAGCAGCGGCGGCCTTGATCAGAAGCTGGCGTCGAGGCGGCGGTACTGGATCGCCTCCGCGATGTGCTCGGCGGCGAGCGTACTCTTCTGCGCGAGGTCGGCGATGGTGCGTGCCACGCGCAACACGCGGTGGTAAGCGCGTGCCGAGAGCAGCAGCCGCGCAAGGGCATGGCGCAGAAGCTGGTCACCTTCGCGGTCGGTGGCGCAATGCCGGTCGATCTCGCGCGTGCCAAGCAGCGCGTTCGCTTTGCCCTGCCGCGAAATCTGCATCTGCCGCGCGCGCTCCACGCGCTGACGGATCGCTTCCGAGGCCTCGGCCCCGATCGGGGCGACGAGCTCGGCTTCGCGCGGCGCCGCGACTTCGAGCTTGAGGTCGATGCGATCGGCGAGCGGGCCCGAGACCCGACCGCGGTAGCGCGCGATGCGCTCCGGCGTGCAGCGGCAACGGCCGGCGCGATCGCCACAATGTCCGCACGGGCAGGGATTCATCGCGGCGACCAGCTGGAATCGCGCCGGGAATTGCGACTGGCGGGCGGCGCGCGAGATCGATACGCGCCCGGACTCCAGCGGCTCGCGCAGCGCCTCGAGAACGTCGCGGTCGAATTCAGGCAGCTCATCGAGGAACAGGATGCCCAGGTGAGCGAGCGAAATTTCCCCCGGCCGCGGTAGCGCGCCGCCGCCGACGAGGGCGGCGCACGACGCGCTGTGGTGCGGCGCCCGGTAGGGCCGTTCGCCCCAGCGCAAGGGCTCGAAGCCGCTTGAAGAGACCGAATGGATCGCCGCCACCTCCAGGGCCTCGGCTTCGGAGAGCGCCGGCAGAATGCCCGGGAAGCGGGCGGCCAGCATCGATTTGCCGGTTCCCGGCGGCCCGACCATCAGCACGCTATGCGCGCCGGCCGCGGCAACCTCGAGTGCGCGCTTCGCCTGCTGTTGGCCTTTCACATCGCTGAAATCTGCATAGGACGCCGCCACGGTCCTTGCCTCGCCCTCGAAGGGTATTAGCGGCGCTTCACCGGCGAGGTGGGCGACTACCTGGAGAAGCGTACGCGCGGGCAAGATGCGGGCCCCGGCAGCGAGTGCCGCCTGCGGTGCATTGCCTTCGGGCAGGACGAAGGCTCGTCCGACCGCACGGGCCGAAAGCGCCATGGCGAGCGCCCCGCGCACCGCGCGCAGCTCGCCCGTCAGCGAAAGCTCGCCGGCAAACTCGTGGCCGTCGAGCGACTGCAAGGCGATCTGGCCGCTCGCCGCGAGGATGCCGAGCGCGATCGGCAGGTCGAAGCGGCTCGAGTCCTTCGGCAATTCCGCCGGCGCGAGGTTGACGGTGATGCGGCGCGCCGGGAATTCGAAATGCCCATGGTTGAGCGCGGCGCGCACGCGGTCTCGCGCCTCGCGCACTTCCGCGTCGGGCAGGCCGACGATGTGGAAAGCCGGAAGGCCGGGGCCGAGGTGGACCTCGACGGTGACCTCGGGCGCGTCGATGCCGGCCAGCGCGCGGCTCGCTACGGAAGCTACCGTCATGAAGCAACACAACGCTCGGGGCGCCGCCCCGTTTACTTGCGCGCTTCCAGCTCCGCGATGCGGGCCTCGAGCTCCGCCAGCTTTGCTTGCGCGCGCTCGAGCAGCTTCTTCTGCACTTCGAAGTCCTCGCGCAGCACGAGATCCATGCGCTCGAACCATGCGGAGAGCAGGGCACGCAGATTCTTCTCCACATCCTGCGCGGGCGAGTCGCGCAGCGCCTGGTCGATGCGCTGGCGCAGTTCTTCGAATAGTCGGCTGTCGATCATGGTGGAACGGTAGCGCAACCCGACGCACCGGCGCGATGCGCGTGCTTGGCGCGCCACGCACCACGGCAGTGCAGCGAGTCGCCGCCACAAAAAAATCCCTCTATGGCAACAGATGCTTAAGCGGTGGCACAAGAGATGCTATTCGCAGGGTCGCAACCAATTCCATTTCAACCCAGGGAGATTTTTCGATGCACAAGTCCGTACTCACCCTGTCGGTCATCGCGGCGCTCGCCGCTCCGACGCTCGCCGCTGCTGCCGACCCTTCTCCGCTCACCGGCAACATGAGCATCGTCACCGACTACCGGTTCCGCGGCATCTCGCAGACCTTCGGCTGCCGGCCATCCAGGGCGGCATCGACTACGCGCACGCAAGCGGCTTCTACCTCGGCAACTGGAACTCGAGCGTCAGCGAGAACTGTGTTCATCGACGGTTCGGGTATCGAGATGGATTTCTACGGCGGCTGGAAGAAGAGCTTCGGCGACATCGGCATCGATATCGGCCGCTCCAGTACTACTACCCGCGGCGCCGAGTTGAGGGAGCTGCCGGCAGCGAAAAGTACGACAAGCTCGAAGACTACATCGGCGCGATCTGGAAGTGGCTGAGCGCCAAGTATTCTCGTACGGTCGTTCGCAGCGAGTCGACTTCGGCCTGACGAACTCCGGACGGCTCGGCCTACCTCGGACTACTCAACTTCGACCATGGAGGTCGCGCCCAAGGCTCAACGTCGTCGCCCACTACGGCATGCAGACGATCAAGAACTACGACGCGCTCGACTACAACGACTGGAAGCTCGGCGTCACGTACGACCTCGCCGGCTGGATCCTGGGCGCCGCCTATGTCGACACCGACGCCGACAGCGCCTTGTACACGCTGACGGATTCAAGGGCAAGTCAAGGCATCTCGGCGGCAGCACGGTGGTGCTCTCGGTGATGAAGACCTTCTGATAGGAAAACCATGAAACTGGTTACCGCAATCATCAAGCCGTTCAAGCTCGACGAGGTGCGCGAAGCACTGTCGGCGATCGGCGTGCAGGGGATTACCGTCACCGAGGTGAAGGGGTTCGGGCGGCAGAAGGGCCATACCGAGCTCTACCGCGGCGCGGAGTACGTAGTCGATTTCCTGCCCAAGGTGAAGGTCGAGGCCGCGGTCAAGTCGGAGCTTCTCGAGCAGGCGATCGAAGCCATCGAGAAGTCGGCGAACACCGGCAAGATCGGCGACGGCAAGATCTTCGTGTTCGATCTCGAGAAAGTCATCCGCATCCGCACCGGTGAGACCGATGCGGCGGCGCTTTAGGAGGACGTGATGAAGAAAATCTGTGCATTCCTCGCGCTCATGCTTTCGCTGGTGTTCGCGAGCGCGACGCTGGCGCAAGACAAGCCGGCGGCAACGCCGGACAAGCCGGCTGCAGCGGCCGAGGTGAAAAAGGAAGAGGCAAAACCGGCCGAGGCCGCCAAGCCCAAGGTCGACAAAGGCGACACCACGTGGATGATGGTCGCCACGGCGCTCGTCATCCTGATGACGATTCCGGGTCTGGCGCTGTTCTACGGCGGCATGGTGCGGGCGAAAAACAGCCTGTCGGTGCTGATGCAGGTGTTTGTCACCTTCTGCCTGATCGCCGTGGTCTGGGTAACCTACGGTTACTCGATCACGTTCTCCGGCGGCAGCGCGTTCTTCGGCGGCTTTTCGAAGCTGTTCCTTTCGGGCGTGACCGGCGATTCGCTCGCCGCCACGTTCTCCAAAGGCGTGGCGATCCCGGAGCTCGTGTTCGTCGCTTTCCAGCTGACCTTCGCCGCGATCACGTGCGCCCTGATCGTCGGATCGTTTGCGGAGCGGATCAAGTTCTCCGCCGCACTCGTGTTCGTCGTGCTGTGGTTCACGTTCGCCTACGCGCCGATCGCCCATATGGTGTGGTACTGGGACGGCCCGGACGCGATCACCGACGCAAAGAGCCTGGATGCCGTCACCGCAGCGGCGGGCTGGCTGTGGCAGAAGGGCGCGCTCGACTTCGCCGGGGGCACGGTGGTGCATATCAACGCCGGCGTCGCCGGGCTGGTTGGCGCTTATCTCATCGGCAAGCGGATCGGTTACGGCAAGGAATCGATGCCGCCGCACAACCTACCGCTGACCATGATCGGCGCCTGCCTGCTCTGGGTGGGCTGGTTTGGCTTCAACGCCGGATCAAATCTGGAAGCAACCGGCACTGCGGCAATCGCGTTCCTCAACACCATCGTGGCCACCGCCATGGCGGTGCTTGCCTGGCTGATGATCGAGTCGCTTGCCCGCGGCAAGGCCTCGGCCCTCGGCGCGGCGTCGGGGGCGGTCGCCGGGCTGGTCGCGATCACCCCGGCTTGCGGTTTCGTCGGCCTGATCGGCGCGCTGGTGATCGGTTTGGTCGCCGGGGTGGGTGGGTTTTGGGGCGTGAACGGCCTCAAGCGCATGCTCGGCGCGGACGATTCGCTGGATGTGTTCGGTGTGCATGGCGTATGCGGAATCCTCGGCGCCTTGCTGACCGGAGTGTTCGCCGCGCCTCAGCTCGGCGGCTCCGGCATATACGACTATGTGGCCAACAAGGTATCGCCGGACTATTCGATCATGGGTCAGCTCGTGACCCAGGCCACCGCGGTCGCCACGACCGTGATCTGGTCCGGCATCGTCGCCCTAGTCGCCTACAAGCTGGTCGATCTCGTCATCGGTCTACGGGTCAGCGAAGAGGACGAGCGCGAGGGTCTGGACACCGCCGCGCACGGGGAAGCCGCTTACCGCATGTAAGGAGTCACTCCGTAGTAAGAAGGGGCGCCTCGGCGCCCCTTTTTTATGCTGCCAGCTTTTCGAGCAAGTGCAGCAGCCTCGCACGCTCGGCCGGAGTCAAACTGGAGGCCACGCGGCGCTCGTGCACCCGGATTCGCCGCTTGAGGCTCGCGACCAACGCGCGTCCCGGGCGCGTCAGCCAAAGGCCGTTCGTGCGGCGATCCTGGCCGCGCCGGCGCTCAACCAGATTGCGCGCTTGCAGCGCGTGCAGCACCCCGACCAGCGTCGAGCGGTCGATTCCGACGGCCTGCGCCAGCCGACTCTGCGTCACACCAGGGTTGGCATCGATGAGGAGCAGGATCCCGGCGCGGCCCGGCGACGCCTCGGGAATCTCGCGCGCAAAATCCCGGAACACTGCCTGTTGGGCGACGCGCAACCGGTAGCCAAGCAGGCCGGCAAGCAGCCCGGGCTTTAGGCTTTGTTGGGCTCCCATGCCGGCCCATCGTAGCGTAGGCTCCGCCGGCGAATGCGAATCACCGTCGAAGGCCACGATGGTGCCGTGCCGGCGCAGGCTGGAGACACGCTGCTTGCGGCGCTGTTGCGCGCCGGGCTTGCGTTTCCCTTCTCCTGCCAGACCGGAAGCTGCGGCACCTGCAAATGCCAGCTGGTTTCGGGCGAGGTGCATGAGCTGGCGCACTCGGAGCACGCGGTCGCGCCCGCCGAGCGCGCGCGCGGCATCGTGCTTGCCTGCCGCAGTGAGTTGCGGGGCGACGCCGTCATCCGGCGCATCGACTAGAATCGCGCCTTTTCGAGGATTTCATGGGTCACGCGATTCCCCTTTGGGCCCCGCCGGCGCTGCCGGTCGACGGGTCGAGCGAGAGTTTTCCGGTCCGTCGCATCTTCTGCGTCGGGCGTAATTACGCCGAGCACCAGAAGGAAATGGGCGGCGACGGCCGCGAGCAGCCGTTCTTCTTCATCAAGAGCGCGCATTCGCTCGTGCCGGGTGGCGGCAATGTGCATTACCCGCCCAAGACGGCGAACTACCACTATGAGACCGAGCTTGTGGTCGCGCTCGGCAAGGGCGGGCGCCGCATCGACGCCAAGCGCGCAAACGACCACATCTTCGGCTATGCCGTAGGCCTGGACATGACGCGCCGCGACCTGCAGCAATGGGGCAAGGACCACGGCCGGCCGTGGGATTTCGGCAAGGACTTCGACGAGGCCGCGCCCTGCGGCCGGCTGGTGCCGGCGGCCAAGGTCGGCCATCCGGCGCGCGGGGCCATCTGGCTCAACGTAAACGGCAAGCAGCGCCAGAAGGCGGACCTCGGCGACATGATCTGGTCGGTGCCCGAGCAGATCGCTTACCTCTCCGAGTACTACGCGCTCGAGCCCGGCGACCTCATCTATTCCGGTACGCCGGCGGGCGTAGGTCCGGTCAAGCCGGGCGACGAAATGCATGCCGGCATCGACGGGGTGGGCGAGCTCAAGGTGAAGATGCTGCCGGCGTTGTGAAGCTTTATACCTACTTTCGCAGCTCAGCAGCGTTCCGCGTCCGCATTGCGCTCAACCTGAAAGGCCTCGCCTACGAGCCGGTGTTCGTGCATCTGGCCAAGGGCGAGCACCGCGCGGCGGCCTACGCCAAAGTAAACCCCCAGGCGCTGTTACCTACGCTCGAGCTCGACGACGGCACGCGCCTCACGCAGTCGCTCGCCATCATCGAATACCTCGACGAGAAACATCCGCAGAAGCCGCTCTTGCCGAAGGACGCGCAGGAACGCGCGCGCGTCAGGTCGCTGTCGTATCTCATCGCCAGCGAAATCCACCCGCTGAACAACCTGCGGGTGTTGCAGCATTTGAAGCGCGCACTCAACCAAAGCGAAGACCAGGTGAACGCCTGGTACCGCCACTGGATTGCCGATGGGCTCGCGAAGCTCGAGGCCGAGTTGGCGAGTAGCAAGGGCAGGTTCTGCCACGGCGACACGCCGACGATGGCCGACTGCTGCCTGGTGCCGCAGATCTTCAACGCCAAGCGCTACCAGAGCGACCTGGCTCCCTATCCCCAAACCATGCGCGTGTTCGAAGCGTGCATGCACCTGGAGGCCTTCGACCGTGCGCAACCGTCCAAGCAGCCGGACGCCGAGTAACCGGCGGCCGGCGAAGCTCGTCGGCTATCGCCGCTATCACCCGGGCACCCAGCCCGATTACAACTTTCCGCCTTACGCCTCGACGCAGAAGCGCTGCCCGACGCAGCCGCTCGTCCTGCCGCCGCAGACGATCTCGGAAATTACCGGACCGATTTTCGGCAGCGACGACGTGAAGCCGACCGATCACGATCTCACGCGCCAGCACAAGGGCGCGCCGATCGGCGAGCGCATTGTGGTCACGGGCCGGGTACTCGATGAGAACGGCAAGCCGGTGCGCCACACGCTGGTCGAGATCTGGCAGGCGAATGCCGCCGGCCGCTATCCGCACAAGACCGATCAGCACAACGCGCCGCTCGATCCGAACTTCTCCGGCGCGGGGCGCACCGTTACGGATGCCGACGGACGCTACCGCTTCATCACGATCCGGCCTGGCGAGTATCCCTGGCGCAACCACTACAACGCTTGGCGGCCGGCACACATCCATTTCTCGCTATTCGGCCAGGCCTTCCTCACGCGCATGGTGACGCAGATGTACTTCCCCGGCGACGCGCTGCTGCCTTATGACCCGATGTTCAACTGCATCGCCAACGAGGGCGCGCGCCAACGCCTGGTGGCCGCGTTCGACTGGGAGAACACCATCCCCGAGCAGGCGCTCGGCTACCGCTTCGATATCGTGCTGCGCGGGCGCGAGCAGACGCCGATGGAGACGATGCCATGAGCCTTCACGCCAGCGGCCAGCAGACCGTCGGTCCGTACCTGCACATCGGCCTCGACTGGCTCACGACGCGTGACATCGCCGGTCGCGGCATCAAGGGCGAGCGCGTCACGGTCAGCGGCCGCGTGATCGACGGCGACGGGGCCGGCGTAAGCGACGGTCTGATCGAGATCTGGCAGGCCAACGCCGCCGGAAAATACGCGCACGCCGAGGATCCGCAGAACAAGCCGCTCGAGCGCGGCTGGCGCGGCTTCGGGCGCATCCCGACCGATGCAAAGGGTGCGTTCCGCTTCAGCACCATCAAGCCCGGCCGCGTCGCCGGACCGGACAACAAGCTGCAGGCGCCGCATCTGGTGGTCGCGGTGTTCATGCGCGGCCTCCTGAAGCACCTGGCGACGCGCATCTACTTTCCCGACGAGCCGGCGAACAACGAGGACCCGATCCTGAAGCTGGTGCCGGCGGCGCGGCGCGCGACGCTGGTGGCCCGACGCAGCGGCAAGAATGCCCTGGAGTGGAACGTGCTCCTTCAAGGCAAGAACGAAACGGTGTTTTTCGACTTCTGAGCCTCTCGCTCCTGTTCTCGGACGAAGCCTGCGCCGAGGCCATGTCCGACGAGAAGCTGCTGGCGGCAATGGCACGCTTCGAAGGTGCGTTGGCGCGCGCGTCGGCGCGGCATGGCCTGGTGCCGGGGCCGCATGCCGAAATCATTTCGCGCGTGTGCGACAGCGCGCGATTCGACGGCGCGGCTTTGGCGCGCGAAGGTCGCACCGGCACGCTCGCCATTCCATTCGTCAAACGGCTGACCGCGCTGGTCGCCGAAATCTCGCCGGAAGCAGCGCGCCACGTACACGCCGGCGCCACCAGCCAGGACCTTATCGACACCGGCGCGGTTCTTTGCCTGCAGCCCGCCTGCGCCCGCGTCGCAGAGTTGAGCATTCGATTGGGCAATGCGGCCGCGGAGCTCGCGCGGCGGCATGCCGGCACGCCAACGGCCGCGCGCACCCTTCTGCAGCCCGCGCTCCCGGTTACCTTTGGCTGGAAGGCGGCCGTCTGGCTGTCGATGCTTTCGCGCAGCCTTGCCGGCACTCGCGGCGCCGCTGCCCAAGCTTGCATCCTGCAGTTCGGCGGACCGAGCGGCACGCTTTCTTCATTCGGCCAAAGCGGGACAGCCGTGCTGGCGGCGCTGGCACAAGAGCTCGGTTTGCCGGCGAGCCTCGTGCCGTGGCATAGCGCGCGCGACCGCTTTGCGCGGCTCGGCGCTGAGCTTGCAATCCTCGCCGGCGCGGCAGGGAAAATCGGCCGCGACGTGTCGCTCCTGATGCAGCCGGAGGTCGGCGAAGCCGCCGAAGCGGCGAGGGCGGGACGCGGCGGCTCCTCCAGCATGCCGCATAAGCGCAACCCCGCGCTGTCGATGCTCGCGCTCGAGGCCGCGCAGCGCACGCCCGCCTTGGCCGCCACACTGCTCTCGCAGCTGACACCGGAGCACGAGCGCGGCCTCGGTCAATGGCAGAGCCAGTGGTTCACCCTGCGCGAGCTGGTGTGCGCGGCTGCAAGCGGCGCAGCCGCAATGGCGGATGCGCTCGAAGACCTCGAAGTGAACCAGACGAAGATGCGTGCCAATCTCGCCGCGCTGCTGAAGGATCAGCCGCAGGACTTCGGCGCCGCCGACGCCATGATCGAGCGAGCGCTCGCCGAATGGAAGGCGGCTACTTCGCCTGGAACAGCGCCTTGACCTCTTCCGGAATTGGCTGACTCTTGATGGGCGTGCCCGGGCCGTCGAGGTAGCGCGCCCAAACGCGCGTCTCGGTGCCGTGGGCGAGCCGGGTGCCGTCCCCACGCGCCATCTCGTGAGCGACTACGAAGGAAGCGCCGCCGAAGCGGCTGATGCGCGAGCGCACCTCGCAGCGATCGCCGTGCTGCGCCGGAGCGACGAATTTGCACTCCGCGCCGATCAGGGGCATGGACAGGTGCTCGTCGCGCATGCGTTTGGGGCTGTAGCCGACCGAAGCCATGAATGCCCACGTTGCCGCGTCCATCCAGCGGAAATAGGTCGGATAGAAAATGATTCCCGCCGGGTCGCAATCGCCCCAGTACACCTCGCACGGAAACCGACCGACGATCGACGCGAAATCATCCATCGATCGATTATAAGCCGTTGACATCACAGGCATTGCTGGGCAGAATGCCACTCGCCGCGCCGATTTGATGCTCAGCTTGCGGGCGCGTTATAAATACCGCTAAAGAGACGTGCGTCGAAGCCCGTTTCTGGCCCAAGCCGAGCGGGCTTTTTCATTCATACCGATGAACCTCGAAACACTGCTGCGCGATCGGATCCTCCTGCTGGATGGCGCCATGGGCACCATGATCCAGCGCGCGCGCCTCGCGGAGGAGGATTACCGCGGCGCGCGTTTTCGCGACTGGGCGCGCGAGCTGCGCGGTAACAACGACCTTCTTTCGCTGACGCAGCCAGGCCTGGTCCGCGACATCCATACGCAGTACCTCGCCGCCGGCGCGGACATCATCGAGACCAATACCTTCAACTCGACCTCGATCGCGATGGCGGACTACGGCATGGAGGCGCTTGCGCGCGAGCTGAACCGCGCCGCCGCGCACCTGGCCACCGAAGCCGCGCGCGAGTGGCAGGAGCGCACGAAGCAGCCGCGCTTCGTCGCCGGCGTGCTTGGGCCCACCAACAAAACCGCGTCGATCTCTCCTGACGTCAACGACCCGGGGTTCCGCGCCATCGCCTTCGAGGAGCTGGTCGCGGCCTATGGCGAGGCGCTCGGCGGCCTGCTTGAAGGCGGCATCGATCTGGTGCTGGTCGAGACGGTGTTCGATACGCTCAACGCGAAGGCGGCGCTGTTCGCCATCGAGCAGACCTTCGCCGAGCGCGGCGCGCGGCTGCCGGTGATCATTTCCGGAACCATCACCGACGCTTCTGGACGCACGCTCTCCGGGCAGACCGCCGAGGCGTTCTACAACTCGGTGCGCCACACCCGGCCGCTGGCGGTCGGCCTGAACTGTGCGCTGGGCGCGAAAGAGCTCCGGCCCTACGTCGAAGAGCTTGCCCGGCTGGCCGAAAGCTACGTCTCCTGCCATCCGAACGCCGGGCTGCCGAACGCCTTCGGCGAGTACGACGACACCCCGGAGTCGATGGCGGCGCAAGCCGCGGAATGGGCGCGCGCCGGCTGGCTCAATCTCGCGGGCGGCTGCTGCGGCACCACACCCGAGCACATCCGCGCCATCGGCGAAGCGCTGCGCCCGATCGCGCCGCGGCGCCTGTCCAAGCGGCCCGACGCGCTGCGCCTCGCGGGCCTGGAGCCGCTGAATATCGATAACCAGTCGCTCTTCGTCAACATCGGCGAGCGCACCAATGTCACCGGCTCGAAGGCATTCGCCCGCCTGATTCTCGCCGGCGACTATTCCGGCGCGCTCGCGGTGGCGCGCCAGCAGGTCGAGAACGGCGCGCAGGTGATCGACGTCAACATGGACGAGGCGATGCTCGACTCGGAAAAGGCGATGAGCACCTTTTTGCGCCTGGTCGCCGCGGAGCCGGACATCGCGCGCGTGCCGGTGATGATCGACAGCTCCAAATGGAGTGTCATCGAGGCCGGGCTGAAATGCGTGCAGGGCAAGCCGATCGTCAATTCCATCTCCATGAAAGAGGGCGAGGCGGAGTTCCTGCGCCAGGCGCGCCTCTGCCGCCAGTACGGCGCGGCGGTCGTGGTGATGGCCTTCGACGAAAAGGGGCAGGCGGACACGCTCGAACGCCGCATCGCGGTTTGCCAGCGCGCCTACCAGCTGCTCGTGCGCGAGGCCGGCTTTCCGCACGAGGACATCATCTTCGACCCCAACATCTTCGCCGTCGCCACCGGCCTGGAAGAACACGCGCGCTACGCGATCGACTTCCTCGAGGCGGTGCGCTGGATCCGCAAGGAGCTGCCGCAGGCACGCGTGTCGGGCGGCGTGTCGAACCTGTCGTTCTCCTTCCGCGGCAACGACGCGGTACGCGAAGCAATGCACACCGCGTTCCTCTACCACGCGGTGCGCGCCGGGCTGTCGATGGGCATCGTCAATGCCGGCCAGCTCGGCGTTTACGAGCAGCTCGCCCCCGAGCTGCTCGAGCGCGTGGAGGACGTGCTGTTCGATCGCCGGCCGGACGCAACGGAGCGCCTGGTCGAATTCGCCGCGACGGTCAAGACCGGCGCGCGCGAAACCGCCAAGGACGAAGCCTGGCGCGCCGCCAGCGTCGAGCAGCGCCTGATTCACGCGCTGGTCAACGGCATTGCCAGCCACATCGTCGCCGATACGGAAGAGGCGCGGCGCAAGTTCCCGCAGCCGATCGAGGTGATCGAGGGCCCGCTGATGGACGGCATGAACGTGGTCGGCGACCTCTTTGGCGCCGGCAAGATGTTCCTGCCGCAGGTGGTCAAGTCGGCGCGCGTCATGAAGCAGGCGGTCGCGCATCTCGTGCCTTACATCGAGGCGGAAAAAGCCAAGAGCGGACAGGCCGGCCGTGCGAAGGGCAAGCTGGTGCTCGCCACGGTGAAGGGCGACGTGCACGACATCGGCAAGAACATCGTCGCGGTGGTGCTCCAGTGCAACAACTACGACGTGGTGAACCTCGGCGTCATGGTGCCCGCCGAAACCATCCTCGCGACCGCGCGCAAAGAGAAGGCCGACGCGATCGGCCTGTCCGGCCTCATTACCCCATCGCTCGAGGAAATGACGCACGTGGCGCGCGAGATGGAACGAGCGAAGCTCAAGCTGCCGCTTCTCATTGGCGGCGCGACCACCTCGCGCGCGCATACGGCGGTCAAGATCGCGCCGAATTATTCCGGTCCGGTGGTGTACGTGCCGGATGCTTCGCGCAGCGTGCCCGCGGTGCAAAGCCTCCTTGCCGCCAATGCTGATGCCTACGTCGCCGGCGTGCGCGCTGACTACGAGCGGGTGCGCGCTCAGCACCGCGACAAGAAGGGCCCCGGGCCGTTGCACACCATTGCGCGCGCGCGCGAACTAGGCCATAAGACGGACTGGCAACGCTATGTGCCGCCTGCCCCGGCAAAGCCGGGCATCACGGTACTCAAGCGCTATCCGCTCGCCGAACTGGTCGATTACATCGACTGGGGGCCGTTCTTCCAGGCCTGGGAGCTTTCCGGCCCGTACCCGAAGATCCTCGAGGATGCGGTGGTCGGCGACGCGGCGCGCAAGCTCTTCGCCGAGGCGCAGGAGACGCTTGCCCGCATCGTGCGCGAGAACCTGGTGGTGGCAAACGGCGTGCTAGCGCTTCATCCGGCGGCGCAGGTGAACGGCGACGACATCGAGATCTACGCCGACGAAAGCCGTCGCGACGTGCTGATGACCTGGCGCAACCTGCGCCAGCAGAACCACAAACCCGAGGGCCGCGCCAACCTCTGTCTCGCGGACTTCGTCGCGCCGAAGGCAAGCGGGGTGCGCGACTGGATCGGCGCCTTCGCGGTCAGCGCGGGCGGCTTCGACGCGCGGGTCGCCGAGCTCGAGGCGCGCGGCGACGACTACAACGCAATCATGCTCAAAGTGCTCGCCGACCGGCTGGCGGAGGCCTTCGCCGAGCGCCTGCACGAGCAGGCGCGGCGCGAGTTCTGGGGCTACGCCTCAGACGAGCGCCTGGGTAGCGCGGAATTGATCGCCGAGCGCTATCGCGGCATCCGCCCGGCGCCTGGCTACCCTGCGTGCCCGGACCATACGGCGAAAGGCCCGCTTTTTCGCCTGCTTGGCGCGGAGCACAACGCCGGCATGCGGCTCACCGAGTCGTTTGCCATGCTGCCCGCGTCGTCGGTGTCCGGCTTCTATTTGTCGCATCCGGAGTCGAGCTACTTCGCGGTCGGCAAGATCGGTCGCGACCAAATCGAGGATTACGCGCGCCGTACCGGCCTGAGCATGGCCGAGGCCGAGAAATGGCTCGCGCCGAACCTCGCCTACGAAGTCGAGACCGCGCCGCTATAATTCCGCGCATGGGAAAAGGCGACAAACGTACCCGGCGCGGCAAGATCTACAAGGCTAGCTACGGCAAGAAGCGGCCGCAACGCCAGAAGAAGCCGAAGAAGACTTAGCTGCTGACCTCGGGTTAGCTTTCTTCTCGCCGGCCGACCGGCAAGCCGAGGGCTTTGAGCTTGCGGTAAAGATGCGTGCGCTCGAGGCCCGAGCGCTCCGCGACGCGCGACATGCTGCCGTGCTCGCGCGCGAGCAGGTGCTCGAAGTACACGCGCTCGAACGCTTCCCGCGCTTCGCGGTAGGGGCGGTCGAATGCGACTTCGGGCAGCGATCCCGGCGCCGCGCGCGCGGCGAGCACCCGCTCGACGTCCTCCAGCCGGATCTCCTCCTCCAGCGCGCTCAGGGCGAGGTCCTTCACCACGCTTTGCAACTCGGCCAGATTTCCCGGCCACGCATAGTGACGCAGCGCGTTGAGCGCGGCGATGGCAAAGCGCCTCGCGGGACAGGCGCGCGCCTCCACCAGCTGCGCGAGCATGAGCGAGGCGAGGTCCGGCACATCCTCGGCAAAGTCGCGCACCGCCGGGAGCCTGAACGTGAGCTCGCCGAGGCGCGCCGCGAGCTCCGGATCGAAGTCGCACTTCTCCGCCAGCCCGCGCGCATCGAGCGGCGAGAACGACACCAGCCGTACGCGGTGTTTCTCGGCGCGCGGCAACAGGAACTCGAGATTGCGCTGCTCGGCATGGCCGAGACGCGACAGGTCCGCGATGAAGAGGATGCCGCCCGCCGCCTTGCCCAGGAGCTCGGAAGGTGGCTGCGAGAGCATCTCGCCGCCGGCGAGGAACGGCGCGCCCGGCGCGGCGAGCAGGCGGGCGAAAAGCTCCGCGCGCATGCCGCGCTCGCCGCGCAGCAGGAGCGGCGCGCCGGCCCCGGCGAGCTGAGCAAGGCGCTTCTTGGCATCGGCGAGACTGCTTGAGCGGCCAAGCGCCGCAATGGAAAGCTCGGGCGCAGCCGCGGTCTCCGGGTTGCGCAGCGCGCGCTTCACCGTCGCGAGCAGCCGCTGCAGGGCGATGGGCTTTTCCAGAAAATCGAGCGCGCCGATGCGCGTGGCCTCGACCGCGGTCTCGATGGTGGCGTGGCCCGACATCATCACCACCGGCATGGTCAGCTGCCCGCTCGCCGCCCACTCCTTCAGCAGCGTGATGCCATCGGCGTCGGGCATCCAGATGTCGAGCAACACGAGGTCCGGCCGGGCACGCTCGCGCAGGCGGCGCGCATCGCCGGCGCTCTCGGCGAGCAGAACCTGATGACCCTCGTCGGCAAGGATCTCGGACAGCAGCTCGCGGATGCCCACTTCGTCATCCACCACCAGAATCTGCGCCATGGCTAAGCCGCCTTGGCGAGCGGCAGCAGCACGCTCACCGAAGCGCCCCGGCTCGGCCGGTTCTCGATCGTCACCGCGCCATGGTGCTCGTCGACGATCTTCTTCACGATGGCCAGTCCGAGCCCGGTGCCGCGCGGCTTGGTGGTGACATAGGGCTCGAAAATGCGTGCCATCAATTCCTCGGGGAAACCGCCGCCGTTGTCCGAGACCGCGAGCCGGACGCGATCGCCCGCCAGCTCGGTGCGCACCTCGATCGCCGGGCTTGCGCCGCGGACCGCGAGGTTCTCGAGGGCGTCCTGGGCGTTCTGCACCAGATTGTGGATCACTTGGCGGATTTGTGCGCCGTCGGCCCACACCGGGGGCAGCGGCTCGGCAAGGTCCTTCGCGATCGGCACGCTCGAATTCTCATAGAGCGCCAGCACCTGGCGCACCAGGCGGTTCAGGTCGAGGGGCGCCGGCTCGGGCGCCGGCAGGCGCGCGTAGTCGCGGAAGTCGTCGACCATGGCCTTCAACGCCGCGACCTGATTGACGATGGTCTCGGTCGAACGCCGCAGCGTCTCGGCGTCGTCGGGCGGCAAGCGCTCGCCGAGCTTCATCGCCAGGCGCTCGGCGGAGAGCTGGATCGGCGTGAGCGGGTTCTTGATCTCGTGCGCCAGGCGCCGCGCCACTTCGGCCCAGGCGGTGGCGCGCTGCGCCTGGACGAGTTGCGTAATGTCGTCGAACACCACCACGGCGCCGCCGCCGGTAGCCTGCGGCAGCCGGGCGCCGCGCGCATGCACGGTTTTGCCAGTGCCCTTCAACGGCAGCTCGAGCTGCCAGTTGCGCTCGCCATGTTCGGCAAGATGCGCGGCGAACTGAACGCGCATGCGCTGTGCGAAATCCTCGACCTCGCCGCCGAGAATGGCGGCCGCGCCATGGTTTGAAATCGACACGTTGTGCTCGTGGTCGAAGACCAAGACCCCGGCCGAGAGGTTGGCGAGGATGTTTTCCAGCCGCGCCTTGGCCGCCTCCAGGGCAAGTCGGTTCGACTCGACGCCGCGCCGCGCTTCCTCCAGCTGCCCGGTCATCGAGTTGAAGGACTCGGTGAGGATGCCGAGCTCGTCGCGGCTAGTGACCGGCGCACGGCGCGAGAAATCGCCGCGCGCGACGGCCTGCGTGGCCTGCGCGAGGTTGGCGAGCGGTTCGGCCAGCAAACCGGACTGGGTCGCGGCCACGGCGACGGCGACGAAAAGCGCCATCAGCAGGGCGAAGCTCAGCGTCACAATATAGACACGCTTGAGCCCGTCGCGGGAGATTGCCAGCTCGCGGTAGTCGCGGTATCCCGCCTCGACCGCCTCCGCACTGCGCGCGAGCGATAAGGGCACGCCGTGCCGCAGCTGAAGGAAGCGCGACTCCGTTCCTGGCATGTCGACGGGCACCACCACGCGAAGCGCAAGCAGCGTTCCGCCGCTCGCATCGACAGAGGTATACACGCGTTTGCCACGCGCCTGACGCAGGGCATGGCTGGCGGGTAGCTCGGGGACCAGCCGGGTGACATCCTGCCCCGCGCTCGCGAGCAGTCGCCCGCTCCCGGACACCACCACGGCCTCTTCGATGCCGAGCTGCGCGCGCAGGCGCTCGAGTTGGGCGGCGAGCTGCGGCTGCGGCCGGTCAGCGAGCTCGAGCGCCACCGCGTTCGCTTTGGCCTGCAGCTCGGCCGTCATCTGCTCGATGACTTGCTGCCCGAGGTTGATGCCACCTTCGAGCGCGGCGTCGACCTTGACGTCGAACCATGATTCGATGGACCGCGTGAGGAACACCACCGACACCGCATAGACGATCAGGCCCGGCAGGACGGCAAGCGCCGCGAAGCGCACCAGCAGCCGCAGCGTGAGCCGAGCGCCGAACACGCGCGCCCGGTGGCGTCGCGCGAGCATGACGAGCTGGGCGATCACCAGCGCGGCGAGCAAACCGGCAAGCGCCGCGTTCAGCCCAAGCAGCAGTGGGTAGTGGCGTGCAAAGATCGCGGTGTCGCCGCTCGCCGTGGCGAGGAGGAAAACGCCAACCGCCGCGACCGCGCCGCCGATGATGAGGAGCCACTTCATCCGGGCTTCCTTGGCGGGCGTACGATGAACTTTTTCCAGGCCGACTCGAGCTGGAGGTCGCGGCCGGTCAGCGCCGAGAGCTGGAACGGCTTGGGCAACATCGCCGTGTCGAGCCGCATGCGCAACGCCGCTTCGTAGTCCGAGCTGGAAAGGCGCACCGTGCGGTCCACCACCAGCCAGTTGCGCACACGCTTGAGCACGTCGAGCGCCTCCTCGAGGGTCGGAAAGCTCTGCTGCAGCGCCCCGGTCGAGAGCCGGTACTGCCGGGACAGCGCATGATATGACAGCCGCAATTGCAGCCGGCGCGATGCGGCGGTCTCGTCGAACCAATACCAGCGGCTGCGTGTGAGCTCGAAATCGACGCGGAAATAGATCGGCACGCCGTTCGCCACGACCTCGGCAAGGCGCGGCGTGAGCTCAAAGGCAAAATCGGCGTCGAGCGCGAGTCCGTCATCCACGCTGCGCAGCGCGACGTCGCGCACCTCGATCTCGTCGGCACGGGCCGCTTGCAGCGGCGCGGCGGCCAGCATCGCGGCGAAGAGGAGGGCGATGCCGCGCATAGCGCGTCGCCTCAGGCTTGCTTGCGGATCAGCGCGTAGTAGAACCCGTCGCGCTCCGCGCCGGGCAGCCCCTGGGCCGCGCCGCCGTCGGGCAGCGGCAGGCGAACGGCGCGCGCCCCCGGCGAACGTTGACGCGCGATGAATGCGTCGATCACCGCGTCGTTCTCCTGCGGGAACACGGAGCAGGTGGCATACAGCAATCTACCATCCGCGCCAAGCACCTGCCACAACGCATCGAGGATCGCGCCCTGACGCGCAGCGAAGGCCTCGACATCGTTGGCGCGGCGCAACCACTTGATGTCCGGATGCCGCCGCGCGATGCCCGACGCCGAGCAGGGGACGTCCGCCAGAACGCGGTCGAATGGCACGCCATCCCACCAGTCGCCCGGGCGCGTGCAGTCGGCATTCATCACGCGCGCGTGGAGACCGAGGCGCGCCAAATTACGCTCCAACCGAGCGCAGCGTCCGGCGTCGGCATCGAGTGCCGTGAGCTCGAGCTGCGCGCACTCGAGCAAATGACCGCTCTTGCCGCCGGGGGCCGCGCACGCATCGAGAACGCGCTGGCCGTCGGCCACATCCAGACAGTGGGCCGCACGCTGCGCGCCGGCGTCCTGTACCGAAACCTCGCCGCTGTCGAACCCGGGCAAGCGCTCAACCGGCACCGGGCGCTCAAGAAGGAGCGCCTCGTTGCCCAGCGTGCGCGAGCCTATGCCGGTTGCCAGCAGCCGCTCCTGATAGGGGGCAACGCTGGCCCGCCGGCGGTTCACGCGCAGGCACATCGGCGGATGGGAATTGCCGGCCGCCAGCACCGCCTCCGCGTCTGCGGGGTACGCGGCGCGCAGGATTTCGATCCACCAGCGCGGATGCTGGTAGCGGGCCTCGACATCGGCCTGGATGCGCGCCTCGAGCGAGCCCCGCTCGCGCAGGAAGCCGCGCAGAACCGCGTTGACATATCCCTTGGCGTTCCAGCGCTCGAGCAAGCCACAGGCGCGCACGGCCTGGTCGACCACCGTGTACTCGGCGTAGCGGCCGGACTCCAGGGCGTAAAGCGAGCACCAAAGCAGCGCTTCAACGAGTGCATCGCCGCTCGCGCGGCGCGAGAGCTGCCGCACGATAGCCTGTACGCGGCCGTAGCGACGCAGCGTGCCGTGCGTAAGATCGATGAGCGCTGCGCGCGGGGTTTCGCTTCCGCCTTCGGCGCGGCGCTCGAACTCCGCGGCGAGGCTCATGCCGGCGGCCACGCGCTCCACCATCGGCGCCGCGTCCCGCAACGCCGCGGCGAGGGCGCTCACGCGAAACGAGCGCCTGCCGGCAAAGGATGGCCGCGCAGGAACTCGCGCGCGCTCAACCGCCGGCCACCGGCGCGCTGCAGCTCCGATACCGCAAGCGCTTTTTCACCGCAGGCGATGACGACCTCATCCCGCGCATCTAGCACAGCGCCCGGCTCGCCCTGGAGGTCGCGCACGCGCGCGCGCCAGATCTTTACCGTCTCGGCGTGGAGTAGGGCGTGGGCGCCCGGGATTGGACGGAAAGCACGCACCGCGCGCTCGAGCGCCGAAGCGGATTGCGTCCAGTCGAGGTGAGTCTCGCGCTTGTCGATTTTGCGGGCGTAAGTGGCCCCGCTCGCCGGCTGCGGTAAGGCTCTTGCCCGGCCGGCTTCGACATCGGCAAGCGTTGCGACAATGGCCTCCGCGCCGAGCGCAGCCAGCTTGTCATGCAAGGTGCCGGCATCGTCGTCGGGAGCAATTGCGAGCGGATGCCGCGACAGCACTGGGCCGGTGTCCAGACCCGCATCCATCTGCATGATCGATATACCGGTCTCCGAGTCGCCGGCCAGAAGCGCGCGCTGAATCGGCGCAGCTCCGCGCCAGCGCGGCAACAGCGAGGCATGGATATTCAGCGCGCCTTGCGGCGCGGCTTCGAGCACCGGCGGCGGCAGAATCAGTCCATAGGCGGCGACGACAAGCACGTCCGGCTGCGCGGCCATCACCCGCGCCGCGTCCGGCGGCGCCTTGAGGCTCAGCGGCTGGAACAGCGGCAATCCCCGCTGCGTGGCGAGAAGCTTCACCGCGCTCGGCGCCGCTCGCAAGCCGCGGCCGGCGGGTCGATCCGGCTGCGTCAGTACCAGCGCGACGTCATGGCCAGCGTCCAGCAGGCGCGCCAACGCGCGCTCGGCGAAGGGCGCGGTACCGGCGAAGACGAGACGCAGGAAAGCGGGCTAGGCGGACTTACGCAGCTGCTTGGCGAGCTTGGCGCGGATGCGCTGCTGCTTGAGCTGCGACAGATGCTCTACAAACACCTTG
This sequence comes from uncultured beta proteobacterium, assembly GCA_963810475.1. Classification (GTDB taxonomy): domain Bacteria; phylum Pseudomonadota; class Gammaproteobacteria; order Burkholderiales; family SG8-39; genus SCGC-AG-212-J23. The sequence goes on along the minus strand of CAWENY010000017.1, from coordinate 167,217 downwards.
CCCTTCAGGTGATCCATTTCGTGCTGAATGCACACGGCGAGCAAGCCTTGCGCTTCGAGCGTGAAGGGATTGCCGTTCCGGTCATGCGCGCGCACCTTGACGCGCTCGGCGCGCTCGACCAGCTCGTAGATTCCGGGGACGGACAGGCAGCCCTCCTCGATGTCCGACACGCCGTTCGCTTCGACGATTTCCGGATTGACCAGCACCACCAGCGAATCGCGGCGCTCGGAAACGTCGACCACGATCACCTGCTTGGCGACGTCCACCTGGACGGCGGCGAGGCCGATGCCGGGGGCGGCGTACATGGTCTCGGCCATGTCGGCAACGAGCTTCTTCAAGCCCTCATCAAAGACGGTCACGGGCGCGGCCACCTTGTGGAGGCGGGCATCGGGGTAGCGGAGGATGTTCAGGATGGCCATTGCTCGTTCAGCGGGGCAATTTCACTTGCAGATTGAATGGATTATATGGAGAATCTCAGGCAACGCGTAAGAAGAACCACCTTTGTGCTACATTGGGGCTAGAAGAACCGATTTCCAGCCGGTCCAGGAACCAAAAAAAGGGACGGGTCGCCATGGTCCAGCAAGTTTGTAAGTCTATCATAGCGCTCGCTTTCTTGCTCTCCGGGCCGGTTTTTGGACAGGCGCCCAGCGCGCCTCTCACCATCAAGCCGGATGCACCCGACCGCTATACCGTCGTGCCCGGCGACACCCTCTGGGGCATCTCGCAACGGTACACCGACTCGCCGTGGCGCTGGCCCGAGCTGTGGAATCTCAATCGCGAGCAGATCCGTAACCCGCACCTAATCTATCCCGGGTACGTAATTGTCCTCGACCGGGAGCGGGGGCAACTCACCATCGGCGGTGCCGACCGCGCGCCAACCCCAACGACGCCGGGCGCCGATCCCGCGCAGACACCCCCCACAGCTCCCGGCACTACTCCAGGAACTACTCCTGGCGCTGCCGCCTCCGGCACGGTCAAGCTCGCGCCGCGCGTTCGCGCCGAGTCGCTTGCCAAGCAGGAAATCCCAAGCATCCCGCCCTCGGTAATCGAGCCATTTCTGTCGCGTCCGCTGGTCATCGAGGCCGACGGCCTCGACAAGGGACCGACGATCATCGCCACGCAGTCCGATCGCGTACTGCTTTCGACCGGCAACGCCGCCTATGTGCGCGGTATCGGCAAATCGAAGGACGATGTCTGGTACGTCTACCGCAAGGGCAACGCGCTGGTCGACCCGGACACGAATCAGACGCTCGCCTACGAAGCGGTGTATCTGGGCACGGCGCAGGTCACGCGCCCGGGCGAGCCCGCGACCGTGACGCTGACCGATACCGTGATCGAGGTCGGGGCTGGCGACAAGCTCGTCGCCGCCGGCAGACCGCAACCGGTGAACTACGCGCCGCGCGCACCGAGCTCGCAGATCAAGGGGCGCGTGATGGCCATCTACGGCGGTGTGGGCAAGGTTGGCGAGGCGGGCCCTCAGCAGGTGATCAGCATCAACCGCGGTAAGGCCGATGGCGTCGAAGTCGGACATGTCCTGGCGCTCTACACCCTCGGCGGCACCGTGCGTGACACGACCCGGAAGCAGGACGATCCGGATGCGCGCATCAAGCTGCCCGATGAGCGCGCCGGACTTGCGTTTGTCTTCCGGGTTTTCGACCGGATATCCTATGCACTCATCATGCAGATCACGAGGCCGGTCGCCCCGCTCGATGTGGTGCAGACGCCGTAAGAAGAACGAGAAGTGAGCCACGACCCGGGGCTCGCGAGCTGGCTGCAGCTGGCGCTCACCCCCGGGCTCGGAGCCGCCGCCTTCCGCAAGCTGCTTCACCAGTTCGGCCTGCCGCACGCCGTCCTCGCCCGCAAGCGTTCCGAACTCTCCGTCTTTGCGCCCGCCGCCGCTCTCGCTGCGCTCGACTCCGAGCCGGTGGCGAAGGCCGTGGCGAATGCACTGGCCTGGGTGGAACGTCCCGGCCATGCGGTCATTACGCTTGCCGACGAGGCCTATCCGAGGCTGTTGCTGGAAATCGCCGATCCGCCACCGCTCCTTTACGCGCGCGGCCGCGTAGAACTCCTGCAGCGTTCGGCGCTCGCCATTGTCGGCAGCCGCAACGCCACGCAGCAGGGCAGCGCCAACGCCGAGGCGTTCGCCCGTACGCTGAGCGAGTCTGGGCTGACTATCGTGTCCGGCCTTGCGCTCGGTATCGACGCCGCGGCGCATCGCGGCGGCCTTCAGGGCGTGGGCGCAACCATTGCGGTGCTCGGTACCGGCCTCGATATCGTTTACCCGCAGCGCAATGCGGCGCTCGCCGCCGAGATTGCGGCGCGTGGGCTGCTCGTCTCGGAGTTTCCGCTCGGCACTGCGCCTGCCGCACACAACTTCCCGCGGCGCAATCGCCTCATCAGTGGACTCGCGCGCGGCTGCCTGGTGGTGGAAGCCGCGGTCGCCTCAGGCTCGCTGATCACCGCGCGCAGCGCCGCCGAGCAGGGACGCGACGTATTCGCCGTTCCGGGATCGATCCATTCGCCGCTCTCCAAGGGCTGCCACGTATTGATCAAAGCAGGCGCGAAGCTGGTCGAATCGGCCGAAGACGTGCTTACCGAATTGGCGGGCTTTCGTCCGAGCGGCTACGCGTCGACACGCGAGCCGGCACAGGGCACCCCCGCACGCGCGGAAGGCGGGTTGCTCGCCCATATGGGCCATGACCCAGTCGACGTCGACTCGCTTTGCTCGCGCGCCGGCCTATCGGCCGAGCAGGTGTCCTCCGAGCTGCTGCGCCTGGAGCTCGACGGGCGCGTCGCCGCGCTGCCAGGCGGGCTTTATCAGCGGCTGGAGAAGGAAGGACGGCGGTAAACCCAATCCCCAACGTTGCGTTATAAGAAGGGAGGCCCGATATGTACGACATCCTTGTTTTCCTGTTCGAGAACTGCCAGCAGGCCGAGCTTGCCTACGACAGCGACCGCGTGGCGAAGAAGCTGTCGGCCGCCGGCTTTGAGGATTCGGATATCAGCGAAGCGATGCACTGGCTGGCCGGCGTGTTGCAAGCACCGCAGGGCGTGCGTGACCCGTTGCCCGATGCGCGCGCGAGCTTCCGGGCCTACGCGCCGCGCGAGCTGGCGAAGCTCGACGCCTCGTGTCGTGGCTTTCTGCTTACCCTGGAACAGTCGGGCATCCTGACCGCCAGACACGCGCGAGCTGGTGATCGAGCGAGCGCTCGCCGCCGCGGGCGATACGCTGAGCCTGGAGCAGCTCAAGCTCGTCGTGCTGATGGTGGTGTGGAACCAGCAGACCGCGACCAGCCGGCTGCTCGCCGAGGACCTGTTCAGCGCGCCGTACGCGCGCCTGCCGAGCTAGCCGCGCCTTAACCGCAGCCGCATGCGGGTTGAACCGCGTGCGGCTTTGCACTTATCATCTGCGGCCTTTCGCGCCGCATGGCCAAGAAACTCATCATCGCAGAGAAACCGTCGGTCGCGGCCGACATCGCGCGCGCGCTCGGCGGCTTCACGCGCAAGGGCGACTTCTTCGAGAGCGACAAGTACGTGCTGTCGTCAGCGGTTGGCCATCTGCTCGAGCTCACGCTTCCGGAGAAGTACGACGTCAAGCGCGGAAAATGGTCGTTCACCCGCCTGCCGGTAATCCCGCCGCACTTCGACCTCGCGCCGATCGAGAAAAGCGAGACGCGCCTGAACCTGCTCCTGCGCCTGATGAAGCGCAAGGACGTCACCGGGCTGATCAACGCCTGCGACGCCGGGCGCGAAGGCGAGCTGATCTTCCGCTACATCGTGCAGCATGCGCACAACAAGAAGCCGATCGAGCGCCTGTGGCTGCAGTCGATGACGCCGGCGTCGATCCGCGAAGGCTTCTCGGCGCTGCGCGCCGACAAGGAGCTGCTGCCGCTCGCCGACGCTGCCAAGAGCCGCTCGGAAGCCGACTGGCTGATCGGCATCAACGGCACGCGCGCCATGACCGCCTTCAACTCGAAGGAAGGCGGCTTCTACCTGACCACCGTCGGACGGGTGCAGACGCCCACCCTCGCCATCCTGGTCGAGCGCGAAGAGCGCATCCGCGCATTTACCTCGCGCGATTATTGGGAAGTGCATGCCCGCTTCGGGGCGAAGGCGGGCGAATATCCCGGGCGCTGGTTCGACAGCGCGTTCAAAAAGGATGACGACGGCGAGCGCAAGGCCGAGCGGCTTTGGACGCAGGCGCAGGCCGAAGCGATCGTCGCCGCCTGCCAAGGCAAGAGCGGAATCGCGAGCGAGGAAACCAAACCTTCCACGCAGCTATCGCCGCTGCTTTACGACCTCACCAGCTTGCAGCGTGAAGCCAACGGCCGCTTCGGCTTCCCGGCCCGGATGACCTTGTCGCTTGCCCAGGCGCTCTACGAGCGGCACAAGGTGCTGACCTATCCCCGGACCGACTCGCGCGCGCTGCCGGAAGACTATCTGGACACGGTGAAGAAGACGCTCGACGAGCTCGGCGGCACCCGCGACTTCGCGCCCTTCGCCAAGCAAATCCTGAAGCAGGGATGGGTAAAGCCCAACAAGCGCATCTTCGACAACAGCAAGATCTCGGACCACTTCGCGATCATCCCGACGTTACAAACGCCGCGCAGCCTGAACGAAGCCGAGCAGAAGCTCTACGACCTGGTGGTGCGCCGCTTCCTCGCGGTGTTCTACCCCGCGGCCGAGTACCTGCAGACCACGCGCATTACGCGCGTTGGCGAGCATCAGTTCAAGACGGAAGGCAAGGTGCTGGAGAACCCGGGTTGGCTGGCAGTCTACGGCCGCGCCGGCGGCGAAGAGAATGAGAACCTGCCGGCGATCACGCCGGACGAGAAGGTCCCGGTGCGCGAGATTGCTGCCGAGGCCAACCAGACCAAGCCGCCGCCGCGCTACACGGAAGCGACGCTGCTTTCCGCGATGGAAGGCGCCGGCAAGCTGGTTGAAGACGACGAGCTGCGCGCCGCCATGGCGGCGAAGGGCCTCGGCACGCCGGCAACGCGTGCCGCCATCATCGAGGGTCTGATCCGCGAAGCGTACGTGCACCGCGAGGGCCGTGAACTGGTGCCGACGCCGAAGGCGTTCTCGCTCATGTTCGCGTTCCACATGCTGCACATCGTCGAGCTCGGCTCGCCCGAGCTCACCGGCGAGTGGGAGCACAAGCTGAAGCTGATCGAGGCCGGCAAGCTCACGCGTGAAGAGTTCATGCGCGGGATCAACGATCTGGTGAAGAACGTGGTCGGCGTGATCAAGAATGGCGAGATTCCGGACGTGGCGTATGCGACCGTGCCTGCGCCCTGCCCCAAGTGCGGCGGTACCGTGCAGGAGAACTACCGCAAGGTCCAGTGCCAGAAATGCGACTTCACGCTCTGGCGGGTGATCTCGGGGCGGGAATGGGCCCCGGAAGAGCTGGCCGAGCTGTTCACCAAGCGCTTCGTCGGTCCGCTGACCGGGTTTCGCAGCAAGCAGGGCCGGCCGTTCAGCGCCGGGATCCGCCTCAATGACGACATGCGCCTCGAGTTCGACTTCGGCCAGGGCTCGGCGGACGGCGACGAAGCGCCCGATTTTTCAGGACAGGAGCCGCTCGGTGCGTGCCCGAAATGCGGCGCGCGCGTGTTCGAGCACGGCGTCGCCTATGTGTGCGAAAAGGCGGTCGGCCCGGAGCGCAAATGCGACTTCCGCTCCGGGCGCCTGATCCTGCAACAGCCGATCGAGCGCGAGCAGATGAAGAAGCTGCTGGAGACCGGACGCACCGATCTCCTCACCAGCTTCGTTTCCAAGAAAAACCGCAAGTTCAAGGCCTTCCTCGTCAAGCAGCCCGATGGCAAGATCGGCTTCGAATTTCAACCGCGCGCGAAGGATAAGGCCGAGAAGCTGGCCGAAAAGCAGGAACCCAAGGACAAGGCGCCGGAAGAGAAAACTACACGTCCAGGTTCCGCACGCCGAGCGCGTTAGATTCGATGAAAGCGCGGCGCGGCTCGACCTCGTCGCCCATCAGCTTGGTGAAGATCTCGTCCGCGGCGATGCCATCCTCGATCTGCACCCTGAGCAGCCGCCGACTCGCCGGATCCATCGTCGTTTCCCACAGCTGGGACGGATTCATCTCCCCCAACCCCTTGTAGCGCTGCAGGGTCATCGAGCGCTCGACCTCGCCGAGCAACCACTTCATCGCCTCGGCGAAATCGCGCACCGGCTGGCGCTTGTCGCCGCGCTGCACGGTCGCGCCGGCGCCGACCAGGCCGCGCAGCATCTCCGCGGTGGCGCGGATCTGGGCGTAGTCGCCGGAATGCACGAACTCGGTATCAATCGTGCTCAGACGCACGTTGCCGTGGCGGGTGCGCTCCACGCGCACCTGATGGCGCTCGGTCTTCTGGTCGAAGTGCGGGGCAACGGCAAAGCCTTGCGGGGCAAGCGCGGCCTCCAATGCCTCGGCGGAAGCTTCCGCCGTATCACGCCGCGACAAGTCGACCTGGACGCCGCGCAGCATTGCCTGCAGGACTTCGCGGTCGACCAGGCGCGCTACGCGCTCCATCACGGCCTCGGATAGCAAGTAGGACTTGGCGAGCTCGGAGAGTGCGTCGCCGCTGATCGGCTCGCGCCCCTCGCCCGGATGGAGCGCGGCATCGACCAGCGCCTGCTTCAGCATGAAAGCGTTGAGCTCGTGCTCGTCCTTGAGGTAGCGCTCTTCCTTGCCCAGCTTTGCCTTGTAGAGCGGCGGCTGCGCGATGTAGATGTGCCCGCGCTCCACCAGCTCGCGCATCTGCCGGTAGAAAAAGGTGAGCAGCAGCGTGCGGATGTGCGAACCGTCGACATCGGCGTCGGTCATCACGATGATGCGGTGGTAGCGCAGCTTGTCGGGGTTGTATTCCTCGGTGCCAATGCCGCAGCCCAAAGCGGTGATCAGCGTGGCGATCTCCGCTGAGCCCAGCAGCTTCTCGAAGCGCGCGCGCTCGACGTTCAGGATCTTGCCCTTGAGCGGCAGGATCGCCTGGAACTTGCGGTCGCGCCCCTGCTTCGCCGAGCCGCCGGCCGAGTCGCCCTCGACCAGGTAGAGCTCGCTTTTCGCCGGGTCGCGCTCCTGGCAGTCGGCGAGCTTGCCCGGCAGGCCCATGGAGTCGAGCACGCCCTTGCGCCGCGTCATTTCGCGTGCCTTGCGGGCCGCTTCGCGTGCAGCGGCCGCTTCCACGATCTTGACGGTGATGGTGCGCGCGTCGGTCGGACGCTCGTCGAGGAACTCACGCAGGCGCTCGGCGACGATCTCCTCGACCACCGGGCGCACTTCGGATGAAACGAGCTTTTCCTTCGTCTGCGAGGAGAACTTCGGCTCTGGCACCTTTACCGACAGCACGCAGGCCAAGCCTTCGCGCATGTCGTCGCCGGTGGTCTCCACCTTCGCCCGCTTGGCGATCTCCTTCTCCTCGATGTACTTGTTCAGCACGCGGGTCATCGCCGCGCGCAGGCCGGTGAGGTGCGTGCCGCCGTCCTTCTGCGGAATGTTGTTGGTGAAGCACAGCACCGACTCCTGGTAGGAGTCGTTCCACTGCATCGCCACCTCGACCGTGATGCCGTCCTTCTCGCCGAGGCCGAGAAACACGTTGGGATGCAGCACATTCTTCGCCCGATTCATGTACTCGACAAAGCCCTTCACCCCGCCGGAAAACGCGAAGTTCTCCTCCTTGCCGGCGCGCTGGTCGATCATCACGATCTTGGTGCCGTTGTTGAGGAACGAGAGCTCGCGCAGGCGGCGCGCGAGGATGTCGTAGTGGTAATCGACTGCGCCGAAAGTCGCTTTGGAAGCGAGGAAATGCACTTCGGTGCCGCGGCGCTCGCTGGTACCGGTTGCCTTGAGCGGCGCCGTGGCCACGCCGTCGCGAAACTCCATCTGGTGGACAGCGCCGTCGCGCCAGATCGTGAGGCGCAGCCATTCCGACAGCGCATTCACCACCGAGACACCGACGCCGTGCAGGCCGCCCGAGACCTTGTAGCTGTTCGAGTCGAACTTGCCGCCGGCATGCAATTCGGTCATCACGATCTCGGCCGCCGAGCGCTTGAGCTCGTCGTCTTCCTTGATGCCGGTCGGGATGCCGCGCCCATTGTCGAGTACCGAGATGGAATTGTCGGTGTGGATGGTGACCACGATCTCGTCGCAGAAGCCGGCGAGCGCCTCGTCGACGGCGTTGTCCACCACCTCGAACACCATGTGATGCAGGCCGGTGCCATCGGAGGTGTCGCCGATGTACATCCCCGGGCGCTTGCGCACCGCCTCAAGGCCCTTCAGGACCTTGATCGAATCCGAGCCGTAGTCGCCGCTCTCGCCGTTGCCCTTGTTCTCAGACATGCTTCGCTCTAGATCCTCATCGGCATGACGACGTACTTGAAGTCCTTTTCGGAACCGTAGGTGATCAGCGCGCTGGAAGCCGCGTCGCCGAATGCGCACTCGATCCCCTCGCCGCCGACGTTGTTCAGAACGTCGAGCAGGTAGTTGACGTTGAAGCCGATGTCGAGCGAATCGCCTTTGTAGTCGACCTCGAGCTCTTCGTGCGCTTCCTCCTGCTCGGCGTTGGAGGAGACGATTTTCAGGCTGCCATCTGCCCACCACCCAACGCACGCCGCGAAACTTCTCATTCGAAAGAATGGCGGCACGTTGCAGCGCCTGGCGCAGCGGCTCGCGCCCGGCCTGCAGCTTGTTCTTGTGCCCGGTCGGAATCACCCGGGTGTAATCCGGAAATTTGCCGTCGATCAGCTTGGAGACCAGCTCGATGGTGCCGAAGCTGAACGCGGCCTGCGTGCCGGAAAGCTCGATGTTCACCGGCTCGTCGCTTTCGGCGAGCAGCTTGGTGAGCTCGAGCACGGTCTTGCGCGGCACGATCACTTCCTGGCGCGGCAGCTCACCGCCGAGCTTGAGCGCGGCGTACGCCAGGCGATGGCCGTCGGTCGCGACCAGCTTGAGGCTGCCCTCCTCGACGACCATCAGCAAGCCGTTGAGGTAGTAGCGGATGTCCTGCTGCGCCATCGCGTATTGCACGAGCGAAAGCAGGCGGCGCAGGGCTTTCTGCTCGAGCTTGAACTTGGCGGCGTCTCCGGCTGGCCTTGCGAGGCGCGGAAAATCCTCGGCGGCGAGGGTCTGCAGCGCGAAGCGGCTTTTTCCCGCCTTGACCTGCAGGCGCTTGTCCTGCTGCTGCAGGGTGACCTCGGCGCCGTCCGGCAGCGCGCGCAGGATATCCAGCAGCTTGCGCGCCCCGACGGTGACCGCGCGCGTCTCGGCGCTGGCCGGGATTGCACTACGCGCGGCGATCTGGATCTCGATGTCGGTGGCGAGAAAGCCGAGTGCATCCCCGCTGCGCTCGATCAGCACGTTCGAAAGGATCGGCAGCGTATGCCGCCGTTCGATGATCCCGCTCACCGCGGAGAGCGGTGCGAGCAGCTCGTCCCGTTTTGCTTTAGCAAGAATCATTTGTTATTTACCTTAGTAGTAACTAATAGAGCGGGCGTCGCCGCTGGATAAGTCCACAAGTGCTTGCTTTCTCGGTCCTTGTCGCCTTCCGCGCGCTCCGGGAAACCTGTGGAGCCGCGCGCTGGCAATGTGGATCGTTTCCGGCCGTGCGCCCGAACCCCGGGTTACTCACAATTCATCCCACGTTCCCCCACAGCTTTGCGTCAGCCTTTCAGGACCTGCTGCAGCACCACATAGTCGCGGTTGAGCGCGGTGTCGTGCTTTCGCAGGCTGGCAATGGTGCGGCAGGCGTGCAGCACCGTCGTGTGATCGCGGTTACCGAACGCTTCGCCGATTTCCGGCAGGCTCATCTGCGTGAGGTCCTTGGCGAGCGCCATGGCCACCTGCCGCGGCCGCGCGACGTTGCGGCTGCGTTTCTTCGAATGCATGTCGGAAATCTTGATCTTGAAATATTCGGCGACCGTTTTCTGGATGCCCTCGACGCTCACCTGGCGGCTGGCAACGCTGAGGATGTCCTGCAGCGCTTCCTTGGCCAGCTCGAGCGATAGCTCGCGGCCGCTGAAGCGCGCGAAAGCGAGCACCTTCTTCAGGGCGCCTTCCAGCTCGCGCACGTTGGAGCGCAGATGCTTGGCGATGAAGAAGGCGATATCCTCCGACAGCGCCACCGACTCGGCCTCGGCTTTCTTCAGCACGATGGCGACCCGCATCTCGAGCTCGGGCGGCTCGATCGCCACCGTCAGGCCCCAGCCGAAGCGCGAGATCAGGCGCTCCTCCATCCCGGCGATTTCCTTGGGATAGGTGTCGCAGGTGATCACGATCTGCTTGTGCGCCTCGACCAGCGCGTTGAACGCGTAGAAGAACTCCTCCTGGGTGCGGCCCTTGTTGGAGAAGAACTGGATGTCGTCGATCAGCAGAAGATCCAGCGAATGGTAGTAGCGCTTGAACTCGTCGAACGACTTCTGCTGGTAGGCGCGCACCACGTCGGTGACGTACGCCTCGGCATGGATATAGCGGATGCGCGCCTGCGGCCGCTGATCGGCAAGCTGGTTGCCGATCGCCTGCACCAGGTGGGTCTTGCCCAGGCCCACGCCGCCGTAGACAAACAGAGGGTTATAGGAAACGCCGGGGTTCTCGGCGACCTGCATGGCGGCGGCCCGCGCCAGCTGGTTCGCCTTGCCGGTGACGAAGCTGTCGAAGGAGAACGCCGGATTGAGCCGGGCGCGCTCGAGGTTCGAGGGTATTTCGGGCGTGCGAGCCGCGGCCGGCGCCACGCGCGGGGCGGCTTCGACCGCCCGCGCGAGAACCAGGCGCAAGCCGAGCTCGCGCCCGCTGGCCTCCGTGGCGAGCCGTTCGATGCGCGCGGCGAAGCGTTCGCGCACCAGCTCGAGCACGAATCGGTTGGGCGCCGCGAGGATCAGGGTATCGGCCGCGTCGCCCACCTCGGGCGCGAGCGGCCGGATCCAGGTATTGAACTGCTGCGCGGGGAGCTCCTGCTCAAGCCGTCGCAGGCAGGTGTCCCAGAGGTTTTGCATCTTCTCGGTGGCCTAGACGAGTCGAGATTTTACCTTCTTCGACATGCGTTATCCACAGCGAAACGCGCGCAAAGAAGCGAGCAACGCTCGCGCGCCGACACTGCGATTCAAGTTGACAATGCGTCGACGCGCACGCTCTAATACCGCCCTTTTTCGGACCGGCAGAGATGGCGACCAAGCGGACCTACCAACCTTCAAAGACGCGGCGCGCGCGGCGTCACGGCTTTCTGGTGCGCAGCCGCACGCCTGGCGGACGCAAGGTGTTGCGCAACCGGCGCGCGAGCGGCCGGCGGCGTCTCGGGCTGTAGCCGCGGCCGCCAAGCGTTTCGGGCTGGATGCGACGCGGCGGCTGAGGCAAAAAGCCGAATTCGAGCACCTGTTGCGACAAGGTGCGCGCCGCAGCCTCGGGGGGTATACGTTTTATCTGGCACGGCGCGAGGCGGGCAGCGCACGGCTCGGCATGCTGGTCACGCGCAAGCACGCTGCGCGCGCGGTCGAGCGCAACCGCATCAAGCGCTGCATCCGTGAGGCGTTCCGGCTGGAGCGCGAGGCCATGGGCGCGCTGGACTTGCTGGTGCGCCCACCTTATGGAATCAAGCCATCGGCACAGATGATTTCCCGGCTTCGCGAGCTGTTCGGCAGTCTCAAGCCATGATCGGCGCCGCGCTGCGCGCTGCGGTGCGCGCCTATCAATGGTTCGTGCGGCCGTTGCTGCCGCCAGCCTGCCGGTTCTACCCCAGCTGCTCCGAGTATGCCGACGAGGCGCTCAGGTGCCACGGTGCCTGGCGGGGCAGCTGGCTGGCGGCGCGGCGTATCTGCCGCTGCGGGCCATGGCATCTCGGCGGCTACGACCCGGTCCCCAAATGATGGATACGCAGCGACTCATCCTGCTGGTGATCTTCAGCTTCTCGCTGCTCATGCTGTGGGAAGCGTGGGAGAAGGAGAAGCGGCCGAAACCGGCGGCGCCGCCGCCGGCCGCGCAGCAGTCGATCCCGCTGCCGAGCAAGCCGCCGGCGCCGGGCACGCAGGCGCCCGGCAGCGTCGCGCCTTCGCCCGCTACCGTGCCCGCCGCCGCCGCCCCGCAGCAAGGCGAAATCGTGCGCGTCAGTACCGACCTCATCATCGCGGAGGTCGACACGCTCGGCGCAACGGTGAAGCGCGTCGAGCTCCTGCGCCATAAGGACTCGAAGGACCTTACCAAGAACCTCTCGCTCCTCGGCCCGGAGCACCATTACGAGGCGCAGAGCGGCCTTGCCGGCGAGGGCGGACCGAACCATCGCACGCTATGGCGCGTGCAGCCGGGAGAGCGGGCACTGCCGCCAGGCAAGGACGCGTTCGAGGTACGGTTCACGGCCACCGGCAAAGACGGCTTGGAGGTGCAGAAGGTCTATACCTTCCGCCGCGGCAGCTACGTGGTCGACGTCGCGCTCGAGATCCGCAATCCGGGCGCGTCGACGCTGGCCACGTATTCCTATTTCCAGCTTACGCACGATGGCAAGCCGGACGCGAATCCCAACACCGTGGCCGAAACCTTCGGCGCGCAGAGCTTCATCGGCTTCGCCGTATATACCGACGAGCGCAAGTTCGAAAAGGTGCATCCCTCGGACCTCGACAAGGGCAACGCGGAGCACGTCAAGCAGGCGGCAAACGGCTGGCTGGCGTTTGTGCAGCACTATTTCGTCTCGGCATGGCTGCCGGCGCAGGGCATTGCGCGCGACTACGTCACGGAGAAGCGCCAGGACGGGCTCTACGCCGGGCGCGTAATGGTGCCGGTAAACCTAGCGCCCGGCGCGTCGTCCAAGGTCGTCGTGCCGCTGTACGCGGGGCCGCAGGAACAGCGGCACCTGCAGGCGGCGGCGCCAGGAATGGACCTGGTAGTCGACTACGGCTTTCTGGCCATCATCGCCTGGCCGTTGTTCTGGTTGCTGGAGAAGTTTCACGCCCTTTCCGGAAACTGGGGCGTGGCCATCATCCTGCTGACCGTGCTGATCAAGCTCGTGTTCTTCCCGCTTTCGGCGGCGAGCTACAAGTCGATGGCGAAGATGAAGCTGATCACGCCGCGGCTCACCAAACTGCGCGAGATGTATGCGCAGGATCGCCAGAAGATGAACCAGGCGATGATGGAGCTCTACAAGACCGAGAAGATCAACCCGCTCGGCGGCTGCTTCCCGATCCTGGTGCAGATCCCGGTGTTCATCGCCCTGTACTGGGTGCTGCTGGCGGCGATCGAGCTGCGCCACGCGCCCTTCATGCTGTGGATCAAGGATCTGTCGGCGCTCGATCCGTACTACGTGCTGCCGATCCTGATGACGGTCACCATGGTGGTGCAGACGCGGCTGAATCCGACGCCGCCCGACCCGGTGCAGGCCAAGGTGATGCAGATCATGCCGTTTGTCTTCAGCATCTTTTTCTTCTTCTTCCCGGCCGGGCTGGTGCTCTACTGGCTGGTCAACAACATCCTTTCCATCGCCCAGCAATGGCAGATCCAGCGCATGTTCGATCGCGACAAGCCTGCCCATGCCAAGCGATGACCTGACGCGCGACACGATCGCGGCGATTGCCACCCCCGCAGGACGCGGGGGCATCGGGATAGTGCGCGTTTCCGGCCCGGGCGTGCCGCGGGTTGCGGCCGCGGTGCTGGGGAAGCTTCCGCAGCCGCGGCTGGCGAGCTTCGGTCCATTTCGCGACCGCCAGGGCGAAACCGTCGACCAAGGCCTCGCGCTGTACTTCCCTGCGCCGCACTCCTATACCGGCGAAGCGGTGCTGGAACTCCAGGGCCACGGCGGACCGGTAGTGATGCAGGCGCTTCTTTCCGCATGCGTGGACGCAGGCGCGCGGATCGCCGAGCCCGGCGAGTTCACGCGCCGCGCGTTTCTCGAAGGCAAGCTCGACCTTGCGCAAGCCGAAGCGGTCGCCGATCTCATCGATGCGGCGAGCCGCGAGGCAGCGCGTTCGGCACTGCGCTCGCTGAGCGGAGAATTTTCCGCAGCGATCGGGGCGCTCCAGGCGAGGCTGGTCGAACTGCGCGCCGTCACCGAAGCGATGCTCGACTTTCCCGAAGAGGAGGTCGACGCCCTGCATCGCGAAGACGCCGCGGCGCGCCTCGCGCAAGCGCGGCAGTCGCTTGGCGAGGTGCTCGCCAAGAGCCGGCGCGGGAGCTTGCTGCGCGGCGGCATCCACGTCGTGCTCGCCGGCCGACCCAACGTCGGCAAGTCGAGCCTGCTCAACCGCCTGGCGGGCGAGGAACGAGCGATCGTCACGCCCATTCCCGGAACCACGCGCGACGCGCTGCGGGAGCCGATCCTGATCGAGGGCGTGCCGGTGGTCGTGGTCGACACTGCCGGGCTGCGCGAATCGCGCGACGAGATCGAACGCCTCGGCATGCAACGTACGCGACAAGAGCTCGACCGCGCCGATCTGGTGATTGCCGTATTTGAGGCCAACCGGGGCCGGGATGCGTTGCAGGACCTGCCGGCGGCGCCGGCGCGGATCGACGTCTATAACAAGATTGATCTCGCGCCAGGGTTTGCGCCGCCCGCGGATGCGCTCGGCGTGTCGGCGAAGACGGGTGCGGGCCTGGAAGCGCTGCGCCAGCGAATCCTCGAGGTGGCCGGGTGGTCGACTGGCGGGGAACCGGTTTTTCTCGCCCGGGAGCGCCATTTGCGCGCTCTCGATCGCGCCTCGGCCCATCTCGCGGCGGCGGCGGGCGAGACTGCGCGATGGGAATTTTTTGCTGAAGAGTTGAGGCTCGCGCATGCAGCGCTGGGCAGCATTACCGGCGAGTTCAGTGCCGATGATTTGCTGGGCGAAATCTTCAAGCGCTTCTGTATCGGGAAGTAAATATTTGTTTTGGAATGTTTTGAGGCACGTAGGCTGAGCGGACCAGCGAAAGCGCCGACCGGGCGCGGTGCTAGAATCGCTGCGGACAAGTAATCTTCGTCGCCCGGCCCAGCCTGCGCTGGGCCGTTTTGCCTCTGGAGTGACTCGAGATGAATGCTCCCGCCGTCCCCGTCGACCAATCGAGCGCGCCGTCCTGGGTGCGCCATCGCGCCCTGCGGCAATGGGTGTCGGAGGTCGCAACCCTCGCAAAACCCGAGCGCATCGTCTGGTGCGATGGCTCGCAGGCCGAGTATGACCGGCTATGCGCCGAGCTCGTCGCCGCGGGCACGTTCATCCGCCTGAATCCGAAGCTGCGGCCCAACTGCTATCTCGCGCGCTCGCATCCGAGCGACGTCGCGCGCATGGAAGAGCGCACGTTCATCTGCAGCGAGAAGAAGGACGACGCCGGCCCCACCAATAATTGGGTCGACCCGCGCGAGATGCGCGCCACGCTGAACCGGCTGTTCGACGGCTGCATGCGCGGGCGCACGATGTACGTGATGCCATTCTCGATGGGGCCCATCGGCTCGCCGATCGCACAGGTCGGCGTGGAAATCTCCGATTCCGCCTATGTCGCCGTCAACATGCGCCTGATGACGCGGATGGGTCGTGCGGTCGCCGACTGGCTCGGCGATGATCGCGCGTTCGTTCCGTGCGTGCATTCCGTCGGCGCGCCGCTTGCCCCGGGCCAGAAGGACGTGGCCTGGCCGTGCAACGACAACGACAAATGGATCGTGCATTTCCCTGAGACGCGCGAGATCTGGTCTTTCGGCTCGGGATACGGGGGCAACGCGTTACTCGGCAAGAAATGCCTGGCGTTGCGTATCGCCTCGGTCATGGCGCGCGATGAAGGCTGGCTTGCCGAGCATATGCTGATCCTGGGCGTGCAGGCGCCTTCGGGAGAAAAGACCTACATCGCCGCGGCGTTTCCCTCGGCATGCGGCAAAACGAACCTTGCGATGCTGATTCCGCCGCAAGCGTTCAACGGCTGGAAGGTGACGACCATCGGCGAGGACATCGCGTGGATCAAGCCCGGCCCTGACGGCCGTTTCCGGGCCATCAACCCGGAATACGGCCTGTTCGGCGTGGCGCCCGGCACCTCGGAGCAGACCAATCCGAACGCGATGAAGATGCTCGACAGGAACGTGATCTTCACGAATGTGGCAGTCACGCCCGACGGCGATGTGTGGTGGGAAGGCATGACCGACGAACCGCCGGCGCAGCTGACCGACTGGCAGGGCAATCCCTGGACGCCGGCCGACGGCAAGAAGGGCCGCCTGGCGGCCCATGCGAATGCGCGTTTCACGGTTCCGGCGTCGCAGTGCCCGTCGATGGATCCCGCCTGGGAGGACCCGGCCGGCGTGCCGATTTCCGCCTTCGTCTTCGGTGGCCGGCGTTCCACGACCGTGCCGCTGGTGGTCGAAGCGCCCAGCTGGGAAGAGGGCGTCTACATGGCCGCGACACTGGGTTCCGAAACCACTGCGGCGATTACCGGCAAGACCGGCGTGGTGCGCCGCGATCCGATGGCGATGCTCGCTTTCTGCGGCTACAACATGGGCGACTACTTCGCGCACTGGCTGAAGATGGGTCGCGCCGTGAAGCAGCTGCCGAAAATCTTCCGCGTCAACTGGTTCCGCCGTGACGCGAACGGCAAATTCCTGTGGCCGGGATTCGGGGAAAACATCCGGGTCCTCGCCTGGATAGTAGAGCGCTGCCAAGGGCGCGGACAGGGCGTGGAAACGCCGCTGGGCACCATGCCGCGCTATCAGGAGCTCAACTGGCAAGGGCTGGAGAAGGTAACGCCGGCACGCTTCGATGAGCTGACGCGCGTGGATCCGAACGCCTGGAAGGAAGAACTGCGTTCGCACGACGAGCTCTTCGGCAAGCTGGGCGCGCGCCTGCCCGCCGCGCTGGAAACGCGCCGCGGCCGCATGCACGAGAAGCTCGCCGCCTAAAGGGAAGCGAGCGCCAAGAGCGCGGCCAGGAGCGCTGCGCACGCCCCTGCCGCGAGCGCTGCGTTCGACGGGAAGATCTCGAGCAGGGCGCCGCCCGCTGCGAGGCCGATGCCGACGCCGGCGAGCAGCGCACTCGTCACCCAAGTGAATGCTTCAGTCGCGTGCTCCGCGTGCGAAATTTTCGCCGCGAGCATGGACTGGATGATCAGCGCAGGCGCCATCGCAACGCCTGCCAAGGCGGCCCAAGGCGCAAATAGCCACGGGTGCCAGCCTAGGGCAAGGATGCCCAATCCCACCGCCATGACCGCAAGCGCCGCCACGAACTGACGGCCAAGCGGGTAATGCCATCCGCGGCTGCCATAGGCAAATCCGCCCAGCGCGCTGCCGGCGCTCGTAATGCCGAGGAGAACCCCGGCCAGTGCCGGCTGCGCAGCCTCGCTTGCATACGCCACCACGCCGACCTCGAGGAACCCGAACGCGCTCGAGAAACACAGCACCACGATGACAAGCGCCGGGAAACCGCGTTCGGTGAGAGGACCGAGCAAGCTGCGCGATGTGCGTGGCTCGATCTGCCAAGTGCGCAGCGCCGGTGAGTGAAGAAAGAGCAGCGTGCCAGCGAGCGCGCAGACAGCGGAGAACCATACTGCCGTCGCGGCGGACGCCTTGGCGACGAACAGGGCGACGAGCACTGGACCGGCAATGAAGATCAGTTCGATCACCACCGACTCGGCCGAGTATGCCGCGGCGAGCAGGCCCTCTTCGGCGAGACGTCGGCGGAAGTAGGTGCGCACGCAGACCGTGATCGGCGGGAAGCTCGCGCCCGCGCCGCCGGCTAGCGCCAGCGTCCACGCAGCGGAGCGGGCGTCAACCGCGAATACCAGCGCAATGAGCGCGGCGGGAAAAAGCACGCCGGTGCCAATAAGAATTCGTCGCGGCCCGTAGCGATCAATGGCGCGCCCGAGGAGGGGCGCAACGGCAGCGAGGCCGACCACATAACACGCCGCAGCCGCGCCCCCTTGAGCGAAAGAGCCGCTGCTCGTTTGCGCCAAAAGAAGAATAGCGAGGCCCAGTCAGACCGATGGGCAGCCGGCCGAGGAGCGAAATGGCGAAGGTGCGCGCGATATCGCGGTGCGAGAACAGTGCCGCGTAGCGTTGCAGCGAGATCATCGATTGCTGCGCCGCAGCATACACGTTGTTCCACGTGGAACTGTCTCGCCAGGCGTAGTTCCACGTGGAACGATCGCGTAAAATTCGCCACCCCATGCAGCACCCCGCCGAATTCGACGTCATTGTGGTCGGTGGCGGCCATGCCGGTACCGAAGCGGCCCTCGCTTCGGCTCGGCTTGGTTGCCGGACATTACTGCTGACCCACAGCGTAGAGACGCTCGGCCAGATGTCATGCAACCCATCGATCGGCGGCATCGGCAAGGGACATCTCGTCAAGGAGGTGGACGCTCTGGGCGGCGCCATGGCCATCGCAACCGACGAGGCCGGCATCCAGTTTCGTATCCTAAACGGCTCGAAGGGCGCGGCGGTGCGCGCCACCCGCGCGCAGGCCGACCGTTCACTCTATCGCCAGGCAATCCGTCGCCGCCTGGAAAACCAAGAGGGCCTCTGGATCTTCCAGCAAGCTGTCGACGACATCTTGCTCGAGGGAGATCGAGCCGTCGGGGTCGTGACGCAGCTGGGCATCCAGTTCCGGGCACGGTCGGTAGTGCTGACTACGGGCACTTTTCTTTCTGGGCTGGTCCACGTTGGCATGACGAGCTACCAGGCCGGACGCGCCGGCGATCCCGCCTCGCTCACCTTGGCGGCTCGACTGCGGGAAATGAAGCTGCCGGTGGGGCGCCTGAAGACCGGGACCCCGCCGCGCCTCGACGCTCGCACCATCGACTTTTCGCAGCTTGAAGCGCAGCCGGGCGACTCGCCGGAACCGGTGTTTTCATTCCTCGGTCGGCGCGACATGCACCCGCGGCAGGTTCCGTGCTGGATCACCCACACCAACACGCGGACTCACGAGCTGATTCGCGGCGCCCTCGACCGCTCGCCGATGTTTACCGGCGTCATTCAAGGCGTCGGTCCGCGCTATTGCCCATCCATCGAGGACAAGATCCATCGCTTCGCCGGTAAGGAAAGCCACCAGATCTTTCTTGAGCCCGAGGGACTGAGCAGCAACGAGGTCTATCCCAACGGGATTTCCACCAGCTTGCCGTTCGACGTGCAGTTGGAGTTGGTCCATTCCATTCGAGGCCTGGAGCACGCCCACGTCGTGCGACCCGGCTATGCGATCGAGTACGACTACTTCGATCCGCGCAACCTGCGGGCCTCGCTCGAGACCAAGTCGATCGGCGGACTGTTCTTCGCCGGTCAGATCAACGGCACCACCGGCTATGAAGAGGCCGCGGCCCAAGGCCTGCTTGCCGGCCTGAACGCCGGTCTGCGAGCGCTTGAGCGCCCATCTTGGTGCCCAGGCCGCGAGGAAGCGTACCTCGGCGTATTGGTGGACGACCTGATCACGCGGGGGGTGTCCGAGCCCTACCGAATGTTCACCAGCCGCGCCGAGTACCGCTTGATGCTGCGTGAGGACAACGCTGATCTGCGCCTGACCGAGACCGGTCGAAAACTCGGTCTGGTTTCAGACGAGCGCTGGAACGCGTTCAACCGCCGCCGCGACGCCATCGCCCGGGAGCAGGAGCGCCTAAAGTCAACATATGTGAGCACTGGCTTTCACAAAAAGTCCAGTGCATACGATGTTCTTCGCCGGCCTGAGGTACAGTTCGCCGACGTCTCGCCGGACTCGGGCACCGAGCCTTCGGTGGCCGAGCAGGTCGAAATTCAAGCGAAATACGAGGGCTATATCGAGCGGCAGCGCGACGAGGTTGCGCGGCGGGCGGCTGCGGAATCGCAGGCCTTGCCTGCGGAACTCGATTACCGCGACGTGCGGGGGTTGTCCGCTGAGGTGCAGCAGAAACTCAATCACCACCGGCCGGAAACGCTCGGCCAGGCTGCGCGCATCTCCGGCATCACGCCAGCGGCCATTTCGCTATTGATGGTGCATCTGAAACGGGGTTTTCGACCGCTAGACTAAAAAGAGGGCATGACACCGCAAGCCGCGCTCGACCGCGGGCTCGCCGACCTGGCGCTCGCGCTTCCGGCGGGCGCGCGTGACCGTCTGCTCGATTACATGGCGCTGCTCGTGAAATGGAACCGGACCTACAACCTGACTGCGATTCGCGATCCGCTTGCCATGGTTTCCCAGCACCTGCTCGATTCGCTGGCGGTGGTCGGCCACTTGCCGCTCGCGGCGGGCGCTCGCCTCGCCGATGCCGGCTCCGGTGCCGGCTTGCCCGGCATTCCATTGGCCATCGCGCGCCCGGAGTGGTGCATCACGCTCGCCGAGGCGAATCAGAAGAAGGCCGCCTTTCTGCGCCAGGCCGCCATCGAGCTGAACCTGAGCAACGTCGAAGTGCACGAAGGACGCGTGGAAGCTTGGCGCCCGCAGCCGCTGTTCGATGCCGTGATCTCAAGGGCGTTCGCCGCGCTCCAGCAGTTCATCGCGGCCTGCCGCCATCTGCTCGCGCCGGGGGGCGTGCTGGCCGCGATGACGGGAGCCGCGCCCGCACCGCTCGCTCCGGGTTGCCGGCTCATTGCGCTGCGCGTGCCGCTGCTCGACGCTCAACGCCATCTGGTGCTATGCCCCGTATCCTCGCTGTAGTGAACCAGAAGGGCGGGGTCGGCAAGACCACCACCACCGTCAATCTAGCCGCGGCGCTCGCTCAAGCCGGGCGGCGGGTCCTGCTGGTGGATCTCGATCCGCAAGGCAATGCCACCATGGGAAGCGGCGTCGACAAGCGCAACGTCGCGCGCACCGTGTACCACGCGTTGCTCGGCCTGGGTGAGCTTGCCGGCATCCGCACGCGCGCCGAGCGCGGCGGCTACGACCTGGTGCCCGCGAACCGCGAGCTCGCCGGCGCCGAGGTCGAGCTGGTCGAGCTGCCGGCACGCGAAACACGACTGAAGTCCGCGCTCGACCGCGTCGCCGCGGATTACGACTTCATCCTCATCGATTGCCCGCCTTCGCTCAGCCTGCTCACGGTCAACGCGCTCGCGGCCGCGCAGCGCGTGCTGATCCCGATGCAATGCGAGTACTACGCGCTCGAGGGCTTGTCGGATCTCGTTGGGACGATCAAGCGCGTGCGCGCCAATCTGAACCCATCGCTTGAGATTGCCGGCTTGCTGCGCACGATGTACGACCCGCGCAATACCCTTTCGCAGCAGGTCTCGCAGCAGCTTGAAGCGCACTTCGGCGACAAGGTGTACCGCACGCTCGTGCCGCGCAACGTGCGCCTCGCCGAGGCGCCGAGCTATGGCGTGCCCGCGGTGGTCTGGGACGCGACCTCCAAAGGCGCGCAGGCCTACACCGCGCTCGCGGGCGAGGTGCTTGAACGCGAGGTTGCTCACCCATGAAAGCAAAAGGCCTGGGCCGGGGCTTGGACGCGCTGCTCGGCAGCAGCGAGGAGCCGCCGCGCGAAGCGCTGCTGACGCTGCCGGTCGCACGCATTCGTCCCGGGCGCTATCAGCCGCGCACGAAAATGGACCAGCAGGCGCTGGCCGAGCTCGCCGCCTCGATCCGCTCGCAGGGGCTGATGCAGCCGTTGCTGGTGCGGCCCGTCGACCGCGATCGCTACGAGCTGGTGGCCGGCGAGCGGCGCTGGCGCGCGGCGCAGATGGCCGGCCTCGATGAAGTCCCGGCGCTGGTGCGCGAAATCCCCGACGAAGCCGCGCTCGCCATGTCGCTGATCGAAAACATCCAGCGCGAGAACTTGAATCCCATGGAAGAGGCCGCCGGCCTCCAGCGGCTGGTGGACGAGTTCAAGATGACGCACGAGCAGGCCGCGGACGCGGTCGGCCGCTCGCGCAGCGCCACGACCAACCTGCTGCGGCTTCTCAAGTTGCCGCGTCCGATCCAGGAAATGCTGATGGAAGGCGCGCTCGAGATGGGCCACGCACGCGCGCTGCTTGCCCTTGACGGCGCGCGGCAGATCGAGCTCGGCAAGCGCGTCGCGGCAAAGGGCCTCTCGGTGCGGGACACCGAGGCGTTGGTGCAGCAGTCGCTGCGCGGCCCGGCGGCGAGTCGCCGCAAGAGAACGGACCGCGATCTCGCTCGCCTGGAGGAGGAGGCTTCCGAGCGCCTCGGCACCACCGTCGAGATCCGATCGGGGAGAAAAGGCGCCGGCAAGGTGGTGTTGCATTACTCCAGCCTTGACCACCTCGATGAATTGCTGAAGAAGCTGCGTTGACCGGCCTTGTGGCGAAACGCTAAAATCGCGCGGCTTTGCGAAGGCGGGGCGGGATGAACGCCGGTATGGGCGTCCTGCGCAAGCCGATCCGTACCGTTCTACGGTGGCAGCTGGTCGCGACCGCGGTGCTGACGTTGGCCGCGGGAATTCTGGCTGGTGGTCATGGCGCGTTGTCGGCGGCCCTCGGTGGGGCGGTCAGCGTTTGCGCCGGCTGGGTGTCCGCCGTGGTGGCGTCGAGGGGCAAGGCGCAGTCCGCAGGAGAAGTTCTGTTCGCCGCGCTGAGAGCCGAAGTCGTCAAGCTCGGGCTCGCAGTGCTCCTGCTGTGGGTGGTGCTGGTCAGCTACGACCACGCGGTGGTGGGCGTGCTGATCGGGTCGTTCATCGCGACCATGCTGATTTTTGCAATGGCCTTTTTCGTCCGTGAGTATTGAGACAACCTAACCATGGCCGCCGGTAAAGAGCTCGACTCCTTCGGAGTACATCGAGCACCACCTGACCTTCTTCGAGAAGCCGTTAGGCGACGGCGGCTTCTGGACACTGAACGTCGATTCGATCGTAACCGCCTTCTTGCTGGGAGTGATCGGTCTGGGATTTTTATGGATGGTCGTGCGCGGCGCGACCGCCGGCGTGCCTGGAAAGCGCCAAGCGTTCGTCGAACTCCTCGTTGGATTTATCGACGATCAGGTCAAGGGTATCTTTCATCACGGTGATCGCAATCGCTTCGTAGCGCCTGCCGCGCTGACGGTGTTCGTCTGGATCGTGCTGATGAACTCGATGGACTTCATTCCAGCCGATCTGGCTGGCTTGGCGACGCACGGCGTTTCCGAACATGGCTTCCGCATCGTCCCTACGGCGGACGTCAACACTACCTTCGCGTTGGCGCTCTCGGTATGGCTGCTGATGATCGGGTTTTCGATCAAGGCAAAGGGTGTGGGCGGCTGGGTCCATGAGCTCTTCTGTGCGCCCTTCGGAGCGAACCCGCTCCTCTGGCCGGCCAACTTCCTGTTCAACATGGTCGAGTACTTGTCCAAGCCGCTTTCGCATTCGCTGCGGCTGTTCGGCAATATGTACGCTGGCGAGATTCTTTTCCTGCTGCTCTGGATGTGGGCTGCCCACAGCTCGTTCAGCAACGACTACTTCATGGGCTGGATCGCGTCGGTTGTCCTTGGCCTGCTCTGGTCGGGCTTCCACATCCTGATCGTGCTTCTGCAGGCCTATATCTTCATGATGCTGACCGTCGTGTACATCGCGATGGCGCACGAACATCACTAATCATCTCTGCTCAGAAAAGGGGAAACCTAGATGGAAAAGCTTCAATTGCTGGCCATGGTTCAGGCCTACACCGGCATCGGCATCGGACTCATGGTCGGCCTCGGGGCCGCCGGCGCCTGCGTTGGCGTCGGGATCATGTGCAGCCGCTTCCTGGAAGCCGCGGCGCGCCAGCCCGAGTTGACGAACTCGCTGCAGGCCAAGGTGTTCCTGCTGCTCGGCCTGATCGACGCCTCTTTCATCATCGGCCTGGGCATTGCAATGTTCTTTGCCTTCGCTAACCCGCTCGCGACGGCGTTCCGCTAGGCGCGGTTAGGGGAGAGCGGCATGAACCTGAATGCGACGCTACTCGCGCAAGCCGTCGTCTTCGCGGTGTTCATTTGGCTGACCGCGAAGCTGATATGGCCTCACCTGACGCGCGCCATCGAGGCGCGGCAGAAGACCATCGCCGACGGCCTCGCGGCCGCCGAGCAGGGCAAGCGTGCGCTCGAGCTGTCCACCAGGCAGGCGGACGAATCCATCAGCCAGGCGCGCAGCCGCGCCGCCGAGGTGCTGGCGCAGGCCGAGAAGCGCGCGGCGCAGATGGTGGAAGAGGCGAGGAATGCGGCCAAGGAAGAAGGCAACCGCGAAAAGGCGGCGGCCAAGGCCGAGATCGAGCAGCAGGTGACGCGCGCGCGCGAGCAACTGCGCGATCAGGTCGCGTCGCTTGCGGTCGCCGGCGCGGAGAAGATCCTGCGCCGCGAGGTCGACGCCAAAGCGCACGGCGACCTGCTGGATTCGATCAAGCGGCAACTGTAATGGCTGAACCCAGCACCGTAGCGCGTCCCTATGCCGAAGCCGCCTTCCGGCTCGCCGACGGCGCGGGCGCGCTCGGCAAGTGGTCGGAGATGCTCGGCGCGCTGGCGCATGGTCGCGGACGATGCGCGCGTGCGCGCGGCGGTGACCGAGCCGGGCCGGAGCGACGCGCAGGTGGCCGGAATCTTCATCGGCATCCTGGCGGGCCGGCTCAATGCCGAGGCCGAGAACTTCCTGCGCGTGCTGGCGGAGAACGGGCGCCTCGGGCTGCTGCCGGAGATCCGCGCGCAATTCGAGGCGTTGAAGGACGAGCGCGAAGGCGTGCTCGAGGCCGAGGTGCACTCGGCGTTCGAGCTCTCCGAGGCGCAGGTCGCCGACCTGGTGCAGCGGCTGGAGAAGAAAACCGGCCGCAAGGTCAGAACCAAGGTCCAGGTCGACAAGGAGCTGATCGCCGGCGTGCGCGTCGTGCTCGGCGACAAGGTCATCGACGGCTCGGCGCGCGCGCAGCTCGGCGCGCTCGAAGCCGCATTGAAGGCATAGAAGCAAGGACGCTTAGGAGCCTTATGCAACTGAATCCGTCGGAAATTTCGGAGCTCATCAAGAGCCGCATTCAAAATCTGGACGCGGGCGCGCGCATGCGTACCGAAGGCACCGTGGTATCGGTGACCGACGGCATCTGCCGCATCCACGGCCTGTCGGACGTGATGCAGGGCGAGATGCTCGAGTTCCCGAAGAACACCTTCGGCCTCGCGCTCAACCTCGAGCGCGATTCGGTCGGCGCGGTGATTCTCGGCGAGTACACGCACATCACCGAGGGCGACACGGTGAAGACCACCGGCAAGATCCTCTCGGTGCCGATCGGCCCGGAGCTGCTCGGGCGGGTGGTCAATTCCCTCGGCCTGCCGATCGACGGCAAGGGACCGATCAACGCCAAGCTCACCGACGTGATCGAGAAAGTGGCGCCCGGCGTGATCGCGCGCCAGTCGGTGTCGCAGCCGGTGCAGACCGGCCTGAAAGCGATCGATGCCATGGTGCCGATCGGCCGCGGCCAGCGCGAGCTGATCATCGGCGACCGCCAGACCGGCAAGACCGCCGTGGCGGTCGACACGATCATCAACCAGAAGGGCAAGGATCTCTTCTGCGTCTACGTCGCCATCGGCCAGAAGGCCTCCACCATCGCCAACGTGGTGCGCAAGCTCGAGGAGCACGGCGCGATGGCCTACACCATCATCGTCGCGGCTTCGGCTTCCGAATCGGCGGCGATGCAGTACATCGCCCCGTACTCGGGCTGCACGATGGGCGAGTACTTCCGCGACCGCGGGCAGGATGCGCTCATCATCTATGACGACCTGACCAAGCAGGCGTGGGCCTACCGCCAGGTGTCGCTGCTGCTGCGCCGGCCGCCGGGACGCGAAGCCTATCCCGGCGACGTGTTCTACCTGCATTCGCGCTTGCTCGAGCGCGCGGCGCGCGTGAACCCCGAGTACGTCGAGAAGTTCACCAAGGGACAGGTGAAGGGCAAGACCGGCTCGCTCACCGCGCTGCCGGTGATCGAGACCCAGGCTGGCGACGTCACGGCCTTCGTGCCGACCAACGTGATTTCCATTACCGACGGCCAGATCTTTCTCGAGACCGACCTGTTCAACGCCGGTATCCGCCCCGCCATCAACGCCGGCGTTTCGGTGTCGCGGGTCGGCGGTGCGGCGCAGACCAAGATCATGAAACGGCGCGACACGGGCGGCGGCGTGCGCCTGGCGCTCGCCCAATACCGGGAGCTCGCGGCGTTCGCGCAGTTCGCCAGCGACCTCGACGAGGCGACCCGCAAGCAGCTCGAGCGCGGCCGCATGGTCACCGAGCTCATGAAGCAGCCGCAGTACCAGCCGCTGCAGGTATGGGAGATGGCGCTCACGCTGTTCGCCGTCAACAACGGCTACTTCGACGACATCGACGTGAAGAAAGCGCTCGCCGCCGAGAAGTCGATGCGCGACTACCTCAAGTCGAAGTTCCCGATCATCGTCAAGAGCATGGAGGACAAGAAGGACCTGTCCCCCGAGGACGAGAAATCGCTCAACGACGCGATCAAGGACTGGAAGAAGAACGGAAGCTTCTAGATGCCGGGCACCAAAGAAATACGGATGAAGATCCGCAGCGTGCAAAACACGCGAAAGATCACCAAGGCGATGGAGATGGTCGCCGCCTCCAAGATGCGCAAGGCGCAGGAGCGCATGCGCCATGCGCGCCCCTACGGCGAGAAGATCCGCAACGTCGCGGCGCACATCTCGCACGCCAACCCGGAATACCGCCATCCGTTCCTGGTCGATCGCGACTCGGTGAAGCGCGTCGGCATCATCGTCATCACCACCGACAAGGGCTTGTGCGGCGCGCTCAACACCAACCTGCTGCGCCTGGTGCTCAACCAGTACAAGGAATGGCAGGCGCAGGGCGAGGAGATCGAGGTCTGCGCCCTGGGCAACAAGGGCTTCGGCTTCATGCAGCGCCTGGGCGCGAAGATCGTGTCGCACGCGGTGCAGCTCGGCGACCGGCCGCAGATGGACAAGCTGATCGGCGCGGTGAAAGTCATGCTCGACGGCTATACCGGCGACCGCTTCGACCGGCTGATGCTCGCCTACACTCGCTTCATCAACACCATGAAGCAGGAGCCGGTGATCGAGCAGCTGCTGCCGCTGTCGGGCGAGCGGCTGGGCGCGCCCGAATCCGTGTGGGACTACCTGTACGAGCCCGAAGCGCGCGCGGTGCTCGATCAGGTGATGACGCGCTACATCGAGGCGCTCATCTTTCAGGCGGTGTCCGAGAACATGGCGTCCGAGCAGTCGGCGCGCATGGTGGCGATGAAGGCCGCGTCGGACAACGCCGCCACCCTGATCGACGAGCTGACGCTGGTCTACAACAAGAACCGGCAGGCGAACATCACCAAAGAATTGTCCGAAATCGTCGGCGGCGCTGCCGCTGTATAAGGAAAATCATGGCTGAGGCACAAGGAACGATCGTTCAATCCATCGGCGCGGTGATCGACATCGAGTTTCCACGCGAGGCGATGCCCAACATCTACGACGCGCTGGTCCTTGAAGACAGCGCGGCGGGAGGCCTGGTGGAGAAGGGCCTCACCTTCGAGGTCGAGCAGCAGCTCGGCGACGGCATCGTGCGCTGCATCGCGCTCGGCTCGTCCGACGGCCTGCGCCGCGGCATGAAGGTGAAGGGCACCGGCGCGCCGATCATGGTGCCGGTGGGCAAGGGCACGCTCGGGCGCATCATGGACGTGCTCGGCCGCCCGATCGACGAAGCGGGTCCGATCAAGTCCACCGAGCGCCGCTCGATCCATCAGCTCGCGCCCAAGTTCGACGAGCTCTCGCCCTCCGTCGAGCTGCTCGAGACCGGCATCAAGGTGGTCGACCTGATCTGCCCGTTCGCCAAGGGCGGCAAGATCGGCCTGTTCGGCGGCGCCGGCGTCGGCAAGACCGTGACCATGCTCGAACTCATCAACAACATCGCCACCCAGCACGGCGGCCAGTCGGTGTTCGCCGGTGTTGGCGAGCGCACGCGCGAGGGCAACGACTTTTACCACGAGATGATCGAGGCGGAAGTGATCAAGAAGGACAACCTCGAGGAATCGAAGGTGGCGATGGTGTTCGGCCAGATGAACGAGCCGCCCGGCAACCGCCTGCGTGTGGGCCTTTCCGGCCTCACCATGGCCGAAGCGTTCCGCGACGAGGGCCGCGACATCCTGCTCTTCATCGACAACATCTACCGCTTCACGCTCGCGGGTACCGAGGTGTCGGCGCTCCTCGGCCGGATGCCTTCCGCGGTTGGCTACCAGCCGACGCTGGCCGAGGAGATGGGGCGTTTGCAAGAGCGCATTACCTCGACCAAGACCGGCTCGATCACCTCGATCCAGGCGGTGTACGTGCCGGCCGACGACTTGACCGACCCGTCGCCCGCGACGACCTTCGGCCACCTTGACGCCACGGTCGTGCTGTCGCGCGACATCGCTTCGCTCGGTATCTACCCCGCGGTGGATCCGCTCGATTCGACTTCCCGCCAGGTGGACCCGAACACCATCGGCGAAGAGCACTACACCACCACCCGCGCGGTGCAGGCGACTCTCCAGCGTTACAAGGAGCTGCGCGACATCATCGCCATCTTGGGCATGGACGAGCTTTCGCCGGAAGACAAGCTGGCGGTGGCGCGTGCGCGCAAGATCCAGCGCTTCCTCTCGCAGCCGTTCACGGTGGCGCAGAACTTCACCGGCAGCCCGGGCAAATACGTCTCGCTCAAGGACACGATCAAGGGCTTCAAGATGATCGTGGCCGGAGAGTGCGACGCGCTGCCCGAGCAGGCCTTCTACATGGTGGGCGGTATCGAAGAAGCGTTCGCCAAGGCCGAAGAGATGAAGAAAGAGAGCGCCAAGAAATAATGGCCACCGCCACCATCCACGTCGACGTGGTCAGCGCCGAGGAATCGGTCTACTCGGGCGAGGCGGAGTTCGTCGTGCTGCCGGGCGAAGCGGGCGAGCTCGGCATCTATCCGCGCCACACCCCGCTCATCACGCGCATCCGGCCGGGCACGGTGCGCATCAAGCCGGCGGGCGGCGGCGAGGAGCAATTGATTTTCGTCGCCGGCGGCATTCTCGAAGTGCAGCCGAAGGTGATTACCGTGCTCGCGGATACCGCCATCCGCGGCAAGGACCTCGACGAAGCGAAAGCCAGCGAGGCGCTGCGCCAGGCCGAGGAAGCCCGCGCGCGCGCCAAGGACAAGCAGGAGCTCGCCACGGTCGAAAGCGAGGTCGCATCCCTCGCCGCCCAGCTCGCCGCGATCCGCAAGCTGCGCAAGAAGTAGCAGCGGTCCTACCCCTGTAGCAAAACCTCGACTGAACA
Organism: uncultured beta proteobacterium; assembly: GCA_963810475.1. Taxonomy (GTDB): domain Bacteria; phylum Pseudomonadota; class Gammaproteobacteria; order Burkholderiales; family SG8-39; genus SCGC-AG-212-J23. The sequence goes on along the minus strand of CAWENY010000017.1, from coordinate 138,141 downwards.
GCCGCACTGTCGCCTGGCGGCGTCTGGTCCGGGGAGACTAAACCCGGCAGGTAACGCCGCGCCCGCGTCACTGCAACAATCGGTCTCACCAGCGCAGGAGAGCCCGAATGAAACACATCCTCGACTCCGAGTTCCGTTACCGCCCGAGCTTCGACACCGACGTGCGCAAGACCTTCGAGAAGGTGCGGCGTCAGCAGCAGGTCCGAGATCGCGAGCAGCCGAAGGCTGCGGCGGTCGAGACCAGAGTCAAGGTGTTGAAGCTGGAGCAGATCAAGAAGGCGAGCAGCAGCTAGCGCAGCGCCAGTAGACGCCGCACGCTTCGCGTGCGGTAAACAAGCTCGACGACCAGGGTCTCGCCGGGCCCCAACGCTTCCGTGGGCTCGATCAGAGCTGCGCCGTTTCGACGCCTCAGCACCGCGTAGTGCGGTTCAGCGCTCGCTGGGGTGAAGCTAACCCGTTCGAGCGCCACGTTGTGCGGCAGGCGGTAAAGGTAAACCCCGGCCAAGCGCTCTTCGAACGGGTTGTGGTAGACCTCAACGACGCGCGTCATCACTGCTTCGCCATCTTCCTGCGACTCGACTTCAGCGCAGAGGCGCTTCGCTTCGGCCATTGCGCCGCGCCGCTCCAGCAGCAGGCTTCCCTCGCCCGCGTACGCCGGCGCGGCCAGCAGCATGGTGACGCCGGCCAGGGCGATGGCGACCGCCACACCGAGCGCGGACGCCATGGCCAGGAGGGCAAGTAAGGGCAGGGCTGGTCTTTTTGCTTGTTGGCTTTCCATGTAGCCGATTGAAGACCGAACCGGCGGCGCCTTACGGCCAAGCCGCGGGCAAAGCGCGGAACAATTCTGGCAAAGCGCGGGCACCGGGCTTGGTACCCCCTGCCTTCGGCTATAGTCGCCGCCATGTCGCGCCGCATCGCCATCGTCGAGGACGAGCCGGCCATTCGTGCCAACTACGCTGAGGCGCTGCGCAAGCACGGCTTCGAAGTCGCGGCCTATGCCGCTCGCGCCGAAGCGCTGGCCGCAATGCGCACCCGCCTGCCGGATCTCGCGCTCATCGATATCGGCCTGGGCGCGGATGTCGATGGCGGCTTCGCGCTGTGCCGCGAGCTGCGCGCGCTCTCCGCAGTGCTGCCGATCATTTTCCTTACCGCGCGAGATAGCGACTTCGACACTGTGGCCGGCCTGCGCCTGGGCGCCGACGACTACCTCACGAAGGACGTGAGCCTGCCGCACCTCATGGCACGCATCGCGGCGCTCTTTCGCCGCGCCGAGCTATCGAGCGAATCGGCGGCCGCGCCCGAGCGCCTCGAGCGGGGTCCGCTAGCGCTCGACCTCAAGCGCTTCAGCGTGACCTGGCACGGCAACGAGGTGGCGCTGACGCTGACGGAATTCTGGATGGTGCACGCGCTCGCCAAGTTCCCAGAGCATGTCAAGACCCGCGAGCAGCTGATGCGCGACGCCAACCTGGTGGTGGACGACGGCACCATCACCTCGCACATCAAGCGCATTCGCCGCAAGTTCCTCGCCGCGGATCCTGCGTTCGACGCCATCGATACCGTCTACGGCATGGGTTATCGCTGGCAGGCATGAAGCGCCTGCGCTTCAGCCTGCGGGTCAAGCTCGCGCTGCTGCTCGTTGCCCTGCTCACGCTGCCCTATGCGGGCATCCTCTATGTCAACGAGGTCGAGCGCTTTCTCCTCGAGGGCCAGGAGCAATCGCTGCTCGCGGTGGCGCGGGCCGTGGCGACCGCGCTGCACGAGCGGCCGCAGCTCCTGGCGAGCGCCTCGGGGCGCGACGACGAGGTCGACGCCATCCTGCTCGGTCTGCAGCGCACGTCGTCGCGTATCTGGGTCGTCGACCGCGGCTACCAGGTCATTGCCGCGGCCGGCAGCCTGCGTCGCCCGGTGGAGGTGTCCAACGAGGCACCCTGGTGGCAGCCGGTCGTCGGCTGGCTCATTCCCCGGCCGACCGAGGACTTCGTCGAATCGCGCCCGGAAGACGTGCTCGCCACCGGCGCGGATGTGGCGGCCGCGATGCAGGGCACGCCCGCGACGCGCACCCGCCATACTCACGACGGGCGCGCGGTCGTGATTTCGGCGGCGCATCCGATCTGGAGCGGCGACGAGGTGACCGGCGCCGTGGTGACCGAGGAGACCACGAATTCGGCGATGTCGGTGAGGAGCGCGGCGCTCGAGCGGCTGCTGCTATTGACGCTCGCCGCGTTCGCCGGCGCCGGCATCCTGCTGATGGCATTCGCCACGCGTCTTTCCATGCGCATCCGGCGGCTGCGCGATGAAGCCGAGTCCGCGATCGACGCGCGCGGCCACATCGTCACCCGGCTCGCTGCGGGCTCGGGGGCGGCCGACGAGATCGGCGATCTTTCGCGCAGCTTCTCCGCGGTGCTCGAGCGCCTGGCGGAGCACCATTCCTACCTGGAGAGCATGGCCGGACGCCTGTCGCACGAGCTGCGCACGCCCATCGCCGTGGTTCGCTCGTCGCTCGAGAACCTGAAGCTCTCGGGCGAGGACTCCGCGCGGTATATCGAGCGCGCCGAGCAGGGCTTGGCGCGGCTCAACCGCATCCTCGAGCGCATGACGGAAGCCTCGCGGCTGGAGCAGAGCCTGCGCACGGTAGAGCGCGAACGCTTCGACCTGGCCGGAGTGGTGCGCGGCTGCGTCGAAGGCTACCGGCTGGCCTATCCGCAGGCCAGATTCGCGCTCGAGCTGCCGCCCGGGCGCCGGGTCGAGGTGGAAGGCGCGCCCGACCTTGCTGCCCAGCTGCTCGACAAGCTGGTGGAGAACGCGGTCGACTTCTCGCGCGGCACGGCGCCGGTGCGCGTGGCGCTGGACGATCACGCGGGCACCGCGGCGCTGACCGTCTCCAACCAGGGCCCGCCGCTCCCCGAAAAGATGCGCACCCGCCTGTTCGAGTCGATGATCTCCATGCGCGAAGCGAGCGGCGCCGGCACTCCGCACCTGGGGCTGGGGCTGTATGTCGCCCGCCTGATCGCCGAATTTCACGGCGGCACCATCGCCGCGTCCAATCTCCCCGGGGGCGACGGCGTAGCACTCGGCGTGCGCCTGCCGCTCGCATGGAAGTGATCCACGACTTGCTGGTGATCGGCGGCGGCATCAACGGCGCCGGCATTGCGCGCGATGCCGCCGGCCGCGGGCTTTCCGTCGTGCTGGTCGAGCGCAATGACCTTGGGGTCGCCACGTCATCCGCCTCGTCCAAGCTGATCCACGGCGGCCTGCGCTACCTCGAGCACGCCGAGTTCCGCCTGGTGGCCGAGGCGCTGGCCGAGCGCGAGATCGTGCTGCGCATCGCCGGACACCTCGCCTGGCCAACGCGCTTCGTGATGCCGCACGTGCCGGAACTGCGCGCACGCTGGATGATCCGCATCGGCCTGTTTCTCTATGACCACCTCACGCGCCGCTCGTTGCTGCCGGGATCGCACGCGGTGCGCCTCGACCGGCCTCCCTATGATGATGGCCTGCGGCGCGACCTGAAGCATGGCTTCGTCTATTCGGACTGCCGCGTCGACGACGCGCGGCTGGTGCTCGCCAACGCTTCGGATGCCTCGAAGCGCGGCGCGCGCATTCTGGTCGGCGTTGAATGCACGGCGGCGCGGCGCGAGCAGGGCGTGTGGCGGGCGGCGCTATCGAACGGGGAGACGGTGCAGGCGCGCGCCGTGGTCAACGCCGCCGGACCGTGGGTGAAGCAGGTGCTGAACGACAAGCTCGGCCAGGCGACGCGCGACGCGGTTCGCCTGGTGAAGGGAAGCCATATCGTGCTGCCGCAGCTCTACAAGGGCGAGCATGCCTTCATCCTGCAAAACGACGATCGCCGCGTAGTCTTCATGATCCCGTTCGAGGAGCACTTCACGCTGATCGGCACGACCGATATCGACTATGAAGGCGATGCCGCCGCGCCGGTCGCGAGCGAGGAAGAGATCGCGTACCTTTGCCGCGCCGCCGGCCGTTACCTGGCGCGGCCACCGCAGCCCGCCGAGGTCGTGTGGAGCTATGCAGGGGTTCGCCCGCTCTATGACGACGGCTCGGAGGATCCTTCCGCCATCACACGCGACTACACCCTCAGGGTGGATGACGATGAAGGCGCCGCACCGTCGCTCTCCGTATTCGGCGGCAAGATCACGACCTATCGCAAGCTCGCCGAGCATGCTCTGGAGAAGCTGGCGCCTTACTTCCCCGGCCTGCGCCCGGCGTGGACGGCGCGCGCGCCGTTACCGGGAAGCGATTTCAGCGATCGGGAGGCGGCGAAGAACGAATTTTTCAAGCGCTATCCGCAGTTGCCGCCGCCCCTCCTGCAGGCGGTATTTCGGCGCCACGGCACTTTGGCGCACGAAGTGCTCGGCGACGGTCGCCTGGGCGAGGATTACGGCGCCGGGCTGACCGAGCGCGAGCTGAGCTACCTCACCCAGCACGAATGGGCGAGGACCGCCGACGCGGTGCTGTGGCGGCGAACCAAATGCGGCCTGCACATGACCGAGGCGCAGCGCCAGCGCGTGGCCAAGGTGGTCGGGCGGTGAAACCGCTTTCAGAGCTCGACGCGCGCGGCGTGACGGCCGTGCTCGCCGATATCGACGACACCCTGACTACCGATGGCAAGCTCAGCGCTGAAGCCTACGGGGCGCTCGAGCAGTTGCGCGCAGCCGGATTTCGCGTCGTGCCGGTGACCGGGCGGCCGGCGGGCTGGTGCGATCACATTGCGCGGATGTGGCCGGTCGACGCCGTGGTGGGTGAGAACGGCGCCTTCTACTTCTACTACGGCGACGGGCGCCTGCAGCGGCGCTTTCAGCAAGACGAAGCGAGTCGCGCTGAAAAACGTGCCCGCCTGCAGGCCGTCGCCGCCAGCATTCTTGCCGCGGTGCCCGGGTGCGCCCTCGCTTCCGACCAGTCGTACCGGGAAACCGACCTGGCGATCGATTATTGCGAGGATGTGGCGCCGCTGCCGCTCGCCGCGGCCGAGCGCATCGCCGCCCTCATGCGCGAGGCGGGGCTGACTGCCAAGGTGAGCTCCATCCACGTCAACGGCTGGTTTGGAAATTACGACAAGCTGGCGACGACGAAGCGCTTGTTCGCAGAGCGTTACGGCATGGATTTGCAGAAATCCAATCGGGAAATCGTGTTCGCCGGCGATTCGCCGAATGACGCGCCGATGTTCGGCTTTTTCCACAATTCGGTGGGCGTGGCCAATGTGCGGAAATTCGACAACGTGCTCGCAGAGAAGCCGCGCTACGTGACCACGGCAGCGGCGGGCGCGGGCTTCAGCGAGTTGGCTCGGCATCTTCTTGTAGCGAAATCGCGACGCTCCTGAGCAGGGCGGACTATCACAAGGTCCGAGCGGATTAACGCGCCGCGCGCATAGTGGCGTGAACCGATGCGCGCATTGCTCTTCGCTCTCACACTCGCTTTCAATTCGGATGCGTTCGCGCAGCCCGGTTCAGGCGAGCCCGGCGGCGGCGCGCGCTCTGCGCAGTTCGCGGCACTGGATCGCAACGGCGACGGCTACGTGACGCGGATCGAAGCGCTCGGCGAGCAGGAAATCCACAAGCGCTTCGCGCAGTTCGACGCCAACAAGGACCGCCAGCTGTCGCTCGCCGAATACCTGGCGGCACGCGAAGACATCGACAAGCGCGAGCAGGACGACGCCGCGCTGACGGCGCGCGTCAAAGCGGCGCTGATCGCCGAGCGCGGGATTCCGTGGACCGCGATCTCGGTCGAGACTTATGAAGGCGGGGTGCAGCTCTCCGGCTTCGTTCCGGCGCCAGACATGGCTTCGCGCGCGGGACGCGTCACCGCCGGCGTAAGCGGCGTGCGCACCGTGCACAACAACCTCGTCGTCAAGCAAAAATAGCGCGCGGGATGCAGTAAACTCGGCGCCCATGCCGGGGCCGCTCGCAGGAATCCGTGTTCTCGATTTGACGCGCGTGCTCGCCGGGCCGTGGGCGGCACAGAACCTCGCCGACCTCGGCGCTGAAGTCATCAAGGTGGAGCGGCCGAAGAAGGGGGACGACTCTCGCGCCTTCGGTCCGCCATGGTTGAAAGACGCGCAGGGCCGGGACACCACCGAATCGGCCTATTTCGCCTGCGCCAACCGCGGCAAGAAATCCATCACGCTCGACATCGCCCAGCCCGACGGCCAGGCGATCGTGCGCGAGTTGGCGACGCGCTGCGACGTGCTGCTCGAGAACTTCAAGTTCGGCGACCTGGACCGCTACGGGCTGGGCTATGCGCAGCTGAACAAGCTGAACCCCGGCCTCATCTATTGCTCGGTCACCGGCTTCGGCCATAGCGGACCGTGGCGCGAGCGTCCGGGCTACGATTTCATGATCCAGGGCATGGGCGGCCTGATGAGCGTGACCGGCGAGCGCGACGATCGCCCTGGCGGCGGGCCGCAAAAGGCCGGCATCCCGATCGCCGACCTGATCACCGGCATGTACGCGAGCGTGGCGATCTGCGCCGCGCTCGCGCATCGCGCCCAGTCCGGCAAAGGGCAGCACCTGGATCTCGCGCTGCTCGATTCGCTGGTCGCCGTGCTGGCCAACCAGGGCGCTAACTATCTGGCGACCGGCGAATCGCCGGCGCGGCTCGGCAATGATCATCCCAACATCGCGCCCTACCAGGTGCTGAAGACCGCAGACGGCAGCGTGATCGTCGCTTGCGGCAACGACAACCTGTTTCGGAAGTTCTGCGACGTCGCCGGCAAGCCGGCGCTCGCTGACGACGCGCGCTTTGCGACCAACGGCAAGCGTGTCGCCAACCGCGCGGAGCTGACCCGCATCCTGTCCGAGATCATGGCGAAGCGCAGCATGCGGCAATGGCTCGATGCGCTCGAAGCCGCCGGCGTGCCGTGCGGGCCGATCAACAGCCTGGAGCAGGTCTTCGCCGAGCCGCAAGCGGTGGCGCGCGGTCTGCGCATGGAACTGGCCCATCCGACCGCCGGCAAGGTCTCCCTGGTCAGAAGCCCGATGCGCTTTTCGGAGACACCGGTGCAGCATGATGCGCCGCCCCCGACCTTGGGGCAGCACACCGAAGAAATCCTGAGGGATCTGCTGAAGAAAAACCCCTCGGAGATCGCCAAGCTGCGCTCCGAGGGGATTCTCTAAGCGACTAGTTGTCTACTTTGGCGCCGGCGTCCTTCACGACCTTCGCCCACTTCGCGATCTCGGCCTTTACCAGCTTCTCCATCTCGGCCGGCGGCATGCCGCCCGCATCGGCGCCCTGCTCGGCCCAGATGCGCTTGAGATCGGGCTCGTTCATCGCCTTGACGATTTCCTTGTACATGCGCTCCTTGATCGCCGGCGGCGTGCCCTTGATCGCCCAGATGCCGTACCAGGTGCGCACCTCGTAGCCCGGCACACCGGCTTCCTGCATGGTCGGCACGTTCGGCAGCACCGGGTTGCGCTTCGCGCTGGTGATGGCGAGCGGGATCAGCTTTCCCGCCTTGATCTGGTTGGCGGAGGTGCCCATGCCGTCAAACGCGAGATCGACCTGCCCGGCGAGCATGTCGACCATCAGCGGCCCGGCGCCCTTGTAGGGCACGTGAACCAGCTTGGTTCCGGTCATGGTCTTGAACAGCTCGACCGAGAGGTGGTGTGTCGTGCCGCTGCCGGCGGAGCCGTAATTCAGCTTGTCCGGGTTCGCCTTGGCGTATTCGATCAGGTCTTTCAGCGTCTTGAGCGTGTCCTTATGCTTCGGATGCACCACCACGACGTTGGGCACGAACGCGGCGACGGTCACCGGCTCGAAATCCTTTTCCAGGCTGTAGTTCAGCCGGGTGTACAGGCTCTCGGCGATGGTATGGTGCACGGCGCCGAAGAACCAGTTGTAGCCGTCCGGCGCACGCTTCGCCGCGTTTGCAGCGCCCACCGTACCGCCGGCGCCGCCCTGGTTCTCGATCAGCGCCTGCTCGCCGAGCTGCTGCGAGAGCTTGGCCGCGATCGGCCGGGCGAAGGTGTCGGTGCCGCCGCCCGCAGGGAACGGGTTGAGAAAAATCATCGGTTTCTGCGGCCATTGCTGTGCCTGCGCCGCAATACTGGTCAGCGCCAATGCAGCGCCGGCAAGCCACTTCAGAGTCTTCATGTACTCCTCCTATCGTTGTGCGGCGATGATATCAGCCAGCGACTGCGGCTCCGCTCTGTACCAGCGCGTCGATCTCGGCGCGCGAGAAGCCGAACTCCTCCAACACTTCGCGCGTGTGCTGCCCGAGCAGCGGCGCCGCGCGTGAGACCTTGCCGGGTGTGCGCGACAGCTTCACAGGCAGCCCGAGCGCGCGCGTGCGCCCGGCGCGCGGATGTTCGAGCTCGACCACCATTTCGCGCGCAAGCGCCTGCGGGTCGGCCGCGACCTCGGCGATCGAATTGATCCGCCCGCAGGGCACGCCCGCGGCTTCGAGCGCCTGGATCAGCTCGTCCACCTTGCGGCTCTTCAGCCGGGCGTTCATCACCTCGGTCAGGGCTCCGAGGTTCTTCATCCGGTCGGCGTTGGTACGGAAGCGTGCATCCTCCAGCCAGTCGCTCGCGCTCGAGCACGCGGCACATGCGCTCCCAGTTTGCCTGGTTCGCGCCGCCGATGTTCAGCCAGCCGTCCGCCGCGCGAAACGCCTGATAAGGCGCCGACAGGATGTGCGCCGAGCCGGTGGGGCCCGGCACTTCGCCGGTGGCGAAGTAGATCGCCGCCTGCCAGTACATCTGCTGGATGCCGGCTTCGAACAGCGACGTCTCGACGAGTTGCCCCTCGCCCGTCTTCAGGCGATGCACGTAGGCGGAGACCACGCCGAGCGCGCCGAGGATGCCGGCATTGATGTCGCACACTGGGCCGCCGGATTTCGCCGGCGCGCGCCCGGCTTCGCCGGTGACTGACATCAGCCCCGACATGCCTTGCGCGATGAGGTCGTAGCCGCCCTTATCGGCGTACGGACCGGTGCGGCCGAAGCCCGAGATCGAGACATAGATGAGCGCGGGGTTTATTTTGCGCAGAGGCTTTCATAACCAACGCCGAGCTTCTCCATCGTGCCCTGCCGGTAGTTCTCGGTAACGACATCGGCGCGTGCCGCCATGCGCTTCAGCGCTTCCTGCGCCGGCGGCAGCTTGAGATTGAGCGCGATGCCGCGCTTGTTGCGGTTCATCGCCATGAACGACGCCGACTCGCCGCGCACCGAGGGCCGGTCCATGCGGCGGGTATCGTCGCCGCCGGGAACGCGCTCGACCTTGATCACGTCGGCGCCCAGGTCGGCGAGCATCATGCCGCAGGTCGGGCCGGCCATGATCTGCGCCAGCTCCAATACCTTGACGCCCGCCAGCGGACCGCTCATTGCTTCAGCTAAGCTACCTTGCGAGCCGGCGCGGACGCCGCGGTGACGAGATACTCCATCGCGGCTTGCACGCCTTCCTTCTTCACCGGGATGCCGGCGAGCTCGAGTCCCATCTCCACGCCGGCGAGCGTGCCCATCAGCGTGAGATCGTTGAAATCGCCGAGGTGGCCGATGCGGAACACCTTGCCGCCGAGCTTGGTGAGGCCGGTGCCGAGCGACATGTCGAAGGCTTCGAGGATTATCTTCCGCAGACGGTCGGCGTCGTGCCCCGCCGGCATCATTACCGCGGTGAGCGAGCCTGAGTACTCGCGCGGATCGAGCGCGAACACCTCGAGCCCCCAGGCGCGCACCGCGCGACGCGTGGCCTCGGCGTGGCGCTGGTGGCGCGCAAAGACCGCGTCCAGCCCTTCCTCGTCGAGCAGCATCTTGAGCGCCTCGCGCAGGCCGTAGAGCAGGTTGGTCGCCGGCGTGTACGGGAAATAGCCGGTCTTGCCATTGGCGATCATCTCGTCCCACGCCCAGTAGCTGCGGGGGAGGCGCGCGGCTTTGCTCGCGGCCATCGCCTTCGAGGAGATGCAATTGAACGACAGCCCCGGCGGCAGCATGAGGCCCTTCTGTGAGCCGGCGACGGTGACGTCGACGCCCCACTCGTCGTGGCGGTAGTCGATCGAGGCGAGCGAGGAAATCGTGTCGACCATGAAAAGCGCGGGATGCTTCGCCGCATCGATCGCTTTCCGGACTTCGGGCACGCGGGAAACCACGCCGGTCGAGGTTTCGTTGTGCACCACGCACACCGCCTTGATTCGCTTATCGGCGTCGGCGCGCAGCTTCTTTTCGATCGCCTCCGGATCGGCGCCGCGGCGCCAGTCGCTGGCGATGAACTCGATCTCGAGCCCGAGCTTCGCCGCCATCTTCTGCCATAGCGTGGCGAAATGGCCGGTTTCATACATCAGCACGCGATCGCCGGGCGATAGGGTGTTGACCAGCGCCGCCTCCCACGCGCCGGTGCCGGAAGCCGGATAGATCACCACTTCGCCTTGCGTGCTCTTGAACACGCGCTTCATTCCGGCGAGGACTTCCTTGCCGATCGTGCCGAACTCCGGGCCGCGATGGTCCATCGTCGGGAAATCGATGGCTCGCAGCACGCGATCGGGCACGTTGGTCGGGCCCGGGATTTGAAGGAAGTGGCGGCCGGCACGTCGGGTCATTGGGTTATTCTAACCATTCCCCCTATGAACGCCCCCTTGATCCCGGTCAGGTTTGCGCGGGCCGGCAGCTCCGGTCTCGCCGCGCGCCTGCGCAAGGAGCTGGACGCCGAGGTCATGTTCGACGCGGCCAGCCGCGGACGCTATTCGACCGACGCCTCGATCTACCAGCTGCAGCCGATCGGCGTCGTTGTGCCCCGCAGCGAAGAGGCGGCGCGCGCGGCGATCGCCATCGCGGTGGAGGAAGGCATCCCGATCCTGCCGCGCGGCGCCGGCAGCTCCCAGTGCGGCCAGGCGGTGGGCGAAGCGCTCGTCATCGACCACACCAAGTATCTCAACCGCGTGCTGCAAGTCGACGTTTCGCCAGCCCAGGCGATCGTGCAGCCCGGCGTGGTGCTGGATGCGTTGAATGCGCAGCTGCGCAAGCACGGCCTTTGGTTTCCCGTGGATGTCTCGACCAGCGCGCAAGCCACGATCGGCGGCATGGCGGGAAACAACTCGTGCGGCTCGCGTTCCATCGCCTACGGGAACATGGTGCACAACGTGCTCGCCATCGATGCGCTTACGACCAGCGGCGAGCGCTGGCGCTTCGGGCCGATGGACCAGAACCTTTCCGGTTCGTACGGGGAATTCATCGCCCGGTTGAAGGGCTTGTACGAGCGCGAAAAACAGGAAATCGAAAAGCGCTTCCCCAAAGTGCTGCGCAAGGTCGCCGGGTACAACCTCGACCACCTCGGCCCGCCGCACGCCAACGCCGCGCATTTGTTGGTCGGATCCGAGGGCACGCTGGCTTATTCGGAGCGCCTGCATCTCAAGCTTGCACGCTTGCCCGAGAAGCGCTCGCTCGGCGTGTGCCACTTCCCGAAGTTCTACACCGCGATGGAGCTTACGCAGCACATCGTCAAGCTCGGCCCCTCGGCGGTGGAGCTGGTCGATCGCACCATGATCGGCCTGGCGCGCGAGATCCCTGCGTTCGTCAAGACGGTGAACGCTTTCCTCAAGGGCGATCCCGACGCCATCCTGCTGGTGGAATTTGCCGACGAGCGCGCCGGCCGTCTGAAGGACCTGGTGCAGTTGATGGCGGACCTCGGCCTGCCGGGCAGCGTGGTCGAAATCACCGACGCCAATCTACAGCGCGCCGTTTGGGAGGTGCGCAAGGCCGGGCTGAACATCATGATGTCGATGAAGGGCGACGGCAAGCCGGTTTCCTTCATCGAGGACTGCGCAGTGCCGCTCGAGCACCTTGCCGAATACACCGACCGCCTGACGCGCGTGTTCGAAAAGAACGGCACGCGCGGCACCTGGTATGCGCACGCCTCGGTGGGCACACTGCACGTGCGCCCGATCCTCGACATGCGCCGCGACGGCGCCGAGAAAATGCGCGCCATCGCCGAGGAAGCGAGCGCCATGGTGCGCGAATACAAGGGCGCCTACTCCGGCGAGCACGGCGACGGACTGGTGCGCTCCGAATGGATCGCGCCGTTCTTCGGCCCGCGCCTCACCGCGGCGCTGGGCGAGATCAAGTCCTGGCTCGACCCCAAGGGCCTGATGAACCCCGGGAAGATCGTCAATCCGTCGCGCATGGACGAGCGCGAGCTGTTCCGCTTCAAACCGGGCTACCAGACGTCGGTGCCGGCGAGCGCTCTCGACTGGAGCGAGTGGGGCGGTTACGACAAGGCGGTCGAGATGTGCAACAACAACGGCCACTGCCGCAAGTTCGACGCCGGCACGATGTGCCCGTCGTACCGCGCGACGCTCGACGAGAAGCACCTCACCCGCGGTCGGGCCAACACCTTGCGCCTCGCTCTTTCCAACCAGCTGGGCGCGGAAGGCGAGGAGGCTGTGAAAGCGGCGCTCGACCTCTGCGTCTCGTGCAAAGGCTGCAAGCGCGAGTGCCCGACCGGGGTCGACATGGCACGGATGAAAGTCGAGTTCCTCGCGCACTACAAGGCGAAGCACGGCCTGACCGCGCGCGATCGTGCGATCGGCTATCTACCACGTTATGCGCCTTGGGCCGCGCGTATGGCGCCTTTATCGAACTTGGCCTCTTCAGTTGCTGAAAAGTTCTCTGGGATTTGCGCGTCAAAGCGCGCGCTCCCGAAAGTGGCGCAGCGATTTCTTCAGGGACGAAGGGACGAGCGAGGGTGACGTGGTTCTTTTCGTCGACACCTTCAATCGGTACTTCGAGCCGGACAACGCGCGGGCGGCGAAGAAGGTCCTCGAAGCGGCGGGTTACCGTGTGCATGCGCCGCGCGGTTTGTGCTGCGGACGCACGTTCCTGTCAGCCGGTCTGGTGGACGAGGCGAAGAAGGAAGCGCGCAAGATGGTCGAGTCGCTCACGCCTTATGTCGCCAAAGGCGTGCCGATCGTCGGACTGGAGCCCTCCTGCCTGTTTTCGCTGAGGGATGAGTTCAGCGTCATGGCCGGCGTGGGCGACCGGCTGAAGAGCGCCCAGCTGTTCGAGGAATTCCTCGCGCAGAAGCCGGGCAAGCTGAAGTTCAAGGCGACGGAGCAGCAGGTGCTGCTCCACGGTCACTGCCACCAGAAGGCGTTCGACGTCATGCCGGCGGTCGAAAAGGTGCTCGGGATGATTCCGGGTCTAAAGGTCGCGACGATACAGACGAGCTGCTGCGGCATGGCGGGCAGCTTCGGCTACGAGGCCGAGCACTACGAGGTTTCGATGAAGATGGCCGAGCTGAACTTGTTGCCTGCCGTGCGCAACGCTCCTCAGGCAAAGGTCGTGGCCGACGGCACGAGTTGCCGCCACCAGATCACCGACGGCACCGGGCGCGAGGCGGTGCACGTGGCGCGTCTCCTGGAGAGCGCGCTCTAGGGAGGCGCAATTCGGCCGGCGACGCGGAATTTCTCGCCGCCGAGCGGGGTAAGCACGATGATCTCGGCTTGCTGCGGTGAAACGCCGGTGAGCGGCAGTGCGGTGGAGCCATGCGAGATCAGCACCAGGTTGCCTTTTCCGCGGTAGCTGCTGATGCGGCTGCGCATCTCGCGCACCTGGGCGTCGGCGGCTTCGCGCCGGCCGAAGAGGTTGCTGAGCGCCGTCCAGGTCGTTGCCTCGCGCGCGAAAGCGAGCCGCGCGGTCTCCTGGCAGCGGCACCAGGGGCTCGACAGAATTTCGCCAATGGGCGCTTGGCGCGCGCGAAGCGCTTCGCCGAGCCGCTTCGCTTCGGCGCGCCCCTCATCCGAAAGATTGCGCTGCGTCGCGCAGTCCTCCAGCCGGAAACCCGGCGGATCGCCGACACCCAGCGTAGTGGAGGCGTGGCGGATGAACAGCACTTGTCCGCCGCCCTGGACCAGCTTCCATGCATTCTCGTCGGCGCGCGCGGTTTGCGACAGGAGCAGCATCACCAGCGAGACCGTCACCACGGAGACCAAGGTGGAGATCACCGCGCCGGTCGACGTTTCGGCTTCGAGCAGCTTGTAGCGCTGCGCCAGTACGAAGGCGGTGGCGCCTAGCGGAAGTGCCGCGCACACCACGGCGATCATCGCCCAGAACGGATCGACCGGCAGCACCCAGAAGGCGAGCAGCGCCATCAGGAGCGGATGCAGGGCGAGCTTGAGGATCGTGGTCTGCCAGCTGGCTGCCGCGCCGGCGCGGATCGAGAGTTGCGAGACGAAGAGGCCGATGGCGAAAAGCGCGCACGGTCCCGCGGCGCCGGCGAGCAGGGTGGCGAAGCGTTCCACCGGCAATGGCACCTTCACGCCGATGGCGACGATCAGGATTGCGAGCGCAATCGGCCAGATGAGCGGACTCATCGCCACGCCGGTCAGCGCGCGCCGCACGCCGCCGCTGCGCCGATTGACGAACAGCTCCAGGCAGACGATGGCGAGCGCAAACGAGACGATGTTGGTGGCGACCGTCGCGAGCGCCGCGGGAAGGGCGGCGCGCTCGCCGTAGGCAACGGTAACCAGTGGAATGCCGAGGTAGCCGGTGTTGGCGAACGACGCGTTCAGCGCGCGCATCGTGCTTTCTGCGGGCGAGGCAGACGAGAGATGGGAAACGAGGAACCCGACCGCCGCCGTCGCCAACGTGGCGCCGATGACCGCGAGCAGGAAGTAGCCGCTGAGGATTTCGTCGAGCGAGCCGCGATAGACGGCGACGAACAGCATGGCCGGCAGGGCAAATGCGTACACGAATTGGTTCAGAGCATGGCTCGACGCCTGCGAGACGATGCGAAAACGCCCGGCGAGCCAGCCGCTGGCAACCAGTCCGAAGACCGGAAGTACCGCGCCGAGGACCGGGTCTAGCGCCGACTCCACGCGAACAGCGCGGCGCCACCGGCGATCATGGCCAGGCAGAGCCATTGCCCCATGGTGAGACCGAGCGCCAGATAGCCGATGAAGGAATCCGGCTCGCGGCCAAATTCGGCGATGAAGCGCAGCACGCCGTAGCCGAGCAGGAACATCGCCGACACCTGACCGCGTGGCCGCGGCTTCGACGAGAACCACCACAGGAAAATGAACAGCACAACGCCCTCCAGCGCGAACTGGTAGAGCTGCGACGGATGGCGCGGTGCGTCGCCGGCGCCGGGGAACACCATGCCCCAGGGGAGGTCGGTCACGCGTCCCGGGAGTTCGGCGTTAATGAAATTGCCGAGCCTGCCGGCGGCGAATCCCAGCGGACACAACGGCGCGATGAAGTCCATGAGGCGCAGCCAATCGACACCGTGGCGGCGCGCGGCGAAGACCATCGCCAGCATTACGCCAAGGAGCCCGCCGTGGAACGACATGCCGCCCTGCCAGATATAGAAGATCTCGAGCGGGTGCGCTGCGTAGTAGCCGGGTTTGTAGAACAGCACGTAGCCCAGGCGTCCGCCGAGGATCACGCCGAGCACGATGAGGAACAGCAGATCGTCGAGCTGCGCCCGGGTGATCGGCGCCTGGCCTTTGGCAATTCTGCGCACGCCGAGCCACCAGCCCGCCGCGAAGCCGGCGAGGTACATGAGGCCGTACCAGCGCACGGCCAACGGGCCGACCGAGAACGCGATCGGGTCGATGTTCGGATGGACCAGCACCAGGGGCCTAGCGGGCGCGGCGCGCGAGCGCCAGGAAGTCGCGCGCGGCGGTGCCGAGGCCGCCGCGCGGCCAGGCGAGCCACAGGTCGAGCCGCGGGTGGCGGTCGTTGATCTCGCGATACACCACGCCGCGCCTGCCTAGATTGGCGATGCACCCGGGCACGATGGCTACCCCCAGCCCGCTCGACACAAGACTCACGACCGTTTGCATCTGGATCGCCTCCTGGGCGACGTTGAAGGAAATGCCGGCGCCCGCGGCCAGCCCGGTGACGATATCGTACAAGCCGGGGGCGATGTCGCGCGGCACCATGACAAATGGCTCGCCGGCGAGCGCGCTCACCGCAAGCTTGCCCTTGCCCGCCGCCAGCCGATGGCTCGAAGGCAGCGCGACGACGAAGCGCTCGCGCTGCACCACCAAATGCTCGAGCGGCTCGGCGTCCGACACCGGCGGCAGCAGCAGACCGAAATCGAGCTCGCCTGCCGCGAGCGCCGCCGCCTGCTCGGGCGAAAGCATCTCGCGCAGCGCGAGGGCAATACCGGGGCGCGCGGATTTGAACGCTTTCAGCAATCCGGGCAGCACGCCGTAGTCGGCGAGCGAGACGAAGCCGATGCGCAGGCGCCCCTCTTCGCCGCGCGCCATGCCGCGCACTTCCTGCACCGTGCGTTCGAGCTGCCCGAGCATGCGCCGCGCCTCGCCTAACAAGCGCGTTCCTTCGGGCGTGAGCTCGACGCGCCGCCGGCTGCGGGCGAACAGCACGACCCCGAGACGCTGCTCCAGGGCGCGGATCGCGCGGGACAGCGGCGGCTGTGAGATATGCAGCGCCGCGGCCGCGCGACCGAAATGCAACTGCTCGGCGACGGCCAAGAAATACCGCAACTGCCACAATTCCGGTAGTTCCATACCCGCAGAGTATTACAGGAGCACCGCGACGGCATTGGATTGCCCGCGCTCCAGCAGCGAGAATCGCGCTTCCAAAGGAGGACCACTGCATGGCTACGACCCCCGCGAACCGCCGCTCCCGTCTGATTACCCACGGCGTCGCCCGCTCGCCAAACCGCGCGATGCTGCGCGCGGTTGGCTTCGGCGACGGCGACTTCGAAAAGCCGATCGTCGGGGTGGCCAACGGCCATTCGACGATGAATCCCTGCAACGCCGGCATCCAGCCGCTTATCGACCGGGCGATGGCGGCGCTCGAGGAAGCAGGAGCAAAGCCTCAGGTATTCGGCGTGCCGACTGTCACGGACGGCATCGGCATGGGAACCGAGGCGATGAAGTACTCACTGGTGTCGCGCGAGGTGATCGCGGACGCGATCGAGACCAGCGTGAACGGTCAGGCGATGGACGGCGTGCTGGTGGTCGGCGGTTGCGACAAGAACATGCCCGGCGGCGTGATGGCGATGGCGCGCATGAACGTGCCGGCGATCTACGTCTACGGCGGCACCATCAAGCCGGGAAAGTGGAAGGGCAAGGACCTCACCATCGTGTCGGCTTTCGAGGCGGTGGGCTCGTTCAGCGCCGGCAAGATGACCGAGGAGGACTTCCAGGGTATCGAGAAGAACGCCTGCCCCAGTGTCGGCGCCTGCGGCGGCATGTACACCGCGAACACCATGAGCTCCTCGTTCGAGGCCCTCGGCGTGAGCCTGCTCGGCTCCTCGCAGATGGCGGCGCCGGATTCCGAGAAGGCGGATTCGGCGGCCGAATCCGCCCGCGTATTGGTGGAAGCAGTAAAAAACAATTTGCGGCCGCGCGACATCATTACGCGCAAGTCGATCGAGAACGCCATTGCGCTCGTCATGGCCACCGGCGGCTCGACCAACGCCGTGCTGCACTACCTCGCCATCGCCTCGGCGGCGGGCGTGAAGTGGACCATCGACGATTTCGAGCGCATGCGCCGCAAAGTCCCGGTGCTGTGCGATCTGAAGCCTTCCGGGCGCTATGTCGCGGTCGACTTCCACCGCGCCGGCGGCGTGCCGCAGGTGCTGAAGATCCTGCTGCAGAACGGCGTGCTCAACGGCGAGTGCATCACGATCCACGGCAAGTCGATGGCGCAGATGCTGAAGGACGTGCCGGCAGAGCCGCGCGCCGACCAGGACGTGATCCGGCCGTGGTCCGAGCCGCTTTATCGCGATGGTCACCTCGCGATCCTTAAAGGCAACCTGGCCCCCGAGGGTTGCGTGGCCAAGATCACCGGCTTGAAGAACCCCGTCATCACCGGCCCGGCGCGCGTATTCGACTCGGAGAACGACTGCATGAAGGCGATCATGGCGAAGAAAATCAAGCCCGGCGACGTGCTCGTGATCCGCTACGAGGGGCCGAAAGGCGGCCCCGGCATGCAGGAAATGCTCGCCCCGACCTCGGCGCTGATTGGCCAGGGGCTCGGCGAATCGGTCGGCTTGCTCACGGACGGACGGTTCTCCGGCGGCACCTGGGGCATGGTGGTCGGGCACGTCGCGCCGGAAGCGTATGTCGGCGGCACGATTGCTCTAGTGAAGGAGGGTGACTCGATCACCATCGACGCCAAGAAGCGGCTGCTGCAGCTCAACGTCCCCGCGAAGGAACTGGCGACGCGGCGCAGGAAGTGGAAGGCGCCGAAGCCGCGCCATACCCATGGTTTGCTCGCCAAGTACCGCCGGCTGGTTTCGACCGCCTCGCTCGGGGCGGTGACCGACCTAGAATCCTGAGCCGGGCTGTTTGAGGAATTCGATTTCGTCCGGCGTGCTTTTGCGCGCGAGGATGGCATTGCGATGCGGAAAGCGCCCGAAGCGCTCGATGATGGCCTTGTGGCGCAGGGCGTAGTCGTATTGCTCTTCGCCCAGCGGGCGCATCAGCTCGCAGGCGAGCTCCTGATCGGCGAGCGCTTCACTGTGCTCGAAGGGGAGGTAGCCGAAGATTTTCTCCACCCGCAGCCAGTCGCGGTCGTAGCCGCTCGCGATCGCGTGGCGCGCCGCGGCAAGCGCAAGCGCATCGGTGGCGAACGCACGCGGGGTGCCGCGAAACATGTTGCGCGGGAACTGGTCGAGGACGATGATGCGGGCGAGGCACTCATGCGGCACGTCGAGCCATGCGCGGCTTGCGCTGAGCTCTTCATGCAGCTTCGAAAAGCGCGTGAGCACCTCGGCGTCGAAGGCCCGATCCTTGGCGAACCAGCGCTGGTCAACCGCGCCGTACTCGGCACCCTCGCCGAACCAGAAGCGCAAGACTTCGGATGCTAATATTTTCATGAACAAGAAAAGGAGAATTGCATGATCGCCCAATTCCGCCGCCTCGTGGCCGGCCTGCTCATCCTCACCTTCGCCGCGCCGTTCCAAGCCCACGCCGCACTCGTGGTCACCGACGCCGCGATCGACCACCAGCGCATTGGCAGCCTGCTCGAGCGCGCCGACGTCCAGGCACAGCTGCGCGCCTACGGCGTCGATCCGGCCGAGGCGCGGGCGCGTGCGGCCGCGCTCACCGACGCCGAAGCGGCGCAGGTCGTTTCAAACATCGATGGTCTGCCCGCCGGCGGCATCAACATCCTCGGCGCGATCGTGCTGGTGTTCCTGGTGCTGCTGGTGACCGACATCCTCGGCTACACGAAGGTGTTCCCCTTCACCAAGCCGATTCGCTAAACTGAGCGCAATTCCTCAGGAGAATGCATGAAGCAAGTGGTGGTATTTCTCATGCTGTTGGCCGCATGTCCGGTCATGGCGAGCGAGGAGCTGGCGAAGAAACACGCCTGCTTCGCCTGCCACACGGTGGACAAGAAAATGGTCGGTCCGTCCTACAAGGACGTCGCGGCCAAGTACCGCAGCGACAAGGAGGCGGCGAAGAAGCTGGCACTCAAGGTCAAGGACGGCAGTCAGGGCGTGTGGGGCACGATCCCGATGCCGCCCAACAGCGCCGTGCCGGACGCTGACATCAATACGCTGGTGAAGTGGATCCTTTCGCAGAAGTGAGCTTGATTTTCCGCGGCATTGCCGGAGTATGATATTCGCCTTCGGCAGTACCTGATCGAACCCCTGGGAGACTTCATGAAGAGCATCCAATTCGGCATTCCCGCCATGGTGGCGGCTGTCGCCGCCGCCCTCGTTACCGTCGGCTGCGGCCCGAGCGGCAGCGGCGGCGGCAGCGAAGTGAAAATCGGCCACGTCGGCCCCCTCACCGGCGGCATCGCGCACCTCGGCAAGGACAACGAGAACGGCGCCCGCCTCGCGATCGAAGAGGCGAACGCCGCCAAGACCAAGATCGACGGCAAGGAGGTGAAGTTCACCCTCGTTGCCGAAGACGACCAAGCCGACCCGAAAGTCGGCACCACCGTCGCGCAGAAGCTGGTCGATGCCAAGGTCGTCGGCGTCGTCGGCCACCTGAACTCCGGCACCTCGATCCCGGCCTCGCCGATCTACAACCAAGCCGGCATCCCGGTCATCTCCGGCTCGGCGACCAACCCGAAGCTCACCGAGCAGGGTTTCAAGACCCAGTTCCGCGTCGTCGGCCGCGACGACCAGCAGGGCCCGGCGATCGCCAGCTATCTCGCCACCAACAACAAAGCCGCAGACGGTCGCCGTGATCGACGACGCCACCGCCTACGGCGAAGGCATCGCCAACGAAGTGGAGAAAACGCTCAAGGCGGCGAAGATCAACGTGCTGCCGCGCGAGAAGGGCACCGACAAGACCACCGACTGGAAAGCCGTGCTCACCAAGCTGCGCGGTCGTAATCCGGATGCCGTGTTCTACGGCGGCATGGACGCCACCGGCGGCCCGCTGCTCAAGCAGGGCCGCGAGCTCGGCATCAAGGCCGTGTTCTCGTTCGGCGACGGCGCTTGCACCGACAAAATGAAGGAGCTCGCGGGTGATGCGTCCGAGGGCCTGCTGTGCTCGCAGGCGGGCATCCCGGTCGACGCGGCGGACAAGAAGTTCCTCGAGGCCTACAAGAAGAAGTTCAACGCCGACCCGATCCTCTACTCGCCGTTCACCTATGACGCGGCCAAGATGCTGATCGCGGCGATGCAGAAGGCGAACTCCAGCGATCCGAAGAAATACCTGCCGGAGCTGCAAAAGATCGACTTCAGCGGCGCCACCGGAAAGATCAGCTTCGACGGCAAGGGCGACCGCAAGGACGCCGAGATGACGATCTTCACCATGAAAAGCGGCAAGCTGCTGCCGGTCGCGGTCATCAAGGGCGACAAATCGCAGAGCTACGAGGAATTCGCCAAAGGCGCCAAGTAGCCTCGCCGAGCTAGCTGCACGAAAACGGCACCCGCGGGTGCCGTTTTCATTTCTGCTAGGCTTGCGCTCCGACATGGACACGTTCCTGCAGCAGTTGGTCAACGGGTTGACCGCAGGAAGCGTCTATGCCGTCGTGGCGCTCGGCTACACGATGGTCTACGGCATCATCCAGCTCATCAACTTCGCGCACGGCGAAGTGGTGATGATCGGCGCGATGGTGGCGTTCACCGTGATCAACCTGCTGGTGCCCAGCGGCTTGCCGCCGGTCGCCATCGTCCTGATCGGGGCCGGATGCGCGGTGCCGGTGTGCATGCTGGTGGGCTATGGCATGGAGCGCCTGGCGTACCGTCCGCTGCGGCACGCGCCGCGCCTCGCGCCGCTCATCACCGCGATCGGCGTGTCCATCATCCTGCAGCACCTCGCGCTGATGATCTGGAGCCGCAACATTCTCGCGTTCCCGCAGATCATCCCGTCGCGCACCTACTTCATCGGCGGCGCGGCAATCACCACGGTGCAGATCGCGATCCTCGCCATCTGCCTCACGCTGATGGCAAGCCTCGCGATCCTGGTCTACCGCACCCCGCTCGGCACCGCGATGCGCGCCACGGCGCAAAACGCGCACGTCGCCGGACTGATGGGCATTGACGTCAACCGCGTCATTGCCATCACCTTCGTCATCGGCGCGGGGCTCGGTGCGGTGGCGGGCGTGCTGTTCGGCACCTACTACGGCCTGGCGCAATACACCATGGGGTCGGTCCTCGGGCTGAAGGCATTCTCGGCGGCGGTACTCGGCGGCATCGGCAATATTCCCGGCGCCATGCTTGGCGGCGTGCTTCTTGGCCTGGTCGAGGCGCTCGGCGCGGGCTACATCGGCGACCTCACCGATGTCTGCCAGTGGGGCGTGCCGCTGCAGGCCTGCGAGGGCGGCGGCCACTTCATCCTGTTCGGCTCGAACTACCAGGACGTGTTCGCCTTCGTGGTCCTGATCCTGGTGCTCGTATTCCGCCCGCAGGGCCTGCTCGGCGAGCGCGTCGGAGACCGGGCCTGATGCGCGCGTACTTCGATACGCGCGGCCGTCCCTGGCTGATCTACGTCGGCTTCGCGCTGATCGGCCTAGCACTTGCCTTGCTGCCATTCGCACTGACGCAGGTCGGAACCACCTGGGTGCGCATCACGAACTACGCCATCCTCTACATCATCCTGGCGCTGGGCCTGAACATCGTCGTCGGCTTCGCCGGCTTGCTGGACCTCGGCTACATCGCGTTCTATGCGGTAGGGGCCTACGTCTATGCGCTGCTCGCCAGCCCGCAGTTCGGCCTGCACCTGCCGTTCTGGGTCATCCTGCCGATCGGCGCGGCGGTCGCCGCCCTGTTCGGCTTGCTGCTCGGCGCGCCGACGCTCAAGCTGCGCGGCGACTATCTCGCCATCGTCACGCTCGGCTTCGGCGAGATCATCCGCATCTTCCTCAACAACCTCTCGCGCCCGGTGAACATTACCAACGGCCCGCAGGGTATCGCGGGCATCGACCCCTTCGCTTTCGGCGGCTTCCGCTTCGATAGCCCGATCAAGTACTACTACCTGCTGCTGGCGGTCGCGCTCGCCATCATCGCGGTCAACCTGCGGCTGCAGAACTCGCGCATCGGCCGCGCCTGGGAGGCGATCCGCGAGGACGAGACCGCGGCGCGCGCGATGGGGATCGATACGCGCAACCTCAAGCTGCTCGCCTTCGCCATGGGCGCGAGCTTCGGCGGCATCGCCGGCGGCATGTTCTCCGCGATCCAGGCTTTCATCTCGCCCGAGAGCTTCGTGCTGGTCGAATCGATCATGGTGATTTCGATGGTGGTGCTGGGCGGCATGGGGAACGTCTGGGGCGTGATCCTCGGCGCGCTGCTGCTTTCCTTCGTGCCCGAGATCCTGCGCTGGACCGTGACGCCGGTGCAGGAGGCCCTGTTCGGCCGCATGATCATCGAGCCCGAGGTAATCCGCATGCTGCTCTTCGGCCTGGCGCTCGTGCTGGTGATGCTGTACCGGCCCGCGGGCCTGCTGCCCTCGGCGGTGCGGAAGCGCGAGCTTGAGGAGCGCGCCGCTTGAGCCTGCGTGACGTAGACCTCCTTTCGGGGGATCGCATTGCGAAACGCTTCGGCGGCGTCCAGGCGCTGAGCGAGGTCTCGTTCTCGATTCGCAAAGGTGAGATCTACGGCCTCATCGGCCCGAACGGCGCGGGCAAGACCACGCTGTTCAACGTGCTCACCGGCATCTACCAGCCCGACGGCGGCGGCTTCAGCTTCGACGGCCGCAGCCTCGCCGGCCTCAAGGCGCACCAAGTCGCCGCCGCCGGCATCGGCCGCACGTTCCAGAACATCCGCCTGTTCGTGAACCTGTCGGCGCTCGAGAACGTAATGATCGGGCGCCACGCGCGCACCCATGCCGGGGTGCTGGGCGCGATCCTGCGCAATCGCAAGACCCTCGAGGAAGAAAAAGCCATCGAAAAGCGCGCCTTGGAACTGCTCGACTACGTCGGCATCCGCGCGCGCGCCAATGACGCCGCCGGCAGCCTCCCTTACGGCGATCAGCGCCGGCTGGAGATCGCGCGCGCCCTGGCCACCGAGCCGAAGCTCCTCGCTTTGGACGAGCCGGCAGCCGGCATGAATCCGTCGGAGCGCCTCGCGCTCGGCAAGCTGATCCGCCGCATCCGCGACGACGGCGTGACCGTGCTTTTGATCGAGCATGATGTGCGCCTGGTGATGAACGTTTGCGATCGCGTAATGGTGCTCGACTACGGCGAGAAGATTGCCGAGGGCGCGCCGGCCGAAGTGCAGAAGGACCCGAAGGTCATCGAGGCCTACCTGGGAGCGCCGCATAAAGCTGCTTGAGGTCAAAGGGCTGGAAGTGCACTACGGCGGCATTCGCGCCGTGAAGGGCATCGACCTCGAGGTCTCCGAAGGGGAGCTGGTCTGCCTGATCGGCGCCAATGGCGCCGGCAAGACCAGCACGTTGAAGGCGATCTGCCGCGTGATCGCGTCTTCCGCAGCCGCGATGCACCTATTCCGGAAAAGACATTTCTCGCGCGCAGGTTCACGAGTTGCCGCGCCATGGGCTGGTCATGGTGCCGGAGGGCCGCGGCATTTTCCCCCAGCTCACGGTCGAAGAGAACCTCGCCATGGGCGCCTACGCGCGCGGTGGCGGCAGCACCGAGAAGCAATACCAGACGTTCCCGCGACTGAAGGAGCGCCGCCTCCAGGTCGCCGGCACCCTGTCCGGCGGCGAGCAGCAGATGCTCGCCATTGCGCGCGCGCTGATGGGCGACCCCAGGCTGCTGCTGCTCGACGAGCCGTCGATGGGCCTAGCGCCGATGATGGTGGCGCGCATTTTCGAGGTGGTACGGGAAATCGCCGCCCGCGGCGTGACCATCCTGCTGGTCGAGCAGAACGCACGCCTCGCGCTCGAGCTCGCGCATCGCGGCTATGTCATGGAATCGGGCGCCATCAGCCTCGCCGGGAAAGCCAGCGACCTGCTCAACAATCCCAAGGTGCGCGAGGCCTATCTCGGCGAAGTCGCTGGCTGACCGCGGCCTGACTATTTGATCTCGTCGGCCGCGAGGTCTGCCGCGGTGGTGAAGCTATCGGCGTAGAACTCGTCCTCGGGCAATTGGCACTGCGTGATGAAATCCTTGCGCGCCGAATCGACCATGACCGGCACGCCGCAGGCGTAGACCTGGTGGCCGGACAGATCCGGAAAGTCCTGCATCACCGCGCGGTGCACGAACCCGCGGCGGCCCGACCAGGCGTCCCCGGGGGCGGCTTCCGACACCACGGGCACGTAGCGGAAGTTGGGCTGCGCCAGCGCCCAGCTCTCGGCCAGTGCGTTGAGGTACAGGTCCTTCGGACGCCGGCAGCCCCAGTAGAGCACCATCGGCCGCTCGACCTTGCGGTGCAGCGCGCTCTCGATGATCGACTTGATCGGCGCGAAGCCGGTGCCGCTCGCGACGAACACGATCGGCTTGGTGGAGTCCTCGCGCAGAAAGAAGCTGCCGAGAGGGCCCTCGAACCGGAGGATGTCGCGCTCCTTCATCTTGCCGAACACGTGGTCGGTGAAGTTGCCTCCCGGCACATGGCGGATGTGCAGCTCGATCAGCTCGTCGGCGTGCGGCGGATTGGCCATGGAGAAGCTGCGCCGCTCGCCCCCCTTCAGCAGAAAGTCGATGTACTGGCCGGCCAGAAACTGCAGCCGCTCGTTCGCCGGCAGCTTGAGCTGCACGATGACGACGTCGTCGGCCACCTTGGTGAGCTGCTGCACGCGGCAGGGAAGCAGCCGCACCGCGATGTCCTTGGCGGCGCCGATCGTGCGGCACTCGATCACCAGCTCGCCGAGTGGCTTCGCCTGGCAGAAAAGCGCCTTGCCGTGCACCCGCTCCTCCTCGGTGAGCACGCGCGCGTGGTAGTGGCCGTAGTCGACGGCGCCGCTGACGATTTTGCCTTTGCAGGAGCCACAAGCGCCGTTCTTGCAGCCGTACGGCAGCATCACGCCCTGGCGCAGCGCCGCCGTGAGCACCGACTCGCTATCCTCGACGGCGAAGCTCTGACCGCTCGGCTGAACTGTAACTTTATGCATCGCTAGAATAGGCCCATGGAGTCTACCAAGCTCTTGGTGCTGACCAACCTGCCGGATCGCGCCGCAGCCGAGAAGCTCGCGCTGCTCCTGGTGGAAAAGCAGCTCGCCGCCTGCGTCAACATCCTTGCGCCGTGCCGCTCGGTCTACCGCTGGAAGGGCGCGGTGCAGCGCGACGAGGAGCACCCGATGCTGATCAAGACCACGGCCGAGCGCTACGCCGCGCTGGAGCAGGCGCTGCGCGCGGGGCACCCCTACGAACTTCCCGAGATCATCGCGGTCCCAATCGAGCGCGGCCTGCCTGCCTATCTCGATTGGGTCGCCGCCGAAACCACCGCCCAGCCGTGAAACGCCTTCTCCTCGCTTTTCTTTGGCTGGCGCTCGCCAGCCCCGCGGCGGCGCAATGGTTCAAGAAAGCCGACGAGCTGCTCGAGCCGGAAAAGGCATTCCGCTTCAGCGCGCGCGTGCTCGACGGCGTGGTGGAGGTGCAGTTCGCGATCGCGGACGGCTACTACATGTACCGCGACAAATTCCGCTTCAGCAGCGAGGGCAATCCATCGGTGCAGCTCGGCGCGGCCGATCTGCCGCGCGGCGCGCGCCACAAGGATGAATTCTTTGGCGAGACCGAGACCTATCGGCGGCAGGTCACCATCCGCATTCCCGCCCAGGGCGAGGGACGCTTCGATCTGAAGGTGGTATCGCAGGGCTGCGCGGACATCGGCGTGTGCTACGTGCCGATGGAATCGCAGGCGTCATTGCACCTCGTTAGCGGCATGTCGGGCCCGTCGAAATCCGGGCCGCGCTGGTCGATTTTCGCAAGCGACATGGATATCGCCCAGCTCTTTCAGGGCAACGCCGCGCTGGTGCTGGCGAGCTTCTTCGGCTTCGGCCTGCTGCTGAGCTTCACCCCGTGCGTGCTGCCGATGATCCCGATCCTGGGCGGCATCGTTGCCGGCGAGGGCGCACGTCTGAACAAGTCGCGCGCGTTGGCGTTGTCCGGAACCTATGTGCTGAGCATGGCGCTGACCTATGCCGCGGCCGGGGTCGCGGCTGCGTATGTCGGCTCGCTCCTCGCTGCCTATCTGCAGAACATCTGGGTGCTCGGCGCGTTCGCCGCGGTGTTCGTGCTCCTCGCGCTGTCGATGTTCGGGGTCTATGAGCTGCGGCTTCCCCACGCTGTCGAGCAGCGCCTGCACGGCGCCCACGGAAGATTGAAGGGCGGCCGTTTGGCCTCGGTCGCCGCCATGGGGGTGCTTTCGGCCGTGATCGTCAGTCCGTGCGTATCGGCGCCGCTTGCCGGCGCGCTGCTCGAAATCTCGCGCTCGGGCGACATGGTGCTCGGCGGCAGCGCCCTGTTCGCCATGGCGCTCGGCATGGGCGTGCCGCTGATGCTGGTGGGTCTGTCCGAAGGCGCGTTGTTGCCGCGCGCCGGTGCGTGGATGGTCGCGGTAAAGAACTTTTTCGGCCTCATGCTGCTTGCCGTGGCGGTGTGGATTCTTTCGCCGGTGCTGCCGCCGCTCGCCGGCATGCTGGCGTGGAGCCTGCTCGCATTCGGGGTGGCATTGCTTCTGCGACGGTCGTGGATCGCCGCCGCGCTGCCGGTGACCGTCGGCATCGCTATCCTCGCCGGCGCGCTGGCGGGCAGCCGCGATCCGCTGCGTCCGCTCGCAGTATTCACGTCCGGTACCCCGCACTCCGCGCCGATGGCGTGGACTCGGGTCGCCTCGCTGGACGAGCTGCAAACCCGGCTCAAGGCGCCGGGCAGGCTGGTGATGCTCGACTTCTATGCCGACTGGTGCGTCTCATGCAAGGAAATGGAAGCATTCACCTTCTCGGATCCCAAGGTGCGTGCCGAGCTCGACCGCATGCTCCTGCTGCAAGTGGATGTGACCGCGAACAACGACAACGACAAGGCGCTGCTCAAGCGCTTCTCGCTCTTCGGGCCGCCGGGCATCATCTTCTTCGACGCCGAGGGCCGCGAGCTGAAGGGCCTGCGTGTAATCGGCTACCAGAACCCGGAGCGCTTCCTCAAGACGCTTTCGCTCGCGACAGCTCCTTAGCCGCTTCCAGCGCGAAGTAAGTGAGGATGCCGTCGGCGCCGGCGCGCTTGAAGGCGATCAGGCTTTCCATCACGCAAGTGTCCGGCAACCAGCCGTTGCCGATCGCCGCACGCAGCATCGCGTATTCGCCCGACACCTGGTAGACGCAAGTCGGCGCCTTGAACTCGTCCTTCACGCGGCGCAGGATGTCCAGGTACGGCAGGCCGGGTTTCACCATCACCATGTCCGCGCCTTCGGCGAGATCGAGGCCGACTTCCCACAGCGCCTCGTCCGAGTTGGCCGGATCCATCTGATAAGTCTGCTTGTCGGCCTTGCCGAGCGCTTTAGCCGAGCCGACCGCGTCACGGAACGGGCCGTAGAAACCGGAAGCGTACTTCGCCGAGTACGCCATGATCTTGGTGTGGATGTGGCCGGCCTTTTCCAATGCGGCGCGAATCCGGCCGATGCGTCCGTCCATCATGTCGGAAGGCGCGACGATATCGACGCCCGCGTAGGCTTGGGCGAGGGCCTGCTTGACCAGGATATCGAGCGTGACGTCGTTCAGGATGTAGCCGTTTTTGTCGACCACGCCGTCCTGGCCGTGCGACGTATAGGGATCGAGCGCGACGTCGGTCATGATGCCGAGCTCGGGAAAGCGCTTTTTCAGCGCGGCGGCGGCGCGCGGTACCAGGCCGTTGGCGTTGAACGCCTCACGGCCATCCAGCGTCTTTAGCTTGCGCTCGATCACCGGAAAAAGCGCGAGCGCCGGGATGCGGAGTTTGAGGCATTGCTCCGCCACCGGCAGGAGCTTGTCGATGGTCATGCGCTCGACGCCGGGCATCGAGTCCACTTTCTCAGTGCGGGCTTTTCCGTCGAGCACGAACACCGGATAGATCAGATCCCCCGGGGTGAGTGTGGTCTCGCGCATCAGCCGCCGCGAGAATTCGTCGCGCCGCATGCGCCGCATCCGCACGCTCGGGAAGCTGCCGTAAATGTTCATTTTTTGTAGGGTTTTGCCGGGGGAACTTTTGTCCGGGCGCTGGAATCTTACCTTCGGACGAGTTGATCGTCTCCCGCTTCTCCTCCCTGAGCGGGTGCCTTAATTCAAAGTTAAGGCGTTTCGCCCCCGGTTTATATCCCCTTTACCGGGGGCCTTTTATTTCGGCGCGGCCTGCTCGAGCCAGGATTCGAGCAGGTCGCGGCACTCGTCAATGCCCTGCCGGGTAACGCTTGAAAAGAGCCGCACTTCGCCCGGCACTGACGCGCGGATTCTCTTGAGTGTTCCGGCCTGCTCGGCGCGCGACAGCTTGTCCGCTTTTGAAAGCAGCACTAGTTTGCGCGTATCGCCGAGCCAGGCAAGCAATTGCGCATCGAGCGCGGTCAGCGGGTGGCGTGCGTCCATGATCACCACCACGCCGGCGAGGGCAGGGCGAGAGTTCAAATAAGCGCCCACTAGCTCCTGCCATTGTGCGCGCATGGCCTGGGGCACTCTCGCATAGCCGTAGCCCGGGAGGTCCACCAGCCGAGCGCGCGGGTCGTCTTCCGCGCCTAGCGCATAGAAATTGATCGTCTGGGTGCGGCCGGGCGTCTTGCTCGTGAAGGCAAGACGCTTGCGCCCGGTGAGAGCATTGATGGCGCTCGACTTGCCGACGTTGGAGCGCCCGGCGAAGACGAGCTCGGGCAGGTCGGGGGCGGGCAGGCCGGCCGCGTTGCCGGCTGAAGTAAGGAACTGTGCTTGCGAGAATATTCTAATAAAATCGCGCCTTTCCACGATCCGGGGGCCAGGGGATGATACGTGCATTGGTGTGTGGCGCCGCAGCCGCGGTGATTACCGCGCAGGCCCTGGCACAGGACGTGAAGGCGCAGAGCATCGCCACGCAGGTCTGCGCCGCGTGCCATGCCGCGGATGGCAACAGTACTGCGCCGGCCAATCCAAAAATCGCCGGACAGATTCCCGAGTATTTAAATAAGCAACTGCTGGACTTCAAGGCGCAAGGGGGTAAGAAGCCCGCGCGCGAGAGCCCGATCATGATGGGGATGGTGGCGAACCTCTCCGAGGCCGACATGAAGGGATTGGCGGCTTTCTACGGCGGGCAGAAGCTGAAGCCGGCGGCCGCCAGCGATAAGAACCTCGTGGCGGCTGGCCAGCGCCTATGGCGCGGTGGCAATGCCGCCACCGGGGTACCCGCCTGCGCCGGCTGCCATGGGCCAGCGGGTGCCGGAATGCCGGCGCAGTACCCGCGAATCGCCGGGCAGTACGCCGACTACGTCGCCGCCCAGCTCAAAGCCTTCAAGGAGGGCGGGCGGGCAAACGACCCGAACGGGATGATGCGCGGGGTGGCGGCGCGCCTCACGGATCGCGAGATCCGCGCGGTGGCGGAGTATGCTGCCGGCCTGCGCTGACGGAATACTGGAGGCGCCAGTGGTGTTTTCCACCGATGCGGCCCATGCCGCGATAAGAGGAGCAACGAGATGAGAAAAAGCCTTGTGGCAGCGGTGGTTGCGGTAACGCTAGGCGGCCTGACTGGATTCGCGGCCGCGCAGGTGAAGCCCGACACCCTGGTCAAGCAGCGCCAGTCTGCGATGACACTGGTCGGCAAATACTGGGGGCCGATCGCCGGCATGGCTTCCGGCAAGGTATCGCCCTACAACGCCGACGTGGTTTCGCGCAACGCGACTTATCTCGAAAATCTGGCGCAGATGCCTTGGGACGGGTTTCATGAAAGCACCAAGGACGAGAAGAACACCAAAGCGCTGCCGGCGATCTGGTCGGACAAGGCGAAGTTCGACGACTTGGCACAGCGGCTGCAGACGGAAACCGCCAAGCTCGGTCAGCTCGCGCGTGCCAAGGACGAAGCGGGCGTGAAGCAGCAATACGCTGCCGTGGGCAAGACGTGCGGCGGCTGCCACGAAAGTTTCCGGCAGAAGTAGCAAAGCCATCGTGCTGCGACGAAGCCCCGCCCTGGCGGGGCTTTTCTTTCTCTGGCTGGCGGCGACTTGCTTTGCGCAGGGCGACGCCAGGCGCGGCGAATATCTCGCCAAGGCGGGCGGCTGCGTCGGCTGCCATACCGTGGAGCCGAAGGAAGGAAGCCAGGACAAGGCCGCCGCCTTCGCCGGCGGCCGGGCGCTGAAGACCCCTTTCGGCACGTTCTACGGGCCGAACATCACGCCGCATCCGGAGGCCGGCATTGGCCGCTGGTCGGAAGCCGATTTCATGCGGGCGATGCGCGAAGGGCGCCGGCCCGACGGTGCAAATTATTTTCCAGCCTTTCCGTACCCATCGTTCACGCTCATGAGCGACGCCGACCTGCGCGACTTGTGGGCGTACTTCCGTACGCTGCCGCAGAGCAATCGCGCGAACGAACCGCACGAGCTCGGCTTCCTCTATCGCTGGCGCTTGCTGGTGAGCCCCTGGAAGTGGATGTTTTTCTCGCCGGGGCCGCTCATGCCGGACCCGGCGAAGAGCGCCCCGGTCAATCGCGGGGCCTACCTCGTGCAAGCGCTCGGGCATTGCGGCGAGTGCCATACGCCGCGCAACTTCCTCGGAGGGGCGAACAAGGACCGCTTCCTCGCCGGTGCCAAGGATGTGGCGCCGAACCTTACCCCCACCCGGCTCAAGAGCTGGAGCGATGCCGACTTGCGCAACTTCCTCACCACCGGCCTCACGGCCGACGGCGACGTTCCAGCCAAGGAAATGGGCGAAGTCATCGCCAATACCACCAGCCAGCTCACCCCGGAGGACCTGAACGCCATGATCGCTTTCCTCCGTTCCCTGCCGCCATTGCCGGAAGACGGCAAGTAGAATGAAACACCGGCGCGTGGAATAGGTCGTCCAGGCGCCTTGTTCCCCCTATGAACGAAGCCAAGCGCCTGGTTGAGCTGATCCCGCGGCTGCGGCGCTATGCCCGCGCGCTGGTCGGGGACCGGGCGACTGCCGATGATTTGGTCCAGGACACGCTGGAGCGCGCCTGGGCCAAGCTGCACCTCTACCGCCGCGGGACCGACCTGCGCGCATGGCTGTTTACGGTTATGCACAATGTTCACGTCAACCGGGTGCGCGCTTCGCGCGTCACCGACACGCTCGAGGACGAGATGCCCGAGCTCGCGCAGCGCGCGCCGCAGGGCGATGCGCTGCTGGTGCGTGACCTCGACCGCGCAATCGCGCGCTTGCCGGCCGAGCAGCGTGCGGTTCTGCTTCTCGTGACGCTGGAAGAAATGAGCTACGAGGAAGTCGCGCGCACCCTCGGTATCCCGATCGGCACCGTGATGTCGCGCCTGTCCCGCGCGCGCGACAAGCTGCGCGCGATGATGCAGGGGCAGGGGACGGCCGCGAAATTGAAGCTCGTAAAATGAGTGGTTAGATGAGCGACGCACTCGTCACCGAAGCGGATCTGCAGGCTTACGCCGACGGTAAGCTGCCGGAGGAGCGGCGCGTGGCCGTGGCTGCGTGGCTCGCCGCGCATCCGGAGGACGCCGAGCGCATCGAGAGCTACCGCCAGCTCGCCGCGGAATTGCGCACCTCCTACGAGGGCGTGCTGGACGAGCCGGTGCCCGAGCGCCTGCAGCTGGCCTTGCGTGCGGGCCGCGTACGGCGCATGGCCGTCGTTGCGGGATGGATCGGCCTCGGCGCAGTGCTCGGCGCTATCGCCGGCTGGCAACTGCACGGCACGCCGCCCGTGCCGGCGGCCGCCGGCGACGCCGCCGCAGTGATGGCGCATCGTGCGGTCGTCGCGCACGCGACGTACTCGCCGGAGGTCCGTCACCCGGTCGAAGTCGGCGCGGATCAGGAAGCGCATCTGGTGGCATGGCTGTCGAAGCGCCTTGGCACCCAGTTGCGCGCGCCGAAGCTCGAAGCGGTCGGCTACAGCCTGGTTGGTGGCCGACTGCTGCCCGGTGAGCAGGGACCGGTGGCGCACTTCATGTACCAGTGCAACCGCGGCACGCGCGTGACGCTCTATGTGCGCAGCGACATGGGCGGCAACCGCTCGACCGCGTTCCGCTATGCCCGCGAAGGCACCGTGGGCGTGTTCTACTGGGTCGACAGCAAGGTCGGTTACGCCGTGTCCTCGAGCGACATCAGCAAGGAGGATCTGCTGAATGTCGCCAACGCCGCTTATCAGCAGCTCAATCCGCCGTAAGCACCGTTGTGGGGCGGGCGCAGCTGCCCCTGCACTATTGCGTGACCAACAGCCAAACGCCCTTCCGAGTAAAGACAAGGCCTTAGCGCGTGGCACGGTTGGTGCAGACCGTTGGCGTTCACGTCGCCAACGAGGAGCACCCATGGGCCTGTTCTCGACTTGCAGCTGCGGCCGGCACGGCTCGCAGGCTGATCACGAAAGCGAAGGACGCCTGGTGGAAGAGGCGCTGCTGCGAGCCGCCTTTCCGGATCCGTCGGTTCGCCGGCGTTTCCTGAAGGTTGTTGGTACGAGTACCGCGCTTGCCGCGCTGTCCGCCGCTTTCCCACTCGGCGCGGCGAAGGAAGCATTCGCGCAAGGCGCCGGTAAGCTCGAGAAGCAGAAGCTGAAAGTCGGCTTCATCCCGATCACCTGCGCCACGCCGATCATCATGGCGCACCCGATGGGCTTCTACGCCAAGCACGGCCTCGACGTCGAGGTGGTGAAGACCGCCGGCTGGGCGGTGATCCGCGACAAGACGCTGAACAAGGAATACGACGCTGCGCACATGCTCTCGCCGATGCCGCTCGCCATCACGCTCGGCGCCGGCGCGACGCCGGTGCCTTACACCATGCCGGCAGTCGAGAACATCAACGGCCAGGCGATTACGCTGGCGATCAAGCACAAGGACCAGCGCGATCCCGAAAACATGGAAGGGCTTCAAGTTCGCGGTGCCGTTCGATTACTCGATGCACAACTACCTGCTGCGCTATTACGTCGCGGAGCACGGCCTCGATCCGGACCGCGACATCCAGATCCGCGCGGTGCCGCCGCCGGAGATGGTGGCCAACCTGCGCGCCGACAACATCGACGGCTTCCTCGCGCCCGATCCGGTGAACCAGCGCGCGGTGTACGACGGCGTCGGCTTCATCCATGCGCTGTCGAAAGAGATCTGGGACGGTCATCCATGCTGCGCCTTCGCCGCGTCGAAGGAGTTCGTCACCACCATGCCGAATACCTACCACGCGCTGCTGAAGAGCATCATCGACGCCACCGCCTACGCGCGAAAAGTCCGAGAACCGCAAGGAGATCGCCGCGGCCATCGCGCCGGCGAACTACCTGAACCAGCCGGTGACGGTGGTCGAGCAGGTGCTGACCGGCACTTTCGCCGACGGCCTCGGCAACGTGCGCAAGTGCCCGACCGAATCGACTTCGATCCGTTCCCGTGGCATTCCTTCGCGGTCTGGATCCTCACGCAGATGAAGCGCTGGGGCCAGATCAAGGGCGAGGTCGACTACCAGAAGGTGGCCCGCGAAGTGTTTCTGGCCACCGACGCCACGCGCCTGATGGCCGAGGCCGGCCTCGACGCCGCCCAAGTCGACCTACAAGAGCTTCAGCGTAATGGGCCGCGCCTTCGACCCGATGAAGCCGAAGGAGTACGTCGACGGCTTCGCGATCAAGCGAGCATGAAGCAAACGCTTGATGGCGGGATTGCTCTCTGCGCTGCTGCTTGCGGCGGGCGGTCGGCGCGTGGCATCTCGCTACGCTGCCGAAGGTCGCGACTGCGGCCGCCGATTCCGAGTACGCGAAGCTCGTCGGCGCACAGGCCGCCGTCGGCGCCAAGTCGGCGTTTCCGACACCCTGCCGACCTCGGCCGCAAGCTCGCCGAGCACGTACGCGACCCGTTCTACGACCGCGGGCCGAACGACAAGGGAATCGGGGTGCAGCTCGCCTATTCCATTTCGCGCGTGCTGCTCGGCTTCTCGCTCGCGGCGCTGGTGGCGGTGCCGGCCGGCTTCCTGATCGGCATGTCGCCGCTCGTCTACCGCGCGCTCGACCCTTCATCCAGGTGCTGAAGCCGATCTCGCCGCTCGCCTGGATGCCGCTCGCGCTCTTTACGCTCAAGGACTCGAACGTCTCGGCGGTCTTCGTGATCTTCGTGTGCTCGATCTGGCCGATGCTGATCAACACCGCGTTCGGCGTCGCCTCGGTGCGGCGCGAGTGGCTGAACGTGGCGCGCACGCTCGAAGTGTCGCCGCTGCGCAAGGCCTTCGCGTGATCCTGCCCGCAGCGGCGCCGACCATCATGACCGGTATGCGCATCTCGATCGGCATCGCCTGGCTGGTGATCGTCGCCGCCGAGATGCTGGTGGGCGGCACCGGCATCGGCTACTTCGTCTGGAACGAGTGGAACAACCTGTCGATCGCCAACATCCTTTCCGGCATCCTCGCGATCGGGCTGGTCGGCATGGCGCTCGACTTCCTGTTCTCGCGGCTGCAGAAGGCCGTGACCTACGTCGACTAGCATGTGTTCCTGCAGGTGCAGGGTCTCGGCGAAACGCTTCGGCGACGAGCGACGTGTTCGAGGCGTGGACTTCGCCGTGGAGCAAAGGCGAGTTCGTCTGCATCATCGGCCACTCGGGCTGCGGCAAGACCACGATCCTCAACATCCTCGCCGGACTCGATGTCGCCTCGCACGGCGTGGTGATCATGGACGGGCGCGAGGTGGCCGGGCCGTCGCTCGACCGCGGCGTGGTGTTCCAAGGTCATGCACTGATGCCATGGCTTTCGGTGATGCGCAACGTGGCGTTCGCGGTGCGCTCGCGCTGGCCGGCCTGGAACCGAGTCCAGGTGCAGGTCCACAGTCAAAGGTTCATCGACATGGTCGGCCTCACCGGCGCCGAGCACAAGAAGCCCTCCGAGCTTTCCGGCGGCATGAAGCAGCGCGTGGGCATTGCGCGCGCCTTCGCGATCCAGCCGAAGATGCTGCTGCTCGACGAGCCGTTCGGCGCGCTCGACGCGCTCACGCGCGGCAACATCCAGGACGAGCTGGTGCGCATCTGCGCCGCGACGCACCAGACGGTGTTCATGATCACGCACGACGTCGACGAGGCGCTGCTGCTCGCCGACCGCATCCTGCTCATGTCGAACGGCCCTGGCGCGCGCATCGCGGAGATCGTTCGCCAACCCGCTGCCCAAGCCGCGCGAGCCGCACCGAGGTGCACCACGATCCACGCTACTACGGGCGCGCAACCACCTGGTCGATTTCCTGGTCAACCGGTCGCAAAACCTATCAACTGGAGGAGTACCGCAATGAAGCGAGACGCCGACGCCGGAATTAGCGCCCTGATGAAGCCGATGAAGCGCGAGGACGTCACCGACCTCATCGCCTTTCGCAAGCTGAAGAAAGGCATCAAATGGAGCGAGGTGGCGAAGAAGGTCGGTCACTCCAAGGAGTGGACCACCGCCGCCTGCCTCGGCCAGATGCAGATGACCAAGAAGCAGGCGGAGACCGTGGGCAAGCTGTTCGACCTGCCGGAGGAAGCGGTGATGCTGCTGCAGACCGTGCCCTACAAGGGCTCGCTGCCGAGCGCGGTGCCGACCGATCCGCTGATCTACCGCTGGTACGAGATCGTCAACGTCTACGGCACCACCATCAAGGAGCTGATCCACGAGGAGTTCGGTGACGGCATCATGAGCGCGATCGACTTCTCGATGGACATCGCGCGCGAACCGCACGAAAAGGGCGACCGCGTGCATGTGGAGATGTCGGGCAAGTTCCTGCCCTACAAGACCTACTAGGCTACCTTTCTCAGACGCGCGAAGTCGATGGCGGACGAAGGTCCGATGATCGGCTTTGCAAGTCTTCGCCATGTGCTCGAGCGCGTGGCGATTATCCGCTTCCTCTTCCGAAGCCGAGCAATCGCGCGGCACCACGAGCTTGAAGTCGCGCATGTACGCGTCGTGCGCGGTGAACAGCACGCAGAAATTTCCGGCAATGCCGGTCAGGATCAGCGTGCTCGCGCCGAGGTGGGCGAGAAGCACTTCCAGGCTGGTCGAATGAAAGGCGGAGTGCTTGGGCTTGAGAACGAAGTAGTCCTCGTCATCCGGCTTGAGCAGCTGGGCGATCGGCTTGCCGCGCACGTCGTCTTCGAGCACGTGCTCGAGCAGCGAGCGGAAATCCGAGCGCCATTTGCCGAAGTTGTCATTGCAGTAGATCACCGGCACGCGGCCTGCTTCGCGCGCCGGCGCAACGCCGCGCTGGCCTTCGCCGCCGCCAGCGCCTGAGGGAACAGGCGATCGCCGCCGTCGAACTCCAGGTCGTTGATCCAGTCGATCAGCAGCAGCGCGACCGGGCATTCGTCCGGCGCGAAGCCGTGCAGATCCTTAGACCTTGAGCGAGGCATTGAGCGCGGTGGCGAGCGCGGCGTCGCCGCTCACCAGATCTTTCCACGCAATCTCCAGCCCGTTGCGCTTGCCCTTGGGCACCAGCTTCAGGCCCTCGGGCGAGATCGTGAGCATGAACGGCTTGCCCTCGATGTCGATTTCCCGCTTCAGCGATTTGTCGAGCTTCGTTGCCATAGCTGCCTGAACAGTTGGACGAGCTGAGGCAGCTGGTAGTTCGCATTCAGTCCGCTCGGACTCGGCAGCACCCAAACGTCGGCGCCCTCGAGCGGCTCGGCTTGCAGGCCGAGCGTCGCCTTGGGGCGACCGAAGGCGGTGCGATACGCCCCCAGACCGACAAACGCTACTGCGCGCGGCCGGTAGCGGCGCACCTTGGCGGCCAGCTTGCGCCCGCCCGCGACCAGCTCGGCCGGCGATAGCTCGTCCGCGGCGGCCGTGCCGCGGTTAACCAGGTTGGTGAGACCGTAGCCGAGCTCGAGCAAGCGCTCGTTCTCGCAAGGGGCGAAAAGCCGCGGCGTGAATCCGGCCGCGTGCAGCGCCGGCCAGAAACGGTTGCCGGGGCGCGCGAAATGAAATCCGGTCGCGGCGGAGTAGAGGCCGGGGTTGATACCGCAGAACAGCACTTTCAGCCCGGGACCGATGACATCGCGCAGGCCCTTGCCCGCGGCGGCGCGCAGAGCGTCCGGACTAGGCCGGCCTGACCACGTAGCCGCCGGATTTCTCGTCGGCTTCGAGCTTGATGAGACCCTTCTTCTCGGCTTCTTCGAGGAGGTCGGAGAACCCATGAAAGCCATAGTACGACTCGTTGAAGCCCGGATTCCTGCGCTTCAGCGCCTGCTTCACCATCGAGCCCCAGATGCGCTCGTCGGCGTCGCGCTCCGCCATCAGCGCCTCGAGCGTGCCGAGCATCAGGTCAAAGGCCTCCTGCTTCTTGTCGCCGCCGTTGCCCTTGTCGCCGCCGGTGCTCACCGGCGCCGCTTCGCGGCGCTTCTTGGCCGCGCGGCGCTTCTGCTCGTCGGCGCGCACCAGATCGTCGTAGTAGATGAATTCGTCGCAGTTGTTGATCAGCAGGTCGGAGCTCGAGTTCTTTACGCCGACGCCGATCACCGTCTTCGCGTTCTCGCGCAGCTTCGACACCAGCGGCGAAAAATCAGAATCTCCGCTCACGATCACGAACGTGTCGACGTGGGACTTGGTGTAGCAAAGGTCGAGGGCGTCCACCACCATGCGGATGTCGGCCGAGTTCTTGCCCGACTGGCGCACGTGCGGAATCTCGATCAGCTCGAACGATGCCGAGTGCATGGTTGCCTTGA
This sequence comes from uncultured beta proteobacterium, assembly GCA_963810475.1. Taxonomy (GTDB): domain Bacteria; phylum Pseudomonadota; class Gammaproteobacteria; order Burkholderiales; family SG8-39; genus SCGC-AG-212-J23. The sequence goes on along the minus strand of CAWENY010000017.1, from coordinate 100,105 downwards.
ATTCCTTGTACCGCTCCCAGTCGCAGTACGCCTTCTTGACCACGATCGAGCCCTTGGCGAGCAACCGTTCGAGCACCTTCGCCATGTCGAACTGCGCGTATCTCGCCTCTTTCACGCCGAGGGCGACGTTCTCGAAGTCGCAGAACACGGCGAGGCTGCGTGCCTCGGGGCCGAGTGCCACTATTGGTCCTTGCGCGGCGCGTGCGGCGCCTGCACCGAGCCCGCGGCGGCTGCCTGGCCCGCGCGCCGGCGCTCGCGCCAGTTCTCGACGAGCGAGTAGCCGGCGGGCACGACCACCAGGGTCAGCAGGGTCGAGGTAATCATGCCGCCGATCACCGCCAGCGAGAGCGGCTTATTGGTCTCCGCGCCGGCGCCCAGGCCGATGGCCGCCGGCATGCAGCGCGAGGATAATGGTGAGCGAAGTCATCACCACCGGACGCATGCGCGTCGGGCACGCGTCGCGCAGTGCGTCGTCGATGTTCATCCCCTGCTCGCGCCGCTGGTTGGTGAGGTCGACGAGCAGGATCGAGTTCTTCGCCACCAGGCCGATCAGCAGCACCAAGCCTATGCCCGGAGTAGATGTTCAGCGTGCTGCCCGACAGCCACAGCGCGGCGATGCCGCCGACGATGCCGAGGGGCACCGCGAGCATTATGTAGAGCGGCTGCAGGAAACTGTTGAACTGGCTGGCGAGCACCATGAACAGCAGCGCGAGCGCTAGCATGAAGGTGAACGCCGTGGCGGCGGCGGTCTTTTCCAGTTGCTCGGCCTCGCCGACGAACACCACCTGGTAACCGATCGGCAAGCTTTGCGACGCCCCGCGCACCTTCTCGATCGCCGCGCCGAGCGCAATCGTCGGGATTGGCGAAGAACGTCGCCGAATACTGCAGGTCGAAGCGCCCGATCACCGCCGGGCCGAGCGCCTCGCGGAAACGCGCCACCGAGTCCAGGCGCACCAGCTGCCCCTGGCGGTTGCGCAGGTAGATCTTGGACAGGTCGGCCTGCTGCTGGAACTCGCCTTCCTTCGCTTTCACGCGGATGTCGTAGCGCTCGCCGTCGCCGGGGGAGTCGTTGTACTTCGCGATGTCGATCCCGCCCGAGAGCATGTTCACGGCAAGCGCGATGTCGGACGAGTTAAGGTTCAGCCCTGCGGCGCGCACCCGGTCGGGCTCGAGCACCAGCTGGGGCAGGTCGAGTTGCAGATTGTTGTCCATGCGGCCGATCTCCGGATCGGCCTGCAGCCTCGCCTGCAAGTCCCTGGCGACCTGGCCCATCTCCTGCAGGTTCGGCCCCTTAACGACGAATTGCAGCGGCTCCGAGCGCTGGCCCTGCACCAGGCCGAACGCGCGCGGAAAGGCCTGCGCGCCCGCGATCTGGGCGAGATCGCGCCGCAGCAGGTTGATGACTTCCTGCTGCGAGCGGGTGCGCTCGCTGCGAGGCTTCATGCGCGCTACCACGGTGGCCTGATTCACCTGCTGCGCGGAGCCGAGCCCGATGACGCCGAACTCGGTCACCACTTCGGGGTAGCGGAAGGCGATCTGCTCGACCTCGCGCAGCTTGGTCTCCGTGTAATCGATCGACGAGCCGAGCGGCGTGCGGATGCCGATGAGGAAACGGCCTTCGTCGGGCTGCGGAGCGAGCTCGCGCGGCAGGTTGTTGAACAGCGGAATGGCGGCGAGAAACGCGAGCAGCGCGGCCACCAGGACGACACCGCGATTGCGCAATGCGAACCCGAGGCTGCGCCGATAGGCGCGCTCGATCCCCTGGAAGGCGCGCTCGAGCAGCCAGTACACCCTGCCGTGCTTCTCCTGCACGTCGAGGTAGCGCGAGCACAGCATCGGGGTGAGGGTCAGCGAGACGAACAGCGAGACCAGCACGCCGAAGGTCACTACCACCGCGAACGAGCGCAGGAACTGGCCGAGGATGCCGCTCACGAAGACCACCGGCGCGAAAATCGCCACCAGCGAAAAGCTCGCCGCGATCACCGCGAAGGTCACCTCGCGGCTCCCAGTCACGGCGGCCGACACCGCGGTCGCGCCGCGGTCCTCCTCGCGGTGGCGGTAGATGTTCTCGAGCACCACGATGGCGTCGTCGACCACCACGCCGACCAGCAGCAACAGCGCGAGCAGCGTCACCGAGTTGAAGGTATAGCCGAAGAAGTACATCACCGCGATCGCACCGAACAGCGATACCGGGATCGAGCAGGCAATGATCACGGTGGAGCGGAAGCTCTTCAGGAACAGCCAGACGATCAACGAAGCGAGGATGGTGCCCTCGACCAGGTGGTTCTTCAGCGCCGCCACCATGGCGCCGATGAACAGCTTGTCGTTCTGCACGTAGTGCAGCTCCATCCCCGGCGGCAGCTGCGGCCGGATTTCGTTCTCGATCCGATCCACGCACGCGGTCGATGATCTCGACGGTGTTCGTGTTCGGCACCTTGACGACGCCGACGCCGATCGCCGGCCTTGCCGTTGAAACGCGCGAACTGCCGGTAATCGGCAAGGCCATCCTCGATCTCGGCGATGTCGCGCAGGCGCACCGGCGAGCCGTCCTTGTAGCCGACGATCATCCCGGCGAGGTCGTCGAGCTTGTGGAACTCGAGGTCGAGCTTGACCAGATGCTCGGTCGAGCGGCCGACGAGGAAGCCGCCGGCGAACTGGATGTGCTCCTTGCCGAAGGCATCGGTGATGTCCTGCGCGGCGATGCCGAATCCCGCCATCTTGCCGGGCAGCAGGTTGACGCGGATGGTGCGGTCGCGGCGTCCGCCGATCCGGATTTCGCCCACGCCGTCGATCGTCTCCAGGCGCTTCTTGATCACGTTGATGGCGTACTGGTTGAGCTGCTGCTGGGTGCGGTCGCCTTGCAGCGCGGTCCAGAGGATCGGCTGCGTGTTGCTCTCGACCTTCGCCACCACCGGCGGATCGGCGTCCTTCGGCAGGCGGCGCACCACCTGGTTCACCTTGGCCTGCACTTCCTGGAAAGCGACGTCGATGCGCTTCTCGAGGTTGAAGGTGATCACCACCACCGAGGTGCCCGGCGACGAAGTCGACTGGATGTGCTCGATGCCCGGGACGCTGTTGACCGAGGTTTCGATCAGGTTGGTGATCGAGGCGTCGACGATGTCGGGGTTGGCGCCCTTGTGCGCCGTGGTGATCGAGATGATCGGGAATTCGATGTAGGGCAGCTTGTCCACGCCCATGCGCTGGTAGGCGATCCAGCCGAACAGCACCAGTAGCGCGCTCAGCATGAACGCGAAGACGTGGCGGCGGATGGAGAGCTCGGAGAGGGTCATCGTTTCAGCCCTTGCCGGCCTTGTCGTTGCGGCTGCCGTTCTTGGCCGCGGTGCCCTTGTCCGCGCCCTGGCCGCGCACCGTCACCGCGGCGCCATCGGTCAGGAAGCCGGCGCCATCGGCGGCGATGTTTTCGCCCGCCGCGAGGCCCTTGGTGACGTGCTGCATGCCATCCTGGCGCATGCCGGTTTCGACCACGCGCTGGCGCGCGATGCCGTTCTCCAGCGGCATAGACCACCTTGCCGGCGGGGCGCAGCACCACGCTCTGCTCGGGCACCATCAGCGCGCCGTCGAGCGCGCTGGTGACGATGCGCGCGTTGACCGTGCCGCCGCCGCGGAACAGCGAGCCGTCGCCGCGGATCTTGACGATCGCATTGAGAGCGCGGTTGTTGACGCCCAGCGTCGGGCGAATCTCGTCGATGCGCGCCTCCAGCAGGCGCTCGGGCGCCGCCGGCGGCGACAGCACCACTTTGAGGCCCGGCTTGATGCGCGTGGACGGCCGCCTCCGGCAGCAGCAGATGAACGCGCAGCTCCTGCATGCCGACCATCTTGAACAGCGGGTCACCCAGCTTGACGTAGTCGCCGACCGCCACGATCTGCGTTTCGATTTCGCCGTCGATCGGCGCCACCACGCGCGACTTGGTCACGCTGCGGCCGGTCTGCTCGCCGCGCGCCCGCGCCGCGGTGAGCTGCTGGCGCAGGGCGTTGCGCTGCGCGATGGCGTCATCGATGGCGTTTTGCGAGATGAATCCCTGGCTGACGAGCTTGCGGTTGCGCTCGACCACCCTCTCCTGCTGCTCGAGCAGGCTCGACAGGCGGCCGATTTCCGCCTGGTCCGAGCGCGCCTGGATGTGGAAGTCGGCGGCGTCGATCTCGGCGAGCAGCTCGCCCTTGGCGACCTTCTTGCCCGTGAAGCCGGCGACGCGCGTGACGCGCCCGGCGACTTCGGCGCCGACCGTCGGGTCGATCACGTTCTCGATCGTGCCGACCACTTCCTCGTAGATCTCCAGCGTGCGCGGCTGCACCACGGCGGCGGTGATCAGAACCGCCTGCGGACCTTTTCCGGCCTTGGCACTTTCCTTTCGCGCAGCTCGCCCGTCACCGGCAAAGAAGTAGGCGCCCACCGCGGCCGCCAGCACGATGACGGACAGGCAAAAGAGCGCGAGGCGGCGGGTGGCGGTGGTCATGGGAACCGGCGATTGTCAGGCCGGAATGCGGTCGAGGGCAAACAGCTCCTCGACCGATTCGCGGCGGCGCACCAAATGCGCCGCGTCCCCGGCGACCAGAACCTCGGCGGCGCGCGGGCGGGTGTTGTAGTTGGAGCTCATGGCCATGGCATAAGCCCCGCTGGACATGATGGCGAGCAGGTCGCCGGCCTGCGCCGCCAGCTTGCGGTCCTTGGCGAGAAAATCGGCGCTCTCGCACACCGGCCCGACGACATCGTAGACAGCCATTGCGGCCGTCGATTCCTTTACCGTCCGGACCTCGTGCCAGGCACCGTAAAGCGCCGGCCGGATTAGGTCATTCATCGCCGCGTCGACCACGAGGAAGCTCTTGGCCGCGCCGGGCTTCACATACTCCACGCGCGTCAACAGAACGCCAGCGTTACCCACCAGCGAACGGCCCGGGTCGAGGATCACCCCGTGCCGGCGCTCGCCGAGCGCCGCCAGCACGCCGGCGACGAAAGCCGCCGGCGGCTGCGGCGCCTCATCCTTGTAGCGGATGCCGATGCCGCCGCCCACGTCAATGTGCTTGAGGCGAATGCCCGCGCGTTCGAGACGGTCGACCAGCGCGATCAGGCGCTCCGCCGCCGCGACGAAAGGCGCGGTGTCCTGCAGGAGCGAGCCGATGTGGCAGCCGATGCCGACCAGCTCGACATGCGGCATGCCGTGCGCCTGGCTATAGAGCCGCTCCGCCTCGCCATGCGCTACGCCGAACTTGGTCTCGCGCAGGCCGGTGGAGATGTAAGGATGGGTCTTGGCGTCGATGTCCGGGTTGACGCGGAAAGCGATCGGCGCCCGCCGGCCCAGGCTGCGCGCGATGGCGTGCACGCGCGCCAGCTCGGCCTCCGACTCGAGATTGATGCAGCCAATGCCCTTTTCCAGCGCATAGCGGATCTCGGCTTCGCTTTTGCCGACGCCGGAAAAAAGCGTCTTGCGCGCTTCGCCGCCCGCCGCCAGCACCCGGGCAAGCTCGCCGCCGGACACGATGTCGAAGCCGGCACCGAGGCGCGCGAGCAGCGCGAGGATGGCGAGATTCGAATTTGCCTTGACCGAGTAACAGACCTGCGCGTCGCGGCCCTTGAGCGCGTGCGCGAATTCGCGGTACGCACCCTCGATCGCGGCGGCCGAGTAGACGAAACAGGGCGTACCGAAGCGCCGCGCGATTTCGTCCAACGGCACTTCGTCGGCGCACAAGACGCCGTTTCGATAGGGAAAAGGCACGCCTACTTCTCTTCTTCGCGCCCGTCGCGCGGATAGGGAACCGGCTCGTAGGGCTTGGGCTTGGGCGGCTTCACGCCGGGAGGAGGGCTTTCCCGCAGGTAAAGCGGGCCTTTCTGCCCGCAGGCGGCGGCCACGCACAGGAGAACGAAACACGCGAGGAAGCGCATAAAATCATCATGCTACTCCATGGACGAACGCGAATTCGAAACCCGTGCGGCGCAGGCGTTGACCGCCATCGAGCAAGCTCTGGAAGCCGCCGAGCTGGATGCGGATTTCGAGCTGAAGGAAGGCGGCATCCTCGAGATCGAATTCGCCGACGGCTCGAAGATCATCATCAACCGCCATGCCGCGGCGCGGGAGATCTGGGTCGCCGCCCGCTCCGGCGGCTTCCATTTTCGCTGGGACGGCGCGGCTTGGCGCAATACGCGCGACGGCTCGGAGCTCTTCGCCGCGCTATCGACGCTGGTCTCCCAGCAGTTAGGCCGGGGGGTTCGTCTGCTCGGGTAGCGGGGCTGCCGGTTGCACCGGCGGCGGCAGCGGCTGCAGCACCTCGGGCGGCGGCACGGCTTCCTGGAAGAAAAACTCGGGCACGACCTTCGCGTCACCGCCGGCGCTCGGATAGGTAAGGGTAGGCACCGCCACGACCCCGGGCGGCACGGCGCGCGGTTGCTCGGGCAGTTCCTTGAGCACCTGCTCCATGTAGCCGAGCCAGATCGGCAGGGCCACCACGCCCCCGGTTTGGTTCTTGCCGAGGGTCTTGGGCTGGTCGAAGCCCACCCACGAGATCGCGACTAGTGCCGGCTGGTAGCCGGCGAACCAGGCGTCGACGAACTCGTTCGTCGTGCCGGTCTTGCCGGCGAGGTCCACGCGCCCCAGCCGCGCGGCGCGCGCTGCGGTGCCCGAGCGCGTCACGTCCTGCATCATGTTGTCCATGATGAAGGCATTGCGCGCATCGAGAACGCGCAGCCCTTCATCGCCTGCGCGCCGCGGATCGGCAAGCGCGACCGGGTTGCCGCGATCGTCGACGATCTTGTGCATGAAGTACGGCTGTACCAGGAAGCCGCCGTTCGCGAACACAGAGTACGCCCGCGCCATCTGCCATGCGGTCACCGAGCCCGCGCCCAGCGCCATCGTCAGGTAAGGCGGGTGGCGCTCGGCATCGAAGCCGAAGCGCGCGACGTATTCCTGCGCGTACTTGGGGCCGATCGCGTCGAGCACGCGGATCGACACCATGTTTTTGGATTTCGCCAGCGCGGTGCGCAGGCGCATCGGCCCCTCGAACTTGCCGTCATAGTTCTTCGGCTCCCAGCGCTGGCTGCCGGTCTGCTCGGCTTCCAGAACCACGGGCTCGTCGGACACCACGGTCGCCGCGGTGAAGCCCTTCTCGAGGGAGGCCGAGTAGATGAAGGGCTTGAATGACGAGCCGGGCTGGCGCCACGCCTGCGTCACGTGGTTGAACTTGTTGCGGCTGAAGTCGAAGCCGCCGACGAGCGCGCGGATCGCGCCGTCCTGCGGGTCGAGGGAAATGAAAGCCGCCTCCACTTCCGGCAGCTGCAGGATCTGCCAGCCCTTTCCCTCGCGCTGGACGCGGATGATCGCGCCCTTGCGGATGCGCTTCTGCGGGCCCGCCTTGGCATCGAGCGCCCGCGCCGCGAATTGCAGCCCCGGCCCCTGGATCGCCAGGCGCTCGCCGGTGCGCAGCGCCGCTTGGACCTGCTTGCCATCGTAGGAGACGACGACGGCCGCGAGCAGGTCATCGCTGTCCGCATGGTCAGCGAGGGCGTCCTCGAAATCGTCGTCCTCGGGCGTGGCCGGCAGCTCGACGTAGCCTTCGGGGCCCCGATAGCCCGCACGCCGGTCGTACTCGAGCACGCCTTTGCGCAGGGCGTCGTAGGCGGCTTCCTGGTCGGCCTTGCGGATGGTGGTGTAGACGCGGAAACCCCTCGTGTAGACGTCCTCCGGATAGTGTTCGGCCAAGGCCTGCCGAACCATTTCGGCCGCGAACTCGGCGTGCACCGAGTATTCGGTGATTTCGCGCCGCGTGCGCAGCGGCGCCTTCAGGGCGTCCTCATACTGCGTCGCGTCGATCTGCCCGAGCTCGGTCATGCGCCGCAGCACGTACTGCTGCCGCTGCTTCGCGCGCTGCGGATTCGCGATCGGGTTATAGAGCGACGGTGCCTTCGGCAGCCCGGCCAGCATCGCCGTCTCGGCGAGAGACAGCTGGTTCAGCGCCTTGCCGTAGTAGGTGTGCGAGGCCGCCGCGAACCCATAGGCACGCTGTCCGAGGTAGATCTGGTTGACGTAGAGCTCGAGGATCTGCTCCTTGGACAGGCTGTGCTCGATCTTGAATGCGAGCAACGCCTCGTACAGCTTGCGCGTGAGCGTCTTTTCGGACGACAGGAAGAAGTTGCGCGCGACTTGCATCGTGATGGTGCTGGCGCCCTGCCGCCTGCCGCCCGCCACGAGGTTCGCCCATGCCGCGCGCATGACGCCCACGTAGTCGATACCCGGATGCTCATAGAAGCGCTCGTCCTCGGCCGCAATGACCGCATTTTTCAGCTGCTGCGGTACTTCGGCGATCGAGATTACCGAGCGGCGTTCCTCGCCGAATTCGCCGATCAGGATGCCCTCGGCGGTGTAGATGCGCAGCGGAATCTTCGGCTGGTAAGCGGTCAGCGCTTCCAGCGACGGAAGCTGAGGGTAGGCGAGGACCACCACCAGCCCCACGGCCAAAACGCCGGCCACGAGCAACCCCGCCAAGACGGCCAGGGGGAAGGCTATAAAGCGAAGCCACATGGGCACTTAGACTATTGCCGGAGCGTTTGTTGCAGGGGCGAAAGCGACGGTAGCATCATACCCAGCTTCCCTCCGTGGAAAATTAGGTAGACAGCCGGGGGGCTTGTTGCTAGCATTTAATGCGATTTCTGCGTATCGCGCCTAAGACGCGAGCCGCAAAGGGAAATAACCAATGAAAATCGATCTGTTCACGGCCAAGGCCCCACCCTTGTTCGGGCTGGACATCAGCTCGTCGTCGGTGAAGATGCTCGAGCTGGTCGACGCCGGCAAGGGGGGTTATCGCGTCGAGCGTTACGCGATCGAGCCGCTCGCACGCGATTCGGTCGTGGACGGAAACATCAACAACCTGGAGGCGGTCGGCGACGCGGTGAAGCGCGCCTACCAGCGCCTCGGTACGCGCACCAAGCACGTGGCGATGGCGGTGCCCACCGGCGCGGTGATCAGCAAGAAGATCATCGTCTCGGCCAGCCTGCGCGAGGAAGAGCTCGAGATCCAAGTCGAGAGCGAGGCCAACCAGTACATCCCGTTTGCCCTCGAAGAAGTGAACCTGGACTTCCAGGTGCTCGGCCCTTCGCCCACCAACCCGGAAGAGCAGGAAGTGCTGATCGCCGCGACGCGCAAGGAGAAGGTCGAGGACCGAGTGGCCGTGGCGGACGTTTGCGGCCTGAAGCCGCTGGTCATGGACGTCGAATCGTTCGCCCAGCAGACTGCGCTCTCGCTCGTGGTGCAAGGGCTGCCCGGCGGCGGCAAGGACCAGAACGTCGCGGTGGTCGACGTTGGCGCCAACGTAATGAACGTCACCGTGCTGCGCAATGACCAGTCGGTGTACACGCGGGAGCAGGCGTTCGGCGGCAACCAGCTCACCCAGGACATCGTCAGCCGCTACGGCATGACGCCCGAGGAAGCGGAGAACGCCAAGCGCTCGGGCGGCCTGCCCGACGATTTCGAAGCCGAAGTGATGAAACCCTTCATGGAGAATCTGTCCATGGAAGTACAGCGCGCGCTGCAATTCTTTTTCACTTCGACGCAGTACCACGCCGTTGACCACATTCTGCTTGCCGGCGGTTCAGCGGTGATTCCGGGCCTCGATGAGGTCGTGAATACGCGCACCCAGGTGCCGGCGAGCATCGCCAACCCGTTTGCCCTGATGCAGGCCTCGCCGCGCATCCAGCTCAAGCGCCTGCTGATCGACGCGCCGTCGCTGATTGTGGCCTGCGGCCTTGCCATGCGGAGGTTCGACCCGCAATGAATGCCCGTATCAACCTGCTGCCGCACCGCGAGGAGCGCCGCAAGCGCTCGCGCCAGCATTTCGCCACCGTCGCCGGCGGCACGGCGATCGTCGGCATCGCGCTCGCCTTCCTCATGTACCAGTACTACGAGCGGCAGATCTCGACGCAGAACGACCGCAACACCTTCCTCGCCACCGAGATCAAGAAGCTCGACAAGGACATCGCCGAGATCAACGAGCTGCGCAACCAGATCCAGGCCCTGCTCGCGCGCAAGCAGATCATCGAAACCCTGCAGGCGGATCGCGCCCAGACCGTGCACCTGCTCGAGCAGATGGTGCGCCAGATGCCCGAGGGCGTATACCTCAAGTCGATGCGCCAGACCGCGCAGAAGGTGCACATCGTCGGCTTTGCGCAATCGAACGCGCGCGTGTCGACGCTGATGCGCAACATCGAGGCCTCGCCGTGGCTGGACCAGCCGCTGCTGGTGGAGGTCAAGGCAGCCACCGGCGCCGACAAAAGACGGGTCTCGCAATTCGACATGTACGTGCAACTCAAGCGCGCCGCCGCGAAGGACGCCGCCAAGGCGGAGCCGGCGAAAGACGCGGCGAAGAAGGGCTGAGCCATGGCGTTCAACCTCAAGGCGTTCACCGAAGAGTTCCAGCGCACCAACTGGAAAGACCCCGGTACCTGGCACGCCGGGCCGAAGATCCTGGTGCTGCTCGCCATCCTGGTCGGGATTCCGGTCGGCGGCTTCTTCGCCATCAATCAGGGTCAGCTCGAGGAGCTCGAGCTTGGTCAGCAGAAGGAAGTGAAGCTGAAGGACGAGTACGTCAGCAAGAAGAAGCAGTCGGTCAATCTCGACCTGCATCGCCAGCAGCTGCGCGAAATCGACACCCAGTTCGGCGCGCTGCTCAAGCAACTGCCGAACAAGTCGCAGATGGACGCGCTGCTGGTCGACATCAACCAGGCGGGCCTCGGCCGCGGCCTGCAGTTCGAGCTGTTCCGGCCGGCGGCACAGGAGATGCGGCGCGACTTCTATGCGGAGCTGCCGATCTCGGTGAAAGTAACCGGCAATTACCACGACATGGGTGCGTTCGCGAGCGACGTCGGTCAGCTCTCGCGCATCGTCACGCTGAACGACGTGGCGATCGTCGCCGGCAACGACGGCAATCTGACGATGGACGCCACGGCACGCACCTTCCGCTACCTCGACGACGACGAGATCGCCGCGCAACGCCGCTCGGCGAAGGGCCCGGCGAAGAAATGAGCACGCGCGCGAACCTCGCCCGCGGGTTGGCTGTCGTCGCCGTGCTGCTCATCGCCGGCTGCGGCGGCGACGAATACGGCGACCTGAAGGAGGAGCTCAATCAGCTCACCAAGGACCTGCGCGGGCGCGTCGACCCGCTGCCGCAGGTGCGGCCTTACGAGCCGGTGCCGTATACCGCGGAGGGCCAGATCGACCCGTTCCGCCCCGAGCGCATCGAGGTGGCGAGCGCCCGCGGGGCAGCATCGGCATCCACCGCGCTGATCGACGAGCAGAAGAAACGACCGCCCGAGCCCCTCGAGGCCTTCCCGCTCGAGTCGATCCAGATGCTCGGCACGATCACGCAAAGCAAAGAGACGTTCGCGCTGGTGAAGGCAGGTCCCAACCTTTACCGGGTGAAGAAGGGCAATTACATGGGACAGAATTTCGGCGTGATTACCGGCATCGACGAGGCGCAGATCAGCCTCAAGGAGCTGGTGCAGGACTCGACCGGTGACTGGGTCGAGCGGGTCAGCTCGCTGCAACTGGTGGAGGCAAAAAGATGAATACCAAAGCCACTCCCTGGAATCCCGCCTGGCTGCTCTGGCTCGTGGGCCTCGCGCTGTTCTCCGCACAGGCCTACGCGCAGAACAGCATCGATAATTTCGAGGTCAGCCAGCAGGCCGGCAAGACGGTGGTGCGCATCACCACCAAGGAGCCGCTGAAGAGCGTGCCGCCGAACTTCTCGGTGGCCACGCCGGCGCGCATCGCCTTCGATTTTCCCAACACCGCCAACGCGCTCGGCCGTTCCAGCCAGGACATCGGGCAGGGCGACCTGCGCAGCATGAACGTGGTGCAGGGCGCGGACCGCACCCGGCTGGTGCTCAACCTGCGCCGCGCCGTCGGCCACGAGGCCACGCTGGAGGGCAACACGCTGGTCATCACGCTCGCCGAGGCCCCGGTGGCGTCGACCACGCCCGGCGGCGGCGTGGCGCACTTTTCCGAGGGCAAGGGCGACGTCAAGCACGCGGTGCGCGACATCGACTTCCGTCGCGGGCGCGCCGGCGAGGGCCGCATCGTGGTGGATCTCGCCGACACCACCACCGGCATCGACATTCGCCTGCAGGGCCAGAACATCGTCGTCGAGTTTCTGAAGACCGCGCTGCCCGAGAGCCTGCGCCGCCGCCTGGACGTGGTCGACTTCGGCACCCCGGTCAACACCGTGAGCACCTTCCAGCAGGGCGAGAACGTGCGCATGGTGATCGAGCCGAAGGGGCAGTGGGAGCACAACGCCTACCAGTCGGATACGCAGTTCGTGCTGGAAGTGAAGCCGGTGGTCGCCGATCCGGCGCGCGCGGCCGCCCAGCGCGGCCGCTACACCGGCGAGCGCTTGTCGCTCAACTTCCAGAACGTGGAAGTTCGCGCCGTGCTGAACGTGATCGCCGACTTCACCGACCTGAACATCATTACCAGCGACACCGTCACCGGCAACATTACGCTGCGGCTGAAGGACGTGCCGTGGGACCAGGCGCTGGAGATCATCCTGCAGACCCGCGGCCTGGACAGCCGGCGTAGCGGCAACGTGATCTGGATCGCGCCGCGCGACGAGCTCGCCACGCGCGAGAAGCTGGCGCTGGAGGCCCAGAACCAGATCTCGGACCTGGAGCAGACGCGCACCGAGTCGTTCCAGATGAACTACCAGAAGGCGGCCGACGTGCAGAAGCTGCTTTCCGACCCGACGCAGCGCATCCTTTCCAAGCGCGGCAGCGCCGTGGTCGACACGCGCACCAACACGCTGTTCGTGCAGGACACGCCGAGCCGGCTGGAGGAAGTGCGCCGCTTGATCGCGAAGATCGACATCGCCGTGCGCCAGGTGATGATCGAGGCGCGCATCGTCGAGGCGAACGACGCCTTCAGCCGCAACATCGGCGCGCGCCTGGGTCATCCACGACACCCAAGCCTGCGGGCCATCGCATCCTCGGTCAGAATAGCCCGCGTTTTATCGCCGGCGGCGGGCTTGCCGACACCGGCTTCCATACCGGCGCAGATCGCGACCACGGCCGGACTTCTTCGGCAACGCCACCAACGTCAACCTGCCAGCGGCCGGCCTCAACGCCTTCAACGCCGGGCAGTTCTCCTTCATCCTGTTCAACAGCGCGGCGACGCGCTTCCTCAACCTCGAGTTGACCGCGTTGGAGGCCGACGGCAAGGGCAAGATCATCGCCAGCCCGCGCGTGCTCACTGCCGACCAGGTGGAGGCGCTGATCGAGCAGGGCACGGAGATTCCTTACCAGCAGGCGACTTCGTCCGGCGCAACCGCGGTGTCTTTCCGCAAGGCCAACCTCGCGCTCAAGGTGAAGCCGCAGATCACCCCGGACGGCAACGTGATGATGACGCTCGACGTCAACAAGGATCAGCCGGGCCCGACGACGCCGGCCGGCGTGCAGATCAACACCAAGCACGTCAAGACCGAGGTGCTGGTCGAGAACGGCGGCACGGTGGTGATCGGCGGCATCTTCGAGCAGAACGACCGCACCGACGTCACCAAGATCCCGCTGCTCGGGGACATCCCCTTGCTCGGCTGGCTGTTCAAGAATACGACGACGACCACTGCGAAAACCGAGCTTCTCGTGTTCATTACCCCGCGCGTGGTCAATGATCGCCTCACGATTCGCTGAGTAGCCGCCGCACTTCGCCAAGCACCGCAGCACGACGGCCGGGTCCTCCCGGCCGTTTTTGTTTCTACAATGGCAAGGCGTGAAACACGACAACCTCTATCTCGTGGGCATGATGGGCGCCGGCAAGACCACCGTCGGGCGTTCGCTCGCCCGTCGCCTCAAGCTGCGCTTCTTCGATTCGGACCACGAGATCGAGGCGCGCTGCGGCGTCAAGATCCCGGTGATTTTCGAGATCGAAGGCGAGGCCGGCTTCCGCGCGCGCGAAGCGCAGGCGATCGCCGAATTGACCTTGATGGACGGCATCGTGCTCGCCACCGGCGGCGGCGCCGTGCTCGCCGCCGGGAATCGTGCGCTGCTTTCGGCGCACGGCACCGTGGTCTACCTGCGCGCTACGCCTGAGCATCTTTACGAGCGCGTGCGGCAGGATCGCAACCGGCCGCTGCTCGCCGGCGGCGATCCGCTCGGGCGGCTGCGCGAGCTCTACCGCGAGCGCGACCCGCTGTATCGCGAGATCGCCGATGTGGTGGTCGACACCGCCCGCCAGAGCGTGCAGGTTCTGGCGCGCGGGCTGCTCGAGCAGCTGGGGTCGCGATGGAAACGCTCAGCGTAGCCCTATCGCCCAATTCGGGCAGCCGCGCCTACCCGATCCATATCGGCGCCGGCATCCTCGATGCCGCCGAGCTCTACCGGCCATACCTGGCGGGCGGCGCGGCGGCCATCGTCACCAACTCGGTCGTCGCCCCGCTTTACCTGCAAAGAATGCGCACGGCGCTGAAAGGCGCGCGCGTTGCCGAGGTCGTGATTCCCGATGGGGAGCAGGCAAAGAGCTGGCAGGGGGTGGAGCAGGTCGTCGACGCCCTGCTCGCCGCGCGCCTCGGGCGCGACGGCCTGGTGGTCGCCTTGGGCGGCGGGGTCGTCGGCGACCTGGCAGGATTTGCCGCCGCCATCTACCAGCGCGGCGTCGCTTTCGTGCAGGTGCCGACCACGCTCTTGGCGCAGGTCGACTCTGCGGTTGGCGGCAAGACGGCGATCAACCACCCGCGCGGCAAGAACATGATCGGCGCCTTCCACCAGCCGTGCGCCGTGGTCTCCGACGTCGCCACGCTCGACACGCTCCCCGACCGCGAGCTGCGCGCTGGACTCGCCGAGGTGATCAAGCACGGCTTCGCGCTCGACGCCGCGTTCGTCGCCTGGCTTGAGGCCAATGTGGAAAAGATTCTCGCGCGCGAGCGCGAAGCCCTGGCCCACGCCATCCGTCGCAGCTGCGAGCTCAAGGCTCGCATCGTCGCCGAAGATGAGCGCGAGTCGGGCAGCCGCGCGTTACTCAACTTCGGGCACACCTTCGGCCATGCGATCGAGGCCGGCGCCGGGTACGGCACCTGGCTGCACGGCGAGGCCGTGGCTGCCGGCATGGTGATGGCCGCGGAGCTGTCTTTGCTAATCGGTCAGTTGAAAAAAAATGAAGTCAGCCGGGTGCGCGCCCTGCTCAAGCGCGCCGGGCTGCCGGTGGCGGGGCCGGCGCTGGCTCCGCAGCAGCTGATGGACCTGATGGCCTTCGACAAGAAGGCGGCGAAGGGAAGCGCTCGCTTCGTGCTGCTGGAAGGGATCGGACGCGCCGCGTTGCGCGCCGACGTCGATCCCGCGGCAGTGCGCGAGGCCATTGTCGCTGCAGCGCGGTAATTGTATATTCAGTAGTTCCGTCATGAGCTTGCAGGCCCAAGGGCTGTACCACCCTTCCAACGAGCACGACGCCTGCGGCGTCGGCTTCGTCGCGCACATCAAAGGCAAGAAGTCGCACACCATCGTCGAGCAGGGCCTCACGGTGCTGCGCAACCTCACGCACCGCGGCGCGGTGGGTTACGACCCAAAGCTCTCCGACGGCGCCGGGCTCCTGATCCAGATCCCCGACCGCTTCTTGCGCGAGGAGATGGCGAAACAGGGAGTGAAGCTGCCGCCTGCCGGCCAGTACGGCGTCGGCATGGTGTTCCTGCCACGAGACCCTGCATCGCGCATCGCCTGTGAGTACGAGATCGAACGCGCCATCAAGGACGAGGGCCAGGTGCTTCTCGGCTGGCGCGA
This sequence comes from uncultured beta proteobacterium, assembly GCA_963810475.1. Taxonomy (GTDB): domain Bacteria; phylum Pseudomonadota; class Gammaproteobacteria; order Burkholderiales; family SG8-39; genus SCGC-AG-212-J23. The sequence continues at coordinate 84,348 of CAWENY010000017.1, read as the reverse complement.
TGTGCCGGTCGATAACAGCGACCTGGCCGAAGCGGCGAAGAAGCTCGAGCCGGTGATTCGCCAGGTGTTCATCGGGCGCGGCCGGCAGGTCACGGTGACCGATGCGCTCGAGCGCAAGCTCTACATCATTCGCAAGAGCTCCGGCCACGCGATCCAGGCGCTGCGCCTGAAGCACGGCAAGGAGTTCTACGTGCCATCGATGTCGGCGCGCACCCTCTGCTACAAGGGAATGCTGCTCGCCTACCAGGTCGGCGAGTACTACCTCGACCTGAAGGATGCGCGCGTCGAGTCGGCGCTTGCGCTGGTGCACCAGCGCTTCTCGACCAACACCTTCCCGTCCTGGGACCTCGCGCACCCGTTCCGCATGATTTGCCACAACGGCGAGATCAACACGCTGCGCGGCAACGTCAATTGGATTCGCGCGCGGCAGGGCGCGATCTCCTCGCCGATCCTGAGCGACGACCTGGCCAAGATCTGGCCGCTGATCTACGACGGCCAATCGGACTCGGCCTCGTTCGACAACGCGCTCGAGCTGCTGGTGATGGGCGGCTACTCCGTGGCGCACGCGATGATGATGATGATCCCGGAGGCGTGGGAGAACCACACGCTGATGGACCCGGCGCGGCGTGCGTTCTACGAGTACCACGCCGCGATGATGGAGCCGTGGGACGGCCCGGCCTCGATCGCCTTCACCGACGGCCGGCTGATCGGCGCCACGCTCGATCGCAACGGCCTGCGCCCCTCGCGCTACATCGTCACCGACGACGACCTGGTGATCATGGGCTCGGAATGCGGCTGCCTGCCGATCCCGGAGGAGAAGATCGTCAAGAAGTGGCGCCTGCAGCCGGGGAAGATGTTCCTGGTCGACCTCGAGAAGGGCCGCATCGTCGACGACAAGGAGCTGAAGGAGACCCTGGCGAGCGCCAAGCCCTACGCCGAGTGGATCGAGCGCATCCGTGTACGCCTGGACGAGGTCGACACCGAGAAGACGCCGCCGCTGAAGTCGAAAGTGAAGCTTCTCGACCGGCAGCAGGCTTTCGGCTACACCCAGGAAGACCTGAAGTTCATCATGCAGCCGATGTCGGCGGCGGGCGAGGAGCCGATCGGCTCGATGGGCAACGACTCGCCGCTCGCCGTGCTGTCGAACAAGGACAAGACTCTCTACCACTACTTCAAGCAGCTTTTCGCCCAGGTCACCAACCCGGCGATCGACCCGATCCGCGAAGAGCTGGTGATGTCGCTGGTGTCGTTCATCGGCCCCAAGCCGAACCTGCTGGGCATCGACGAGCTCAACCCGCCGCTGCGCCTGGAAGTCGGCCAGCCGGTGCTCGACTTCTACGAGATGGAGAAGATCCGGCACATCGAGCGCTACACCGGCGGCAAGTTCAAGTCCTGCGAGCTCGACGTCACCTACCCGGTGGCCTGGGGGCAGGACGCAATCGAGGCACGCCTTGCCTCGCTCGCCGCGCAGGCCGAGGACGCGGTGCGCTCGGGCTACTCGATCATCGTGATCTCGGATCGCCTGGTCGACAAGGACCGCGTGGCGATTCCGGCGTTACTGGCTTTGTCGGCAATTCACCAGCACCTGGTCGGCAAGGGGTTGCGCACTTCGACCGGACTCGTGGTCGAGACCGGCAGCGCGCGCGAAGTGCACCATTTCGCGCTGCTCGGCGCCTACGGCGCGGAGGCGGTGCATCCGTACCTGGCGCTCGAGACCCTGCTTGCCGCCTCACAGGACAAGACCAAGGCGGTCAAGAACTACATCAAGGCGATCGGCAAGGGGCTGAAGAAGGTGATGTCGAAGATGGGCGTGTCGACCTACATGTCCTACACCGGCTCGCAGCTGTTCGAGGCCGTGGGTCTCGCGCGCTCGCTGGTCGACAAGTACTTCACCGGCACCGCCAGCAATATCGAGGGCATCGATCTCTTCGACGTCGCCGAGGAGGCGATCCGCGTGCACCGCGACGCCTTTGACGAGGCCGATCCGGTCCTCAAGAACATGCTCGACGCCGGCGGCGAGTACGCCTGGCGGGTGCGCGGCGAGGAGCATACGTGGACGCCCGATGCGATCGCCAAGCTGCAGCATTCCGCGCGCGCCAACGCCTACTCGACCTACAAGGAATACGCCGCGCTGATCAACGACCAGTCGCGCCGCCACCTGACATTCCGCGGCCTGTTCGAGTTCCGCTTCGGCCAGCCGGTGGCGATCGAGGAGGTCGAACCCGCCGCCGAGATCGTCAAGCGCTTCTCCACCGGTGCGATGTCGCTTGGCTCGATCTCCACCGAGGCGCACACCACGCTGGCGATTGCCATGAACCGCATCGGCGGCAAGTCGAATACCGGCGAGGGCGGGGAGGACCGGCGTCGTTACGCCCCGGTGAAGGCGGGTGAAACGTTGCAATCGCGGATCGGAAAATCCAGGATCGAAGTGGATCTGCCGCTGCGCGAGGGCGACTCGCTCAAGTCGAAGATCAAGCAGGTGGCCTCGGGTCGCTTCGGCGTTACCGCGGAGTACCTCGCCAGCGCCGAGATGCTGCAGATCAAGATCGCGCAGGGCGCCAAGCCGGGCGAAGGCGGCCAGCTGCCTGGGCGCAAAGTCTCCGAGTACATCGCCGAGCTGCGCTATTCGACGCCCGGGGTCGAGCTGATCTCGCCGCCGCCGCACCACGACATCTATTCGATCGAGGATCTCGCGCAGCTGATCCACGACCTGAAGAACTCCAACCCCAATGCTGCGATCTCGGTGAAGCTGGTGTCCGAGGTCGGGGTCGGCACCATCGCCGCGGGGGTGTCCAAGGGCAAGGCCGACCACGTCACCATCGCGGGGCACGACGGCGGTACCGGCGCGTCGCCCTGGTCTTCGATCAAGCACGCCGGCACGCCTTGGGAGCTCGGCCTTGCCGAGACCCAGCAGACCTTGGTGCTGAACCGCCTGCGCGGGCGCATCGCGGTCCAGGTCGACGGCCAGATGAAGACCGGCCGCGACGTGGTGATCGGCGCGATGCTCGGCGCCGACGAATTCGGCTTCGCCACCGCGCCGCTGGTGGTCGAGGGCTGCATCATGATGCGCAAGTGCCACCTGAATACGTGTCCGGTCGGCGTCGCCACCCAGGACCCGGTGCTGCGCCGCAAGTTCGAGGGCAAGCCCGAGCACGTGGTGAACTACTTCTTCCACGTCGCCGAGGAGGCCCGCGAGCTGATGGCTCAACTGGGAATACGAAAAATAGACGACCTCATCGGTCGTACCGAGCTGCTCGACATGAAGAAGGGTATCGAGCACTGGAAGGCGCGCGGCCTCGATTTCTCGCGCGTGTTCGCGATGCCGAAGATGCCTGCCGGAGTGGCCGCTGCGCCATTGCGAGAAGCAGAGCCACGGCCTGGAGAAGGCGCTCGACAACCGGCTGATCGAGCTCGCGCGCCCGGCGCTCGAGCGCGGCGAGAAGGTGGCGATCGAGACGCCGATCCGCAACATCAACCGCACCGTCGGCACGATGCTGTCGTACGAGGTTGCTACGCGCTACGGCCACGAGGGCCTGCCGGACGACACCATCCATATCCGCCTCGCCGGCTCCGCCGGCCAAAGCTTCGGCGCCTTCCTCGCGAAAGGCGTGACGCTCGACCTGGTCGGCGACACGAATGACTACTGCGGCAAGGGGCTCTCGGGCGGGCGGATCTCGGTGCAGCCTTCGCCCAAGTTCCGCGGCGAGCCGACCGAGAACATCATCACCGGCAACGTGGTGCTTTACGGCGCGATCGCCGGCGAAGCCTACTTCCGTGGCGTGGCGGGCGAGCGCTTTGCGGTGCGCAATTCCGGCGCGCGCGCGGTCGTCGAGGGCGTCGGCGACCACGGCTGCGAATACATGACCGGCGGCACCGTCGTAGTGCTCGGCGCGACCGGACGCAACTTTGCTGCCGGGATGTCGGGCGGGCTCGCGTATGTGCTCGACGTGGACGGTGAATTCGCCAAGCGCTGCAACAGCGCCATGGTCGATCTCGAGCCGGTCAGCGATTCGGAAGACGAAACCGCGCTCAGGCGACTGATCGAAAACCACCAGAAGTACACCGGCTCGAAGCGCGCCGCTGAGATCCTCGCGGCCTGGGCGCAGCACCGCGGCAGATTCGTCAAGGTCTTCCCCAAGGAATACCGCCGCGCCCTGGCCGAACTTGGGCACAAGAAGGTAGCGGCGTAATGGGCAAGATCACCGGGTTCCTCGAGCACGAGCGGCTCGAGGAGCCGCACGAACCCACTGAGGCGAGGAAAAAGCATTACCGCGAGTTCTACGCGCGCCTCTCCGACGCCGACGCCGGCGTGCAGGGTGCGCGCTGCATGGACTGCGGCATCCCGTTCTGCATGCAGGGCTGCCCGGTCAACAACATCATCCCGGACTGGAACGACCTGGTTTATCGCCAGGACTGGAAGACGGCGATCGACACGCTGCACCAGACCAACAATTTCCCCGAATTCACCGGCCGCATCTGCCCGGCGCCGTGCGAGGAAGCCTGCGTGCTGCGCATCAACGCCGACCCGGTCGGCATCAAGTCGATCGAGCACGCGATCATCGACAAGGCCTGGGAAGAAGGCTGGGTGCGCGCCCAGCCGGCCGCGCATAAGACCGGCAAGAAAGTGGCGGTGGTCGGCTCGGGCGGCGCAGGGCTCGCCTGCGCGCAGCAGCTAGCGCGCGCCGGGCATGAGGTCACGGTGTTCGAGAAGAGCGACCGCATCGGCGGTCTGCTGCGCTACGGCATCCCGGACTTCAAGCTGGAAAAGGCGGTGATCGACCGCCGCCTGGAGCAGCTGCGGGCCGAGGGCGTGAAATTCCGCGCCGGGGTATTTGTCGGCGGAAAAGCGCCCGACCCGTCCATCCTCAATCACGCGCGCGAGAACGTCCAGCCGAAAAAACTACTGGCGGATTTCGATGCCGTGGTGCTCGCCGGCGGCGCCGAGCAGGCGCGCGACCTGCCGATCCCGGGGCGCGAGCTGAGCGGAGTCCACTTCGCGATGGAATTCCTGCCGCTGCAAAACAAGCGTGTCGCCGGCGATGCCGGCGTCCCCGAGCTATGGGCCACCGGCAAGCATGTCGTGATCATCGGCGGCGGCGATACCGGCTCGGACTGCGTTGGCACGTCCAACCGCCACGGCGCGAAATCCGTCACCCAGTTCGAGCTGCTGCCGATGCCGCCGGACGTCGAGCGCAATCCGGTATGGCCGTACTGGCCGACGCGCCTGCGCACCTCGTCGTCGCACGAGGAAGGCGTGAGTCGCGACTGGTCGATCGCCACCAAGGAATTCGGCGGCGAGAACGGGGTGGTGAAAGCTTTGAAGACGGTGCGGCTGGAGTGGAAAGACGGCAAGCCACATGAGGTCGCGGGCTCGGCGAAGATGATTCCCGCCGACCTGGTCCTGCTGGCGATGGGCTTTGTATCCCCGCTACAGTCACTGCTCGAGGAATTCGGCGTGGCGCGCGATGCGCGCGGCAACGCTCAAGCGCCGACCGAAGGGACCGGTGCGTACGCCACGTCGGTGTCGAAGGTCTTCGCCGCCGGCGACATGCGCCGCGGGCAGTCCCTCGTAGTCTGGGCGATCCGCGAAGGCCGCCAGTGCGCCCGCGCGGTCGATGAGTTCCTCATGGGGTTTTCAGAGCTTCCACGCTGAGCGCCAGCGTCGCGAACGACGCGAGCCAGTGCTCGCCGACGTAGTGCCCGCCGACGACATGCGGCAATGCAGCCGCGAGTTGGCGCTGCGCCGCTTCCTTGTAGCCGAGCTTCATCAGGCACCACGCGCGCGACAGTGCCAGGCCGTCGAGGTGGCTTTGCTTGGGATCCGCGCGATCGGCCACTTTCGGCGGCTCGAGCTCGAGCGATGGGAGGAAGGCCTTCATCCAGGCATCGAAATCGCGCCGCGGTACTACCTCGCGCATCAGCGCAGCTTCCACCAAGGCGGGCGACAGGAACTCATCCAGCGACGGCTCGTACGCAAGCGGCGCATTGCGATCGTTGCGGTACCAACGCTGGGCGGCGATTTTGATTTCATTCTCCAGCGTCGGATCGTTGGCCATCCGCGCGTAGTCGAGCGCGAGAAGGCAGGCGAACGCCGTGTTGCCATGGGTCCCGGCGCGGATCGGGTATGGGGCGCCTTGCACAAAGGCCGCCATGCGCTGCGCCAGCTCGTCCGCAAGCGGTTCCACCGCCGCCGACCAGCGCGCATTGCCCAGGCGCAGGAGCTCAGCCTGCAGCTCGAGCAGCCAGGCCCAGCCGTATGGCCGCTCGAACGTGCGCGCGCCATGCGCAGTGAAGTATTGCAATTCCGTGCTCATGGATTGCGCGGAAAGATGCGCGTCGAGCCTCTCGGTGATGACCTTTGCGAGCGCGAGCGCCGGGTACAGCCTGAGCACCCGCGCCAGGGTCCAGTGCATGTGCACCGCGGAATGCCAGTCGTAGCTGCCGTAGAAGGCGGGATGCAGCGTCCGCTGGCTCGGCGGCTGGCCCGGCCCGCTCAGCAGGTGACTGACGTGGCGTGGAAACTCACGCGTCACGTTCGTCAGCGCCGCGGCGGCGAAGGCGGCGGCTTGCTCTGCAGTCACCGCTCTTCAGTCACTTGTGGGGGCGATGCGAAAGTCCAGGACCGCGGGATCCTCCTTCAGCTTCTCGGCGAGGGAGCGAGCGTTGCCGGCGTCCATCGTGCGCAGCACCATGCGGTATTCGAGCTGGCCGGCGTCGCCGTGCAGACGGTAGCTGAGGTTGTAGAGCGAGAACCCGTGCGCCTGCACCAGGCTGCGCAGGGCCGGCTCGGCCATGGCAGCCTCACGCGCGAAGCGCACCATGAAGAGAGAGTAGGTCTCAGTGGGCAGGCGAGCCTCGATCCAGCGGAAGGTCGACAGCGTACCGAGGGTGAGCACCGTGCCCACGAGCGCCGCGAAGTAGAAGCCCACCCCGGTCAGGATGCCGATCGCGGCGGTGATCCAGATCGAAGCCGCGGTCGTCAGCCCGCGCACCGACAGGCCGTCCTTGATGATGGCGCCGGCGCCGAGGAAGCCGATGCCGGTCATGATGCCCTGGGCCATGCGCGTCGGATCGAGAATCACGCGCGCGGCGGAATCGCGCGGAAACCAGTGGCTTTCGTAGGCGGTGACCAGCATCAGCAGGGTCGAGGACAAGCAGACCAGCGCGTGGGTGCGGAATCCCGCCGGCCTGCCGCGATGACTGCGCTCCAAGCCGATCAGGCCGCCGGCGACGAGCGCCGCGGCCATACGGAATGCCATCTCGAGATAGTCGCCCGCCATCGCTGCCTGAGTCTAGGTTAAAACGCTAGAATCGGCACGGAATCAACCGGATGGCTCTAGAAATCCTCGTTCTCGCGGCAGGTGTCGGCAAGCGCATGCGCTCGAGCCTGCCCAAAGTGCTGCAGCCGCTCGCGGGTCGACCGCTGCTGGCGCACGTGCTCGCCACCGCGCGCGAGCTCTCGCCGCGCAAGGTGATCGTGGTGCACGGCCACGGCGCGGAAGCGGTGCGCCAGGCATTCAACGGCGAAAACGTGGAGTGGGTGCTGCAGGACGAGCAGCTCGGCACGGCGCACGCAGTGATGCAGGCAATGCCGCAGGTGAGCGCCGACGCCGACGTGCTCATCCTGTATGGCGACGTGCCGCTCATGCGCGCGGCGACGCTCAAGCGCCTGCTCGAGGCGGCGGATGACGGGCTCGCGGTTCTCACCGCCGAGCCGGCCGACCCCGCCGCCTACGGACGCATCGTGCGCGACGGTGGCGGCGGCGTGGCGAAGATCGTGGAGGAGCGCGATGCTTCCCCGGCGGAGCGCGCGATCCGCGAGATCAATGCCGGCTTCTATGCACTCAGCGCGCGCCGCCTGTCGGCGTGGCTGAAAAAGATCGACAACCGCAACGCGCAGAAGGAGTACTACCTCACCGAATTGGTTTCGCTGGCGGTCGACGAGCGGGTGCCGGTCACGGCGGTGAAAACCGATGCTGCCTGGGAAGCGGCCGGCGTCAATACACCGCGCGAGCTGGCTGAGCTGGAGCGCGAGTTCCAGCGCCAGCAGGCCGGGCGGCTGCTCGACGCCGGGGTGAGGCTCGCCGATCCGGCGCGCATCGACGTGCGCGGCGCGCTCGAATGCGGCCGCGAGGTCGCGATCGACGTGAATTGCGTGTTCGAGGGACGCGTCACGCTCGGCGATGGCGTGCGCATCGGCCCTAACTGCGTGCTGCGCAACATCTCGATTGCCGCCGGCACCGAAGTGCTCGCCTTCTGCCACCTGGAGGACTCCACGGTGGGCGCGCGCTGCCGGCTCGGCCCGTACGCTCGCCTGCGTCCCGGAACCACGCTGCTTGAGGATGTACACGTGGGCAATTTTGTCGAGGTCAAGGCGAGCCGGCTCGGCGCTGGCTCCAAGGCAAACCATCTCACGTACCTCGGCGACAGCGAAATCGGCGCGCGCGTCAACGTCGGCGCCGGAACCATTACCTGCAACTACGACGGCGCGGCGAAGCATCGCACCGTGATCGAGGACGATTGCTTCATCGGCTCCGACGCGACCCTGGTGGCGCCGGTACGCATCGCGCAGGGCTCCTACATCGGCGCCGGCTCGACCATCAACAAGAACACGCCCGCCGGGCAGCTCACGGTGGCGCGCGCGAAACAGGTTTCCATCCCGGGCTGGAAACCGCCCAGAAAAAAGGCCTAGATCATGTGCGGCATCGTCGGCGCCGCGGCGCGCCGTGACATCGTTCCCGTCCTGATCGAAGGGCTGCGGCGCCTCGAATACCGCGGCTACGATTCCTGCGGGCTCGCGCTGGTGGACAAGGGGACGATCGATCTGGTCAGAACCGTTTCGCGCGTGAATGACCTGGCATCCAAGGCGAAAAACACGCGCGGTGCCACCGGCCTCGCGCACACGCGCTGGGCAACCCACGGCGCCCCGCTGACCGAGAACGCGCACCCCATCGTTTCGCGCGGCGAGATCGCGGTGGTCCACAACGGCATCATCGAAAACCACGACGAGCTGCGCGCCGAGCTGCAGCACAAGGGCTACCGCTTCGAGAGTCAGACCGACACCGAGGTGATCGCACATCTCGTGCACAGCGTGTACCAGGGCGATCTGCTCGACGCAGTGCGGCGCGCTGCCAAGCGCCTGGTTGGCGCCTACGCCATCGCGGTGGTCGCCAGGAACGACCCCGGCACCGTGGTGGGTGCGCGGGCGGGCAGCCCGCTGGTGGTCGGTGTCGGCAATGCGGAGCATTTCCTCGCCTCCGATGCCATGGCGCTTTCCGGCACCACCGACCGCATCGCTTACCTCGAGGAAGGCGACGTCGTCGCCATCGACCAGGCCGGCTGGCGCGTGGTGGACAGCGACGGGCGCGCGGTGATGCGCGAAGTGCGCACCGTGAAAACAAGCGGTGCGGCGGCCGAGCTCGGGCCGTACCGGCATTTCATGCAGAAGGAGATTTTCGAGCAGCCGCGCGCCGTGTCCGACACCTTGGAAAGCGTTGCCGGGATCGGGCCGGAGCTCTTCAAGGCGAAAGACGGGGATCTCGAAAGCATCAGCTCGGTATTGATCCTGGCCTGCGGTACCAGCTACTACGCCGGCCTGGTCGCCCGCCAGTGGATCGAGCAGCTCGCCGGTATCCGGTGCAACGTGGAAATCGCGAGCGAATACCGCTACCGCACCAGTGTCCCGGACCCCAAGACGCTGGTGGTGGTCATCTCGCAGTCCGGCGAGACCGCGGACACGCTTTCCGCGCTCAAACACGCGCAGTCGCTCGGCCAGACGGCGAGCCTCGCGATCTGCAACGTGGCCTCGAGCGCGCTGATGCGCATGACGCGCCTGCAGTTCCTGACGCATGCCGGAGTGGAGATCGGCGTCGCCTCGACCAAAGCCTTCACCACGCAATTGACCGGCTTGTTTCTCCTTGCCCTCGCGGTGGCGAAAGTCCGTGGTCGCCTGCAGGACGAGTCCCCGCATATGAAAGCCCTGCGTCATCTTCCCACTGCTCTGGGCGCAGTGCTGGCGCTCGAGCCGCAGATCATCGCCTGGGCGGAGCGCTTCGCGAAGAAGGAGCACGCCCTGTTCCTGGGCCGCGGGCTGCACTACCCGATCGCGCTCGAGGGCGCGCTCAAGCTGAAGGAGATCTCCTATATCCACGCGGAGGCTTACCCGGCGGGCGAGCTCAAGCACGGGCCGCTCGCGCTGGTGACCGCGGAGATGCCGGTGGTCACGGTGGCGCCGAATGATTCGCTGCTGGAGAAGCTGAAGTCCAACATGCAGGAGGTCCGCGCGCGCGGCGGCGAGCTCTACGTGTTCGCCGACGCCGACACGCGCATCATGCCGTCATCCGGCGTGAACGTGATCCGCCTGCCGGAGCACTACGGCCTGCTGTCCCCCATCCTTCACGTGGTGCCGCTACAGTTGCTCGCCTATCACACCGCGCTTGCGCGCGGAACCGACGTCGACAAACCGAGAAACTTGGCGAAATCGGTCACGGTGGAATAACCTTAGCCCTCAAGAGGAGGATTCATGAAACTGAACAGACTGGCCGCGACCCTAGCGGCCGCAATGCTGTGCGCCTCGCACGCGCAGGCGCAAACCGAGATCCAGTGGTGGCACTCGATGACCGGCGCCCTGGGCGACAAGGTCAACGAGATCGCCAACGGCTTCAACGCCAGCCAGAAGGATTACAAGGTGGTGCCGGTCTTCAAGGGCCAGTACCCGGAATCGATGACCGCGGCGATCGCCGCCTTCCGCGCTGGCAATGCGCCGCACATCCTTCAGGTGTTCGAGGTCGGCACCGCCACCATGATGTCGGCGAAGGGCGCGATCAAGCCGGTCTACCAGATGATGAAGGAGGCCGGCCAGCCGCTCGATACCAAGAGCTACCTCGGGCCGGTGGCGGGCTACTACACCGACAGCAAGGGCAACATGCTGTCGATGCCCTTCAACAGCTCGACGCCAGTGTTCTACATCAACAAGGACGCGTTCAAGAAGGCCGGGCTTGATCCGGAGAAGGCGCCGAAGACGTGGAAGGAGTTTGGCATGGCGGCGGGCAAGCTGAAGGCCTCGGGCCAGCAATGCGTCTACACCACGGGCTGGCCGTCGTGGGTGCATATCGAAAACTTCAGTTCCTGGCACAACCTGCCGATCGGCACGCGGGAAAACGGCATCGCCGGCACCAACACCGAGTTCAAGATCAATTCGCCGGAGCACGTGAAGCACATCTCGATGATGGCCGATTTCGCCAAGCAGGGCTGGTTCACCTACTCGGGCCGGCGCAATGAAGCCGAGGCCCGCTTCTTCAGCGGCGAGTGCGCGATGCTCACTTCGAGCTCGGCGGCGCAGGCCAACATCCGGCGCAACGCCAAATTCGCGTTCTCGGTCAACTTCCTGCCCTACCACGAGGACATCAAGGGCGCGCCGCAGAACTCGATCATTGGCGGCGCCTCGCTGTGGGTGATGAGCGGCAAGAAACCCGAGGAGTACAAGGGCGTCACCGAGTTCTTCAAGTACATCTCGAAGACCGACATCCAGGTCTCCTGGCACCAGTCGACCGGCTACGTGCCGATCACCGTGGCCGCGTTCGAGGAGACCAAGAAGTCGGGGTTTTACGAGAAGAATCCGGGCACCGACATCGCCAACCGCCAGCTGATGAACAAGCCGGCGACGGCGAATTCGAAAGGCCTGCGCTTCGGCAACTTCGTCCAGGGTCGGGAGGTGATCGAGGAGGAGCTCGAGGCGGTGTTCGCCGGCAAGAAGCAGGCGAAGCCGGCGCTGGACGATGCAGTGCGCCGCGGCAACGAGATCCTGCGACGGTTTGAAGCCGCCAATAAAAGCTAAAAACTAGCTTGGAAAAGCGGGTCGTCTTCCGCTCGCGCTGGCTGCCGTACGCGCTGCTGGCGCCGCAGATCGCGGTGACGATCGTGTTCTTCTTCTGGCCCGCCTTCCAGGCGGGCTGGTTCTCCTTGCTGCTGCAGGACGCGTTCGGGCTGCATACCGAGTTCGTCGGCCTGGACAATTTCGTCCACCTGTTCAAGGACGAGAACTACCTCAACTCGTTCAAGGTCACGGCGGTCTTCAGCGTGGCGGTCGCCGCGACCGGCATCTCGGTCGCGCTGCTGCTGGCAGTCATGGCCGACCGCATCATTCGCGGCGCGCTCGCCTACCGCACGCTGCTGATCTGGCCCTACGCGGTGGCGCCCGCGATCGCCGGGGTGCTGTGGGGCTTTCTGTTCGCCCCGTCCGTCGGCATCATCACCTACGCCTTGCGCTCGCGCGGCTACGATTGGAACTACTCGCTCAACGGCGACCAGGCGATGCTGCTGGTGGTGCTGGCGTCGACCTGGAAGCAGATCAGCTACAACTTCCTGTTCTTCCTCGCCGGACTGCAATCGATCCCGCGCTCGCTGATCGAGGCGGCGGCGATCGACGGCGCCGGCCCGGCGCGGCGCTTCTGGACCATCGTGTTCCCGCTGCTTTCGCCCACCACCTTCTTCCTGCTGGTGGTCAACATCGTCTATGCGTTCTTCGAGACCTTCGGCGTGATCGATGCCACCACCTCGGGCGGGCCGGGGCAGGCGACCCAGATCTTGGTCTACAAGGTCTATCACGACGGCGTGAAGTCGCAGGACCTTGGCGGCTCCTCGGCCCAGTCGGTGATCCTGATGATCATCGTCATCGCGCTCACCGTGGTGCAGTTCCGCTTCGTCGAGCGCAAGGTGCAGTACTGATGATCGAAAACCGGCCCTGGCTGACGGCGCTGTCCCACGCGGTGCTGATCGCGGGCATCGCGATCATCGCCTTTCCGCTGTACATCACCTTCGTCGCTTCCACCCTGACGCTGGACCAGATCATCCAGGTGCCGATGCCGCTGATGCCGGGCGACCAGTTCTGGAACAACTACTCGCAGGTGCTGTTCTCGGGCACGGAGCGCGGCGCGGCCGCGCCGGTGGGGCGCATGATGTTCAACAGCCTGGTGATGGCGCTGGTGATCGCGTTCGGCAAGATCACGATTTCGATCATCGCCTCGTTCGCCATCGTCTATTTCCGCTTCCCGCTGCGCAACTTCTTCTTTTGGATGATCTTCGTCACGCTGATGCTGCCGGTCGAGGTGCGCATCATCCCGACCTTCAAAGTCGTCGCCGACCTCGGCATGCTCAACTCCTACGTCGGCCTGACGCTTCCTCTCATTGCGTCGGCCACCGCCACTTTCCTTTTCCGCCAGTTCTTCCTTACGGTCCCTGACGAGCTCGCCGAGGCGGCGCGCATCGACGGCGCCGGGCCCATGCGCTTCTTCAAGGACGTGCTGCTGCCACTTTCCAAGACCAGCATGGCGGCGCTGTTCGTCATCCAGTTCATCTACGGCTGGAATCAGTACCTGTGGCCGCTCCTCATCACGACGCAGGAGTCGATGTACACCTCGGTGATCGGCATCAAGCGCATGATCGTCGGCGGCGATGCCCTCACCGAGTGGCATCTGGTCACCGCGACGGCGATGCTCGCCTTGCTGCCGCCGGCGCTGGTCATCGTGCTGATGCAGAAGTGGTTCGTAAGAGGTTTGGTGGAAACAGAAAAATGAGCGCCAAATAAATGGCTGCCGTTTCTCTGCGCGACGTTCGCAAATCCTACGGTGATCTCCAGGTCATCCACGGCGTCAACATGGACATCGCCGACGGCGAGTTCATCGTCATCCTCGGTCCCTCCGGCTGCGGCAAGTCCACGCTGTTGCGCATGGTCGCCGGCCTTGAGGCGATCACGGCGGGCGAGATCCGCATCGGCGAGCGCGTGGTCAACGACCTCGAGCCCACCGACCGCAACATCGCGATGGTGTTTCAGAACTACGCGCTCTACCCGCACATGAGCGTGTACGACAACATGTCGTACGGCCTGCGCATCAAGAAATTTTCGCGTGAAGAGATCGAGACTCGGGTGCGCAGGGCCGCGGAGATTCTCGAGCTGAAGAACTTCCTCGACCGCAAGCCGCGACAGCTCTCCGGCGGCCAGCGCCAGCGCGTGGCGATGGGCCGTGCCATCGTGCGCGAGCCGGCCGTGTTCCTGTTCGACGAGCCGCTCTCCAACCTCGACGCCAAGCTGCGCGTGCAGATGCGTGCCGAGCTGCAATCGCTGCACCGGCGGCTGCGCACCACGAGCCTGTTCGTGACGCACGACCAGATCGAGGCGATGACCCTGGCGCAGCGCATGATCGTGATGAACGCCGGTCGCGCCGAGCAGATCGGCGCGCCGCTCGAGGTCTATGCCAGGCCCGCCACCACTTTCGTCGCGAGCTTCATCGGCTCGCCGCCGATGAACCTGATCCCGGAGCAGCGGCAGGGCCGTGCGGTGCTGTTTGGCATCCGGCCCGAGCACCTCGAGCCGTGCGCCGAGTCCGAGGCCAAGCTCGTCGTCGACATCGACCTGATCGAGCCCCTGGGGGCGGACACGCTGGTCTACGGGCACCTCGCGTCGAACCCGGGCGCCCGCGTGGCTGCCCGCTTGAGCGCCTCGGTCGATGCGCGCGCCGGCAAGCTGCCCTTGCGCTACGACCCGGCGCATGTCCATTACTTCGACGCGGGAACTGGCGCGCGTTTGTAGTTTCGTAGTATTAGCCCCCATGCTGAAGACCACGCCGTTCCATGCGCGCACGTCCGCGCTGTGCGCCAGCCACGCCTGGCGCCGCTGGGCGGGCTACGTGGTCGCCAGCTCCTACGAGCTTTCGCACGAGCGCGAATACCACTCGATCCGCGCCGCGGCCGCGCTGTTTGATGTTTCACCGCTCTACAAGTACGCGGTCTCCGGCAAGGACGCGGCGCGGCTGCTCGATCATGTCGTGACCAGGAATATCGAGGCGATGGAGATCGGCCAGGTCGCCTACACGCCCTGGTGTGATGCGCGAGGCAAAGTGCTCGACGACGGCACGGTCTCGCGCCTCAGGGAGCAGAGCTTCCGCCTGACCGCCGCCGAGCCGAACCTGCGCTGGCTGCAGGACAATGCCCACGGCCTGGACGTCGCCATCGAGGACATCTCCGAATCCATGGTCGCCCTCTCCCTTCAGGGCCCGGCGTCGCGCGCGATCCTGGGCGATCTCGACCTGAAATATTTCCGCCTGGTCGAGACTACGCTGCGCGGCATCCCGGTCACCATCTCGCGCACCGGCTACACCGGCGATCTTGGCTATGAGCTGTGGACCGGAAAGGAAAACGCACTTGCGCTGTGGGACGCGCTCATCCACGCCGGCACGCCGCACGGCATCGTCCCGGCGGGCATGCTCGCGCTCGATGTGGCGCGCATCGAGGCCGGTTTGATGTTGCTCGACGTCGACTACGTCCCGGCGCGGAAAGCGTTGATCGAAAGCCAGACTTCCAGTCCTTTCGAGCTCGACCTGGGCTGGACGGTGAACCTGAAGAAGGAGCGCTTTGTCGGCAGGGACGCGCTCGCGGCCGAGGCCGGCCGGGATCCGTTGTGGCGCTTCGCCGGCATCGAGATCGAGTGGGACTCGCTCGAGCGCCTATATGCGGAGGTCGGCCTTGCGACGAGGCTGCCGCCGACCGCCTGGCGCATGAGCGTGCCGATCTACGCCGGCGCCGAGCAGGCCGGCTATGCGACGAGCGGCGGCTGGTCGCCGCTGCTGAAAAAGTACATCGCGCTCGCGCATTTGCGCGCGCCGCATTTCACTCCGCAGACCGGGCTCGAGATCGAGATCACGGTCGAGCACCGGCGCAAACGGGCCGCGGCGCGCGTGGTGAAGAAGCCATTCTTCGACCCGGAGCGCAAGCGTGGCTAGCTTTGACGCCGTCATCATCGGCGGAGGCCACAATGGCTTGGTGTGCGCGGCGTACCTCGCGCGCGCGGGCCGCAAGGTGCTGGTGCTGGAGCGCCGCGAGCAGGTCGGCGGCGCGGCCGTGACCGAGGAGGTGTTCCCCGGCTTCCGCTTCTCGGTGTTCTCCTACGTGGTGAGCCTGCTGCGCCCGGAGATCATCCGCGACCTCGACTTGCCGCGCCACGGCCTGCACATTTTGCCCCTCGAGAGCACCATCACGCCGCTGGAGAACGGCGATTACCTCGGCCAGTGGAACGACCACGACCAGAACCGGCGCGAGCTCGCGCGCCACTCACTGCGCGATGCCGAGGCCTACGACGAATTCGGCCTGATGCTGCACCAGATGGCGCGCGCCATAAAGCCGCTGCTCGGCATGGCGCCCCCGGATCCGAGTTCGTTCTCGCTGAAAAATCTATCCGGCATGGCCGCGCTTGCGCGGCATTTCCGCTCGCTCGGACCCGGCCGCTTCCCCATGCTGCACAAGCTGCTGACCATGAGCTCGGCCGACTTCCTCGACGAATGGTTCGAGACCGAGGCGCTCAAGGCCACGAAGTCGGCGAGCGGCATCATCGGCACCATGCTCGGGCCGCGCTCGCCCGGCACCGCGTACGTCCTGCTGCACCACTACATGGGCGAGCTCGATGGCGTGTTCCGCGCCTGGGGCTTCGCCAAGGGCGGCAACGGCTCGGTCAGCGCCGCGATCGCTGCCGCCGCGCGCGCCGCGGGCGCCGAGATCCGCTGCAATGCCGAAGTCTCGAAAGTCTTGATTATCCGGGGTCGTGCGCGGGGCGTCGTCCTGGAAAACGGCGATGAGATCCGCGCGAAGCTGGTGGTGTCCGGCGCGGATCCGCGCCGCACCTTCATGCAGCTGGTGGGCGAAAAGCACCTGCCCGACGAGTTCGTCGAATCGATCCGGCGCTTCCGCTTCCGCGGCTCGTCCGCCAAGGTCAACCTGGCGCTGGGCGAGCTGCCGAACTTCACCTGCCTCCCCGGGCGTGGAGCGCATCTGCGCGGCGCGATTTCCATCAGCCCGAGCGTCGGCTATCTGGAGCGCGCGTACGACGATGCGAAGTACGGGGAGATCTCGCAGCGGCCGTACATGGACATCGTCATTCCGTCGATGCTCGACCCGACGATGGCGCCGCCCGGCAAGCACGTGATGTCGATCTTCGTGCAGTACGCGCCCTACCACGTGAACGGTGGCTGGACCGACGAGCGGCGCGAAGCGCTCGGCGGCGCAGTGGTGGATACGCTTGCGCAGTACGCGCCGAACCTGAAGCGCTCGATCCTCCACCGGCAGGTGGTCACGCCCGCCGACATCGAGCGCATCGTCGGACTGACGGAAGGCAATATCTTCCAGGGCGAGCTCTCGCTGCAGCAGATGTTCTTCCTGCGGCCGGTGCCGGCATGGGCGAAGTACCGCACGCCGCTCGCCGGCCTCTACCAATGCGGCGCCGGCACCCACCCCGGGGGCGGTGTGATGGGTGCGTCGGGCCGCAACGCGGCGCGCGCGATCCTGGGGGCGCCATGACGCGGACCGTCGTCATCGGCGGCGGCGCTGACGCGCTGGTGGCGGCCCAGCTCCTCGCGGGCGCGGGCCGCGAGGTGATGGTGATCGAGGGCGAAAACGCTTCGCGCGAGGAAGGCTGGGTCCCGCCCGAGGTACTGCGCGCGCTGCGACTGGAAGGGCTGACGCTGGAGTGGCCCGATCCATGGATCTCGGTACCGCTGCCCGCGGGCGGCCGGCTGGAGCTCTGGCGCGACATGGCACGCTCGATCGAATCGATCCGCCGCGTAAGCCCGCAGGATGCCGCGCGCTGGCCGGCGTTCTGCAAGCGCATGGCGCGGCTCGCGCGCTTTCTCGAGGCGCTGTATGCCGCGCCGCCGCCCGATCCGTTGAGCGCCGGCTTCGCGTTGCGCGCGCGCCGGCTCGGCCGCCAGGGCCTCGAAGACCTGCTGCGCGTGCTGCCCACGCCGGTGGCCGAGCTGCTCGACGACTGGTTCGAGAACGACGCGCTCAAGGGGGCGCTCGGCGCGGCCGGCGTGCTGCACCTCCTGCAAGGGCCGCGCTCGGGCGGTACCGCGTTTCGCCTCCTGCACCATCATGTCGGCTGTCCCCCCGGCGTATTCCGTCCACCGCGCTCGAACCTGCCCGAGCTGCTGCGCAGGCTGCCGCGCGTGGAATTGCAGCACGCCGAGGTTCGGCGCGTCGCCGTGCGCGGCGGGGCTGTGGCGGGCGTGGTGCTGCAGGACGGGCGCGAGCTCGACGCCGCCATGGTGGTCAGCAGCGCCGATGCGCACCGTAGCCTGCTGGAGCTGGTGGAGCCTGGCTGGCTCGACCCCGACTTGATCCGTGCCCTGCGCCACGTGCGGCGCCGTGGCGTCGCTGCGCGGCTGCGCATCCAGCTCGACCGTTCCCCGGGTTTTGTCACCCTTGCCCTCGCCCCGTCGCTCGACTACCTCGAGCGTGCCTACGATGATGCCAAGCACGGGCGGGTATCCCGGCAGCCGTATGTCGAAGCGCGTTGCGATGCGCAGCACCGCGTGGAGGTGCATGTACAGTACGCCCCGTATGGTGTCGATTGCTCGAAGCTTGGCGATACGGTGCTCGCGATGCTGTCGGAGCATTGGGGCGACGCTGCGCCGCATGAGGGCGAGCTGCTCTCGCCGCAGGATCTGGAGCAAAGCGAAGGCTGGCCCGAAGGCCAGCCGCACCACGCCGAGCTTTCGCTCGACCAGGCGCTCTGGATGCGCCCGCTTCCGGAGCTGGCGCGCTATCGCACCCCGATCCATGGACTCTGGCTCTGCGGCGCCGGCATGCATCCCGGCGCCGGCATCACGGGCGCCGCGGGATTCAACTGTGCGCAGGAAATCCTTCGCCGTTGAACGGCTGCTGCTTGCGCTAGTGGTCATCGCCTGCTCGGCGGCCGCGGCGGCCGCCGACCGGCTGCCGGGCTACGGCGCGGACACTGCCACGTTTACAGTGTCGGGCGTTTCCGCAGGCGGCTACATGGCCGTGCAGATGCACATCGCGCATTCGAGCCGCATCACCGGCGTAGGCGCGCTTGCCGCCGGGCCGTACTACTGCGCGCAAGGCAGCATCTCCACCGCGGTGAACAACTGCATGACGCCGGGCGCATGGTCACCGCTGCCCTCCGCCGCGGTGGTCAAAGGCCACGTCGAGCGTTTCGCCATGGAAAAGCGCATCGACCCGCCAGGCTATCTGGCCAGGGGCCGCGCGTGGCTCTTCTCCGGCACGCAGGACAGCACGGTCAAGCCCGAGGTGGTGGACGCGCTGGCGCGGTTGTACGGTGCCTTCAATACCAAGCTCGTCGTGGTCAAGGACAAGCCGGCCGGTCATGCCATGGTTACCCACGACGCCGGCAATGCCTGCGGCGCAAGCGAGCCGCCGTTCATCAATGACTGCGATTACGATGCCGCCGGCGAGTTGCTCAAATATCTGTTCGGCGGACTCTCACCGCCGCCAGCCAAGCCGCAAGGCCGGCTGATCGCTTTCGACCAGAAAGCTTTTGCCGGGGGCAATGCGTATGCCATCAGCATGGCGGACGACGGCTACGCCTATGTGCCGAGCGTGTGCGAAACCGAGCGCTGTCGCGTCCATGTCGCGTTCCACGGTTGCCGCCAGGGCTCCGCTGTAGTCGGCGAGCGCTTCGTGCGCGAAGCTGGGTACAACCGCTGGGCCGACAGCAATCGCCTGATCGTGCTTTATCCCCAGGTGATCGCGCGCTATTGGTGGGTTTATAACCCGCGCGGCTGCTGGGACTGGTGGGGCTATACCGGCACAAACTATGCGACGCGCGAGGGAACGCAGATCCGCGCGGTCATGGACATGGTGGAACGTCTCAGCGCGGCACGAAAATAGCTTAGGAAGTCGCTCCAACAAGCGGAGAAACGAAAAAATGCGCAGATCGTGGATTGCTCTTTCGCTGCTGGTCCTGCTGCTTTCGGGTTGCGGCTACAACACGCTGCAGACCGCCGACGAGCAGATCAAGTCCGCCTGGTCGGAAGTTCTCAACCAGTACCAGCGTCGCGCCGACCTGGTGCCCAATCTGGTCGAGACCGTCAAGGCATTCGCCACGCAGGAGCGCGAGGTCTTCACGCGCGTGACCGAAGCGCGGGCGCGCGTGGGCAGCATCCAGGCCACACCGGAGCTGGTCGACAATCCGGAAGCGTTCGCGAAGTTCCAGGCTGCACAGGGCGAGCTCGCCGGCGCCCTTTCGCGCCTGCTGGTGGTGGCCGAGAACTATCCGCAGCTCAAGTCGGACGCCAACTTCCGCGATCTGCAGGCGCAGCTCGAGGGAACCGAGAACCGCATTGCGGTGGCCCGCAATCGATACATCAAGGCGGTGCAGGACTACAACGTCACCGTGCGCTCCTTCCCGTCGAACCTGACCGCGATGGTGTTCGGTTTCAAGACCAAGCCCAACTTCACGGTGGAGAACGAGCGCGAAATCGGCAAAGCTCCGAAGGTCGATTTCGGCAAGAAGTAGATGAGGTCTCGATGAAGCTGTTCTTGCTTGCGCTCGGGCTCGCCTGGGCGCAGGTTGCCGTGCCACCGCTCACCGGGCGCGTGGTGGACCAGACGGGCACGCTGACCCGCGAGCAGCACGCCGGGCTGGAGCGTACGCTGCAGGAATTCGAGGCGAGGAAAGGCAGCCAGCTTGCCGTGCTCCTGGTCCCGACCACCGCACCGGAGCCAATCGAGCAATTCGCGTTGCGGGTGGCCGAGCAGTGGAAAATCGGCCGCAAGAAGGTCGACGACGGCGCCATTCTCGTGGTCGCCAAGGATGACCGCGCGTTGCGCATCGAGGTCGGCTACGGCCTCGAGGGCGTCCTCAATGACGCCACGGCGAAGCGCATCGTCAGCGACGTCATCGTGCCGCGCTTCCGGGAGGGCGAGTTCTATGTCGGCATCAACGCGGGGCTCGACCGCATGATGCGCGTGATCGACGGGGAGCCGCTGCCCGCACCGGCGAAATCGCAGCCCGGGGCGCAAGGTGAAACCTTCCAGATGCTCCCGGTGCTTCTCATCCTGGCGCTCGTCGGCGGGTCGATCTTGCGCGCCGTGCTGGGCCGATTTCTGGGCGCGGCCGCGACTGGCGGCGTGGTCGGTTTCGTCGCCTGGACGCTGGCCGGGGCGATTGCCATGGCGGCGCTGGCTGGCGCCTTGGCGTTCTTCTTTACGCTGATGGGCGGCGGGGCCGGGCGCCGGTACGGGGGCTTCCCGGGGATGTACGGCGGCGGCCTGGGCCGCGGCGGCGGTTGGGGCGGCGGTGGAGGATTGGGCGGGGGCGGCTTCCGCGGCGGCGGCGGAACCTTCGGCGGCGGTGGTGCTTCGGGACGTTGGTAGATGGAGCTCGCCAGGATTGCGCGCCACTTGATCGCGATGCCGGGCGCGGTCCGGCGCGCGTTCCCGCCGGCCGCCATGGCGGCGATCGAGCAGGCCGTCGCGCGCAGCGAAACGCAGCACCGCGGCGAAGTGCGCTTCGCCGTGGAAGCGGCACTGGACGTGTCCGGTCTCATTGCCGGCCAGTCGGCACGCGCGCGGGCCATCGAAGTGTTTTCGCAGCTCGGCGTCTGGGATACCGACGACAACAACGGCGTGCTGATCTACCTGCTGCTGGCCGACCGCGATGTCGAAATCGTGGCAGACCGCGGCATCAACGCCGTGGTCGGCGCCCAGGAGTGGGAGGCGATCTGCCGGGCGATGGAAGCAGCGCTACGCCGCCGCGAGTTCGAGCCGGCGGTGCTCGGGGCGATCGAAGCGGTGACCCGCCTCCTCGCCCGACATTTCCCGCCGCGCGCCGGGGATCGCAACGAGCTCGCCAACCGGGCGGTGACCGTTTAGGTCGTGCATTGATGGATCGACGCGGATTCCTGGCCAGCGCCGCCGCGCTATCGCTGTCTCCGCGCGTTTCTTTTTCTCAAGGACGGCCGACGCGGCTTCGCCTCGCCGCCGCCCGGCAATCCCTCGTCGGCGCTGCGCATCCGCCCACGGAGGTATGGGCCTACAACGGCACGGTACCGGGTCCTGCCCTGCGCTATGTGCAGGGCGAACGCCTGCGCATCGAGGTCGAGAACGCGCTCGATGTCGAGACCACCGTGCACTGGCATGGCATCCGCCTGCCGAACGCGATGGACGGCGTGCCGCATCTGACGCAGCCGCCGATCGCGGCGAAGGGTGGCCGCTTCGTCTACGAATTCGATCTGCCGGACGCCGGCACCTTCTGGTATCACCCGCATCTCGGCAGCCCCGAGCAGGTCGGGCGCGGACTGTACGGCGCGCTCATCGTGGAGGAGCGCAATCCGCCGCCGGTCGATCGCGACCTCGTCTGGGTGCTTTCGGATTGGCGACTCGATCGCCAGGCGGTCATCACCGGCGACTTCGTGAGCGCGATGGACGCGAGCCACGCCGGCCGCATCGGCAATACCGTCACGGTGAATGGCGCGGTGGTGGACTCGTTTGCGGTGCGCGCGGGCGAGCGTCTGCGCCTGCGGTTGATCAACGCTTCGAGCGCAAGGATCTACGGCTTGAGCTTCGAAGGGCATGCCCCTCGCATCATTGCGCTGGATGGACATCCGGTCGAGCCGCACTGGGACGGCCGCGTGGTGCTCGGGCCCGGGATGCGCGCCGATCTCCTGCTCGACTGCGCCGCGAAGCCGGGCAGCGCGCATCGCGTCATCGACGGGTTCTACCGCCAGCGCGCCTACGAGCTGCTGAAGCTTCAGTACGGCGGCGAGAAGCCGCTGCGCGAAGCGTTCATGCCCTTCGCGCGCTTGCCGCCCAATCCGGTTCCAGTTCCAGCCCTATCCGGCGCGCAGCGGCATCGCATCGTCTTCGGCGGCGGCATGATGGGCGCGATGCCGGCGCAAAGCCAGCATCGGGGACTGTTCTGGACCGTGAACGGCGTTGCCGTGCCGGAGCACCATCATCAGCACTCGCCGATCCTTACGTTGCGCCGCGGACAGTCGTACGTGCTGGAGCTGGTCAACGACACCGCCTGGCATCACCCGATTCACCTGCACGGCCATGCGTTCCGCGCCGGTGCGGCCGGCGCCTGGGGCGACTCGATCCTGCTCGATCCGAACAGCCGGGCGGAGGTCGCCTTCGTCGCCGACAATCCCGGGGACTGGATGCTCCACTGCCATGTGCTCGAGCATCAGGCGACGGGAATGATGGCGGTCGTGCGCGTGGCATGAGGAACGCGCTGTTGCTGGCGCTGCTGCTGGCCGGATGCGCGGAGTCAAAGCCCGATCTGTCCGCTGGAAAAGCCCTGTATGAGCAGCACTGCGCGGCGTGCCACGGTGCGAAGCTCGAAGGCCAGCCGAACTGGCGCAGCAAGCTGCCCAATGGCCGGATGCCGGCGCCGCCGCACGACGATAGTGGGCATACCTGGCACCACCCGGACGAAGTGCTGATCGGCATCACCAAGCACGGCCTGGTGCCGCCCTACGCCCCACCCGGCTACGAAAGCGACATGCCGGCGTTCGCCGGCACGCTATCCGACGACGAGATTCGCGCAGTGCTGGCCTACATCGCCTCGCACTGGTCCGCCGAAGTACGCAAGCTGCGCGCCGAAATGATCCAGCACCAGCCTAGGCGCTGAGCTCGGCGCGCGCCTGCCGGATGACGATGCGGCCGGAGGACAGGCCCAGCACGGCGAGCATCGCGGCAACGCCTACGTCCGGCCAGATGGTTCCGGTGCCGAACACGCCGGCGGCCGCGACGAGTACCGCGAGATTGGCGATGACGTCGTTGCGCGTGCACAGCCACACCGAGCGCATGTTGGCGTCGCCCTCCCGGAACCGGTAGAGCATTGCCGCTACACCGAAATTCACCACCAGCGCGAGCGCGCCGACCACGCCCATGGTGAGCGGCTCCGGCGGCACGCCCAGCCAGGCGCGCCAGCCGGCATAGGCGAGAACGCCGATGCCATACAAGGACATTGCCACGCCTTTGAGCAGCGCAACGCGCGAAATCCAAGCGCCGCCGATGGCCAGCGCCCCGAGGCTGAGGGCGTAATTGGCCGAGTCGCCCAGGAAGTCGGCCGCATCCGCGGCGAGGGCCGAGGACCCGGACCATGCCGCGGCAACGACTTCCACCAGAAACATCAGCACATTGGCCACCAGCGCGATCCACAGCACGCGGCGGTACGATACGTCCGTCGGCGGTTTGGGTGCGGGGCAGCAATCGTGGCCCATACCGGCCATTCGAAACCCTCTAGCCGGTATAAGGTCAACTGAGGACGTCACTCTTATGCGCATCGGAGAACTCGCCCACCAGGCCAGCGTCGACGTCCAGACCGTGCGGTATTACGAGCGGGAGGGGTTGCTGGCAGCGCCGTCGCGCACCGCGTCGGGCTACCGCGCCTACGGCCCCGAGCACCTGGAGCGGCTGAACTTCGTGCGCCATTGCCGCTCGCTCGACATGCCGCTCGCGGAGATCAAGCGGCTCATCGACCTGTCGAGCGACGCGCGCGTGTCGTGCGAGCAGGTGGATGCGCTGGTTCGCACCCACCTCGAGCGCGTGCAAACCAAGAGAAAGGCGCTCGAAGCGCTGGAAACGCAGCTCCAGGCCTTGAGCGCGCAATGCGCGAGCGGCCACCGCGTGGCCGACTGCGGCATCCTCGAAGAGCTGATCCACGCCGCGCACGGCGAGGCGTGCGCCTGCCATCCGCACGCGGAGTAAACTAAACCATGACCATCTACCTGCAGACCGCGGCGCGACCGGTGAAGGAAACGCCGATGACCGAAGCCGAGCGCAAGGCGCGCGTCGAGCTGGCCGCCGCCTACCGCATCTTCGACATGCTCGGTTGGGTGGAGATGATCTTCAACCACATCACGGTGCGCGTGCCCGGAACCGAGGTCCGATTTCTCATCAATCCGTTCGGGCTTCATTATCGCGAGGTCACCGCGTCCAACCTCGTGCTCATCGACATCGAAGGCAATCCGGTACGCGAGACGAAATGGCCGGTGAACAACGCCGGTTTCGTCATCCATTCGGCGATCCACGCCGCGATTCCGCAGGCGCATTGCGTGATGCATACCCACACCACGACCGGCGTGGCCGTGGCGTGCCTGCAGGAAGGGCTTTCGCCGCACAACTTCTACGGCGCGATGCTGGTGGGCCGGGTTGCGTACCACGAGTTCGAGGGCGTCACGGTCGAGCCGGGCGAGAAGCAGCGCCTGGTGCGCGACATCGGCGACAAGCCGGCGGTCATCCTGCGCAACCACGGTCTTCTGGCGTGGGGAGCCAGCGTACCCGAAGCCTTCCTGATGATGTGGACGCTGCAGCGCGCTTGCGATGTGCAGATCGCCGCGAGCCGTGCCGGGGCCGTGCATCCGATACGGCCGGAAGTATTCGAGCAGACCGTGCGCGAGGGCGGCCCGGCCGAGAAGCGCACCTGCGACGACGCATTCGCCGCCCTGCAGCGCAAGCTGGATTCCATCGACCCTAGCTACCGGGAGTGACATGAGGAATCTCCTCGCCGCCATCGCGCTGGGCTTGCTTTGCGCCTCCGCGCACGCGCAATACCCGAACAAGCCGGTGCGGCTGATCGTGCCATTCCCGCCGGGCGGCGCGGCCGAGCTCGGCGCGCGCATCTTCGCCCAGCCGCTCGGACAGGCGCTCGGCCAGCCGGTGGTCATCGAGACCAAGCCGGGCGCCGACGGCGCGATCGCCGCCGACGCGGTGATGAAGTCCGCGCCCGACGGCTACACGCTCTTCTATGCCACCAACACCGCGTTCAACTGGGTGCCGGCGGTGCGCAAGGATCCGCCGTACGACCCGGTGAACGACTTCACGCCGGTGTCGATGATCGGCATCTTCGGCTTCTTCGTGTTCAGCCATCCGAGCGTGCCGGCGAAGGACATGAACGAGCTGATCGCGCACATTCGCGCGAACCCGGGCAAGCTGAACTACGGCAGCGGGAACAGCACCGCGATGGTGTCCACAGCGCAACTCGTGCAGCGCGAGAAGCTCGATGTGGTGCACGTGCCGTATAAGGGAGACGGACCATTGGTGATCGATCTGGTGGGGGGGCGCGTGCAATTCGCCATCATGACGCCGGGCACCGCCGCGCCGCAGGTCAAGGACGGCAGGCTGCGCGTGCTCGCCACGCTGCTCCAGACCCGCAACCAGCTCTTGCCCGATGCGCCGACGATGCAGGAACAGGGGCTCTCGCCGATGAGCGTCACGCCGTGGGGCGGCGTCTTCGGCCCGAAGGGCATGCCGCGCGACATCACCGAGCGCCTGTCGGGCGAGCTGATCACGCTGCTCAAGCGCCCCGAGGTGCGCGAGGCCTTCGGCAAGCTCGCCTTCGAGCCGCGCGGCTCGACGCCCGAAGAGCTCACCACCTTCCTGAAAGAGCAGATTGCGCAATGGCGCCGGGCGGTCGCCGATGCCGGCATCAAGGTCGAATAGAAGAGATTGACGTTGACGTAAACGTCAACTAGGCTTCCAGCCCATGACCGACCTGGCGGACGCAGCCAAGCTCGTCTACAAGGCAAAGCACAAGATTCGCTTCGTCACCGCGGCGAGCCTGTTCGACGGCCACGACGCGTCGATCAACATCATGCGCCGCATCCTGCAGGCCTCGGGCGCGGAGGTGATCCACCTCGGCCACAACCGCTCGGTCGACGAGGTGGTGAGCGCCGCGCTGCAGGAGGACGTGCAAGGCGTCGCGGTTTCCTCCTACCAGGGCGGCCACCTCGAGTACTTCAAGTACATGATCGAGCTGCTGCGCGAGCAGGGCGGGTGCCCACATCAAGGTATTCGGCGGCGGCGGCGGCGTGATCGTGCCGGCGGAGATCAAGGCGCTGCACGACTACGGCGTCGCGCGCATCTACTCACCGGAGGACGGGCAGCGCCTCGGGCTGCAGGGCATGATCAACGACATGCTGGCGCGCTGCGACTTTGATCCGGCGCGCAAGGAACCGACGACGCTGGCGCAGATCATCACCGCTCTGGAGCTGGGGGTTCTCGAAAACAATCAAATTCTGGAGAGAGCGAAAAGCAACCCGGCCCCGGTTCTCGGTATCACCGGCACCGGCGGCGCGGGCAAGAGCTCGCTCACGGACGAGCTGGTGCGGCGCTTCCGGCTGGACCAGAACGACGCGCTGAAGATCGCCATTCTTTCCGTCGATCCCACGCGCCGCAAGACCGGTGGCGCGCTGCTCGGCGACCGCATCCGCATGAACGCGATTCGCGGGCCGGGCATCTTCATGCGCTCGCTCGCCACACGCGACACCGGCAGCGAGCTGTCCGCCGCGATCGGAGATGCAATTGCGGCTTGCAAGGCCGAGGGCTTTGACCTGGTGATCGTCGAGACCGCCGGCATCGGCCAGGGCGATGCGGCGATCGTGCCGCACGTGAATGCTTCCCTCTACGTAATGACGCCCGAGTTCGGCGCCGCCAGCCAGCTCGAGAAGATCGACATGCTCGACTTTGCGGATTTCGTGGCGATCAACAAGTTCGACCGCCGCGGCGCCGAGGACGCGCTGCGCGACGTGCGCAAGCAGGTGCAGCGCAACCGCGAGCGGTTCCGCGATTCGCCAGAGGACATGCCGGTGTTCGGCACCATCGCCGCACGCTTCAACGACGACGGCGTCACCGCCCTCTACCATGCTGTGGCCGCGAAACTGGGTTTCCAGCCGAAAAAGCTGCCGAAGCCAGCGGGAAAGACTTCGTCCGCCGTGCACGTCGTGGTGCCGCCGCAGCGCCAGCGTTACCTTGCCGAGATCGCCGAGACGGTGCGCGGCTACCACCAGCACGCTGAGGAACAGGCGCGCATTGCGCGCGAACGGCAACAGCTCGAAGCGACGCGCGCGATGCTGGGCAAGGTTCTGCCCGAACTGGACGCCTTGTTGGAATCCAGGCAGCTGGACCCGGAATCGAGAAAACTTCTCGACAGCTGGGCGAAAACGGCGAAAACGTATTCGGGCGACGAGCAGGTGGTGAAAGTGCGCGGTAAAGAGCTCCGCACGAAGCTCACGCACACCTCGCTGTCCGGCACACACGTGCCGAAGGTCGCGCTGCCGAAGTACCAGGACCACGGCGAGCTGCTGCGCTGGCGCTTGCGCGAGAACCTGCCCGGTGAGTTTCCGTACACCGCCGGCGTGTTCCACTTCAAGCGCGAGAACGAGGATCCGACGCGCATGTTCGCCGGCGAAGGCGACCCGTTCCGCACCAACAAGCGCTTCCACCTGCTGTCGCGCGACCTGCCGGCCAAGCGCCTCTCTACCGCCTTCGATTCCGTCACGCTGTACGGCTTCGATCCCGACGAGCGGCCCGACATCTACGGCAAGGTGGGCAACAGCGGAGTGTCGATCGCCACGCTGGACGACATGAAGGTGCTGTATTCGGGGTTCGACCTGTGCGATCCGTCGACCTCGGTGTCGATGACCATCAACGGCCCGGCGCCGACCATCCTGGCGATGTTCTTCAATACGGCGATCGACCAGCACATTGAGAAGCTCGGTCGGCAGCCTACGGAAAAAGAGCTTTCCGAGATCAAGGCGAAGACCTTGTCCGCCGTGCGCGGTACCGTGCAGGCCGACATCCTGAAAGAAGACCAGGGGCAGAACACCTGCATTTTCTCCACCGAGTTCTCGCTCAAGGTGATGGGCGACATCCAGGAGTACTTCATCGCCAACCAGGTGAAGAACTTCTACTCGGTCTCGATCTCGGGCTATCACATCGCCGAGGCCGGCGCGAATCCGATCTCGCAGCTCGCCTTCACCCTTGCCAACGGCTTCACCTTCGTCGAGGCCTATCTGGCGCGCGGCATGAACATCGACGACTTCGCGCCCAACCTGTCGTTCTTCTTCTCCTACGGGATGGACCCGGAGTACGCGGTGCTCGGGCGCGTGGCGCGGCGCATCTGGGCGGTGGCGATGCGCGAGCGCTACGGCGCGAACGAGCGCAGCCAGAAGCTCAAGTTTCATTCGCAGACTTCCGGGCGCTCGCTGCACGCGCAGGAGATCGCCTTCAACGACATCCGCACCACGCTGCAGGCGCTGATCTCGACCTACGACAACACCAACTCACTGCATACCAACGCCTACGACGAGGCCATCACCACGCCGACCGAGGAATCGGTGCGGCGCGCGATGGCGATCCAGCTCATCATCAACAAGGAATGGGGCCTGGCGAAGAACGAGAACCCGAACCAGGGCAGCTTCGCGATCGACGCGCTCACCGACCTGGTCGAGCAGGCGGTGCTGAAGGAATTCGAGGCGATCTCCGGCCGCGGCGGCGTGCTCGGGGCGATGGAAACCGGCTATCAGCGCGGCAAGATCCAGGAAGAATCGCTGTACTACGAGCACAAGAAGCACGATGGCTCGTACGAGCTCGTCGGCGTGAACACCTTCCGCAACCCGTCATTGGACAAATCGGGCGATTCCGCGCCGCAGAAGCTGGAGCTGATCCGCTCGACGGCGGAGGAGAAGCAGTCGCAGCTCAAGCGGCTGCGCGAATTTCAGCGGCGCAACGCTTCCCAGTCGGCGCAGATGCTGCAGCGACTGCAGCAGGCCGTGATGCAGGATGAGAACGTGTTTGCCGTCCTGATGGACGCGGTTCGCGTGTGCTCGCTCGGGCAGATCACGCACGCCCTGTTCGAAGTCGGCGGGCAGTACCGCCGCAGCATGTAGCGCTAGAACGCGACCTTGGTCTTGACCAGGAACTGCACGCGGTCGATGCTCGGGTCGGGGTCCAGTGGGAACGCGAAGTCGGCATGCAGCACGTTGCCCTTGGAGGTGCGCGCACTGAGCAGGCGCAGGCCGAAGCCGAAGTCTCGCAGCCAACCTCCATTGGTGGTGTTCTGGTTCTCGCCCTTCCAGGCACGGCCATGGTCGTAGAACACCGCGGCGCCGACGCGAAACAGCCGAAACGGGTACCAATCGGTGTACCCGCGCGCTTCGGTGGTGAACAGAACGCGCCGCTCGCCGCTCTGATAGCGCAGCGGGTAGCCGCGCAGGCCGTTGTCCCCGCCGATGTTGAGCGGGCTCGGGATGTCCGGGTCATGCACGGCGTCGGCCGACACCGCCGCGTAGTACACCAGGTGCCGGCCGTGCCGATGATAGTAGCGCACGTACCCACCGAGTGTTTGGTTCTCGCCTTGCTCGGCATAGCGGCCTTCGGTGGAGACGCCGGTGAGGAGGAAGCTGTTCCGCGTGATGTCGAAGCCATTGCTGACGCCGGCGCTGTACATCCAGGAATCGCGCGTCGATTCGAGCGACTCGAGCGCGCGGCCGAGCTTCGCATGGGCCTGCAGGCCCATGGCGAAATCCTCGACGCGGCCGATCAGGTTGAGGTTGGTATCCTGGCGGTATTCGTCCTGGATCAGGTCGAAGCGCACGAAGGGTCCCACCAGCTTCAGGTCCGCAGGCAGACGCTCGGGCGCGGTCTTGCCGGGCTCGAGCGCGTATTCGTCGTTCTGGTGCAGCAAGCCGATGGAGTAGCGCCGCGTCCAGCCGTTGATCAGGCCGGCCGACCAGCCGCCGAACGTCTCCACGCGCTGCTGCCGGTGGCGATACTCGGCGACGACATTACCGGCGTTGTATAGCGATTCGAGGCCGTTGTTCTCAAAAGCACTGAGTCCCGCGGCCCAGCGTGCATCGAGCGCGTAGAACGGACGCTGCAGCAACAGCGACTGGCCATTGCCATCGTCGTTGTTGGTGTACGAGTACGACACGATGCCGCGGGTGCCAAACACGTTGCTGTCAGCGATGTTGAAGGTGGTCCCGGTGCGATCGACGTCGGAGCTGTACGACACGCCGAGCGAAATGCCGGTGCCGAGCAGGTTCTCCTCCGCGAGCGCGATGCGGCCCTTGTTCTGGCCGCCTTCGCGGCTCGCGCTCAGGCCGATATCGAGCGACCAGGTATCGCGCGTAAGGACCTCGATGTCGGCGACGCCGTCGCGTACCGCGATCGGCCGGATGGTCACGTCGTACAGGTAGTGATAACTGCGCAGCAGGCGTTCGGTCTCTTCGATCTTCTGCACCGACACCGGCTCTCCGCTGGCGAACAGCAGCGCCCGCCGGATCACGTCCGGGCGCGTCTTGAAGTGCAGATTGTTGGCAAGGCGGAAGAACCAGTTGTTCTCCCGCGGATCGGTCAGGTCGAAGATGTCGCCGGTGACGACGCGGATTTCGCCGATACGCGCCCCGGCGGTTTGCAGCTCGGCGAACGTCGGCACGCGCTGCGGCTCCTGCGCGCATACCCATCCCGCTGCCCCGGCCAGCGCGACCAGGCAAACGAGGACGCGAAACTTAATTGACGGTCGCGCCGGTTTCCCGTACCACGCGGCCCCACTTCTCATACTCGGCGCGCGTGAGCGCGAGCAGGTCCTGCGGAGTCATGGCGGTGGCGTCGACGCCGCCGGAACGGAAATTGGCCTGGAGCTCAGGATCGCGCAATGCCTTGGCAATCTCCGCATTGAGCCGCTGCACGATCTCCGCCGGCATATTGGCCGGGCCGGAGATACTCAGCCACAGGTTCGCTTCATAGCCCGGGATCCCGGCCTCGGCAAGCGTCGGCACGTTCGGCAGCTCGCTCCAGCGTTTCTCGGTGGTCACGCCCAACGCTTTCAGCCGGCCCGACCTCACATGCGACAGCACGTTCGGCACACCGGCAAAGGAGACGCCGACCTGTCCGCCGAGGAGGTCCTGCATCGCCGGCCCACTGCCCTTGTACGGCACGTGATTGAGCTGGGTGCCCGTCATTGAGTTGAAAAGCGCGCCGACGAGGTGCTGCGAGCTGCCGTTGCCCGAGCTTGCGAAGTCGATGTCGCCCGGCTTGGCCTTCGCCATCGCAATCAGCTCTTTCACCGAGCCGGCCGGCACCTTCTGCGGATTCACCACCAGCACGTACGGGCCGGACGCCAGCATGGCGATATGCGTAAAGTCCTTGAACACGTCGTAGGCCAGGTTCTTGTACAGGTGCGCGGTGATCAGATGGGTGGTGCCGGTGATGACCAGGGTATGGCCGTCGGGCGCGGATTTCGCCGCGAAATCCCAGCCGATGGTGCCGCCGGCGCCGGGCTTGTTCTCCACGAAGAACTGGCGCCCGAACTGCTCCGAAAGGCGCGGCGCCAGCATGCGCGCCGGCGTGTCGGCGAAGCCGCCTGGCGATAGCGGCACCACGATGCGAACGGGCCGGGCGGGGTATTGCTGTGCCACTACCCCGAACGAAACCAGTAGCAGAACTGCAAAAACGATCTTGTTCATCCGCGGAACACCGGCTCGGGCTTGGAATAGAACGAATGCAGGACGTGGTACACGCTGAGGTAGTTCTTCTGCTGGAAGGTGGCGTGCGAGATGCCTTCCAGCACCGTGAACTGCTTGTCGGAATGCGGCAGCAGGCGGAAGAACTCGAGCAGATCCTCGATGCCCGCGATGCCGTCGAACTCTCCGCGCATCACGATCGTGGGCACCTTGATCTTCGCCGGGTCGACCAGCGGCAGCTTCGAGCACATGTCGACGTAGGTGCCGGTCGGCACCGAGTCGTCGAGCGACAGGATCGCGCTCGCGAAAGCCTCGATCGTGGCATCGTCGGCACAGCCGGGGTGGTCGCGATCGAACACGCTGCGCACGAACGCGCGGTCGATGGGCCGGCGGTTCTTCGACTGGAATTCGGGCAGCTTCTTCTTGCGCTCGGCGAGCGTGGGACTGCCCTTGCCGGTCCAGACGAAGGAGTCGAGGGCGAGGCGTGCCACGCGCTCGGGATGGCGCTCGGCAAACATGGCGGCGCGCAGCGCGCCCGAGGAGATGCCGTAGAGCATCAGCTTTTTCGCCCGGGTTTTTTCGAGGATGTACTTGGAGCCGGCGTCGAGGTCGTCGGCGCCGTTCGCGATATCGCAGTTGATCGGGCGCTTCTTGTCGGAGCGGCCGTAGCCCTCCATGTCCATGCACCAGGTGTCGAAGCCCCGCGCCGCGAACCAGTCCATTACCGACGAGTCCGGCCGGCCGGGCACCGTCAGGTCGAAGGTCGGCTGCGAAGCCATGGAAGAGCCGTGCACGAAGAGGATCGTGCCTTTCGGCGTCTGCCCGGTGGGCGGCGTCTTCTGCCACAGGAAGAGCTTCACATCGCCCTTGCGCGTCCAATGCTCGGTACCGCTGATGCGTGTTCTGGATTCCATGACTCTCCGGTTCTGCGAGGTTACGCCGACGTACTGTACCCACTTTTTATGCAAGAATCCCCCGCGCCTGAGGAGAGGAGGCCCCATGCCGGTCGGAGCGCTGGACACGTTTCCGAAGCTGCTCATGCACCACGCCGCCGTGCGCGGCGCCCGCCCCGCGATCCGCGAAAAGGATCTCGGCATCTGGCAGACCTGGACCTGGCAGCGCTTCGCCGACGAAGTGCGCGCCCTGGCCTGCGGCCTGCATGCCGAAGGCGTGCGGCGCGGCAGTCACATCGCGCTGATCAGCGACAACCGGCCGCGCCTCTACGCCGCGATGTGCGCCGTGCAGTGCCTCGGCGGCGTGCCGGTGCCGCTCTACCAGGATGCGGTCGCCGAAGAAATGGTCTTCCCGATCCAGAACGCCGAGATCGCCCTCGCCTTTGCCGAAGACCAGGAGCAGGTCGATAAGCTTTTCGAAATTCTGCCGCGCTGTCCCACGCTCAAGCGCATCTACTACGATGATCCGCGCGGGCTGCGCCATTACAAGCAGGCTGAGCTTCGCAGCTATGACGATCTGCTCGCCGCGGGCAGCAAGATGGACCCCGGCTTCGTCAACAGCGCGATCGAACAGGGAAGCGGCGCCGACGTCGCCGGCATGTTCTTCACTTCGGGCACCACCGCGGCGCCGAAGGGCGTCGTTCACACCCACGCCAGCCTGCTGGGCCCGGCGCGCATTGCGGCCGAGATGGAGCGGCTGGGGGAAAACGACGTGATCCTTGCGTATCTGCCGCCCGCGTGGATCGGCCAGAACATCTTCTCTTGCGCGCAGGCTTTCGTCACCGGCTACTGCATCTGCTGTCCCGAGGCGCCCGAGACGGTCATGACCGACATGCGCGAGATCGGACCGACCTACTACTTCGCGCCGCCCCGCGTGCTCGAGACGCTCCTTACCCAGGTTTCGATCCGCATGGACGACGCTGCCGCGCCCAAGCGCTGGCTCTATCGGAAGTTCATGGGCGTTGCCAGTCGCGTCGGCGGGGCATTGCTGGACGGCAAGCCCGTCGGTCTATTCGATAGAGCCTTGTACGCAGTGGGCGACCTGATGGTTTACGGACCGCTGCGCAACGTGCTCGGCATGAGCCGCGTGCGCGTGGGGTACACCGCCGGCGAGGCAATCGGCCCGGATCTGTTCAAGTTCTACCGTTCGATCGGCATCAACCTGAAGCAGCTGTACGGCTCGACCGAGACCGCGGTATTCGTGTGCATTCAGCCCGACGGCGAGGTGCGCTCAGACACGGTGGGCCCCGCGGTGGCCGGCGTCGAGCTGCGCTTCAGCCCCCAGCGCGAGCTCCTCATCCGCTCGGAAGGGCTGTTCCGCGAGTACTACAAGAACCCGGAGGCGACGCGGGAGGCGAAGGACGCCGAGGGCTGGTTCCATACCGGAGACGCCGGCTTCTTCGACGCCGGCGGCCATGTGAAGATCATCGACCGCGTCAAGGATGTCGGCAAGCTGGCGGATGGCACCCTGTTCGCGCCGAAATACCTCGAGAACAAGCTCAAATTTTTCCCGTATATCAAGGAAGCCGTCTGCTTCGGCCATGAGCGCGACCGGGTGTGCGCCTTCATCAACATCGACCCCGACGCGATCGGCAACTGGGCGGAGAAGCGCAACATGCCGTACTCGGGCTACACCGATCTCGCCTCGCGCGACGAGGTCTACGACCTGGTGCGCGAATGCGTGGAGCGGGTGAACGCCGACCTCGCCGGCGAGCCCGAGATCGCCAACTCGCAGATCCACCGCTTCCTCATCCTGCACAAGGAGCTCGACGCCGACGACGGCGAGCTCACGCGCACGCGCAAGGTGCGCCGCGGCTACATCGGAGAGAAATACGAGCCCTTGCTCAAGGCTCTATACAGTTCTGATTCCATGGTTCATGTGAACGCGCAAGTGCGCTACGAGGACGGGCGCACCGGCACTTATTCCGCCGACCTGAAGATCCGCGACGCGAAGACATTCGCGCCGGCGGCCGCCAAACAGGCTGCATGATTCTTTCGGTCGAAGACGTCTCGCTCGCGTTTGGCGGCGTACGCGCTCTGCAGAACGTCTCGTTCGACGTGAAAGAGCACGAGATCCGCGCCATCATCGGCCCGAACGGCGCCGGCAAGAGCTCGATGCTCAACGTGCTGAACGGCGTCTACCACCCGCAGCACGGAAAAATCAAGTTCAAGGACAAGGTGTTCAAGGACATGGATTCGCACGAAGCCGCCGCCCTGGGCATCGCGCGCACCTTCCAGAACATCGCCCTCTTCAAGGGCATGACGGTGCTCGACAACGTCATGACCGGCCGCAACCTGAAGATGCGCTGCAACTTCCTGCAGCAGGCGCTGTGGCTGGGACCCGCCAAGCGCGAGGAGATCGACCACCGCCGTGCCGCCGAGGAAATCATCGATTTCCTCGAAATCCAGCACGTGCGCAAGACGCCGGTCGGCCGCCTGCCGTACGGCCTGCAGAAGCGCGTCGAGCTTGGCCGCGCGCTCGCCGCCGAGCCGCAGCTCCTCCTGCTCGACGAGCCGATGGCCGGCATGAACCTCGAGGAGAAGCGCGACATGTGCCGCTTCGTGCTCGACGTCAACGACCAGTTCGGCACCACCATCGTGCTCATCGAGCACGACATGGGCGTGGTGATGGACATCTCCGACCGTGTGGTCGTGCTCGACTACGGCCGCAAGATCGCCGATGGCACGCCCGACGAAGTGCGCAACGATCAGAAGGTGATTGGCGCTTATTTGGGAGTGGCGCACTGATGGCTGCGTTTCTTGGCCGCCCCCCTGTTAAGGGGGGAGCGAGTGAAACGAGCGGGGGGTTTGCTCTTATCGAAAGCCAAACCCCCCGTTCGCCTTTGGCTCACACCCCCCTTAACAGGGGGGCAACAAAAAACTGATGCCGATCGAAGTCATCTTCTTCATCGAGGTGCTGGCGGGCGGCCTGCTTGCCGGCGTGATGTACGCGCTGGTCGCGCTTGGCTTCGTGCTGATCTACAAGGCCTCGGGCGTCTTCAACTTCGCGCAGGGCGCCATGGTGTTCTTTGCCGCCCTGACCTTCGTCTCGCTGCTCAAGCTCGGCTGGAATTTCTGGCTTGCGCTGGTCGTCACGCTCGGGGTCATGGTGCTGCTCGGCCTGGTAACCGAGCGCGTGGTGCTGCGCCCGCTCGTCAACCAGCCGCAGATCACGCTCTTCATGGCGACCATCGGCCTCACCTTCGTGCTCGAAGGGCTGTCGCAGCTGGTCTGGGGCTCGCAGCCGCACGGCCTCGAGCTCGGCATCCCCGACGTGCCGATGGAGTGGCTGTCGCAGAAGTGGAACATCAACATCAGCCAGTTCGACCTCTTCGCCGCGTTCATCGCCGGCCTGCTGGTCGCCGTCCTCGCGGTGTTCTTCCAGAAGACGCGCATCGGCCGCGCGCTGCGCGCGGTGGCGGACGACCACCAGGCCGCGCTCGCGGTCGGCATCCCGCTGCAGCACATCTGGGCCATCGTCTGGGGCGTGGCCGGCGCCGTGGCGCTGGTCGCCGGCCTGATGTGGGGAGTGCGCAACGGCGTGCAGTTCGCCTTGACCTTCGTGGCGCTTAAGGCGCTGCCGGTGCTGCTGATCGGCGGATTCGAGTCGATCCCCGGCGCGATCATCGGCGGGCTGATCATCGGCGCCACCGAGAAGCTGGCCGAGGTTTACTTCGGGCCGATGGTCGGCGGCGGAATCGAGTCCTGGTTCGCCTACGTTGTGGCGCTCCTTTTCCTGCTGGTTCGCCCGGAAGGCCTGTTCGGCGAAAAACACATAGACAGGGTGTAAATGCTTTACCGGGAAGCAGGGCAGTTCAAATCCACGTACGCGCAGGACCAGCAGATCTTTCCGATCCGGCAGGACCGCATCGCCATTGCACTGCTCCTTGGTTTCGCCTTCGTCGTGGTACCACTGATCGGGGACCAGTACTGGCTGAGCGCGCTCATCACCCCGTTCCTGATCTTCGCTCTCGCCGCGCTGGGGCTGAATATCCTCACCGGTTACGCTGGCCAGCTTTCTCTCGGCACCGCCGCCTTCATGGCGGTCGGCGCGTTCATGACCTACAACTTCGTCCTGCGTCTGCCGTGGCTCGGCATCATTCCGAGCATGATCCTTGCCGGGTTGTGCGCTGCCGCGGTCGGCATCGTCTTCGGCTTGCCGAGCCTGCGCATCAAGGGCTTCTACCTCGCGGTGGCGACGCTCGCCTGCCAGTTCTTCGTGCTGTGGGCGCTGCAGCGTTTCGGCTGGTTCACCAACTACAGCTCCTCCGGCGTCATCACCGCGCAGCAGATCCTGATCTTCGGCGTGGTGTTCGACACGCCGGCGGAGAAGTACGTGTTCACCCTGACCGTGGTCGCCGTGATGGCCCTGGCGGCGAAGAATCTGATGCGCAGCGAGACCGGCCGCGCCTTCATGGCCGTGCGCGACATGGACGTGGCCGCCTCCGTGATCGGCATCCCGATGATGAAGACCAAGCTCCTCGCCTTCGCCATCAGCTCGTTCTACTGCGGGGTCGCGGGCGCACTGCATGCCTTCTGCTACCTCGGCACGGTGGAGCCCGAGGCCTACACCCTGGATCTGTCGTTCCGCATCCTGTTCATGGTCATCATCGGCGGGGTCGGCTCGATCCTCGGCTGCTTCCTCGGGGCGGCGTTCATCACCCTGTTCCCCATTTTCATGAACGTCGCCTCTGGCTGGCTGGCGCACACTTTCGGGGTCGAGATCTCGCATGCGGCGGTCTCCAACCTGGAGCTCATGATCTTCGGCGGGCTGATCATCTTCTTCCTGATCGTCGAGCCGCAACGGCCTCGCCCGCCTGTGGCAGATCACGAAGGAGAAGCTGCGCCTGTGGCCGTTCCCGCATTGACGGGGCTATACTGGCCCCCCGTTCCTGAGGAGGATACGAGAATGAAACGCAGCACTCTTGCCATCGCCGCGCTGGCCTTCGCCGCCGCGGCCAGTCCTGCCGCAGCGCAGAACGAGCAGTTCATCCCCGCCAACTTCTACTGGGTCGGGCCCTACGCCCCCGGCGGCTCGGGTTCGGCGGCGGCATGATCGACTACTTCGCCATGATCAACGAGCGCGACGGCGGCATCAACGGCGTCAAGCTCACCTGGGAGAAGTGCGAAACCGAGTACCGCAACGATCGCGGCGTTGAGTGCTACGAGCGCTCGAAGAAGAAAGGCCCGACCGGCGCGAGCGTGGTGCACCCGCTGTCCACCGGCATCACCTACTCGCTGATCGAAAAGGCCACCGCCGACAAGATCCCGGTGATCTCGATGGGCTACGGCCGTACCGACGCCTCCGACGGGCGCGTTTTTCCCTACATCTTCCCGTTGATCACCAACTACTGGTCGCAGAACACCGCCAAGATCAAGTTCATCGGCATGAAGGAAGGCGGGATGGACAAGCTGAAGGGCAAGAAGATCGTGAACATCTATCACGACTCGGCCTACGGCAAGGAGACCATCCCGGTGCTCGATGTGCAGGCGAAAAAGTACGGGTTCGAGGTCACGCACATCGCCGTGCCGCACCCGGGCAACGAGCAGCAGTCGCAATGGCTGCAGGTGCGCCAGCAGCGGCCCGACTGGGTCATCCTGCGCGGCTGGGGGGTGATGAACCCGACCGCGCTCAAGGCCGCAGCCAAGGTCGGCTTCCCGCGCAACAAGATCCTCGGCGTGTGGTGGTCCGGCGCGGAGGAGGACGTGATTCCGGCGGGCGAGGCGGCCAAGGGCTTCTACGCCGCCGGCTTCAACCTGCCCGGCACCAACTTCCCGGTGATGCAGGACGTGCTCAAACATGTCTACAAGAAGGGCAAGGGCGACCTCGAGGACATGGCGCGCGTCGGCTCGATCTACCATACGCGCGGCATCGTGGCGGGAATCGTCACCACCGAGGGCATCCGCAAGGCGCAGGAACGCTTCGGCAAGGGCAAGCCGATGACCGGCGAGCAGATCCGCTGGGGCCTCGAGAACCTGAACATCGACGACAAGCGGCTGAAGGAGCTCGGCGCGACCGGCCTGATGCAGGCGCTCAAGGTGTCGTGCCTCGACCATGAGGGCGGCGGCGCGGTCAAGTTCCTGCAATGGGACGGCAAGAAATGGAACGTGGTCAGCGATTGGATCGCCTCCGACCAGTCGATCGTGCGCCCAATGGTCGAAGCTTCGGCGGCCCAGTACGCGAAGGAAAAGAACATCACCCCGCGCGACTGTTCCAAGGAAAAATAGCTCTCGACGGAAAAGGGGAAGGGCTCAGCCCTTCCCCTTTTTTATGTCTGCCACTGCAACCATCCTCTCGATCAGCAACATCGAGGTCATCTACGACCACGTCATCCTCGTGCTGCGCGGCGTGTCGCTCGAGGTGCAGGAGGGCCAGATCGTCGCCCTGCTCGGCGCGAATGGCGCAGGCAAAACCACTACGCTCAAGGCCATCTCCAACCTGCTGCGCGCCGAGCGCGGCGACGTCACCAAGGGCCAGATCCTTTACCGCGGGGCGCGCATCGACAAGCTCAATCCTGCGGAGCTGGTGAAGCGCGGCATCTGCCAGGTGATGGAAGGCCGGCACTGCTTCCAGCACCTCACGGTGGAGGAGAACCTGCTCACCGGCGCTTATACCCGCGGCTACATCGGCGCCGGCCTGCGCGAGGCGCTGGAGAAGGTCTATACCTATTTCCCCCGGCTGAAGGAGCGGCGCCATTCGCAGTCGGGCTACACCTCGGGCGGCGAGCAGCAGATGACCGCCATCGGCCGCGCGCTGATGGCGCGCCCGAGCATGATCCTGCTCGACGAGCCGTCGATGGGCCTCGCGCCGCAGCTGGTCGCGGAGATCTTCGAGATCGTGAAGGAGCTCAACCGCAAGGAGCGCGTGAGCTTCCTGCTGGCCGAGCAGAACACCAACATCGCGCTGCGCTACGCCGATTACGGCTACATCCTGGAGAACGGCCGCGTGGTGATGGATGGCGAGGCGAAGTCGCTCGCCGATAACGAAGACGTGAAGGAGTTCTACCTCGGCTTCTCGGCCGGCGGCCGCAAGAGCTTCCGCGACGTCAAGTCCTATCGCCGGCGAAAGCGCTGGCTTTGAAGAAGGAGTACTTCGACAAGCTGGAAACGCGGCCAGCCAAGGCACGCGAACGCGCGCTGATGGCCGAGCTGCCGAAGCTCGTCGCGCACGCCAAGCGGCGGGCGCCCGGATTTGCCCGCATCTTCGAGTCCGTCGATCCGCGGAAGATCAACAGCCGCAAAGCGCTCGCGACCTTGCCGGTCACGCGCAAGAGCGACCTGGGAACCCTGCAGAAAGAGCTGCCGCCGCTCGGCGGCCTCAACGCCACGCCGGTCGAGAAGCTGGCCAAGATCTTCATCTCGCCCGGCCCGATCTACGACCCCGAGGGCCGCGGCAAGGACTGGTGGCGCACCTCGCGCGGCTTGTTCGCAGGCGGATTCCGCGCCGGCGACCGCGTGCTCAACACCTTCGCCTACCACTTCACGCCGGCAGGATCGATGCTCGAGGCCGGCGCCAACGCCCTTGGCTGCACCGTGATCCCGGCCGGCACCGGGCATACGGAAATGCAGGTCGCCGCCATTCGCGGCCTGGGCATCAACGCCTACGTCGGCACGCCGTCCTTCCTCAAGCTAATTGTCGAGAAGGCGGACGAGCTGAAAGCCGACATCTCCGCGCTGCAGAAGGCGCACGTCGGTGCCGAATACCTGCCGCCGCTGCTGCGCCATAACCTGCGCGAGCGCGGGATCAGCGTGTCGCAGACTTATGCCAGCGCCGACCTGGGCCTGATCGCTTATGAATCCGTGATGCCGGACGGCACGGTGAATGAAGGCATGATCCTCGACGAGCGCCTGATCCTCGAGATCGTGCGCCCCGGCACCGGCGATCCCGTGCAGCCCGGCGAAGTCGGCGAGGTGGTCATCACCTCCTTCAACAAGGACTACCCGCTGATCCGCTTCGCCACCGGCGACCTGTCGGCGGTGCTTCCCGGCACGAGCCCCTGCGGCCGCACCAACGTGCGTATCAAGGGCTGGATGGGACGCGCCGACCAGAGCACCAAGGTGCGTGCCATGTTCGTGACGCCGCGGCAGATCGCCGACATCCTGCGGCACCACCCGGAAATTGCACGCGCCCGCCTGGTGGTGGAAGGCGAGGCCGGCAACGACCGCATGACGCTCAAGTGTGAAGCTGCAAAGACGTCTTCGAGTCTCGGTGATGCAATCGTCGCCACGATCCGCGACGTCACGCAACTGCGCGGCGAGGTGGAACTGGTTGCGCTCGGCACGCTGCCGAACGATGGGAAAGTCATTGAGGACCTAAGGAAGTACGGGTAACCGCGGCCCCGCGTAGTACTACGGCAGCAATGCGCCGGGTGTTAGCGATGTCCTCCAGCGGATTGGCGTCGAGCACGATGAAATCCGCGCTTTTCCCGGCCTGCAGCGTGCCGGCGTCGGCAAGCCGCAGAAATTCGGCCGAGTTGCGCGTGGCCGCGACGATGACCTGCATCGGCGTCATCCCGGCGGCCACCATGTCCTCCATCTCGACGTGCGGTCCCCAGGGCGTGTTGCCGTCGGTACCGAGGGTGATGCGCACGCCCGCCGCGTTCAGCTTCGCCAGGTTGCGCGCCTGGATACCGAAGAACGCCTGCGCGATCGGGCGGTCGTTATTGGCCGCTTCGAGTCGCGCGAACTCCTCTGTCGAGACGCTGGGCCGCAGCCAGGTGACGTCAGTCTTCACGCCCCGTGGCGGCAAGTTCGGCGTAAGGACCAAGTGCGGCCGCTGCTTAAACATCGCGACGAGCTCGTCGTCGATATCGCGGTCGCGAACGCCATGTGCGAAGGCATCGATGCCGGCGCGTATCAGCCCCTTGGCGTCGTCGAGATCGAAAATATGGGCGGTCACGCGTAGCTTGCGCTTGTGCGCCTCGTCGATGATGGCGCCGTAGATCTCGGAAGTGAGCTTCTTGTACTTGCCGTCCCGGGTGTCCACCCAGATCTTCACGATGTCGACCTTGTGCGCGGCCAGTTCCGCCACCGCCTTGCGGGCGTCGGCCTCGCTCCCCACCCAGTACGGCACGGTGGTCCTGCCCGGCTCGGGCATGGTGATCCCGCGACCGGCGCTCAGGAAGCGCGCGGTTCCCGGCATGGCGTGACCGCGCAGGTCGAGCACCTCGTAGCTGTCAGTGCCGAGGCTCAGCGCCGTGCTCACGCCGTAATAGGCGCGCATGCGCAAGTCGCGTAGCAGCGCCTCGCGCGTACTGCCGAGATGGACGTGCGTGTCGATGATCATCGGCATCACCGTCTTGCCGGCTAGACTCACCCGGGTAGTGCCCGAGGGAACGCGAACCTCGGAAGTGGCACCGGCACGGATAATCTTGCTGCCCTCCACCAGCAGCGTGGCGTTCTCCACCACGCTGCCATCCCCGACGATCAACCGGGCGCCTTCGTAGGCGATGAGCGGGCCCGACGGCGTGCTCGCGCAGCCGGCAAGGAACAGGACCGCTAGGGCGAGCAAAATTGTCGGCCGCATTGGAATCTCCTTGGCGAAATTCTCGCGCACTTCACACCTTGCGCGCGGCGGCAACCGGAAGATTGTCGACGCGCCGCATTTCGTCGTTGTGCAGCACGGTTCGATCCTTGAGGAAGGCTTTCACGAAATCGATCGCGTCTGCGCCCCAAAATACCTCTCCGTCGACGACGAAGCTCGGTACCCCGAACACGCCGCGCGCGGCGGCTTCTTCCGTGTTCTTCCGTAGCGCGTCCTTCACTTCCATCAGGCTGGCGGGCGCGACCTCGAGGTCGGCGCACAATTCCTCGAAGCCTTTCTCGGCGGGCTCGCCGCTCGTCCACAGGTGCTGGAAGATGGCGCCGATGGCGTGAGCCGAGCAGCCGGCGGCGAGCGAGAGGCGAAGGTACGGCAGCGGATTGAACGGATGCGCCGCGGGGAAGCGGAACGGGATGCCGAGCTCGCGCGCCCACCAGGTGCACCAGCGATAGGTCCACTTGCGCTTCGCCGGGATCTCGGCCGGACCTTTCTGGCCCCAGTGGTTGAGAAGGCCGGCGAAGAGCACCGGCTTGTAGGAAACTTGAACCGGAAGCTCGCCCAGTCGGTGGAGGCAGATGTACGAGTAGGGCGAGACGAAATCGAAGTACCAGTCAATGGAGGCGGCGGCCATGGCGGTCAGGATCGAGAAGAAGGGCAGGGTTTGGACGGTGATTCATTCGCGCCCCGAGGCGCGCAACGCGATGAACCCGGAAAGCGCCGACGCGCTGGTGGCGGCGTTCCAGGAATTTGATCGCGACGAAAGCGCGGCGGTCGCGGTGCTGTGGGGCGAGGGCGGCGCCTTCTGCGCCGGCTGGGATCTGAAGTACGGCGCTTCGCTGCTGGAAAACACGTCCGAAATCCACGAGATCGACTATCCACTCGACGATCGCACCGAAATCCCGCGCGGCCCGCTGGGGCCGACGCGCCTGGAGCTCGACAAGCCGGTGATCGCCGCGGTCGCGGGCCCGGCGGTGGCCGGCGGCTTCGAGCTCGCGCTGTGGTGCGACGTGCGCGTGATGGAGCAGTCGGCGTACTTCGGCGTCTACTGCCGCCGCTGGGGCGTGCCGCTCATCGACGGCGGTACCGTGCGGCTGCCCCGCATCGTGGGCATGGGTCGCGCGCTGGAGATCATTCTCACCGGCCGCAAGGTGCCGGCGGACGAGGCGCTGCGCATCAACGCCTGCGAGCATGTCGTGCCCGACGGCAAGTCGCGCGAGTTCGCCGAATCGATGGCGCACGAGATCGCGCGCTTCCCGCAGGCGTGCACGCGCGCCGACCGGCGCTCGGCTTACGCGCAGCAAGGCCTCAGCCTGCGCGAGGCGATGCGCAAGGAGTGGTACAACGGCATTCCGGCCTTCAAGGCTGAAGGCGCCGCGGGTGCCGGGCGCTTTGCCTCAGGCAAGGGGCGGCACGGCAATTTCGGGGACATCTAGGCGCCGGCGTCGTTCCGGTAGTTCTTCGAGGACTTGAAACTGCTCGTGGTCGCTCATGCCGCTCCACCGTCCGATCTCGTCGAGTGTGCGGCAGCAGCCGATGCACACCCCGCGCACCGGGTCCATCTGGCAGACCTTGACGCAGGGGGAGGTCATTTTTTCTTGAACGCCTTGTTGACCTTCGACGACGGTTCGCGCCCCAGCACGCCGCAGATCCAGCGGCCGATTTCCACCAGGCGTTCGAGGTCCACACCGGTGCGCACGCCGAGGCCGTTCAGCATGTACACCACGTCCTCGGTGGCCACGTTGCCCGAAGCGCCGGCGGCATAGGGACAGCCGCCCAGGCCGGCCACCGACGCGTCGAACGTGCGTACGCCGGTCTCGAGCGACGCGTAGATGTTGGCGAGCGCCTGGCCGTAGGTGTCGTGGTAGTGCCCGGCCAGCTTCTCCATCGGTACGCGCTTGGCGCAGGCTTCAATCATCGCCTTGGTCTTGCCCGGAGTTCCCGTGCCGATGGTGTCGCCAAGCGAGACCTCGTAGCAGCCCATCTCATATAAGGCGGCGGCGACGTCGGCGACACGCTCAGCTTTCACATCGCCTTCGTAGGGGCATCCCAGGACACAGGAGACATAGCCTCGCACTCTCACACCGGACGCTTTGGCGGCATGGGCTACGGGTCTAAAACGCTCCAGCGACTCGGCGATCGAGCAGTTGATGTTCTTCTGCGAGAAGGCCTCCGATGCCGCCCCGAAGATCGCCACCTCGGTCGCACCGGCGGCGCGCGCAGCTTCGAACCCCTTCAGGTTTGGCGTCAGCACCGGGTAGGAGACACCCGGCTTGCGCCGGATGCGCTCCAGCACCTCGGTGTGGTCCGCCATCTGCGGCACCCACTTCGGCGAGACGAAGGCCGTGGCCTCGACCGCCGGCAACCCGGCATCGGCAAGGCGCTCGATCAGCTCGACCTTGATCTCGGTCGGTACTTCGCCGCGCT
The DNA here is from genome assembly GCA_963810475.1 of uncultured beta proteobacterium. GTDB lineage: Bacteria > Pseudomonadota > Gammaproteobacteria > Burkholderiales > SG8-39 > SCGC-AG-212-J23. The sequence goes on along the minus strand of CAWENY010000017.1, from coordinate 39,373 downwards.
CGTTCTGCAGCCCGTCGCGCGGGCCGACCTCGACGATCCTGACGGCTTTATTCAAGCGAGATCAGCTCCGCGCCCTCGAGCACCTGCTCGCCGGCGGCATAGTGAATTTCCTTCACCACGCCGTCGGCCGGCGCGGTAATGGTGTGCTCCATCTTCATCGCTTCGAGGATCAGCAGGGCCTGGCCCTTCGCCACTTTCGCGCCCGCCTCGGTCATCACCTTGATCACCTTGCCGGGCATGGGCGCGGCAAGCGAGCCGGCGCGGATGTCCTCGTCGGCGCCGGCGAGCTCGGGCTGGAGCGATAGCCGCCGGTAGTCCCCTTCGCAGAAAACATGCCAGTCGTCGCCATCGCGCACCGCGCGCGCCTTGAACGCGCGGCCATCGAGATTTACCTGCAGGCGGCCATCGGGCAGGCGCTCGCCCGCGAGCGCGTAGGTTTTTCCACTCAGCGAAATCTTCAACCCGTCGCCGAGAAACTGGATTCGCATGGCGTGGCTTGTTTCGCCGTCCACGAATACCAAGTCGTGATGAGAGTCCTCGTTCAGCCGCCAGCCGTCGACCCGATTCCAGGGCGAGTGCGGATCCGTCGACACGGCGGCGCGAGCGCGGGCCGCGTGCGTCTCTTCGAGGATCTCAGCTAGCGCGGTCGCGGCAAGGGATTCATCACTGATGGGCTCCGCCCTTAGCAGCTCCGTGCGGTTGCGCTCGATCAGGCCGGTGTCGAGCTCGGGCGTGGCGAAGGCGCGGCTCGCTGCCACTCGGCGCAGGAAGGCGACATTGGTCTTGGGTCCGGCGATCTCTACCTCCGCCAGGGCCTGGCGCAGCCGCGCGAGCGCCCGGGCACGATCCGAGCCGTGCACGACCAGCTTCGCGATCATCGGGTCGTACCATGGCGTGATCTCGGCGCCGGACGCGACTCCGGTGTCGATCCGCACGCGCGCGCTTTCGTCGGGAAAGCGCAGGTGCGCGATACGTCCAGTCGCGGGCAGGAAATCGCGTGCCGGATCCTCCGCGTAGATGCGCGCCTCGATGGCGTGGCCCCGGAACACCAGCTTCTCCTGGGTTGCGGGAAGCGGCTCGCCGGCCGCCACGCGCAACTGCCACTCCACCAGATCAAGCCCGGTGATCATCTCGGTAACCGGGTGCTCCACCTGCAGCCGGGTGTTCATCTCCATGAAGTAGAAGCGCCCGTCCTGCTCGGCGATGAACTCGATCGTGCCCGCGCCGCTGTAGCCGACCGCCCTGGCCGCGGCGACCGCCGCCTCGCCCATTTCCATCCGCTTGGTCGCGGAAAGGCCGGGGGCCGGCGCTTCCTCGAGCACCTTCTGATGCCGGCGCTGCACCGAGCAGTCGCGCTCGAAGAGATGCACGACATTGCCTTGGGTATCGCCGAACACCTGAACCTCGATGTGCCGCGGACGCTCGAGGTAGCGCTCGATCAGCACGCGATCGTCGCCGAACGAGGATTTGGCCTCGCGTTTAGACGCCTCGAGCTGAGCGGCAAAGGAAGACTTTCCAGTCACCACCTTCATTCCTTTGCCGCCGCCACCCGCCGAGGGCTTGATCAGGATCGGGAAACCGATGCGCGCGGCCTCCTTCTCGAGGAACGCTGCATCCTGCTTCTCGCCGTGATATCCCGGCACCAGCGGAACGCCGGCCTTCTCCATCAGGCGCTTGGCCGCCGCCTTGTCGCCCATCGCCGCGATCGCCTCGGGAGACGGACCGATGAATACGATGCCCGCCGCGCGGCACGCGGCGGCGAACTCGGCATTCTCGGAAAGAAAGCCATAGCCCGGGTGAATCGCCTCGGCACGCGAATCGCGCGCCGCCGCGAGCACCGCGGCAATCTCGAGGTAATTTTCGACGCGCCGGGCTTCGTCGGCGACGCTCACGTGGAGCGCGTCGCGGTCGGCATCCGTATAGATGGCCACCGTGCGCACGCCAAGCCGGCGCGCCGTGCGTGCCACCCGGCACGCAATCTCACCGCGGTTGGCGATCAGGATTTTGGCGAACACCAGGCGGCTTTCCGCTTCTCCAGGAACGAGGCGATGCCTTCCTTGCCCTCCGGCGAGCCGCGAATCTCGGCGATGTTCTTCGCCGTTTCCGCTACCAGCGTATCGTCCGGCCGCCGCCCGGCGACGGCGCGGATCAGCGCCTTGATCTTGGCATGCGCTTCGGGGCCGCCGGCGAGCAGGTGCTTCACGAGGGAATCGACGTTGGCGTCCAGCTGCTCCGCTGGCACCAGAAGCGAAAGCATTCCGATACGGAAAGCCTCCGCCGCGTCGAAAATTTCCGCGGTGAGGAAATAGCGCCGCGCCTCGCGCTCGCCCATCGCGCGCAACACGTACGGGCTGATCGTCGCGGGAGACAGGCCGAGCTTCGCTTCCGACAGGCAGAACTTCGCCTCGGGCGTGCCGACTGCGATGTCGCAGGCAGCGACCAGGCCGGTGCCGCCGGCGAACACCGGGCCGTGCACCCGTGCGATGGTCGGTTTCGGCAGGCGATCGAGCGTCGCCAGCATTTGCGCCAGCGCCTTGGCATCGGCGAGGTTCTCGTCGTAGCCGTAGCCCGCCATGCGCTTCATCCAGTTCAGGTCGGCGCCGGCGCAGAACGCCGGACCGTTTCCGGCGAGGACCATGACGCGCACAGATTGGTCTTTTGAAATGTCCTCAAAAGCACCACGCAGTTTCTTGATCAATTCATCATCAAAAGCGTTGCGCAGCTCGGGCCGGTTGAGCGTGACACGGGCGATGCCATCGCGCTTCGTGACTTCGAGCATCTACATACGGAAGACACCGAACTGCGTGTCTTCGATCGGGGCGTTAAGCGAGGCGGAAATCGCGAGGCCGAGCAGTCGCCGCGAATCGGCCGGGTCGACGACGCCGTCGTCCCAGAGGCGCGCGCTGGCGTAGTAGGGATGGCCCTGCCGCTCGTACTGCTCGCGGATCGGGCTCTTGAACTTTTCCTCCGCGTCCTTGGATGGGAAGTCGCCCTTTACCGTGGCAAGGACCGACGCCGCCTGCTCGCCGCCCATGATGGAGATGCGCGCATTCGGCCACATCCAGAGGAAGCGCGGACCGTAGGCCCGGCCGCACATGCCGTAGTTGCCGGCGCCGAACGAGCCGCCGACGATCATGGTGAACTTCGGCACCTTGGCGGTGGCCACGGCGGTCACCATCTTCGCGCCGTCCTTGGCGATGCCGCCCGCTTCGTATTTCTTGCCCACCATGTAGCCGGTGATGTTCTGCAGGAAAAGCAGCGGAATGCCGCGCTGGCAGGCGAGCTCGATGAAGTGCGTCGCCTTGAGCGAGGACTCGGAAAACAGGATGCCGTTGTTGGCGAGGATCGCCACCGGGTAGCCGTGCAGATGCGCGAAGCCGGTCACGAGCGTGGTGCCGTAGTTCTGCTTGAACTCGTCCAGCTGCGAGCCGTCCACCAGGCGCGCGATCAGCTCGCGCACGTCGTAGGGTTTGCGGGCGTCGGCCGGAATCACGCCGTACAGCTCGTCGGCGGGGTAGAGGGGCTCCTCCGGCTTTCGCACTTCCAGCGACACATTCTTCCGCGAGTTCAGCCCGGCGACGATGCGTCGAACGAGCGACAGAGCGTGGGCGTCGTTGAGCGCATAGTGGTCGGCGACGCCGGAAACGCGCGTATGGACCTCGGCGCCGCCGAGCTCCTCGGCCGTGACCACCTCGCCGATCGCCGCTTTCACGAGCGGAGGGCCGCCGAGGAAGATGGTGCCCTGGTTCCTCACGATGATCGATTCGTCGCACATCGCCGGCACGTAGGCGCCGCCCGCGGTACTCGAGCCCATCACGCACGCGATCTGCGGGATGCGTGCCGCCGACATGTTGGCGATGTTGTAGAAGATGCGGCCGAAATGCTCGCGGTCGGGGAACACGTTGTCCTGCTCGGGCAGGAACCCGCCGCCGGAGTCGACCAGGTAGATGCACGGCAGCCGGTTCTGCGCGGCGATCTCCTGCGCGCGCAGGTGCTTCTTCACCGTCATCGGGTAATACGTGCCGCCCTTGATCGTGGCGTCATTTGCAACGATCACGCATTCGCGACCGGAAATGCGGCCGACGCCGCAGATGATCGACGCCGAATGAACGTCGCCGCTGTACATGCCCCAGCCGGCGAGCTGGCCGACCTCGAGGAACGGCGAGCCCGGATCCAGGAGCTTCGCGACGCGCTCCCGCGGCAGCATCTTGCCGCGCGCGGTGTGCTTGTCGCGCGCCGCCTGGTCTCCGCCTTGGGTGACCGTGGCGACCTTTTGCTTCAGATCCTCGACCAGCGCCCGCATGCGCGCGGCGTTGGCGCGGAATTCTTCCGATCGCGGCTTGAGCTGACTCTTGATCAAAAAGGCTCCCTCAACCAGCGCTCCAGCTGCTCGAAGCGGTCCATGCCCCAGAACGGCTCGCCGTCGACGACGATATAGGGAGAGCCAAAGACGCCTCTCGCAACCGCGGCGTCGACCTCGGCGCGCGTCTTGTCTTTCAGCGCCTGGTCGTTGAGGTCCGGCTTCAGGCCGAGCGAGCCGGCGACCTTCAGTACGTTGTCGGCCTCGCCGATGTTCACGTTGTCGACGAAGTACGCCTTGTACAGGGCTTTGGCCAACCTTACGGCCTGCGCGCTATCCGCGGCGGCATAGAAAGCTCGGCAGGCGTGCAAGGTCGAGATCGGAAATTGGTCGGGAATGCGGAACGGCACATCGTGGAAGCGCGCCGACCGCAGGAAGTCGCGCTTCGCATACTCACCCTTGAGCGGAATGCTCGGCAGCGGGGCGGCGCCGGTTGCCTTGAACGCCGCGCCGAGCAGCATCGGGCGCCACGTGACGCCGCGGCCGTGCTTCGCCGCGAGCGCTTCGATCTTCTGCGAGGCGAGATAGCCGTAGGGTGACGAGAAATCGAAATAGAAATCGAGTGCAGCTTTCATTCGCCCTCCAAGGCTCTGCCGATGACCAGGCGCTGGATGTCGTTGGCGCCTTCGTAGATCTTGGTGACGCGCACGTCGCGCCAGAAGCGCTCGACCGGGAAATCCGAGACGTACCCATATCCGCCGTGGACCTGGATCGCGTCCGAGCAAACCTTTTCGGCCATCTCGGAGGCGAAGAGCTTCGCCATCGACGCTTCCTTGAGGCAGGGCTGGCCGGCATCGCGCAGCCGGGCCGCGTGCAGGTAGAGTTGGCGCGCCGCTTCCACCTGCGTCGCCATGTCGGCGAGGCGAAAATTGACCGCCTGATGCTCGATGAGCGTCTTGCCCATGCTCTTGCGCTCGCGGGTATAGGCAATCGCAGCCTCCAGCGCGGCGCGCGCGACGCCGGTGGCTTGCGCGGCGACGTTGATGCGCCCCGACTCGAGGTTGGCGAGGGCGATACGGTAGCCGACGCCTTCCTGTCCCAGCACATGGTCTGCGGGGATTTTGCAGTTCTCGAAGACGATCTGCGCGGTATCGGACGCGCGCTGCCCGGTTTTTTCCTCGATGCGTGCGACGACGTAACCCGCCGTGGAGGTGGGCACGACGAACGCACTGATCCCCTTCTTGCCTGCACCCTTGTCCGTGACCGCGAAAACCACGGCGATGTCTGCGTTCTTGCCGGAAGTGATGAACTGCTTGACGCCGTTCAACACGTATTCGCCGCCCTTGCGCTCGGCGCGCGTGGTGATCGCCGAGGCGTCGGAGCCGACCTGCGGCTCGGTGAGCGCGAAGGCGCCCAGCATGCGGCCCTGCGCCAGGGGCTTTAGATAATTTTCTTTCTGCGCGGGACTGCCATATCCGGACAGGATACCCGCGACAAGATTGTTCACCGCCACGATGGTTGCCGTGGCGCAGTCGCCGGCGGCGATTTCCTCGCAGGCCACGGCGAGCGCGGTGTAGTCCATGCCAGCGCCGCCCCATTCCTCCGTGATGGCCACGCCATACAAACCCATCTCGGCGAGGCCGCGCAGCGCTTCGCGCGGAAACTCTTTCTCCCGGTCCCAGCGCGCCGCGTGCGGCGCCAGCTGCTCGGCGGCGTAGCGGCGCACCGCCTGGCGGATTTCCTCAGCTTGCGCGGACATAGGTCAGGGTGTGGTGGCTGAAAAGATTGCCTTTCTTGCCGTGGCATTCGGCGACACCGTAGATGCGACGGCGTCCCATCTTCAGGATGCGCGCCGTGCAGTAGACGTGCTCGCCTTTGGCGGGGGCGAGAAAAGCCGTGTTGAGCTCCGAAGTGAGCGCGTCTCCTTCTACGCCGATGCGCGCTTTGATGGCCAGCCACATTGCGCAGTCGGCCGCCGCCATCAGCGCCGGCCCGTTGATGATGCCGCCCGGACGCTCGAGGTCCGCGCGGTGCGGCAGCTCGAGCGTGCACTTCTCATCGTCGGCCGTGACCACGCGGAATCCATAGGGCCGCAGGAATTGGGCGCTGTCGAGAAGGCGTTGGAGATCCTTTTTCAAGCGAGCTCGATGGCCATCGCGGTCGCTTCGCCGCCGCCAATGCACAGGCTGGCGACGCCGCGCTTGCCGCCGCGCTTGCGCAGCGCGCCGATCAGGGTGACCAGGATGCGCGCACCTGAAGCGCCGATCGGATGGCCAAGGGCACAGGCGCCGCCGTGGACGTTGACCTTGTCGTGCGGCAGGTTGTGCTCCTTCATTGCCGCCATGGTCACGACCGCAAATGCCTCGTTGATTTCATAGAGATCGACGCCTTTCGCGGACCAACCAGTACGCTCAAAAAGTTTGCTTATTGCGGCGACCGGCGCAGTGGTAAACCAGCCCGGCTCCTGCGCGTGGGTCGCATGCCCAACCACTACGGCGAGGGGCGCGACGCCGCGCTTCTCCGCCGTCGAGCGGCGCATCATGACGAGGGCGGCCGCGCCGTCCGATATCGAACTGGAGTTCGCCGCGGTGACGGTGCCGTCCTTTCTGAAGGCCGGTTTCAGGGTTGGGATTTTTGCGAGGTTCGCCTTGAAAGGCTGCTCGTCCATCTCGATGAATTTCTCGTCCTTGCCCACCTTGATGGCAAGCGGCGTCAGCTCCCAGGCAAAGGAGCCATCCTTGTTGGCGTTCTGCGCACGAGTCAGCGAACTGATGGCAAACGCATCCTGCGCCTCACGAGAAAACTGATATTTCGAAGCGCATTCCTCGGCGAACGTCCCCATCAGCCGGCCTTTGTCGTAAGCGTCCTCGAGACCGTCGTAGAACATGTGGTCGATCACCTGGCCGTGACCCATGCGAAGGCCGCCGCGGGCCTTGGGCAGGAGGTACGGCGCGTTGGTCATCGACTCCATGCCGCCGGCGACGATGAGCTCGGAAGAGCCGGAAAGGAGAAGATCGTTGGCGAACATCGCCGCCTTCATGCCGGAACCGCACATCTTGTTGATCGTCGTGCATCCGGTGCCGAGCGGCAGGCCGGCGCCCAGGGACGCCTGGCGCGCGGGCGCCTGGCCCTGGCCGGCGGGAAGCACGCAGCCCATGATGACTTCCTGCACTTCCTCCGGACGGATCTTTGCGCGCTCGACCGCGGCGCGGATCGCGGCGGCGCCAAGTTCTGGAGCGGAGAAGTTTTTCAGCTCGCCCTGGAACGCGCCCATCGGGGTGCGGGCGAGGCCAACGATGACGACGGGATCCTTTTCCATGAAGCCTCCTTCAGGTCGGAAGATCGTAAGGGCGCACCAGGCTGCGGCCGCGTTCGACGATCTGCGCGGGGAATGGGCACGACTTGCGGGTTTGCGCGTCGATGTGCACGCCGGTCAGCACGCAGATCGCCGACACTTCGTCGGTCACCGCATTGCGCATCTCGTGCACGAACCGGGCGAGCTTTTCGCGCACCTCTAGGAAGGCGGAGCGCACGATCACCGTGTCGCCGGCATGCAGCTCGCGCTTGTAGCTGATGTTCTGCTGCACCGCCGCCATGCCGCGGCGGTGTTCCTTGAGGAAGGCGGTGGTGACGCCGAGCGTCGCGAACAGGTTCCACGTCGCCTCGTCGAATTTGCCGACGTACCACATCACGTTCATGTGGCCCATGTGGTCGCAGTGCCACGGGTAGATCGCGCCGCGGTAGGTTTCGATCATCGTCTGGATTTGGAGACATTCAGGTCGTGGATCAGCCCGTCCTTCAGGTCGTAGATCCAGCCATGCACTTCGAGCGGCTGGCCGCGCTCCCACGCTTCCTGCACCGCGGTGCATTGCGCGATGTTCTCCACCTGCTCGCCCGCGTTCAGCTCGCAAAGCCGGCGGTGGCGGCGCTCTTCTTCCTCGAACTTGTCCAGCTCGCCGCCGTGCTTCGCCGCGACGTCCTGCACGTGGCGCAGCCAGTTGTCGGACAGGCCGATGCGGTGCTTGGTCATGGCCGCGTGCACTCCGCTGCAGCCGTAGTGGCCGCAGAGGATGATGTGCCGCACCTTCAGGATGTCCACCGCGAACTGGATCACCGACAGGCAGTTCAGATCGGTGTGCACCACCACGTTGGCGATGTTGCGGTGGACGAACACTTCGCCCGGCGCGAGGCCGATGATCTGGTTGGCGGGGACGCGCGAATCGGAGCAGCCGATCCAGAGATATTGCGGCGACTGCTGGTGCGCGAGGCGCGAGAAGTATTCCGGGTCGTCGGCCACCGCGGCACGCGCCCACCGGCGATTGTTCTCGAGCAGCTCGCTGGGGCTCATGCCGTCTCCCCGAACAGTTCACGGCCGATCAGCCAGCGCCGGATCTCGGAGGTGCCGGCGCCGATCTCGTACAGCTTGGCGTCGCGCCAGAGACGTCCGGTTGCCGTCTCGTTGATGTAGCCCATGCCGCCCAGCGCCTGGATCGCCTCGCCGGCCATCCAGGTCGCCTTTTCGGCGGCGTAGAGGATCGCGCCGGCCGCGTCCTTGCGCGTGGTTTCGTTCCGGTCGAGCGCCTGGCCCACCGCGTAGACATAGGCGCGGCAGGCGGAGAAGGTGGTGTACATGTCGGCGAGCTTGCCCTGCATGAGCTGGAACTCGCCGATCGGCTGCCCGAACTGCTTGCGCTCGTGGACGTACGGCACCACGACGTCGAGACAAGCGGCCATGATGCCGAGCGGCCCGCCGGCGAGCACCGCGCGCTCATAGTCCAGGCCGGACATCAGCACGCGGACGCCTTCACCGTCTTTTCCCAGGATGTGTTCTAAAGGGACCTCGCAGTCGCGGAACACCAGCTCGCAGGTGTTCGAGCCGCGCATGCCGAGCTTGTCGAGCTTTTGCGCGGTCGAGAACCCCTTCATGCCTTTCTCGACGAGGAAGGCCGTAATGCCGCGTTCACTTTTCCCATAAATGACCAGGACGTCGGCGTCGGGTCCATTGGTGATCCACATCTTGTTGCCGTTGAGCAGGTAACGGTCGCCGCGCCGCTCCGCGCGCAGGCGCATGCCCACGACATCGGAACCTGCGCCCGGCTCGGACATCGCCAGAGCGCCGACGTGCTCGCCGGAGACCAGCTTCGGCAAATACTTTTTCTTTTGCGCGTCGCTGCCATTGCGGCGGATCTGGTTCACGCAGAGGTTCGAGTGCGCACCGTAGGAGAGGCCGATGGAGGCCGACGCGCGGGAAATCTCCTCCATCGCAACGATGTGCGCGAGGTAGCCCATCGCCGTGCCGCCGTACTCTTCCTCCACCGTCATGCCGAGCACGCCAAGGGCGCCGAGCTTGCGCCACAGGTCGGCGGGAAACTCGTTCGCGCGGTCGATCTCGGCCGCGCGCGGCGCGATTTCCTTGGAAGCGAAGTCGCGCACCGACTCGCGCAGCATGTCCACGGTTTCGCCGTGGTCGAAGCGGAGAAAATTCATTCTGGAGTGTCGGGGGTACCGGGCAGCATCATCAGCGTCTGCTGCATGCTGGCTACGTGCTTGCCATCCTCAGAGTACACCTCGCCGCGCGTCACGGTAAGCGTACGGCCGGCGCGCACGACCTCGCCCCGCGCGACGAGCGAGGCGCGCGCCGGCGCGAGGATGTTGATCTTGTATTCGACCGTGACCAGCGAGCAGTCGGCGGGCATCAACGAGTAGGCGGCGTAGCCGCATGCGGTATCGGCAATCATGCCGATGATGCCGCCGTGGATGAAGCCCTTCTGCTGCGTGAGGTCGTCGCGGTAGGGCAGCGCGACTTCCACCTGACCGGGCTCGACGACCTTGAGCGAGGCGCCGATCAGGCCCATCGCCTTCTGGCGGCCGAAGCTGGCGCGAATGCGGACGGCGAAATTCGGATCAGCGGGGGCGTTCATGAACCTCGGGAGGCTACTTGACGTTTACGTCAACGTCAACCGAGCCTTTTCCTGATTTTTTTTTCGAAAGCGCGGATCTCAGAGAGCTGCGCCTCGATGTCGGTCTGCTGCTGCAGCAGGCTAGCCTTGTGCGCCTCCAGGACGGCGAGGAAGCGCTCGAGCTGCGGGCGCTGGTCGCGCCCCGGCTCGTACATGTCGATCAATTCGCGGATTTCCGACAGCGTGAGGCCGAGGCGCTTGCCGCGCAGGGTGAGCTTGAGCCGGGTGCGATCGCGCGGCGTATAAATGCGCCGCTGGCCGTCGCGCCGCGGCGCGAGCAATCCCTGATCCTCGTAGAAGCGGATCGCGCGCGGCGTGATGTCGAACTCGCGCGCCAGTTCGCTGATGGAAAACTCGCCGCGTTCCGTTTCCATGGTAGTTTTGAAAAGATTCTAGCTGATGTCGCTCCACTCAATTCTTTCTTACCCGTTCCCGGAAGTTCCCGCGCCCGGCACCACTTTGGAAGTGGCGCCCGGCATCCATTGGCTGTCGATGCCGCTGCCGTTTCAGCTCGACCACATTAACCTGTGGCTGATTGAAGACGAGGACGGCTGGACGGTGGTTGACACCGGCATCGGCAATGAGCAGACGCGTGGGTTGTGGGAAAGGATCCTCGCGAACAGGAAGGTGAAGCGCGTGCTGGTCACGCACTACCACCCCGATCACGCCGGCAATGCGGCATGGTTATGCCAGCGCTACGGTGTCGAGCTCTGGATGACGCAGGGCGAATACCTGACGGCGCACGCGGTGCGCTCCTCTACCGCCGGCTACACTACCGATGCCGTCTTGTCGGTGTTCCGCAAGAACGGCCTCGACGAGCAGCGCGCGTCGGGCATGGGCGGGCGCGGCAACCGCTACGCCGCGCTGGTTCCGGAGTTTCCGTTGTCGTACCGGCGCATCATCGAGGGCGACCAGATCGAGATCGGCAAGCACCGCTGGCGCGCAATCGTTGGCCATGGCCATGCGCCGGAGCACCTTTCCCTCTACGCCAAGAACCTGAACACGCTCATCGCGGGCGACATGCTGCTTTCCACCATCTCGACCAACGTCAGCGTCTGGTCGATCGACCCCGAAGGCGACCCGCTGCGCCTGTTCCTCGACTCGATCGCGCGCTATCGCGACCTGCCGAAGGACGTGCTGGTGCTGCCGTCGCACGGCAAGCCTTTCCGCGGCGCCCACGACCGGGTGGAGCAGCTGGAGAAGCATCACCAGGACCGCCTGGGGGAATTGCTCGACGCCCTGAAGAAACCCCAAAGCGCAGCCGAGCTCCTGAGCGTGCTGTTTCGCCGCCCGCTCGACGCGCACCAGACTTTCTTCGCGATGGGCGAGGCGATAGCCCACCTGCACTACCTCTACTACGCGGGACGCGCAACGCGTGCCCGGGGCGATGATGGCATCATGCGTTATGCAACCAGCTAACACGACCGAGAGCGCGGAGCTGGCGAAGGTCAGCCAGCAGGTCGCCGAACGGTGCTCCAAGATCCTCGGCGAGTTCGCCAAGCGGCAGGCCGAGGACATGTCCTCGGCGGTGCGCGACGAGATGGGCATCGCCAAGGCGTTCATGGACCTGTACGCACGCATGGCCGCGGATCCGGTGAAGCTCGCGAGCCTGTCGATGAACCTGTGGCTCGACCACACGCGCCTGTGGCAGTCGAGCTGGATGAAGCTCATGGGCGTGGCCTCCGGCCCGGTGGCCGAGCCCGAGAAGAGCGACTCGCGCTTCAAGGACGAGGACTGGTCGAAGAACTTCCTGTTCGACCTCATCAAGCAGTCGTATCTCATCAGCTCGCGCCACATCCGCGAGGCGGTGGCCAGCGTCGACGGACTTTCGGAGGAATCGGAGAAGAAGGTCGCCTTCTTCACCCGCCAGTATGTCGACGCGCTCGCGCCGTCCAATTTCCTCATGACCAACCCGCAGGTCCTGCGCGAGACGGTGGCGAGCGGCGGGCAAAACCTGGTGCGCGGCCTGAACAACCTGCTCAACGACCTCGAGAAGGGCGGCGGCAAGCTGCGCATCTCGATGACCGACGAGAGCGCTTTCCAGCTCGGGCGCAACGTCGCCACCACGCCGGGCAAGGTGGTCTACCAGACGGAGCTGATGCAGCTCATCCAGTATTCGCCGCTCACCGAGCAGGTGTACAAGCGCCCGCTGGTGATCGTGCCGCCCTGGATCAACAAGTACTACATCCTCGACCTGCGCGAGAAGAACTCCTTCATCCGCTGGGCGGTGAGCCAAGGGCACACCGTGTTCGTCGTCTCTTGGGTAAACCCGGACGCGCGCCTGGCGCAGAAGGGCTTCGAGGACTACATGCTCGAAGGCCCGATCGCGGCGCTCGACGCGGTGGAGAAGGCAACCGGCTCCCGGCAGGTGAATTTCATCGGCTATTGCCTCGGCGGCACGCTGCTCGGCGCGACGCTGGCCTACCTGAACCAGAAACAGCAGCAGGACCGCGTGGCCAGCGCCACGTTCTTCGTCAGCCTGCTCGACTTCTCGCAGCCAGGCGAGCTCGGTGTGTTCATCGACGAGGAGCAGGTCCAGAACCTCGAACGCAAGATGAACGAGCGCGGGTACCTCGAGGGCTCGGAGATGGCGGGGACCTTCAACCTGCTGCGGGCCAACGACCTGGTGTGGTCGTTCGTGGTGAACAACTACCTGCTCGGCAAGGGACCGTTTCCCGTTCGACCTGCTGTACTGGAACGCCGACTCGACGCGCATGCCGGCGCGCATGCACAGCTTCTACCTGCGCAACATGTACATCCGCAATGCGATGGGAAAACCGGGCGGCATCGAGCTCGCCGGCGTGCCGATCGACCTCTCAAAGGTGAACCTGCCGGCATACTTCATTTCGACGGTGGAGGATCACATCGCGCCGTGGAAGACGACCTACAAGGGTGCACAGTATTTGAGCGGCCCGGTGCGCTTCGTCCTCGGTGGCTCGGGCCACATCGCCGGCATCGTCAACCCGCCGGCGGCGAAAAAATACCACTACTGGACCAACGATTCGATGCCGCCGTCCGCCGACGAGTGGTTCGCCTCGGCTGAGCAAAAACCGGGTTCCTGGTGGGAAGACTGGCAGCGCTGGATCGAGCCGCACGGCGGCGGCAAGGCCCCCGCCCGCATCCCGGGCGAGGGCGCCCTGAAGGCGATCGAGGACGCTCCCGGCAGCTACGCCAAGACGCGGATCCCCTCTAAAGGGGAACGTCCCTAGGCTTTCGCGGCGCGCGCGAAGCGATCCGGTCGTAGAGCCAGCCTGGCATCGCGCGCAGCGCGACCGCCACCAGCGCCATCTGCCACGGAATCACCGCGAGCCGCCGCTTGCTTTCGATGGCGCGCGCGATGCGCCGCGCCGCGTCGTCGGCGGTGATGAGGAACGGCATCCTGAAGCGATTGACGCGGGTCATCGGCGTGTCGATGTAGCCGGGGCAGACGCATACCACCGAGACGCCGCTGCCGTAGAGCTCGACGCGCAGGCTTTCCATCCAGCTGATCGCGGCGGATTTCGACGCGCAATAGGCCCCGTTTCCCGCCAGGCCGCGAAACCCCGCCACGCTGGCAATGCCGGCCAGCGTGCCGCGGCCCGCCTCGCGCATCGCCGGCGCGAACGCGGCGAAGGTCGCGGCAAGCCCGGCGACGTTGACCTCCAATACTTTCTTTAGCTTGGGCAAGTCGCCGTGCTCGACACCGCTGGTCCCGCTCGAGATTCCGGCGTTGGCAATGACCAGGTCCGGAACGCCGAAGCGCGCAATGAAATCCCGGGCGGCTGCGACAAGGGCGGCTTCATCGGCGACGTCGACCGGGTAGGACGATCCACTTGAGACCGGGACGGATCGACGGGAAATCAAACCCAAGACCGCGCCGCGGGCGGCGTAGTGCCGCGCCAGCGCCTCTCCGATACCCGAAGAGGCGCCGGTGATGACAACCCGCACTGCTATTGCTTGTTTTTCCGGACTGCCGCGACGAGCTGGTTGACGGTGTCGAGCATCGCGTCGCTGGCGGGCACCGTGTAGCGCCCGTGCACCGCCATCGCCGGCGTGCCCTCGATCCGGTAGTCCGAGGTGAGGCGGATGGCGCGCTTGACCTTGCTCTGCACGCCGAAGGAACGCGCCACTTCATTGACCTTCTTGGGATCCAGGCCCTGCTTCTCCAGCCAGCCGTTCAGCGACGCAGCGTTGTCCGTGCGCAGGCGGTTGACGTGGATGGCCTCGAAGAACGGCCGGTGCAGCTTGTCGAGCAACCCCATGGCCTCGAAGGCGTAGAAGATCGTCGCATCGTGGCCCCACCGGTCCGACAGCACCGCCGGCACGCGGCGGAACTGGACGTCCTTCGGCAAGGTCTTGAGCCAGGCGTCGAGCTTGGGCTCGAGGTTGTAGCAATGGATGCAGCCGTACCAGAAGAACTCCAGCACCTCGATCTTGCCTTCGGACTCCACGTGCAGCGGCGGCTTTAGCTCGCTGAAGGCGCCATTGGCTTGCGCGAACACGCGGCCCGAAGCCAGCGCGAGCGGGGTGAGGGAAAGAGCCACTACGAGCGTGCGGCGAGCACGATTCATTACTGATCCTTTACCTTAATCAGGTTGGCGTCGATACCGCTCTGCGCGAGAGCCTGGCGCACCTTGTTGATCTCCTCCAGCTTGGCATAGGGCCCCATCCGCACGCGGTACCAGGTCCCCTTGTCGGGGAGGTGGGCGGGCTCGACGCTCGACTCGAAGCCGAGGATCGCGAGCCGCGCCTTCTGGTTGTCGGCGTCCGAGGGGTTCTGGAACGACCCCGCCTGGATGAAATAAACGTCCTTCGAGGCTTCCTGTTGACCGGCCGGGCTGCCCTTCTGCCGCAGGCGCTCGCGGATCTCCTTCTCGGTCACCGGCTCTTCGGCGCCGGGCAGGATCCGATAAAAGTCGAATTTCGGCTTCCCCGCTGTCCCGGACGGCGCGGCGCCGCCCTGCGGCAGTCCCGCGATGGCCGGCGGCTTGGCGGCATTCTTTTCCGCCTGCTTGGGCTTGGCCGTCATGAACGGGATCGGCGTGCGGTTGAGGTAGAAGGCGATGGCGAGCGAGACCGCGAGACCGACCAGCACGCCCACGCCCATGCCGGCGAGGAAGTTGCCTTCCGAGCGCTTGCGCGTGGGGGTGATCGACCGGGTTCTCGCCATTTACATCTTCTCCGGGGCACTGACGCCTAGAAGCGACAGCCCGTTAGCTAGCGTTTGGCGGACTGCCGCGCACAACGCAAGTCGGCCCAATTGCAACTGTTCATCCGGGACCAGGATGCGCTCCGCATTATAGTAGCTGTGAAAGTCGGCCGCGAGGCTGCGCAGGTAGAAGGTGACCGAGTGCGGCGAAAGCTCGCGCGCCGCTTCGGCGATGATTTCGGGAAACTCGCCGATGCGCTGGGCGAGCGTCAGCTCCCGTTCACTCGTCAGGACCGAGAGATCGGCCGCACGGACGGCCGCCAGGTTCCCGCCCCATTGATTGAAGACGCTGCACACGCGCGCATGCGCATATTGGACGTAGTAGACCGGGTTCTCTTCGGTCTGCGCGCGCGCCAGATCCACGTCGAACACGAAGTCCGCGTCGGCGCGGCGTGAGAGCAGGAAAAAGCGCACCGCATCGCGCCCCACCCAGTCGAGCAGATCGCGCAAGGTGACGTACGAGCCGGCGCGCTTGGAGATCTTCACTTCCTCGCCGCCGCGCACTACGCGCACCATGCTGTGCATGACGTAATCGGGGTAGCCCTGCGGGATGCCGGCGTTGAGCGCCTGCAAGCCGGCGCGCACGCGCGCGGTCGTGCCGAAGTGGTCCGACCCCTGCACGTTGACCACCTTCGCGAAGCCGCGGCGCCACTTGGTGACGTGGTAGGCCACGTCCGGCACGAAATACGTGTAGCTGCCGTCGGATTTGCGCACCACACGGTCTTTGTCGTCGCCGTAGTCGGTGGTGCGCAGCCAGAGCGCCCCGTCCTTCTCGTAAGTCTTGCCGCTCTGAGTCAGGCCCTTGACCACGGCTTCCACCTTTCCGTCCGCATATAGGCTGGACTCGAGGTAGTAGACGTCGAACTTCACTCCGAACTCGCGCAGGTCGATGTCTTGTTCGTTCCGCAAATACGCCACCGCGAATGCACGTATTGCGTCCAATTCGTCCGGACCGGGAAAGGCGTCCGCGATCTCCTGGATGTACTCGCCGGCGTAGCCGTCCTTCGGCCAGCCCGGCTCGCCGGGCTTGATGCCCCGCTTGCGCGCTTGCACCGAGAGCGCGAGGTTGTGGATCTGCGCGCCAGCGTCGTTGTAATAAAACTCGCGCGTCACCTTGTCGCCCTGGGCCTCGATCAGCGCGGCCAGCGCGTCGCCGAGCGCAGCCTGGCGACCGTGGCCGACGTGCAGCGGCCCGGTCGGATTGGCGGAAACGAACTCCACCTGTACCGAGGTTGGCTGGTCTTTGCGCGCGCGTCCGTAGGCCGTCCCGGCCTCGAGCGCTTTGCGGATGACGTCGGTCTTGGTGCTCTTCTCGAGCCGAAAATTGATGAACCCCGGGCCCTCGATGCTGAGCGTGGCGATGCCCGGCCCGAGAAAGCCGCGAATCGATTGCGAAAGCGACTGCGCGAGCTCGCGCGGGTTCACTTTGCGCGGCTTCGCCAGTTGCAGCGCTGCGCTGGAGGAATAGTCGCCATGGCTCGCCTGTCGCGGACGCTCCAGCGCGTAGATTCGCTCCGCATTCTGGCCCGGCGCTTCCTTTTCGATGGCTTTTTTGAGCGCCGCCTGGATTTCTGCTTTGGGATCGACTGCCATGGAAGGCTTTGAATTATAAAGACTCAGTCGAACTCGATCGGATCCACGTCCAGGTGCCAGCGGATTTGGCGTGGAGCGGATTCAAACAGATGTTCGCTGAGCTGCTTCAAGTGATCCTGCAACGCCTGCCGCGAGCCCGATTGCATCACGAGCTGGGCGCGTTCCAGATCGGCGCGGCGTGTGAGCAAGTGCGGCACCGGATCGAACACCCGCACTTCCTCCGGCGGTTGCACCGACGCTGCCGCCTGTTTGAGAAACTCCATCGCGACGTCGAGCTTCGGCGCCTCGGCACGCAACGCCGCTTCGAACACGAACGGCGGAAAGCCGGCCGCCTTGCGATCGGCGAGCTGCGATTCGGCGAATCCGCCGAAGTCGTGCCGCTCCAGCGCTTTGAACAGCGGGTGGTGCGGATAGCGAGTCTGGATCAGCACTTCGCCGGGCCGCTCGCGGCGCCCGGCGCGTCCGGCGACCTGCTCCAGGACCGAGAACAGGCGCTCCGGAGCGCGATAGTCGGTCGAAACCAGCGCGCTGTCGGCGTTCAGAACGCCCACCAGCGTGAGCGCCGGGAAATCGTGGCCCTTGGCGAGGAGCTGGGTGCCGACCAGGATGTCTCCCTCGCCGCGCCGGATGCCCTCCAGCGTGCGCGTGAGCTCGCCACGGCGGCGTGCGCTGTCCCGGTCGATACGCACCACGCGCGCGCCCGGAAAGCGCGCTGCGAGCGTCTCCTCCACGCGCTGCGTGCCGCGCCCCATCGGCTTGAGGTCGACGTTGCCGCAAGTCGGGCACGCGCGTGGAATCGCCGCCTGCGCGCCGCAGTGATGGCAGTGAAGCCGTCGGTCGGGGGCGTGCAGCACCATCCGCGCACTGCAGCGCTCGCACCCGGCAGTCCAGCCGCAGGCTTCACACGCGAGCACCGGCGCATAGCCGCGCCGATTGATGAAAATCAAGCTTTGTTCGCGGTTGGCGAGCCGCTTTGCGATCCCCTCAATGATTTTCTTGCAGAAACCCTGTTCCGGAGGATCCTGCCGCATATCCACCGTCTCCACCGCCGGCAGCCGCGCACCGGGCGAGGCGCGCTCGGCCATTTCCAGGCGCTCGTAGCGGCCGAGCCTCCAGTTGTGCCAGCTTTCCAGCGATGGCGTGGCGGTGCCGAGGATCACCGGGCAGCCAGCCAGCTTCGCGCGGTACACCGCCGCATCGCGCGCCGAGTAGCGCAGGCCTTCGTGCTGCTTGAACGACGAATCGTGCTCTTCGTCGACCACGATCAGGCCGAGCTTCGGCATTGGCGCCAGCACCGCGAGCCGCGTGCCGAGGACGATGCCGGCGGTGCCGCGCGCCGCGGCGAGCCAGGCGCTGGTGCGGGCAATATCTTCGAGACCGCTGTGCATAAGCGCGAGCGATGTTTCGGGAAAAGCGTGGCGGAAGCGCGCCTCGAGCTGCGGCGTCAGGCTGATCTCGGGAACCAAAACCAAGGCCTGCTCGCCGCGCTCGAGTGTCCGCGCCACGAGGTTGAGATAGACCTCGGTCTTGCCGCTGCCCGTCACTCCGTGCAGCAAATAAGCGTGGAAGCCGGGGCGAACGCGCTCGATCACGCCCGCCTGCAGCGCGGTGAGCGCGTGGCTCTGCACGAATCGCGTGCCGGACGGCATGTCGGCGCTCTGCAGCACCTTTTTCGGCAGTGGCTTGGTCGAGCGCAAACGCGGCGGCAGCGAGCTGATCACCGTTTCGCCGAGCGGCCGCTGGTAATAACCCGAAAGAAAACGCATCAGCGCAATCCAGTCGGGCGCAAGCCGCGGCGCGTCGTCGCGGCGTGCGGTCACCGGCTTGATGCGGGCCACGGCGAGTTGCGGAGTGACTGAGTCCTCGATCACCACACCGATTTTTTGTTGCGCGCCGAAACGCACTGCGACGCGATCGCCCGCGCGCGCTTCTATTTCCTCCGGCAACGAGTACTCGAAAAGTTTGGGCAGCGGCACATCCAGCGCCACCCGGACGCACGAAATTTCCCGTGCCGGCAAGGACTTACGGTTTGTGGATAAATCTGTGGGTAAGCCCTTCATCCTCATGTAACAGGGCTTCGGTGGCGGTTTTTTCCCCGGCCAGTCCCCGAAAAGAGGTGTCTTTTGTCGTTTTCCATCAAGGTCTTGCAACCCCCTCCATAGGGAAGGGCTGGGCCTTCCGGAATATCCCGGCACGGCCCAAAAATTGTGCATAAGTCAAGGCTGGGCGGACCCTTTTGACCTCTGCTCGCTGCTGTAAGCACGCACTTCGTCTACAAGCGCGGCCACTGATTCCACAGGTGTTTGCGGGAGAATCCCGTGGCCGAGATTGAAGATGTGGCCCGGCGCGGCACCGAAGCTTTCAAGGACCTTGCGCGCAGCTGCGCGCACACGTTCCGGCGGTGCGAACAACGCCACGGGATCGAGATTTCCTTGAAGCGCGACGCGGCCTCCGGCCAATTTGCGCGCCGCGCGCGCGTCGCATGTCCAATCCAGGCCGACCGCGGCGCATCCGCTCTGCATCATCGCGCCAAGCCACGGATTTCCGCCTTTGGTAAAAAGGATCGTGGGGACTTTGGTGACTTTTTTGAAAATTTCTCTCGAATACTGGAGAGAAAAAGCTTCGTAGTCGTCGTGCGCGAGCATTCCGCCCCAGGTATCAAACAGCATGACGGCATCCGCGCCGGCTTCGATCTGCGCGTTCAGGTACTCCGCCACCGCGCGAGCGTTCACTTCGAGAATCCGGTGGAGCAGATCGGGCCGCGTGTGCAGCATGGTCTTGAGCGTGCGCCAATTGTCGCTGCCGGCGCCTTCCACCATGTAGCAGGCGAGCGTGAACGGGCTGCCGGAGAAGCCGATCAGCGGCACCCGGCCGGCAATGGCGCGTTTGCTTTCACGGATGGCGTCGAATACGTATTGCAGGTGGGCCAGATCCGGCGCTTGTAACTGCGTAATTTCTTTTTCACTCCGCAGCGGGCGCTCGAAGCGCGGGCCCTCGCCCTCGGCGAACGCCAGGCCCAGGCCCATCGCGTCCGGAATGGTGAGGATGTCGGAAAACACGATCGCCGCGTCGAGCGGAAAGCGCTCGAGCGGCTGCAGCGTGACCTCGGCGGCGAGCGCCGGGGTTTTCGCCAGCTTCAGGAAGCTGCCGGCGCGCGCGCGCGTCTTGTTGTACTCGGGGAGATAGCGCCCGGCCTGGCGCATCAGCCAGATCGGCGTGTAAGGCGTCGGCTGCAGCGCCAGCGCCTTCAGCAGCAAATCGTTTTTCAGACCAGCTTGGCGATGAACTTCCACTCGCTCTCCGTGACCGGCGTGATCGACAGCCGGTTGCCCGGGCGAAGCGTGACCATCTTCGCTAGCGCCTTGTGGTTTCTCATTTCATTCAAGGAGATCAAACGGGTCTTGCGCACCGCGCGCACGTCGACGTTTACCCAGCGCGGCTTGTCCTTCTTCGACTTGGGGTCGTAGTAATCGCTCTTCTTGTCGAACTGGCTCTTGTCGGTGTAGGCCGCCGACGCTACCTCGGCGATGCCGGCGATGCCCGGTTCGGGGCAGCTCGAGTGGTAGAACAGCACGCCGTCGCCGACCTTCATTTCGTCGCGCATGAAGTTGCGCGCCTGGTAGTTGCGCACGCCGCTCCACGGCGTGATTTGCCCCGGCGCCGCGAGCACGTCGTCGATCGAGCACTCGTCGGGCTCGCTCTTCATCAGCCAGTATTTCATTCTCGTTCTGGTGGGAAGTGGTTTCCCGCGATGCCGGTGGGCCCGGCTCCCGAACCCTTGCTATAACAAGGTGGTCGCTTACCGGTCACATCAGGTGCGTCCGGCACGCTTAACAGAAGCGCGGGACGCTCACAACAGTGACACTAGGGCCGCAACCGAAGGAAGCTATCGGTTCGGAAAATATGGACCCTGTCGTACACCGCAGGAAACCGGGTTCAGTTTTAGAACAGTTTTTCCTGCTTTGCAATCGCGGCATCGATCTGCGACTCTAGTGCGAGCAGCCTGCGTTTGGCCTGCCCGACATCGAAGCCCGTGCCGCCGAGGCGCACGCTTAGCAATTCGTGCGCCACGTTGAGCGCTGCCATCACCGCGATGCGCTCGGCGCCCATCACTTTGCCGGCCTTGCGGATCTCGTTCATCTTGGCGTCGAGGTAGGCGACCGCCTGCATCAGCGCTTCGCGCTCATTGTCGTCGCACGCGACGCGGTAGCTGCGGCCAAGCAGGTTGACTTCGACGGTCTTCGGCTCGGCCATGTGGCGCGCCTTCACCCGGGAAGGCGCGACAGCAGGCCTTCCAGCCGGGCCTTTGCGCCGTCGATCTTCTCGTGCAGCCGCTTGGCGTCGCCGCGCGCCGCGGCAAGCTGCTGGCGCAGCTCGACGTTCTCCGCGCGCAGTCGCTCGCAAAGCGAGACGAACTGCGACACCTTGGCCTCGAGCGAATTGAACTCCGTCTCCACGCGCCGCACACTATGTTGCAAAACCTAAGCAACGTCAAGTAGTAAGCCCAGTTTCTGCATGTACTTCATGATCTTGTGGCAAAAGCAGTCCACCTTATAATCGACGCGCCAGTTCGGTGCCCGCCGTGCTCTCGCGCGGCGGGTTAAACGGGAAACAGGAACCGCAAGCGCGGTCGCGCCCAAGGCAACCTGTGCTGCCCCCGCAACGGTAAGCGCGTCGAGCGCAAGCCCGGATATCGGCCGACAGGCGCAGTGGGTTTTCCGGCGTGCGGGGACGCTTGCCGGGGAAAGGGATGCTCCCAATGTTCCGCATGGTTCGCCGGCCGGCGCTGCTCTTGGCGCTGGTTCCATCGCTTGTGCTCGCCCAGGAAGATGCCGTCGTAGTCACCGCCTCGCGCACCCAGCAACGCCTGCGCGACGCGATTCCGCACACCACCGTTCTCACGGAAAAAGAGATCCGAGACTCGCAGGCGGTCGACTTGCCCACCCTGCTCCGCAGCGAGGCGGGCTTCGAGATGGCGCAGACCGGCGGCATCGGCGCGGTTCCTTCGCCGCTTTCGCTGCGCGGGGCCAGCACGGCGCGCACGCTCATCCTGATCGACGGCGTGCGCATGGAAGACGCCGGATTCAGCTTCACCGCCCTGCAGCACATCATGCTGGACCAGGTCGAGCGGGTGGAAATCGTGCGCGGCAACGTTTCGAGCCTGTACGGCTCGAACGCCGTCGGCGGCGTGATCCAGGTGTTTACCAAACGCGGCCAGGGCACGCCCGCGGCGTCGGCGTCGTTCATGGCCGGGTCGCGCAACACTTCCGATCTCCATGTTGGTTATGGAGGGGAGCTGGGTGACACGCGCTTCAGTCTTTCAGCGTCGCGCTTCGACACCAAAGGCTTTTCCGCCATCGATCCAGCGCTGGCGCCGCTCGCCAATCCGGACCCCGACGGCTATCGCAACCAGGGCCTTTCGTTCAGTGCCTCGCACCGCCTCACTCGCGCACATGAAATCGGCATCGCGGTATTCGGCACGGAGGCGTGGATCGACTACGACCGGCCGGTCTTTGCCTTGCCCACGGACGAGCATCGCTCCAACCAGGAGCTCTCGATGCTGCAGGCCTGGTGGGAGGCGCGGTTGGCGGAGCCATGGAAGTCGCGCCTCACGGCCGCCGAGAACAAGGACCATCGCACCGACACGCTGAACGGCGCGTTCAGCAACCGATCGCATACTCGGACGCGGCAGCTCATCTGGGACAACGAGCTGCGCCTCTCGGCGCCGCATGCGTTCACCGCTGGCCTGGAAGGACGCGACCAGACGCTGGACAGCGCCTCATCCTTCGGCGCCGACCCGCTGCGCGAGCGCGAAGTCCGCGCGGCGCGCGTCGGCTATGTCGGACGGCTGGGAGCCCATGCCTTGCAGGCGAACTACCGTTACGAGGACTACTCGGACTTCGGCGCCGAGGGCACGTACTACCTTGGCTACGGCTACGACCTGACCGGGGCCTGGCGCCTGATCGTGAGCCAGGGAACCGCGTTTCGCGCCCCGACCTTCCTGGATCTCGACCCGGCCTTCGGCAACCCGAGCTTGCAGCCGGAGCGCTCGAAGAGCAACGAGATCGGCATCCAGTGGGCGTCCGGACCGCACCGGCTGCGCGTGACGGTGTTCGATACCGAGTACCAGGACGCCATCGTGCTCAACAACCTGTTCATTCCGCAGAACGTGCAGACGGCGTCCAACGAGGGCATCGAGACCACCTACAACGGCGTGATCGCGGGGATCGACCTGCGCGCTTCGCTCACGTTCCAGGACCCGGTAGAGCAGGACCGGACCAATGCGCCGCCGCAGCAGGCCTTGCGCCGGGCGAAAACGCTGGCCGCGCTGTCCGCGTTCCGCAACTTCGGCGCCTTGCGGCTGGGCGTGGACTGGCGCGCGAGCGGCGAGCGCCGCGACAACGCCATTACCGATTCGACGGTCACGGTGTTCGAGCCCGCCTATTCGGTGCTCAATGTCCTGGCGCGCTACCAGCTCAGCAAGAACATCTACTTCGGCGCGCGGCTGGAGAACGCGCTCGACGAGGACTATCGCCTGGTCAGCGGCTACAACACCGCGGGGCGCGGTGTCTTCCTTACCGCCGGCTGGCAGCCTTGACGCGCGCTTCGTTGATGCGCTGGCAAAGCAGGCGGGTCGCGCCGATGGCGCGCGGCCCGTGACGGTGCATTTCGTTCGTCGGCACGGTGTAGAGATTTTCCGCCTCGACCGCGAACAGGCCCGGAAAGCGGCGCCAGAACGGCTCCCAGCTCTTGTCGGCCGGGTCGGGGCGCGCGGTCACGATCGCCTCCGGATCCGCGGCGATCACGCTCTCCACGTTCACCATCGGCGCCATCACGGTGGCGCCGGCGAAGATGTTGCGTCCGCCGCACAGGTCGATCGCATCGGACACGAACTGCCCGCCGCCGATGGTCATGAGCGGCCGCTCCGAGATCTGGTAGAAGACCGTCACTGGCCGGCGCGAGCTGTACTCCGCGTCGAGGCGCGCAAGCTCCTCGCGCAACGCACGCGCGAGCGGCTTCGCCGTATCGAGCGTGCCCGCGAGCTCGCCGAGCGCCTCGATGGCCTGCGGGATCTGGGCCAGGCGCCGCGGCTCGCTGTAGAACACCGGCACCCCGAGCGATTCGAGGCGCGTCAGCGCCGCGGCGGTGGCTTCGAGGCGCCACGCCACCACGAGGTCGGGCTTGAGGGCGAGGACCATCTCCAGGTTGACGGTGCCCGAGCTTGCGACGCGCGGCAGATTTTTCGCCGCTTCCGGGTAGTCGCTGTATTCCGATGCGCCGACGATCTTGCCGCCCGCGCCGGCGGCGAACAGCTGCTCGGTGACGTGCGGCGCGAGGCTGACGATTCGCTGCGCCGGCTCCTTCAGCGTCACGCGGCGGCCGTCGCTGTCGACCGCGGACACGGCAAACGCCGAGGTACTCAGTAAGAGGGAAACCAGAAAAATGATGCGCACCGAACGATTCTACCGGGCGAGCCGTACGCTCATGATCCAGGGCACGTGCTCCGGCGCCGGCAAGAGCACGCTGGTCGCAGGTCTGTGCCGCCTGCTCGCGCGCCAGGGGCTAAGGGTGGCGCCGTTCAAGCCGCAGAACATGTCGCTCAACAGTGCGGTCGCCGCCGACGGCGGCGAGATCGGGCGCGCGCAGGCGCTGCAGGCCATCGCGGCGCGCGTGCCGGCGCTGGTCGACATGAACCCGGTGCTGCTCAAGCCATCGAGCGACACGCGCGCGCAAGTCGTGGTGGCAGGAAAGCCGTTCGTAGAGCTCGAAGCAGGGGGCTATCAGGGCCTGAAGGCGCAACTGTTGCCCCACGTGCTTTCAGCTTTTCAACGGCTCCAAAGCGAATTCGATGCAGTCATCGTCGAGGGTGCCGGGAGCCCGGCCGAGGTCAACTTGCGTGCAAACGACGTCGCGAACATGGGCTTTGCCGAAGCCGTCGACTGCCCGGTGCTGCTGGTGGCCGACATCGACCGCGGCGGCGCGCTCGCCCATGTGGTCGGCACGCTCGCCTGCCTGAGCGACTCGGAACGCGGCCGCATCGAAGGCATCGTGATCAATCGCTTCCGCGGCGACATTGCCTTGCTCGAGCCGGGAGTGCAGTGGCTCGAGCGCGAGTGCGGAAAGCCGGTGCTCGGGGTGCTGCCATATCTCCACGGGCTGGTGCTGGATGCCGAGGATGCTTTGCCTGAGCCAAAGCGAAAAACAGGGACAGACCACGTTTTTCGCATTGCCGTGCCGGTCTATCCCCGCATCAGCAACCACACGGACTTCGATGCGCTCCGGCTGCATCCCGGCGTCGAAGTCATCCTCGTCGGTCCCGGCGATCCGCTGCCCGCAGTGGATCTCGTCATCCTTCCGGGGAGCAAGAACGTGCGCGCCGACCTCGACTTCCTCAAGGCGCAGGGCTGGGGCGAGGCCATCCAGCGGCACGTGCGCTATGGCGGCCGGGTGATCGGGATTTGCGGCGGCATGCAGATGCTCGGGACGCGCATCCACGATCCGCACGGCGTGGAAGGTCCGGCGGGGTCAAGCGACGGACTGGGGCTTCTGCAGCTAGAAACCATCCTTCGGCGCTGAAAAGCATCTACGCAACGTAACTGGACATCTGCACCTTGGCCCGGCCTTCACGGGCTACGAAATCCACATGGGGACGTCGCACGGCGCGGCGCTCGAGCGCCCGGCAGCGAGCATCGATGGCCGGCCGGAAGGCGCGATGTCGGCGGACGGCCGGATTCTTGCGACCTATGTCCATGGCATCTTCGACGCGCCGGCGGCCTGCGCGGCGCTGCTGGATTGGGCCGGCATGAAAGGCGCTCAAGGCGTGGACCTCGCGGCCATGCGCGAGGCGAGCCTGGAGCGGCTGGCCGATTGCGTCGAGGAGAACCTGGAAACCGGCTACGTCAGGAGCGTAGTAGCTCGTCGGCAGCCGCCGTAACCGGGTCTGCGGTCATCTCGGTCAGGCAGCGGCTGAAGCTGCGCACGTGGCGCTCGCAGCCCTCGAAGTGGCAGGGCACGCAGCGCCCGAGATCCACGGGCTGCACGCCTTGCAGCAGGATCACGTTGCCCACCCGCTGCCGGCCGCGCCGCCGCCACGGGTTGTCTCCGCTGTAGCCAGCGGGCCAGGGGCCCCACTTCACCGGGTTGGTCGGCCCGAACAGCGCGAGGGTCGGCACGCCGCATGCGGCGGCGAGATGGGTGGTCGCGGTATCGGTGCCGACGAAAAGCCGTGCTCCGCGGTAAAGCGCGCTCAGCTCTTCCAGGCCAAGCTTCCCCGTGAGGTTGACGACGTCACCCGAGGCCAGCGCGGCGTTATGCGCCTTTTCTTCACGGTCCGCGCCGCCGGTGAGCACCACCCGCAGGCCGCGGCTGCGCAGCCAGGCGATCAGGCTCTTCCAGCCTTCGCCCGTCCACTGCTTGTACGCAAACTTCGGATAAGGGTGAAGGACCGCATAGTTTTCAAACGCCTTGCCAGCCGCCGGCGCTTCTGGCGGCACGACCTCATAAACGCGAGGTATGCCGAGGAGGTCGGTCAAGCACGAGATTCTGCGCCACGGTGTGGGTGTTCATGTCGTCGAGCACCGCGTACGCGCTGCAGGAGGCGCGCTTCCACGCCGACGACCAGCCCAGGTCGGGTACCAGCCCGACGCGCCGCCGGCCGAAGAGCCAGGCGTACAGGTGACTGCGATCGTTGGTCTGCGTGGTGAGCGCGAGGTCGTAGCGCCGCCACAGCCGGCGCAGCAGGCGCGCGTAGCCGCGGCGGTCGGGATAGGGATCCACTGCGATCACGTTGCTGCAGTCCGGATTGCCTTGCAGCATTCCTTCCTGGCCGGCATACACGACGACGTCGATCGTGGCTTCGGGATAGGCGCGGCGCAGCGAGCGCACGAGCGGCGTGGTGAGCAGCACGTCGCCCAGGCGCCTTAGCGTGAGAACCACGATGGTGCGCGGCGTGCGCTTTTCCCGGCCGGGAGCGGCAAACAGCACTCCGGCCATCCATGCGAAGAGCAGCCCTTCGACGTGGTCGATGAGAAAGGAATTGAGCAGGCAGCCTACCGCGATCGTCAACACCAGTCCGCGCGCGGCAGTCCGCACCGCCGGCTGCAGGCGGGCCGCCTGGCGCCACATGACCATGAACATCGCAAGCAGCGCAACAAGACCCACCAGCCCCAGCTGCGCGGCGGTCAGTAGGTACTGGTTGTGCGGATTGTGCGTCTCGGGGAGGCTTGTGCCGCGCACCTTCTCCCGGTACGCACTGATGAAACCGCGCGTGCCGAGCCCGAGCCACGGATGCTCGCGGATGAGCGCGACCGTGGTCTTGTAGTAGTTCATGCGCAGACCGGTGGACGTTGCGTCGGCGCGGCCCGCGTCCCACTCCTGCATCTCATTGCCGACCAGCGCCATGCGGCCGAAGAGCGGGGCATTCGCCAGGTGGGCGGCGATGAGCACCGCCACGGCCGCGCCGGCGATAAATGCCGCGCCGCGCCAGCGCCAGTGGGCGAGGCCGAAGTACAGCCCGAGCACTCCCAGGATGAGGTAGCCGGTGCGCCCCTGCACCATGAACAGCACGTTGAACGCGGCCAGCGCCGCCCCGGTGCCGTAGAGCACGCGCCAAAGCGGCTTGCTTGCGCGTATCGCCCGGTCCGCGGCCAGGAACGCGGCGAGCGCCATGAGCACGCCGTGCGTGATCTGCGTCTTGAATGCCCAGGGGTTGTCCATGCGGCCCGGTTGCGGAACCGGCAACACTCCCAGCCAGATCGCGTAGGAGAGCGCGAGGCTGACCGCCATCGCGGCGAGGAAAGCGCCGAGCGCCAGGCGCTTGTCGCGCTCCCCGGCAATCAGCGTCCCCAGCACCGCGACCAGGATCAACTCCTTGTACTTGGCCACGTAATGCAGGCCGTCGTGCACACTTCCCTGGCCCCACGCCATGCCGATGACAAGCAGGCCGAAAAACCCAAGCGCCGCGAGCGCAGCGGGATTGGCGCGCACCGCGGCGAGCTTTTCGGGGAGCCGGCCGCCCGCGGCCCACGCCAGCAGCACCACCACGAACAGCAGGCTGTCGAGCGCGACCGAGATGGGGATCGACGCGCCGAGCCCGATGGCCGCGTAGCGCCCGGCGTTCTGGAATTTAGACGAGATGGGCGACAAGCTGGTCCAGAATATTCTTCAACTCGAAGCGCTGCCGGACGTCGGCGCGTCCCGGCGGCGGCGAACGCGCGCATCTCCTCGCGGTGCTCGAGCGCCCAGGCGAGCGCCTCGGCCCACGCGTCGGGCTCGCCCGGCGCCACCAGCAGGCCGGTGCGCCGGTCCTCCACCGTCTCCGGGATGCCGCCGACGCGGCTCGCCACCACCGGCACGCCCAGGCCGAGCGCCTCGATCTGCGACATGCCGAGGGGCTCGTAGGTCGAAGGCATGACCACGAGCTCGCTCTTCGCATACAGCGCCGGCAGGTTGCGCACCAGGCCGGCGAACAGGACGTTTCTTTCCAAACCATAAGCTTTTACTTTGCTTCGCAGGGCTTGCGCCATTTCTCCTTCGCCGGCGACCACGTAACACACATCGCGCAGTCGCAATCGAGCCAGTACCTCGAGCATCAGGAGGTGCCCCTTCTCGGCGCGCAGCATCGCCGCATGCGTGATGCGGCGCGCCGGGAAGCCGGCAAGCGCCTTTTCCACGTTTTCGTCCAGCGGCTGCTTGCTGCGGGCGTCCAGGTCGGCGAATGCGATTCCGGGGCGCAGCACGGCGATGCGCTCGGCGCGCACGCGGGGATTCGCCAGCAGGCGTGCGCGCATTTCCTCGCTCGGCACGAGCGTGCGGTCGAACAGGCGGTTGTACGTCCAGGCGTGCGGCAGGCCGTGCTGATAGGTGCGCACGCGGATGAGCCGGGGGCGCCTGGAGACCAGGCGTGCGGCGAGCGCGCACACATCGGCGTCGTGCCCGCTATGGCAGACGACGGCCTCGGGCCGCGACTGCGCGATCAGCGTCCGCACGCGCAGAACGCTCGGCGGATGAAGGCTGTTGCGGAACGCGACCGGCGAAACCGGCACGCCGAACTCGGGCGCCAACGCCGCGATCCGGCTCGCCGGCGGGCAGGCAAGCCGCACATCGATGCGGCGGCCGGCCAGGCCGCGCGCCTGCTCCAGGAGCTGAAGCTCCTGCCCGCCGAGGTTGCGCGAGCTCTCGGTGAACAGGATCACGAATTCATCATCAAGAGCTTGGCCACGGCGCGAAAGTGGGTGCCATTCTACAATTCGCGATCGATGGAGCCCCTTGCCCCCGGCAGCTTGCAGGTCTATACGCGGCTGCTGTCGTATGTGCGGCCCTACGCGAAGCTGTTCGCGCTCGCCGTGCTCGGCATGGTGGCGACCGCGGCCACCGAGCCGCTGTTCCCGGCGCTGATCAAGCCGCTGCTCGACGGTGGTTTCGCGCAAGGCGGCACGCCAACCTGGCCGCCGATCTACTTTGCCGCGGCGATCGTCGGCGTGTTCCTGATCCGCGGCATCCTCACCTTCAGCTCGTCGTACTGCCTGAACTGGGTGGCGAACAAGGTGGTGCTCGACCTGCGCTCGGCGATGTTCTCGCGCCTGGTGCGCCTGCCCGCCCGCTACTTCAACGACAACACTTCGGGCGCGCTGCTTTCGAAGGTGGCCTACGACGTCTCCGGCGTGGCCGGCGCGGCGACCACGGTGCTCACGGTGCTGGTCCGGGATTCGATCGCCATCGTCGGGCTGCTGGCGTGGCTGTTCTATCTCAACTGGAAGCTCACGCTGATCGCACTGGTCATCGGACCGCCCATCGCGCTCACCGTGCGCCTGATCTCCAAGCGCCTGCGGCGCATGTCGCGCGAGGCGCTGCGCTCGCTCGGCGACGTGGTGCACGTGCTGCAGGAAACCATCGAATGCCAGAAGGTGGTCAAGGTGTTCGGCGGTCAGGATTACGAGCTCAGCCGTTTCCGGCGCGCCGCGCAGGTGCTGCGCGGCTTCGTCATGCGCGGCGACGTCTCGGCCGCGCTCACCACGCCGATCACGCACATGTTCACCGCCTTCGCGCTGGCGGTGATCATCTACATCTCGATGCAGGACACGCTCGCCTCGCGCGCCACGGTGGGCGAGTTCGCCTCGTTCATTACCGCGATGCTGATGCTGCTCGCCCCGGTGAAGCACTTGAGCGAGATCAACAATGCGCTGCAGCGCGGCCTGGCGGCGGCCGAGAGCGTGTTCGCGCTGGTCGATTCCCCCATCGAGGACGATCGCGGCACGGTGACGCTGGGCCGCGCCAAAGGCGAGCTCGAGTTCGAGAACGTCGGCTTCGTCTACCCGGAGCGCACCGAGCCCGCGCTCGCCGACATCGACCTGCACATCCGGCCCGGCGAAACCGTCGCGTTGGTCGGCGGCTCGGGCGGGGGCAAGACCACGCTGGTCAACCTGCTGCCGCGGTTCTATGCGCCCAGCTCCGGCCGCGTGCTGCTCGACGGCCACGACCTGCAGAGCCTCACGCTCGACAGCCTGCGCGCCAACATTGCGCTCGTCAGCCAGGAGATCGTGCTGTTCAACGACTCGATCTTCGCCAACATCGCCTACGGCGGCATGGGCGGCGCGGCGGAGAAGGACGTCATCGCCGCGGCGGAGGCCGCGCACGCCATGGCCTTCATCCGCGAGACGCCCGAGGGCCTCAACACGCTGATCGGCGAGAACGGCCTGCGCCTTTCGGGCGGCCAGCGCCAGCGGCTGGCGATCGCGCGCGCCATCCTCAAGAATGCGCCGGTGCTGATCCTCGACGAGGCCACCTCGGCGCTCGACTCCGAATCCGAGCGCCAGGTGCAGGCGGCGCTCGACACGCTGATGCGCGGGCGCACCACCATCGTCATCGCGCACCGCTTGTCGACCATCGAGCGCGCCGACCGCATCGCCGTGCTCGAGCGCGGCCGCATCGCCGAGATCGGCACGCACGCCGAGCTGCTGGCGCGCGACGGCGTCTACGCCAAGCTCTACCGCATCCAGTACGCCGCCGAGCGCGCCGCGGCTTGAGGCGCCTGCGCATCGTCCATACCGAGTCGGCGCTCGGCTGGCGCGGCCAGGAAATCCGCATCCTGTCGGAATCGCAAGGCCTGATCCGCCGCGGGCACGACGTAATGCTGATTTGCCCGCCGGAGGCGCGCATCCATGCCGAGGCGCCGAACTGGGGCGTGCCGGTGGTCGGACTCCCCATCGGCAGGAAGCGGCCGCTGGGCGTGAAGGTCCTTTATGCGTGGCTGAAGCGTAATCCGCTGCGACCTCGTCGCCACGCACAGCGTCACCGACGCCTGGCTTGCGGCCCTGGCGTTGCTCGCCATGGGCCGGCCGGTGCCGACGGTGCGCACCTGCCACAGCTCCGCCCCGGTGCCGCGCAACGCCCCAAACCGCTGGCTATATACGCGCGCCACGGCGCGCATCGTGACCACCGGCGAGGCGCTGAAGACGGACCTTGTCGAGCGCAACGGCTTTCCCGCGCAGCGCATCGACTCGGTGCCGACCGGAATCGACGCGGCGCGCTTCCGCCCTGGCGACCGCGGCGCGGCGCGCGCGCTCCTCAACCTGCCGCGCGATCGGCAGCTCGTCGGCATCGTCGCCGGCCTGCGCGTCGGCAAGGGGCATCGCTTCCTGATCGAAGCGCTGCCGGCGCAAGCGCACCTGGTCGTGGTCGGCGATGGACCAATGCGCGCGATCCTGGAGGACCTGGTCGTCAAGAAGAACCTGAATGAAAGAGTGGTGTTCGTCGGAAACCAGGTGGACGTCGCGCCGTGGCTCCAGGCGCTTGACGTCTTCGCGCTGCCCTCCGTCGGCGACGAGGGTGTGCCGCAGGCGCTGGTGCAGGCAATGCTCACCGGCCTGCCATGCGTCACGACCGACGTAGGCGCCATTCCCGAGGCGGCAATCCACGAGAAGACGGCGCTTGTCGTGCCTGCGCAGGATTCCCGAGCCCTGGGCGATGCGATTCAACGGCTGCTTTCGGATCCGGCGCTCGCGCGCCGCCTCGGCGATGAAGCGCGCCGCCATTGCGCGGCGAATTTCTCCTACCAGCGCATGCTCGACCGCATGGAGGAAATCTACCGGCAGGTGAGTCGGTAGAATGACTTGGTGAAGACCGCACTCATAACGGGAATTACCGGCCAGGACGGCGCGTACCTCGCCGAGCACCTGCTGGGCCTGGGCTACCGCGTGGTCGGCACCTTCCGCCGCACCAGCTCGGTCAACTTCTGGCGCCTGGCGGAGCTGGGCGTGGAGAAGCACGAGCGCCTCGAGCTGGTCGAGCATGACCTCACCGATGCCGGCTCGAGCGTGCGGTTGCTCGATGAGCACGAGCCGCAGGAGGTCTACAACCTCGCCGCCCAGAGCTTCGTCGCGGTGTCGTTCAAGCAGCCGGTGACCACGGCGGAAATCACCGCGATCGGTGCGTTGAACATGCTCGAGGCGATCCGGGTGTGCAATCCGAAGATCCGCTTCTACCAGGCTTCCTCGTCCGAGATGTACGGCAAGGTGGCCGCCACCCCGCAGGACGAGCAGACGCGGTTCCATCCGCGCAGCCCTTACGCCATCGCCAAGCTGTTCGCGCATTGGGCGACCGTCAACTACCGGGAGGCCTACGGCATCTTCGGTGTGAGCGGCATCCTCTTCAACCACGAATCTCCGCTGCGCGGCTGGGAATTCGTGACGCGAAAGATCACCGACGCCGTGGCGCGCATCCAGCTCGGCCAGCTCGACACGCTCGAGCTCGGTAACCTGGACGCGGTGCGCGACTGGGGCTTCGCGCGCGAGTACGTCGAGGGCATGCACCTGATGATGCAGCACCGCGTGCCCGACACCTTCGTCCTCGCCACCGGCAAGAACTGCTCGGTGCGCAAGTTTGTCGAGGCCGCCTTCGGCGCTGGCGGCATGAGCCTGGAATGGCGAGGCAAGGGCGTCGAGCAGCAGGGCATCGAGTCGCGCAGCGGCAAGGTGCGCGTGAAGGTCAACCCGCAGTTCTTCCGCCCGGCCGAAGTCGAGACCCTGCTCGGCGACGCCGCGAAAGCGAAAGCGGAGCTCGGCTGGGCGCCAAAGGTCCCGGTGGAGACGCTGGCCCGGATGATGGTCGAGGCCGACCTGAGGCGACGCCGCCGCGGCGCCTCGCACTGACGCCGCCGGTGCCCGGCCGCGTCCTCATTACCGGCATCAGCGGCTTTACCGGTCCTTACGTCCGCGCTGCACTGGAAAGCCGCGGGCACCAAGTGGTCGGGCTCGCCGACCATGCCGGCCGCGGTGCGGCTGACCGGGCGGTGGACCTGCTCGATGGGGACGCGGTCCGACGCTTCCTCGAGGCGGAATCCTTCGACTACGTCGTGCATCTCGCTGCGGTGTCCTTCGTCGCGCACGAGACGGCTGCCGACTACTACCGCGTGAACGTGCTCGGCACGCTCAATCTGCTGGAGGCGCTTGCCGCCGGCCCAGGCAAGCTGAAAAAGGTCGTCCTCGCCAGCTCGGCGAACGTCTATGGCCGCCCGCTGCGCAGCCCGGTCGACGAGAGCGCCGCGCCGGCGCCGATGAACCATTACGGGGTGAGCAAGCTGGCGATGGAGCTGATGGCGGGCACCTGGTTCGAGCGGCTGCCGATCCTCATCACGCGTCCGTTCAACTATTCCGGCGTCGGCCAGAGCCCGAAGTTCGTGCTGCCGAAGCTGGTGGCCCATTTCCGCGACCGGGCCGAGACCATCGAGCTCGGCGACACTGCGGTGGTGCGCGAATTCATGGACGTGCGAGATGTCGCCGATGTCTACGCCGCGCTGCTGGAGTCCGCGGCGGCGTCGCAGGCGGTGAACCTGTGCGCCGGGCAGGGCTACCGGCTCGACGAGATCCTGGAGAAGCTGCGCGCGCTCACGGGAGCCGCGCCGCGCATCGAGCGTGCGCCGGCGCTCGTGCGCAGCAACGAGATCCCGCAGCTCGTAGGTTCGCCAGCCCGCCTGAAGTCTCTTGTGCCAAGCGTCGCCTTCCGGCCACTCGACGAAACTCTGCGCTGGATGCTCGCCGGCGTCTGAGTCGCCCCCGCGAAGGCGGGGGCCCAGCAACAGTTTTGAGAACACCTCGGCTGGGGTTTGCCAGCCCAGGCACTTCCTCGGAGTGTGATTGTAGAGGGCAGCGAGCTGCTGCAATTGCTTGGAAGAGACGCTAGCCAGGTCGGTCTTGCGCGGCAGGCGGCGACGTAAACGGCCAATGGCGTTTTCAACACCGCCCTTCTGCCAAGGTTTGTAGGGATCGCAGAAATAGGTCTTGATGCCTAAAGACTTGCGAAGAACGTGGTGCTGGGCGAACTCGGTGCCGTTGTCGAAAGTGATGCTTTGGCGAAGGTTTTTAGGTAAAGGCGCCAATAGAGAATGGATGGCTCTGGCCACACCAGCCGCCTGCTTCGTCGATTGACGCTGCAGCCAGATCAGCCGAGAGGAGCGCTCGTGGAGCGCAAGCAGCGTTCGGTAATCGAAGAACTGCATCGAGTCGGCCTCCCAATGACCAGCGTTGGCGCGGTCGGAGAAGCAGGCTGGACGCTGGGCGATCGGCACTCTGCCCACGATGTGCAAGGCGGAGCTGCCGCCTTTACGGCCACGGTAGCCGCGCTTGGCTTTACCGCGCGGCAGATAGCGTCGCCAGGCGTAGTTCTTCGTCCTGGCGATCTGGGCGTAGATGAAGCGGTAGATCGACTCGTAGCTGATGACGCGCTTGCCTTGTTCCAACGCCAAACTGGCCGCAACCGCCTCGGGCGATAGATCTCGCCTCAGAAGCTCGAGAACTTGAGCCTGAAGCCGCGGCTTGCGGAGCAGTTTGCTGCCCTTCCAGCGTCGGGCATGGGCCTGCTCAGTGGCGTAGGCCGGTGCATAACTGCCTGATGCGGCGTTGCGTTTTAGCTCCCGAGCAACGCTCGATGGCGAAGCTACGTCCGGCGGTAATCGTCGGCGAAGCGTTCGATGTCGTCCTCGCCGAGGTAGTCCCCCGACTGCACTTCAATCACGAACAGCGGATCCAGGCCGGGATTCTCCAGGCGGTGCTTGGTCCCGGTGGAGATGTAGGTGGACTGGTTGGGGCCCAGGCGCAGCTCCTCGTCGCCGCGCGTCACCTTGGCCTCGCCGGAAACCACCACCCAATGCTCCGCGCGCTTGCGGTGCAGCTGCAGTGAAAGCCTCGCCCCGGGCTTGATCATCAGGCGCTTGACCTGGAAGCGCTCGCCGGCGTCGATCGACTCGTAGTAGCCCCAAGGACGGTACACGCGGTGGTGCGTGGCATGCTCGGTGCGCCGGCTGCGCTTGAGCTCTTCCACCGCAAGCTTCACATCGTCGGCGCGATCCTTGGTCGAGACGAGAAGCGCGTCCTTGGTCTCGACGATCACCAGGTCTTCCACGCCGACGGCGGCGATCAGCCGCCCCTCGCTGCGCAGGTAGGAGCCGCGGCTGTCGCGCGCCATCACGTCGCCCTGCGAGACGTTCCCGACCGCGTCCTTCGCTCCCAGCGCCCACAGCGCGCTCCACGAGCCGACATCGCTCCAGGTGAACTTGGCCGGCACCACCACGGCGTCGCGCGTGCGCTCCATCACCGCGCGGTCGATCGAGTCGTCCGGCACGGCGAGGAACGCTTCGCGGCCGGGGCGCACGAAGTCGACATCGCGTTGCGCGCCGCTCATCGCCGCGCTGACCGCGCTGACGATGTCGGGCCGGTGGCGCTGCAGCTCGGAAAGGTAACGGTCGGCGCGGAACACGAAGATGCCGCTGTTCCAGAAATAACCGCCGGCGGCGAGAAAACCCTTCGCGGTCTCCAGGTTCGGCTTCTCGACGAAGCGCTCGACCGCGAAGGCTTCGCCCTCCGGTGCGCCCTGCCGGATGTAGCCGTAGCCGGTGTGCGGGCTGCTCGGCGCGATGCCGAACACCACGAGCGAGCCCTGGCTGGCGAGCTGCGCCGCGGTGCGGATAGCGGCGTGGAAGTGCGGCAGCTTGGAAATGGCATGGTCCGCGGGCATCAACAACATGACGCTGTCCGGGTCTTCGGCGCGCAGCATCAGCGCCGCCGCGGCGGCGGCCGCGGCGGTGCCGCGGCCTGCGGGCTCGAGGAGCAGCGCATGGGGCACGGTGGAGATTTCGCGCAGCTGCTCGGCGGCGAGGAAGCGGTGCTCCTCGTTTGCGATGGCGATCGGCGCCACCGCCCCGTCGATGCCACGCACCCGCAACGCCGTCTCCTGCAGCATCGTGCGCTCGGAAATCAGCGGCAGGAACTGCTTCGGCAAGTAGGAGCGCGACAGCGGCCACAGCCGGGTCCCCGAGCCGCCGCACAGAATTACCGGAACGAGCTTCATGCGCGGCGATTATAGGGCGCTCGATTAGAATGCCGCAGCTATGCTCCTCGTCACCGGCGGCGCCGGGTTCATCGGCTCGAACTTCGTGGCTTCGACCATCGCCGCCACCGGCGAGCCGATCGTCAACCTCGACAAGCTCACCTATGCCGGCAGCCTGCGCAACCTGGAGCGGCTGCGGGACGACCCGCGCCACATCTTCGTGCAGGGCGACATCGGCGACCGCGGGCTGGTGCGCGAGCTGCTGAAAAAGCACCGCCCGCGGGCGATCGTGCATCTCGCCGCCGAAAGCCATGTCGACCGCTCGATCGCGGGACCCGGCGCCTTCATCCAGACCAACGTGATGGGAACCTTCGCGCTTCTGGAGGAGGCGAGGGCGTTTTCCGACACCATCCGCTTCCTGCAGGTCTCGACCGACGAGGTCTACGGCTCGCTCGGCCCGACCGACCCCGCCTTCACCGAGACGACGCCGTACGCGCCCAACAGCCCTTATGCGGCGTCCAAGGCATCCGCGGATCACCTGGTGCGCGCCTATCACCACACCTACGGCTTGCCAACGCTGACCACCAATTGCTCCAATAACTACGGCCCTTACCAGTTCCCGGAAAAGCTCATCCCGCTCATGATCAGCAACGCGCTCGCCGGCAAGCCGCTCCCGGTCTATGGCGATGGCAAGAACGTGCGCGATTGGCTCTACGTGCTCGACCATTGCGAAGCGCTGCGGGTGGTGCTGGAGCGCGGCCGCGCGGGCGAGACCTACAACATCGGCGGCGGCGCCGAGCGTGCGAACATCGATCTGGTGAGCACCATCTGCGGAATGCTGGACAGGGCGGTGCCGCGCAAAGGCGGCGCCAAATACGCGGAGCTGATCAGCTTCGTCACGGACCGGCCGGGCCACGACCGCCGCTACGCCATCGACAGCACCAAGCTTGCGCGTGAGCTCGGTTGGACGCCGCGCGAGAACTTCGAGTCCGGCTTGAAGAAGACCGTGGACTGGTACATCGAAAATCGCGCCGGAGCGGTCGTCGCGTGAAAGGCATCGTGCTCGCCGGCGGCTCGGGCACGCGCCTTTACCCCGTGACGCAAGTTGTGTCGAAGCAGCTGCTGCCGGTGTACGACAAGCCGATGGTGTACTACCCGCTGTCCACGCTGATGCTCGCCGGCATCCGCGACATCCTGGTGATCTCCACGCCGCAGGACACGCCGCGCTTCGAGGCGCTTCTCGGCGACGGAAAGAGTTGGGGACTGCGGCTGCGCTATGCCGTGCAGCCGAAGCCGGAAGGCATCGCCCAGGCATTTCTCGTCGCGCGCGAGTTCATCGCCAAGGAACGCGTGGCGCTCGTGCTCGGCGACAACATCTTCCACGGCCATGACCTGACCGAGCTCCTTGCCCGTGCCGCGGCTCGGGAGCGCGGCGCGACGGTCTTCGCGTATCCGGTCAACGATCCTGCGCGTTATGGCGTAGTGGAGTTCGATGCGCGCGGCAAGGCGGTCAGCATCGAGGAGAAACCGCGTCAGCCGAAATCGCGCTATGCGGTCACCGGCCTGTATTTTTTCGACCATCAGGTGGTGGAGATCGCCGCGAAGCTCAAGCCGTCGGCGCGCGGCGAGCTCGAGATCAGCGACGTCAACCGCGTCTACCTGGAGCGCGGCGAGCTCGAGGTGGTACCGATGGGGCGCGGCATGGCCTGGCTCGACACCGGCACGCACGAGGCGCTGCTCGAGGCCTCGCACTTCATCGAGACTATCGAGCGGCGGCAGGGACTGAAGATCGCGTGTCCCGAGGAAATCGCCTACCGCATGAAGTTCATCGATGGCGCGCAGCTGGAAGCGCTGGCGAAGCCGCTCGAGAAAAGCGCATACGGCGAATACCTGCGCCGCGTGATCACCGAACGCCTGCTGCCGTGAAGGTCATCAAGACCGAGATACCGGAGGTGCTGCTGCTCGAGCCGCGCGTGTTCGAGGACGCACGCGGCGTGGCTTTCGAAAGCTATAACCGGCGGACCTTCCAGGAGGCCACCGGCCTGGATCCGGTTTTCGTGCAGGACAACCGCTCCACCTCGCGCAGGAACGTGCTGCGCGGGCTGCACTACCAGGTGCAAAAACCGCAGGGCAAGCTCATCAGCGTGCTGCGCGGCGAAATCTACGACGTCGCGGTCGATCTGCGGCGCAGCGCGACAACGTTCGGGAAATGGGTCGGCTTCCGGCTATCGGAAAGCGATCGGCGCATGGCGTGGCTGCCGCGCGGGTTCGCCCATGGATTCCTTGCGCTTTCCGACTCGGCCGAGGTGCTCTACAAGCTCGATGAGCTCTGGTCGCCGGCGCACGAGCGCACCATCGCCTGGAACGATGCCGACATTGGCGTGCGCTGGCCGCTCCAGGGTGAGCCGATCGTGAGCGACAAGGACCGGCGCGGCACGCCCTTCCGATCCGCCGAACTGTTCGATTGAGGATCCTGCTCACCGGCCGCAATGGCCAGGTCGGCTGGGAGCTGGAGCGCGCGCTGCCCGCCCTGGGCGAGGTGATCGCGACCGATCGCCAGACGCTGAACCTGGCCGACGCAGAGGCGATCCGGCGCACGGTGCGCGAGGCGAAGCCCGACCTGATCGTCAATGCCGCCGCGTATACGGCGGTTGACCGCGCGGAAACCGAGCGCGACGCGGCGATCCAGGTGAATGCCGTGGCGCCGGGCGTGCTCGCCGAGGAAGCGAAACGGCTCGGCGCGCTGCTGGTTCACTACTCCACCGACTACGTCTTCGATGGCGAAAAGCGCTCGCCCTATCTGGAGACCGACACGCCGAATCCGCTCAGCCACTACGCCTTCACGAAGCTCGAAGGCGAGCGCGCCGTCGCCGCGAGCGGCTGCCGGCATCTGATCCTGCGCACGAGCTGGGTCTATGGTCCGCGCGCGTCGAACTTCTACCAGATCATCCGGCGCAAGGCCGAGGCGAACGAGCCGATGCGGATGGTGGACGACCAGACCAGCGTGCCGAC
>CAWENY010000016.1:52500-222385 GCA_963810475.1 uncultured beta proteobacterium | reverse complement strand
AATGGCGCCACGTCCGCAATCTGTAGGTGGGCGTGGTGCTTGGTGTTGGGAAGGTCAACGCTCAAGGCGCGGGCCGCGTTCTCTCCAGGCTTGAGCAGGAATTCCGGCTTGTCGGCCGCGTAGTCGAGCACCATCGCGTAGCACTGGCGGGCCTTCTCCGCGGCGACCTTCCGCCCGCTGTTCTCAATCGGCGTGATTACCGCGCTGATGTCGCGTGCGGTCAGTTGCCGAACGTCTCGCGTCCCGATGTACGGATAAGCCCATTCAAGGTATCGGGCGTTTGCTTCCTTCCACGAGTCGGACTTTGCCGGCTTATTCTTCTCGTACCAGCGCACGGCCACAGACCGGAAATCGGCGGGTGCCGTGATCTGCTGGCGCTCGATCCGTCTTTTCTCAAGCGGGTTGATGCCATCGCGCAGCTTGCGCTGGAAGTCGATGTGCTGGTCCCTCGCCTTCTCAAGAGACAGGATGGGGTAATCCCCGTAAGTCACGAGCTGCCTCCGGCCTTGCGCGGTCTTGGGCCAGCGATACGAGTAGCGGAACGTGACGCGCCCGGTGGGAGCAACGTTGACGTACATGCCGCGTTCGTCGGGGTAGCGATTCGGAAGGAGTTGGCCGGGTCGGCTCTCCATCGGCTTGCCGGTGCGCTTGCTGATCGCGCCGTCAACCTTGAGGCCCTTACTCTCAAGCGGCCTGTACTTCAGGTTGCGGAGCCAGGCGTCCGTTACTTTCTTGGGCTTGGTCACAGTGGACCTCCCTTTATTTTTATGGTCATTCGTATGGTCACAGGATACCGGATTCATGAGAAGTCAACATCCCCTTTGAGCGTAGCTAAATAGGCGCTTTTCATAGCTAAATAGACAGCCGGATTAACGGCCTCTCCTCTGCGATAATGGTTCTACGATGGAGTGCGCGCGCCTTTCTCGCTACGGACTGCTCGCGGTCACGGGGACCGACGCGCGTGCATTTCTGCACGCGCAGCTGACCAACGACATCGCCAGCCTGCCGCCCGATCGCGCCGCGCTCGCGGGCTGGTGCACCGCCAAGGGCCGCCTCCTCGCCACCATGCTGGTGATTCCGTCGCCCGAGGGCTTCCTGTTGCAGCTCGCGAAGGACCTCGCCCCCGCCGTGGCGAAGCGCCTGTCGATGTTCGTCTTGCGCTCCAAGGTAAAGATTGCGGACGAGAGCGACGCCTGGGCGCAGTACGGCTTCTGGGACGCGCACGGGGCGGTGACGAGCGTCGCCTGGGCCGGCGACACGGTGAGCGTCGGCGTCGGCGAGCGGCGTTTCTTGAGAATCGGCAAAGGGATTTCGCCGGACTGCAACGGCACAGAGGACGCGTGGACGCTGCAGGAGATCCGCGCCGGGCGGCCGTGGATCAGCGCGGCGACCCAGGACCAGTTCGTGCCGCAGATGGTGAACCTGGAGACCATCGGCGGCATCGATTTCCAGAAGGGCTGCTACCCGGGACAGGAGATCGTGGCGCGCGCGCAGTACCGCGGGCAGGTAAAGCGGCGCATGACCCGGCTCGAGCTTCCGCAAGGAATGCAGCTCAAGGCAGGCGACGAATTTCAGGGCGGCGTGGTGGTGGACAGCGCCGCCGGCGAAGCGCTGGCCGTGATGCCGATTTGAATTACTACGTCTATTACAAGATCGCCCCCGAACGATCGGGCGAGGTCCGGTCCCTGGTGAAAGCCCTATTCGCGGAGCTGGAAAAGCAAACCGGCATCCGCGGCCGCTGGATGCGGCGGCGCGATGACCCCACCACTTACATGGAAGTGTACGAGGACGTGAAGGAGGACGGGGAAACGCACGCCGCGTTCGAGGCTCTGCTCGCTCGTGAAGGCGCCCGCTTCGGCGTGCAGCGCAAGGTCGAGCGCTTTATTTCTGCGGAAACACCTGCTTGAAGGCGCGCACGACGACGCTCTCGTAGACGCCGTTGCGGTGGTAGGGATCGGCGCCGATGAAAGCTTCGGCTTCCTTGCGCGTCGGACAATTGACGACGATGAGCGCGCCCGTACTTGCCCCGTCAAGACTGTTCTTGAGTGGGCCACCGAAGATGATTTTTTCGATATTGGCCTTGAGAAATTCCTGATGCGCCGCTCGATGCGCATCGCGCAGGCTCGCCGAGTCCGGGCGGTCGAAACAAACGATGGTGTACATGGTATGGTTTGAGGATTATGGCTGACAAAGACGACATCCGAGAAGGCAAGGACTTCGGCATCGGCGTGCCGCAGCAGAACAAGGCCTTTTACCTGAAAGGCAACGGCGCGCTCGACTGGGGCATGCAGAACCGCCTGGCGCGCATCTTCAATCCCGCGTCGGGCCACACCGTGATGCTCGCGTTCGACCACGGCTATTTCCAGGGGCCGACCACCGGCCTCGAGCGCATGGACCTCAGCATCGTGCCGCTGATCCCGTACGCCGACGTGCTGATGTGCACGCGCGGCGCGCTGCGCTCGGTTATCCCCGCCTCGGCCACCAACGCCCTGGTCCTGCGCTGCTCCGGCGGCCAGAGCATCCTCACCGAGCTGTCGCGCGAGCTGATCGCGGTCGACATCGAAGACGCGATCCGGCTCAACGCCTGCGCCATCACCACCCAGATCTACGTCGGCGCGGAGTACGAGCACCAGTCGATCAAGAACCTGGTGCAGCTCATCGACACCGGCAATCGCTACGGCATCCCGACCATGGCGGTGACCGGCGTGGGCGCCGAGATGAAGCGCGACGAGCGCTATTTCGGCCTCGCCACGCGCATCGCCGCCGAGCTCGGCGCGCACTACGTGAAAAGCTACTTCGTCGAGGAAGGCTTCGAGCGCGTGGTCGCCGGCTGCCCGGTGCCGATCGTCATCGCCGGCGGCAAGAAGCTTCCGGAGCTCGACGCCCTCACCATGGCGTACAAGGCGATCGACCAGGGCGCGGCGGGCGTCGACATGGGGCGCAACATCTTCCAGTCCGACGACCCGGTGGCGATGATCCAGGCGGTCGGCGCGGTGGTGCATAAGAAGGAAAAGCCCGAGAAGGCGTTCCAGCTCTATCAGCAGCTCAAAGCCCGGAATGTGCCTGATCGTTCTCGCCTGGCGCGCACATCCTGAGTTTCCGCTGATCGTCGCGGCGAATCGCGACGAGTTCCACGCCCGGCCCGCTGCGCCGGCCGCGTTCTGGGAAGACCATCCCGCCCTCCTCGCCGGCCGCGACCTCGAGGCGCGCGGCACCTGGATGGGCGTTTCGCGCACCCGCAGGTTTGCCGCCGTCACCAACTATCGCGGCGCCAAGGAGCCTCGAGCAACAGAGTCTCGAGGTGCTCTGGTTTCCAGGTTCCTCAGCAATGGCGCAAGGCCCGGCGAGTACATCGAGAGTCTCAAAGCCAGCCTGTATAGCGGCTTCAACCTCCTGGCGACGGACGGCGCGGAGCTCTGGTGGACATCCAACCGGGATGGCGCGCCGCGCCGGCTCGATCCTGGCATCTACGGCCTGGGCAATACCCTGCTCGATGCGCCCGAAGTCGATGGCATCAAAAAAGCCTTCGCGGCCGAGCTCTCCCCTGCCCCGGCGGTCGAGTCCCTGTTCGGCTTGCTGGAGACCGCGAAGATCGTCCATCCAGAATACGGCACGCGCTGCTCGACCGTCCTGCTCGGCGGCAAGCGCACGCGCTACGCCGAGCGCAGCTTCGCGCCCGATGGCTCGGCGGGCGAAACCGTGCACTTCGAGTTCTAGAGCCTGCGCTTCATCGCCTGGTGGCGGATGCCGGCTTCGAGATATTCGCTGCCCTCTGCCACGAAGCCATGCGCGCGGTAGAACGGCACCGCATGCACTTGCGCCGAGAGCGCGACTTCGCGATCGCCGCGCGCCTTTGCCCGCTCGATCAGCTTCTGCAGCATGAGCCCGCCGATGCCGCGGTTGCGCCACTCCTTCAGCACCGCCATGCGGCCGATATGGCCGTCCGGCAGCAGGCGAGCGGTGCCCACGGCGCGCGTGCCCTCGTGACGCGATTGCATGAATACTCTGGCGATCCTGCTCGTCGAGCTCGATCTCGCGCGGCACGCCCTGCTCTTCACAGAACACGGTGAAGCGGATCGGCGAGGCGTGCGCGCGCGCCTCGTCCCAGCTCAAGAGCTTGATGAGCGGCTCAGTTTTCATTCGAGTGCGAAAAGTATAATCGGCGCATGAAAAGCCGCTGGAACGAAGCCGAGGCCGCGCAGCTAACCGGGCCGCTCGGCCCGCGCATCTACACCTCGCGGCTGCTGGGGCAGGAAAAGTCGCTGGTGCTGCACGGCGGTGGCAACACGTCGGTCAAGCTGCGCGAGAAGGACGTGTTCGGCGTGGAGCACGACGTGCTGTACGTGAAAGGCAGCGGCGCCGACCTCGAGACCATCAACGCGGTGAACTTCGCGCCGTTGCCGCTGCTCTACCTGCAGAAGCTCGCACGCCTGCCGGCGCTGTCCGATTCGCAGATGCTGAACGAGCTCAACA
Organism: uncultured beta proteobacterium; assembly: GCA_963810475.1. GTDB lineage: Bacteria > Pseudomonadota > Gammaproteobacteria > Burkholderiales > SG8-39 > SCGC-AG-212-J23. Next base: position 217,912 of record CAWENY010000016.1, on the reverse strand, counting down.
CCCACGTCCTGCGCTTCGGGGCGCCGTCGCCTTCGGTCGAGACCCTGCTGCACGCCCTACTCCCCTACAAGTACGTCGACCACACCCACGCCGACGCGGTGCTGGCGATCTCCAACGCTCCCGATGGCGAGAAGCGCCTGCGTGAGATCTACGGCGAGCGTGTCGCGGTCATGCCCTACGTCATGGCGGGATTCAAGCTGGCGGCGCATTGCGCGCGCGAATTTCCGAAGCAGGCGAACGACAAGACGGTCGGCATGGTGCTGGTGTCGCACGGCATCTTCACCTTCGGCGCCGAGGCGCGCGAGTCCTACGAGCGCATGATCGAGCTGGTGACGATGGCCGAGGAATATCTGCAGAAGAAAAAGGCCTGGCACATTTCGCTGCCGCCGAAGCCGGCCCAGCCCGTCGAGCGCGAAGAGATCGCCGGCCTGCGGCGCGCGATTTCCGCGCAGGCCGGCTTTCCCGTGCTGCTGAGAGTCAACGCCGGCGAAAAGTTCCTCACCTTTGCGCAGCATCCCAAGCTCGCGGAGCTTGTTCAGAAGGGCCCGGCGACGCCCGATCACCTGGTCTTCATCAAGCCGGTGCCGATGCTCGGACGCGACGCGGCCGAATATGCGAAGAGCTACCGCGCCTACTTCGAGCGCCACGCCGCCAGGGCGCCGAAGACCATGCTCGACCCGGCGCCCCGCGCGCTGCTCGATCCGCAGCTCGGCTTCGCCGCCGCCGGCCGCGACGCGCGCGAGGCGGCGATCATCGAAGATCTCTACGACCACAGCATCGACGTCATCCTGCGCGCCGAGGCGCTCGGCGGCTGGAACGGCATCGGCGAGAACCACCTGTTCGATATCGAGTACTGGGAGCTCGAGCAGGCGAAGGCACGCAAGGCCGCCGCGCCACCCGTGTTCAGGGGCGAGGTGGCGCTGGTCACCGGCGCCGCGTCCGGCATCGGCAAGGCCTGTGCCGACGCTTTCCTGCGGCGCGGCGCCGCGGTGATCGGCCTGGACCGCAATCCCGCCATCGCCACCCAATGGCAGCGGCCCGATTTTCTCGGCGTCGCGCTGGACCTGACCGACACCGCCGCCGTCGACCAGGCCTTGAGCAAGGCGGTGCGTGCATATGGCGGCGTGGACATGCTGGTGCTGAATGCCGGCATCTTTCCCAAGTCCGAGCCGCTGCAGAGCATCGCCGCCGGCGACTGGCAGCGCGCCATGAGCGTGAACGTGGAAGCGCCGCTGCGCATCCTGCAGCTCAGCCATCCCCTGCTCCGCCTGGCGCCGAGAGGCGGCCGCATCGTCGTCATCGGCTCGCGCAACGTGCCCGCGCCCGGGCCGGGCGCGGCGGCTTACTCCGCGTCCAAGGCTGCGCTCAACCAGGTGGCGCGCGTGGCCGCGCTCGAGTGGGCCAAGGACGGCATCCGCATTAACTCGCTGCATCCGGATTCGGTCTACGACACCGGCTTGTGGACGCCGGACCTGCTCGCGGCGCGCGCCAAGGCCTACAACATGACGGTCGAGCAGTACAAGAGAAAGAACCTGCTGCGCACGGAGGTGGCCTCGCGCGACGTCGCCGAGCTGGCCGCGGAAATGTGCGGGCCGTTGTTCGCCAAGACCACGGCTGCCCAGGTGCCGATCGACGGCGGCAACGAGCGGGTGGTATGAAAAAAACGCAAACCCCCCGCTCGCCTTCGGCTCACGACCCCCTTGTCAGGGGGTCAACGGTGGAGCCTATTCGGTGGAAAGGCGATCGCCTGGAGCTTCTCGACCAGCGTCTCCTGCCGAACCAGACGGTTTACGTCACTTGCCGCACGGCGGCCGAGGTGGCGACCGCGATCCGCGACATGGTGGTGCGTGGCGCGCCGGCGATTGGCTGTGCCGCGGCATTTGGTGTCGCTCTTTCAAAGGGCAGCCCAGAAAGTTTCGAAATTCTCGCGAAAAGCCGGCCTACGGCGGTGAATCTGTTCTGGGCGCTGGAGCGGATGAAGAAGGCAAAGGACCTGGAGGCCGAGGCGCTGGCGATTTTCAACGAGGATGTCGCCGGGAACCGCGCCATGGGCAAGCTGGGCGCGGAGCTGATCCCGGACAAGGCGCGCGTGATGACCCACTGCAATGCGGGCGCGCTGGCGACGGCCGGCTATGGCACGGCCCTCGGGGTCATCCGGTCTTCAAAACATAAGAATATTTCGGTGATCGCCAACGAGACGCGGCCCTACCTGCAGGGCGCGCGCCTCACGGCTTACGAGCTGGTGCAGGAAGGGATTCCCTGCACGCTCATCACCGACAGCATGGCCGGGCACATCATGAGCAAGGGCGAGGTGGACGTGATCGTGGTGGGCGCCGATCGTATCGCCGCCAACGGCGACGTCGCGAACAAGATCGGCACCTATGCGCTCGCCGTGCTCGCCAAGCGCCACGGCATTCCGTTCTACGTCGCGGCGCCGATTTCCACTTTCGATCCCAACATCCCCGATGGCTCGCACATCGTGATCGAGGAGCGCCCCGCGGCCGAGGTCACCGGCTATCGCGAGCAGCGTTGGGCGCCGGAGGGCGTCTCGGTGCGCAATCCGGCGTTCGACGTCACGCCGGCCGAGCTCATCACCGGAATCATCACCGAGCGCGGCGTGGTGCTCGCGCCCGACCGCGAGAAGCTTCAGGCGCTGATTTCGACCGGCGTGTAAGGCGCGACGCGGTCGAAAAGCTCGACGATGTCGCGGTTGCGCATGCGCACGCAGCCGATCGAGCCGGGCTTGCCGAGTTCGGCGCTATCCGGGCAGCCGTGGATGTAGATGTAGCGGCGCATGGTGTCCACCTCGCCAAGGCGGTTGCGGCCGGGCTCGCGGCCCGAAAGCCAGAGGATGCGCGTGAGGATCCAGTCGCGCCCCGGATAGCGCTCGTGCATTTCGGGCGTCCACACCTCTCCCGTCGGCCGCCGCCGCACGAACACCGCACCGAGCGGCTGCCCGGCGCCGATCTTGGCGCGCACGATATGACGGCCCCGTGGCGTACAGAAGCTGCCGTTCTTTTCCCCGGGTCCGTTCTTGGCCGTCGAGACGGCATAAGTTCTGCCATCGAAGCTCAAGGTCTGATCTTTCAGGCTGATGCGGATCATCGCTTGCTCGCGAAGAATTTCGACAGGATGGAGCCGCACTGCTCGGCGAGCACGCCGCCTTCGATCGCGACCTGGTTCTTCAGCACCAGCTTCTTCGGATCCGTGGCGCCGAAAACGGCCCGCGCGATGCGGGCATGGAACATCGCGCCGACGCACATCTCGCACGGCTCGAGCGTCACATACAGCGTGGCGCCGGTGAGACGGTAGTTGCTCACCTGCTTCGCTGCCGCGCGCATGGCCTGGATCTCGGCGTGCGCGGTGGGATCGGCCGCGGCGATCGGCCGGTTCCAGCCTTCGCCGATGATCTCGTCCTGGAGCACGACCACGGCGCCAATGGGAACCTCGCCTTCGTCCTCGGCGCGCCGCGCCAGGTCCAGCGCCCGCCGCATATACTGCTCGTCATTCATTGGAGGTGATTCTCGCAGATGGCGTCGCCTTTTTCCGTGCGCAGTTTCCGTTTCCAGTGGCCGGCCGACCTCGCCACCTCGTGGGCATTCGAGATGGAGGCGCTGATCCTTGGCTGGTACATCCTCGAGACCACCGGTTCGGTGCAGCAGCTCGTGAACCTCGCCGCCCTGGTCTGGCTCGGCTCGCTGTTCTCCCCGTTCTTCGGCGTGGTCGGCGACCGCATCGGCCATCGCACGCTGCTTTGCATCACGCGCGGTATCTACGCACTGCTCGCCGCCGCGCTCACGCTGCTCATCTGGAGCGAAGCCCTGCAGGCCTGGCATGTCTTCACCATCGCCGCCATCGCCGGCCTGTTGCGGCCCTCGGACAACGTGATGCGCCACGTGCTCGTGGGCCAGACCATGCCGCCTACGCTGCTCATGCGCGCGCTCGGAATTTCGCGCACTACCTCCGACAGCGCGCGCGTGGTTGGCGCCGTTGCCGGCACTGCTGGCGTGGCGCTCATCGGCATGGGTCCGGTGTACGCCATCGTCACTGCGATGTATGTCGCCGCTTTCCTGCTGTCGCTCGGCGTGGCGGGCGGCGGCGTTCATGCCACCACCGAGCGCCCGCTCGCCGGGCTGAAGCAGGGCTTTCGCTACGTGTGGACCAAGCCCGAGCTGCTCGGCGCCTTCGCCCTCGCCTTCCTCGTCAACCTGCTCGCCTATCCGTTCTTCCTCGGGCTGCTGCCTTATGTGGCCAAAGACGTCTACGGGATCGGACAGGCCGGGCTCGGCTGGCTCGCCGCGTCTTTCTGGTCGGGCGCGATCATCGGCTCGTTGGCGGTCGGCGCGCGGCATTTTTCAGGGCGCGCAGCGCGCGTGATGTTGTGGAATGGCGCGCTGTGGTTCGCCGGGCTGCTGGTGTTCGGCCAGGTCACCTGGCTCGCGTTCGGCATCGTGCTTCTTTTCGCCATCGGCCTGGTGCAGAGCTTCTGCCTGACGCCGCTCGCCGCGGTGATGCTGCGTTCGTCCGACGACGCCATGCGCGGCCGCGTCATGGGTGTGCGCATGCTTGCCATCTGGGGACTGCCGCTTGGCCTGCTCGGCGCTGGACCGCTCATTGCCGGCCTCGGCTACGCGGCCACCACCGCGTTGTATGCCAGCGTCGGGCTCGCTGCCACGCTGGCAATCGGCTACCGGTGGCGACAGGCGTTGTGGAATCGCTCGGCCGTGGCGAACGCGGCTTACGCCGGCTGAAAGGTAAGGGGCACGTGGCTTGCATCCCGGACGGGTGCATGTCCTTTATCCCACCTTTTCCAGGAGGCTCATCTCATGTTGAAACTTAAAGTTCTGAGCGCCGCCACCGCCGCCGCGTTGTTTGCGCTGTCGAGCGTGGCCGTTGCGCAAAGTTCCTCGTCCCCGTCTTCGCCGGCCGCGTCGGGCGGCAGCTCGTCGTCTTCCCCGGCTGCGTCGGGCAGCAGCTCGTCCGGCTCGTCGGGCTCGTCGTCCTCGCCCGCCGCTTCGGGCAGCAGCTCGTCGGGCTCGTCCGACACCTCCAAGTCGTCCGGCAGCGCGGCTTCCGGCGGCTCCAGCACCGCGGCTCCAGCGGCGGGATGTCGGGCTCCAGCAGCAGCTCCTCCACCCCGACCTTCTCCTCGGTGGACACGAATAGCGACGGTCAGGTGTCGCGTTCGGAGTGGGACGCGCACTTCAACAAGTCGGGCTCCGGCGCCGCCAGCGGCGGCAGCAGCTCGACCACGTCCCCGAGCTCGCCCACCTCGCCGAGCACGAGCGGCGCGGGCTCCAGCAGCGGCAGCTCGGGCAGCTCCAGCGGCAGCTCGACCGGCAGCTCGGGTAGCTCGAGCACCCCGAAGAGCCAGTAAGTCTCACCGGATGGCGGGCGCCGGCGGAGAGCGTAATTCTTCGACGGGTTGAAGTACTCGCCGGCGGCCCGCCTCCCTGGCGCTCCGGACCTTAGCTTCGCCGGATTGCCAGAATCGTTCACGGCTTTTGCAGCGGCCGGGCGCGTTCGCGCCCGATCGCCGCGCTGCAATGGCCGGCATGAAAACCACCCTGACGTTCCTGCTGATCGTCGCCTCGCTGTTCGTCCTGTTTTCCGGTGAGGCGTTCGCCATCGATCCGGCCGCCCACGGCCTGCTGCTGAAGGCGCGCGGCGACGGCCCGGCGCGGGCCGCGCCACTGCTGGAAACCGACGTCGAGATCCGCGTCACCGGACACGTCGCGCGGGCGAAGGTCACCCAGCGCTTCCTGAATCCGCACGCGGACTGGTACGAAGGCGTCTACGTATTCCCGCTGCCGGAAAACGCCGCCGTCGACCGCCTGCGCATGAAGATCGGCGAGCGCATCGTCGAGGGCGAGGTGCGCGAGAAGGAGCAGGCAAAAAAGACTTATGCGGAGGCCAAGACCGAGGGACGGCGCGCCGCCCTGCTCGAGCAGGAGCGGCCGAACATCTTCACCTCGAGCGTAGCCAACATCGCGCCGGGCGAGGAAATCCGGGTCGAGATCGAGTACCAGCAGACCCTGCGCTATGACCAGGGGCGCTACTCGCTGCGCTTCCCGATGGTAGTCGGGCCGCGCTACCTGCCGGCCGACATGGACCCCGTGGACGCGGCGCGCATCAGCCCCGTGGTGCTGCGCCCCGACGAGTCGGCGCCGCTCCACAATCCGGTCACGCTTCGTGTCGAGGTGCAGGCCGGCGTGCCGATCGACGGGCTACGGAGCGCCTCGCACACCATCGATACTGCCGCCTGCGGTGGGTCTGCCTGCGAAGCCGTGCTGCGCGGGCCGGTTCCGGCCAACAAGGACTTCGTACTCGACTGGGCATTGGCACCCGGCGCCGCGCCGGTCGCGGCGGCGATCACCGAAAAAAAGGGCGCGCGCCACTACGGGCTGCTCATGGTCGTGCCGCCGGTGATCGAAGGCCGCGGCCCGGCCATCCCGCGCGAAGCGATCTTCGTCATCGACACCTCCGGCTCGATGCAGGGCGCATCGATCGCCCAGGCGCGCGAGGCGCTCGAGCTCGCCATCGGCCGGCTCTCTCGGGGCCGATCGCTTCAACGTGATCGAGTTCAACAGCTATGCGCGCGCGCTCTACCCCGCGGCACGGCAAGCGACGCCGGACAACATCGCCGGCGCGGTGCGCTGGGTGCGCGAGCTGCGCGCGCAAGGCGGCACGGAGATGGCCAAGGCCCTCGACCTGGCGCTCGACGGACGCGAGACGCCGGGACGCATCCGCCAGATCGTGTTCCTCACCGACGGTGCCGTCGGCAACGAAGACCCGCTGCTGCGCATGATCCGCGAGCGGCTCGGCGACTCGCGCCTCTTCACCGTCGGTATCGGCTCGGCGCCCAACAGCCACTTCATGACCAAGGCTGCGCAGTTTGGCGCCGGAACCTTCACCTACATCGGGCGCATCGAGGAAGTGAAGCACAAGATGGATGCCTTGTTCTCCAAGCTCGAATCGCCCGTGCTCAAGGGCGTGAGCATCGACTGGGGCGGCGCCGAGGGCGTGGAAGCGTGGCCGAAGCAGGTCCCGGACCTCTACGCCGGCGAGCCGGTGATGGTGCTGTTCTCCGCCGAGCGCCTGGGCGAAACCGTCACGGTCTCGGCGCTCGCCGGCGACCGGCCCTGGCGCGCGCAGGCGCCGCTGTCTTCCGCCGCCGGCGAGAACGCGCTTTCCGTGCTGTGGGCGCGAGAGCGCATCGGCGCCCTGATGGACCAGCTGCGCGGCGGCGCGCCCGAGGCTGAGATTCGCGATGCGGTGCTGAAGCTCTCCCTGGAGCACCAGCTGGTCTCGCGCTACACCAGCCTGGTCGCCGTGGACAAGACGCCGGCGCGCAGCGCCGAGGCGCTGCTCAAGTCGGCAGCGCTCGCCACCAACCTCCCCGAGGGTTGGGTCTACGAAGGGATATTCGGCGAGCTGCCGCGCGGCGCTACCAGCATGCGCTTCGATTTGCTTGCCGGACGCGCTCCTTCTGCTGCTGGCCGCGCTCCTGTGGCGCCGCGCAAGCGCCTGACGCTCGCCGCCGCCGTGCTGCTCACGGCCGGCGGGCGCTGCCTTGTTCGGCCAGGGCGCGTACCTCTACGCTCAAGGCGCAGCTCGCGCAGCTCCTGATCGAGCGCGCCTGGCAACGGGCCTTGGCCGGCGAGCCGGCGCCGAGGCCCTGGCCTTGGGCCGATACCTGGCCGGTGGCGCGACTGGAAGCGCCGGGACAGGGCGTGTCGCTGTTCGTGCTGTCGGGCTCGAGCGGCCGCACGCTCGCGTTCGGCCCTGGCCACGAGCAGGGCACGCCGGCGCCGGGCGCGCGCGGCAACAGCGTCATCGGCGGACATCGCGATACCCACTTGGCTTTTCTTGAAACGATCACCGTCGGAGATGCGATCCGTATTCAGCGCGCCGACGGCGTACGCGTGCACTACCGGGTCACTCAACTTGATGTGCTGGATAGGCGCGACACCTGGGTGACGCGTAACGACGGCGGCACGCGCCTCACGCTGATTACCTGCTGGCCGTTCGACGCCCTGCGCGCCGGAGGTGATGAACGCTACGTAGTGATTGCGGAATCTTACGCGGTCGATCCCAGATCGAGCCATACGAGCTTGACCGCGGGCCCTTCCCCGCTCGCGCCGACCGCGAAGCCCAGACGCCGGGCGAGATCCAGCATCGACCTGTTTTCCGCCAGCACGTGGCCTTCCATGCGCTTCAGCCCGCGCGCGCGGGCGTCCCGGATGAGCGCTTTCATGATGCCGGAGGCGAGCCCCATCCCGCGCCATTCATCCGCGACCATGACCGCGAACTCGCAGGACTCGCGGTCTTCCGCGCTGACGCAGCGGCCGCCTCCGGCGATGGTCGGGGTTGCGGCCTCGCCGGTAACCGCCACCAATGCCCGCTCCCGCTCCGCATCCGTGCGCACGGCACGCTCGATCATCGCCGGCGTAGGCCGGATGGATGAGAAGAAACGGCTATGGAGCGTGTCCGCGGAAAGTCGTTCCAGCGCGGTTCGGAATGCGTCGGCATCGTCGGGACGGATCTCGCGGATCGTGGCGCTGCGCCCGTCGCGCAACGTCATGCGCAGCGGCGCGAAGTCCATGCTCACGCCATGATATTCACGCCACCGTCGACATAAAGCGTCTGCCCGGTCATGCGGCGCGCGTACGGGGTCGCCAGGTACGCGCAGGCGAACCCGACGTCCATGATGTCCACCAGCTCGCCGACCGGTGCGCGCTGGACGGCTTCGTTCAACAGCAGCTCGAAATCCTTCAGTCCCGACGCCGCGCGCGTCTTGAGCGGCCCCGGCGAAATCGGGTGCACGCGGATCTTCCGCGGCCCCAGCTCGCAGGCAAGATAGCGGCAGGCGGCTTCCAAGGCCGCTTTGATCGGCCCCATCACGTTGTAGCTCGCCACGACTTTCTGAGCGCCGTGGTAGGTCATCGCGAACATCGTGCCGCCGTCGGTCATCAGAGGCGCGGCGAGCCGCGCCATGCGGATGAACGAGTGGCAGGAGATGTCCATCGCTTTCCCGAAGCCCTCGGCCGAGCAGGTGAGGAGCCCGCCCTGCAGGTCGTCCTTCGGCGCCCAGGCGATGGAATGCACGAGCATGTCGAGCCGGCCCCACTGCTTCGCCACCTGCTGGAAGACCGCTTCGAGCTGGCCGGGCACCGAAACGTCGAGCGGAAGGAAGATCGGCGCCCCGAGCTGGCGGGCGAGCGGCTCGACGTGAGGCTTCGCCTTCTCGTTGAGATAGGTGATCGCGAGATCCGCGCCGAGCTCGTGAAACGCCCTGGCGCAGCCATAGGCGATCGAGTGCTCGTTGGCAATGCCGACGACCAGCGCCTTCGAGCCCTTCAATGGCGGATGGGGAATCTCCACGGTCATGCGTTCGCGCGCGGCCGCCGGGCCTTTTCCACTTTCAGTACCCCACGGACGCGATCGAGCATCGCCATCTGGCCTGCGGTCGGCTTCGACTGCTGCACGCGCTTGTCGGCCAGCAGCCGGTCGATGAGGGTGCACAGGCGTTCGCGGTCCGCGCGGTCGGCCAGCAGGTCCGCCAGCGCATCGATCGCCTGATCGGGCTCGTAGCGCGCGATGGTCTCCTGCTCGCCGCGGATCCGGCGCCAGTTTTCGGCAGACAGGGAGGGAAGCAGCTCCGCATAGTCCTTGGCCAGGTCCTGCCGCATGACGACCCGCGACAGCGGCAAGGACTCGTCCTTGCGCGCCAGCAGGAACGCTACGCGCGCGAATGCTTCCGTATAGCCGCCTTCGCGAATCGATGCCAGCGCTTCCTTGACGTAAGGCGACTCACGAGAGTCGGCCGCCCCGGGAGCCGGGCGCTCCTCGGCGTCGTGCCTCTGCGCGAGCGGGAGCGAGAACAGGTTGCCGTAGGTGCTGAAGAAAGCCGCCTCGCTGGCCGCATCGCGCAACGCGCGGTAATGATCGAGCGACGCGCTCACCAGTTCGGACATCGCGCCCTCCGCCTTGCGCAGCGGGTCCTCCGGGCCGAGCGCCTTGCGCTGCGCCCTGACGGCCTCGGCTGCGGGGGCGAGCCACGCGAGCCAGGGATTGGCGTCCGATAGCGCCCAGCGCTGGACGCGCAGCGAATGGAAGTCGCGCCCGAGCTTCGCGGTCGTTTCGCTGGACATGGCCTGGACCACCGGCCGTGCGAACAGCTCATAGGCGCGCTGGTTGAACTCCGACACGGCCGCGACCGCCTCGAATGGCTTCTCGTCTTTGCGCCCGAAGCGGTTGATCTGCGCGACGACGTCCTCGAGCCGGCGCTCGTGGAACTCGACCTGGTACTCCGCTTTTCCCGCGGCGCCCTTGCGCTCCTCGATCTTCATGGCGTAGAGCCCGGGCGGCAGCGTCTCGACGGATTTGAGCACCGAGACGATCTGCGCGTGCTCCTTCTTCGCGACTCTCCCCGAAACGAAGATGCCGAGGTGGCCGACGTCCCCATGCAACAGGCCGATGATCACCTGGCCGCGCGCCTTGATTTCGTCGGTGCTGCCGTAGACGTCGGCGACCCAGTTGAATGCCTGCTGCGGCGGCGTGATGTTGTCGCCCATCGACGCGAACAGGATGATGGGCGCCTTGATGTCGCGCAGGTCGAAGGGCTTGTCGTCGCTCGCCCTGACGTCCCCCGACCACAGCTTGTCGCCGACGAAGAGGTTGCGCGTGATCCACTCGATCTCTTCCCGGTTCATCAGGTAGAACCCGCCCCACCAGCGCTCGAAATCCAGGAAGCGCGGCGCTTCGGTGTCCACCTTCGCAAACACGTTGTAGTACTTGTCCCAGAACGTGTTGGCCGGGTTCAGGTTTTCGAAATTCTCGACCAGGTAGGCGCCGTCGAATATCCCGTTTCCCATGTCGGCGGCGAATGACGCGAGCCACGAGCCGCCCAGCATGCCGCCGGCATAGCGCATCGGGTTGTCGCCCTCGCCTTCCTGCCAGGCGCCGCCCCAGTAGGACATCGGCGCGCCGTTGATCACGATCGGGCCGGTATCGTCCGGCCCGGCGGCCGCCAGCATCATCGCCGCCCAGCCGCCCTGGCAGTTGCCGATGATCGCGGGCTTGGAGCTGTGCGGATGCAGGCTGCGCACCTTGCGCACGAACTGCTGCTCCGCCACGCACACGTCGGGCAGCGTCTGCCCCGGCTGCGGCTCCTGGAAGAAAATCACGAAATAGACCGGATGGCCCTCGCGCAGCGCCACGCCTACCTGCGAGTCGTCCTTGAAGCCGCCGATGCCCGGCCCGTGGCCGGCGCGCGGATCGATCATGACGTAGGGCCGCCGCGCCGGATCGACCGTCACGCCTGCCGGCGGCACGATGCGTACCAGCGCGTAATTGACCGGGCGCGCGAAGGAGCGTCCGTCCAGCACCATTTCGTAGTCGAAGTGCAGGACCGGCAGCAGACCTTCCCGCGTGGTCTTGAGGAAGTGGTTGCCGCGCTGGCGCAAGGTGTCCCAGAACAGCACCGAGCGCTGCGCGAAATCGACCGAGTAGTTGTACCAGCCCATCATCGCGTCCCACGGTGTCAGCGGGCGCTGCTTGAAGTCGGCGGCGGCGTCGCTCAACACCTTCTGCACGCGCTCCTTGTAGCGCTCCTGCGCAAGGCTGACGCGCTTCTGCAATAGCTGGGCAACCTTGCTCGAGACTTCCTGGCTGCGGCCAAGCTGGGTAATGGCATTCATGAAACGTTCCTTCGTTGTCAGGCGGTTGAAGTGGTGGTAGAGCGCGCGAGCAGGCGCTGCGTATGCTGCGCGATCATCAGCTCCTCGTTGGTCGGGATGATCCACGCGCTCACTGGGCTGCCGCCCGCGCTGATGCGGGGACCGCCCTTCTCGTTCGCCGCGCGGTCGAGCTCCACCCCCAGCCAGGCCGCGTCGCGGCAAATGCGCTCGCGAAGGACCGCGCTGTTCTCCCCGATGCCGGCCGTGAACACGAGTGCATCGAGTCCGCCGAGCGCGGCCGCGAGCGAACCCAGCTCGCGCCGGATCCGGTAGACGTAGAGGTCCACGGCGAGTTTCGCCCTGGGATCGTCCGCGCCGAGGAGCTTGCGCATGTCGCTCGAGATGCCGGAAACGCCGAGCAGGCCGGACTGGCTGTAGAGCAGCTTCTCGATCGCGCGCGCGCCCATGCCGCGCTGGTCCATGAGGTAGAGCAGCACGCCGGGGTCGATGGCCCCGCAGCGCGTACCCATGGGCAGCCCGTCCACGGCGGTGAATCCCATCGTGCTCGCGACGCTGCGCCCACCCTGCAGCGCGCACAGGCTCGAGCCGTTGCCGAGATGGCACACCACGGTCTTGCCCCCCGCGGCACGGGCATCGTGCATCGGCAGCGTCGAGGCGACGTACTCGTAGGATAGACCATGAAAACCGTAGCGCCGCACGCCGGCGTCGTGCAGCTCCACGGGAATGGCGAAGCGGCGCGAGACGTCGGGATTGGTGGCGTGAAACGCGGTGTCGAAGCAGGCGATCTGCGGCAGGCCCGGCCGGCGCTCGATCAGGGAGCGGATCGGCGCCAGGTTGTGCGGTTGATGGAGCGGCGCAAGGGGAATCAATTTTTCGAGCGCGGCGACAACACCGGAGTCGAGCCGCACCGGCTGCGCATACTCCATCCCGCCGTGGACGACGCGGTGGCCGACCGCCGCGAGTTCGAGGCCGCCGCCCTGCCCGCGCAGAAAATCCGCGAGATAGGCGACCGCGCCGTCGTGACCGAGGCTCGCCCCCTCGCCCCAGGACTTCTCGGCCAGCGGCTTGCCGTCGGCGCCGCGCGCGGCGAAGCGTGGCGCCGTATAGAGACCCTCGACCTGGCCGCGAACGACGGCATCGAGCTTCCCGTTCCGCTCGGCAAAGAGCAGGAACTTGATGCTGGAAGAGCCGGCGTTTAGAACGAGGATCGCCTCGTTCACGCCACCGCCTTCGCCGCATCTCCGCGGCGTGCGTTCGCGACCAGCGCGGCCACAGCGCACGAAGCAAGGCGCGTCATGACGGAATCGGCGCGGCTGGTGAGAATGATCGGCACGCGCGCGCCGAGCACGATGCCGGCGGCATCCGCGCCGGCCAGAAACGACAGGCTCTTCGCCAGCATGTTGCCGGCTTCGAGATCAGGGACGATCAGTACGTTGGCGCGCCCGGCGACCGGCGAGTCGATCTTCTTGATCCGCGCGGCCTCGAGGCTGATCGCGTTGTCCAGCGCGAGCGGGCCGTCGAGCAGCGCGCCCGTGATCTGCTTGCGGTCCGCCATCTTGCACAGGGCGGCCGCCTCCAGCGTGGAAGGCACGTCTGGATTGACCGTCTCCATCGCCGAGAGAATCGCTACCCGCACCTCGGCCAGGCCCAGATCGTGCGCCATGTCGATCGCGTTCTGCACGATGTGCACCTTGTCCTTGAGCGAGGGCGCGATGTTGACGGCCGCATCGGTAATGATGAGCGGCTCCGGGTGCCCGGGCACGTCCATGACGAAGCAGTGGCTGATGCGGCGGGCCGTGCGCAGACCGGTTTCGCGCTTGACCACCGCGCCCATGAGCTCGTCGGTGTGCAGGCTGCCTTTCATCAGCGCTTCCGCCTTGCTCTCCCGCACCAGCGCCACCGCCGCGGCGGCCGAGGCTTCGCTGTGCGGCGCGTCCACGACCTCGAGCTTCGCGATATCGACGCCGTGCTGCCTGGCCAGCGCCTCGATGCGCGCCCGCGGTCCGACCAGAATCGGCGCGATCAGGCCCGCTTTGGCCGCGTCTACCGCCGCTCGCAGCGAGCTCTCGTCGCACGGATGTGCCACAGCCGTCCGAGTCGGCGGCAGGGACCTGCAGCGCGCGATCAGGCGCTCGTACTTTTCGTGCTTGCGCTCCATGGTACGAACAGTTTCCGCCAGCCGCGCGAGCGCGGGCATTGGCCTTTGGTCCCATGCCCGATCGTGTCAAGCACTGTCGTTGCCGAACGACGTCCTCTCGGTGAAGATCACTTTTGCCGGCTGACGTCCCAGCCCGGCAACGCGGCCACCTGCTTCAGCCAGGTCGTCATTAGGGCCTCGTCCAGCTCATCGCCTTCGTAGATGTCGAAATAGCGCACGTCCTTGTGCTTGCTGACGCCGGGCGGGACGGGTCGCAACGACCTGCCGCGGAAGAACGTCACCTTGACGTACCGGGTAAAGACGTGGAACGAGAGGAACCAGCCTTTGCCGTCGATGCCGTAAAACGGCGAGTTCCATTTCACGGCCTTCCGTACGGTGGGCACGTTTAGCACGATGAGCGCGTCGAGGCGCTTTCCAACGGCGCGCTTCCAGCCGGGCATCGCAGCAATGTACGCCCGCACTGGGGCGTCGCCGTCCCCCTTCGCGATCTGCGGATTGCCGCCAGAGAGGCGCCGGGTTACTCCCACTCGATTGTGGCAGGCGGCTTTGAGGAGATGTCGTAGGTCACGCGGTTGATGCCGCGCACCTCGTTGATGATGCGGTTGGAGACGCGGGCGAGGAGCTCGTGCGGCAGCGGCGCCCAGTCCGCGGTCATGAAATCCGTGGTCTGCACCGCGCGCAGCGCCACCACGTTTTCGTAGGTGCGCCCGTCGCCCATCACGCCGACCGAGCGCACCGGCAGGAACACGGCAAAGGCCTGCGCAGTCTTCTCGTACCAGCCGGAAGTTCTCAGCTCGTGAATGAAGATATCGTCGGCGCGCTGCAGAAGCTCGATCTGCTTCTTGTCAATGGCGCCGAGGATGCGAACCCCGAGGCCTGGCCCGGGAAACGGGTGGCGGAACACCATCTCGCGCGGCAGGCCGAGCGCCAGCCCGAGCTCGCGCACCTCGTCCTTGAACAGCTCGCGCAGCGGCTCGAGCAGCTTGAGATGCAGCGACTCGGGCAGGCCGCCGACGTTGTGGTGCGACTTGATCGTCACCGCCTTCTTGGTCTTCCCGCCCGCCGACTCGATGACGTCCGGGTAGATCGTGCCCTGCGCGAGCCATTTTGCGTTCCTGATCTTTTTTGCTTCGCGCTGGAAGACTTCGACGAACAGGCGGCCGATGATCTTGCGCTTTTCTTCCGGGTCGGCCACGCCTTTCAACGCCCCCAGGAACTGCGCACTCGCATCCACATGGATGACGTTCAGGTGCATGTGCTTGGCGAACGTGTCCATCACCTGGGCCGCTTCGTTCAGGCGCAGCAGCCCATGGTCGACGAACACGCAGGTGAGCTGCTTGCCGATCGCTTTGTGGATGAGCGCGGCGGCTACGGAAGAATCAACCCCTCCGCTCAAACCCAAGATAACCTCTTCCGGCCCTACGGTCTCCCTGATCCGCGCCACCGCCTCTGAAACATATTCGGGCATCTGCCAGTCGCCGCGGCAACCGCTGATGTCCTTCACGAAGCGGTGCAGCAGCTTCGTGCCCTGCCGGGTGTGCGTGACCTCGGGGTGGAACTGCACGCCGTAGAAGCGGCGCGCCTCGTCGGCCATGCCGGCGATCGGGCATGCCTCGGTGGACGCCATCAGCTTGAAGCCGGCGGGCATCTCGGCGACCTTGTCGCCGTGGCTCATCCACACCTTGAGCATGCCGTGGCCTTCAGGCGTGCGGTAATCCTCGATGCCGTCGAGCAGCTTGGTATGGCCGCGCGCCCGCACTTCGGCGTAGCCGAATTCGCGCACCGAGCCCGGCTCGACGCGGCCGCCGAGCTGCTGCGCCATGGTCTGCATGCCGTAGCAGATGCCGAGCACCGGGACGCCGAGGTCGAAGACCGCCTTCGGCGCGTGCAGCGTGGATTCCTCGTAGGCCGAGAGGTGGCTGCCGGAAAGGATGATGCCTTGTGCGCCGAAGCCGCGGACGAAGGCGTCATCCACGTCGCAGGGATGGATCTCGCAGTAGACCTTTGCTTCCCGCACGCGGCGGGCGATCAGCTGCGTGTACTGCGCTCCAAAGTCCAGGATGAGAATCTTTTGGTGCTTACTCGACCCGGTAATTCGGAGCCTCCTTCACGATTTGCACATCATGGACGTGGGATTCGCGCATCCCGGCCGTGGTGATCTCGACGAACTGGGTCCGGGTGCGCATCGCTTCGATCGATTCACAACCGGTGTAGCCCATGCTCGCGCGCAGGCCGCCGGCGAGCTGCTCGATGACGCGCACCGCGCTGCCCTTGTAAGGCACGCGTCCTTCCACGCCCTCGGGCACCAGCTTGTCGATGTTCATTTCCGCGTCCTGGAAATAACGGTCGGCGGCGCCCTTCTGCATCGCGCCGAGCGAGCCCATGCCGCGGTAGGACTTGTAGGAGCGGCCCTGGAACAGCTCGATTTCGCCGGGCGACTCCTCGGTGCCGGCGAAGAGCGAGCCGAGCATCACGCAGTGCGCGCCCGCGGCCAGCGCCTTGGCGACATCGCCGGAATAGCGCACGCCGCCATCGGCGATCAGCGGCACGTCCTTGAGGGCAGCCGCGACGTTCTGGATTGCCGTGATCTGCGGCACGCCGACGCCGGCGACGATGCGGGTGGTGCAGATCGAGCCGGGACCGATGCCGACCTTGACGCCGTCGGCGCCGTGGTCGACCAGCGCTTTCGCGCCGTCGCCGGTGCCCACGTTGCCGCCGATGATTTCGACGTTCTTGAAGTTCTTGCGGATCCACGCCACCCGGTCGAGCACGCCCTGGGCGTGGCCGTGGGCCGTGTCGACGACCAGCACGTCGGCGCCGGCCTCGACCAGCGCGGCGACGCGCTCCTCGGTGCCCTCGCCCACGCCGACCGCCGCGCCGACGCGCAGCTTGCCGTGCGAGTCCTTGCAGGCGTTCGGGTGCTCGCTCTCCTTGAGGATGTCCTGCACCGTCACCAGGCCCATCAGCTGGAAGTCCTCGCCGATCACCAGCACACGCTCCAGGCGGTGCTCGTGCATGAGCCGCATCGCTTCCTGCCGGCTCGCCCCCTCGCGCACGGTGATCAGCTTGTCCTGCGGCGTCATGATCGCCTTCACCGGCTGGTCGAGCTTGGTCTCGAAGCGCAGATCGCGGTTGGTAGCGATCCCCACCACCTTTCCGTTCTTCACCACCGGAAAGCCGGAAATCTTGTGCTCGCGCTGCAGGGCGATGACGTCGCGCACCGGCATCTCCGGCGGGATGGTCATCGGATCGCGCAGCACGCCCGACTCGAAGCGCTTGACCTTGTGCACTTGTGCCGCCTGCGCCTGCGGGCTGAAGTTCTTGTGGATGATGCCGATGCCCCCTTCCTGGGCGATGGCGATCGCCAGGCGCGCCTCGGTGACGGTGTCCATTGCCGCGGAAATCAGCGGCAGGTTGAGCTGGATCTTCCGGGTGAGGCGAGTTTTGAGAGAAACTTCACGCGGCAGGACGCGCGAGTGGGCGGGAAGGAGGAGAACATCGTCGAAGGTCAGCGCCTTCTGGATTACCCGCATGTTTTCTACTCGCAAAGCGGCATTATACTCTCATGTATGAAAAGACTTTTCGCCGCGTCTTCGGTCTTGCTGATGCATGCACCGGCGCCGCGCTGGCGCAGCAATACAAATGGGTCGACCCGGATGGCAAGGTTCGCTACGGCGACGTGCCGCCGCCCGGTGTGAAGGCACAGCGCATGAAGCCGCCGGCCTCCGGACCGTCGCCATCCACGCCGGCGGCGACCAAGGGCGAGAAGCCGCTCAGCCCGGAAGCCGCGTACCGCAAGCGACAGGAAGATGCGCAGAAGGAGCGCGACAAGGGAGCGCAATCCGAGCAGGAGGCGTCGGCCAAGCGCGAAAACTGCACGCGCGCCCAGGAATCGCTGCGCACGCTCGAGAGCGGCCAGCGCATCGCGCGCACCGACTCGAAAGGCGAGCGCTACTACCTGGAGGACGCCCAGATCGCCCAGGAGACAGCGCGCGCGCGCCAGCTGGTGAAGGAAAACTGCAGCTAGGAAAAAGTTGATGTCGTCCCCGCGAAGGCGGGGACGACGTTGTCGTAGCCGTTCAGGGTTTCTTCGCCGCGCGGCGCCGGCGGGCTTCCTTCGGATCCATGGCGAGCGGGCGATAGACCTCGATGCGATCGCCCGGCGCCAGGCGCGTTTCCGGCGGCACGCGCCGGCCGAAAATGCCGAAGGCCTGCTTCTCCAGACTGATCTCCGGGTGGCGTTGCGCCAGGCCGGAGGCGACGACGGCATCGCGCAACGTCGCACCCGGCGGCACGCTCACGCTCACCACGTCGACGCGATCCGGCAGCGCGTAGACCACCTCCACCTTCATCCGCGCTTTACTTCGATCGCGCGGCGCACGAAGGCCTCCACCATGGAGTCGGCCATGCCGTCGAAGAGGTGCGACAGCACCTTGCCCAGCACCCGGCTGGAAAACTCGTATTGCAGGGAGAATTCGATGCGGCAGGCATCCGGCGCCAGCGCGACGAAGCGCCAGCGCCCTTCGAAGCGGCGGAACGGGCCGGAGACGAGGTGCATGTCGATCGCCTCGCCCGGCCGGGTGTCGTTCAGCGTGGTGAAGGCGTGGCTCAGGCCGCCGACCCCTACGGTCAGCGTGGCGCGCGTGCGGCCCGGCAGGCGCTCATGCACCTGCGCCGCCGTGCACCAGGGCAGGAATTCCGGGTAGGCCTCGATGTTCTCGACCAGCGCGTACATTTCCGCGGCGGAATGCTCGACAATCGCGGACCGGGCGATGTTCTTCATCTAGCGCCATGTCGATCGTCGAAAACCGCAAAGCCTTTCACGACTATTTCATCGAAGAGCGCTACGAGGCGGGGATCGCGCTCGAGGGCTGGGAGGTGAAGGCGATCCGCGGCGGCCGCTCGAGCATCGCCGAGGCCTACGTGATGGTGCGCGGCGCGGAGCTCTTTCTGATCGGCGCGCACATCACGCCGCTGCCGACGGCTTCGAGGCACATCACGCCCGACCCGACCCGGACGCGCAAGCTGCTGCTGAACGCCGAGGAGATCAAGCGCCTCATCGGCAAGGTCGAGCAGCGCGGCTACACGCTGATCCCGCTCAACCTGCATTTCAACAAGGGGCGGATCAAGCTCGAGGTCGGCCTCGGTCGCGGCAAGCTCAAGCACGACAAGCGCGCGACCGAAAAAGAAAAGGAGTGGAATCGCGAGAAACAGCGGCTACTGCGCAGCAGGTAGGGGGTGTGGGGGTCGCTCGCTTCTCACCCCCACTTCCTTCAAGCAGCCGCTGATTTTTTGGTTGCGGGCGCTTCGGCGAGCGCCGTCCACGTCGACACGACCGTATCCGGGTTGAGGGACATGCTGTCGATGCCCTGCTCCATCAGCCAGCGCGCGAGATCGGGATGATCGGACGGGCCCTGGCCGCAGATGCCGACATACTTGCCGTGCTTTCGGCAGGCGCGGATCGCCATCGCGAGCATCGCCTTCACCGCCGGGTCGCGCTCGTCGAAGCTCTCGGCCACCAGGCCGGAATCCCGATCCAGGCCGAGCGTGAGCTGCGTCAGGTCGTTCGAGCCGATGGAAAAGCCGTCGAACAGCTCGAGGAACTCCTCGGCCAGGATGGCGTTGGAGGGCAGCTCGCACATCATGACGATCTTGAGGTTGCTCTTGCCCCGCTCTAGCCCGTTCTTCTTCAGCAAATCGATGACCGCGCGGGCTTCGCCGACAGTGCGGATGAACGGCACCATCAGCTCGACGTTGGTAAAGCCCAGCTCCTCGCGCACCTTGCGCATCGCCGCGCATTCCAGCTCGAAGCTCTCGCGGAAGTCCGGCGCGATGTAGCGCGACGCGCCGCGGAAGCCGAGCATCGGGTTTTCCTCGTCGGGCTCGTAGCGCTCGCCGCCGAGCAGCTTCTTGTACTCGTTGGACTTGAAATCGGACAGGCGCACGATCACCGGCTTGGGCCAGAAGGCGGCGGCGATGGTGGCGACGCCTTCGACCAGCTTTTCGCGGAAGAAGGTGCGCGCATCGGGATAGCCGCGGATTTTCTCGTCCAGCTTCTTCCGCAGGGCGGCCGGCAGCTCTGCATACTCGAGGCAGGCCCGCGGGTGCACGCCGATCTCGTTGTTGATGATGAACTCCAAGCGCGCGAGGCCGACCCCGGCGTTGGGAATCTGGCAGAACTCGAAGGCGAGCTCCGGGTTGCCGACGTTCATCGCGATCTTGACCGGGATGCGGGGCATCTCGCCGCGCTCGCGGCTGGAGACCTCGAAAGGCAGCAGCCCCTCGAATACGTTGCCGGTGTCGCCCTCGGCGCAGGAGACGGTGACCGGCTGGCCGTCTTTCAGCTTGTGGGTCGCGTCGCCGCAGCCGACGACCGCCGGGATGCCGAGCTCGCGCGCGATGATCGCCGCGTGGCAGGTGCGCCCGCCGCGGTTGGTGACGATGGCCGCGGCCAGCTTCATCACCGGCTCCCAGTTCGGGTCGGTCATGTCGGTCACCAGCACGTCGCCCTTCTTGACCCGGTCCATTTGCGCGGCGTCTTTCACCACGCGGACCGCCCCGCTGCCGATCTTGTGGCCGATGGCGCGTCCGCTGACCAGGGAGCGCGAGCTGCCCTTGAGCGCGTAGCGCTCCTCGACGTCCCGCGTGCGCGACTTCACGGTTTCCGGGCGCGCCTGCAGCACGTAGATGCGGCCGTCGGACCCGTCCTTGCCCCACTCGATGTCCATCGGGCGGCCATAGTGGCGCTCGATGGCGACCGCGTAGCGCGCGAGTTCCAGGACTTCCGCGTCGCTCAGGGAAAAGGCGTGGCGTTCGTTCTCGGGCACGTCCAGCACCTTGGTGGACTTGCCGGCCTTGTCCGACTTGCCGAACACCATCTTCTCCAGCTTCGAGCCGAGCGCTCGCCGCACGATGGCCGGGCCGGCCCTTCTCCAGCATCGGCTTGTGGACGTAGAACTCGTCCGGGTTGATCGCCCCCTGGACCAGAAGCTCCCCCAGTCCGTAGGAGGAAGTGATGAACACCACGTCGCGGAAGCCGGATTCGGTATCCAGGGTGAACATGACCCCGGCGGCGCCGAGATCGCTGCGCACCATCTGCTGGACCGCCGCCGACAGCGATACCGCGGCATGGTCGAATTTCTGGTGCGCCCGGTACGAAATCGCCCGATCGTTGTAGAGCGAGGCGAACACGTGCCGGATCGCCTCCAGCACGTTGTCGATGCCGCGGATGTTGAGGTAGGTCTCCTGCTGGCCGGCGAATGACGCTTCGGGCAGATCTTCGGCCGTGGCGGAGGACCTTACGGCGAATGATGTTTCAGATGAAGATGATTCCGTAAGTGATTGATACTTGGCACGTATGTCTTGCTCAAATGCCGCCGGGAATGGCTGCTTCAGGATCCACGAGCGGATCTCCGCGCCGCAGGCCGCCAGGGCTTTCACATCGGTGGGATCGAGGCTGCGCAGCCGCTCTTCGATGCGCGGTCCGAGCTCGCCGAGGAACTCGCGGAAGGCCTGTGCCGTGGTGGCGAACCCTCCCGGCACGCGGATGCCGGCGGCCGCCAGGCCGCCGATCATCTCACCCAGCGAGGCGTTCTTGCCGC
This sequence comes from uncultured beta proteobacterium, assembly GCA_963810475.1. Lineage (GTDB taxonomy): Bacteria > Pseudomonadota > Gammaproteobacteria > Burkholderiales > SG8-39 > SCGC-AG-212-J23. The sequence goes on along the minus strand of CAWENY010000016.1, from coordinate 196,451 downwards.
CAACCTGCTCCAGGTCGGTCATGCGCAAATCTTTGAGCCAGGCTACGCGCATCAGCTTAGTATTTTATCGTTCTGCCGTTGTGAATCTATGACTATCCCTTTGCGCCGAACCGTTTTCTTCGTCTCCGACGGCACCGGCATCACGGCGCAGATGCTGGGCCACAGCCTGCTGACGCAATTCGAAGGCGTGGAGTTCAATCAGGTGACCATGCCTTTCGTGGACTCGGCGGAGAAGGCCGAGGAGTGCCTGGCGCGCATCGCCGGGGAGCAGCAGTACGGCCAGCCGATCGTGTTCTCCACCCTGGTCAACAACGACGTGCGCGCGGTCCTGCGGCGCGCCAATGCCCTGTTCATCGATTTCTTCGAGAGCTTCATCGATCCGCTGGAGGCCGGCCTCGGCGTCAAGTCGAGCCACACGATCGGCCGCTCGCACAGCGCCATGGACAAGAAGGAGTACCAGCAGCGCATCGAGGCGATCAATTTTGCGATGGCGCACGACGACGGCGCCTCGCACCGCGAGCTTAGCCTGGCCGACGTGATCCTGATCGGCGTCTCGCGCAGCGGGAAGACGCCGACCAGCCTATACCTGGCGATGCAATTCGGCGTGAAGGCAGCCAACTACCCCCTGATCCCGGAGGACCTCGACCGCATGAAGCTGCCCGAGGCGCTGCGTGCCGAGAAAACCCGGCTCTACGGGCTCACCATCGCCCCCGAGCGGCTGCACGAGATCCGCAAGGAGCGTCGGCCGGGCAGCAAGTACGCCGACCTGGACAACTGCCGCTTCGAGGTCGACGAGGCGGAGAACCTGATGCGACGCGAGGGCGTGCGCTGCATCAACTCCACCAGCAAGTCGATCGAGGAAATCGCCACCACCATCCTGCGCGAGTTGCGGATCAGCCGGCAGATCTACTGAAACTTTGGTACAGGCAGATCGCCGCGGCGGCGGCGACGTTGAGCGACTCGGCGCCTGGCGCCATCGGGATCGTTACCCGCAGGTCCGCACGCCGGATGATCTCGTCGCTCAGCCCGCTCCCTTCTGCGCCGAAGACCCATGCCGCCCCGCGATCGAGCGGGGCTTCCGCCAGCGCGATGCCGCCGCGCGGCACCGTGCAGGCTACGGTTCCTTTGAAGGCCTCGAGCTCGGCGGCAAGGTCGTCGGTTTCGGCGATGCCGAGCGCAAAATGCCCGCCTGCACCCGCGCGTAAGGCCCGCGGCGACCAGGGATCGGCGCAGGCGCGGTCGAGGACGACCCGCCTGATGCCGAACGCCGCGGCGCTGCGCATGATCGCGCCGATATTGCCCGGGTCCTGCACGCCTTCGAGAAAGATGGTGCTTCCAGTCGCCTTTCTCGCGTCCGGAATGCCAATTTCGGCAGCCAGGCCCTGCGGCGTGTCGCTGTCGACGATGGCGCGGAACACGCCTTTGCCCAGCACCACCGCGTTTGCCGGCAGCAACCTGCTGATCTCGGGGTTGGCGGCCCCTTCTTCGGTCACCAGGACCGCGACCGGGTGGATTCCGTGCTGGAGCGCGGCGGCGAGAAGATGCGGGCCCTCGATCAACGCACGCTTCTCGGAGCGGCGATAGCGCGCATCGCCGGCCAGCCTGATCCAGCGCTTCACCTTCGGATTGTCCCGCGAGGTCAGGCTGGTCACAGGGCGCAGGTGCGGAAGCCGGCGAACATGTCGGCGCGGTCGGGCGTATAGAAATTGCGGAAGCGGGGATGGGCCACGCCGGGCGGCGTGGCAAAGCTCGAGCCGCGCAGCACCTTGTGCGTGCCGAACCAGGGCTCGGAGTATTCCTTGTACGGGTCGCGCCGGAAGCCGGGGTATGGAAGGAAAGTGCTCGCCGTCCACTCCCAGACATGGCCGACGTTCTCCAGCCCGGCGATCGCCGCGCACTCCCACTCCGCCTCGGTCGGCAGGCGCCGCCCTGCCCACTCACAGTACGCCATGGCATCGTGCCAGCTCACATGCCGGACCGGCTCGTCATCCGCGATCGCGATCCAGCGATTGAAACGCCGCACCCTGCCGCCCTTGCAGTAAAGCGGCTCGCGGAACTTCCGGTACTCCCCGTACGTCACGGGCCGGCGCGCCATGCGAAACGGCTCGAGCACCACCGGGTGGCTCCATTTTTCGTTGTCGAATGCGAACCCTTCGCCTCGGCTTCGCGCCCAGCCGGAAGAGGCCTCCGCGGTACTCGGCATCACCGCCATCCAAGATGGTCGTTCGGCGATCGGAAGCGGGATAACCCAAGGTCTGCCGCGTGTAATGAAAGGCCTCGGCATGCATCAGCTCGTGGCGCAGCGCGAGCTCGGCAAAATACGCATCACCCTCGTCCAGCGTGCCGATGACGCGCTCCAGAACCTCGTCGCGGTACGCGAGCGTGTCCGCAAAGGACGGCAGCGGCAAGGTCCAGCGGGCGGCATGCGGCACGGTGGCGGAGTTGTACAGGGCATCGGCGTTGGGCAGAATCGTCGCCCCCTCCTCCGAGCCGCCGCGCAAGCACCAGAACTCCTGGAACCAGCCGATATGACCGACTTCCCAGCGCGGCGGGTTGACGATCGCGAGCTGCGGACCGAGCTCGCGCTCGCCCGCCAGATCGTCGGCGAGGCGCCGCGTATGCTCGCGGGCGGCGCGCAGCTTCTGGGCCAATGGATGCACAGCTCCGAGTCTACTGAATGAAGATCGCGCTGGTGACCCCGGCGGGCCCGGGCACGCGCAACGGCAACCGGCACACGGCGCTGCGCTGGGCCGCGTTCCTGAGGGCAGCGGGCCATAAGGTTTCGATTTCCAAGGAACACATCTCGCCGGGTGCCGACCTGATGCTGGCGCTGCACGCCCGCCGCAGCCACGCGTCGATCAAGGCTTTCCCGCGGGAAAAGCCGCTGGTCGTCGCGCTGACCGGCACCGACGTCTACCGCGACATCCGCGAGTCGGCCGACGCCCGCGAATCGCTCGAGCTGGCGCATCGGCTGATCGTGCTGCAGCCGAAGGCCGCCGAGGAGCTTCCCCGCAGGCTGCGAAAGAAAGTCCGCGTCGTGGTGCAGAGCTCGGCTACTACGCTGCGCCACCGGCCGGTGAGCGGGAAGTTCAGGATTTGTGTCATCGGCCATTTGCGCGAGGAAAAGGACCCGTTGAGGATCGTGGCGGCATTGCCCCACGTCGCATCCGCCGTGGAGGTGGTTCATCTTGGCGCAGCGCTCGATCCGAAACTCACACCCACGGCGAACGACCCGCGCTACCGCTGGCTGGGCAGCGTGCCGCACGCGCGGGCGCTGCGTTGGCTGGCATCGAGCCACGCCATGGTGATCAGCTCGCGCATGGAAGGCGGCGCGAACGTGGTGTGCGAGGCGCTGCGCATCGGCGTGCCGGTCCTGGCATCGCGGATCTCTGGCAACGTCGGTCTCCTGGGCCCGGGCTACGGCGGCTATTTCGCGCTGGAGGACGAACGCGCGCTGGCGCGCCTGATTACGCGCGCGGCCTCGGACTCCGGGTTCTATCGCCGGCTACAGGTCAGGTCGAGGACTGAGGCCCATGGTCACGCCGCAAGCGGAAGCACGCGCCCTGCTCGCCGCGCTCAGAGGCTTGCCAGCCAGCGCTTTGCGGTCGATCCGACCTCATCCATCACCTGCTCGTCGGTTCTGCCCGACGACTTCAGGACGTGGAAGGAGTGGTCGGCGCCCTCCAGCCAATGCATCTGCCAGGAGGAGCTCTTGAGCGCTTTGTCCATCAGCTCCCGCTGGCACAAAGCGTCCCGCGTCCCGTTGAAGCACAGCACCGGGACGCGGATCTTCTCCAGGTGCGCGTCGCGCAGCTTTTCGGGCTGGCCGGCGGGATGCAGCGGGTAGGCGAGCAGGAGCAGGCCGTCGCACTCGAAGCCGTCGGCGGCGAGCATCGAGGCGGCGCGCGCGCCCATGGAGCGGCCGCCGATGATGAGCTTGCGCGGCGCGAGCTCCTTGCGCGCGCGTGCAGCGGCCTCCGCCACGGCGGCTTTCAGCGTCGGCATGGGATCCGGCCTGCCCGAGCCTTTCTCACGATAGGGGAAATTGAACCGCACCACGCTGAAGCCCGCCCCCGCGAGGGTCTGAGCCGCTCGGGTCATGCCGGGGTCCCCCCTGTGCCCGCCGGCGCCATGGGCGCAGACGAACACCGCATCGCTCATCAGGAGGTGCCGAATCGCTCCGCGGCCCGAGCCCTGGCGCGCGTGGCCTCGACCTCGCGGTCCTTGGGCTCGGCGCTGGTCTCCAGTGACTCCAGCAGCCTATGAGCGGCGGCGGCGACCTTCTCCACCGCCTGGGCGAACGCGGCTTCGTTGGCGTGCGACGGCTTGTGGAAGCCCGAGATCTTGCGCACGAATTGCAGCGAGGCGGCCTTGATCTCGTCCTCGGTGGCGGGCGGCTGGTAATTGAACAATGTCTTAATGCTCCGACACATGAGCGGCTCCGAAAATTGCTAAGTTACCACCCGCCATGGCCCTTGCGCCGCCCATAGAACCGATGCTCGCGAAGCTCGCCGACGAGCTGCCGCCGGCGGGCGCGTACCTGTACGAGCCCAAGTGGGACGGCTTTCGCGCCATCGTGTTTCGCGGCGCAAGCGATGTCTACATCCAGAGCCGCGACTCGCGGCCGCTCGACCGCTATTTTCCCGGAGCTGCACGACGCGCTGCTCGCGCGGCTGCCGGCGAACTGCGTGGTGGATGGCGAGATCGTCATTGCCACGGCGGGCGGCCTGGACTTCGATGCGCTGCAGCTCAGGCTTCACCCAGCGGAATCGCGCGTGGCGAAGCTGGCGAACGAAACGCCGGCGTCGTTTGTCGCTTTCGACCTGCTCGCCACCGGCAAGCGCGACCTCATAGCGATGGCGCAAGGCGAGCGGCGGGCGCTGCTCGAGCGGTTGCTTGGCAAGGTGAGGCCGCCGGTCTACCTGACGCCGGTGACGCGCGACCGCGCCATCGCGCTCGACTGGCTGACGCGCTTCGAAGGCGCCGGGCTCGACGGCGTGATCGCGAAGCCCGAGTCGAGCCGGTACCTCCCCGGCAAGCGCGCGATGATCAAGGTGAAGCATGCGCGCACGGCCGAATGCGTGGTCGCCGGGTTCCGCTGGCACAAGAGCGGCAAGGATGCGCTCGGCTCGCTGCTGCTCGGCCTGTACGACGACCAGGGCGTGCTGCAGCACGTAGGCGTCACCTCCTCCTTCACCATGGCGATGCGCAAGCAGCTCGTGAAGGAGCTCGAGCCGCTGCGTAAGGACGCGATGGATGGGCATCCATGGCGCGACTGGGCGGGCGCGGCGGCCGAATCGAGCCGCATGCCCGGCGCGCAAAGCCGCTGGAGCGCGGGCAAGGACCTCTCCTGGGAGCCGCTGCGCATCGAGCGCGTTTGCGAGATCAAGTACGACCACATGCAGGGCGACCGCTTCCGCCACGCGGCGATTTTCCTGCGCTGGCGGCCCGACAAGCGGCCGCAGGACTGCCGCTACGACCAGCTCGAGGTGACGAAGCCCTACGAGCTCGAGCGCATCTTCCGGCGCGACGGCTGAACGCGGGGCGGCTCCCCCGCTTGCTTCTTGTATTGCGGCGGCCACGGCGCATCGCCCAGACCCTGGCGCTCGAATAACTCGAGCAGCGGATTGATGGAGCCCGCGTGCTCATCGATGCCGGCATGCCGGTCGCCAATCTGCTTGAAGCGCCCCGGCATCGTGCCGAGCGTGAAGGCCGCCGGATCGCAGCCGGGCACCTCGCTCCAGTCCAGCGGCGCCGATACGCGCGCGTCGGGCGTCGGACGCACCGAGTAGGCCGAAGCCACGGTGCGGTCCTTCGCGTTCTGGTTGTAGTCGACGAACACGCCATGGCGCTCCTCTTTCCACCACTTGCTGGTGGCGAGCTTGGGGGCGCGGCGCTCGACCTCGCGGGCCAGCGCGAGGGCGGCGCGCCGCACTTCATCGAAGCTCCCAGCGCGGCTCGATGCGTACGGAGATATGGAGGCCGCGCTTGCCGGACGTCTTGGGCCACCCCGTCAGCGTGAAGTCATTGAGCACCGCGTGGGCCACCTCGGAGACTTCCAAAACCTGTTGCCATTTCACCCCCGGCACGGGGTCCAGGTCGACGCGCAGCTCGTCGGGATGCTCGAGGTCGTCGGCGCGCACCGGGTGCGGATGCAGCTCGAGGCAGGCGAGGTTCGCCAGCCAGGCGAGCGCGGCGGCATCGCGCGGCACGACCTCCTCGGCGGTACGGCCGGACGGAAAGCGGATGGTCGCGACCTCGATCCAGTCCGGCCGGGCCGACGGCGCGCGCTTCTGGTAGAAGAACTCGCCGTCGATGCCGTCGGGATAGCGCACCAGCACGTTGGGCCGGCCCCCGGCGCCGCGCAACGCGCCATCGGCCACCGCGAGGTAGTAGCGCGCCAGATCCAGCTTGGTGTAATTCGCTTCCGGGAACAGCACCTTGCCCGGGTTCGAGATCGCCACTTCCCGCCCGGCGACGACGAGGACTTCCTTGGCTACTTTGCCCGTAGCTGTGCGCGCGCCTGCCGCAGGAGCGTCCTCACCATGTCCACGTGCGAGGCGGCCTCGCTCGCGGCGAAGACGTCGGCGTAGGTGCGCTTCAGGCGCCTGGCGTGGAAGTCGAAAAGGGCGAGCTGCTTGGCCGCATTGGAGAGCTTCATCGCCTCGCAGTACAGCCGGTAGCTGCGGGTGCGCAGCGCTTCGGCCATGCCTTCCCACGATTGCGTGAACAGGTTGCCCTGGAAGAAAACGCCGACCGCGTAGAAGCTGCGGCGGTGAATCTCGCAGGGACCGAGCCGGCCGACGGCTTCGAGGTGCTCGCTGGTGGCATAGCCCTTGTGCTGGTCGAAGCCGTAGTGCGGGAACCGGTCATGCAGGGCGCGCATCTCGGCATCGCGCGCCGTCTTGGCGAGGATCGAGGCGGCCGAGATCGGCTTGTGCGTGGCGTCGCCGTCGACGATGGCGCGCGCCGCGCAAGGCAGGTCCGGGCACATGTTGCCGTCGATCCATGCTTCATCCGGCTTGGTCGGCAAGGATTCGACCGCGCGGCGCATCGCGAGCAGCGAGGCGCGCAGGATATTGATGCGGTCGATCTCCTCGACCGTGGCGTACGCCACCGCCCAGGCGATGGCGCGCTCCTTGATGCGGCCGGCGAGCACTTCGCGCCGCTCGGCGGTCAGCACCTTGGAGTCGGCCAGGCCGTTGATGCGCTTCGCGGGGTCGAGGATCACCGCGGCGGCATAGACCGGGCCGGCGATCGGACCGCGCCCTGCTTCGTCGACACCGCACACAAGGGTCATGACCGTAGTTTCACTTTCGTGCCACCTCGAGGATGGCGTCGGCGGCCTTCTCGGCGGCGTTCTGGCGCAGCAGATGGTGAAATTCCCGGAAGCGCTCGATTTGGCGGCGCTGGGCGGCGGTATCGCGCAGCAGCGCGAGCAACGCCCCGGCCAGGGCCGCCGGATTGGCGTCGTCCTGCAGGAGCTCGGGCACCAGCTTCTCTCCGGCAAGGATGTTCGGCATCCCGACGTACGGCAGGTAGACCATTCCGCGCATCAGGGCCGATGTTAGCGGAGACTGGCGATAAGCGATCACCATCGGCGTCTTGAAAAGCGCGGTCTCCAGCGTCGCCGTGCCGCTCGCCACCAGCGCGAGGTCGGCGGCGGCCAGCGCCTCGTGCGAATGACCGAACAGCAAGGTCAGGGGAAGGTCGGTGCGCTGCTCGAGGTGCATGGTGCGCTCGAACATGTCGCGCGTGTCGCGCGTCACCGTCGGGCAGACGAAGTGCACGTCGTGCACCTCCTGGCGGAAACGGTGCGCGGCGAGCACGAAGGCCTTCGCCATGTATTGCAGCTCCGAGCGCCGGCTGCCGGGCAGCAGCGCCACGATCAGCTTGCCCGGCGGCAGGCGCAGCGCGGCGCGCGCCTCGTGCTTCTTCGGCTCGAGCGGGATCAGGTCGGCGAGCGGATGGCCGACGTAGGTGACGGGGACGCCCGCCTTCTCGTAAAGCGGCTGCTCGAACGGGAACATCACCAGGATGCGGCTCACCGAGCGCGCGATCTTGCGCACGCGCCAGCCGCGCCAGGCCCAGACCGAGGGGCTGACGTAATGGATCGCCGGGATGCCGGCGTCCTTGAGCTTGCGCTCCAGGCCGAGGTTGAAGTCGGAGGCGTCCACGCCGATGAAGAGATCGGGCCGCTCGGCGAGCAGCGCCTTCGCCATGCGGCGGCGGATCGACATGATCTCGCGGTAATGCCACAGCACCTCGGCGTAGCCGCGCACCGAGAGCTTCTCCATCGGGTAGTGCGACTGGAAGCCGAGCGCCTGCATGCGCGGCCCGCCGATGCCGGCGAACAGCGTCGGCTTACGGCGGGCCTGCAGGGCGGCGATGAGCGGCGCGGCAAGCTGGTCGCCGGACGCCTCGCCGGCCACCATGGCGACGCGTAACAGGTCGTGCCGGCACTACCGGATGATTCCGCGCTTGCTGCGGTCGAGGAAATCCAGGATCTGTTGTACTTCGGCGCACTCGGCGACTTGCCCCCTGAGCTCGTTGACGGCTTCTTCCAGACCCAAACCCCTGCGGTACAACGTTTTATAGGCGCGCTTCAGCCCGGCGATGGCCTCCGGCGGAAAATCCGCGGCGCTTCAGGCCCTCCTTGTTGATGCCGAAGGGCTGCGCCATGTTGCCCGCCGCCATGACGAACGGCGGCAGGTCCTGCGGCAGGTACGTCCCCATCCCGGTGAAGGCATGCGCGCCGATGTGCACGAACTGGTGCACCAGGGTGGTGGCGCCGAAGATCGCCCAGTCGCCGACCCAGACATGCCCGGCGAGCTGACAGGAATTGGCGAAGATGGTGTTGCTGCCGATCTGGCAATCGTGCGCGAAATGCACGTAGGCCATGATCCAGTTGTTGTTGCCGACGCGCGTCACCTTGGCGTCGCCCACGGTACCGCGGTTGATGGTGACGTACTCGCGGATGGTGTTGTGGTCGCCGATCTCCACCGCGGTGGGCTCGCCGGCATACTTCTTGTCCTGCGGCGGCGCGCCGATCGAGGCCGAGTGCCAGATGCGGTTGCTGCGCCCGATGCGCAGGTGCCCGTCGAGCACCACGTGGGCGCCGATGGTGGTGCCCTCGCCGATCTCGACGTGCTCGCCGATCACCGAGTACGGGCCCACCTCGACGTCGGTCGCGAGGCGGGCTGCGCGGTGGACGATGGCCGTCGGGTGGATCAAGCGTGGTCCACCGGGCGAACCGAGCAAAGGATCGTCGCCTCGGCCACGACCTTTCCGTCGACGCGCGCGACGCAGCCGAACTTGCCGATGCCGCGCAACGCGCGCTCGATCACCACCTCGATCTCGAGCACGTCGCCCGGCACCACCGGTTTCTTGAAGCGCGCGTTGTCGATGCCGACGTAGTAATAGACCGAGCGCTCGCTCTGCTGCGCAGCGCCTTCGGCACTGAACACCAGCACGCCAGCGGCCTGCGCCATCGCCTCGAGGATCAGCACGCCGGGCATGATCGGCCGGCCGGGAAAATGGCCCTGGAAATGCGGCTCGTTCGCCGACACGTTCTTGATGGCGACGATGCGCTTGCCGGGCTCGCATTCCCTGACCTTGTCGATCATCAATACCGGGTAGCGCTGCGGCAGGTATTTCAGAACCTGGTAGATGTCCATCTCAGCCATCTTTTTTCCCCTTGGCTAGCCGTCGCAGCCGCGCAGCGCCGCGCTTCCAGGCTTCATGTTCGTCGAATGGGTAGATGCCGGTGTAGGTGCCGGGCTTGGGCAGCGAGCGCGAGATCAGCGTGCCGGCCGACACGTGCACATGGTCGGCGATCTTGATGTGTCCGTGGATCATGGCGGCGCCGCCGATGGTGCAATGCCGGCCGATGTCCGCGCTGCCGGCGATGCCGGTGCAAGCCGCGATCGCGGTGTGGGCGCCGATGCGCACGTTGTGGCCCACCTGGATCTGGTTGTCGAGCTTGGCGCCCTCCTCGATCACCGTGTCGTCGAGCGCGCCGCGGTCCACCGTGGTATTGGCGCCGATCTCGACGTCGTCGCCGATGCGCACCGCGCCGATCTGCGGGATCTTGACCCAGCGGCCCTCCTCGCGCGCGATGCCGAAGCCATCGGCGCCGATCACCACGCCGGAATGCAGGATCACCCGCTTTCCCAACGAACATCCCGGATAGATGACGACGCGTGGATACAGGCAGGTGTCGTCGCCGATGGTCACGCCATCGCCGACGACGCAGCCCGCGCCGATGGATACGTTCTTGCCCAGCTTCGCGCTCTTCGCAACCACGGCCGCCGGATGCACGCCGGAGGCCTGAACCACGGTGGGATTGAAGAGCTGGGAAACCTTGGCGAAGTACGCATAAGGCGCGTCGCAGACGATGCGCGGCAGCCTGGTCAGCTTCTCGTTTTCCGGCGCCACGATCACCGCGGCCGCGCGGGTCGCGGCCAGGCTGGCGGCGTGCTTGCTGTCGCTCAGGAAGGTAATCTGTCCGGCGGCGGCGCGCTCGAGCGAGCCGACCTGGCGGATCAGCAGCCCGGCGTCGCCGACCACCCGGCCGCCGAGGCGCGACACGATCTCCCCCAGCGTGAACGGCCCGGCCATGCGATCACTGCGTCACTTCGCGGGGGACTTGCCTTCCAGCGCCTTGATCACCCGGTCGGTGATGTCGATGCGCGGGCTCACGTAGGCCGGCATCTCCTGGAAGATGATGTCGAACTTCTCCTGCTCGGCGATCTGGCGGATGACGCGGTTCGCCTGCTCCACCACCTGCGCGAGCTCCTGGTTGCGGCGCTGGTTCAGATCCTCGCGGAACTCGCGCTGCTTGCGCTGGAAGTCGCGGTTCAGCTCGCCGAATTCGCGCTCCTTGGCGCGGCGCTGGGTTTCGCTCAGCGTCATGGCGTTCTTCTCGAGCTCGTCCTGCATGCGCTTGAGCTGCTCGGCAATGCCCGCCAGCTCGCGGTCGCGCTTCTGGAACTCGCCCTCGATCTGCTTCTGCGCCCGCACCGCGGGCACCGAGTCGCGCAGGATGCGCTCGGTGTGCACGAAGCCGAACTTGCCGCCCGGCGCCGCGGAGGACGATGCGGGCGCCTGCGCCGCCGCGCTGCTCAGCGCGAAGGCCAGGGGAATGGCGAGGAAGGCGGGGAAGGCGAGTTTCATCTTAGAAGCCGGTTCCGAAGGTGAATTGTAGCGTCTGCTGGCGATCCCCGGGCTTGTCGTTCAGCGGGCGAGCGAAGGACAAGCGCAGCGGCCCCAATGGCGAGGACCAGAACAGCGCGAGGCCTGCGGCGTAGCGCAGCTCGCCGAGCTCGATCTTGTTGCCGTAAACCTGGCCGCCGTCGATGAAGGCGGCGAGGCGCAGCGAGCGGTCCTGCTCCGCGCCCGGCATCGGGAACAGCACCTCGGCGGTGCCGACCAGCTTGCGGTTGCCGCCGCTCGCATTGCCCAGCTCGTCGATCGGACCGAGCGAGAAGGGGCGGTAGCCGCGCACCGAACCGGGGCCGCCGGCGAAGAAGTTCTTGAAGAACGGCAGCGGTTTGTCGCCGAACCCGGCGGCGTAGCCGATCTCGCCGCCGAGATGGAGAGTCAACGAGCGCGTGAGCGGCTTGTACCACTGGTGCTGGTAGCCCAGGCGATAGTACGAGAGGTCGCCGCCGGCGAGCTCGCTCGAGGCGCGCAGGTAAGTGCCGGCGGTGGTGGTGATCAGGCTGTCGCGCGTATCGCGCGACCAGCCGGCGCTGAGCGAGCCGTAGGTGTACTTGGTGCCGAACGCGCGGACGAAGCCGATGTACGACAGCGGGCTGGTGGCGAAAATCTCGAGCTCGACCGACTCGATGTTGGCGCCGAGGTCGACCGCGATCTGCTCGGACACCGGGTAGCCGAACTTGACGCCGCCGCCGAGCGAATCGGTGACGTAGGGACCGACCGCCAGGCTGGACGCGTCGGTGCGGCGCTTGTACACGTCGAAGCCGCGGCTCACGCCGTCGATGGTGTAGTACGGGTCCATGTAGGACAGCGAGTACACCTGGTTCACGGTACCGCTGTTGATGTTGGCGGAGATGAACTTGCCGCTGCCGAACACGTTCGACTGCGTCACCGAGGCCGACAGGGCGATCTTCTCCACGCTGGAAAAGCCCACGCCGAGCAGCAGCGCGCCGGTGGGTTTTTCCTTCACCGTGTAGACCACGTCGACCTGGTCGGGGCTGCCTTCGACCGGCAAGGTCTCCACCGTGACCTCGCCGAAGAACTGGGTGCGGTCGATGCGCCGGCGCGAAAGCTGTATTTTCGAGGCGTCGTAGTACGCACCCTCGAGCTGGCGCATCTCGCGGCGGATCACCTCGTCGCGCGTCTTGTTGTTGCCGGCGACGTCGATGCGCCGCACGTAAACCCGGCGCCCCGGATCCACCACGATGCTGAACGCAACGGTGCGCTTCTCCTTGTCCACGTTCGGAATGGCGTTGGCATTGGCGAAGGCGTAGCCCTCGTTGCCCAGGCGGTCGCTGATCGCCTTGGTGCTGGCCGCCAGCTTCTCGCGCGAAAAGATATCGCCGCGCTTGAGCTGGACCAGCGGCTCCAGCTCCTCGCGCGGTACCAGAAGCTGCCCGGCCAGCGTCACGTCGGAGACCGTATAGATCTCGCCCTCGGCAATGTTGATCGTGAGGTAGATGTCGCGCCGGTCGGGGGTGATCGAGACCTGGGTCGACTCGAGGGTAAAGTCGAGGTAGCCGCGGTTGAGGTAGAAGGAGCGCAGCGTCTCGAGGTCGGCGGCGAGCTTCTCGCGCGAATACGTATCGTGCTTGGTGTACCAGGTGAGCCAGCCCGGGGTGCGCAGCACGAACAGGCCCCTGAGCTCGCTCTCCGGGAAGGCCTGCGCACCGACGATGTTGATGCCGCGGATCTTCGCCACCTCTCCCTCGGTGACCGCGATGTTGATGCCGACGCGGTTGCGTTCGAGCGGCGTCACCGTGGTCTGGATCTGCGCGGCATACAGGCCGCGGGAAAGGTACTGGCGCTTGAGCTCCTGCTCCGCGTTGTCGAGCACCGCGCGATCGAAGATGCGGCCCTCGGCGAGGCCGAGGTCGCGCAGCACCTTGCGCACCGTTTCGCTGTCGAACTCCTTCATGCCGGAGAAGTCGACCTGGGCGACCGCCGGCCGCTCGCGCACGAAGACCACCAGCACCTCGCCCTCGACCTCGAGGCGCACGTCCGAGAAGAAACCGGTGGCGTAAAGCGCGCGCAGCGCGGCGCGCGCCTTCTCGCCGTTCATCGTCTCGCCGACCTTGACCGGCAGGTAGCTGAACACGGTACCGGGCTCGGTGCGCTGCAGCCCTTCGACGCGGATGTCCTTGACCACGAACGGCGCGAAATCCTGCGCCACCGCGCGTGCCGCCGCCACGGCAAGGCAAAAGGCGAGCACCGCGGCGATCACGCCGGTGTTGCGCAGCATCTAACCGGTCAGCAGGCGATTCAGGTCGTTGTAGAAGGCGAAGGCCATCATGACCAGCAGCAGCGCGAGACCGACGCGCTGCCCGAGCTCCATCGCGCGCTCGGACACGGGCCTGCCTTTCACGATTTCGATCGCATAGTACATCAGGTGTCCGCCATCGAGCAGCGGGATCGGCAGCAGGTTGAGCACGCCGAGGCTGATGCTGATAAGCGCGAGGAACGTGACGTACGAGATCCATCCCATCTGCGCCGACTGGCCGGCGAAATCCGCGATCGTCACCGGGCCCGACAGGTGGCGCCACGATATTTCGCCCATCAGCATCCTGCCCAGCATCTTCAGGCTGAAGATCGCGATGTCGGCGGTCTTCGCCGCGCCTTTCGCCACGCTCTCGCCGAAGCCGTGCTGCACGCGGATCGTCATGCGCTCGGCGTGCGTCGGCGGAATCTGCGGCGCGGCGCCGATGCGGCCGATGCGCTTCGCTCCGGCGCTCACCGCGGCGGGCACCACTTCCACGTTCTGGCGCGCGCCGTCGCGCTCGAGGCTGAGCCGCAGCGGCTGCTCCGGGCGCGCCTGCACCATGGAAACCAGCGCGTCCCAGCTGTCGAGCGGCTTGCCGTCCGCGGCGATCACGCGGTCCCCGGGCAGGAGCCCGGCGCGCTCGGCGGCGCCGCCGCGCACCACCTGCCCGATCACCGGCTCGAGCGGCGGACGATAAAGACGAAGACCCACCCGCTCCAGCGCGTCACCCTCCACGTCGTCGGCCGGAAACGAGCGCAGGTCGAGGGTGGCATCGCGCAAGTGACCGCGCTCGTCCACCACCTCCAGTCGCAGCGGCTGGCGCTGCAGCGCGGATTGCAGCACGCGCCAGCGCAGCTCCTGCCAGGTCATGATCGACTCGCCCTCCACCGCGCGCACCGTGTCGCCGGCGCGCAACCCGGCGGCCGCGGCCACGCTGCCCTCGATCGGGGCGCCGATGACCGGCCGCGCTTCCGGCAGCCCGTACATGAAGAGGCCCGCGTACACGGCGATGGCGAAGAGGAAATTGGCCACCGGTCCGGCGACGACAATCGCGAAGCGCCGCCACACGCTTTGCCGGTTGAACGCGCGCGCCGCCTCGTGCGCCTCGACCGGGCCTTCGCGCTCGTCCAGCATCTTGACGTAGCCGCCGAACGGGATGGCGGCGATCATCCACTCGGTCTGATCCTTGCCGAGTCTTTTTACGAATAGTGCCCTGCCAAAACCAACCGAGAAACGCAGCACCTTCACGCCGCAGAGGCGCGCGATCAGGTAGTGGCCGTACTCGTGCACGACGATCAGCAGCCCGAGGGCCACGATGAAGGCGATGATGGTGTGCAGTAGATTCATGCCGCGATTGCCAGTATGCGTGCCGAAGCTGCGCGGCGCGCGTGAGCGTCGGCCGCCATCACCGCTGCGAGATCATCCGCCGCCCGCGCCGGCACCGAGTCCAGCGTGCCGGCGATGACTCCCGGGATGCCGGTGAAGGGCAGCCGCCCGGCGAGAAACGCCTCGACCGCGACCTCGTTGGCGGCGTTGAGTACCGCGGGTGCCGTGCCGCCGCTGCGCAGCGCCGCATACGCGAGCGACAGGCACGGAAAGCGTGCCAGATCCGGCTTCTCGAAGGACAGATGCCGGATGGACGCGAGGTCGAGGGGCTGCGCGCCGGAGGCGATGCGTTCCGGCCAGGCGAGCGCGTGCGCGATCGGCACGCGCATGTCGGGATTGGAAAGCTGCGAGATCATCGAGCCGTCGGCGTACTCGACCAGCGAATGCACGATGCTCTGCGGATGGATCAGCACCTCGATGCGCTCCGGCGCGACGTCGAACAGCCAGCGCGCCTCGATGACTTCCAGGCCCTTGTTCATCATCGTCGCCGAATCGACCGAGATCTTGCGGCCCATCACCCAATTGGGGTGCGCGCACGCCTGTTCGGGCGTCACCGCGCCCAGGCTCTCCACCGGCGTGGCGCGAAACGGGCCGCCGGACGCGGTGAGGACGATCTTGCTCACGCCTTTCCCGTTTCCCAGGCATTGAAAGACCGCATTGTGCTCACTGTCGACGGGCAATATCCGGGCGCCGGAGGCGCGCGCAGCCGCGGTTACCAGCGGTCCGGCCATCACCATCGCTTCCTTGTTGGCGAGCAGTACGCGCTTGCCGGCGCGAACGGCCGCCAGCGTGGAGGCGAGCCCCGCGGCGCCGACGATCGCGGCCATCACTACTTCAGTATCGGGATGCGCCGCCATGACTTCGAGCGCTGCGGCACCGAAGAGCAGCTCTACCCCATGGGTGGAAAAACGCTTTTCCAAGTTGCGGTCCGGCGAAACCCCTGACAGCACTGCGTAACGCGGACGATGGCGCTGGCAAAGCTCGAGCAGCGCGTCGGCCGAGCCGTTGGCGCTGAGCGCGAATACGCGGTAGCGGCCCGCATGGCGCGCGACCACGTCGAGGGTGCTGGTGCCGACCGAGCCGGTGGCGCCGAAGATCGCGAGGTTCACGCCGCGCCCTTGAGCCACGGGACGAGGAGCGCGGCCACCGGCAGAACCGCCGTGGCGCTGTCGATCCGATCGAGCATCCCGCCGTGCCCGGGCAGGATGGTGCCGCTGTCCTTCACGCCGGCCTGGCGCTTGGCGGCGGATTCGAACAAATCACCGACGATGCTGACCGCGACGAGCAGCGCCGCGGCGCCGAGAAAAGCCGCCATCCACGTTCCCTGCATTCCTGCGAAAAGGATCGACAGAATGATAGCGTAGGCCGCCGCGCCGATCAGGCCGCCGGCGGCGCCTTCCCAGGTCTTGCCGGGGCTGATCGACGGTGCGAGCTTGTGCCGTCCCCAGCGGCGGCCGGCGAAATACGCCGCGGTGTCGGCGATCCATGCCACCGCGAGCGCGAGCAGCGCGTCCAGCGGCTCGAGCACCACCATGGCGAGCGCCGGCGGCACCAGCAGCAGGAATCCGAGCGGGATCAGGCCGTTTCGCTGCCGCGCGCTGAGCCCAAGCCAGAGCCACGCCGGCGCCGCAAAAACCCAGAACGCGGCGGCCGCGATGAACGCGGGCTGCCACACCCGGACGCTGACCACCACCGCGAAGCCGATCACCACCGCGGCGGCGTAGACGCGCGACTCCATTACGCCCAAGCCGCAGAGGCGCGCCCACTCATGACCGGCGATGGCAACGATCAGCGCCATCAGCGCGGCGACGCCGAGCTTCGGCAGCAGGAACAGGCCCGCAAGCAGCATCGCGATCAGCACCGAGGCGGTGCCGATCCGCGCTGCCAGCGCGCTCCCGGTCGTCAGGCGACCTCGGGGCGCTTCGCTTCCTCCAGCTGCTCGCTGGTGCGGCCGAAGCGCCGCTCGCGGCTGCGGTACGAGGTGATGGCGAGGTCGAGCGCGGCGGCGTCGAAGTCCGGCCACAGCGACTCGGTGAAGTACAGCTCGGTATACGCGAGCTGCCAGAGCAGGAAATTGCTGATGCGCTGCTCGCCGCCGGTGCGGATGAAGAGGTCGGGCTCCGGCGCGTAGCTCATCGCGAGATAGGGGGAAATGGCGGCCTCATCCACCGTTTCCGCCCCGGGATTCTTCTTGAGAAGCTGCGACATCGCCTGCAGGATGTCCCATCGCCCGCCGTAGTTGGCAGCGACGGTGAGGGTGAGCTCGCGGTTGCCGGCCGTGAGCTCCTCGCCGCGCTCGATGAGCTTGCGCAGCTTCGGGTCGAAGCGGCTGGTGTCGCCGACGACCTTCAAGCGCACGCCGTTGGCATGCAGCTTGTCGACTTCGTTCTGCAGCGCGCTCTTGAACAGCTTCAGCAGCAGCGCCACTTCTTCCGCCGGCCGGCGCCAGTTCTCGGAGCTGAAGGCGAACAGCGTGAGATACGAAATTCCGCGATCGGCGCAGGCGCGCACCGTGGCGCGCACCGCCTCGGCGCCGCGGCGATGACCGGCGATGCGCGGCAGGCGCCGGCGCTGTGCCCAGCGGCCGTTGCCGTCCATGATGATGGCGACGTGCCGTGGCACGTCGCCGGCCGGAGGGATTTCCTGGGTCGAGCTGGCCGGGCCGCCGCTGCTCATACCGCCAGCAGCTCCTTCTCCTTCTCCTGCAGCAGCTTTTCGATGCCGGCGATGTGCCGGTCGGTTGCCTTCTGCATCTCGTCGAGCGCGCGGCGCTCGTCGTTCTCGGAAATCTCGTGCTTCTTGAGCGCGTCCTTCAGCTGCGAGATGGCATCGCGCCGCAGGTTGCGGATCGCGACGCGCGCATTCTCGGCCTCGTGCTTCACCACCTTGATCAGCTCCTTGCGCCGCTCTTCGGTGAGCAGCGGCATCGGCACGCGCACGGTCTCGCCGCTGGTCGAAGGATTGAGGCCGAGGTCGGACTCGCGGATCGCCTTCTCGATGGCGCCGGTCATCTTCTTCTCGAACGGCGTCACGCCGATGGTGCGCCCGTCGATCAGCACCACCTTGGCGACCTGGTTCAGCGCGGTGGGCGTGCCGTAGTAGTCGACCAGGATGTGGTCGAGCAGCCCGGTATGCGCGCGGCCGGTGCGCACCTTGCCGAGGTCCGCCTTGAAGGCCTGGACGCTCTTGTCCATCTTCTGCTCGGTAATTTTCTTCAGATCCGCAATAACCATGGCGACCTCCCCGCCATCATACGTGAACCAAAGTACCCTCGTCCTCGCCCGCGATCACCCGGCCCAGCGCCCCGGGCTTGAAGATACTGAAGACGGCGATCGGCAGCTTCTGGTCGCGGCACAGCGTAAGCGCGGTCGCGTCCATCACTTTCAGGTTGCGCGCGATCGCCTCGTCGAAGCTGATCTTCGCATAGCGCTCGGCGCGCGGATCGCGCTTCGGGTCGGCGGTATAGACCCCGTCGACCTTCGTCGCCTTGATCACGATCTCGGCGCCCATCTCGCTGCCGCGCAACGCGGCCGCGGTGTCGGTGGTAAAGAACGGATTGCCGGTGCCGGCCGCGAAGATCACCACCTTGCCCTCTTCCAGGTAGCGGATTGCCTTGCCGCGGATGTAGGGCTCGACCACCTGCTCGATGTTGAGCGCCGACTGCACGCGGCTCGCAATTCCCGCCTGGCGCATCGCGTCCGACAGCGCGAGCGCGTTCATCACCGTCGCCAGCATTCCCATGTAGTCCGCGGTCGCGCGATCCATGCCCTGAGCGCCCGGCGCGAGGCCGCGGAAAATATTGCCGCCGCCGATCACCACGCCGAGCTCCACGCCCATGCGCGAGACCTGCGCGATCTCGGCCACGATCGCCTCGATCGTCGGGCGGTTGATGCCAAAAGGATCGTCCCCCATCAGGGCTTCCCCCGACAGCTTCAGGAGAATCCGCTTGTATTTAGGGGTCAATGCGCCTTTCCGGCCTGCGCCATGACTTCGGCCGCGAAATCGGTCGATTTCTTTTCGATGCCCTCGCCGACGACGAAGAACGCGTAGGCATTCACCTTGGCCTTCTTCGACGCGAGCATCTTCTCGATGGTCTGCTTGTCGTCCTTGATGAACGGCTGGCCAAGCAGCGTCCTCTCGCCCAGCCATTTGTTCAGGCCGCCCTCCGCCATCTTGGCCGCAATCTCCGCCGGCTTTCCGGACTCCTTCGCGCGAGCCTCCAGGATCCTGCGCTCCTCGGACACGATGTCCTGAGGAACGTCCGCCTTGTTCAGGTACGCGGGCTTGGCGAATGCGATGTGCATGGCGACATCCTTGCCCGCCTCGTCCGGACCTTCATAGTCCACCAGCACGCCGATCTTGGCGCCTGCGTGCACATAGAGCGCAATCCGGCCCCTGGCCTGGAGCCGCTTGGAACGGCGAATGGTGATGTTCTCGCCGAGCTTCTGCACCAGCGCCTGGCGTTTCTGCTCTTCCGCAGCGCCCGGCTCCCGGGACACCGCAATCTCGGCGAGGGACTTGGCGAACGCGAGGAAGTCGTCGTTCTTGGCGACGAAGTCGGTCTCGCTGTTGAGCTCCACCAGCGCGCCGGTCTTGCCGTCCGGCGAGAGCGACGCGCCGATCACGCCCTCGGCGGCGATGCGGCTCGCGGCCTTGCTCGCCTTGGCGCCGCTCTTGATGCGCAGCAGCTCCTCGGCCTTCTTCAGGTCGCCGCCGGCCTCGGCCAGCGCCTTCTTGCACTCCATCATTCCCAAGCCGGTGAGCTCACGCAGTTCCTTCACCATGCTTGCACTGATCTCTGCTGCCATTTCCACTGCTCCTTAAAAAAATGGGGGCTGAAGCCCCCCTTTTTTCATGAATACGAGGGCAACCTACCGGGTGCCCTCTTCTTCTTCCACCTCGACGAATTCGTCGCGCGAGGCGGCGACTACTTCCTCCAGCGACTGGGTGCGGCCTTCCAGCACCGCGTCGGCCATGCCGCGCGCATACAGACGGATGGCGCGGCTGGAGTCGTCATTGCCCGGGATCACGTACTGGATGCCCTCGGGGTTATGGTTGGTGTCGACCACGCCGATCACCGGCACGCCGAGCTTGTTGGCTTCCTGAACCGCGCCCTTCTGGTAGCCGACGTCGATGATGAAAAGCGCATCGGGCAGCGCGCTGAGCTCCTTGATGCCGCCGAGCGAGCGTTGCAGCTTGGTCATCTCGCGCGTCAGGCCGAGCGCTTCCTTCTTGGAGATGCGCTCGAAGGTGCCGTCTACCTGCATCTGCTCCATCTCCTTCAGGCGCTTGATCGACTGCTTCACGGTCTTGAAATTGGTGAGCATGCCGCCGAGCCAGCGGTGGTCGACGAACGGCATCTGGCAGCGCATCGCCTCTTCACGCAATATTTCGCGCGCCTGGCGCTTGGTGCCCACGAAGAGAATGGTTTGCCGGTTGGCCGCCAGCGTGCGCGCGAACTTGAGCGCGTCCTGGTAAAGCTGCAGGGTCTTTTCCAGGTTGATGATGTGGATCTTGTTGCGGTGACCGAAGATGTACGGCGCCATCTTCGGGTTCCAGTACCGAGTCTGGTGTCCGAAATGGACCCCGGCTTCCAGCATTTGACGCATCGTCACTGACACTCGACTTCTCCTTAGGGTTAGGGTCTGCCGCCTGGCCAGCATTCGGAAGAGCACCGTGCTCTCGAACACCCTATTTGGCCCGCGGGAAGATTTGACTGTGCAATTCGCAAAGTCAGCCCAAAATTCTAGCATAATCAGTCGAATGGCCGTAGTCCTGAAGAGCCCGGAAGACATCGAGCGCATGCGCATTGCCGGGCGCCTGGCTTCCGAAGTGCTCGACTTCATCACGCCGCACGTACGCCCCGGGGTTACCACCGGCAAGCTCAACGACCTTTGCCACGAGCACATGGTGAAGGTCCAGGGAACCGTGCCCGCGCCGCTGAACTATGCCCCGCCCGGCTACCGCCCGTTCCCCAAGTCCATCTGCACCTCGGTCAACCATCAGGTCTGCCATGGCGTGCCCGGCGAGCGCGTGCTCAAGGCGGGCGACATCCTCAACGTCGACGTCACCGTCATCAAGGACGGCTATCACGGCGACTGCAGCCGCATGTTCTATGTCGGCGAACCCAGTATCCAGGCGAAGCGCCTGGTCGACGTCACCTTCGAATGCATGTGGCTCGGTATCCGGCAGGTACGGCCCGGTGCGAGGCTCGGCGACATCGGCGCGGCGATCCAGGCCCACGCCGAGAAAAGCGGGTTCTCGGTGGTGCGCGAATTCTGCGGCCACGGCATCGGCCGCAAGTTCCACGAAGAGCCCCAGGTCCTGCACTACGGCCGGGCGGGTGCCGGGCTGGAGCTCGAGCCGGGCATGACCTTCACCATCGAGCCGATGATCAACGCCGGCAAGCCGGGAATCCGCGAGCTGGCCGATGGCTGGACCATCGTCACCAAGGATCACAGTCTGTCGGCGCAGTGGGAGCACACGGTAGCGGTCACCGAAGCCGGCTTCGAAGTGCTGACCAAGTCCACCGGCACCCAAGCAGCACCATGACCGCTGACCTGCGCGGCGAAGTGGCTGCCGGCCGGCAGGCGCTGCGCGAGTCCTATCTGCGCCGGCCGAACCCGCGCGCGCTCCTTACCCAGCACAGCCAGCTCATCGACCGCACCGTGCGCAAGGTGTGGAACGAGATCGCCACCGTGCGCGACGCCGCGCTGGTGGCCACCGGCGGCTACGGCCGAGGCGAGCTCTATCCCTCCTCCGACATCGACTTGCTGGTACTCCTGGCCAAGGACCCGAGCGAAGCCGAGCGCGAGACGCTGGAGCGATTGATCGGGCGGTTCTGGGACATCGGCCTGGAAATCGGCCACAGCGTGCGTACCGTGGAAGGCTGCATCGAGGCGGCGGCGAGCGACATCACGGTGCGCACCACGCTCCTCGAGGCGCGCTTTCTGGCCGGCAGCCGAAGCCTGTACCGCGAGCTGACGAGGCGGGTGCAAAGCTCGGTGGACGCGGCGGCGTTCTTCAAGGCGAAGAAGCTGGAGCAGGAGCAGCGCCATGCCAAGCACCAGGACTCGCCCTACTCGCTCGAGCCGAACCTGAAGGAAGCGCCCGGCGGCCTGCGCGACCTTCACGTGATCCAGTGGATCGCACGCGCGAGTGGGATGCAAAGCGGGGGCAGGCAACCGCTGGAACGACCTGGTGGCGCAACGCTTGATCGAGCGCGGTGAAGCACGCCAGCTTGCCCGGCTCGAAGCGCACCTGCAGGACTTGCGCATCCGGCTGCATTACCTCGCCGGGCGGCGTGAGGATCGCATCGTGTTCGATCTGCAGACCGCGCTCGCCGCCCAGCTTGGGCACAAGGACACGCCGTCGCGCCGCGGCAGCGAGGCGATGATGCAGGGCTACTACCAGACCGCCAAAGTCGTCACGCAGCTCAATACGATCCTGCTGCAGAACCTCGAGGCGAGCCTCGCGCCGCGGCCCGACACGCCGCCGCGCAGCCTCAACGAGCGCTTCGAAGTGCGCAGCGAGCTGCTGCACATCCGCCAGGAAAATACCTTCGCGCGCCAGCCGACCGCGATCCTCGAGTGCTTCCTGCTGATGATGCAGCACCCGGAGCTGCGCGGCATGACGGCGCGCACGCTGCGCGCGCTGTGGCGCGCCCGGTTGCTGGTGAATGGAAAATTCAGGAAAGACGAAACTGCAAAGCTGCTGTTTCTGCATATCCTGCAGCAGCCGCGCGGCATCGTGCACGAGTTCCGCCGCATGAACCAGTACGGCATCCTCGGCCGCTACCTGCCCGAGTTCGGCCGCATCGTCGGCCAGATGCAGCACGATCTGTTCCACGTCTACACCGTCGACCAGCACATCCTGATGGTGCTGCGCAACCTGCGACGCTTCACGATGCCGGAGTTCGCGCATGAATTCCCGCTCGCCAGCGAGCTGATGAGCGGCTTCGAGCGGCGCTGGCTGCTTTATGTCGCCGCGCTCTACCACGACATCGCCAAGGGCCGCGGCGGCGACCACTCGACGCTCGGCATGGCGGACGCGCGCAAGTTCGCCAGGAATCATGGACTGTCGAAGGAAGACCGCGAGCTGGTCGAGTTCCTGGTCGAGCGCCACCTTGCCATGTCGCACGTGGCGCAGAAGCAGGACGTGCACGACCCGGACGTGATCCGTGCCTTCGCCGACCTGGTCGGCACCGAGCGCCGCCTGGTGGCGCTGTACCTCTTCACCGTGGCCGATGTGCGCGGCACCAGCCCGAAGGTGTGGAACGCGTGGAAAGGAAAGCTGCTCGAGGACCTGTTCCGCGCCACGCTGCGGTCCCTGACCGGAGCGCCCATGGCGCGCGACGCGGCGCTCGCCGAGAAGCAGGCGGAAGCCGCGCGGCTGCTGCGCCTGTATGCGCTTTCGGACGGCGTCAAGGACAAGCTGTGGGCCAGCCTCGACACCGCCTACTTCCTGCGCCACGACGCGCAGGAAATCGCCTGGCAGACGCGCAACCTGCATTACCGCGTCGACACCGACAAGCCGGTGGTCAAGGCGCGCCTCGCGCCGTTCGGCGAAGGCCTGCAGGTCATGATCTATACCCGCGACCGCGAGGCGCTGTTCGCGCGCATCTGCGGCTACTTCGAGCGCGCCGGGTTCAACATTGCCGAGGCGAAGGTGCACACCACGCGCAATGGCTATGCGCTCGACACTTTCATCGTGATGGGCCAGGGCCGCGACGCGCACTACCAGAACCGCATCGCCGTGATCGAGGCCGAGCTGCCCGCCGAGCTGCAAGCCGAGGGCCCGCTCGGTCCGCCGCGCGGCGGCCGCCTGTCGCGCCGCGTGCGGCATTTCCCGATCTCGCCCGCGGTCGACATCCGTCCCGACGAGCGCGGCGCGTATCACTCGCTGTCGATCGTCGCCTCCGACCGGCCCGGCCTGCTCTATGCCGTGGCGCGGATCCTGGCGCGCTACCACATCAACCTGCAGACCGCGCGCATCAACACGCTGGGCGACCGCGCCGAAGACGTGTTCCTGGTGTCCGGCGAAACCCTGGCCAATTCCAAGAAAGTGCTGCAGCTCGAGCAGGAGCTGCTCGAGGCTCTCAGCCTGCCGGAGACGGCGCCGCAGGTCGTGCCGGTCTAGCGGCGCTTGCCCGGGGTTGTGCTGCCGGCTTTGCCTTCCGCGCGGTAGTCGGCGATCGCGGCGCGGGCCTGGCGGCCCATGTCCTCCAGCCTGCGTTTCCAGGGCTTGCGGTACTGGCGCAGCGTCTCGACGATCGACTCGGCGACGACCAGGTTGCGATACCACTTGGCGTCCGCCGGCACCACGATCCAGGGTGCGTGCGGCGCCGCGGTCACCGAGATCGCGTCCTCATACGCCGCGGTGTAGTCGTCCCAGCGGTCGCGCTCGCGCCAGTCATTGGCGCTGAGCTTCCACGCGGCGTGCACATCGCCCTCGCGCTCGAGCAGGCGCTTCTTCTGCTCCTTGCGGCTGATATGCAGAAAATATTTGAGAACGATGGTTCCTTCCGCGGCCAGCAGGCGCTCGAAGGCTTCGATGTGCGCGTAGCGCTGTTTCCACAGGTCGTTGGGCGCAAGGCCGTGCACGCGCACCACCAGCACATCCTCGTAATGCGAGCGGTTGAAAATGGAGAATTCGCCGTGCCGCGGCGCGTGGCGATGCACCCGCCACAGGAAGTCGTGCTGCCGCTCCTCGGACGTCGGCACGCCAAACGAGGCGACCTGCACGCCGCGCGGGTTAAGGCAGCCCGCGACGTGCTTGATGGTGCCGTCCTTCCCCGCGGTGTCACGGCCCTGCAGCACCACCATCACGCTGTTCACCTTCGCGCCCCACAGCGCGTCCTGCAGCTCGAATAGCTCCTCGCCGAGCGCCGCGAAACGCTCGCGCGCCTTCTCCTTGGCGATGCCTTTCGGCGGCTCGGTCGGAATCTTGTCGAGCGAAACCCGTCCCCCACGCTTGCGGAATTCCGTGCGCGCCATGCGCGGCTTAGTCTTCCTGGGGGAGTGGCTGTCCCGGAAACAGCGCTTCGTTGAAACCGAAGCGCGTGAAGTCGCGGATGCGCATGGGATAGAGCACCCCGTCGAGGTGGTCCACCTCGTGCTGCACGACGCGGGCGTGGAAGCCTTCCACCTCGCGTTCGAAGCGATGGCCTTGCTCATCGAAACCTGAATACTTCAATTTCTGATAACGCGGAACCCAGCCGCGCATGCCCGGCACCGACAGGCATCCTTCCCAGCCCTCCTCGATCTCGTGGGAGAGCGGCGTCAGCACCGGGTTGATGAGCACGGTGTCCGGCACGTCGTCGATGCCGGGATAACGTGGATTGGATTTCACCCCGAAGATCACTACGCGCAGCGGCACGCCGATCTGCGGTGCGGCGAGACCGGCGCCGTTCAGATGCGCCATGGTGTCTCGCATATCGGTCAGTAGATCCGCGAGCTCGACCGTGCCAAATGCTTCTATGGGACGAGACACCTGCCAGAGGCGCGGGTCGCCCATGCGCAGGACTTCGCGGATCATTTCTGCTGCTCGCAGAGCTTCGCGATCACGCGCCGCACCCGCCCCATGGCCTCGTCCAGCACCGCCTGGATCTTGTCGAGCGGGACCGCGTGCTCGCTGTCGCCCCGCCCGGCGGCGTAGTTCGCGACCACGGCGATGGCGGCATACTCGAGCCCGATTTCGCGCGCGAGCGACGCCTCGGGCATGCCGGTCATGCCGACGATGTCGGCGCCGTCGCGCTCCAGGCGATTAATCTCCGCCGCCGTTTCCAGGCGCGGGCCCTGGGTCGCGGCGTAGACCGCGCCGTCCATGATGCGCTCGCCGATCGCGCCCGCGGCGTTGAGCAGCTGCTCGCGCACCGAGCGTGAATAGGGCTCGGTGAAATCGATGTGATTGACCGGTTGCCCGGGTCCCTCGAAGAACGTGGACGCGCGGCCCCAGGTGTAGTCGATGACCTGGTGCGGCAGGACGAGCGTGCCGGGCCAGATGTCGTTGCGGATGCCGCCGACCGAGGCCACCGAGACGACGGAGGCCGCGCCCGCCTCGCGCAGCGCCCACAGGTTCGCACGGTAATTCACCTCGTGCGGCGGGATGGTGTGGCCGTACCCGTGGCGCGCAAGGAAGATCACGTCGCACGCGCCGATGCGCCCGAACGTCAGCGCCCCCGAAGGCTCGCCGTAGGGAGTGCGCATCACCTTGTGCCGGCCGACTTCGAGGCTGGAGAGCTGCGTCAGGCCGCTGCCGCCGATGATGGCCAGCATCGCTATTGTTTCATCGCGCGGATTTCCGGCAGGTTGCGCCAGAAACCTTTCGCGTCCATGCCGCAACCGAAAACGAAGCGGTCCGGGATGCGCAAGCCGACGAAATCCGCGGTGATCGGCTTCGTCGTGTGCAGCGTCTTCTCCACCAGCACCGCGCAATGCACGCTTTCGGCGCCAAGCTCGAGCAGCCCTTTACGAATCGCCGCCATCGTCTCCCCATGGTCAAGGATATCGTCCAGCACCAGCACCGCGCGCCCCTTCACCAGCTCGGGCGGGCGCACGCGCCATTCGATGCCCGCGCCGCGCGTTGCGGCGCCATAGCGCGAGGCATGCACATAATCGAAGTCGAGCGGAAAGTGCAGCTTGGGCAGGATCTGGCCGGCGAATACTACGGCGCCGCCCATCACTGCCAGCACCAGCGGATAGCGCTTGCCCAGTTCACGCTCGATCTCGGCCGCCAGCCGGTCGACCGCCGCCTGCACCTCGGCAGCGCTCGTGATCAGCTCGGAGTCGCGCAGGAAGGCCCAGGCCTTCTCGCTGTCAGGCATTTTTGCGGGATTTCAGGTAGCGGGTGAATTCCTCGCCGGTCTCCGGATGCCGCAGGCCGTATTCCAGGGTCGCCTGCAGGTAGCCGAGCTTCGAGCCGCAGTCGTAACGCCGCCCGGGCAGGCGCACCGCGAATGCCCGCTCGTGGGCGAGCAACGCCGAGATGCCGTCGGTGAGCTGGATCTCGCCGCCGGTGCCCGGCACCACCTCGCCCAGCATGTCGAAGATCCGCGGCGTCAGCACATAGCGGCCGATCACCGCCAGGTTCGACGGCGCCTCGGCCGGCCGCGGCTTCTCGACGATGCTGTGCATTTGCGCGGTGTCGCCGTCCATCTTGTCGATGGTCACGATGCCGTAGCTCTGCGTCTGATCGCGCGGCACCTCCTCCACGCCGAGGAGCGAAGCGCCCCGCTGCGCGAAAATCTCCGCCATGCGGCACATCGCCGGCGGGTTGGCGTCGATCAGGTCATCGGCAAGCAGCACCGCGAACGGCTCGTTGCCGACGATCGACTGGGCGCACAGCACCGCGTGCCCAAGGCCGAGCGGCTCGGCCTGGCGGATGTAGATGCAGCGCACCCCTTCGGGCAGCACCGAGCGCACCGAGTCGAGCAGCACGTCCTTGTTCTTGCGCTCGAGCTCGGTCTCGAGCTCGTAGGCCTTGTCGAAATGATCCTCGATCGCGCGCTTGTTGCGGCCGGTGACGAAGATCATCTCGGTAATGCCGGCCGCGGCGGCCTCCTCGACCGCATACTGGATCAGGGGCTTGTCGACGATCGGCAGCATCTCCTTCGGGCTCGCCTTGGTGACGGGAAGGAAGCGGCTGCCGAAACCGGCGACCGGGAACACGGCTTTTCTCAGCTTGGCTGGCATGGATCAGAGATTTTGCAGCAATTCCGTAAATTGTTTTTCGTCGAGTACCCGCACGCCGAGCGCCTTCGCCCGCTCCAGCTTGGAGCCAGCGTCCTCGCCGGCGACGACGAAATCGGTCTTCTTGGACACGGAACCTACCACTTTGTGCCCCTTGGCTTCGATTGCGGCCCTGGCCGCGTCGCGCGTCATGCCCGCCAGCGTCCCGGTCAGCACGAAGCTCTTGGCGGGCGCCGAAGGCCGTGGCGCGGGCTCGGTCTTTGGCCAATTCACGCCCGCGGCGACCAGGTCATGCACAACCTGGCGGTTATGGGGCTCCTCAAAGAACTGGCGGATCGAGCGCGCCACCACCGGGCCGACGTCGGGCACCTGCAACAGTTCTTCCTCGCTTGCGCGCGCTAGCGGCTCGAGGTCGCCGAAGTGCCGCGCGAGATCGCGCGCGGTGCTTTCCCCGACGTTGCGGATGCCCAGCGCGTAGATCAGGCGCTCCAGGGTCGTGCTGCGCGAGCGCTCCAGCTCGGCCACCAGGTTGGCGGCCGATTTCTGGCCCATACGGTCCAGATCGGCGAAGGTATCGGTTGAAAGTCTGTAGAGCTCCGCGGGAGTGCGAATGAGCTCCTTGTCGACCAGTTGATCCACCAGCCGCTCGCCCAAACCCTCGATATTCATCGCGCGCCGGCTGGCGAAATGCAGCAGCGCCTGCTTGCGCTGCGCAGCGCAGTAGAGCCCGCCGCTGCATCGATGGGCGGCCTCGTCTTCGTTTCGAACGACCGCCGAGCCGCACACAGGGCACTGTGCCGGGAACTCGAACACTTGGGCTGCCGCCGGGCGTGCCTCCATTCGAACCGAAACGATTTCGGGAATCACATCTCCCGCCCGCCGGACGACGACGGTGTCGCCGATGCGCACGTCCTTGCGGCGCAGCTCGCTTTCGTTGTGCAACGTGGCGTTGGTCACCGTCACGCCGCCGACGAACACCGGCTTCAGGCGAGCGACCGGCGTCAGCGTGCCGGTGCGCCCGACTTGGACCTCGATGTCGAGCACCTCGGTGCTCTGCTCCTCGGCCGGATACTTGTGGGCGAGCGCGAAGCGCGGCGCGCGCGAGACGAATCCCAGGCGCTCCTGCCAATCGAGGCGGTTCACCTTGTAAACCACGCCGTCGATCGCATAAGGCAGGCGGCCGCGCATGGCGCCAATGCGCGCGTAGTACTCGAGCAGCCCTTCGACGCCGGTGACCGTGTCGCGCTCCTTGCAGACCGGAAAGCCGAGCTCGTCGAGCCGGTCGAGCGCGGCGGAATGGGTGCCGGAGGTCGATTCGGAGACCAGAGCGTAGGCGAAGAACCTCAGCCGCCGTGTCGCGGTGATGCGCGAATCCAATTGGCGGATCGCGCCCGCCGCCGCGTTGCGCGGATTGACGTATTCCTTCTGCGCCGCGGCGCGCTGGCGCTCATTCAGCGATTCGAAGTCGCGGCGGTACATGAGGACCTCTCCGCGCACCTCGAGGTTTGTTTCTCTTATTTTTAGTGGAATCGAACTCACGGTGCGCAGATTGGGAGTTACATCCTCGCCGGTTGTGCCGTCGCCGCGCGTCGCGCCCTGGACGAAGACGCCCTCGCGGTACACCAGACTCACCGCCAGGCCGTCGAACTTGGGCTCCGCGGCATATTCGACGGTGTCGGCGCCGACCGCCTGCCGTACGCGCTTGTCGAAGGCCCGCACCTCTTCCTCGTCGAAGGCGTTGCCGATCGACAGCATCGGCGTGCGGTGCCGCACCTCGTCGAATTGCGGCAGCGGCGCGCCGCCGACGCGCTGCGTGGGCGAGTCCGGGGTGCGCAGCTCCGGATGCCGTGCTTCCAGCGCCTGCAGCTCGCCGAACAGCGCGTCGTACTCCGCGTCGGTGACTTGCGGAGCGTCCTCGACGTAATAGAGCCGGTTGTGGCGCTCGATGGTTTGGCGGAGGGTCTTGATCCTCTCCGCGGCGCTCATGAAAACAGGCGCCGCGCGAGCGGGCTGCCGGTGTCGATGCCGTGGCCGGCGAGCGCCTGGCGCACCGCCTCGAGCTGCGCCCCGATGGCGGCGAGCGCGCGCTCATCGAGCGCGTTGCCGCGGTCGTCCACCAGGCGGGCGCCATGGGAAGCCGCCAACGCGCGTCCTTCGCGCGCCATCGCCTCGTAGCTGCGCGCGAGGTCCGGGGTGACGGCAACGTCGAGCACCAGGGTGACGCCGTCCTCGCGCCGCACGACCTGGAACGGCTGCTCGCCGGCCTCGGGCTCCACGCCCTGCCCGATGACGTGCAACGCCACCTGGATATCGCTATCGGCGCAGACCTTGTCGAGCTCGCGCGCGCCTTCGAGGGCGGCGCGCATCTCCGGCGCGGACAGCGTGGCGCCGAGCTTCGCGCCCAGGGTCTCGACCGCGGAGCGGAACTCGATCAGCTCGGCTTCGCTCACCACCCCGGCCCGCGTCACCAGCTGCAGGCCGGCGCGCCAGGTGCGCTCGTCCTTCCCCGGCGCCAGCAGGACGCGCCGCGCGAAGCGCTGCTCGATGGCGCTCCAGCCTTCCAGGAGCTCCGGCGTGGCACGGGGAAGCGTGATGTCGATTGCGTAGTCGATCGCCGGATGGGGCGAAGCGTGCGCCACGGCTGGCTTGTGCAGCACCGGCTCGCGCCGCCGCGCCGCTTCTTCGAGCAGGACGTCGGGTTGGCTGGCGCCGAACGCCCGCTGCGCGGCGCGTTCCTGCACACGGTTGTAGACCAGGACGCCGGTGAACAGCACCCCACCGAGAACGAGCAGACCGAGCACCAGGTCGCTCATGAAATAGAAGGGGGTCGAGAGGCCGACCTGACTTCAGGCCGCCAGCTCCTCCCGGATGCGCAGCGCTTCCTCGATATCGACCGCAACCACGCGCGACACGCCGGACTCAGGCATGGTGACGCCCACCAGCTGCGACGCCATTTCCATCGACAGCTTGTTATGGCTGATGAACAGGAACTGGGTCTGCGCCGACATGCGCCGCACCAGGTCGCAGAAGCGCAGCGTGTTGGAGTCGTCGAGCGGTGCGTCGACCTCGTCGAGCAGGCAGAACGGCGCCGGGTTGAGCTGGAACAGCGAGAACACCAGCGCGATGGCGGTGAGCGCCTTCTCGCCGCCCGACAGCAGGTGGATGCTCGCGTTCCGCTTGCCCGGCGGGTGCGCCATGATCTGCACGCCGGCGTCGAGGATCTCCTCGCCGGTCATGCTGAGCTTGGCCTCGCCGCCGCCGAACAGCGTCGGGAACAGTGTCGAGAGGTGACCGTTCACCGTGTCGAAGGTCTCGCGCAGCAGCTCGCGGCTTTCGCGGTCGATGCGGCGGATCGCGTCCTCGAGCGTGGTCACCGCCTCCTCGAGGTCGGCGGACTGCGAGTCGAGGAAGGTCTTGCGCTCCTGGCTGGTGCTGAGCTCCTCCAGCGCCGCGAGGTTCACCGCGCCGAGCTCGTTGATCGCCTGCGTGAGGCGCGTGATCTCGCCCTGCAGGCTGGACGCGCGCGGTGCGTTGGCCGCCTCCGCGGCCAGCCGCTCCTCGTTCGCTCCCGCCTCGGTGAGCTGCGAGGCGAACTGGTCGAAATTGATCTGCGCCGCCTGCTCCTTGAGGCGCAGCTCTCCCATGCGCTCGCGCAGCGGCGCCGCGCGCGCCTCGGCCTGCAGCTTCGCTTCCTCGAGCTCGCGTAGCACGCCGGCGGCGGCTTCCACCGCGTTGCGCGCTTCGGCGAGGTTCTTCTCGCAGGCGATCCTCGCCTCGACCGCGCTTTCCAGCGACGCGCGCACCGCGGGAATCGGATCGGCGGCGAGCTCCTGGTTCAGGCGCGCGACTTCCGTGTCGCCGCGCCCGATCTGCTCGTCGATCACGCGCACCGAATTGTCGATCTCGGTGATCTTCGAGCCGCATTCGCGCTCGCCGAACAGCGCATCCTGCGCTTCGCGCTCGGCCTGCTGCGCCGCCTGGCGCTGGCGGGCGAGCGCACTCTCCGCCGCGAGCAGCGCCTCGCGCGCGGCCTCGGTGCCGGCGCGCATGCGCGTAATGTCCTCGCCGATGCGCGCCGCGGCCTGCTGGCTCGCATTCAGCGCCTCGCGATCGCGATCGGCGGCGCCGCGGACCTCGTCGAGCTCGGCCCGCACCTGGGTGCTGCGCTCCTGATAGCGCTCCTGCGCCTGGGCGAGCTTGAGGCCTTCGATCTGCGCGTCGTGCAGCGCTTTCTGCCGTTGCGAAATATCCAGGCGAGCCTGGTCGAGCGACTCGGTCTGCAGCAGCACGTTTTCGTCCTGGCGCGCCTGCTCGGCCTCCGCGCTGCGCACCTTTTCCTCCAGCTCGCTGCAGCGCTTCTCCAGCTGCTCGATCTCGGCCTGGCGCGCGAGCAATCCGGCGTCCTCGGCGTCCGGCGCATGGAAGCTCACGGTGTGGCGGGTGAACTGGTGGCCTTCGCGGTTCACCAACACGGTGCCCGGCGCAAGCGCCTCGCGCATGCGCGCGTCCGGCGTGCCTTCGACCGCGACCACGCCCGCTAGCCAGTCGGCGACTGCTCCCGCGACCGCGGGATCGGATACATGCATCTTTGACGCTAGTGGCAAGCCGGCGACCGGCGCGTTGCTGGGATGCGAGCCGTGATCGAACACGCTCGCCTTCACCGGCGGTTGATCGGACAGTGCGGCGGAGAGCCTGGATGCGTCTGTCAGCTCGAGCGCGTGCAGGCGCTCGCGCAGCACGGATTCCACCGCCGTTTCCCAGCCATGATCGATGCGCAGCTTCTGCCACAGGCGTGCGGCCTGCGCGAGGCCGTGGCGGCCGAGCCATTCCTGCAGCGGCGCGTTCTCTTCGCTGGCCGCCTGGATCTGCCGCAGGGTCTCGAGCTGCGCCTGCGCCGCGGCATGCTCGCGTTGCGCTACGCCCAGGGCCTCCGCCGCGACGGCGCGCTGCTCCTCGCCTGCGGCGTGTTCCGCCTGCAACGCCTCGAAGGTGCGCTGCGCCTTCTCCAGGTCTTCGCGCAGGCCGGCCATGCCGGACTCGAGCACGGCGAGCGCATCCGCGTCAGGCTCGATCAATGTCTGCAGCTCGGCGGCGAGGCGCTCGCGGCGCTGCTCCAGCGCCTGCACGCCGCGCTCGAGGTGCGCGAAGTTGGCCTGCTCCACCTGCAGCCGGCCTTCGGCCTGGACCAGCGCGCTGCGCGCGGCGTCGAGTGCTTCCTGCGCCGCGCGGTCGGCCTGCTCGGCCTGCGGCAGCAGCGCGTTTTCCGCCTCCAGCTTGCTGCGCGTTTCGCCCACCCGCTTTTTCGCCTCCACGGCGCGCGCCGCCCAGGCGTGCAACGAATGCGTCAATTGCGCGCGCTGCTCGCGCCAGGACGTCAGCTGCGCGCGGCGCTCGGTGTACTGGCTCTCGAGGCGGCTGCGCGTTTCCTCGGCATGGCGCAACTCCGATTCGAAGCGCGCCACCTCGGCGTTGGCCGCATAAAGCGCACCCTGCGTCGTGTTCAGCGTGTCGCCCGCCGCATAGTGCGTGGCACGGGCGCTCTCCACTTGTGACTCGACGCTCCGCAGCGCCGCCGTCTCGGCTTCCAGCGCGTTGGTCGCCTTGGCGATCTCCTGCGCGTGACGCTCGCGTTCCGCCGCGGCGTCGCGGCGCCGCAGGTACCAGAGCAGGTGCTGCTTGAGCTGCAGGTCGGCGTGATATTCCTTGTAACGCGTGGCCACCTTGGCTTGCGCTTCGAGCTTCTCGAGCTGGGCGGCGAGCTCGAGGCGGATGTCGGTGACGCGCGCCAGGTTCTCGCGCGTGTCGGCCAGGCGGTTCTCGGTTTCGCGCCGGCGCTCCTTGTAGCGCGAGATCCCGGCGGCCTCCTCGAGGAATACCCGCAGCTCCTCGGGCTTGGCCTCGATCACGCGCGAGATCATGCCCTGCTCGATGATGGCGTAGGCGCGCGGCCCGAGGCCGGTGCCGAGGAACATGTCGGTGATGTCGCGCCGGCGCACGTGCGAGCCGTTGACGAAGTAGCTGGACTCGCCGTCGCGCTGCAGCGTGCGCTTGACCGAAATCTCGGCGTACTGCGACCACTGCCCGGCGGCGCGGCCCTGGGCGTTGTCGAAGATCAGCTCGACCGAGGCGCGCGCAAGCGGCTTGCGGTTGCCCGAGCCGTTGAAAATCACGTCCTGCATCGAATCGCCGCGCAGCGCCGAGGCGCGCGACTCGCCCAGCACCCAGCGCACTGCGTCGATGACGTTCGATTTACCGCAGCCGTTCGGTCCCACGACGCCGACCAGCTGGCCGGGGATTTGGATCGAGGTGGGATCGACGAAGGACTTGAATCCGGATAGCTTTATTTGAGTGAGGCGCACGCGAAAATGATAACATCGCCGCGCTTCGATTCCGCCGGATTTTCCGTGCCTTCCCGACCGAGCAAGCGCCTAGAAACTTTCGTCAATCCGACGCCGAAGCGCGACTACCGGATCCACATGGAGATCCCGGAGTTCACCTGCCTCTGCCCGATGACCGGCCAGCCGGATTTCGCCACGCTGGTGCTCGACTACATTCCCGATCGCCTGTGCGTGGAGTTGAAATCTCTCAAGCTTTATGTTTGGTCGTATCGCAACGAAGGCGCGTTCCACGAGGCGGTGACCAACCGGATTCTCGACGACCTGGTGAGCGCGCTCAAGCCGCGCTACCTGAAGCTCGAGGCGCGCTTCAACGTGCGCGGCGGGATCTACACGACCGTCATTGCCGAGCACCGGAAGAAGGGCTGGCGCGGTGAATCCGCTCCTAAGTAGGCTCAACCCGTACCCCTTCGAAAAACTGCGCGCCCTGCTCGCCGGCATCACGCCGAACGGGGAGCTGAGCGCGATCAATCTCTCCATCGGCGAGCCCAAGCACCCGACGCCGCGCCTGATCAAGGACGCCCTCACCGCCAATCTCGACGGCCTGGCTGCCTATCCAGCCACCGCCGGCACGCCGGAGCTGCGCGAAGCGATTTCGCGCTGGCTGGCGCGGCGCTATGGGATTCCGGCGCCGGATGCGGCGACCGAGGTGCTGCCGTGCAACGGGTCGCGGGAAGCGCTGTTCGCGTTCGCGCAGACGGTGCTTGCCCCGGGCGGACGCGTGGTGTGCCCGAATCCGTTCTATCAAATCTACGAAGGCGCGGCCCTGCTGGCGGGCGCCACGCCGGTGTACGGAGAGCCGCAGGACTGGAACGGCGTGCAGCTCCTTTACGTCTGCTCGCCCGCCAACCCGAGCGGCAAGGTCATCGGCTTGCAGGATTGGAAGCGGCTGTTCGAGCTCTCCGACCGCCATGGCTTCGTCATCGCTTCGGACGAATGCTATTCGGAGGTCTACTTCGACACGCCTCCGCTGGGCGGCCTGCAAGCCGCTTTCCAGCTGAAGAGGAATTCTGAGAGGCTAGTGGTGTTCTCCAGCCTCTCCAAGCGCTCGAACGCTCCGGGCATGCGCTCGGGCTTCGTCGCCGGCGACGCGCAGCTGCTCAAGCAGTTCCTGCTCTACCGCACCTACCACGGCTCCGCCATGAGCATCGCCGTGCAAAAAGCGTCCATCGCGGCCTGGAACGACGAGGAGCACGTACGCGAGAACCGGCGGCTGTACGCGGAGAAGTTCAAGGCCGTTGTGCCGCTGCTGCAAGGCGCCTTGAAGGCCGAAATGCCCGACGGCGGCTTCTACCTGTGGATGCGCACCCCGATCGACGACGCGGAATTCGTCCGCCGCCTGCACCATGAATACAATGTCCTGGTGCTCCCCGGAAGCTATCTCGGCCGCGAAGTGGGCGGCGAGAACCCGGGCCGCAACCGCATCCGCGTGGCGCTGGTCGCACCGCTCGCCGAATGCGTCGAGGCCGCGAAACGCATGACGGAGTTTGCCCGCAAGTTATGAACGCCAAAGACGTAGTCGAAGCGGCGTGGGAATCCCGCGCCAACTTGCAGCCAACCAAAGCCCTGCGCGATGCGGTGGAAGAAGCGATCGCGGGTCTCGACGCCGGCAAGCTGCGCGTCGCGGAGAAGGTGGGCGGCGAGTGGGTCACGCACCAATGGCTGAAGAAAGCGGTGCTGCTCTCCTTCCGCTTGCAGGACAACCGGGTAATGCAGGCCGGCGAGTTGCGTTATTACGACAAGGTGGCGTCCAAATTTACCAACTATGACTTTTCGAGCGGCGGCTTCCGCGCGGTGCCGCCGGCCATGGTTCGCCGCGGCGCGTACATCGCCAAAAACGTGGTCCTGATGCCCTCTTTCGTCAACATCGGCGGCTATGTGGACGAAGGCACGATGGTCGACACCTGGGCAACCGTCGGTTCCTGCGCCCAGATCGGAAAAAACGTCCATCTTTCCGGCGGCGTCGGCATCGGCGGGGTGCTCGAGCCGGTGCAGGCGAACCCGGTCATCATCGAGGACAACTGCTTCGTCGGCGCGCGCTCCGAGGTGGTCGAGGGCGTGATCGTCGAGGAGAACAGCGTGATCTCGATGGGGGTGTTCCTCGGCCAGAGCACGCGCATCCTGGATCGCGCCAGCGGCAAGATCCTCTATGGACGGGTTCCGGCCGGATCGGTGGTCGTTTCCGGGAATTTGCCCTCCCCGGACGGCAAGTACGGCCTGTACTGTGCAGTGATAGTAAAAACGGTAGACGCCAAGACTCGGGCGAAGACCAGCCTGAACGAGTTGCTGCGGGGGGATTAAACTACCGTACGAAGTGAACAGGCAGCAGGGGGGTTCTGATGTCCGCGATGAAAAAGCTGTTCCAGATCATGGCCGACAAGAAGGCGTCGGACATCTTCCTTTCGGTCGGCGCACCGATCAACATCAAGCTGAACGGCGTGGCGATGCCGGTCAACCAGGCGGTGATGACCGCAGAGACCGTGCAGCAACTCCTCTACGAGGTGCTCAACGAGCGCCAGATCAAGGAATTCGAGGAGGAGATGGAGCTCAACACCGCCTACAACCTGCAGGGCGTGGGCACCTTCCGCATCAGCGCCATGCGCCAGAAAGGCTCCCCTGCCGTGGTGGTGCGCTACATCCCGGGCAGCATCCCGGCGCTCGATTCCCTGGGCCTGCCGGAGGTGCTGAAGGAAGTCATCATGGGCAAGCGCGGCCTGATCCTGATGGTCGGCGCCACCGGCTCGGGCAAGTCGACCTCGCTTTCCTCCATGCTCGACTTCCGCAACGAGCGCAAGTCCGGGCACATCCTGACGCTCGAGGACCCGGTCGAGTTCATTTTCCAGAACAAGAAGTCGATCGTGAACCAGCGCGAGGTCGGCACCGACACCAAGGCGTTCGAAATCGCGCTGAAAAACGCGTTGCGCCAGGCGCCGGACTGCATCCTGATCGGCGAAATTCGCGACAAGCAGACCATGGCGATGGCGCTCGCCTACGCGCAGTCGGGCCATTTGTGCCTCGCCACGCTGCACGCCAACAACAGCTATCACGCCATG
This sequence comes from uncultured beta proteobacterium, assembly GCA_963810475.1. Classification (GTDB taxonomy): domain Bacteria; phylum Pseudomonadota; class Gammaproteobacteria; order Burkholderiales; family SG8-39; genus SCGC-AG-212-J23. The sequence continues at coordinate 159,448 of CAWENY010000016.1, read as the reverse complement.
AACCGGATCATCAACTTCTATCCGCTGGAGAACCGGCCGGCGCTGCTGCTCGACCTGTCGGCCGCGCTCGCCGCGGTGGTCTCCCAGCGCCTGGTGCGCACCAAGACCGGCGGCCGCGTGGTCGCGGCGGAAGTGCTGCTCAACACGCGCCACGTCGCCGAGCTGATCGAGAAGGGCGAGATCAGCGAGATCAAGGAAGCGCTCGAGAAAAGCATGTCGCCGGGGTCGCAGACCTTCGAGCAGGCGCTGTTCAAGCTGTTCATGGACGGCAAGATCACGCAGGACGAGGCGATGGCGAACGCCGACTCGGCGACCAACATGCTGTGGCTGATCAACCAGGCGACCGCGGGCGAGATCACCGGCCAATCCGGGCAGTCGGGCCATACCGGCCACACGGGCCAGGGCACCGCCGCAGTGCCGGCCGGCGGCGAAGAGAAAAAGGAAGGCCTGCTCTCCGCCACCGAGCGACGCCTCGTTCGGCAACTTCAAGATCGACGTGAATGCCTAGTGAGGTCAGTGCGCTCGATCTCGCCAAGGAGCTGATCGGGCGCAAGTCGATTACCCCGGAAGACGGGGGCTGCCAGGAGGTCATCGCCAAGCGGCTTTCCGCCGCCGGGTTCCGCTGCGAGCCGATGAATTTCGGCGCCGTCACCAACCTGTGGGCGCGGCGCGGCACGCAAAGCCCGGTGGTGTGCTTCGCCGGCCACACCGACGTGGTGCCGACCGGCCCGCTCAGCGAATGGCATTCGGACCCCTTCGTGCCGACGATCCGCGACGGCAAGCTCTACGGCCGTGGCGCCGCGGACATGAAGTCCTCCATCGCCGCTTTCGTCGTCGCTGCAGAAGCGTTCGTGAAGGAAAGACCCGGCCATTCCGGTTCGATCGCCCTGCTCATCACCTCCGACGAAGAAGGCGTGGCCGTCGACGGCACGGTCAAAGTGGTCGAAGCGCTGCGCAAGCGCAACGAAGGCATCGATTACTGCATCGTCGGCGAGCCGAGCTCGGTCGACATGCTCGGCGACACCCTGAAGCACGGGCGCCGCGGCTCGCTCTCCGGCAAGCTGGTGGTGCGCGGGATCCAGGGGCACGTTGCTTATCCGCATCTCGTCAAGAATCCCATCCACCTCCTGGCGCCGGCCCTCGCGGAGCTGGCGCGCACGCAGTGGGACAAAGGCAACGACAGCTTCCCGCCCACGAGCTTCCAGGTGTCGAATATCCACGCCGGCACCGGGGCGGCGAACGTGGTGCCGGGGTCGGTGGAAGTGGACTTCAATTTCCGTTTCTCCACCGAGAGCACTGACGCCTCCCTCAAGGAGCGCGTCGAAGCGATCCTGAAAAAGCACGGCCTCGAGTATTCGATCGCCTGGCTGCTCGGCGCCAAGCCGTTCCTCAGCAAGCGGGGTCGTCTCGAAAAGCTGGTCGTGGCGGCCGCGAAAAAGCACACCGGCCATAACGCCGAGGTCACCACCACCGGCGGCACCTCCGATGCGCGCTTCATCATCGAAATCTGTCCCGAGGTGATCGAGCTCGGCCCGGTCAACGCCAGCATCCACAAGCTCAACGAGCACATCACGCTCGACGAGCTCGAGATGCTGCCGCGCATTTACCTGGACACCCTGCGCTCCCTGCTCCCTTGACGCTAGGGGAGCTCATCCGGCAGACCGAGCGCCAGCTCCGCGCGGCGCGACTGCACTACGGCCATGGCACTGACAACGCGCACGATGAGGCCGCTTTCCTCGTCCTTCGCGGACTGCAGTTGCCGTTTGATACGGATTTAACGGGCGAGGTCGATGCCCTGGCCGATACAACCCCTGGTCAAAAAGCGGATCGAGCAGCGCATCCCCGCGGCCTATCTGCTGAACGAAGCCTGGCTCGACGGCCTGCCCTTCTATGTCGACCGGCGCGTGATCGTGCCGCGCTCGCATATCGCCTTCCTCCTGAAAGGCCTGCGCGTCGTCCCAACGCGCATCCTCGACCTGTGCGCCGGCTCGGGTTGCCTCGCCATCCTGGCTGCGCGGGCTTTTCCGAAGGCGCGGGTGGATGCCGCGGACATTTCCAGCGCGGCGCTCGCCGTGGCCGCACGGAACGTGCGCCAGCACAAGCTCGGCAAGCGCGTCCGGCTCATCCGCTCCGATCTCTTCGAGCAACTGAAGGGACGCTACGACCTCATCATCAGCAATCCGCCCTACGTCAGCACGCCGGCGATGCGCAAGCTGCCGCCCGAATATCGCTACGAGCCCGGCATCGCGCTCGCCGCCGGCGGCCAGGGCCTGGATTTCGTCGCGCGCATCCTCGAAGGCGCGCCGGCGCATCTCGAGCCGCGCGGCCTGCTGGTGTGCGAGATCGGCGAGAACCGCAAGGCGCTGGAGCGCGCCTATCCCGACGTCGCGTTCGAATGGCTCCAGGACGAGGTGTTCAAGCTCACGCGCGCCAGAATACCGGCCGGCGCTCGAGCGCGCGCCACGCGGGCCCGAGCCGCCTGAGCAGCGCGGCCTCTTCGCCGGCGAAGCCGAGCAGCCGGCGGCCGACCGCGACGTCATTGAGCTCACCCAGGATGTCCTGCAGCGCCTTCAACGCGGCGATGTAAGGCGTCACGCGCTTGGCCGGGAACGCCGGCGCGAAAAACTCGCAGCTATAGCGCAGGCGCTTGACGCGGATGCGAAGCGCATGGCGCGCCGAGGCGGCGCTCCAGTCGGCGCCGTGCGCTTGCGTGATGAGCTTGCGATGGGCACGCTCGAGCGCGGCCGCGGCGAACTGCCCAAGCGGTGCCCGACTTTCAGTCGCCGCAAGGCCGCGCACGCCGGCCCTGATACCGGCAAAGCCCTTCGACACCAGCGCGCGTCGCGCCACCCGGCGAGCGGCAGCGCGCCGCGCCTGCGCTTTGCGCAAGAGCTCCGGGGAAGCGCGTTGCGCCTCCAGCCGCGCGACGAGGACGTCCCAGTCGCGCGCCGCGCCGAGCTTCGGCGAGAGCTTGCGCAGCGAGCGTTTCAGCCTTTTCGTCGACTTGGATGGCAACAGATCGCGGAAGGCGCGGAGCGCTGCGCGCAGGCGGCGCAAACCAACGCGCAATTGGTGCAGGAACTCCGGATCGTCGGAAAGAAGGGCGCCGCGCGCGTTGAGCTCGATCTGCTCGAGGATCGCGTGGGACACGGCGCGGAACGCGGCGCGCGGCGTAGTGCCGCGCAACGCCGGCGCGCGCCACGGCCGCGGCGCGAGCGGGGAAAGATTGGGGTGACCGACGGGATTCGAACCCGCAACAACTGGAATCACAATCCAGGACTCTACCGTTGAGCTACGGTCACCACTGTGCAACACAGTACTCGTTTGGCCTGCCCGGCGGGACTCGAACCCACAACCCCCAGCTTAGAAGGCTGGTGCTCTAATCCGGTTGAGCTACGGGCAGCTTACCGGGCAACGTCGCAACTGGTCGGGGTGGCGTGATTTGAACACGCGACATCCTGCTCCCAAAGCAGGCGCGCTACCAGGCTGCGCCACACCCCGAAAAAGGCGTCAAATGATACTCTTAGCGAATGGCGAGGGCAACGTAACGCGCTTGCGACGGGGGACTCTTTAGTGATACAAAGCGGGTCCCTTAATGATACAAAGCGCATTCGTTTTTTGAGCGGAACATGGCCGTAGATCTCTCCAGAAAAGGCTTCACCCCGTACGCGGCGAAAAAGGGCGAGGAGTACATGAACGCGCGCCAGCGTTCGCACTTCCGCAAGATCCTCGAGTCCCTCAAGTCGGAGCTGTCGCAGGAAATCGACCGCACGGTGCATACCATGCAGGACGAGGCGACGGTGTTCGCCGATCCGAACGACCGCGCCAGCCAGGAATCCGACATGGCGCTCGAGCTGCGCAACCGCGACCGCGAGCGCAAGCTGATCAAGAAGATCGACGAGACCATCGCGCGCATCGACGCGAACGAGTACGGCTACTGCGACAGCTGCGGCGTCGAAATCGGCCTCAAGCGCCTGGAGGCGCGGCCGACCGCGACGCTGTGCATCGACTGCAAGACGCTCGACGAGCTGCGCGAGCGCCAGGTCGCCAAGTAACCAGCTCTGTCATTCCCGCGTAGGCGGGAATCGCGTAGGCTCCCCGCCTTCGCGGGGGCGACACGGTACCTTACCCGCTCTGCTTCGCCGTTTCCTGTTCCTTGACGGCTTTCATCGAGAGGCGCACGCGGCCTTTGTCGTCCGCCTCGAGCACTTTGACTTTTACGACCTGGCCTTCCTTCAGGTGATCTGACACGGCGTTGACGCGCTCGTGGCTGATCTGCGAGATGTGCAGCAGGCCGTCGCGGCCGGGCATCAGCTGCACGATGGCGCCGAAGTCGAGCAGGCGCAGCACCGGGCCCTCGTAGATCTTGCCGACCTCGACGTCCGCGGTGAGCTCCTGGATGCGCTTGCGCGCCGCCTCGCCGCCCTCGGCCACCACGCAGGCGATCGAGATGGTGCCGTCGTCCTCGATCTCGATCGTGGTGCCGGTCTCCTCCTGGATGCCGCGGATCACCACCCCGCCCTTGCCGATGACGTCGCGGATCTTGTCCGGGTTGATCTTGATCTTGATGATGCGCGGCGCGAAGGTCGACAGCTCGGTGCGCGAGCCCTCGATCCCGCCCTTCATGATTTCGAGGATCGAAAGACGCGCCTCGCGCGCCTGGTCCAATGCCACCTTCATGATGCCCTTGTTGATGGACTCGATCTTGAGGTCCATCTGCAGCGCGGTGATGCCCTTGTCGGTGCCCGCGACCTTGAAGTCCATGTCGCCGAGGTGATCCTCGTCGCCGAGGATGTCGGAGAGCACCGCGAAGCGGTTGCCTTCCTTGATCAGCCCCATGGCGATGCCGGCGACGTGCGCCTTGACCGGCACGCCGGCGTCCATCAGCGCGAGGCTCGCGCCGCACACCGAGGCCATCGAAGACGAGCCGTTGGATTCGGTGATCTCGGACACCACGCGGATCGAGTAGCCGAACTCTTCCGGCGTCGGCAGCAGGCCGATCAGCGAGCGCTTGGCGAGGCGGCCGTGGCCGATCTCGCGGCGCTTCGACGGTCCCATGCGACCGGTCTCGCCGGTCGCGTAGGGCGGCATGTTGTAGTGGAACATGAAGCGCTCGCGGTACTCGCCCGCCAGCGCGTCGATGATCTGCTCGTCGCGCCCGGTACCCAGGGTCACGGTGACCAAAGCTTGCGTCTCGCCGCGCGTGAAGAGGGCCGAGCCGTGCGTGCGCGGCAGCACGCCGACGCGCACGGTGATCGGCCGCACGGTGCGGGTATCGCGGCCGTCGATGCGCGGCTCGCCGTCGAGGATCTGGCTGCGCACGATCTTGGACTCGAGATTGAAGAACATCTCCTTCACCGCGTTGGCGTCGAGCGGCGTCCCGGTGGCGGCGGCTTCAGCCGCCAGCTTGTCCAGCGCGGCCTTGCGGATCTCGCCGAGGCGGGTGTTGCGCGCCTGCTTCTGCTTGATGGCGAAGGCCTCGCGGAATTCCTGCTCCAGCTCGGCGACGCGCGCGATCAGCGCCTCGTTCTTGGGCTGCGGCTTCCAGTCCCACGCCGGCTTGCCGGCCTGCTCGGCCAGCTCCTGCATCGCCTGGATCGCGACCTGCATCTGCTCATGGCCGTACACCACGCCGCCCAGCATGACGTCCTCGGGCAGTTCCAGCGCCTCGGACTCGACCATCATCACGCCTTGCTCGGTACCGGCGACCACCAGGTTGAGCCGGGATTCCTTCAGCTGGGTCGTGGTCGGGTTGATGACGTATTCACCGTTGACGTAGCCGACGCGGCAGGCGCCGATCGGGCCGTTGAACGGGATGCCAGAGATCTCGAGCGCCGCCGATACCGCCAGCATCGCCGGGATGTCGGAGTCGACTTCGGGGTTGAGCGAAAGCACCGTCGCCACGACCTGCACTTCATTGAAGAAGCCATCCGGGAACAGCGGCCGGATCGGCCGATCGATGAGGCGCGAGGTCAGGGTTTCCTTCTCGGTCGGGCGCCCTTCGCGCTTGAAGAAGCCGCCCGGGATCTTGCCGGCGGCGTAGGTTTTCTCGACATAGTCGACGGTGAGCGGGAACCAGTCCTGCCCCACCTTGGGCGCCTTGGCGGCGACGACGGTCGCCAGCACCACGGTGTCGTCGATCGAGCAGATCACGGCGCCGTGCGCCTGGCGCGCGATCTCGCCGGTCTCGAACGTCACCTGGTGGCTGCCGAGGGTAAAAGTCTTCTTGATTGGGTTCACGGGGATCCTTGGAAACAAAAAACGCTCATCGACGGCGACGAGCGTTCAGCCTTGCGGCACGGAGAACGGACGACCTATTTGCGCAGACTCAGCCGCTCGATCAGGCCGCGGTACTTGTCCGCGTCCTTGCGCTTCAGATAGTCGAGCAGCTTGCGGCGCTGGCTCACCAGCTTCAGGAGCCCGCGGCGCGAATGGAAATCCTTGACGTGCGTCTTGAAATGCTCGGTGAGGCCGTTGATGCGCTCGGTGAGGAGCGCGATCTGGACTTCCGGCGACCCGGTGTCGTTCCCGGCGCGCTGGTATTGCTTGACCACCTGTCCTTTTTGCTCAACCTGCAAAGCCATCTCTACTCTCTCTCGATGTGAGGCGCGGATTTTAAATGTTTTTCAGCCGTTTGGGTAAGCCCGCTGGTCAATCGCAGCGGCCTCAGGGTGCCCTCGCCGTCGGCGCTGCCCAGGCCGATGACGGCGCCGTCGGGGCGCACCACCGCGCATAGCCCGGGCTGCAGGCCGCTGATTTCCAATGTCTGTCCCTGCCGCAGTCGGGTTTCCTCGGCGGCGCCCAGCTCGGCATGCGGCAGGCCTTCCAGCAGCGCCGGCAAGGGCAGCAGCCGGCGCTGGCGCTCGGCAGGCTCGGCGAGCGCCTCCAGGGTGGCCGCCTGCTCGATGCGGAAACGACCCGAGGCCGTGCGTCGCAGCCCGCCAAGGTGCGCGCCACAGCCGAGCGCCTCGCCAATGTCCTCGGCCAGGACGCGGATATAGGTGCCTTTGGTGCAGACCACGCGCAACCCCAGCGTGGCGCCTTCGAGAGCGGTGAGCTCCAATACCGAAATGCGGACGCGGCGCGGCGCGCGCACCACCTCTTCCCCGCGACGCGCCAGCCGATAGAGCGGCGTCCCCTGGTGCTTCAGCGCCGAGTGCATCGGCGGCACCTGCTCGATCTCGCCGCGGAAGCGCTCCAATACCCGGGCGAGATCTTGCCGGGAGAAAGACACTTCCCGGGTCTGCAGAACCTGGCCCTCCACATCGCCGGTGCTCGTACGCTGGCCGAGCTTCACGGTCGCGAGGTATTCCTTGTCGGCGTCGAGCAGCGGGCCGGCGAATTTCGTGGCCTCGCCGAACAGCACCATCAGCAGCCCCGACGCCAGCGGGTCGAGCGTGCCGGCGTGCCCGGCCTTGTCCGCGCCGAACAGCCGCTTGGCCTTCTGCAGCGCGGCGTTGGACGTAAGCCCGAGCGGCTTGTCGAGCAGCAGCGCGCCGTCGATCATTTCCGGGGCTTTAGCGCAGCATCGATGAGGCGCGAGAGGCGATCGCCTCTTTCCACCGATTCGTCGTAGACGAAACGCAGCTCGGGCGTGGTGTACATCTGCACGCGCTTGGCGAGCTGCGCGCGCAGGAAGCCGGCAGAGCGCTTCAGGCCCTCGAGCGTGTCCTGCAGCTTGTCCTTCTCGAGCACGGTGAAGAAAATCTTGGCGTGCGTCATGTCGGGCGACACGTCAACCGACGTAATGGTGATCATCCCCACCCGCGGGTCGCGCACCTCCAGCCGGATCAGATCGGACACTTCCCGCTGGATCAGGTCGCCCAGCTTTTGCGGACGACCCGATTTCTTTTTCACAGCGTCCGGGCAACCTCCACGACCTCGAACACCTCGAACTGATCGCTTTCCTTCAGATCGGCGAAGTTCTTCAGCGACATGCCGCATTCGAAGCCGGCCTTGACCTCGCGCACGTCGTCCTTGAAGCGCTTCAGCGAATCGATGTCGCCGGTGTGGATGACTACGTTGTCGCGCAGCACGCGAACCTGCGCGCTGCGCTTGACCAGGCCTTCCTGCACGTAGCAGCCCGCCACGGTGCCGATCTTCGAGATGCGGAACACCTGCCGCACCTGCACCATGCCGATGACCTGTTCCTTGCGCTCCGGCGCCAGCATCCCCGAGAGCGCGGCCTTCATCTCCTCGACCGCGTCGTAGATGATGTTGTAGTAGCGCACCTGCACGCCCGCCGACTCGATGAGCTTGCGCGCGGTGGCGTCGGCGCGGGCGTTGAAGCCGATGATCACTGCGCGCGCCGCCATGGCGAGGTTGACATCCGACTCGGTAATCGCGCCGACGCCGGCGTGCACCACGCTCACCTTCACCTCCTCGGTGGCGAGGCGCGTGAGCGCATGCACCAGTGCCTCCTGCGAGCCCTGCACGTCGGACTTGACCACCAGGGTGAGCACCTTCTTCTCGCCCTCGGCCATCTGGCCGAACATGTTTTCGAGCTTGGTGGCGTGCTGCTTCGCGAACTTCACGTCGCGGAACTTGCCCTGGCGGAAATTGGCGATCTCGCGCGCCTTGCGCTCATCGGCGACCACCATCATCTCCTCGCCGGCGCTCGGGACTTCCGACAAACCCTGCACCTCGACCGGGATCGACGGCCCGGCTTCCTGCACCGGCTTGCCGTTCTCGTCGAGCATGGCGCGCACGCGGCCGTACACCGCGCCGGTGAGGACGATGTCGCCTCGCCGCAGCGTGCCGGACTGCACCAGCAGCGTCGCCACCGGGCCGCGGCCCTTGTCGAGCCGCGCCTCGATCACCACGCCCCTCGCCGGGGAGTCGGTGGAGGCCTTGAGCTCGAGCACTTCGGCCTGCAGCAGCACCTGCTCGAGCAGCGCGTCCACGCCCTGGCCGGTCTTCGCCGACACCGGCACCACGGGCGAATCGCCGCCGTATTCCTCGGGCACGACGCCGTGCGTGAGCAGCTCCTGCTTCACCTTGTCGGGATTGGCTTCGTGCTTGTCGATCTTGTTCATCGCCACGACCAGCGGCACTTCGGCGGCCTTGGCGTGGTTGATGGCCTCGATGGTCTGCGGCATGACGCCGTCGTCAGCCGCCACCACCAGGATCACGATGTCGGTGGCCTGCGCGCCGCGCGCACGCATGGCGGTGAACGCCTCGTGGCCCGGCGTATCGAGGAAGGTGATGACGCCGCGCGGCGTCTCGACGTGATAAGCGCCGATGTGCTGCGTGATGCCGCCCGCCTCTCCCGCCGCCACCTTGGTGGTGCGGATGAAGTCGAGCAGCGAAGTCTTGCCGTGATCGACGTGGCCCATTACGGTCACCACAGGCGGCCGCGGCTTGAGCTCGGTCTCCACGGCGGCTTCGGGATCGTCGAGGTAGGACTCGGGATCGTCGAGCTTCGCCGCCTTGGCCTTGTGGCCCATCTCCTCGACCACGATGATCGCGGTCTCCTGGTCGAGCACCTGGTTGATGGTCGCCATGGTGCCCAGCTTCATCAGCGCCTTGATGACCTCGGCCGCTTTCACCGACATGCGGTGGGCAAGCTCGCCCACGGTAATGGTTTCCGGTACCGCGACCTCGCGCACCAGCGGCTCGGTGGGCTGCGCGAACGTGGTCTGCTCGCCGCCGGACGATGAGCGGTGGCGGCCGCCGCCGCGTGCGTGCCAGCCGCCGACGCCGCCGCCGGAGTCGCCGCGCGTCTTGATCTGGCGCCGGCGCACCGAGTCGTCGCGCAGCACCGTCGTGGTCTTCGCCTTCTTCGGCTTCTTGTCGGTCTTGGCGTCGGTGGCGGGCTTGGGCGCATGCAGCGTGGTCGCTGGCTGCGCAGCGGCCGCAGGCGCGGCGGCCGCCTCGGCCGCTGCCTTCTGCTCGGCTTCCTTGCGCTCGCGCTCCTGCTTCTCGCGCAACTCGGCCGCCTGAAGCTCGGCGAGCTGCTGCTCGCGGCGCGCTTCCTCCTGCCGCAGCTCGATTTCCTTGGCGTCCACCGTGGGGGCGGCGGGCGGCGGCGGGGGCGGCGCTTCCGCCGCTACGGCTTGCGCGGTGACTTCGGCGGGATCGCGCTTCACGAACACGCGCTTCTTGCGCACCTCGACCTGCACGGTGCGGTACTTCCCGCTGGCGTCGGTCTTCTTGATTTCCTGGGTGTGCTTGCGGGTCAGCGTGATCTTGTTCTTCTGCTCCGCCGAGCCATGCATCTTGCGCAGGTACTCGAGCAGGCGCGACTTGTCCTGCTCGGAGAGCGCGTCGTCGGCCTGCTTCTTGTCCACGCCGGCCGCGCGCAGCTGCTCCAGCAGCACGGAGGGCGGGACCTTAAGCTCGCTCGCAAATTGGGCAACGCTGGTTTGCGCCACTTACGCGGTCTCCTTGTTCTCAAACCAGTGCGCGCGCGCGGCCATGATGAGCTTCTTGGCGAGCTCGGGGTCCATGCCCGTCATCTCGGAGAGCTCGTCGACCGCGAGGTCGGCGAGGTCGTCGCGCGTCTTGACGCCTTTCTCGACCAGCTTGGCCGCAAGCTGCGTATCCATGCCTTCGAGCTTGAGCATCTCCGGGTCGACGCCTTCCATCTTCTCTTCGTTGGCGATCGCCGCGACCAGCAGCGCGTTGCGAGCGCGGTTGCGCAGCTCGTTCACCGTATCCTCGTCGAACGCCTCGATCTCGTTCAGCTCGTTGATCGGCACGTAGGCGATCTCTTCCATGGTCGAGAACCCTTCCTCGATCAGGATGTTCGCCACTTCCTCGTCGACGTCGAGCTTCTCCATGAAGTGTTGCTTGATGCGCCCGCTTTCTTCCTGCTGCTTCTTGGTGGACTCTTCCTCGGTCATCAGGTTGATCTGCCACCCGGTGAGCTCGGAGGCGAGGCGCACGTTCTGGCCGCTGCGGCCGATGGCGACCGCGAGGTTCTCCTCGTCGACCACCACATCCATCGCATGCTTTTCCTCGTCGACCACGATCGACGACACTTCGGCCGGCGCGAGCGCGCCGATGACGAACTGCGCCGGGTCGGCGGACCAGAGCACGATGTCGACGCGCTCGCCGGCCAGCTCCTGCGTTACTGCCTGCACGCGCGAGCCGCGCATGCCGACGCAGGTACCGATCGGGTCGATGCGCTTGTCGTTGGTGTGCACCGCGATCTTGGCGCGGATGCCGGGATCGCGCGCCGCCGACTTGATCTCGAGCAGGCCTTCCTCGATCTCGGGCACCTCGAGCTCGAACAGCTTCATGATGAATTGCGGCGCGGTGCGCGACAGGATGAGCTGGGGCCCGCGGGCCTGGCGGTCGATCTTCGCCACCCAGGCGCGCACGCGGTCGCCGACGCGCAGGTTCTCTTTCGGAATCATGTGCTCGCGCGGCAGCAGCGCCTCGAGCCGCCCGGACTCGATGATCGCGTTGCCGCGCTCCATGCGCTTCACCGTGCCGGTCACCAGCTCGTCGCCGCGCGACAGGAAGTCGTTCAGGATCTGCTCGCGCTCGGCGTCGCGGATGCGCTGCAGGATCACCTGCTTGGCGGTCTGCGCGCCGATGCGGCCGAACTCCACGTTGGGGATCGGCTCTTCGATCACGTCGTCCAGCTTGGCGTCGGCCTTGCCGCGATCCTGCGCCTCTTCGACCGACAGCATCTGGGCGGTGTTCCAGTCCGGCGCGTCGTCGGGCAGCACGCGCCAGCGACGGAAGGTTTCATAGGCGCCGGTATTCTTGTCGACCGCCACCCGTACGTCGATGTCCTCCGTGTACTTCTTCTTGGTCGCCGAGGCGAGCGCCATCTCGAGCGCCCCGAAGACGATGTCGCGCGGCACGTTCTTCTCGCGCGCGAGCACGTCCACCAGCATCACCAGTTCACGATTCCCTGTCGCCACATTCAACGCCACGTTGCAATCCTCACAGTTCCGGCACCAGCTTCGCCCGCTCCACGTCCGCGAGCTCCAGCGCCACTATCTGTCCGTCCAATTCAATCTCCACGCGGCCCCCGTTCTCGCCCCGCAGAACCCCTACGAACCGCCGCCGCCCCGTCGCGTCCGGCGTGCGCATCCGCACTTCCGCCCGCTGGCCCGAAAAACGCGCGAAGTCGGCTCCCTTGCGCAGCGGCCGGTCGAGACCGGGCGAGGACACTTCCAGCCGCTCGTATTCGATGCCTTCGACAGCCAGCACCCGCGTGAGGTGCCGGCTCACCGCCGCGCAGTCCTCCACCGTGATACCACCGGGTTTGTCGATGAACAGGCGCAGCATTCGCCCGCCGTTCGACGCTTGCACGTCGACCAGTTCGTACCCCAGGCCGCTGACCGCCGGCTCGATCACTTTTTCGAGGCTCAAAACAAAAAATGGGCCGAAGCCCATCTGCGAAACCAAAAAACCGAGGTGCTCTAAAGCTTTTGAAGTATAACCGGATTTCGCAGCTCAATCCAGCGTCCGGGCGCGAGATGCGGAGGCAGCTCGAGCGGCCCGTAGCGCACGCGTACGAGGCGGCTGACCGGATGCCCGACGGCCTCGAAAAGCCTTCTGACCTCGCGGTTTCTTCCTTCTTTCAGAACTACCCGGTACCACTGGTTGGTCCCCTCGCTGGCGCGATCGCTCCGCACGCTCTCGAAACGGGCCGGCACCCCGTCCAGGTCGATGCCTTGCAAAAGCTTTTTTTCCTCGTAGGACTGCAGCGTGCCGCGGATGCGGGCGACGTACTCGCGTTCCAGACCATATCGGGGGTGCATCAGGCGGTTGGCAAGCTCGCCAGAATCCGTGAGCAGCAGCAACCCCGAGCTATTGAGGTCCAGCCTGCCGACTGCCACCCACCGGCCCGGCGGCAGCTGCTCGAATACGGTCTTCCTGCCCTGCGGATCGCTGCGCGTGACCAGCTCACCAACCGGCTTGTGATACAGGAGCACTCGGGCGCTGCGACGTCTCTGGGCGGACAACCGGTTTGCCATCCACCAAGATCGCATCCCCGGGCGCCGCGCGATCGCCGAGCTGCGCCACCTTACCGTTGATGCTGACGCGCCCAGCCTCGATCCAGGTCTCGATCTCGCGGCGCGAACCAAGTCCGGCGGCCGCCAGCAACTTCTGAACCCGCTCAGCCGTCGGTGCCGGTGGCGGGGTGTTGCTGGTGTTCTTCTTCCCGGACGGCGGCTTCGGCTTCGGGTTCGGCAGTGGGCACCACCTCAAGCTGGAGGGTCTTGGCGATCTCCTCGAGCGGCGGCAGCTCCTCCAGCGAGCGCAGCCCGAGATCGTCGAGGAACCGGGTCGTGGTGGCGTAAAGCGCCGGCCGGCCTGGAGTTTCCCGGTGGCCGACGACGTCGATCCAGCCGCGCGTTTCCAGCGCCTGGATGATCTGGGTGGAAACCCCGACGCCGCGCACGTCTTCGATGTCGCCGCGCGTCACGGGCTGGCGGTAAGCGATGATCGCCAGGGTTTCCATCACCGCCCGCGAGTAGCGCGGCGGCTTTTCGGGGAATAGCTTGTCGAGGTAGGGCTGGAGCTCGGCACGCGTCTGGAATCGCCAGCCACTGGCCAGGCTCACCAGCTCGACGGCGCGTCCCTGCCACTCCTCGGCGAGCTCGGCGAGCAGTGGACGCAGGGTGTCGGCGCCAAGCTCGCCGTCGAACAAACGTTTGAGATCGGTCAGGCCGAGCGGCTCCTGCGACGCGAGCAGCGCCGCTTCCAGGATGCGCTTTGCCTCAGGCGGATTGAGCATGCGCCAATTTTACGTAAATCGGACCGAATCCAGCGGATTGCGTGATCTCGATCAGCAGCTCGCGCGCGAGCTCGAGCAGCGCGAGGAAAGTGACGACGAGAACCGGGACGCCGCGCTGCGGCTCGAACAGCTCGGCGAACTCGACCACGCGCCGCTCCTTGAGCGCGCGCAGGATGGAGCTCATGTGGGCGCGCACCGAAAGCTCTTCGCGCGAAACCCGATGGTGCTTCGTCAATCGGGCGCGATGCAAAAGCGTGCGCCAAGCCTCCGCCAGGTCGGCGACAGCGACGTCGGGCAGGCGCTGCGACACGGTTTTCTCGATCCACACCGAGATCGCGATGACGTCGCGCCCGACCTGCGGCAGCTCGTCGAGGCCCTGTGCCGCCTTTTTCATGCGCTCGTATTCGAGCAGGCGCCGGACCAGCTCCGCCCGCGGATCGTCCTCGATCGGCGCGGCGCTCGGCGGGCGCGGCAGCAGGAGGCGCGACTTGATCTCCATCAACATCGCGGCCATGACCAGGTAGTCCGCGGCGAGCTCGAGGTTTGTGGCGCGCAGGGCCTCGACGTATTCCAAATACTGGCGCGTGAGCGGCGCCATCGGGATGTCCAGGATGTCGAGGTTTTCCTTGCGGATCAGGTACAAGAGAAGATCCAGAGGACCCTCGAACGCTTCCAGCACGATCTCCAGCGCGTCCGGTGGAATGTACAGATCGTGCGGCAGCTCGATGACAGGCTCGCCGTAGACCTTGGCAGTCATGGTCACGGGTAGGCGAGCCCCATCGCTTCACGCACGTCGCGCATGGTTTCCATGGCGAGCTTCCTCGCCTTGTCGCAGCCGTCGGCGACGATGTTCTTGGCGAGCGCCGGATCGTCGATGTAGGTCTGGGCGCGCGCGCGGATCGGCGCCAGCTCGCGGTTGATCGCGTCGATCACCGGCTGCTTGCATTCCAGGCAGCCGATCCCGGCCGTGGTGCAGCCCTTCATCACCCACTCCTTGCGTTCGGCATCGGAGTAGATCTTATGCAAGTCCCAGACCGGGCATTTCTCCGGATTGCCGGGGTCGGTTCGCTTCACCCGCGCCGGGTCGGTCGGCATGGTCTTGATTTTCCTCGCCACCGACTCCGGGTCCTCGCGCAGGGCGATGGTGTTGCCGTAGGACTTGGACATCTTCTGCCCGTCGAGTCCCGGCATGCGCGAGGCTTCGGTGAGCAGCGCCTCGGGCTCCACCAGGATCTTGCGGCCGCCGCCTTCCAGCCAGCCGTACAGCCGCTCGCGGTCTCCGCGCGAGAGGTTCTGCTGCTCATCCAGCAACGCCTGGGCGCGCGCGAGCGACGCCGCGTCTCCTTGCTCGAGGAACTTGGTGCGCAGCTCGTTCAGGAGACGCGCCTTTTTCGTCCCCATTTTCTTCACCGCCCCCTTGGCCTTCTCCTCGAACCCGGCCTCGCGTCCGTAAAGATGATTGAAGCGGCGCCCGACCTCGCGCGTGAATTCGATGTGCGGCACCTGGTCCTCGCCCACCGGGACGTAGCGGGCGCGGTAGATCAGGATGTCGGCCGATTGCAGCAGCGGATAACCGAGGAAGCCGTAAGTCGACAAGTCCTTGTCGGCGAGCTTCTCCTGCTGGTCCTTGTAGGTCGGCACGCGCTCGAGCCAGCCGAGCGGCGTCATCATCGACAGCAGCAGGTGGAGCTCGGCGTGCTCGAGCACCTGCGACTGGACGAACAGGATCGCCTGATTCGGGTCTACCCCGGCCGCCAGCCAGTCGATCACCATGTCGAGCCCGGTTTGCTGCACGTCGCCCGGCTTTTCGTAGTCGGTCGTCAACGCGTGCCAATCGGCGACAAAGAACAGGCACGGATATTCCGCCTGCAGGCGTACCCAGTTTTTCAGCACGCCGTGGTAATGGCCCAGGTGCAGGCTGCCGGTCGGCCGCATGCCGGAGAGGACGCGCGTTTCGTACATCGTCAGAGCACGATCGCGCGAATCAGCGCGTCCGACACGCCCACCAGCGGCTGCAGCACGAAGTTGAGGACGTTGGTGAGCAAGAGGACCACGAGCAGCGGAAGGCCGAGCGGCTCGAGGCGCGCATACTGGCCGGCGGCGCGGCGCGGCAGCAGGCTCGCCAGGATCCGGCCGCCGTCCAGCGGCAGGATCGGAATCAGGTTGAGGAACATGAATACCAGGTTGACCACGATGCCGGCTTCGGACATCAGCCGCAGGAAGACCGAGAAGCCATTTTCGGGCAGCAGCACCGCCAGCTTCAGCAGCGCCGCCCAGATCAGCGCCATGAGCAGGTTCGCGCCCGGGCCCGCAGCCGCGACCCACGCCATGTGGGGCCGCGGCTTGCGCAGCGCCGAGTAGTTCACCGGCACCGGCTTCGCCCAGCCGAAGAGGAACTTGTAGCCGGAGAGAAACAAAATGACCAGCGGCACCACGATGGTGCCGATGATGTCGACATGACGGATGGGATTCAGGCTGATGCGCCCTTGCGCGTGCGCGGTCATGTCGCCGAAGTGCCGCGCCACGTAGCCGTGCGCGGCCTCGTGCAGCGTGATGGCGAACAGAACCGGGAGCGCGTAGATGGCAAGCGTCTGGACGAATTGGTGGTACTGACTGACGTTGACGTCCATCTTTTGCCCGGCGAATTTTATCAGACGCGTTCCACCGCGAACGGCGCGAGCGAGCCCTTTCCTTCGCGCAGCACGCGCGGCGCATCCCCGCTCAGATCGATCACCGTGCTTGGCTCGACCCCGCACGGCCCGGCGTCGATGACCAGATCCACCTCGTGCTCGAGCCGGGCGCGCACCGCTTCGGCTTCCGCGAGCGGACTTGGCTCGCCAGGGAGCAGCAGCGTGGTCGACAACATCGGCTGGTCGAGCTCCGCGAGCAGCGCGTGCGCCACCGGATGCGCCGGCACGCGCACGCCGATCGTCTTCTTGCGTGTCAGGCGCCGCGGCACTTCCCGGCGCGCGCGCAGAATGAAGGTGTAGCTGCCCGGCGTGGCGCTCTTCATCAGCTTGAACTGCGCGTCATCGACGATGGCGTACTTGGCCATCTCCGAAAGGTCGCGGCACATCAGCGTCAGGTGGTGTCGCTCGTCGATCGCCCGGATGCGGCGCAGGCGCTCGAGCCCTTTCGCGTTCGCGCGATCGCAGCCAAGCGCGTAGCAGGAATCGGTTGGATAGGCGATGACGCCGCCGTGGCGCACGATGTCCGCCGCCTGGCGGATGAGCCGCTTCTGCGGATGGGTCGGGTGGATGGCGAAAAATTGGGCCATCAGCGCGCGAGGAATCCCTCGACCAGGCGCGCCACCGCTTCGGGCTGATCGTGGTGCAGCATGTGCCCGGCTTCCGGCACGCTGATCTCCTTCACATTCGCAAAGGCGGCACGGCGCTCGGCAATCTGCGCTGCATTCAGGTGCAGCCGATGCGGTGTTTCGGACTCGGCGCCCTCCACCCACAACACCGGCGCGCGCACTTCCTGCCAGCAGGCTCGCACTTCTTCGTAGCGGTACAGCACCGGATTGACGATCTTGTGCGCCGGATCGCCGCGCAGCACGACGCCTTTGTCCGGCGCTTGCTGGCCCCAGTGGCGGGCGAGAAATTCCGCCCGCTCGCGCGACAGCCGCTTGTTGCCTTGCTGCAGCCGGTCGGCCAGTGCGGAAAAGCTTTCATAGGAACGCAGTCCCGGCGGATCGCGCAGTTCTTCCAGCCAGCGCGCGTAGCGCTTGGGCGCCTGCTCGGCATGCGTCGGCGCCATGCCGAAGCCTTCGAGGTTGACGAAGCGCGCAATGCGCGCGGGACGGACGCCGGCATACAACGCCGCCACGTTGCCGCCGAGGCTGTGGCCGACGAGGTTGACCGGCGCGCCGGGCTCAATGTGTTCGAGCAATGCATCGAGATCGGCGATGTAGTCCGGGAACCAGTAGCAATCCGCTTTTCCCCAATCGGTAAGGCCATAGCCGCGCCAGTCCGGCGCGTAGACATCCCACGGCGCCCGCAGCGCATCGACCATGAACTGGAACGACGCCGACACATCCATCCAGCCGTGCAGCAGCACCATCTTCGGCGCACCGGGAGAGCGCCAATGCCTCACGTGATAACGCAGCCCGCGGATCTGGAGGAATTCCGATTCGCTTTGCCTCATGAGAAAGCAAAGGCGATCTGCGGCTGCCGCGCCGACATCAGATCCGCCAGCACGCTTGCCGAGCCGCAGGCCAAGGTCCAGCCGAGCGTGCCATGTCCGGTATTCAGGAACAGGTTCTTCAGCCTGGTCCTGCCGATGACCGGCACATTGTTGGGCGTGGCCGGCCGCAGACCGCTCCAGTTGTCGACGGCGCTCACGCCGCCGAGTGCCGGAAACAGATCGCGCACGCGGTTAGCAATTGCCGCGCACCTCGCCAGGTTCACGGTGGTGTCGTAACCCGTGAGCTCCGCGGTCCCGGCGGCACGCAGACGATTGCCCAGCCGCGAGATCACGATCTTGAAGGCTTCGTCCGTAAGGCTCACGGTCGGCGCCGCAGCGGCTTCTTTGGGGCCGAGCGGCAGCGTGATCGAATAGCCCTTCAAGGGGTAGACCGGAATGCGGATCCCGAGCGGCGCGAGCAGCAGCGGACTGTAGCTCCCCAGCGCGACGACGTAGGCATCCGCAGCCAGCGTCTCGCCGTTATGCAGCCGCATCACCACCGACCTGCCCTCCGGTCGCCTCGATCGCCTCTATCCTGGTACCGAACCGAAACACGACACCCCTTGCTGCAGCATGCCCCGCCAACTCCACCGTGAACCGATGGGCATCGCCCGATTCGTCGCTCGGGTTATACACGCCGCCCAGCACGCGATCACGCGAGTCCCGCAGGGCGGGTTCGAGCGCGAAGCACTCGCCCGCGGACTTCACCTGGCGGCGGATGCCGAGCGCCTGCGTCGCTTCCGCATGGCGGGTGAGCGCCTCGAGATCGCGTTCGTTGGTGGCGAACTGCAGGATGCCGCGTTCCAGATGGTCGTAGCGGATGCCGAGCTGCGCGCGCAAAGCACGCAGGCATTCGCGGCTGTGCATGGCAAGGCCGGCGAGCGTGCGGCTGTGGCGCTGGAAGCGGCCGGGGAAGCATTCGAGCAGAAAGCGCAGGCCCCACTCCCACTGCGCCCGGTCGGCGCGCGGACGAAACAACAGCGGCGCATCTTCGCGTCCCAGCCAGCGCAGGAGCTTCGGTACCACCGATGGCTTGGCCCAGGGCTCGGCATGGCCGGCGGAGATCTGCCCGCCGTTGGCGAAGGACGTCTCCAGGCCCGCGGCATCGCGCCGCTCGACGACCGCGACTTCGTGGCCGGCCGCCGCGAGGTACCAGGCGCTCGTGACGCCGATCACCCCGGCGCCGAGTACGATGATTTTCACTGGATTATGATAGCCCCATGCCCCTCTTCTCCCTCGGCGAGCGGCGCCCCGCGCTGCTCGGCAACCACCATTACGTCGCGCACGACGCCACCCTGGTCGGCGACATCACGCTGCACAACAACGTCAACGTCTGGTTCAAAGTGGTGATCCGCGCGGAGAACGACCGCATCGTCATCGGCGAAGACTGCAACATCCAGGATGCTTCGGTGCTGCACGTCGATCCGGGCTTTCCGATGACCCTCGAGCCACGCGTCAGCATCGGCCACAAGGTGATGCTGCACGGCTGCACCATCGGCGAAGGCACGCTGATCGGCATCAACAGCGTGATTCTCAACGGCGCCCGCATCGGGCGCGGCAGCCTGATCGGCGCCAATACCCTGGTCGCGGAGGGCAAGGAGATTCCGGACGGCGTCCTGGTGATCGGCTCGCCCGGCAAGATCGTGCGCGAGCTGAAGCCGGAAGAGCGCCAGCGGCTGCTCGGCATCGCGAGCGGCTACGTGGAACGCTCCCGGCTCTACAAGCAGGAACTGAAACCGATTACTTAGGCGCCATCCTGATCGCGCCGTCGAGGCGGATGGTCTCGGCGTTCAGCATCTCGATCTCGACGATCGACTTCACCATCTGGGCGAATTCGGT
Organism: uncultured beta proteobacterium; assembly: GCA_963810475.1. GTDB lineage: Bacteria > Pseudomonadota > Gammaproteobacteria > Burkholderiales > SG8-39 > SCGC-AG-212-J23. The sequence continues at coordinate 139,722 of CAWENY010000016.1, read as the reverse complement.
CGGCCGGCCGAGGCGCGAGGGGAATGGCACCTGCTTGCCGAGCGATTCCTGCGCGTCTTTCGGCAGGCCCGCGAGCAGCGGCGTCTCGAAGATGCCCGGGGCGATGGTGCACACGCGGATGCCGTTGCGCGAAAGATCGCGCGCGATCGGCAGCGTCATGCCGACGATCGCGCCCTTCGACGCCGAGTAAGCCGCCTGCCCGATCTGCCCGTCGAACGCCGCCACCGACGCCGTATTGACGATCACGCCACGCTCGCCCGATGCGTTCGGCGACGCTTTCGCCATGGCGTCGGCGGCGAGGCGGATCATGTTGAACGTGCCGATCACGTTCACGGTCACGGTGCGCGTGAAGCGGCCAAGGTCGTGCGGCGCTTCCTTGCCGAGGGTGCGCTCGGCGAGTGCGATGCCGGCGCAGTTCACCAGCACGTGGAGGCCGCCGAATTCCTTGACCGCCAGCGCCACGGCCGCCTTGCCATCGGCCTCCGACGAAACGTCGGTGCGCACGAAGCGCCCGCCGATTTCCTTGGCGAGCTTTTCGCCGAGCTCGGCCTGCAGGTCCGCGATCACCACCTTGGCGCCGTTTTCCGCGGCCATGCGCGCGCTTGCCGCACCCAGACCCGAGGCGCCGCCAGTGACGAGGAATATGCTATTTCTGATCTGCATGCCAAGGCTCCCGTTGATTTCGCTGATAATTCTAACTGCATGGTCCTCGGTTTCGGCATTCGTTTCGGCGACCTTTACGATCGCGAGGGGCTGCTGCGCGTCGACGCGGCGTTTCTCGCCTTCCTCGGCGAGATCGACGCAGCGTTGCGCGAGCGGCTGATCTCCTCCCGCCAAACAATTCCGCCGGGGAAGGAAGAGTCCGACCTTCTCGTCGCCCTGGCACCGCATGTCGATGACTTCCTGGCGAAGCTCTTCGGCATCGAAGCCGAGGCGCGCGCGCTCGCCGAGCGCCACAACGCCCTCGCCCCGCTCTGGTCGGTCAAGCGCCTGTTCGTGCAGCGCCGCGCAATGCACAAGGTCAAGCCCGAGGAGTTGAAGGACTACCAACCCGGGCCGGTGCGCGATGAGCTGCAATTCGCGCGGCAAGTCGCGGAATGGATGAAAGACGAGCCGGCGCACCAGAAGGACCTGGAGGAAGCGGCGCGCTACGCCGCGTGGGCCATGCTGACGCCCGAGGGCAAGGCGCGCCATCGCGCCGGCGTGCTGTTCAAGGCGCCGCGCAAGCTCGACTTCATGCGGTTGATTCCGGTCCACACGCAACACCACGGCGGTTTCCAGACCAATGTGCTGGATGAACATGAGCTCCGCCATCGCGAGGGTTTTGCTCTCACCGACCAGGGCACCGATCTGGTCGGTGCGCTCGACCAGGCGAACTACTGCATCTGGTGCCACGAGCAAGGCAAGGATTCGTGCTCGAAGGGCTTGAAGGAGAAGGCGCCGTCGGAAACCTTCCGCAAGACGGTGTTCGGCGTGCCGCTCGCCGGCTGCCCGCTCGAGGAAAAAATCTCCGAGTTCCACATGGTGAAGGCGCGCGGCGAGGCGCTGGCCGCGCTCGGCATCATCGCGGTCGACAACCCGATGGCCGCGGCCACCGGCCATCGCATCTGCAACGACTGCATGAAATCCTGCATCTACCAGAAGCAGGAGCCGGTGGACATTCCGCAAGCCGAGACCCGCACGCTGAAGGACGTCCTCGAGCTGCCGTGGGGCTTCGAAATCTATTCGCTGCTGACGCGCTGGAACCCGTTCGACCTGCGCCGGCCGCTCCCCAAGCCCGCCACCGGCAAGCGGGTGCTCGTGGTCGGACTCGGACCCGCGGGCTTCACCGTGGCGCACCACCTGATGAACGATGGACACGCGGTGGTCGGCATCGATGGCCTGAAGATCGAGCCGCTGGAACCGGCGGTCTCTGGTGTGGATCGCTTGGGCAACCGGGTCGGCTTCAAACCCATCAAGGACATCAGCGAGCTGCGCGAGCCGCTGGATCGTCGCGCCATGGCCGGATTCGGCGGCGTCGCCGAATACGGCATCACGGTGCGCTGGGACAAGAATTTCCTCAAGATCATCCGCCTGCTGCTCGAGCGACGGCGGCAGTTCGCGATGTTCGGCGGCGTGCGCTTCGGCGGCACGCTCACCATCGACGAGGCCTTCGCCGACGGGTTCGACCACATCGCGCTTTGCGCCGGCGCCGGCCGCCCCACCGTGCTCGAGATCCCGAACGGCTTCGCCCGCGGTGTGCGGGCCGCCTCCGACTTCCTCATGGCGCTGCAGCTTACCGGCGCGGCAAAGCGCGAGTCGATCGCCAACCTGCAAATCCGCCTGCCGATCGTGGTGATCGGCGGTGGGTTGACCGCCGTCGACACTGCGACCGAATCGCTCGCCTATTACGCCGTGCAGGTGGAGAAATTCCTCGCGCGCACCGAGGCGCTGGAGAGCAAGCCGGCTTGGAATGCCGAGGAACGGGAAATCGCCGAGGAGTTCATCGCGCATGCCAAGGCGCTGCGCGCGGCCGGCCCCGAACGACGGCTTCAACTGCTCAAATCCTGGGGCGGAGCCACCATCGCCTACCGGCGTCGCATGATCGACAGCCCCTCCTATACCCTCAACCACGAGGAAGTCGCCAAGGCGCTCGAGGAAGGCATCGTTTTCGCCGAAGGGCTGACGCCGACGCGTATCGAGGTCGACAAGTTCGGGCACGCCAGCGCCGTCACCTTCCAGGATGGGATCCAACTGCCCGCGCGCTCGGTTCTGATCGCTGCCGGCACGCAGCCCAATACGGTGCTTGCGCGCGAGGAAGGTGTCGGCCTGGAGCTCGACGGCAAGTACTTCCTGGCCACCGACGAAACCGGCGCGCCGGTCAAGCCCGAGCGCCACACCGCCAAGCCGAAAAGCCCGCAGGTCTTGCTGCATCGTTACCCCGACGGTCGCTTCATCAGCTTTTTCGGCGACCTGCATCCGTCCTACTTCGGCAACGTGGTGAAAGCCATGGGCAGCGCGAAGCAGGGCTACCCGATCGTTTCGAAGGTTCTGGCAAGCCGCGATGCCGCTTTGCGCGTGGACGACGCGAAGTTCCTAGCCAAGCTCAATCGCGATCTGCGCGCGGTGGTGCACGAAGTGCGGCGCCTGACGCCGACCATCGTCGAGGTGGTGCTACGCGCACCGGTCGCGGCACGGCGCTTCGAGCCCGGCCAGTTCTACCGCATGCAGAACTTCGAGGCGCTGGCGCTCAAGGTGCCGGGCACCACGCTCGCGATGGAAGGCCTCGCGCTCACCGGCGCCTGGGTGGACCGCGAAAAAGGCCTGATCTCGGTGATCGCGCTCGAGATGGGCGGCTCGGCGGACCTGCTCGCCTACCTGCAGCCGGGCGAGCCGGTGATCCTGATGGGCCCGACCGGGACGCCGACCGAGATTCCCCACGGCGAGACGGTGGTGCTCGCGGGCGGCGGCCTCGGCAACGCGGTGCTCTTCTCCATCGGCCGGGCGCTGCGCGCCGCCGGCTCGAAGGTCATCTACTTCGCCGGGTACAAGCATCTCGCCGACCGCTATCGCGTCGACGACATCGAGGCGGCTTCCGACGTGGTCGTCTGGTGCTGCGACGAAGCGCCCGGATTCCAGGCGCGGCGGCCGCAGGACCGCAGCTTCGTCGGCAACATCGTGCAGGCGATGCTGGCCTATGCGTCGGGCGCGCTCGGCGCCCAGCCGATCCCCTATTCCGCGACCGACCGCATCATCGCCATCGGCTCCGACCGCATGATGGCCGCGGTGGCCGCAGCCCGACATGGGGTTCTTGCAAAAGATTCCTCAAGGAAAACCACGTCGCCGATCGGCTCGATCAACAGCCCGATGCAATGCATGATGAAAGAGATCTGCGCGCAGTGCCTGCAGCCGCACGTCGATCCGGCAACCGGAAAAATGACGTACGTCTTCTCCTGCTTCAACCAGGACCAGCCGCTCGACCAGGTGGATTTCGCGGCCCTTGCCCAGCGCCTCGCGCAGAACGGCGTCCAGGAAAAGCTTACCGCGCTCTGGATCGACCGCTGCCTGAAGCTGTTACCTCCACCGGAGGAGCGGAAGGCGGCTTGACGACGTATACAAGTCTTATATAAGATTTGTATATGGTGAAGACCAAGGTCAAGGTCAGTACCTTCTCGGCGACGCCCCGCGATCTGGAGATGCTCGAGGTGGTCGCCCGCTACCACGGCCTCAACAAGAGCGCGACCCTCGTCAGCCTGGTGCGCCGCGAATTCTGGCGCGCCTTCCCCGGCGGCACCGACCGCATCCGCCCCGATCGCGGGGCGAAAGTGGAGGGACAAAAATGAGGTTCTTCGTCCTATTTTTCGCGCTTGCCGCCTCCCCGGTTCTTTCCCAACCGATCAAGATCGGCGAGCTCAACAGCTACAAGGTGTTTGCCGCCTTTCTGGAGCCGTACAAGAAGGGCATGGAGCTCGCGCTCGAAGAGATCAACGCCGCGGGCGGCGTGGAGGGACGCAAGCTCGAGCTGGTGGTGCGCGACGACGGCGGCACGCCGGGCGACGCGGTGCGCGTGGCCGAGGAGCTCATCGTCCGCGAGCGGGTCCACGTGCTGATGGGCACCTTCGCGTCCAACGTCGGCCTCGCGGTCGCGAATCTCGCCAACCAGCGCAAGATCCTGTTCGTCGCCTCCGAGCCGCTCACCGACAAGATCGTGTGGGAAAACGGCAACCGCTATACCTTCCGCTTGCGTCCGTCGACCTACATGCAGACCGCGATGCTGATCCCCGAGGCGGCGAAGCTCAACAAGCGGCGCTGGGCGATCGTCTATCCGAATTACGAGTACGGCCAGTCGGCGACCGCCTCGTTCAAGAAGCTGCTCGCCCAGGCGCAGCCGGGCGTCGAGTTCGTCGCGGAGCAGGCACCGGCTCTGGGCAAGATCGAGGCCGGCGCCGTGGTCCAGGCGCTCGCCGAGGCCAAGCCGGATGCCATCTTCAGCTCGCTGTTCGCCGCCGACCTGCAGAAGTTCGTGCGCGAAGGCAACACGCGGGGCCTGTTCAGGAACACCGTGGTGTTCAACCTGCTCGCCGGGGAGCCCGAGTACCTCGATCCGCTCAAGGACGAAACGCCGCAGGGCTGGTGGGTCACCGGCTATCCGTGGAGCGAAATCGATACGCCGGAGCACAAGCGCTTCCGTGATGCCTATCAGAAGCGCTGGAAGGATTACCCGCGGCAGGGCTCGGTCGTCGGCTATACCGCGGTGTACTCCGTGGCGAATGCCGTGCGCAAGGCGAAGTCGGCGGACACCGAGAAGCTGGTCGAGGCCTTGAAGGGCCTGGAGATGCAAACGCCGTTCGGCCCGATCGTATGGCGCGCGCTCGACCACCAGTCGACGATGGGCGCGTACGTCGGCCAGCTTTCGCAGAAAAACGGCAAGGGCACGATGATCAACTGGCGCTACGTCGACGGCGCCAGGGTCCAGCCCGCCGAGCAGGAGATCCGCGCGCTGAGGAAGGAGTGAAACGGCGGGATTGAGCGAAGCCGCTGTCCTGCTGCAGTTCCTGAACGGGCTCGCCGGCGCGAGCTCGCTCTTCCTGGTGGCCGCGGGTTTGTCGTTGATCTTCGGCGTCTCGCGCATCGTCAACTTCGCGCACGGCTCGCTGTACATGCTCGGCATGTACCTCGCCGTCTGGCTCTCCGCGCGCGTCGGCTTCTGGTTGAGCGTGCCGCTCGCCGCGGCCGCCGTCGGTGCTTTCGGCCTGCTGGCCGAAATTCTTCTCCTGAGGAGGATCTACCGCGCGCCGGAGTTGCTGCAGCTGCTCGCCACTTTCGCGCTGGTCCTGGTGATCAAGGACTTCGCGCTCTGGGCGTGGGGGCCGGAAGACTTGCTCGGTCCGCGCGCCCCGGGCCTGACCGGCGCGGTCGACATCGCCGGACGGCGTTTCCCTGCGTACGACCTGTTCCTGATCGCGCTCGGCCCGATGGTGTTCGTTGCCCTGCATCTTCTATTGAGCAGGACGCGCTGGGGAATCCTGGTGCGCGCCGCCACCGAAGATCGGGAAATGACCGGCGCGCTCGGCGTCAACCAGCGCTGGCTGTTCACCGGCGTGTTCATGCTGGGCGCCGCGCTGGCCGGACTTGGCGGTGCGCTCGCGATTCCGCGCGAGCCGGCGAACCTCGAGCTTGACCTGGCGGTCGTGTCGGACGCCTTCGTGGTCGTGGTGGTCGGCGGGCTGGGCTCGATTCCCGGCGCCTTCCTGGCCGCGCTGCTCATCGCCGAGATCAAGGCCTTCTGCATCGGCCTGGGCTACTCGAAGCTGACGCTCGTCGCCGAGTTCATCGTGATGGCGGTGGTGCTGGTCCTCAGGCCCTGGGGCCTGCTCGGCCGGCGGCCGGCAGAGGCGCGCGGGACCCCCAACGCCGCCTTGGATTTCGCTAGCGCAAAAATCTTTCTTCCGCTGCTGGTCGTTCTTGCGCTGATTCCCGTGTTTTCGGGCGGATACGCGCTGGTGCTCCTCACCGATGTGCTGGTGTTCGCTCTCTTCGCGGTCAGCCTGCATTTCCTGCTCGGCGCGGGCGGCATGGTGTCGTTCGGCCACGCGGCGTACTTCGGCCTCGGCGCGTATGGAGCCGCCCTGCTCGTCCTGCGCGCCGGCCTGCCGATGGAGCTGGCGCTGATCCTCGGCCCGCTCGCGGCGGCTGCCGGCGCCGCGCTGTTCGGCTGGTTCTGCGTGCGGCTCTCCGGCATTTACCTCGCGATGCTGACGCTCGCATTTGCGCAGATCGTGTGGTCGATCGCTTTCCAGTGGGACGGGGTGACGGGAGGCTCCAACGGCCTGGTCGGACTCTGGCCCGCATCGTGGCTGGGCTCCCGCGGCGCTTACTACGGGGCCACCCTCATGCTGTGCGCGCTCGGAATCGCGGCGCTTTGGCGCATCGTCGCCTCGCCGTTCGGCCACGCCTTGCGCAGCACGCGCGATTCGCCGCTGCGCGCGGAAGCGATCGGAATCGACGTTCGCGCGCAGCAATGGACCGCGTTCATCGTCGCCGGATCGTTCGCCGGGCTGGCCGGAAGCTTGTACGCGTTTTCCAAGGGTTCCATCTCGCCCGAGACGCTGTCGGTACCTCGTTCGGTCGACGGGCTGGTGATGGTGCTGCTCGGCGGCGTGCAGTCACTCGCCGGCCCGGTGTGGGGCGCTGCCTTGTTTACCTGGCTCGAGGACTCGGTATCGCGCGAGATCGCGTACTGGCGTGCCGCCATCGGCGCGGTGATCCTTCTGCTGGTGCTGGCATTCCCGCAGGGGATTGCTGGACTGTTCAAAAGGCTGCGATGAGCACGCTGACGGTCACGAATCTGTCCAAGGCGTACGGCGGCGTCGAGGCGGTGCGCGATGTTTCCTTCATCGTCGCGCCGGGCGAGCTGGTCGCGATCATCGGCCCCAACGGCGCCGGCAAGACCACCTGCTTCAACATGGTCAACGGTCAGCTCGCGCCCGACCGCGGCGAGATCCGGCTCGGCGATGCCAGCCTGGTCGGGTTGCCGCCGCATCGCATCTGGCGGCTCGGCGTCGGGCGCACCTTTCAGGTCACCGCCACTTTCGGCTCGATGAGCGTGCGCGAGAATGTCCAGGCGGCGCTGCTTTCGCACCATCGGCGCAACTATTCCTTCTGGCCGCGCGCCGCGGAATTATGGGTCGAGGAAGCCAACGCCCTGCTCGAGCGCGTCGGCATGGAAAAACACGCCGCGCGTCCATGCGCCGAGCTGGCCTACGGCGACCTGAAGCGAGTGGAGCTGGCGCTGGCGCTCGCCAACCGCCCGCGCCTTCTCTTGATGGACGAGCCCACCGCCGGCATGGCACCGGAGGAGCGCGGCGCGCTGATGGAGCTTGCGGCCCGGCTCGCCCGTGAAGATCACCTCGCCGTGCTCTTCACCGAGCACGACATGAGCGTGGTATTCGGCTTTGCGACGCGCGTCATCGTCCTGCATCTCGGTCAGGTGATCGCCGCCGGTTCGTCCGACGACGTGCGCGCGAACCCGCTGGTCCGCGAGGTTTATCTTGGCGACGCTTGAAATCCGCGGACTGAGTGCCGGGTACGGGCGCGCGCGGGTGCTGTTCGACATCGACCTCGACGTGAACCCCGGCGAGGTCGTCGCGCTTCTCGGCCGCAACGGCGCCGGGAAATCCACCACGCTGAAGGCCATCATGCGGCTGGTGACGCCTTCTTCCGGGCAGGTGCTTTTCGATGGCCGCGACCTCGGCGATTTGCAGCCATATCAGGTGGCACGCCTCGGTCTTGGCTATGTGCCGGAGGACCGGCGCATTTTCACCGACCTGACGGTGGCGGAGAACCTGGCAGTGGGGCGGCAGCCGCCGCGCGCCGCGGCGCCGACGTGGAGCGATGAAAAGCTGTTCAAGCTGTTTCCCGCCCTGGCGGCGCTGCGCCGACGCCGCGGCTCGCGCATGTCTGGCGGCGAGCAGCAGATGCTCTGCATTGCGCGCACGCTTGCCGGCAACCCGACGGCGATCCTGCTGGACGAGCCCTCGGAAGGCCTCGCCCCGGTCGTGGTCGAGCAGGTGGGGCGCGCGATCGTCGAGCTGAAGCGCGCCGGCGTCGCGGTGCTCCTCGCCGAGCAGAACCAGCAGTTCACCGGCCGTGTCGCCGATCGCACCTACGTGCTCGAAACGGGCATCATGCGTTCGCCATGAACCTTGAGCGCTTCGCGTGGATGTCGGTCGCGGCGGCGCTCGCCACCATCGCGCTCAAGACGTTCGCCTGGTGGCTGACCGGCTCGGTTGGCCTGTTGTCGGACGCGCTCGAGTCCATCGTCAACCTTGCCGCCGCGCTTCTCGCCCTTTCCATGCTGCGCCTGGCCGCGTCGCCGCCCAGCGAGGAGCATCCCTATGGCTTTTCCAAGGCGGAATACTTCGCCGCCGGCATCGAAGGCGCGCTCATCGTTCTCGCAGCCGCAGGCATCCTGGCGACCGCGATTCCGCGGCTCCTGCGGCCGGAGCCGCTCGAGGCGCCGGTGCTTGGCCTGGGCGTAAGCGCCGCCGCCTCGCTCATCAACCTCGGCACCGCCATCGTTCTGCTGCGCGTGGCCAAGCGCCATAACAGCGTCGCGCTCGAGGCCGACGGTCGCCACCTGATGACGGACGTCTGGACCTCGGTCGGGGTCATCATCGGCGTGGCGCTGGTGTTCATGACCGGGTGGCTGCGGCTCGATCCGCTGGTCGCGCTTGCCGTGGCGGCGCATATCGTGTGGACCGGTGTCGGCCTGGTGCGGCGCTCGGCGGCCGGACTGCTGGACGCGGCGATCCCGCAGGAGGACCGGGATGCGATCCAGAAGGTGTTCGACGAGTACACCAAGCAGGGCGTGACCTTCCACGCCTTCCGCACGCGGCGCGCGGCGGCGCGGCGTTTCGTTTCTTTCCACCTTCTCGTTCCCGACCGCTGGAGCGTGTCGCGCGCGCACCGTCTGTCGGAAGAGATCGAGGCGCGCATCCGCGTCGAGGTGCCGAACGCCGCCGTGTTCACGCACATCGAGCCGATCTCGGATCCCGCCTCGTACGACGATCAGGGGCTCGACCGCTAACGGCTAGTGCCCCGGCAGGATGATCTCGATGTGGTCGCGGCTGACGTTGATGAACGGCGCCGCCAGTACCTGGCGCCCGCCGACCTGCAGCTCCCAGACCTCGGCATGGGTGACGGCGATGAAATCCCGCGCCTCCGCCATGAAGTCGGTGACGCGCGCGCCGGGCAGCAGGTCGATATGGCCCTTGATGCGGTAGCTCGAGGTGAGGATGGTGACTCGGGTCTTCGGATCGTCCATGGCTCAGATGATCCGGCACGCTTCGTCGAAAGTGAAGCGCGGATCGCGCGGCGGCATTCCCTTGCCGGTGCCGAAGCCGATGTTCACCAGGAAGTTCGACTTGCAGCGGCCGTCGGGGAAAAAAGCCGCGTCGGCCTTGGCGGTGTCGAACCCGGACATCGCTCCGCAATCGAGGCCAACCGCGCGCAGCGCGAGCAGGAAATAGCCGCCCTGCAGGGTGCCGTTGCGGAACGCCGTGATCTCGGTGTGCGCGCCCTTTTCCTTGAACCAGTTGATCGCCTGCGGGTTGTAGAACATGCGCGGCAGGTGCTCCCAGAACCGCGTGTCGTACGCCACCAGCGCCACCAGCGGCGCCTTCATCGTCTTCTCCAGGTTGGTCGCCGTCAGCGCCGGCCGCAGCCTCTCGCGCGATTCCTTCGAGCGCAGGTACAGGATGCGCATCGGCTGGCTGTTGGCGCTCGTCGGCCCCCATTTCATCAGGTCGTGCGCGGCGCGCAGCGCCTCCTCGGGGACCGGGCGGTCGCTGAAGTCGCCGTGCGAACGCGCCTGGCGCAGAATCAGATCGAGTGTTTTCTCGTCAGCCATAATCGCTCCGATGGTGGATCTCACTAGTGTAGTGCGCCCGGGCGACTCGATCATCTGGGGCCAGGCCTGCGCGGAGCCGCAGACTCTGGTCGAGGCCCTGGTGTCCCAACGCGCCAGCCTCGGCGCAGTGGGATGCTTCCTCGGCTCGAGCTACTCGGGCATCGTAAAGCCCGCGCACGCGGATCACCTCAAGCTTTCTTCCTACTGCGGCATCGGCACGAACCGGGCGCTGGCCCAGGCCGGCGTGCTGGAGATCCTGCCCGTGCCTTATTCGCAGCTGGCCCCTTTGATTCGCTCTGGCGCCATTCGGGCGGATGTGGTCATGGTTCAAGTGAGTCCGCCGAATGCCCGGGGCGAATACAGTCTCGGGCTCGCCGCCGACTACCTCGTCCCCGCGCTCGACGTCTGCCGCGCGATCGTCGCCGAGGTGAACGAGCAGGTGCCCTGGACGTACACCGGGCGGGTGCTCACCAAAGGCGACTTCGACCTCGTGGTGGAGAGCTCGAGGCCGCCCGCGATGCCGGCGACGCGGCCGCCAGGCGAGCTCGACCTGGCCATCGCCCGCAACGCGCTGCCGTTCGTTCCTCACGGAGCGGTGCTGGAATTCGGCATCGGTCTCCTGCCCGATGCCATGTGCGGCGCCCTGGGCCGCCATGAAGGGCTGCGCGTGCATTCCGGCAGCGTCGGCGATGGCGTGATCGAGCTCGCGCAGCGCCGCGTCGTGAGCCGCATCGACGGCGCCCTGCTGATCGGGTCCGGGCGGCTGTTCGACTTCGCTCGCGACAACGACCGCGTGCGGTTGCACAGCTCCGAGTACACGCACGGCCCGGGCGTGCTGGCGAAGCAGCAGCCCTTTGTCGCCATCAACTCGGCGGTCGAGGTCGACCTGACCGGCCAGGTCAATGGCGAGCTCGCCGACGGCAGCTACGTCGGCGCCGTCGGCGGCGCGCTGGACTTCGTGCGCGCGGCAAACGCCTCGCCGGGCGGCGCTTCGATTGTGCTGCTGCCTGCAGGAAGAATCGTGGAGCGTCTGTCCGGACCGGTTTCCGTTCCCCGCAGCGAGGCCGGCATCATCGTCACCGAGCGCGGGGCGGCCGATTTGCGAGGCCGCAGCTTGAAAGAACGTCAGCGCCTTATACAAGCGCTTGCAACGCGCTAGCCGTTAGACCGATAGCATGCCCCTGCGGGTCAAGGGGGATAGATGGACGCACGTTCATTGCTGCTGGACAGGGTGCCGGGGCTGGGTCGTTTCCGGGGCGACATCATGGGCGGCCTCGTCTCCGCCGGCGTCGCGATTCCGCTTGCCATGGGCTACGGCATGTTCGGGTTCGTGGTGCTCGGAAACGATTACTTCCTCGATGGCGCGCGGGCCGGCCTGCTGACCGCGGTGGTGGTCGGGATCGCCTGCGTCGTGCTCGGCGACAAGTCGGCCAACGTCTACGCGCCGCGCGTCATCACTACCTTCTTCATCGGCATCCTGCTCTACGGCCTGGTGAATTCGCAAGCGCCGGTGCTGAAGTCCGGCGGCCTCGGCTTGATCCTCGCGGTGCTGTTCTCGATCATGCTGCTGGCAGGCGTATTCCAGGCGGTCTTCGGGCTCACGCGCCTGGGCACGGTGATCCGCTTCATCCCGCAGCCGGTGATGTCCGGGTTCCAGAACGCCGCGGCGCTGCTTCTCCTGCTGGTGCAGCTCGGCAACCTCTTTGGCTTCGACAAGAGCATCACCTTCGTCCAGGCGCTGAAAGACGTGCAGCACGCGCGGCCTCTCAGTCTGCTGATCGCGGGGCTGACCATCGTGGCGATGCTGCAGGCCAGGCGCTGGCTGCCGAAAGTGCCTGCGTTGCTCGCGGGTCTCGCGGCCGGCACGTTGCTCTACTACCCTCCTCGGCCTGGCGGGGCTCGGCAGCCATCTCGGGCCGACGATCGGCAGCGCGCCCTTCAGCCCCGACAAGGTTCTGAACCTGCCGCTGTTCGCCGAGCTCGCCAAAGCGCCGGGCGTCCTGGTGCTGTTGCCGACGATCGTCGGCGGCGCGCTGGCGCTCGCCACCATCGCCTCGATCGACGCCCTGCTTTGCAGCAAGCTCCTTGCGCGGCGCGGCGAGCCAAAAGTCGACGGCGACCGGCTGCTGGTGCGGCTCGGGACTGCGAACGCGCTCTGCGCCACGCTCGGCGGCATCACCGGCGGGCTGAACATCGGGCCGAGCCGGGACAACAAGGCTGCCGGCGGGCGCACGCCGGTCTCCGCGCTGGTGAACGCCTTCGCGGTGCTCGTGACCCTGCTGGTGCTGTTCCCCGCCCTCAGCTACCTGCCCTGCGTTGCCCTGTCCGCGGTGATTGTGGTGATCGCGATCCAGCACTTCGATCCCTGGACCATGCGCCTTGCCCGGCGCGTGGCATCGCGCCTCGCCAAGCCGCAAGGCGATGTTCGATCTGGTGCTGGTCGTCGCGGTCGCCATCCTCGCCGTCGCCATCGATATCGTGCTCGCGGTGTTCGCCGGCGTCGCGGTCGCCGCGCTGCTCTTCCTCGTGCGCATGAGCCGCTCAAGCTCACCGCCAACCTCGGGCGCGAGCTGAGCCACCGGCTGCGCGCCGCGAACCGCACCATCCAGCAGCTCGAGGAATAGGTTCCTAGCGGAAGGTGCGCAGCGCTGGCACGGTCCAGAACGGCGCGGCCGCAGCCGCGATGGACACCAGGGCGAGGGCCAGGCCGGCGCGATAGCCGCCGGTCAGGTCGTGCAGCAGGCCGCCGAGGTACGAGCCGAACGCGGCGCCGATGGCATTGGTGGCATAAATGGTGCCGTAGATCGTGGCCACGTTCGCCCCGGCGAAATACTTCGCGCACACCGAGGACACGAGCGGCCCGCGCACGCCCATGCACAGCCCGAACATGGCCACGAACAGCACCAGCAGCCCGGTCGATGGAAAGGCGGTGAGGAAGAGCAGCAATGCCATCCCGCTCGCAGTGCCGGCGAAGCTGACGGTCGCCGTCTGACGGTAGCCGAAGCGGTCCGAGAGGAAGCCGCTGCCCATCACGCTCGCCGCCGATAGCATGCCGAGCATGCCGTAGGCCGTCGCGGCGGTGAGCGGTGAAAACCCGGCGTCGACCAGGAACGCGACCAGCTGGACGACCACGGAGAACATCGCGGTGGCGGTGCAGAAGAAGAGCTGCGCCAGGCCCCAATACACCCGCGTGCGCATCGCGGCGCGCAGCGTCCAGCCGCCCTCGCCCTTCGAGGTTTTCGGCCGGTACTGCGGATCGCCGGCGGCGAACAGGCGCCAGGGAATCGCGAACAGCACGAACGGGGCGAGGACCAGCAGCGCGCTGCCGAAAAGGCGGTAGGCGAAGCGCCAGCCGTACTCGCTCACCAGGTATTGCGCGAGCGGCACGAAGATCAGCGTGCCGACGCCGACCGCGGAGAACGCGATGCCGAGCGCGGTGGAAAGGCGCGCGCGGTACCAGCGCACCAGCAGCGCCGAGCCCGGCACCATGCCGTTCAGGCTGACGGCGAGCCCGACAAGGGCGCCGATGAACAGGTAGAACTGCCACAGGCTGACCAGCCCGCCCGCGAGAAAGAACGCCGCGCCGAGACACGCGACACCGGCGCCGAACACCCAGCGCGGACCGAGGCGGTCGAACGCCAGGCCGACCAGCGGCGCGGTGAAGCCGTTGACCAGGAGGTAGACCGAGTACACGCCAGTGAGCTGCGAGCGCGTCCAGCCGAACTCGCGCTCGAGCGGCAGCAGGAACACGGCGTAGGTGTCGCCCAGCCCGCGCCCGAACATGTTGAGCGCGAAGCACGCCGCGAGCACCGCGACCGCGGCGCTCTTCAGCTTTTTTCCGGTTCCAGGCCGAAGACCTGGCGCAGGTAGCGCAGGTAGCCCGGGTCCTTGCTGATCGTCTTGCCGGGAGAATCCGACACCTTCGCCACCGGCTGGCCGTTGCACTCGGTCATCTTGATGACGATGTTGAGCGGCTCGTACCCCAGATCGTTGGTGAGGTTGGTGCCGATGCCGAACGCGGTGAGCGCGCGGCCGTGGAAGCGGCGCGCGATCAGGATGGCGACCGGCACGGTGAGCTGGTCGGAAAAGATCAGGGTCTTGGTGCGCGGGTCGACGCGGTTGCGGCGGTAGTGGTCGATCATCTTTTCGCCCCATTCGAACGGATCGCCCGAGTCGTGCCGCGCGCCGTCGAACAGCTTGCAGAAGTACATGTCGAAGTCGCGCAGGAAAGCGTCGGTGCCATAAGTGTCGGCAACGGCGATGCCCAGGTCGCCGCGGTATTCCTGCGCCCACTTGTCGAAGGCGAAGGTCTGCGAGTCGCGCAGCCGCGGGCCGAGCGCCTGGCAAGCCTGCATGTATTCGTGCGCCATGGTGCCGAGCGGCCTCAAGTTGTTGCGCATGGCGAACCAGACGTTGGACGTGCCGGCGAAATTCTGCGGGATCTCGCGCTTGAAGGTTTTCAGCACTTCCTCCTGCCAGTCACGCGAGAAGCGCCGGCGCGTGCCGTAGTCCGAGATCTTGAAGCCGAGCTCCGGCTCCACCGCGCGGGCCTCGCCGATCTTGGCCTGCAGCCGCCGCCGGCCTTCGGCGAGATCCGGCCGCGGCTGCGTGCGCTTGAAGTAAAGCTCGGAGACGATGGCGAGCAGCGGGATCTCGTACATGATGGTGTGCAGCCACGGCCCCCGCACCGTGATGTCGATCTCGCCCGGCTTCTCGCCGGCGCCGATCTGCACGTATTTCTCGTTGAACTGGAACAGGCCGAGAAAATCGACGAAGTCCGACTTGAGGAAGCGCAGGCTGCGCAGGTAGCCGAGCTCGTCGTCACGGAAGCGCAGGCGGCAAAGCTCCACCAGCTCGCGCTCGATCCCCTCCAGATCAGGCCGCAGGTCGACGCCCTCGGTGCGGCACTTGAAGCGATACTCGGCTTGCGCGCCCGGAAAGTGGTGCAGCACCACCTGCATCATGGTGAACTTGTACAGGTCGGTGTCGAGCAGCGACTGGATGATCATGCCGCGGGATTGTACCCGTGGCCGTTATCCTTACGGCATGTGCGGCCGCTATGCGCTCCATGCGAATCCCGAGGTCATCGCCCTTCAATTCGGCCTCGACACCGTCCCGGAACTCGCGCCACGCTACAACATCGCACCCGCGACCGAGGTGCTTATCGTGAGAGACGGCAAGGCCTCGCTCGCCCACTGGGGGCTGCGGCGCAAGTTCGCCAATCTGCGCGCCGAAACGCTCGCGCAGAAATTTCCCGGCCCGTATCGCGAAGGCCGCGCCCTGGTGCCAGCAAGCGGCTTCTACGAATGGCAATCGACCGCCGGCCGCAAGCAACCCTATTACTTCTCTCCTGCGCACGGTGCCCTCCTCGCGTTGGCCGCCGTTTGCGAGAACGACAGCTTCAGCCTCATCACAACCGAACCGAACGCGACGCTGCGCAACATCCACGACCGCATGCCGGTGATCATTGCGCGCGATGACTATGGCGCGTGGCTCGCGGGCGACGAAGGCCTGCTGCGGCCGGCACCGGACGATGCCTTGAAGGTTCACCCCGTGGGCATGGCGGTGAACCAGGCGGCCAACGACTCGCCGCGGCTCCTCGACCCCGTTGAGCTACCCCGCGGCTTGTTCGATTAACCCCTGCACGCGCACCCCGAGCAGGCGCACCGGGCGCTGTCCGGCATCGGTGCGCGCGGCGAGATCCTTTGCCCAGGAAGCGATGACATCAGCATCGGAAGTCGCGCGCGACAAGGTGTGGCTGCGCGTAATGGTGGTGAAGTCGGCGTAGCGCACCTTGATCGTCACCGTGCGCGCTTCGAGGCGCCGGCGGGTCAGCCATTCGGCGTTCTCGCGCGCCATGCGATCGAGCTCGGCGCGGATCGCCTCCAGCTCGACCAGATCCTCGGCGTAGGTGTTCTCGGTGCTCGAGGATTTCGACGCGCGGTCCGGTACCACGGCGCGCGGATCGTCGCCGTGCGAAAGCTGCAGCAGCCAGTCCGCCAGGCTGCCGACGGTCGTGCGCAGCTTTTCAAGATCCACCGTGCGGATCTGGACCAGCTTTTCGATTCCGGCCGCGCGCAGTTTGCGCGCCGTGACCGGCCCCACGCCCCAGAGGGCCTCCACCGGCAGGTCCTGCAGGAACGCCTCGACGCGCTCGGGGGGGATTACGGTAAGGCCGTCGGGCTTGCGGTAGCCCGAGGCGATCTTGGCGAGGAACTTGTTCGGCGCCACGCCGGCGGACGCCGTGAGCTGCGTCGCCTCGCGGATCTCACGCTTCAGGCGCTTGGCGACGTTCGTGGCCAGCGGCTCATTCCAATTATTCTCGGTCACGTCAAGATAGGCCTCGTCGAGCGATAGCGGCTCCACGAGCGGCGTGCACGCGCGAAGCAGGTCCATCACCTGGCGCGAGACTTGGCGGTAGCGCTCGAAGTCCGGATGCACGATGACCAGGTCGGGGCACAGGCGCAGCGCGCGCGCCATCGGCATCGCCGAGCGCACACCGAAGGTACGCGCTTCATAGCTCGCCGCCGCGACCACGCCGCGCTGGTCGGGCCGGCCACCGACCGCCACCGGCCTGCCGCGCAGCGCCGCATCGTCGCGCTGCTCGACCGAGGCATAGAACGCGTCCATGTCCAAATGGACAATCCTGCGCATACTGTATATATTGCCACTAATGGATGCGCTTACAGATAGACAAGCAGAAATCCTACGGCTGGTCCGAGAACTCACGGAGGTTTCCGGCTATCCACCCACGCGGGCCGAGATCGCGGAGCGCATGGGATTTCGCTCGGTGAACGCCGCCGAGCAGCACTTGCGTGCGCTCGAGAAAAAAGGCGCGATCAACATCGAATCGGGCGCGTCGCGCGGCATCCGCGTGCTCGACGATCGTCCCACCAGCCGCGGGCGGCTGCTAGAGCTGCCGGTGGTCGGTCGCGTCGCCGCGGGCAGCCCGATGCTCGCCGAGGAGCACGTGCAGGGCCGCTACCAGGTCGATCCGAATCTGTTCACGCCGCGCGCCGACTACCTGCTGCGCGTGCGCGGCATGTCGATGCGCGATGCCGGTATCCTCGAGGGTGACCTGCTCGCCGTGCATCGCACCGCGGAAGCGCGCAGCGGGCAGATCGTGGTCGCGCGGCTGGCCGACGAGGTCACCGTCAAGCGCTTGCGTCGCCGGGGCAGCGTGGTCGCGCTCGAAGCCGAGAACCCGGATTTCGCGCCGATCGAGGTCGACCTGCGCCGTGAATCCCTGGTGATCGAGGGCATCGCCGTCGGCGTCATCCGCAACGGCAAAAGCTTTTAGTTTCTTGCACAAGACGCCGGGATAGCTTCCCGGCCTTTGCCCTAGAATGCGGCAGGCTCCTGCCGCATGACCCATTCGACCACGGCGAACGGCACCACCGAAAACGCAGTCTCGACTAAGGCAGTCGAGGCCGAACTCCGCGACCGCGCCGACCCCGGCCAGGTCCTCGCCGACCGCGTCTCCCAGCTGTACCGCCAGATGCCGATCGCCATCGGCGCCACCTTCATTGCCGGCGGTATCGCCACCTTCGAGTTGCAAGGCCGATGGCTGAAGGAACTGGTGCTGATCTGGTGGGCAATCGTGGTGCTGTTCAGCGCCGCGGCGAGCTTGCTGCTCTACGCCTACTACCGCAGTCCGGACAAGGTGTCTTCCGCGCGCGACTGGCTGCGCTGGCTCGGCATCGCCGCGCTGGGCAATGGCGCGAGCTGGGGCCTGGCAGGCGGTGTGTTCTTCCGCTCGCTTTCCGAGGATCAGCAGGTGTTCCTCGCTTTTCTGTTCGCCGGCATGGCGTCGGTCGGCATCCCGGTCTACGCTGCTTCCTGGCCGATCTTTGCGCTTTACGCGGCGGGCATCCTCGGCCCGTTCTTCTACGTGCTGCTCACATTCGGCAACCGGCTGTTCGTCGAGATCGCGCTGCTGGTGCCGCTCTTTTATGCGATCAACGTGGCGATCGCCTATCGCCTGACCCACGTATTCGAATCCGGATACCGGCTGCGCCGGGCCTACGGCAAGCTGACCGAGGAACACACCATGCTGAACCAGCGGCTCCAGCGCCAGCTGGTCGAGCTCGAGGAGGCGCGGCGCCAGGTCGAGGCGAGCGGCCGTAAGCTCGCCTTGTTCGCCGAGCGCGCGCCGATCGCGGTGCTCGAGCTGCGCCCGGACGGCACGGTGAGCGAGGTCAACCAAGCCGCCGAGCTGCTGTTCGGCTACGCGGCCGCGGAATTGATCGGCGGCAGCGTGAAGAAGCTGGTGCGGCTTGAATTCCACGCCGAATTCGACCGCACCTGGCAGGAGCTGCTCGCCAAGCGCGAGTCCATGGCCGGCTTGAAGATCCGCAACCCGCGGCGCGATGGCATCGACCTCATCTGCGAGTGGACCGTGACGCCGCTGGTCAATCCAGACCACGAGGTGATCGCCGTCATCGCGCAGGGCCGCGACGTCACCGCGCAGCTCGAGGCCGAGCGCATGAAGAAGGAGTTCACATCGACGCTGAGCCACGAGCTGCGCACCCCGCTCACCTCGATCATCGGCTCGCTGCAGCTCATCAATAGCGGCGTGATGGGGAAGGTCGAACGCGAGATCGCCGAGCTCACCGAAGTTGCCGAGCGCAACGGCCAGCGCCTGCTCGACCTGATCAACGACATCCTCGACATCGAGAAAATCGAATCCGGCAAGCTTGCCCTCGCGCCGGAGCTGATTCCGGTGGACGAGCTGGTGCGCGAGGCCATGGTGCTCAACAAAGCCTTCGCCGAGCGTTTCAAAGTACGTTTCGAATGGCGCGGCGACGTGCCCGAGCGCAAGGTCTTCGCCGACCGCAAGCGCGTGCAGCAAGTCATGACCAACCTGCTATCCAATGCCGCGAAATTTTCCCCCGAGGGCAGCCTGGTGGAGATCACCACCGAAGAGGCCGGCGCCAACGTGCGCCTGGCGATCCATGACCGCGGCACCGGCATCCCGGAAGGTTTTCGCGGCCGCATCTTCGGCCGCTTCACGCAGGCCGACGCGACGGCCACCCGGCAAAAGGGCGGCAGCGGCCTGGGCCTCGCGATCTGCAAGCGGCTGGTCGAGCTCATGCACGGGCGCATCGGCTTCGACAATCGCCAGGGCGGCGGCTCCACGTTCTGGTTCGAGCTGCCGCGGCAGGGCGCGGCCTAGAATAGCGCCATGCCCGAGCGCCCACTCAACCGCATCTGCTACGTCGAGGACGACGAGGACATCCAGCGCATCGTGCGCATGTCGCTCGAGCGCGTCGGCAAGATGACCGTCGCCGTGGTCAGCGACCCGACGCAGGCGATCCAGGTGTTCGCCGAGTTCAAGCCCGACCTGGTGATGCTCGACTGGATGATGCCGGTGCTGGACGGTCCCGCCCTCTTTCGCCAGATGAAGCTGCGGCCCGAAACCAGCTCGATTCCGGTCGTGTTCATCACCGCGCGCGCCTCGCAGCCGGACCTTGACGAGCTGAAGCTGCTTGGCGCGGCGGCCACCATCTCCAAGCCGTTCTCGCCGAGGGACCTGCCCGAGCAACTGCGGGCGATCTGGGCAAAGCTGCCCTAGCTCACTCAGTGCAGGCGCTCGGTCTTGTCCGACGCCGCCTGCTGCTCGAAATTGCGCGCCAGGAAGCCGATCACCTCGTCGGCGTTGCGGAAGCGCGCGTCGCGGTCCTTCTCGACCAGCTTGTCCATCAGGCGCTGGTATTGCTGCAGGTGGTCGGGCAGCAGCGGCGGATGGCTGTTCAGGTGATGCATCGCCACCTCCATCGCCGTCTGACCGTCGAACATGTGCTCCCCGGTCAGCATCTGGTAGAGCAGCACGCCGGCGCTGTAGATGTCGGTGCGCAGGTCCAGCGCGCGTCCCTGCACCTGCTCCGGGCTCATGTAGCGCGGCGTGCCGAGCACCTCGCCGGCGTTGGTGCGGTCGGCGGCGGCGATGTTCTTGGCGATGCCGAAGTCGACGATCGCCAGGCTGCCGTCGCGGCGGAACATCAGGTTCTGCGGCTTGAGGTCGCGGTGCAGGATGCCCTTCTCGTGGATGTCGCCGAGCGCGAACATGAGCTCGCGAAAGAAGCGCAGCGCTTCGGCCGGCGCCACCGCCTGCCCGGCAAGGCGCTTGTTGAGGTCGCCGCCCTCGAAGAACTCCATCACCAGATAGGCATAGTTGTCGTAGTTGCCGTGGCCGACGATGCGCGCGACGTGGCGGCTCTGGATGCGCTCGACCATGTCGTATTCCTCCATGAACCGCTCCAGCGCCTTCTTGTTGGTCACGATTTCGTGACGCAGGATTTTCACCACCAGCGGCTCATCGTCGTCCTCGCGCGAAGCAAGGTAGACGCGCGCGGTGCCGCCCTCGCCGATCAGATGCAGCACCTTGATGCCGGGAATGCGCACCTTGCCGCCGAGCGCATGGCCTTCCATGCGCGAGGCGAGGTCGGGCAACACGGTGCGCTCGATCGGATTGGCGGTGAGCTCGCGCAGCGAGGAAATGAGCTTTTCGCGCGTCAGCTCCTGCTTGCGCTGATAGTCGTCGGCCCCCGCCTTCATCGCGCGCACGGCGATGATCTCGTTGCCCGCCCCGGTGAGGAACAGCACCTTCGGGCACTCCGGGCGCTGCTTGAGCACTTTCAGCCATTCCAGGCCGTCGCCGCGGCCAAGCATGTAGTCCAGCACCACCACGTCGTACGAGCCGAGCGCGAAGTCGGCCCCCGGCATATCGCGCTCTAGCGGGTCGTAGGCCTCGATCTCGGCGTCGGCCCACTGCGCGCGGATATAGCGCGACAGCAGATTGCGCAAATCCTCATCGTCATCGATGAGCAGAACGCGCATCGGCTACGCATTACTCATAGGCGATCTGGACCTTCGACAGGTACTCGTCGTACTCGCTGATGCTCGCCTGCAGCGCGCCGCGGTCGCCGCTGCGCGCGCCATCCTCGATGTATTTGCCGAGCGTCGACACGTGCGCGAACCCGTAGGAGTTCCCCACCCCCTTCATGCGATGGCCGAGCTGACGCAGCTGCTCGAAGTCCGCGGCGGCCAGCGCGACGCGCAGCGCATCGAGCTCCTTGTGGCGGTTTCGCATGAACACCGGGATCAGGTCTTCGAGGTCCTTGGCGACCATGACCTTGCAATCTTTCTCGTCCATGGCGGGATTATAGTTGGCCGCTGTCCCCGTCCTGGGCCTGGGTGTCAGGAATTGACAGATGGGGATGGATCGAGCGCGCCGCGCCCAGCGCGAAGCGCGCGTCGGACTCGGCGCGCGCGGCGCGCAGGATCTCCACGAAGTGCAGCATGGCGCCGAAGTGGCGCGGCTCGAGCTCCAGCGTGCGGCGCAGGTCGTGCAGGCATTCATCGTCGCGCCCGAGGAGGTAGTACAGCACGGCGCGCTTGTGCCACGCCTCGGCGAAGTCCGGAACGCTTCTCAGCAGCACGGTGAGGCGGGTTTCCGCGATGTCGAAGCGCCGTGCCGCGACATCCCGCGTGGCGAGCTCCAGGGCGTGCGCGGCGCCGTGGTGGGGATGGTGCATCCACACGTCCCAGATCCGATCCTCGGTTTCGGTGGCCTCGACGCGGGCGCAGCGGGCCAGGCGGAGGAACAGCTGATCCAGAAAGGGTAAGGCCCGGACGGCCCGCCGGGCGCGATAGCTGCCGATCAGTCGGAGTATCTCGATCAATGAGTCAACCAATGAACCATCTTAGTGGAAATCTCTCGACGGGGCTGCGAGCGGCCCGAGGAGCGGGCTGTAGTCCACAAGGCGCCTGGCGACGAGGTGCACCACCTCGCCATCGCGCTCGACCACGCCCTGGACGCCGAGCAGCCGTGCGCCGAGCAGCTCGGCGCGCTGCGTTTCCACGAGATTGCGCCACACCACCACGTTCATGCATCCGGTCTCGTCCTCCAGGGTGACGAAGACCACGCCGCTCGCCGTATCGGGGCGCTGGCGGCAGGTGACCAGCCCGGCGACCTGTGCCGGGGTGCCATGGGCAAGCCCATGCAGGCTTTTGGCATCGAACAGTCTCAGCTTATTGAACCGGGGCCTGAGCAATGCGAGGGGATGCCGGCCCAGGGTGAGGCCAAGGCTCGCATAGTCGGCCACGATCTCCTCGCCTTCGCGCGGCCGCGCGAGCACCGGCATGCGTTCCGGCGCCGGTGCGTCGAGCGGCGCGCGGCGCGCCGCGCCGGCAGCCGCCCATCGCGCCAGGCGACGGTGACCCGCCAGCGATTCGAGGGCGCCCGCCGCTGCCAGGGCGCGCAAATCCCTGCGGTTGAGCTGGAGCTGCGGCATGTCCGCGTAGGGCCGCGCATCGGCGATGCGCCGGCCTTCGGCCTCGGACAGGCCGCTCACCATGCGCAGCCCCAGCCGCACCGCACCGTCCTCCAGCGTGCAATCCCAGCCGCTGACCTGCACGTCCGGCGGCCGCACCTCGACGCCATGGCGGCGCGCGTCCTGCACCAGCTGCGCCGGGGCATAGAAGCCCATCGGCTGGCTGTTGAGCAGCGCCGCGCAGAATGCCGCCGGGTGGTGGCACTTGATCCAGGCGGAGACGTACACCAGCAAGGCGAAGCTCGCCGAGTGCGATTCCGGAAAGCCGTACTCGCCGAAGCCGAGAATCTGGCGATAGATCGCCTCGGCGAATTGCGCACTGTAGCCGTTGGCCTTCATGCCGCTTTTCAGCCGCTCTTCGAACGGCTCCAGGCCGCCGCTCCTCTTCCACGCCGCCATCGAGCGCCGCAGGCGGTCGGCTTCGCCCGGCGTAAACCCAGCCGCGACCATGGCGAGCTCCATCACTTGTTCTTGAAAAATGGGCACTCCCAGTGTGCGGCTGAGCACCCGGCGGACCGCTTCACTCGGATACACCACTGGCTCCTCGCCGCGCCGCCGCCGCAGATAGGGATGCACCATGCCGCCCTGGATCGGCCCGGGTCGCACGATCGCCACTTCGATCACCAGGTCGTAAAAAGTCTTTGGCCGCAGCCGCGGCAGCATGCTCATCTGCGCGCGCGACTCGATCTGGAACACGCCGACGGTGTCGGCCTTCTGGATCATGGCGTAGACCGCGGCATCCTCGGCCGGCACTTCGTGCATCGGGATGCCGATCATCTCCAGCGCTTTGCGGATCGCAGTCAGCATGCCGAGGGCGAGCACGTCGACCTTGAGCAGGCCGAGCGCCTCGAGGTCGTCCTTGTCCCACTGGATCACGCTGCGCTTGGGCATGGCGGCGTTCTCGATCGGCACCAGCTCGGCCAGCGCGCCGCGCGAGATCACGAAGCCGCCGACGTGCTGCGAGAGGTGGCGCGGAAAGCCGCGCAAGGCCCCGGCGAGCTCGAACAGCGCGTTGCAAGGCTCGAGCTTCTGGTCCCAGAAGGTAAAGCTCTTCGCCAGCGCGTCCACCTCGGCGAGCGGCATGCCGAGCGCCTTGCCGACGTCGCGCAGCGCGCTTTTCGTGCGGTAGCAGATCACCGTGGCGGCGAGCGCGGCGCGCTCTCGGCCGTATTTCTCGTAGACATACTGGATGACCTCTTCGCGCCGCTCATGCTCGAAATCGACGTCGATGTCCGGCGGCTCGTTGCGCTCGCGCGAGACGAAGCGCTCGAACAGCGTATTCATCCGGTCGGGGTCGACCTCGGTGATGCCCAGCGCATAGCACACCACCGAGTTCGCCGCCGATCCCCGGCCCTGGCAGAGAATTCCCTGGCCGCGCGCGAAGCGCACAACGTCATGCACGGTGAGGAAGAACGGCTCGTAGGCGAGCTCGGCGATCAGCCGCAGCTCGTGCTCCACCAGGCTCGCCACCTTGGCCGGGACTCCCGCCGGGAAGCGCCAGCGCAGGCCGGTTTCGGTCAGCTTGCGCAGCCAGCTCGCCGGCGTGTGGCCAGGCGGGACCAGCTCGCTCGGGTATTCGTATTTAAGAGAATCGAGCGAGAACCGGCAGCGCTCGGCAATCGCCACGCTCTCGGCGAGCAATTCCGGCGGATAAAGCTGCGCCAGGCGCACGCGCAGGCGCAGGCTGCGCTCGGCGTTCGGGAAAAGCGCCTGCCCGCATTGCGCCACCGGCTTGCCCAGGCGGATCGCGGTGAGCACGTCCTGCAGGCGCCGGCGCGAGCGCACATGCATGTGCACGTCGCCGGCGGCAACGAGCGGTAGCGCAAACTGGCTGGACATTTCTTTAAGGCAATTCAATCGAGCACGATCATTCGGTCCGCAATGCAGCTCGGCGGCGATCCAGGCTGCGCCGCGAAAGCGCTCGGCGAGCCACGCCGCCAGACCGAAACTCTCTCCGGGCGCCCAGATCACCAGGGCACCGGTCCCGTGAAGCGCCTCGACGTCGGCCCTGCCGAGGGAATACTCGCCTTTCTTGCTTCGACGCCTGCCGGTGGTAATCAGGCCCGAGATCGCGCCGTACGAGCGCCGGTCGGTGGCGAGCAGCACCAGCCTGGAATCCTCCAGGCGGATCTCGCTGCCGACGATCAACGGCAACCCGCATTCCTTCGCCGCCTGGTGGGCGCGCACCACGCCGGCGAGCGAGCATTCGTCGGTCAGCGCGAGCGCGCGATAGCCCAGGGCCTTGGCGCGCTCCACCAGCTCCTCCGGATGCGAAGCGCCGCGCAGGAAGCTGAAGTTGGAGAGGCAGTGCAGCTCGGCGTAATCAGGCAAAGAGCCCATGCAAGTACCATTCGTCGGCTTCGCGATAGACCCAGGCCAGCGAGGCGTTCGGCAAGCGGGCAACGAAGTAATCGCGCTTCGCCTCGTCGCCGTCCCACCAGCCCGACTCGATGCGCTCCGGCCCAGCCAGCGGAGCGAATTCGCCTTCGTTCAGCTTGCGCGGCTCGAGCAGCCATGCCGGGCGCGGCCCGGGCGCCTTGAATTCGTGCGGATCCCATTCCCCGGGCTCGACGCGGCGCCAGGCATGCTCCGGGCGGTGATCCGGATGCGTGGTGAGGCCGTACACCGCGTCGTGCCCGAGGCGCGCGCGCAGCCGTTCCGCGAGGCGCGCCCAGTCTTCCGCGTCGCCGGCCGCATCGCCGAACATCGCGCCGCTGCGGCCGGGCAGCGGCGCGAAATCGCCCGCCTCGAGGCGCATCGCCTCCACCGGCTCGGGCAGGATCACGCTGCCCAGGCGCTCGCGCAGCACCTGCGCCAGGCGCTCCGTATCCCGGGCGGGCGAAGCCAGACCCACCTGAACAATACTTTCCGGGGCATCGGCGTGAGTCAGCTTCAGCGCAAAGCCCGCGGATGCCGGCCTGACGCGCGGTGAGCAAGCCCTCGAGCTGGACCAGCAGGCGGCGCGCGCCGAACAGCAGCCCTTCGGCGTGGATCACCGGCGCCGGCAGCTCGAGGCCAGCGGCGAAGCATAGCGGCGGTGCGAAGAACACGCGCGGCTCGGGCAGCGCGCCCAGCGCGCGGTCGAGGTCGCCGGCCACATGCGCGCCGCAGCGTTGCGCGAGCCCTTCGCGCGGCAGCCGCAGGAGCTCACCGACGGTGGTTACGCCGAGGCTGCGGAAAAATTCGACGTCCAAGCCGGTGACTTCCACCGGCAGCGCCTCGAAGGCTTCGCCTTCGCCGCGCGCAAGCCACAACGCCGCGCGCGGCGTCGGCGCGCTCGCGCGCCGCGCGGAAAAGCCCAAGGCCAGGAGCCCCGCGGCAAGGCGTTCATCCAAGGCGTCGAGGCCGCCGTGCAGGCGCAGGCTGCCCTGCACTTCGAGCAGCAGCTCGCGCGGCGGCTCGAGCGAAACCTTAGGCGTGAACTGGCAGGCCCACGCCGCGATCGGTTCGAGGGCGTCCGGCGGCAGGCAGGGAAAGTGGAGTGCGAGCCAGAGCATGGACAGGCCTTTTCACCGCGAGGCGGAGCGGCGCGCTGGCCGGCATTCCGCGGCGCTTGAGAATGTGGAGCGAAAGCATGTTGCTTTCCGGCGCGTCGCCATCGGGCTCCAGGGCGAGACGCAGGCAGGCGGGCGAAGATTCGGCCGCGGCTTCGCGCGGGCGGAACAGCGCGACGAAGGCGCTGCTCCCCTCTGCCGCGACCGCAAGGCGCCGCAGGTCGTCGTAGCTCGAGCGGCGCAGCCAGCCGAGCAGCGCATGGCAGCTGCCGGAGCGCAGCGCCTGCTCGGCGGCCCATAGCGCATCGCGCCGGCCGGGCGCACGCACCACCGCGAGCTGTGCCAGGTTGACCCCGGCCGCCGCCAGCGCGGGCGCATAGGGCAAATGGGGCGGAGCCAGCCAGACCACCCGCTTGCCAGCCCAAGTCAGGGCCCCCAGTGCGGGCAGGAGGAGCGCCAGCTCGCCAATGCCCTCCTGGCTGCCCAGGATCTCGGTCAGGGCCCCGCGCGGCCACCCCCCGCCGGGGAGCTCGCCATCAAGGGCTTGGAAGCCGGTCGGCACTGCCGGCGCCGCCAGCTGCGGCGCGCGGCCGAGCCAGACGGGGTGGCGCTGCAGGATGTCTTCAAAGGCCGCCATCGATACTGTATTTTCATACAGTATCAGGGGTAAGTCTAGCCGTCCTTACCTCGTTTCAATTGCGCCTGGTACGCGGCGATGAAATCGCGGCCAAACGCCTTGCTGAAGTCGTCCTGCGCGTCGCGCGAGAGCTTTTCCTGCTGCACCACGAACTGCTCCCAGAGCTTCGCCTTGCGGCTCCCCAGGCTGAACCCCTTCTGGCTGCTCTCGAGCGCGCGCTCGATGGCTTGCGGATCGAAGCGCCCGAGGGCGCCCTGCACCGCCGCGCGCATGCCGGCCATCAACGCAAGCTCGTGCATGCGCATGTCCTCACACGCGTCGCTCACCGCCTGCACCGGGTCCAGCAAGCCGTCGGTACGCTCGCCCGGGTCGAGCAGGAAGTCCATCGCCTCGCGCGGATCAGACATGCGCTTGAGCGGATTGTTGTCGCGCGCCGCGGCCGTGGTGCGCTCGTCGGCGCCAAACTCCTTGCGCATCGCGCTGCGTGCCAGGAGCAGCATCATGATGCCCTCGACGGCCGCGCGCAGGATCGCGCCGCCGTCGCGAAGCATTCGTTCGCTCTCGGCGACCGAAAGCTGCCGGGGCGGCAAGCCGGCGCCGTCGAGCACCAACCGCAGCGCGTCGGACATTGCGTTCGAAGCCGGCGGCGGCGGGGCAGCACGCTTTTGCGGAATGAAGAAGGTGGATTCGTTGAACAGCCGCCCGGCATGGTCGAGCGGCGGCGTGCCGTGGATCTGGGTCGAGGCCAGCTCCGGGATCAGCGCATCCGCGGAAGGCGGCAGTGTGGCTGCAGCTTTTTCCATGGCCGGCACCGGCTCCGGCAGCATGACCTGCACCTCGTACTCCGCGAGCTCAAACAAGTCTCCGGAATGCAGCGAAAGCCGGGTGCCCGGTCCGTAGCGCCGCCCTTCCGCCATCACCGGGTTCACCTTGGAGACCACCGCCAGCCAGTAGGTGCCGTCCTCCTGCTGGATCTCGGCGTGGAAGCGCGACATGTGCTTATGCGGATCCTCGAGGCAAATACTGCAGGCCGCGTCGCGTCCGATGCTCACCGGCAGCACGTCGAAGTCGCGCGTCGCGTACAGCGCGGGCCGGCCGTCCGGCGTACGTTTCGTGATCTTGACCGTAATCGCCATGCAGCCGGGGTCGGCCGTGCCGCGCGCTAGCGGCTCTTCTGCAGCGGGACTTCCTCGCCAAGCACGCGCGCGGCGTTGTACCACTTGAGCGACTCGGCGTAATCGCGCGACACCCCGGCGAGGCCCTTGTCGAAGATATCGCCGAGGCGTTTCGCAGCCTTGCCGTTGCCCGAGCGCGCGGATCGCACATAGAGCTTGACTGCGTCGTTGCCCTTGCCCTGCTGCTCTAGCGCCGCGGCCTGCTCGAACAGGGCTTCGCTGCCGCCAGGGGCCGCCGCGGCAAGCTTGGTTTTCTCCGCCGCCGCCTTTTCCGCCGCCGCGGCACGCACCGCCGCATCGGCCGCCGCCTTCTCCGCCGCCGCGATTCGCTCTTGCGCGGCCTTCTCTGCCGCGGCCGCGCGCTCCAGCGCGGCTTTTTCCGCCGCGGCCTTTTCCTGCGCAAGCCGCGCGGCAGCGGCTTTGTCCGAAGCCGCCCGCTCGGCCGCCACCTTCTGGTCCGCCTGCCGGTCCGAGGCCGAGGCCGAAGCCTTCTCCTGGGCCAGTCTCGCCGCGTCGGCCGACCTCTTCGCTTCCGCCTCGCGCGCCTTGGTGGTGTCGGCCATTTTCCTCTGCTCGGTCTCCGCGCGCGCGCGCGCTTCGGCGAGCTCTTTTTCCTTGGCCTTGTCGCCCGACTTCTTCGCTTCGGCTTCCGCCTGGCGTGCCCGCTCGAGCGCGAGCCGGCCTTCTTCCTCGCGCTTCTTCGCCTTCTCGAGCTCGGCGGCCTGCTGCTTCGCCGCCTCCAGCTGCTTCTGCATCTCGGCGATCTGCTGGCGCTGCGCCGCGTCGTTCGGCGCGAAGAAATAGTAGCCAGTGCCGGCAAGCGCGAGGACCGCAATCGCTACCCCCGCCAGCAGCGCGGGCGAAGTCTTCTTGCCGCCGGCCGCGGCCTGCGCCTTGAGCTCGGCTTCGCGTTTCTTGAATTCGGCTTCGCGCTTGGCGCGCTCTTCCGCCTGCTTCTTCGCCGCCGCTTCGCTTTCCTTCCTGGCTTTTTCCGCCTCCTGCTTGGCTTTCTCGGCGGCGGCCGCGGCCTCCTGCTTCGCCTTTTCCGCTTCCTGGCGCGCTTTCTCGCCCGCCTCCGCTTCACGCTTCTTGTACTCGGCCTCGCGCTTTGCGAGCTCAGCAGCGGCTTCCTGCTTGGCGCGATCCGCCTCCTGCTTCGCCCTTTCGCGCTCGGCGGCGGCTTCCTGTTGTGCCTTCTCCGCCGCTTCGGCGCGTGCTTTTGCCTCGGCCTCGCGTTGCGCCTCGCGCTGCCTGAATTCTTCCTCTTTCTTCGCCAGCTCGAGCTCGAGCTTTTCCTTTTCATCCGCGAGCTTCGCCCGCGCCTCGGCCTCCTTGCGCGCGGCTTCCTCGGCTTCCTTCCGCTCCTGCTTCTTGGACTCGGCGCTGGTTTCGTCGTCGGTTGCCGCGCCGCGCAGCTTGGCGATCTTGCGCTTGGCGAGCGCGGCGTAGATGCCGGTCGGGAACTGCTGCACGTAAAGCTCGAAGTCGTCCGGATCGGTGCCGTCCTTGATCGCACGCCAGAACTCGAGCTCGATCTCCTGGTTTCCGGCCTGAGTGCCGCTATGCGTGCTGCCGCTGCCGACGGCCGCCGCAGGTCGCGGCTGTGGCGCCGCGCGCATGGAAGGCGGCGCGCTCATCTCGCCGACGATGGTCTTGTCCGCGTCCTCTTCCTCGCCCCTGCCCTCGAGCGCGCGGCGCAGCGCAACGCCGAAATCCTTCGCCGACTGGTAGCGTGTCTCCGCATTCTTCGACAGTGCCTTGTTGACGACCGCGTCGAAGAAAGGCGTCACCGCGTTGTTGAGCGATGAGGGCGCTGGCGGATCTTCCTGGATGATCTTCTTAGCGATGGTCCACGCACCGCCGCCCGTGAACGGCTTCTCGCCGGTCAGGAACTGGTAGAGGATGATGCCGGCGGAGAACACGTCGGAGCGCTTGTCGATGGTGCCGCCGGTGATCTGCTCGGGCGACATGTAGGCCGGCGTGCCGACCATGGTGCCGGCTTGCGTGCGCTCCGCCTGCGTGCGGTCGCTGTCCTGCACGCGCGCCACGCCGAAGTCGGTGAGCTTGGTGCGCGCCTGCGCGTCGAGCATCACGTTCGCCGGCTTGATGTCGCGGTGGATGATGCCGGCGTTGTGCGCGAAGTCGAGTGCGTCGAGCAGCTCGCACATGATGCGCACCGCTTCCTTGATGTCGAAGCGTTCGTTCGCGTCAAAGAAATTCTTCAGCTCCTTGCCACGGATGAATTCCATGACGAGGTAGGCGACGTCGCCTTCCTCCGCGAAGTCGTACACCTGCACGATGTGCGGGTGGTTGAGCCGCGCGACGGCCTGCGCCTCGCGCGAGAACCGCATCGAGTAATCCTTGGCGGTATCCGGGTCGAGGTGGCTCTTGAGGATGGTCTTGATCGCGACCCGGCGATTTAGCTTCGGGTCGATGCCCTCGTACACGACGCCCATCGCGCCCTTGCCTAGCGTGCGCTCGATGTTGTAGCGCCCGACGGTCTTCAACTCGGGCGCGGGCGTCGGTTCCGGTGCGGACATCTTTTCCACTTGTCGTGAGGACTTGACCCCCACCCTTATTCCGATGACCAGATATTATCGAGTCATATCAAGGACCTGACAAGGAGAAATGCCGCTTTACTGCAGGTTGCTGGCGCAATCGCCGATAACTTGTAGCGAGCGGCTTGTGATGCAGTCTAAGCGTCTGCTTTGCTGGGTCTTTTCGGCCTTTGCGGAGTTTTACAAACTATTCGCAGAAGAATTCGAGCACATCGGTCGCGCCGGTGCGTGACTGCCCGAAAGCAATCCAGCCATGGCCGCGCAGGGTGAACTCCTCTCGGCGCAAGACGATTTCCTTGTCCCCTTCGATGGTCACGAAGGTGCCGTTCGCGCTGTGATCGGTGAGGATGAACTTGTCCAGGCGACGCTCGATCTTGCCGTGGGCTCGCGAGGCCATGCGCTCCTTGACCACGAGGTCGGCGGATTGATCCCTTCCCATGGCGAGCGAGGGTCGGTCCGACGACAGCAGCAGTTCGGTGTCCTGAATCTTCAGCCGCAGCGTGGTGTTTCTCGGCTTGAACACCGACTTGTGCGAGGCGAGCGTGGTCATGTCCTCGTTCTGCTGCCACATCAGCTCGTAGACCTGGATTTCCTGCGCCTTGCCCTTGACCTGGATGGTGGTGATGGCGCGAGTACTCGCCTTCAGCATTGGCGACATCATCATCACGGTGTCGCGCGCGGTGATGATCTGGCCCTTGGTGGCGACCGCGGCAAGTCGCGCCGCCAGGTTGACGGCGTCGCCGAAAACGTCGCCGTCGCGATTCACCACCGTGCCGAAATTAAAGCCGACGCGGATGCCGAGGGTGGTGTTGGCGACCGGCGGCAGCTCGGAAATGGCGAGCTGCATCTCGATTGCCGCATCGGCGGCGTCGTCGGCGCTGGTGAAGGCCGACATCACCTCGTCGCCGATCGTCTTGATGACCCGGCCCTTGGAAGCTTGGGTTTTCTGTTTCATGAGATTGACGCAGCTCTCCACCGCCGCGTGCGCGACGGCGTTACCCGCCGACTCATAGAGCTTGGTGCTACCGCTCACGTCGGCGAAAAGCACCGCCGCTTCGCTAGCTTCTTCCGCCATCTCGGACCGAGCCGCCTCCCTGGAAAAGGCATTGTACCTGCGAAAAAGAAACGGGGCGCCGAAGCGCCCCGTGCTTGCGGTCCGGCGTGACCTTGTTTTACTTGCAGGGCACCCCTTCGCGGCTCTCCTGCACGCAGCGCGGCAGCGAAATGCCGCTCTCGTCGATGCGATGATCCATCGGCGGCGTCGTCCCGACCTCGCCAGCGAAACCGTACTCGACATCTTCCGCCACGCTATCCGTACCGAAGGTCTTGTTCGCCTCGTCCACGATCACCGCCGCCACCGTCGCCGACACCGAGCTCGAAGCGCTGGCCACCTGCTGCTGCGCGACCGAGGCGATGATGCTCGCCAGGTTGTAGCTCACGCCCACGTTACCGCCGGGCACCGTCACCGGGTTGGGCTGCGGGATGGAAGTCGGCGTCGAGGTGAAGTTCCATTGCGTCGCCGTGCCGGAGAGAGCGAGCGGGACGTTCGGCATGTTGATGTCCAGTCCATTCACGTTTGTATTGCTGCTGAGCGACGACGCCGACCCCGCGCTGACCGTTCCGCCCGCGCCGAGCGAATTCGCCGACAGGCTCACCGACCCGGAACCGGCATTGATGGTCCCTGGCGTGAGGGTGTTGACATCGTTGAGGATGATCCCGATGCCGCTCGCCGCCACCGCGCCACCGAAATCGTTTGTCATCGCCAGCACGATCGAACCAGCCCCGGCCTGAAGATTCGTCGTGCCGGTGACGCCTAAAGCACCGGTTTGCGTGACATTCCCGCCGTTGGTGGTCGAGCTCAATGCGCCATTGACGGTTCCGCTCCCGAGGTTGAGCGCTCCGGTGTTCACCGTGGTGAGCGCCGCGGTATTCACACTGCCGAGCGTTAGCGAGTTGGTGTCTCTGATCTGCGTCGTGCCGCCTATGAGCGAGACCGTGCCCTGGAAGTCGTTCGCCGACGTAAGCGTGATGGCATTGCCGCCTGCGTTTATGTTCGTCGCACCAGTTACCGTGATTGGCCCGGTTTGATTCACCGCGCCGCTGGCCGTGGAGTTTAGGCTGCCCACGGAAGTGCCAGCGACATACGTCAGCGCCCCCGACATAGTGGTCAGCCCCCCCGTCAGGTTGGCACCGATCGTCAAAGCGTTCATATCGCTGATCGATGCCGTGCTGCCCGTCACAGAAAGCGGGCCGGTAAAGTTGTTCCCGGCGTTCGTCGCAGAGATGGCCGCGGTACCGGCGTTGAGCGTGACCCCCGCTGACGACACCGCAGCCGAATAAGTCTGGCTTCCGCTGGAGTTGATCGTGCCGCTCAGCGTCGTCGCGCCACCGCCTCCATCGGAGATGGTCCCGCCAACACTGCCAACAGGAACCCCGCTGAAGCTGTCCGTGTTCGTGCCACCGACCAAGTTTTCGATATTTAGCCAGCCGCCCGTCCCCGTCAGCGTGCCGCTATTCGGACCGGTGATGGTCCAGGTGTTCGCGACGTTCGCACCGGCTAGGGTATCCGTACCGGCAAGGCCGTCGACCGTGCCTGCGAGTGTGCCGCCCGAGAGAGTGAAGGTATCGACACCTGCAGTACCGACAAGGTTCTCGATGTTGCTGAAGCCGCCGGTAACACCGGTCGCCGTACCGCTGTTGCCACCGGTCACCACATAGGTTGTGCTGCCAGACAGCGTGTCGTTCCCGCCAGCTCCATTGATGGAACCGGACAGCGTGCCGCTCGTGAGCGTGAAGCTGTCGGGGCTCGTACCA
The DNA here is from genome assembly GCA_963810475.1 of uncultured beta proteobacterium. Lineage (GTDB taxonomy): Bacteria > Pseudomonadota > Gammaproteobacteria > Burkholderiales > SG8-39 > SCGC-AG-212-J23. The sequence goes on along the minus strand of CAWENY010000016.1, from coordinate 106,319 downwards.
CCCACTAGGTTTTCAATGTCGGACCAACCACCCGTGCCCGTCAGCGTGCCGCTGTTGGCCCCCGTGATCGTCCAGGTGCTGGCGACGTTGTCACCAATCAGCGTATCCGTGCCGCCTGCGCCGTTGATCGTCCCGGAGAGCGTGCCGCCGCCGGAGAGCGTGAAGCTGTCGGCGTTGGCGTTGCCAACTAGGTTCTCGATGTTGGAAAACCCCCCCGTGCCCGTCAGCGTGCCGCTGTTGCGCCCCCGTGATCGTCCAGGTGTTGGCAACGTTGTCACCGGTGAGCGTGTCGCTGCCCGCAAGACCATCGACTGTGCCGCTCAGCGTGCCGCCCATTACGGTGAACGTATCCGTACCTGTGGTGCCGGCCAGGTTCTCGATGTTGCTGAACCCGCCCGTCACTCCACTAGCCGTGCCGCTGTTGACACCGGTCACTACATAAGTCGTGCTTCCTACCAGCGTATCGCTGCCCGCAGCTCCGTCAATTGCACCGGAGAGTGTGCCACCTGCCGAAACCGTGAAGCTGTCAGTGTTGGCATTACCAACCAGGTTCTCAATGTTCGAGAATCCGCCCGTGCCCGTCAGCGTGCCGCTGTTGGTACCCGTGATTGTCCAAGTGTTGGCAACGTTGTCGCCGGTAAGTGTATCCGTGCCCGCCAGGCCATCGATCGTGCCGCTAAGTGTCCCGCCAGCGAGCGAAAACGCATCGGCACCAACGGTGCCAACCAGATTCTCAATGTTCGAGAACCCGCCCGTTACACCAGTGGCCGTGCCGCTGTTCGCCCCGGTCACTACGTAGGTGTTGCTGCCGGTCAGGGTGTTGCTGCCGCCTGCGCCGTTGATGGCGCCCGAAAGCGTGCCACCAATGGAGAGTGTGAAGGTGTCGGTGTTGGCGTTGCCGACCAAGTTGTCGATATTCGAGAACCCGCCCGTGCCCGTGAGCGTTCCGCTATTGAGTCCGGTGATTGTCCAGGTGTTGGCAACGTTGTCGCCCGTGAGCGTATCCGTGCCCGCAAGGCCATCGATCGCACCGGAGAGCGTGCCGCCGTTCAGCGTGAACGTATCCGCACCGGTGGTGCCGGTAAGATTCTCAATGCTGGTGAACGAGCCAACGCCCGTCGCCGTGCCGCTATCCGCACCCGTCACAAAGTAGCTGGTGCTGCCAGCCAAGGTGTCAGTGCCAGCCAGGCCGTCGATCGCACCGGAGAGCTGCCACCGTTCAGCGTGAAGGTATCCGCACCGGTGGTGCCCGTAAGATTCTCAATGCCGGTGAAGGAGCCAACGCCCGTCGCCGTGCCGCTGTCCGCACCCGTCACCGAGTAGCTGGTGCTGCCAGCCAAGGTGTCGGTGCCCGCCAGGCCATCGATCGCACCGGAGAGCGTGCCACCGTTCAGCGTGAAGCTGTCGGCGCCCGTGGTGCCGCTGAGATTTTCCCAGTTGGTGAACGTCACTCCGTCCACCGTGCCGCTATTGGCACCCGTGATGCTCCAGGTGCTACCGCCAGCCAACGTAAAGCCAGCTCCGCCACCAACCACCGTCTCCATGTTGGAGATGCTTGTCCCAAAGGTCACCGTCAGCGCCGCCGCCCCTGAGTAATCAGCCGTGTCCACCCCACCGAGGCCATCGGCGAGTCCGCTTAACGTGCCGGTAAATGTAAACGTGTCAGTACCGGCCGTGCCGCTGAGGTTCTCAATGCCGGTGAAGGAGCCAACGCCCGTCGCCGTGCCGCTATCCGCACCCGTCACCGAGTAGCTGGTGCTGCCAGCCAAGGTGTCGGTGCCCGCCAGGCCATCGATCGCACCGGAGAGCGTGCCACCGTTTAGCGTGAACGTATCGGCACCGGTGGTGCCCGTAAGATTCTCAATGCCGGTGAACGAGCCAACGCCCGTCGCCGTGCCGCTGTTCGCACCGGTCACCGAGTAAGTCGTGCTGCCGACTACGGTATCGGTGCCAGCCAAGCCGTCGATCGCACCGGAGAGCGTGCCACCGTTCAGCGTGAACGTATCCGCACCGGTGGTGCCCGTAAGATTCTCAATGCCGGTGAAGGAGCCAACGCCCGTCGCCGTGCCGCTATCCGCACCCGTCACCGAATAGCTAGTGCTGCCAGCCAAGGTGTCAGTGCCAGCCAAGCCATCGATCGCACCGGAGAGCGTGCCACCGTTCAGCGTGAAGCTGTCGGCGCCCGTGGTGCCGCTGAGATTTTCCCAGTTGGTGAACGTCACTCCGTCCACCGTGCCGCTATTGGCACCCGTGATTCTCCAGGTGCTACCGCCAGCCAACGTAAAGCCAGCTCCGGCACCAACCACCGTCTCCATGTTGGAGATGCTTGTCCCAAAGGTCACCGTCAGCGCCGCCGCCCCTGAGTAATCAGCCGTGTCCACCCCACCGAGGCCATCGGCGAGTCCGCTTAACGTGCCGGTAAATGTAAACGTGTCAGTACCGGCCGTGCCGCTGAGGTTCTCAATGCCGGTGAAGGAGCCAACGCCCGTCGCCGTGCCGCTATCCGCACCCGTCACCGAGTAGCTGGTGCTGCCAGCCAAGGTGTCGGTGCCAGCCAAGCCATCGATCGCACCGGAGAGCGTGCCACCGTTCAGCGTGAAGCTGTCGGCGCCCGTGGTGCCGCTGAGATTTTCCCAGTTGGTGAACGTCACTCCGTCCACCGTGCCGCTATTGGCACCCGTGATGCTCCAGGTGCTACCGCCAGCCAACGTAAAGCCAGCTCCGGCACCAACCACCGTCTCCATGTTGGAGATGCTTGTCCCAAAGGTCACCGTCAGCGCCGCCGCCCCTGAGTAATCAGCCGTGTCCACCCCACCGAGGCCATCGGCGAGTCCGCTTAACGTGCCGGTAAATGTAAACGTGTCGGTACCGGCCGTGCCGCTGAGGTTCTCAATGCCGGTGAAGGAGCCAACGCCCGTCGCCGTGCCGCTATCCGCACCCGTCACCGAGTAGCTGGTGCTGCCAGCCAAGGTGTCGGTGCCCGCCAGGCCATCGATCGCACCGGAGAGCGTGCCACCGTTTAGCGTGAACGTATCGGCACCGGTGGTGCCCGTAAGATTCTCAATGCCGGTGAACGAGCCAACGCCCGTCGCCGTGCCACTGTTCGCACCGGTCACCGAGTAAGTCGTGCTGCCGACTACGGTATCGGTGCCAGCCAAGCCGTCGATCGCACCGGAGAGCGTGCCACCGTTCAGCGTGAACGTATCCGCACCGGTGGTGCCCGTAAGATTCTCAATGTTGCTAAAGCCACCGGTAACACCCGTCGCCGTCCCGCTGTTCGCACCAGTCACCGAGTAAGTGGTACTTCCTGCGACGGTATCAATCTCGGTTCCGCCGTCTATCGTCCCAGTGACAGTTGCTGCGGTGCCGATCACAAAAATATCTGTACCGGCGGCACCGGTGAAATTTGCAGTCAAACTGGTATTGATGTTGAAAGTGTCATTGCCCGCCGCGCCGTTAATGCTGCCAGCAGAGCCCCACGCGCCAATATTGAAAGTGTCGTTACCCGTGCCGCCGACGGCGTTAACGTTTGCGACAGCGAGCGTGGCTGTACCCGGAATGGTGAGAGTGCCCCCGCCATTGGCCTGACCCACATTGAATGCAAGCGTCCCTAGCGGTCCCGTGAAGTTTGCATTACCGAGGAGCGTGATGTTCCCTTCAGCGTTGAGCGTAAGGGTATTGGCGTTCGCCCAGGTAATGCTCACGTCAGAATTAACCGTGATGTCCCCAGTCTCTGCGCCCGCGCCATTGACCGTAGTGATGATGACGCTCGCAGTTGCAAGGTTTGCCTCGATATCGGCGTCGGCTACGGTGGAGCCGGTTGCATTAGGCGTCCAGGTATTCGGGTCGCCGCCGCCGAAAGCACCTCCTGTGGAGCCCGTAAGCACGAGATTCGCGATCGTGACGTTATATGGATCGAGCAGCCAGTCGCCTGTCATTCCGTTCGGCGCACTTGTGTCGACGCGAGCACCTGCGATATCTAAGTAGTGGCCCGATGTTTCAACGGATCCACCATTTCCGGATTGGCTGCCCTCCGCGCGCGGAAAAGAATCCAAACGCCTTGGTCGAGCCCTCGGACCAGACGACGATCGTGCCGCCGTGACCCGCAGTTCGCGCATCAGCCAGAATCGAAACACCGCTGCCCATGAAAGCAGCAGAAGCATTCCGCTCATCCCCTTGTCCTTGCCAATTCCCACCGACGAGCACGGTCCCGCCGCCGACGTCGCCGGAAGCGTCGATGAGCGCGCTGCCGAACAGCCCTACCTTATCGCCCAAGACCTTGATAGTGCCGCCGGTCGTGCCGGCATCGACGCCGGCCGCCTCCAGCGTGCCGGTGACGCTGACCACGCCGGCATTGCCGCCGTCGAGAACGATCTGACCGTTACGCTCGACAAGCGAGTTGGCGCGAATCGTGCCGCTGTTGTTGATGACCGTATCGAGCAGCGCGTTGGCGCTGCGAGCGGTGAGGAGGACGGTGCCGCCGTCGGCGGTGATGCTGCCGGTGTTGATGACTGAGGCGTTGTACGCGGACTGGTCGACGCTGACGCTGATCAAGCCGTCGCCGATCATGTCGAGGCTGACGCGATCGCCCGCGGCAAGGGCAACGCTTCCGGCGCGGGCGATGATGATGCCGTCGTTGCGCACCTGCGGGCCGACGAGCGCGGTGTAGCCGTTGGCGGTGACGATCTGGCCCTGGTTGACGACACTCCCCGCGTTGCCTTCGTTGTACCAGTGGTAGCGCCCGGCCATGAAATCGTGGTCGGTGATCGACAAGCTGGTTGCGAAGAGCGCGCCGACATCGACGCGCGCGCTGGCGCCGAAGAGCACGCCGTTCTGGTTGGAGATGAAGAGCTGGCCGTTGGCGGTGAGGTTACCGAAGATCTTGGACGGGTCGCCGCCCACGTCTCGAAACAACGCAATGGATGAGGCGCCGGGCTGGGACAGGTTCACGCTGGCGTTCGCGCCGATCGAGAACGAGCCGAACTCCGCGATCATCTTCTGCGTGTACTGGTCGATCTGCAGGTGCGTGCCCTGCGGAGTGTGAATCTGGCCGGCGCCGTTGGTGATCTGGCCGCCGGTCGGCAGCGAGTTCGGATCCGGCGCTTGCGCGTAGGTGGTCTGCGGGAGGTACCAGGGCAGGAAGGCAGTGGCGACGGCGAGCGCAATGGCGCGTGGGCGCGCCGCCGCATGCACGGTGTTTTTACGCGTCGTCGTTGCCATGGTGCTCTCCCTACTGCTCACCGTAATGCCCCATCAGCCAGTCTAGTTAGTCGCTTCGTGCCCATTGTCAGAAACGGCAATGGGCGGCAATAAGTCACCTTGTTCAGAACCATTTCACCGCCTGCACCCACACGCGCGGCACGCGTTTCGCGGTATCGGCCTGCGCGGGCTCGTGGTCGGCATGCCATGAGGCGTTGGCGCGGAGGATGAATTCGCCCTCCCTGCCGAGCGACGCGCCTACGCCGTAGCCCGAGATCGAGCGTTTGTTCTGCGTATCGGTAGGGCGCGGCTTTTCGTTGATGTACACCCGGCCCCAGTCGTAGAAGCCGAGGACGTTGACGTCGCCTTCGAGGACCTTGAAGCCCGGCACCAGGTAGCGCAGCTCGCCGGTGACCACGGTGCCGCTGTCGCCGTTCGCTTCGCCGACCGGATAAGCGCGCACTCCGTTGGGGCCGCCGAGCGAGATTTTTTCGGCCGAGGCGAGGTTCTTGGAAGCCTGCTGTCCCGAGATTGCGAGCAGCACGCTGGCGTTGTCGGTGATGCGGTTCAGGCGCTTGTAGTCGTAGTTCCACTTCCGGAAGGTTCCGGCGGTTTTCAGGCCCGTCGGGCCTGCGTCAATCTGCGCGACCGAGGTCGGCGCGATCTTTAGATCCCCTTGCGTGTAAGTCAGCGAGAAGGCGTTGAGACCGCCGCCCAGGAAGGCGTCGCGAAAGTCTCCGACAGCCCCAACTTTGAGCGAATCGATGAAGCGGCTCTCGCTCGTGGCGAATTCGGGATTCTCGATGCGGTCGTGCAGCCGCTTGTCCTCATAGGCGAGCTGCGCAATGACGTTGCTATTGCGCGTGCGGTAAAACGGATGGAATGCATAGATACTCTTCACCAGGCCATCACCATTGGCGCCGAGGTTGGCGAAGTCCTCGCCCAGCTCGTAGTCGAATTTGGAGACGCTAGCACCAAGCCGCGTACCCCAGAAACCCACCGGGACCAGGTACGCCACGCGCCCGAAATTCATCTGGTCATCGCTGGTAAACCCGCGCAGCGTCAGCTGGTCGCCGATGGTCAACGGGTTGTTGACGTTGAGGTTGGCGCCGAAGCGGTGCTCGCCGGTGAAGCGGCTGCCCTGGTTGTCGTAGTCCACGTAGCCGTTGAACAGGCCCACGCCCTGGTCGACGTTGACGCGCAGGTCGGCCGCGCCCACCGTCTGGCTCGGGCGGATCTCGGAGGTGACCGATGCGGTCGGCAGGTCGTTGATGAGAAGGAGCGGCTTTTCGAGGCCGGTCTCGGTGATGATGTCGCCGGTCTTGAAGTGAGCGTTGAGGATGCCCGCGAGCAGCCACTCGGCGAGGCGCGTGGCCGGCCGGCGCTGCAGCTCCACATGGCCAACGCGGCCTTCGATGATGGCGATCTCCACCGATCCACCGCGGATCGCCTGCTGCGGCAGGTAGGCCTGCGCGAGGAAGTAGCCGCGCGAGCGGTGGTGGGCGCGCACCTTGTTCGCGGCGTCATTCAATCCCTCGAAGTCGAGCTCCTTGCCGACGAATTCCTTCACCACTTCGGTCAGCTCGGCGTCGCTGTACAGCGTATTGCCAGAGAAAGTGAATTTCGTGACCTGAATTTTCAGGGTCGGCGAAACCGGCAGCGCCGGTTTGGGGTCCGGCGGGCGCGGGCGCACGTCGTCATCGGGCGGCGGCGGCAGGCGCAACGGCTCGCGCGTCTGCTGCTCGAGGATCTGCCCGGCGTCGGGCCGCTGCTGGCCAATGGCGACGGCGCTCGCCAGAGACAGCACCGCGACGACGATCGGCCTGGCAATGCGCGCCCGGGCATCCGATTGCGAGGAAGGTGGGATCCGCTCCGGGCGAGCGGCAGGGACCGACGAACGTCGGCGCGCGGCAAGCCCCCTGCCCCCCTTACCCCGTTCCATCTATTTTTCCTGACTCAGCGGCTTGCCGCTTGTTCTTGTTTCGACCGGTCCGGAAGTCTGCGCGGCAGAATATCGTGATTTATCAGGCGGATCAACGAAACGGCTGTGATCTATTGTGCGGTGATCCGGCGCCGGAATAGCTTACAAATCGACCAAACCAAACTTCTGCTCACGCTCGCGATCACGGCCATCGGCCTCGCGGGACGCTCGGGCATCGACAAGCTTCTTGCCCTGCGCGGCGGCGGCGAGCTCGTCGCGCTATGGGCGCAGCTTTCTTCGGTCATCGAGATGATCGCCGGTGTTGCCCTCGCCGGGGTCGGCGCCGGCCTGTCCGTGCTCGTGGCACAGACCGCGCGGCCCGAGCGCCAACAGCTTTTCTTGCGCCGCGCGCTTTCTCTCGGCCTTACCGTGTCGCTGCCAGTCGCAGTCGTGGCCGCTTTTGCCGGCCTGTGGTTTCCGGCCGCGCTCGGCGGCGACGCGCTCTCCGCTTATAGCGTGCTACTGGCGGCAACGGCGGGCTGGATCGCCGTGGTCCACGGGCTGATCAACAGCTTCTGGCTCGGGCAGCAGCGTCGCCACCTGATGCTCGGCCTGGCCGCCGTATCCGCGGCGTTGTCTCTCGCTGCCGCGGCGTTCGCGCCGCGCGCCTTCGTCTTGGAACTCGTCGTACTGGCGCACGCCGCGCCGGCTCTGGTGTTTTTCCTCGTCCCGCATCACGCCGAGGCACCCGCGCGCGCGGAAGATCATGCGCTCCAGCGCTACGTGCTGCCGGGGATCGTGGTCGGAATTCTCAGTCCGCTATCCCTGCTCGTCGCGCGCGGCCTCGTCGGTGAGACCCTCTCCTGGCACGACAGCGGCGTTCTGCAGGCGCTCTGGCGGGTTGCAGACTGGGTGTGCGGCCTGGCTGCCGGCGTGCTCGCAGTCCAATACCTTCCGAGATTCGCCGCGGCCTACCCCAGCCCGGGGCTTGGCCCGGTGGTGCGCGAAGCCGTGGTCACGGTGCTCGTGCCCTCGGCGGTGCTGTTTGCGCTGCTGTTCGCTTTCCACGGGCCGCTTCTCGCCGCGCTCTACGATCCGAGCTTCGAGGCGTCCCCGGTCGCCGTCGCCCTGCTGTTCGCCGGCAGCCTGGTGCGCATTGCTTCCTGGATCGCGTTATTCGCGCTTTATGCGAGCCTGCGCACCCGTGCGATCGCTCTTGGGGAGCTGTTCTCGCTGCCGCTTTTTGCTGCGCTCACACTGGCGGCGGGAGATGCGCTCACGCTGGAAGCGGTCGGCGTGTTCTGGCTCATCGCATTCCTCGCGTACACGGCGTTCAACTGCTGGGCGCTGCGCAGGGCTTAGGCTGGCGATTCCTTGCGCACCGGCACGATGAACAGGTTGGCGACCACGATGGTCCCGGCAAGGAAATAAAAGGTCGTGAGCAGGCCGTATCGGTCGGCGACCAGCCCGCCGAGCAACGGCCCGATCGCCGCGCCTACGGCCTGAGCCCCGAAGAGCACGCCGATACTCGAGCCTGCCATGTTGCGCGGCGTCGCTTCAAGCAGCCAGGCCTGGATGACGGGCCGCGTCGCATAGAGAAAAAAGCCGAGCACGGCGACCAGCGCGATGAATAACGGCGAGCCGCCGCTGAAGGCCATGGCGGCGAGCACCACGGCGGTGGCCAGCATGCTGCTAATCAGGATTTGCTTGCGGCCGAGGCGATCCGACAGATGCCCGGCGATGGGCGAAGCGGCGAAACCCGCGGCCTGGAGGGCGAACAGGCAGGCGCCGACCCAGAATGGCGAATAGCCCATGTCGTGCGCCAGGTAGACCGGCAGGAAGGTCAGCAACGCGCTCTGCGTCATGGTGCGAAACGCCGATCCCGTCGAGAGCAGCACCAGCGCGCGGTTGCGCAGCAAAACCTTGAGCTGGCCCATATAGGCAGCGAACGATTGCGTCTCGCCTTCGGCCCTTTTCGCGCCGAGCCGCAGCGTGCCCAGGAAAGCAAACAGAAGTAGCGCCACGACGAGTCCTGGCACGACGTTGAGCACCACCACCTCTCGCCAGGTAAAAAACCCCAGCGCCGCGCCGATGACTAGCGGCGCGACGGCGTCACCGACGTTGCCGCCCATGCCATGGATGGAAAGCACGAGGCCCTTGCGCTCGGGATAGCGCCGCCCGAGGGTGGGAATCGCGGTCGGATGCCAGAGGCTGTTGCCGAAACCGACCAGCGCCACGCAAGCGAGCAGCATCAGGTAGCTGTGCGTGAAGCCGATCAGCAGGTACGGAAAGCCGATCCAGAAAAGCGAGACCGCCATCAGCAGTCCCTTGCGCCCGACCGTGTCCACCAGCACGCCGCCCGGCACGTTGGCAATCGCGGATGCCACGTACTGGCAGGTCATGATGAGCCCGATCGCGCTATAGCTCAGGCCGAGCTCATTGCCGATCAATGGCAGCAGCAGATAGAAAGTCGCGGGGTACCAATGCGTGAGTCCATGGCCGATCGTGATCAGCCACAACTCGCGCCACTCTCTGCGGGGGACCTGCTGGTCCGGAAGGACGACCGCGCTCAAGCAGTCAGTATACTGGCGCGGCAACGATGGCCGTTTACCTCGTGGTTCTGCTGTCGGCGCTGACATCGATCAGCCTGCGCGGCAGCAAAGTCGCGGTCTCGCTCTACGCCCTCGAGCTCGGCGCGAGCGCTGCTGCAGTAGGCATTCTTGCCGCGCTGTTTGCCCTATTTCCCCTGTTCCTTGCGGTGCCGGCAGGCCGGCTGTCGGACCGTTTTGGCGTGCGCCTGCCGATCGTTTGCGGGACCTTGATCATGGCCGCCGGGCTCGCGCTCCCGCTCGCAATGCCGGGCATGGCGGCGCTGTTCCTATGCCCGGCGGCCGTCGGTCTGGGCCATGTTTTCTTTCACGTGTCCGCGCACAACCTGATAGGCGCGCTCGGCACGGATGCGGAGCGCACGCGCAACTTCGCCACGTTCTCGCTCGGCATCTCGATCGCCGCTTTCATCGGACCGTCGGCCGCCGGCTTCACCATCGAGCTCGCCGGCTACCGCGCGGCTTTCGCCCTGCTCGCCGGCGTGGCCGTCCTGCCGGCGCTTTACGCCATGGTTCATCGCAGGCTCATTCCCCAGCACACGCGCCACGAAGGCGAAGCGCAGTCGAAAAACGCCTTCGACCTGCTCGCCATCCCGGACCTGCGCCGCACGCTCATCATGAGCGGGGTCACGCTCACCGGGATCGAGCTATTCTCGTTCTACCTGCCGATCTACGGCAGCGCCATCGGCCTCGCGCCGTCGGCGATCGGCATGATCTTGTCGAGCCACGCCGTTGCGGGCTTCATCGTGCGCATGGTGATGCACCGGCTCGCGCAGCGCTATACGGAGCTCGGCGTACTGACGGGATCGCTGTTCCTCGCGGCGCTGGCCTATTTCGCCATCCCGGCGTTCGGCGACGCGTGGCTGCTCGCCGGTGCGGCGTTCGTCCTCGGGCTCGCGCTGGGCTCGGCGCAGCCGCTCACCATCATCCTCACCTACAACCAGGCGCCCGCCGGGCGCTCAGGCGAAGCCCTCGGCATGCGGATCATGGCGAACAAGATCACGCAGATCGCCGTGCCGCTCGCCTTCGGCGGCTTCGGTACTGCGCTCGGCGCGGCGCCGGTGTTTCTCGCCACCGGCGTGTTCCTGCTCGGCGCCGGCTGCCTTTCGCTCAAGGGACGTCATAAGGCGGGCTGATTCTTCCTCTGCGCGTAATTGCGCCAGAGCGGCAGTGCGAGCGAAAGAACGAGCAGGCCCCAAAGGACGTTGCCGAGCGTCGAGGAGAACAGCACCGTCAGGTCGCCCTGCGAGATGCGCAGCGCGCGCACCAGGTACTGCTCGAATAGCGGCCCGAGCAGGATGCCGATCAGGATCGCGGTGACGTGATAGTTCGTCTTATGCGCGACATAGCCGATCACGCCGAAGACGAGCGCCAGCCCCATGTCGAACAGGTACTGGCGCTCGCCGAAGGCGGCGACGATGGTCACCAGGATGATGATCGGCGCAAGATAGGTGGTCTCGATCAGCACGACACGGGACATGTAGCGCGCGAGGGGCAGGATGGTAAAGAGCATGAAGATGTAAGCCACCGCCATCGAGACGAACACGCCATACGCCACTTCGGGATTGGTAGCGAAGAGGCGCGGCCCCATCACCATCCCGTGATACTGAAGCACGATCATCATCACCGCGGCGGTGCTGCCGCCGGGCACGCCGAGCGCGAGCGTCGGCACCAGCGTGCCGGAAGTGACGCCGTTGTTCGCCGCCTCGGGCGCGATCACCCCTTCGGGAATGCCGGTGCCGTAGCGCTCGGGATGCTTCGACCACAGGCGCGACTGCTGGTAGGCGACGAACGCGGCGATGCTCGCGCCCGCGCCCGGCGTAATGCCGATGAACAGGCCGACGAAGGAAGTCCAGACGATGTGCCACCACTTGCGCAACGACAGGCGCAAGCCCTCGAGCGTGTCGGCCCACCGGGCACGCATGGCGCGCTCGCGCCCGGCCTGGTCGACGATCATTTTCTCCTCGATCATCACCAGCGCTTCGGAGATGGCGAACAGACCGATCAGCGCCGGCACCAGCGGCACGCCGTCGTAGAGCTCGAGAAAGCCGAAGGTGGCGCGCGGCGTGTTGTAGATATGGTCGGTCCCGATCACGCCGATCAGCAAGCCGAAAAACCCGGCGATCAGCGCCTTCAGCGGATCCTTGCCGGCGATCACGGCGATCAGCGTGAGGCCGAAGAGCATGACGATTACCATTTCCACCGAGCGCAGGTACAGCCCGATTTGCGAGAGCCACGGCAGCAGAGCGATGGTGGCGAGGGTCGTAATCAGCCCGCCGAACACGGAGGCCGTGAAGCAAAGGACGAGCGCCTGCTGCGCCTGGCCCTTTTGCGTCATCGGGTAGCCATCCAGCGTGGTGGCCGCCGCCCCGCCCGAGCCGGGGATCTTCACCAGGATGGCCGGGATCCCGCCCGCCAGGTGGTTCGCGCAGTAAAGAGCAATCATGAACGCCATCGCCTGCTCCACCGGCACCGCCAGGGTGAGCGGCAGGAGCATGATCAGCGTGTTCTGAGGGCTGAAGCCCGGCAGGATTCCCACCACGATGCCGAGCAGGATCGCCGGCACAATCACCCACCACAGGCCGAACTGCGTCGCAAATTGACCGAGCAGGAACTCCAAGGTCAAGAGAGCAATCTCTCGATCGGCCCGTGTGGGATGTCGGATTGCAGCAACACGACGAACAGCAGATAAGCGGCGAGTGCGACGGCGGCCGGCAGGATGACCAGGGGCTTGCCGCGCACTCCCATGATCCAGAGGGCCGCGAACAGCGCGAGCAGCAGGCCGAGCGTCAAGCCAAACCAGTTCAGCGTCGCGATGAACGCGACGGTGACGAGCACCATGCCGACGCGTTTTCCGAGGGCGTCCCGCGGCTCCCAGAGCAGGTTGAACTTTAGGCTTGCTTCGCCGTGCAGCACGCGCAGCGTAACGCGCACGAGCTGGATGGCGATCAAGCCGACCAGGATGCCGCCGATCACTACGCCATTGGCCTTCGCCTCCCAGGCGAGGTCGGCGATGGAAACGAAAAAATAGGCCGCGAAGCCGAGCGCCAGCGCCGGGATGACCAGATCGGCGCCGAGCGCTTTTTTCACTTCTTCGCCGTCAGCAGCGTCCGGTATTCGTTCGCGAGCTCGATCATCCCCTTCGCGTATTCCGTGCACAGCTTGCGGTCGCCGTACTGGATGGTCTCGACTGGCGCGCCGGTCTTGGCGTACTCCTCGCGGTACTTCGGGTTGTCGAACACCTGGCGCGCCGTCTTCTCGAGCAGTGCGAAGCGGTCGGGGAATTTTTCGATCACCTCGGTATGAATCGCCCAGGAACGCGACGAATAGAGCGCAGGGATCTTGGTGGCGAAGACCTTGTTCACCGACGGTGCGTTGCCGCTGTACTTCGCCATCTTCGCCGCGTCGTCGTTGAATACGCCGAGGACGCGCATCTGGTCGCCGAGCGCCACCACGCCGGCGATCGGCAGCGCGCCGGCATCGGCCTCGCCGTTCATCACGGCGACCGAGGTCGGGTTGCCGCCGCCGTAGGGTACGAGGTTGAACTTCGCCTTGGTGGCATTGCCGAGGGCAAGCATGCCGATCGAGGCCGGGTGCGGCAGGCGACTCACGGCTACGTTGACCGCACGCTTCTTGCCTTCGGCCACCAGGTCCTCGACGCGTTTGAACGGGCTCTGTCGGCGAACGTAGACCACGCTGTCGTCGACGTCGAGCCGGCAGAAGTACTGGTAGTCCTCCGGGAAGCGGTACGGCGGCTTCTGCAGGGCGTACATGATCATCTCCGGTCCCATGTTGCCGAAGAGCAGGTTGTGGCCGTCGCGCTCGCGCTTGTTCATGTAGAGCTCGTAACCCACCTGCCCGGCCGCGCCGGCGAAGAAGCCGTACTCGAAATTCGCCTTGAGCAGCGGCCCCCAGAAGTCGTCGAAAACGCGCGCCAGGCGATCGGCGCCGCCGCCCTGTCCGGTCGGGATCACCACGCGGATGTTCTTGGAAGGGAAGGCTTGCGCGTGACCGCGCAGCGGGCCAAGTGCGAGGGCGGCGGCTCCGCCGGCAACGATCCGCCGCCGGGTCTGGCTGGGTAGTTTCATGGCGTTTTCCTCTCAGGACGGATATTAAAATGGCGCGCGCCGGGGAGGAACAAACGATTTGAAACGATGGCTTGCCGTAGTTCTGCTGGTGTGGCTGCTCCCGGCCGGAGCCCAATGGTCGGAGCTGTCGTTCGTCGACCCTGGGCTCAATTGGCGCACCGTGGAAACTGCCGCGTTTGCGGTGCATTTCGCCGAACGCAACCGCGACCAGGCCAGAGCTGTGGCCGGCGCCGCCGAACGCATCCTGCCGCGCATCACCTCGCTGCTGCGGTGGCGGCCAGAGTCGCGCATTCACCTGGTGGTGCTGGACTCGGCGGACTTCGCCAACGGCCTCGCCTCCCCGCTGCCGTTCAACTACACGATGATTTTTCTTTCGCCGCCGGACGAGGGCGAGCTGTTGCAGAACCGCGAATGGCTGGAGCTCGTGCTGACGCACGAGCTGTTCCACATCGTGCATACAGACAAGGCCAGCGGCCCGGCGCTCGGGCTGCGGCGAGCCTTCGGCCGCGTGCCGTTCCTTTTCCCGAACGCGCTGCAGCCGGGATGGATCATCGAAGGCCTCGCGGTGCAGGCCGAGTCCGATCCCGGCCGCAACTATGGACGCCTGGGCAATAGCCAGTTCGAAGCCATGATGCGCGCCGAGGCCGGCCGAGGCTTCCGCTCGCTGCCGGAAATCAACGCCGGTGGGCGAGGTTTCCCGCTCAACCGCGACTACCTTTACGGCGGCTATTTTTTCGCCTTCCTGCAGGAGCGTTATGGCGACACTGCGGTGCAGGCGTTCATCGCGAGCTACAGCGATAACCTGATTCCGTTCCGCGTCCACAGCAATCCGGCTGTGGTTACCGGCAAGAACATGAACGATCTGTGGGCGGAATATCACGGTTGGCTGGTTGCCCGTTTCCGCCGCAGCGGCCCACCCCCGGCCGAAGGCGAGGCGACGTTGCAAGACTGGTCCGTGAGCAGTCCGGCGCTATCGCCCGACGGCACGCGTTGGTACATCCGCTCCGACGGCTACACCGCGCCGCAGCTGACGCGGCAGTCGCCGGGCGGCGAAGCGCAAGCGCTGCGTGCTGTAGAGCCCGATGCGCGCCTTAGCCTTTCGGCGAATGGCAGCGCGGTGCTCGCCCAGCCGGAAATCTGCCGCAACTACAACTATTTCTACGAGCTCAATCGCGTAACGCCGCAGGGCGATCTTCAGCGCCTGAGCCGCTGCGGGCGCTACCGCCTGGCGGCGCCGCTGGACGACGGCCGCGTCATCGCGGTCAAGATCGACGCGGGCCTATCGCAGGTCGTCACTCTCGACGGAGAGGTTCTGTACCGCGCGGCCCCCGGCGAATCGCTGACCGGGATCGCTGCCAAGGGTGGATTGGTCGCAGTGACCAGCCTCCGGGACGACCACTGGTCGCTGATCACTATCGCAGGCGGCCGGGCGCAGGTCGTGCTCTCCGACCAGGCAGCAAAGCACTCGCCTCGCATCGGCGATGACGACGAGGTGTTCTTCATTGCCGACTACGGGAAGGTGTTCAACATCTGGTCACTGCGCGGCGGTCGGCTATCGCGCTGGACCGAGGCCGCGCATGGGGTGCGCGAGATCAGCGCTCCGCAGCGAGGTGAAATCCTGCTGACGACCATCGAGGCGGACGGAGACGCGCTACGCGTGCTGCGCCTGCCGCACGCGCCGCTAGAGCAGCGCGCTGCTGCGGCCGTGCCGGAGCAAACCGAGGCCGCTCCGCCGCCTGCCGTGACAACCGCCGATCGCCCCTATTCGCCGCTGTCGTCCCTGTTACCGCGGAGCTGGCTGCCGCTTATCCAACTCGCCGACGGCATGGCGGCTGTCGGAGCGGCCACCTTCGGACAGGATGCGCTCGCTGTGCACCAATACGCGGTCGCCGCAATGTACGAAACAACGCAGCAGGAGTTCCTCGCCAACCTGGCATACGTATACGACGGACGGCACGGGCTGCTGCTCGATCGGAACATGACGGTGAAGCAGACCCTGGACTACGAGATCGTCGCCTATGAGATCTCCGAAGGTGTGCAATGGGTCTCCACCTGGCGCCACCTCGCCCTCAACCGCCGGTTCTACTGGGGCCTGGGGGGCGCGCTCGAGCGCGAGCAGCTGCATCGCGTGGGGGCGAGCAGCGTAACGCCGCAGGATGAGCGCGTTCTCGGCTTGGTGGCTGGCGTCGATACCCGTCGCACCTACTGGATGTCGGAGGGGCCGGTAAGCGGCCTGCAATTGCGCCTGTTCGCGGAGACGTCCCGTGGACTGCATGCTGCCTACTCCGGGGACGTCTACAGGGCGGACGGGCGCCTTCACTTCCCTCTGGGCAAGACGGTGTTGTCCCTGCGGTGGAACGAGGCCTGGGGCGAATCGGACGCCGAACCGTTCCAGCTCGGCGGCAGCATTTCCGACCCGCCGACCCTGCTGCCGATCCTCAATCAGCGCGAGTTCGCGCTGCGCGGCTATACCAGCGGCGAAGCCACGTTGACGGGCAACCGCGCGCGCATCGGCACCGCCGAGTGGCGCATCCCCTTGCGCGACGTCGACCTGCACGCCATGGTGCCGCCGGTAGGCCTCAACCGGATTGCACTAAACGCCTTCTTCGACATCGGCGCGGCCTGGGCGCGCGCCGCCGAGCCCGACTATCACCGCGGCGTCGGCATCGAGCTGATGGCGGAGGTGCGCTTTGGCTACCTGTTCGGCGCCAATCTGCGAATTGGACTAGCCGAAGGACTCGACGAAGGCGGCAAGACGACCGGCTACCTCAGGGTCGGCCGGTCGTTCTGATCAGCGCCTGCCCAGGACCGCGTCGAGGCGCTCCAGGTCATTGATGACCACCCACTCGGTCGCGCCGGCGGCCTTGACGCGCTTCTGCCACGCCTCCAGCCGGCCGAAGTAGCGCCGCGGGTCGATGTTGTCGGTCTTGAGCTTCACCACGTTGACGGCCACCACGCGGATGTTCTTCAGGTTCATCGGAATGTCGCGCAGCGTCACCTTGTCCAGCTCCTCCTGCATGTCGGAGAAGATGATCAGGGTCTTGGTGCCGGCGCCGGTCTCGTTCAGGAACTCGGCGCCCTGCAGTAACCCGCCCGTGATGTCGGTGTAGCGGCTCGACTTCACACTGGCGACGAAGCCGTTCGTCGTGTCACGAAACGCCCGCTTTTGTGCGTTAGCCTGCGAGGGCCGGATGTCGAAGGTCGCTTTCGCGACGATATCCTTCTCGGTGAAGCTGCGGCTCTCGACCCGCGCCACCGCAAGGGAATCGCCCGGCTGCAGCGTTCCCAGCAGGTAGTTGACTACGACCTGCGCCTTGTTGGCCTCCTGCACGAAGGTGCCGGACGTATCCACCAGCACGTAGACCGCCTGGGCATGGTTGCGCGCATCGCCGCATGCCGCGAGCGAAACGCTGAGAAGAAAGGCAGATAGCCATCGAATCATGGTGGCCTCCATACTCAACGAACCTGGTGCGCGGAATCGTCGACGTCGACAGCCCCACGGCGTCGGCTTGATCCGCCGCGTCGCGTCGCAAGGCCTGCTTTCGCATAGCGTTCCGCGAGGAGCGGGAGGACGATCGCGACGTCGTAGACGGTGATCAGAACCCGCGCAAGGCGCCGCGCGACATTCGAGGCCACGCGCAACACCAGCGCCAGCGCATCGACCAGCGCGGCCAGCAGCACCCCGCCCACCGTGCGGCTCGAATGGATCAGCGATTCGAGCGGCACCGCGATGAAGGCGAGCGCGAACGGCAGGATGAAGCCGAGCAGCATCTGGCCGGCGGTCGGGATGCGTCCCACCCATCCCTCGTTCGCCGCCGTGGGCGCCGCGGTGGCGAGCGAGTGCAGCAGTGCCTGCTTGTCCGCGATCAGCATGTCGCGCATCAGCGCGAGGGCCGCCTCAACACCGGCAAGGGTGACCAGCAGGATGAGCGCGATCCACATCATGCGGCGGCGCAGGTGCTCGCTCAGGCTGGCAATGCGCGGAAAAAGATGCGTGATGCGCAGCGCCTCCATCAGGAACAGGCCCATCGACGCCTCGACCAGGATGATGACCAGCGCGGCCACTTCCGAGGTGCGCAGCGAGCTGGTCAGGTAGTCGCCCGGCGCCGACCATTTCGGACATCGGCAAGGCGATCAGCTTGAAGTTGATGAACGCGCCGCCCGCGGCAACCAGCATGACCAGCAGCGCGACGGCGAACTGCGTGAAGGCCGAAACCGTCAGCATCTGCTCGGCCTTGTCGGTCTTGGCGCTGATCGTCTCGTATTTTTTCATTTGTGCATCCACCGCGCTCGCGCCGTTCTGCAGCTCGGCAAGCTTCTTGTCGACCGCAGTCAGCGTCTTGTCGACCGAACGCCAGAAGGGCATGAACCCCTCCAGGATCTTGTGTCGCGTCTCATAGGAGCGCCGGTATTCGCCCAGGGTCTTCTCGTGCATCTTGTCGACCGAGCGCTTGATCTCCTCGAGGATCGACTGGACGATCTCGCTGCCGCTCTTCACATTCGCGACGGCGGCAACTGCCTCCACCCAGTCCGGCGGCGGCGGCGGCACTTCGCCGCACTTGCGGTAGTCCTCCTCGATGCGAGTGATTTCGTCCAGGAGCTTGCGCTGCAAGTTCGGATAGCCCTGCAGGTCGCGTCGCACCATGGCCTCGATGCGCTCGAATTCGCGCTCGATGCGGCTGCTGACCTCCAGGCGGCCATGCTCCAGCAGCACCGCCTTGTTGCGTTGCCTCATGGTGATGGCGGTGGCGGCGAGCCAGCGCCCGGCCATGCGCAACGGGCCGCTGATGAGCGCGCCGACGGCGTACAGCAACTGATGCACTGGCCGGCGGGCGGCGTACAGGAACGCCATGCCCAGCACGGCGAGAATGACGAACGACAGCGCCGGGTTTTCCGGCCAGATCATCCAGGCTTGAGCGGTAGTCATTTTTTTCTCCTCATGATCCTTGAGCGTAGATCATGGGCGAAACGCGTTCGAGCGAAGTTGCGCTCTTCAGGCACTAAGTCTCGATTGCTGCAGGTGCGGTGTGAATTCCTGACGTTACTTTTTCGCCGCAGTGAGCCGGCGATATTGCGCCATGTGACGGATTGCTTGCCGCGCCCGGCCGAGCTCCTCGCACAGAAGCGCCAGGTTGTAATGAGCGTCGGCCATCGCCGGATCGAGCTGGAGCGCGGCCTCGTAGCTTTCCGCCGCCTCCGGTTTGCGGTCCATGTCCTGCAGCAGCACACCGAGGTTATAGAGCAGGAGCGCATCCGGACCGTGGGTGTCGAGCGCTCTGCGGTAGGCCGCCTCCGCCTCCTGCAGCCGTCCGGCTTCGTGCATGTCATAGCCGTCCTCGACTTCCGCCTGGACGGCCGGCTGCTCCGCCTGGATCACCTTCAGCACTCCGGCCGTGGGGTCGCCCTCGAATACGAGAACGTATTGGCCGGATTCCGCCTGCCAGCTTTTCGCCCCTTCCTTCACCACGACCCGGTCACCGACCGCGTTGATGCTCAAACCGGAGAGCGGCATGGAGGCGGGCAGATTGCGGCGCAGCTCCTTGAGGGAGCGAGTGATGCGCTTTGCAGGCACGCGCGCTGCCGCGAGGGCTTGCGCAGTGCGCAGCACGATCAAGTCCTGGAATGAAAAGCGCAGCGCATTGCGCGGTCCGCGCGACGGCGTGACGAATCCGGCCTGGACCAGCGCGCGGATGGTGCTGCGCGGCAGGCGCAGGAGCTTTTCGACCTCCCGCACCCCGAACTGGTGCACGTTATTTCTTGGCGGCCTTCCGCGCGGGAGCTTTCGCGGCCGGCGCCTTGGCGGCGGCCTGAGGCTTCTTGGCTGGCTTTTTCTCCAGGCTGGCGCGCAGCGCGTCCATCAAGTCGATGACCTGTGCGCCCTGCTCCGGCGCCTCCGCCATGGTGATCTCCTGACCCTCGACCTTCTTCTGCACCGCGGCCTCGATGCGCTCGCGCACCTCGTCCTTGTACGCAGTCGGGTCGAACTTCTCGGCCGATTGCTGCTCGATGAGCTGCTGGGCGAGCTTGAGCTCGGCGTCGCGCACGTCCATCTTCGGAATATCGATGTCCTTCATCGAGCGGACCTCGCCCGCATACATGAGCTGCTGCATCACCAGGCCCTCGACAAAGCCGTCGTCCACCGCGCGGATGAGCACGATGTACTGCTTGCCGCGCGCCGCCCAGCGCCCGACGGCGCAGCGGCCCGATTCCTTCAGGGCGCGCGCGAGCAAGGCGTACGGCTTCGCGCCGCCCTTGTCCGGGCCTAGGTAATACGCCTTGTCGTAATAAACCGGATCGATGCTCGACTGCGGAATGAACTCCGTGATGTCCGCAGTCTGCGTGCCGGCCTCTTCGAGCGCCTTCAGCTCCTCGGGCGAGAACATGACGTATTGGTCCTTGGCGAATTCATAGCCCTTGGCCATGTCTTCGCGCGAGACCGGCACGTCTTCCTTCACGCAGAAATACTGCTGCCGCAGCCGAGAACCGCAGGCCTTGTGCAGCAAGTTGAAGGAAATGGAGCGGCTCGTCTCGGTCGCCGAATAGAGCTTGACCGGGATGGAGACCAGCCCGAACGAAATGGTCAACGAAGCAATCGAACGCGCGGCCATCGTTTCACCTCTTAAAATCAGCTACTTACGGCACTTACTTCGAGCGAAAGGTTCGAAGCATACTCCATTATGCCTTGGCGCGTTGCAGCGCCCGTTCGAGGCTCTGCTTGCGCTCGAGCACGTCCGCCCAACGGTCGCCGGTGCTCGCCAGCCGCTCGGCTACGTTCGTAAGGCGGAAGTCGAGCGGATGCGCGTTCGCCAGCTCCTCCCAACTCAGCGGCACGGATACCGGGGCGCCGGGCGCGCCTCGCGGCGAGTAAGCCACATTCAGCGTCTTTCCCCGCACATTCATGTTGTAGTCCATGAAGATCTTCCCGGTGCGCTTCGGCACGCTCCATTCCAGCGTGATGTCCTTCGGGTGCAGGCGCATGAGATGCCGGCCAACGCGCTCCGACACCTCCCGCGCCGCCTCGAAGTCGATGGTGCGGCGGATCGGCAGGAAGACGTGCAGCCCGGTCTTGCCGGAAGTCTTGACGATCGGCTCGAGCTTCATGCTGTTCAGCAGCTCGCGCAGGCGGAACGCCACCTCCTTGCCCTTCTCGAACGCCACCGTGTTGAGCTCGGGCTCGTCGCCGGGCTTTTCCTCGCCCGAGTAGATGTACGGATCGATGTCGAACACGACGTAGTCCGGATAGTTGAGCACCGAGCCCTCCAGCGCGTCGAGCGACGAGGCGTAGTCCGTGCTCTTGCTTCCGCAATCCGGCGCGAACCGGGCGCGCGAATGCCAGACATGGAACTCGAGCGTGCCGGACTGCGCGAGCCATAGCAGCGTCGGCAGGTTGTTGCAGAGCAGGTATTCGTGGCTCTCGTCCTTGCTGCCGGAGAAAACCGTGATGGTCTCGACGAACTTCGGCCGCTCCTGGTGCCAGTGCTTCTGGTAAAAACGCTGGCCGCCGATGCCGTCGGGCATACGGATCATGGTCAGCGGGCGGTCAGCGAGGTGGGGCAGCATGAACGGCGCCACCTGCGCGAGGTAGCGAAGCAGGTCGCGCTTCGTCAGGGCCGGCTGCTTGAAGCCCGGGTCGGCCGGCCAGTAAACCCGGTCGAGATGCGTGAGCTTGAGGGCGTGCGACTCGACGGAAATGGTCGCATTTCCCTTGCTCGCTGTCCAGCTGCCGGACCACTTCGTCGATCTCGGAGTCTGCCGATGCCGCGCCTTCGCCAGCAGGGGCGGTTCGGCGCACCGCCTTCGCTTCGATGTCGTCGCGCAGGCGCAGAAACACCGGCGCGCGCAGCGAGCCGTCGCCCGTCCAGCCCTGGAACTTCACCTCGGCCACCACCTTTGGGTCGACCCAGGTGGTGGGCGCGTTGACCGGCGGTTTGGTCGAGAACGGATTGGTCTTGCGACGCAGCGGGTCGAGCTGCGCGAGCACCTGCGCAAGCGAACGATCATCGAAGCCCGAGCCGACATGCGAGGCGTAGAGCAGCTTGCCGTCCTGCCAGTACCCTACGAGCAGCGCCCCCAGCGGGGCCCGGGCGCCCTGCCCCTTCGTATAACCGCCGACGACGAAGTCGGCGCTGTTCGTCGACTTGACCTTGAGCCAGGCACCCGTGCGCTTGCCCGCCTCATAACGACTGTCCTTGCGCTTGCCGATCACGCCCTCGAAGCCGTTGGCGAGCGCCGCGGCATACAGCGCCACGCCGTCGTCGGTGGCGTGGACGGGCTGCACCAGCGCGGACGGCAGCAGGCATTGTCCGAGGTAGCGGCGGCGGTCGACGTAGGGCGCGCTGCGCACATCGACACCGCCGAAGTGCAGGAGGTCGAAGGCATAGAAAACGGCTCGCGGCGAACGGTTCTGCATCGCGTTGAACGACGGCTTGCCGGCCTCGTCGAAGGCGACGATCTCGCCGTCGAGGATCATGCTCGGCCCGGGCTGTGCGAACTCCGCGACCAGCTTGGGAAAATCCGCCGCGAGCTCGAGCCCGCGCCGGGAGCGCAGGCTGACTCCGTTCTGGTCGACGAACACCAGCACCCGGTAGCCATCGAGTTTCGGCTCCCAGACCCACCCTGCCCGGTTGAACGGCGCGTCGGCGAGCTCGGCATGCATCGGCTCGAGCTTCCTTGGCATCGGCTCGGTGGCACCGCCCGGCACCAGTTGTTCGGCGGGGATCTGCTCCCCCGGCATGGCCTTCATCTCCTCGACCGCGATCCCGGAAAGGACCG
This sequence comes from uncultured beta proteobacterium, assembly GCA_963810475.1. Taxonomy (GTDB): domain Bacteria; phylum Pseudomonadota; class Gammaproteobacteria; order Burkholderiales; family SG8-39; genus SCGC-AG-212-J23. The sequence goes on along the minus strand of CAWENY010000016.1, from coordinate 83,733 downwards.
AGCGGTTCTGCGTGGTGACGTCGGTCTTCGCCACGAAGCGGTCCTTGTGCTTGATGAGGAGCCAGGTCTTCGCATCCTTCGTGCGCACCAGCGCGAACGAGCCTTTCACCTTTTCGCCGCGCAAGAAGATGCCGAGCTTTCCGTTCTCCAGCCCGGCCAGCACCTGCCGCTCCGCCGCCGCGCGGTCCTCGACCCAGGGTTGTTCCTCGTCGGGCGAGTAGACACCGCAGTCCCAGACGATGACCTCGCCCGCGCCGTACTGGCCCGCGGGGATCACGCCTTCAAAGGAGGCGTAGTCGAATGGATGGTCCTCGGTTCGTACGGCGAGGCGCTTGTCGGCCGGGTCGAGCGAAGGGCCTTTGGGAACGGCCCATGACTTGAGTACGCCGTCGCATTCGAGGCGAAAGTCGTAATGCAGCCGGCGCGCGGAATGCTGCTGGATGACGAAGAGCAGCGGCCCGCCGCGCGCCTGCGGCACCGCCGCCGCGGGCTCGGGCGTGGCGCTGAAAGTGCGCTTGGCGGAATACTCGCTAAGCTTGCCTATCGCCATGCCCGATTCTAGAAAACTGCTGGCCGGCGCGAGCGGCTATTCGTTCAAGGAATGGAAGGGGCCGTTCTACCCTGAGGGGATGAAGCCCGACGGCATGCTGGCGTTCTATGCCGAACGCCTGCCCACGGTGGAGATCAACAACACCTTCTACCAGATGCCGAAAGCCGCGGTGCTCGAGAACTGGGCGCGCTCCACGCCGGAGGGCTTCCGTTTCGCGATCAAGGCCTCCCGCCGCATCACGCACATGTCGCGCCTCAAGGCCGACAGCGCCGCCGACTCGGTGGCGTTCCTGTATCGCACGCTCGCGAGCCTCGGACCGAAGCGCGGGCCGGTACTCTTTCAGCTGCCGCCGTTCCTGAAGAAGGACGCGGCGCGGCTCGCCGAATTCCTCGAGCTGCTGCCGGCCGGGCACGCGGCGGCATTCGAATTCCGCAACGACAGCTGGTTCTCCGATGATGTCTACGCCCTTCTGAAGAAAGCCGGTGCCAGCCTCTGTCTCTCCGAGCGGGAAGACAACGCGCCCCCGCCGCTGGTGGAGACCGCTGCGTGGGGCTATGTGCGGCTCCGGCTCGAAAACTATTCCGACGGCGACCTCGAGCAATGGGCTGCCCGCCTGCGCGCCACCGCCTGGAAAGAAATCTACGTGTACTTCATGCACGAGCCCACCGCGCCGGCGTATGCCCAGACCTTGATGAAGTTCGCCGGCTAGGGCACGACTTCGAGCACGCCCTCCATGCCTTTGTCACGGTGGCCGGCGACGAAAGGCAGTTTCTTGCTGCAGTAGATCGCGTATTTGCCGGGCTTGGTAGCCGTAAAAACGATCTTTTTCGGCTCGGTGCCAAGGTCCTCTTTGACTGCGAGGCCCGCCTCATCTGCCCGGATCACGAGGTCGTGCGGCGTGATGCCGGACTCGCGGCTGGCGGTCAGCTCCACGGGCACGTTCACCTTCACCACGATGTGGTTCGGCTTGAAGAAGTAGCTGCCGGCAACGATGCGAATGCGTTGCACGCCATCGGCATCGGGTTTGACCGGTTCCTGCGCGAGCGCGGGGACGAAGGCCAGCATGACGAGCGCCAAGACCGAAGCCTGGCCCAGCGTCTTCGTTGTGGAATAATCGTTTCGCATGGCGAGCGCCGCCCTGGAGGTAACGGACCTCGAAGTCTCTTACGGAGACACGCAGGTGCTCAAGCGGATTTCGCTCGCCGTGGCGGGTGGCGAGTTCGTCGCCCTGCTCGGCCCTTCGGGCTGCGGCAAGACCACTCTGCTGCGCGCCATCTCCGGGTTCGTGCCGGTTGCATCCGGGCGGGTTGCGGTTGCGGGCCGCGAGATTACCCACGAGCCGCCGGACAAGCGCGGCATGGCGATGGTGTTCCAGTCGTATGCGCTGTGGCCGCACATGACCACAGCGCAGAACCTTGGCTATGGCCTGAAGCTGCGGCGCGTGGCCAAGCCGGAGATTGCGCGCCGCGTCGCCGATATCCTGGCGATGCTCAAGCTGGAAGGCTTCGGCGAGCGCAATGTGACGCAGCTGTCGGGCGGCCAGCGCCAGCGCGTGGCGCTGGGCCGCGCCCTCGCCGTCAATCCCGAGGTCCTGCTGCTCGACGAGCCACTGTCCAACCTCGATGCGCGCATCCGCGAGGATGTGCGGCACGAGATCAAGGCACTGCAAGCCAAGCTCGGCATCACCACCATCCACGTGACGCACGATCGCGAGGAAGCGATGGTGATGGCCGATCGCATCGCCATCCTCGACGCCGGACGCATCGCCCAGCTCGGGGCGCCGGAAGAGGTCTACAACCGGCCGAATTCGCCGTTCGTCGCCTCGTTCATGGGCGCGGGTAACGTGCTTGCGCTGGAGGCAAGGCCGGCCGACGGCGGCATGCGGATCGAGGCCGGGGCCCACAACGACGCGGTGCTCATCCGCGGATCCAGGCTGGCGGGCCCGGTCGTAGCCCATTTCCGCAGCGAAGCCGCCCGGCTGGGCCCGGCCGAAGCGGCTGGCGCCGACCGGCTTTTGCTGCGGGGCCGCATAGTGCAGGCCTCGTACCCCGGCGGGTTCTATCGCTATGCGGTCGCGGTGGGGCAGAATCAGTTCATGGTCGACGACGCCCGCCGTCTTGGCGTCGGCGAGAACGTGGGCATCGGACTGCCGGTGTCTTCACTGCACATCTTTTCGAGGAGGGACGCATGAAACGCAGCTTCGCATTACTCGCGGTGGCCGCCGTTATTGCTGCAGCACCCGCATCCGCGCAGCAAACCACGCTCAACGTCGTCACCGCCGGTGACCAGAACATGGTCGATTACATCAAGGATTTTCTCGCGCCGCGCTTCGAGAAGACCAACCCGAAGGCGGTGGTGAAAGCGGTCGGCACCGGCCCCGGCGACGGCGGCTCGCAAAAAATCGCCGAGAAGCTGCAGGCGCAGAAGGGCAACGCCGCCTGGGACGTCGACGTCGCCGTGATTCACCAGAAGATGGCCGGCGACCTGGTGCGCGAAGGGCTGCTCGCTCCGTATGTCAGGGATGTCTCCACCGGCAGACTGGTGACCTCGGAAGCGTCGAAGAACGCGCTCGGCACCAACGTCCAGGGTTATGTCATTCCGATGTTCCAGAGCCAGACGGCGATCGCCTGGAATCCCGCGCTGGTGAAGCAGCCGCCCAAGAACTACGACGAGCTCGCCGCGTGGGCGAAGGCGAATCCGCGCAAGTTCGGCTACAACGGCATCAAGGGCGGCATGTCGGGCGTCGCCTTCGTCGTCGGCTGGGTGTATGCGAATACACCGGACGGCGACAAGCTGATGAAGGGGCCTTATGACGCATCGACCAAGGCGAGCTGGGACGGCGCGCTTGGCAAGCTGAAGGAATTCAACCGCAGCGTAGTGATCACCCCGGGCAATGCCGGAACGCTCGACATGCTGAACCGCGGCGAGATCGCCATGGGTCCGGTATGGGTCGACATGTTCTACACCTGGATGGCCGACGGCAAGCTGCCGCCCAACATGCGCCTGCAGCTCATCGGGCCCGGCATGCCCGGCCAGCCGATGTACTACGTGATTCCCGCGAAGGCGGCCAACATGGACGCGGCGAAGAAGTTCGTCGAGATGGCCACCAGCCCGCAAGTGCAGGCCGAGGGCATCGTCAAGAAATTCAATTGGTACCCCGGCATCGACGCCCAGCACGTCAAAGCGCAGCTCGACGACAAGACCTGGAACAAGCTCTTCGTCGACGTCACGCCGCAGGAGCTCGCGAGCAAGGGCAAGGTGTTCCCGATCAAGCAATACTTCGACGACATCCTGGAAAGCTACGAGCGCAAGGTACTGAACTGATCGGCGCTTGATGCAGGACCGCGGCCGGCTCGGCGTCCTCCTCGTCGCCCCGGCGCTGGCCGCGGTGCTGGTGCTGTTCGTCTATCCGCTCGGCTACTCGCTGGTCACGGCGTTCCAGGCCAAGGGCGGCGGCTTTACCCTCGGCAATTTCGCCAAGGCGTTCGAGTTCTACAGCGTGGACATCGGCTTCACGCTGGTCATCATCGGCGTGTCGACCCTGCTGATCGCCCTCGCCTCGATCGCCATCGGCGGCTACCTGGTGCTCGGCGAGAACCCCTGGGCGGTGGCGTTGCTGCGCTGGCTGTACCGCTGGCCGCTGTTCATCCCGTTCGTGGTGGCCGCGCAATGCATGCGCACCTTCCTCGCCAAGAACGGGCTGATGAACAACAGTCTCGTGGCGCTCGGCATCCTGGAAGTCGACCAGACCGTCGGCTTCCTCGATTGGCGCGGCATCATCATTACCTTCGTCTGGAAGCAAACGCCGTTCGTCGCGCTGCTGGTGGCCGGCGCCATGGCCTCGCTCGACCGCTCCACCATCGAGGCGGCGAGGAACCTCGGCGCATCGCGGCTGCGCATCCTGTTCGAGATCCTGGTGCCGCAGGTGATGCCCACGCTGATGGTCGGACTGATCCTGTCGTTCGTCACCATGATGAGCGTGCTGTCGGTGCCGCTGATGATCAGCGGCGAGTCGCCGACGATGATGACCGTGGACATGGCCTTCCGCATCAATAACTACGGCGACTACGGCACCGCCAACGCGCTTGGCTTCATCTCCTACGTTCTTACCGGGGCGTGCGCCTGGGTGTACCTCAGGCGACGGGTGCGGCAGGCATGACCTGGCTCGGCCGCGGAATCATCTTCGGATTGCTGGCGTTCGTCGTGCTCGGGCCGCTCGCCAACCTGGTGCTGTGGGCGGCTGCCGAGCAGTGGTACTTCCCGCACAAGCTGCCGCTGACCTACGGCACCAAGTTCTGGGAGCAGGTGTTCAAGCCCCGCGGCGATGCCGTCGTTTCGCTCGTCACCAGCACCTGGATCGCCCTGGCGACCGTAGCGCTGAGCCTGGCGCTGGCGGTGCCGGCGGGCTACGCGCTCGCCCGGCTCAAGCTGCCGTGGCGCACGGCGATCCTGCTCGCCTTCCTCCTGCCCCAGGCCTTTCCGAGCCTGGCGGTCTACATCAACATTGCGCGCATCTTCTACGAGTTTCGCCTGAACGGCACCATGACCGGCGTGATCCTGGTGCATACGGTCCACGGCCTGGTATTCGCGGTCTGGATCACCGCGGCGGCCTTCGCGGCGGTGGAGCGCGATCTCGAGCTCGCCGCGCGCAACCTCGGCGCCTCGGGATTGCGGACATTTCTCACCGTCAGCCTGCCGCTCGCCGCGCCGGGCATCATGGCGAGCGCCATCTTCGTGTTCCTCGAGTCGCTCGACGAATTCACCGGCACGTTTTTCGTCGGCGTGCCGGATGTCATCACCCTGCCGCTGCTCATGTTCACCGCCAGCATTGCCGGCAACTATCAGATCGCCGCCATTACTGCGCTGATCTTGCTGATCCCTTCGGTGGCGTTCATGCTGGTGATCGAGCGCTTCCTCAAGGCCGACGTCCTGTCCAAGGTCGGCGCATAATCACGTCTCCGGGAGGGAACACCATGGATGCGACGACGACCGAGCAATTGATGGCCCAGCTGCGCGCGGTAGCGCGCGAAGCCGAGGAGCTGCTGCAGGCCACCGCTGACCAGACCGGCGAGCGGGTCGAGGAGCTGCGCGAGCGCGCCAAGGACGCTTTGGCGGCGGCGCGCGGCATCGACGAGCAGGTACGCAACAACCCCTGGGCCGCCGTGGCGATCGCTGCCGGCGTCGGATTGCTGCTCGGGCTGCTCCTCAGCCGCAAATGAGCCTCGGGCTCGTCAAGTCCGCGCAGGACCTCGTCGCGAGCGCGCTCGGCCTGGCGCGCACGCGCCTGGATCTGCTCAGCACCGAGCTTCAGGAGCTGCTGGCGCGGCTCGTGGTGCTGATGATCGCATCGGTATCGGCGATCCTGCTCGGCGCCCTGGCGCTCGGCTTCGCCGCCACAGCGCTGGTGCTCGCGGCGCCGCCCGAGCTTCGGCCTTGGGTGGCTGCCGGCATTGCCTTGGTATTGCTGGCCGTCGCGGCTTACCTGGCATGGCAGGTGAAACGGGACGCCAAAGCGCGGCCGCTCGCATCCAGCATCGCGGAGCTCGAACGCGATCTGGCCGCGCTGAAGGCTCGCGAGTGAGGCTTTCGCTGGAAGCCCTGGCGCGGCGGCGCGAGGCGCTGGTCGAGCGTTCTGCAATGCAGCGCGCAGCGATTGCCGCGGCCGTCGAGAGCGCGCAGAACGCAGCCACGGGGCCACTGCTGCTCGGCGCCGGGGGCGTGGTCGCATTGGTGTCGTCGTCGCCGAAGCTGCGCAGCTGGCTGGTCCGCGCCTGGGCGTTTTACGCCCTGGTGCGTCGCATCAAAGGTCAATGAGCCAAGCGCAAGCGGCCGCCGTCTCGGCCAGCGGCCTCGAACGGCTGAAGCTCTACTACGGCAGGAACGAGGGGCGCGTAGCGGCCGCGTTCTTCATCGCCGGCTTCATCTTCGACATGCTTACGGTGGGCCGCATCGATTCATGGGCCACCATTGGCCAGCAGGCGGTTTACCTGGCCGTGATCACCACGGCACTGTTGCAGATGCTCGTCGAGCACGGCGAGCCGCCGCGGCAGCCACCTGCTTTCGTCCTCAAGCGGTGGTACTACGAATACCGCAACGCGTTGGTGCATTTCCTGATGGGCGCGCTGCTCAACCTTTACGCGATCTTCTACTTCAAAAGCTCGTCGCTGCTGGTGTCATTCGGCTTCCTCGGTTTTCTCGTGATTCTGCTGCTTGCCAACGAGTTCCGCCGGGTGCAGTCCCTGGGCCTGTCGTTCAAGTTCGCGCTGCTCGCCTTGTGCTTCCTGTCCTTCTCGGCCTACCTGATTCCCGTCCTGGTGGGATCGATCAGCCTGCCGTTGTTCCTCGCCTCGATGCTGATCGGCTGCGTGCCGCTCGCCGCTGGCGCTTGGCGGGTTGGCCGTGTCGTGCCGGCGAAGGCCGCACTGGTGCGACGCCAGATCCTGGTGCCGCTCGGCTGCGTGCTGATTGGCTTCCTCGGCTTTTATTTTTTCCGCCTGATTCCGCCAGTGCCGCTGTCGATTCCGTTCATCGGCGTCTACCACCAGGTCGAGCGGGTGGGCGACAGCTATCGCCTGACCCACGAGCGGCCGGTCTGGCGCTTCTGGCACAACGGCGACCAGAATTTCTACGCCCAGCCGGGCGACAAGGTGTACGTGTTTTTCCGCATCTTCTCGCCGGCGCGCTTCAGCGACCAGGTGCAGATGCGCTGGCAATGGAAGGATCCGGCGCGCGGCTGGGTCACGCACGACACCATCCCGATCCGCATCGTCGGCGGCCGTGAGCAGGGATTCCGCGGCTACGGCGTTAAATCCAATTACCAGCCCGGCGATTGGAAGGTGCAGGTCGAGACCCTCGACGGGCGCGAGATCGGTCGCGTGTATTTCGAGCTCGCCGTCGTACCGGAATCGCCCCGCAGCTTTGAGACGGCCGTCGATTAGCTGCCGAACTTGATGTAGTTGACCATCTCCTTTTGCACTTCTGGCGGCTGGTCGAGTAGGCTGTTGAACATCTTCAGCACCTCCTCCGGCGCGATGTAGCCGACCTCGATGCGAGCTTTCTTCATTTCCTCGAGGAATTCCGCATCCTTCACCGCGCGCGCCAGCGCCTCGCGCAGCACCTTCACACGATCAGCCGGTGTCGCCGGCGGCGCGGCAAAGGCGCGGCCGATTGCGCCCGGCGCGGCGCGGATGCCCATGATCGCCCGACCCACGGCGTTGGTCGCAAGCGTCTCGTCCACCGGCAGATTCTCGAATCCCGCGATGGCGACACGGCCGCGCACAAGCGGCCGCACGGCGCCGCGGTCGGCCGCGAGCTTGATGGTGGTGGCGAACGCCGCCCACACGTCGACCTCCTTGCGCTCGATGGCGAGCAGGATGTCGGCATTCGCGGGGTAGCCCGAGACCAGCTTGAACTTCGCGCCGGCGAATTCCTTCAGCAGCAGCGGAAAATCGTGCGCGTTCGAACCCGGCCCGGTCGTGCCGACAACAAGCTCGCGGTCCGATTTCTTCAGCTCGTCCCAGCTCTTGTAGGGCAGGTCGCTACGGATCGAGAGCATCACGCCGTCGGCGCCGGTCGAGCCAAGCCATTGGAAGCGGCGCAGGTCGAAGCGCGCCGCCTCGACCTTGGTGAGTTGGGCGATGCCCACGTTCGGGTTCGCAGCGAGCAAGGTGAGGCCGTCGGGCTTCGCCACGTTGTAGACGTTGTTGGTTGCGACGAGGTGCGCCGCGCCGGTCATGTTCTGCACGATCACCGTCGGATTGCCCGGCAGGTGCCGGCCCAAGTGCCGGGCAGCGATGCGCGCCGCGATCTCCAGGCTGCCGCCCGAAGCGCCGATCACCACCGTCACCGTCTTGCCTTCGTAGAACGAGCCCTGCCCGAGCGCCGGCGCTGCGACGAGCGCCGCGAGCACGGCGTATAGCCACCTAATCATGTGCCTCCTCCTATGAGCAAACCAGCTTCGAACGGGAAATGCAGCAGCTTCTGGAACAGCAGATGAAAGATGCCCCACGCCGCTGCAGCAAGCGCGATCGACAGCGGCCATGGCTCGCGGCCGGCGACCCGCAAGTAGGCGAAGATGAGCAGCGGGACCGCGAGCGGGAACCCGATCAACAGCACGACCGCGATGAAGCCGGCCATCCACGCAAGGATGGCGAGCGCTGTCAGCCCCGCACCCGGCGGGCCCTCTGGGCGCTGCGGCCGCCGCAGGTCGATGACCATCTGCGCCAATGCGAGCACGAGCAGCGGGATGCCCATGACGAGCGGAAATAGCGCCGCCTTCGGCGGCCAGCGCAGCGCGGTAAAGACCGCATAGGCGGCCGCCGCGGCCAGACCCGCGCTGAACACCGCGGCGCCGCTAGCGCGCACGGAGGCGGCGCTCCTGCAGGTAGGGAAACACGATCACCAGCGCCGTGAGCGCGATCAGCACCAGCACGAGCGGCTGCGTGAGCCAGCCATATCCGTAGCGCGCCATCGAGATGAACAGGTAGGTCTCGGCCAGTTTGCCCAGCACAAAGCCCAGGACCAGCGGGGCACGCGGCCATCCGAAGCGGACCATGACGTATCCCACGGCGCCGCAAGCGAGCGTGACGAGGAGATCGGCGAGCTGACGATTTGCGCTATAGCTGCCGATAAACACCAACAGCAGCAGGAACGGGATGATCAGGCTGCCGCGGATGCGCGTGACCTGCGCGAGGTAGGGCAGGAACGCGAGGCACGCAATCACGGTGATGACATTCGCGATCACCAGCGTCCACACCATCGAGTAGGTCACGGCGAGATGCTTGGTGAGCATGTCCGGGCCGGGATGCAGGCCCATGATGAGAAACGCACCGAGCAGGATCGCCATGGCGCCGCTGCCCGGCACGCCGAAAGCGATTGTGGGGATGAGATCGCCGCCTTCCTTGGAGTTGTTGGCCGCGCCCGGGCCCAGCACGCCCCGCACATCGCCGGTGCCGAATCGGCTGCGCTCGGCCGGATCTTTCGAGCTTTGCACGGCATGCGCATAAGCCATCCATTGCGCAACACCGCCGCCCGCACCCGGCAGAATGCCGACAAACACGCCGACCGCGGAGCAGCGCACCACGAGCCAGAAATGCCGGAAGGTATCCTTGACGCCCTCCCAGACGCCGGCACCCAATTTCGCCGCCGGCGCATTGCCCGCGATCGAGGTGCCGCGCGCGGCGAGGTCGATGATTTCCGGAATCGCGAAGATGCCGACCAGCACCGGGATCAGGTCCAGCCCCTCCCAAAGGTAGATCAGGCCGAAGTCGAAGCGCAGGATGCCCGATTGGCGTTCCTGTCCGATGGTGGCGAGCAGCAGGCCGAGGAGTCCCATGGCGAAGCCCTTCAGTTGCGCGCTGGTGCCCTGCCCGCTGAGCGAGGTGATGCAGGCAATGCCCATGACCGTGACCATGAAGAGCTCGGGGGAGCCGAAGGTCAGCACCAGGGGACGCACGATCGGGATCGAGACCGCGAGCGCAGCCGCCCCGATGAGCGCGCCGACCAGCGAGCTCATCAGCGCGGCGCCGAGCGCGCGCCCGGCTTCGCCGTTCTTGGCCATCGGATGGCCATCGACCACGGTGGCGGCCGACAGTCCCTCGCCCGGGACGCCGAACAGGATCGAAGTGATGTCGCCGGTGGTGGCGGCCACGGAATGCATGCCGAGCAGGAAGGCGAACGCCTCCACCGGGCTCATCTTGAACACGAAAGGCAGCATCAGCGCGAGCGTCGCCGCGCCGCCGATGCCCGGGAGCAGGCCGACGACGAAGCCCAGCGCCATCCCGACCAGCATCAGGCTGAACGCGTTCCACTGCAGCACCAGCGAGAGGCCCTGGAGGAGCGCGTCGGTCATCGGTCGCCGAATGCTAGAACAAATACAAGGTCGGGTTTAGAATCCAGCCCGCGAAGTCTTAAATCGCGGGCTTAGGGGAGCTCGTCGAAGAAGGAGTACTCCCATGCGGTCGATGAAGATTCGTTCGCAGCTGGTTCTTCTGCTGGTCGGTAACCTGCTTGTCCTGCTCGCCCTGTCCGGCGCGGCCGCCTGGATGGCGGGCGCAATCCCTCCCGCGACCGAAACCCTGTGGCCGATCCTGCTCGGCGTTGCCGCCACCCTCCTCTCGCAGCTCCTGCTGACGCTCGCTGTGGCGAGGCGAATCTCCGGCTCCACCGCGGTATTCGACCCGATCGCCAAGGCGCTCCTTAGCGGCGCCAGGACCGAGATGCCGACGACGGTCCGCGTCGCCGAAATTGCCGAAGCCTGCGACAAGCTCGTGCACGCGGCAAACGCGGTGCACGGACGCGACGCCGCGCTGCGCGCCGCCGACCGGACCAAGGATGAATTTTTCGCGATCCTCGGACACGAATTGCGCAATCCCCTCGGGTCGCTGGCGGCCGCCGCCCATGTGCTCCGGAACGCGCCGTCGGGCGACGGTGCGCGGCGCGCGGTCGGCGTGGTCGCGCGCCAGGTCGAGCACATGACGCGCCTGATCGAGGACCTCCTCGACCTCAGTCGCGTCACGCGCGGCAAGGTGAGCCTCAGCCGGCAGCCGCTGAATCTCGCGCAGGCAGTGGAAAAGAGCGTGAACGAGCTGCGCGTGGCCGGGCGCCTCGCGCGCCATGACGTGCGTCTCGAGCTGTCGGAAGTCTGGGCGCGTGCAGACGAGGCAAGGATCCAGCAGATCGTCTCCAATCTCGTCGGCAACGCGGCGAAGTACACGCCCGACGGCGGCAGCATCGTCGTGAGCTTGCGCCGCGACCAGGACGCGGCTGTGCTGCGCGTGCGCGACAACGGCGTCGGCATGTCTCCCGAGCTCGCCGCGCACGTCTTCGAGCTGTTCGTCCAAGGGGACGAACCCGGCAAGCGCCGCGTTGCCGGGTTGGGCATCGGCCTGGCGCTGGTGAAGCACCTGGCCGAGCTGCACGGCGGCAAGGTGTTCGCGGCGAGCAGCGGCGCGGGGCAAGGCTCGATATTCACCGTATCGCTTCCAGCGATCGAGCCCGGGCCGGAAGCCGCCGCGCCCGTCGCGACCGCCCCAGAATCGCGCCACCGCATCCTGGTGGTCGAGGACAACGTGGACACCCGGGAGAGCATGGTCGCCGCGCTGCAGCTCGACGGACACAGCGTCTACGAGGCAGCGGACGGCAATGCCGGGATCCGCGCGGTCGCGGAGCTGAAACCCGAAGTGGCCGTCATCGATATCGGCTTGCCCGGTCTCGACGGCTATGAGGTGGCGAGCGCGCTGCGGCGGGATCCCGCGTGCCAGGAAATGGTGCTGGTGGCCATCACCGGTTTCGAGCAGCCCGACTCGCTGCGGCGTGCGCGCGCAGCCGGGTTCGACGACTACGTCAGCAAGCCCATACCGCCGGACCGCCTGGTGCGGTTGATCGACGCTGCCTTCTCCAGGAACAAAAAAGCCCGGTCCTCTCGCGAGGCCGGGCTGCGCTGATTCCTGGGTTCTATTGGATCAGCGCCCTTTCGACGCGGGCGTCGTGCCGCCCTGCACGCCAAGCCTGCCGCCGGTGCCGAGCCCGCCTTTGACTTCCTGCGCCTTGTAGTTCTTCACGCTGCGCACCATCGCGTTGTAGGCGTCGGCGAACGAGCTGGCGATCACCTTGCCTTCCGGCGTGTTGGTGTAGCCGCCCGCGCTGCCCGCGCCGCCGCTGCCGATCAGCCCTCCCCAGACGCCGAAGTCGGTCGTGCTCGAGTTGCCTTCGGAAGCGGCGAGCTGCACACCCGATCGATTGTCGACGAGCGTCAGCGTGGTCGCCGCCTCCTTGAACTTCAGGCTGCCGGCCAGCGAAGCCGCGGTCGAGCCCCAGCCGCCGAGCTTGTTACCGATGGCGGTGACCGCGCCACTCATGCCGCCCGTGTCCTTGGCGCTGAAGGTGATGCTCGGATTCATCGCGTAGTCGGCGGCGACCATCTGGCCCTTGCCGAAATTGCTGCCCTCGCGCATCTCGCCCGAGCGGTCGAGGTTGCGCTCCTGCTTCATGGCATTCATCGCCTGGCCGCGCTCCACGACGACGAAGCAGTTCGATTGCTGGATCAGCATGCGGAGCAGCGGCACCGTGGACTGCACCTTGTACTGCTGCATGGTGTGATACCAGCTGGCGTTGCGGTCTTCGATCACTGCCAGCGTGCCGAGCGTCTCGCTGCATTTCTCGAGCTGTCCGCCGGCGACCTGCGATTGCGACCATGCGCTGCCAGCCGTTAACGCAAGCACTGCGGCCAATGTTTTTTTCATAGACCCCCCTTTCGTGATGCTAGCTTACGCTCACGCCCCCTAGCGCGCGAGGGGATCCGGCCGCAGCTGGATGTGCACGGCGCGCGGCTTGCTGCCTTTGCCGCCCTCCATCAGCCAGGGCGTGCGATCTCCGCTCGTGCTCCACAGTCCCCGGCCCTTCCATCCGGCATTCGGGTCACCTTGCTGGTGCGCGGGTCGAGGATGGGCATCAGATCGGTGCTGTATTCGGGTGAGCCGTACAGCGGGCCGTGCGCATTGACCGTCGCGTGGCGCCGATCCGACGCAATCAGGTCGTGCAGGTAGTGCTTCTCGCTGCTCTATTCCCACGAAGTGATGACGAGGTTGCGCTCAACCCTGCGGCCGCGACGGCTTCGCAAACGGCAGCTCGCCTTTGGCGATCCGATCGGTCCACTCCGCGTAGTACTTGTACGGCACCGCGGCGAAATTGCCGGCGAGCTGCGTCGTCATCTGCTCGCCGGACTGGCCGGCCTGAAGCCGGCGCATCCAGGCCTCTTCCGAGCTTGCCGACTTGAACGCCTCGGGAATGGTGCGCGTCGACGCCTGCCCGAGCTGGTGGCAGCCGATGCAGCCGATGTTCTTTACCTGCTTCAGCCACTCGGTCTGCGAGCGCTCCTTCGGAATGCGGCTATTGCCGCCGAACTGCGAAGCGCCCGGAATTTCGAGCATCGAATACCAGTAGATCGCCGGGTAATACTGGGCCGCCGCGGCTTCGTTCGGCGCCGGCACCGCGGTGAGATTGAGCAGCTTGCCCGGCTCGCTCTGCACCTTTGGCGAATCGACCAGGCCGTAGCCGCGCACCCAGACGCTATAGCTCACCCTCGGCAATCCCGGAATGACGTAGCGGCCGCGCTCATCGGTGACCACGATCTTTGTGTACCTCGTCGGCAGTCCGACGGTCTCGGCGATGACCCACACACCGGCTTCGGGACCGTTCGGGCTGGAAACCACGCCGCCTAGGTCGCTTTCGCCGACGGCGATGGATTGCTCGGGGTTCATTTGCATCGCACAAGCCGCGGCGACGATCGCGAGACCTGCACCGATTCCCCAACGAAACGTCATCACAGGCCTCTTAGCCTTTGGAAAATTTCCAGAACCACGCCAGCCCCGCAATGCCGCACGCGAACCACAGCGCGAGCACACCCCAGACGCGTGGCTCGTCGCCCGCCTCGAGCACCGGGCGCTTCCACGAAACGAACGAGCCGCCTTCGCTTGGCGCGCGCGGAACTTCCGCGGGGCGCGAGTAGTTCGCTGTAACCGTCACCGCGGCTCGCGGCGCAAAAGCCACCGCGGGCTCACCGATATAGAACTTGACCGGGATGGATACCTCCTCGCGCCAGCCCGCGGAATTTTGCTGCACGCGGGTGACGACGAAATGCAGGTGCGGCGCCACTACATCCCCGCTCGCGCCGGAATAGCCGAGCAACTGTGCAACCTCGATTGGCTCGCCCACCGCCACGACGACGCCTCGGTGTCCAAGGTGCGCATAGGTGGCCGCAGTGCCGTCGGCATGGCGCACGCGCACGAAATTGCCCTCGTAGGTGAGCGGCTCGTCGTCCGGGCCGGCGCGGTGATGCGCCTGCACCGCTTCGACGAGACCTGCCCGAGCGGCCAATACGGGAACGCCCTCCGGCATGGCGATGTCCACCGCGTGCACGGTGGCTTTGGTGAAGTGGGTGGTGATCTGGCCGCCGGGCACCTGCGTGAACATGAACGAGCGTCCTTCGGGCCAGGGCAGGCGATAGTGCACCTCGGCCCCGGCGCACGCGGCCCACAGGAGTCCGATCGCGATGCGCGCGACCCTCATCTACCAAGCCTACGCCCAAGTCCGGAAACAAAAAAGCCCGGCGCTCTATTGAGCCCGGGCTTTCGGTTTGGAGATCGCCTGGCGGTAACGACTTTCGCGAGCGCTTACTGGTCCAGCTTGATGACGTTCGCTCCCGCCAGCAGATCCGGTTCGTGGTGAACGGCGCTCCGGACGGCGGGGTGAACACCCTCTGCTCGACAACGAGGTGTTCCTGCGCGAGGAGGATTGTCCTGCGACTCGAGCATCTTTCCCGTGCATCACGACCGCTACGGAATCCCTGATCCCGAGCGCAATCCGCATTGCATGGCAACGCCCGGGCGGATAGTGATCGTGGCTCGGGAGCCGGTTGGGAGACATCGCCATCGCCCACGAGGGCTAGCGACGCCGGACCGCGCAGTCACCTGCGCACGAGCTGGTTCATCTCGATGATCGGCATCAGGATGGCCAGGACGACGAGCAGCACCACGATGCCCATCGCCACGATGATCGCCGGCTCGAGGATGCCGGTGAGCAGGCGCATGCGGTGCTCGTTCTCCATCTCCTGGTGCCTCGCCGCCTGCGCCAGCATGTGCGCGAGGCGCCCGCTCGATTCTCCCGAAGCCACCAGATGGATGAAGATCCGCGGAAAGACCTTGCGGCTGTCGAGCGCGCGGTGCAGTGGGCTGCCCTCGCGCACCAGCCGTGCCGCCTCCTCCACCGCGCCGCGCAGCGGTAGGCTCCTCACCACCCTCGCGCTCGCCGCGAGCGCCTGAAGGAGCGGCACTCCGGCGCCGACCAGGATGGCGAGCGTGCTCGCGACGCGCGCCGTGCCGGTGCCGAGCAATAGCGGCCCGATCCCCGGCACGCGCAGGAGCCGCGCTTGCCAGCGCGCGCGCCAAGCCTCGCGCGACCAGGCGAAGCGCAGCGCGGCGACGAGCGCGGCGGCAGCTACGGCGATGGCAAGGAGGTTGCCCTGCAGCGCGCCGCTCAGCCGTAGCAGGGCACGCGTGAGGAACGGCAGCTCCTGCCGGCTGTTCTGGAACACTTCGACCACCTGCGGGACGACGTAGGTGAGGAGCCCGAGCACGATCGCGAGCGCCACCGACGCCACGATGGCGGGATAGAGCAGCGCGAGCCCCGCGTGCTGGGACACGGCGCGCCGGCTCTCCAGGTAGTCCGCGAGCTGCGACATCACGCTTGCGAGATCGCCCGACTGCTCGCCGGTGCTTATGAGCGCCCGGTAGATTTCGGGAAACGAGCCTGGGAAGCGCTCGAGCGCGGCCGCGAGGCTGTGGCCGGACAGCACCTCGGCGCGCACCGCGCCGAGGATGCGCCCGCCCGCCTCGTCCTGCGCCTGCTCGACGAGCGCATCGAGGCACTGCTCCACGGTGAGCCCCGCTTCCAGCAGCAGCGCCAAGCGCCGCGTGACGAGGGTCAGCTCCGAGTTGCTCAGGCGGCGCCTGCGTCCGCGCCAGGGCGCGCCGCGTGGGGCGGGGGCCGCCTCCGGCCCAAGCGCCGCCAGCTCCAAAGGCACCATGCCCGCGTTGCGCAGGTCCGCGCGCGCCTGCCGTGGCGCCTCCGCCTCGACTACGCCGCGCCGAGTCCGGCCCTGGGCGTCTACGGCGACGTAGCTGAACGCCGGCATCGTCGATCAGGACTCGCGCGTCACCCGCACGAGCTCTTCGAGCGCCGTGACGCCGGAGAACACCCACCGCATGCCGTCCTGACGCAGGCTCTGCATGCCTTGCGCCAGGGCGTGATCGCGCAACGGCTGCTCGCCGCCGCCCGCGTGGATCAGGCGCTTCGCCTCGGCGTCTATGTCGAGCAGCTCGTAGATCCCGGTGCGGCCCGCATAACCGGTGCCGTGGCACGTAGCGCAGCCAACCGGAGCGTAGAGCTGCTCAGGCGTTCGCCCGCCGAGCTCGGCCAGGTCGGCTTCGGTCGGCGCGTAGGCCCGCTTGCACGTCGGGCAAAGCTTCCTCACCAGTCGCTGCGCCAGCACCCCAAGCAGGCTGGAGGCGAGGAGGTACGGCTCCACCCCCATGTCCGTGAGCCGCGTGGTCGCGCTGATTGCATCGTTCGTGTGCAGGGTGGCGAGCACCAGGTGCCCGGTCAAGCTCGCCTGAACCGCGATCTGCGCGGTTTCCAGGTCGCGAATCTCACCGATCATGACCACGTCGGGGTCGTGGCGCAGGATCGAGCGCAGGGCGCGCGCGAACGTCATGCCGATGCGCGCGTTCACCTGGGTCTGCGCCACCCCGGTGAGCTCGTACTCCACCGGGTCCTCCACGGTCATGATGTTCTGCCCCAAGGGATCGATCCGCGAGAGCGCCGCGTACAGGGTGGTGGTCTTGCCCGAGCCCGTAGGCCCGGTCACCAGCACGATGCCGTGCGGCTGGTGGATGAGCTTGTCCACGCTCGCCAGGGTGCCGGGCGCCATGCCCAAGCCGGGCAGTTCGAGCTTGCCGTCCTCCTTGTCGAGCAGCCGAAGCACCGCGCGCTCGCCGTGGCTCGTCGGCAGCGTCGCTACGCGCACGTCGACCGGACGGCCGGCGAGCCGCAGGGAGATGCGCCCGTCCTGCGGCAGTCGCTTCTCCGCGATGTCGAGGCTGGCCATTACCTTGATGCGCGAAAGCATGGCCGCGTGCAGCGCTCGGTGCGGCTCTACGACGTTCTGCAGCGTGCCGTCCACCCGAAAGCGAACCACCGAGCGCGACTCGTAGGGCTCGATGTGGATGTCGGAAGCCCGCTGCCGCAGCGCCTGCGTGAGCAGCACGTTGATCATGCGGATGATGGGCGCGTCGTTTTCCGACTCGAGCAGGTCTTCGACCCTGGGCATCTCGCGCACCAGGCGCGAGATGTCCATGTCCTGCTCGAGGTTGTCGGCGACGTAGGCGGCCGACTGGTTGGCGCGCGTGTAGGCCTCGGCGAGCTGGCGCTCGAATACTTCCGGCGGCTCCACGCGAGCCACGCGGATCGGCACTCCGAGGACGCGCCGCAGCTCGGCGAGCGCCTGCGCCCTCGCCCCCTCGCGCAGGCAGACGGTCGCCTCCTCCGCCGAGAGCTCGAGCAGCAGCGCGCCCTGCGCCTTGGCGAACTGGTAAGACACCAGGCGGACTGGCGACTCGCTTGGCTCTGCCATATCCGCTCAGTCGCCCTGCAGGGGCGGCAGCTCCGGCGCCGGGTACTCCGGCAGGATGAGGTGTGGCGGGGGCTTGTTTTCCCTCTGCTCGCCGATCATCTGCCGGTAGCGCTCGGCGGAGGCGTTGCTATGCGCTACGCCGTCGCGCAGAACGACCGGCCGCAGGAACACCATGAGGTTGGTCTTCGTCTGCTTGCGCGTCTCGTAGCGGAACAGGTACCCGAGGAGCGGAATGTCGCCGAGCAGCGGTACCTTCTCCATCCCGGCGCGCACGTCGTCCTGCACCAGGCCCCCCAGCGCGATGATCTGGCCGTCGTCGATCAGCACGGTGGACTCGATGGCGCGCTTGTCGAGGGTGACGCCGGCGAGCGTGGTGTCGCGCACCGCCGAGGCCTCCTGATAGATCTGCAGCCTGACCGTACCCCCCTCGGAGATCTGCGGCTTTACGCGCAGCGTCAGGCCGACGTCGCGCCGCTCGATGGTCTGGAACGGCGTGACGGTGGTCGAGCTGCCGGTCTGCGCATATTGCCCGGTGACGAGCGGAATGTTCTGGCCGATGACGATCCTGGCTTCCTCGTTGTCCAGCGTGAGCAGGTTGGGCGTAGAGAGGATGTTGGCCTTGGCGTCGGTCTCGAGGGCACGGGCGAGCATGGCGAGGTTGGTCACCACGCCGATGCCGGGAATCGTGACCTGGCCCCGCACCACGCCGACGTTGATGCCGGTTCCCAAACTGAGCGGGTTGACCGACGCCTCCAGAATGTTGGCGCCGGTCCCGGTGCCCTGGAAGTTGGTGCCGCCGAAACCCTGAGTGCTCGGCCGCGTGACATCCGGGAGCGATTGCCACTGCACGCCGAACTCGGCGGCCTTGTCTGCGGTCATCTCCACGATCAGCGCTTCGACGTAGACCTGCGCGCGGCGCACGTCGAGCTTGTCGATGATCGCCCTGATGTGCGCGAACACCGCGTCGGGCGCCGAGATCAGGAGCGCGTTCGACGCCGAGTCCGCCTGCACCATGCCCGCCCCCTGCGCGATCGGGGGCTGCGCCGCGGCGCTCGGCTGCGCCGCGGCGCTCGGCTGCGCGCCGGCCGCGGGCGTGCTCGGCGCGATCGGCGCCACCTCTCCGGAAAGAATGCCACGCAGCGTTTGGGCCACGCGTGTCGCTTCGGCGTTTTTCAAGTAGACGACGTGCACGTTGGCGGCGGTGCCGGTCTGCACGTCGAGCTGGCGCACAAGAGCGCGCACCTGCTCGACGCGCGCCGGATTCTCGGAACGAACGACGATGCTGTTGGTGCGCGGGTCCTGCGCCACGTACAGGCGTGCCGAAGCATCCATCGCTGCGGCTTGACCTGGGGCCGAGGCGACGCTGTCGGGCAGCACCCGGCTCAGGGTCTGCATAACGTCGGCGACGGCCGCGAAGCGTAGTGGGACGACCACCGGCTCGCCGCCGCCACCGGGGCGGTCCACCGCTTCGATGATGCTCTCGATGCGGCGCAGGTTGTCGCCGTAATCGGTGATCACCAGAGAGTTATTGCCGGCGAAAACCGCGATCGTGTTATTCGGACTGATGATCGGGCGCAGCACCGGCATCAGCTGCGCAGCCGAGGTGTACTTGAGGGTGTAGACCTGGGTCTGCAGGAGGTTCCCGCTTGCCGCGCCGCGCGTCCCTACCGGCCCGCCGTGCAGCTTGGCGTCGGCCTCCGGCAGGATCTTGGTCACGCCGCCGCTCTCCACCGCCGTGAAGCCCTGCAGCCGCAGCGCCGACAGGAAAATGCCGTACACCGCGGTGCTTGGTACCGGCCGTGCCGAGACGATGTTGATCGTCCCCCGCACCCGCGGATCGATGACGAAATTGCGGTTGGTCATCTTGCCGATCGCCGCGGCGACCGCTTCGATATCGGCATTGACGAAGTTGAGTGTCACCGGCTCCTCCGCCGCGCGTGCTCCGCCGGCGATCAGCACGCACGCGGCGACCAGCGCGAGCGATGCGCGGCGCATTACTTGCGCGCCGCCGGCGGCGCTGCGCGCGGCACACCGCGTTGCAGCTCCACGCGCTCCGGCACCCCTTG
This sequence comes from uncultured beta proteobacterium, assembly GCA_963810475.1. Classification (GTDB taxonomy): domain Bacteria; phylum Pseudomonadota; class Gammaproteobacteria; order Burkholderiales; family SG8-39; genus SCGC-AG-212-J23. Next base: position 63,929 of record CAWENY010000016.1, on the reverse strand, counting down.
CCGCAGCACGATCACGTGATCCGCATGCACTTCATGCAGCTCGATGCCGTCGGCAATCGGCTCGCCCGCCGCGACGAGCGCCGGCCGGCTGCCCTGCACTCCGACGATGGCGCGGCCCGCGCCCGGTTCCGGACGCGAAAGCACGCCGAGCAGCACTAGGCCGGTGGCTGTCACCATGCGCTTCGTGGTCGATGCGCTTCCCGATGCGCCGAACACGTGGCGCGCCGCAACCGCGCCCGGTTGCGGCTGCGCGCTTTGCGCGACGACGTTCGGCGCGCCTGCCATGCGCGGCGCCAGCGCGAGCCAAGTCACATGCGCAAGGCCGACGCCGAGCGCCGCGACGAGCGCGAGCTCGAGCAGGTCGATCCCCGCTTCGTGCTTAATCCAATGCATCAAGTTCTTCTTCTATCCTCGCGAGTCCTCTACGAGAAAATGGTGCCGCCCCCCTACCTCGGGGTATAGTACACCGTCCCAGCCAGGGGGTCGCGTGTGAACGGGTTCACACTCATCAAGACGGACAAGATGACGGTCGTTCGGCGTTGCAACATGAGCGGGTTCACGCTCATCGAGATCATGGTCGTCGTCGTGATCATGGCGATCCTCGCCGCCCTGATCGTGCCGCGGGTCATGAGCCGCCCCGACGAAGCCAGAGTGATCGCGGCGCAGCAGGACATCCGCACCCTCATGCAGTCGCTGAAGCTCTACCGCCTGGACAACATGCGCTATCCGACCTCCGAGCAGGGCCTCGCGGCGCTGGTCAAGCCGCCCGATGCGCCGCCGCCGGCGCCCAACTGGAAGGCCGGCGGCTACCTCGAGCGCCTGCCGCGCGATCCGTGGGGCAACAGCTATCAGTACCTAAATCCGGGCATCCGCGGCGAGATCGACGTGTTCAGCTTTGGCGCCGACGGCGTGGCGGGCGGCGAGGGCTTCAACGCCGACGTCGGCTCCTGGAGCCTGTGATGCGCGCCGCGCGGTGCGCTGGGTTCACCCTGATCGAGATCCTGGTGGCGATGGCGATCATCAGTGTGCTGTCCGTGGTACTCGTGCTCGCCGCCGCGCCGGGAGAGGCCACGCATGCGAGAACCGAAGCGCGCCGCCTCGCGGCGCTGCTCGAGCTCGCGCTGGGCGAAGCGCGCGCGAACGGTCAAAGCATCGCCTGGTCGCCGTCGCCGGACGGTTATGCGTTCCTGCACAAGGGCGAGGACGGCGAGTGGCAGGGCTTTCCCGCCGATAGCCCCTACCGGCGGCGCTCGTTGCCGGCGGGTGTCTCGCTCGGCGCAGTGCAGCTCGATGCGCAGCCGCTGCGGCGCGGCGAGCGCATCGTCATCACGCCCTACGGCCTGGGTGCCGCCATCCAGGCGACGATCGCCGGGGGCGGTGCGAGCATCACTTTGCGCGGCGGAGCGCTCGGCCGCGTCACGCTGGATCAAGGTGCCCTCCTCCATGACGAAAGACCGCGGATTCACGCTAGTTGAGGTGCTGGTGGCGCTTGCCATCGTCGCCGTCGCCCTCGCCGCGGCGAGTCGATCGGTCGCCCTCTCGACCGACAGCGCGCTCGAGCACAAGCTGCGGGTGCTCTCCGGCGTGGTGGCGGAGAACCGCATGGCGGAGCTCGCAGCGCGGCGCGCCTGGCCGGGGGTCGGCCTTACGGAGGGCACCGAGCGCCAGGCGGGGCTCGAGTTCCGCTGGCGCGCGGAAGTCTTCGCCACTCCCCATCCGTTGCTGCGCCGCGTCGAGATCCGGGTCAGCACGCCGGACAATCCCCACGAGCTGCGCCGCCTGGTCGGCGTGCTCTCGAGGGAGTCCTAGCATGCGCCAGCGCGGCTTCACGCTTCTCGAGCTGCTGGCGGCGCTGGCGGTGCTGGCGGTGCTGGGTGCGTTGGGGTTTCGCGGGCTGAATTCCGTGCTGGAGACGGAATCGCGGCTGCAGGCGGAAACGCGCCGCTGGAACGATCTGGCGCTGCTTTTCTCCCAACTCGGCGAGGACATGACCATGGCGGTCGAGCGTCCGGTGCGCGAGGTCGCGGGGGGCATGAGCCCGGCGCTGAGCTTGCAGGAGTCGACCGATCCCAACCATCCCCATCTCGTTCTCACGCGCCTCGGCATCGGCGAAGGCTCGGCGGCGCAAAGCGCCCAGCGCCGCGTGGGCTATCGCCTGCGTGAAGGGAAGCTCGAGTACCTCGTATGGCCCTCGCCCGAAAGCGCTCCCGGCGTGCCGCCGGCTGCTTACGTGGCGCTCGAGCATGTTGCGAGCGTTAAGTGGGAGGCGCTCGATACCGATGGCCGTTGGGTGAATGCCTGGCCGGCGGGACGGGCCGCAAACGTACTGCCGCGGGCGATCTCGCTGCGGCTCGCGCTGGCCAGCGGCGGCGAAGTCACGCGCATCCTCGCCTTGAGATGAGCCCACTGCAACGCCAACGCGGCGCCGCGATCATCGTCGCCATGCTGATCATGGCCCTGGCTTCGGCGGCCGCCATAGCAGCGCTGCAGCAGCAGGACCTTGCCCTGCGCCAGCTCACGACCGCGCGCGACTACGAGCAGGCGACCTGGGTGCTCAAGGGTGGCGCGCATTGGGCGCGCTCGATTCTCTATCAGGATGGGCGCATCTCCGCGCTGGATCACGGCGGCGAACTGTGGGCGAGCGGCCTGCCCCGCACGGACATCGAGCAGGGGACGGTGTCCGGCGAGATCACCGATCAGCAGGGCCTTTTCAACGTCAACAACCTCGCCCTCGAGGAACGGGCGAGCGCCCGCGACATCGAGGTGTTCCGGAGCTTGCTCGAGGCGATCGGGCTGAACGCCGATCTGGCACAGGCCATCGCGGACTGGATCGACGCCGACGACGAAGCGCTGCCCGTAGCGGGTGCGGAAGACGACTACTACCTGCGCCTTCCCGCGCCGTATCGCGCGGCGAACCAGCCCGTGGTGGAGCTCGGCGAGCTGCTGCGCGTGCGCGGCATGGACGAAGCCTCCCTAGCACGCCTGCGCGGCTTCGCTACGGCGCTTCCGCGGCGCACGCCGGTGAACGTAAACCTGGCGCCGCCGGAGCTGCTGCGCGCCATGGTTCCCGGGCTGACGCCCGAAGAAGCCCGCGCGCTGGCGAGCAACCGCATACAAGCGCCATTCCGCAGCCTGGAAGAGTTCGAGAAGAGGCTGCCACGCCGCAGCCTGAAGTGGATTGAGGGCACGCTCTCGGTCGGCAGCAGCTACTTCGCGGTCCGCGGCCGGGCGACCGTAGGCAAGGCGGACGTGCGCATGGAGGCGTTGCTGCAGCGAGAGCGAGGCGCGATGCCCGTAGTGCTCTGGCAGCGCATGCAATGACCACGTGCCGCATCCGCGTCACGCGCGCCACCCCGGTTTCCGGGGCGTTCGAATGGGTGACGATCGGCAAGCAGGGCGAAATCCTCGCCTCTGGCTCGGCCACTCTCGATCATCCGCCGGCGACGGGTGCGTGCGAGGTAATCCTCGCGAACGACCTCGTGTCGCTCGAGCGGGTTGCCGTACCCGCCTCGCAGCAGCGGCGGCTGGGCTCGGCGCTGCGCTACCTCGTGGAAGAGCTTGCGCTGCCCGATCCCGAGCGGCTGCACGTCGCCGCAGCGCCTGCGCCAGAGCGCGGCGCGCTGTGCCTCGGTATCGTTGATCGTCAATGGTTGCGCAGCCTGATCGACAGACTCACGCGCGCAAAGCTGAGCGCAACCGGCGCCTATCCCGAGACCCTGTTGCCGGCGCTCCTGCCCCACACCTGGACCGTGGTGTGGTTGGGCGGCGAAGGCTTCGTGCGCACCGGCGAGAACGAAGCCGTGGCGCTGGACGCCACGCAGGACGGTGCCGCGCCGAATAACCTGCGCCTGGCCCTCCAGCAGGCGCGCGTGGCGGGCACCCTGCCGCAGGCGCTCATGGTCCGCTGCTGTCCAGGCGCAGCGCCCCCGGATTTCGAAGCCTGGTCGAGCGCGCTCGGCGTCTCCGTAGAGCCGGGCCCGGAATGGAACTGGTCGGATGGGCAGCGACGTCCACTGCTCGATTTGCTGCAGGGCGAATTCGCTGCGCGCTCGGGCACCGCCCCCTGGCTGCGCCGATTGCGGCGGCCGGCAATCCTGGCGGCGGCGCTGCTCACGCTCGGCTCGCTCGCGCTTGCGCTGGACTGGTGGGCGAAGGTGCGCGAGCGCGACGCGCTACTCGCGCAAATGCACGCCGTGTATCGCGAGACCTTCGGCGAGCGCGCCGTGGTTGTCGACGCGCCGCTGCAGATGGGCCGCGCGCTGGCCGACCTGCGGCAGCGCGCCGGGCACGTCGGTCCGGGCGACTTCGTTGCGCTGCTCGGCGTTGCCGCCGAGCTGCTGCCGGATCCTGCAGGCCGCATCGAAGCGCTGGCCTACGACGGGACCGCGCTGACGGTGACGCTTCGACCGGCGGCGCAGGAAGCGCTGCTGAAGGAATTGCGCGGCAAGACTCCGCCGCGAGGCTACGAGCTCACGCAGCAGGCGCCACCGGCGGGCGGCAGCACGACGCTGCGGCTGCGCCCGAGGCCGGGGTCATGAACTTGCGCAACACCATCGTCGAATTCTGGGCGGCGTGCACCGCAAGGCAGCGCGCAGCGATCGCGGCCGCGACCGTGGTCGCCGCCGGCGCCGCCCTTTACCTCCTCCTCTGGGAGCCCGGCCTCGCCGCGCGGCAATCGCTCTCCGCGGCGTTACCGCGGCTGCGTGCGCAGCTCGAAGACATGCGCTGGCAGCGCGATGAGGTCGCGGCGCTACGCAGGAAGCTCGGCGCCTCGACCCCGCCCGGCGATCTCGCGGTGGTGTTGCGCGCTTCCGCCGCCCAGACGCCGTTTGCGTCGGCGCTCGAGCGCATCGAGAGCCTGCCCGGCGGCAAGGCCCGCATGCAGGCCGGGCCGCTCCCCTTCGACGCTTGGCTGGCGTGGATCGCGACGCTGCAGCGCGAGCTCGGCATTCGCATGGAAGCGTGCCGAGTCAGCGCGCTCGATCAGCCGGGCATGGTGCGGCTCGAAGCGAGTTTCACCGGCGGAGGCGCTCAGTGACGCGGCCGCGCCTGCTCGTCTATTGCGGCGTGGGCGCCCTCGCCTATCTGATCGCGCTTGCGGCCACCTTTCCGGCGGCTTGGGTCTCGCGCACCCTAGAGCGGGCTTCGGCGGACAAGCTGCTGGTGCGCGCGCCGGAGGGAACCCTTTGGAGCGGACGCGCGCGGGTCTATGCGAGGGAGCGGTCGGGCCCGCCGCTGGCGCTTGGCGAGTTGCGCTGGACGACGGCCTGGAGCGGCGTCTTTGCGGGCAAGCTCGCGACCGACGTCACTTTCGGCGATGCCGGGCGACCCGTGCACTTGGAGCTGTCGCCTTTCGGCGTGACGGTGCAGGGCCTCGATATTGCGCTGCCCGCGAGGGTGCTTTCGGCGTTCGTGCCAGGTCTCGAGACCGTAGGACCGGATGGCGTGCTGCGCCTGCGGTCCGACAGCTTGCGCGTCGAGGACGATTCGATATTGGGCCTGGCGGAAGTCGAGTGGCGCCAAGTCCGCGTGTCACGCGCGCCGGGACTTGACCTGGGCTCTCACGTCGCGCGGCTGCGCGGCGGCGGCAGCAAGGTGGACATCGATCTCGGCACCCTCGAAGGCCCCCTTCGGCTCAGCGGGTCGGGCACGTGGGACCTGAAGACGGGCCTCAAGGGAGCGGGGTCCGCGGAGCACGGCGCGCAAGTCTCGCCCGAGCTCATTCCATTTCTGCGGGCGGTGTGCCCGGAGTATCGCAACAATAGCTGCGGATTTCGATTCGCGTTGTGAGTGGCTCCGGAAACAAAAAGCCCGGCGCTCTTTCGAGCCCGGGCTCTTCCGCTTACTGGTCCAGCTTGATGAGCGTTCGTTCGCGCCAGCAGACCCTGTCCGTGGTGAACGGTGTTCCGGCCGGTGGGGTGAACACGCTCTGCTCGACAACGAGGTCTTCCTGCGCGAGCAGGATCGTCCTGCGGTCCTTGGAAATCTTGCCGAAGAAGCGCGGATTGCCGATGGTCTGGATGGTGCCCGGCGATCCACTTCCACTTGGTGAACGCGCAGGTGATCTCGCGACAGGCGTTCGCCGGCTACAGGAACGGCGTGCCGAATCTGCAAGGCGCGCCGCTGCCGCCGCCGCCGTTCGAGCGCGGCTGGAAGGAGACGGTGCGCATGAACCCGGGCGAGGTGACCACGCTGATCATGCGGTTCGACCTGCCGCAAGTGCCGTTCAACGTTCCGCTTAGCCCGAGGACGGGAGGCCACGAGTTTGTCTGGCACTGCCACATCCTCGAGCACGAGGAGCACGACATGATGCGGCCGCTGATCGTCAGCTAAGGCGCGGAGAAGTCATACGACAGCCGCAAAGCACCGCAAACAAAAAAGCCCGACCTCTTTCGAGATCGGGCTTTTTCGTTACTGATTGGCGTGGCGGTAACCTACTTCCGCGTACGCGATTAGCGCTTCTCCAGCAGCAGCGCCCTGACGGCCGCGGTCATGCGTTTGGCCTGCGCGGCATCGGCCGGCGCGGCGATCGAATACCAGCGCGCGACAGTGGCTTCCGGCGTCTCGGCACGCGCGGCGCTCCGCGGCTTGAAGCGCTCCTGGAGCGCTTTCAGCTGGCGCTCGCGGCGCTGCGCGGCGACGGACTCGGGCGACGCAATGTCGAGCGCGACCTCGAGGTCGAGGAGCAGCGACTCACGCTCTGCGCGGCCCTTGTCCAGCTGCGCAACCGTGACCTGCGGCGCGGCGGAAAGCCGCGCCTGCAACGCCTTCTCGCCGTCCATGCCGAGCGGCGGCAGCGCCGCCCAGGCGCCCGCAACCTCGGCGGCAAGCGCTTCCGACACGCCGCCGGCGGCTGCGGCGGCTTCCAGTCGTTCGATGACCCTTGAGCGCTCGGCAAGCCGCTCGAAACGCCCGCGATGTGTCTCGTGCTTCTGCTGCACGACGCGCCGCTCGGTCTCGCGCCGATCGTCCCGCGCTTTGCGCTCAGCGTCGCGCACCATTCGCTCGGCGTCGCGCCTGGCGTGCTCCTCGTTCTGCTTCGAGCGTTGCTCGTCGCGGCGCACGAATACCGCGCTGCTGGCCGCATGGAAGCGCGCCCAGAGCGCGCGGTCGTCCTTGCGCTCGAGGTGCACGCCGCCAGTCTCCTGCCAACTCTTTTGCAACGCGATCGCCGATTTGATCGCCTCGCCCATCGGCGCGTCCTTCAGCGCCTCGGCCTTGGCGATCAGTTCCTCGCGGCGCTTGATCTCGGCGCGGCGCGCGGCGGCGAGCCGCGTATCGAGCGCCTTGAATATCCGGTCGAGCCGCTTGCGCAATGCGCGCTCCGCCTCCCGCCCCGGGAAGGGCAGCGCGCGCACGCGCTGGCCGAGGTCGCTGCGCTTCGCCTCCAATTCCTTGAAGGGCGCCTCGGCGGCTTGCGGGCTGGCAAGCCACGCCTCGAGCGCGTCGCAAAGCGCCGCGCGTGCTTTCGCCGCGGCTTTCTCCTCGGCCGCGCGCTTGGCGCGGAACTCCAGCACCGGCTTGAACGCGCGGGTCAGGATGGCGTCGAAGCGCTCCCATTGCGTCTTGCTCGCCGGACGCGTCGCATCGCGCTTCTTCCACTCGTCGCGCAGCGTGCGCACGGAGGCGGCGAGCGCCTCGAGGTCCGGCTGCTCCTGCTCTTTACCCTGCGTGGTGAGCAGAGCCTCGGCGGCCTGGATCAGCTGCTCGCGGCCCTGATCGTCGCCCCACTTCGCCCAGTCGCGCATCCGCGCGAGCTCCGCAAGATGGCGCTTGAGCTGGCGGTCCAGGCCGGCGGGCAGCGGCGCCGAGGCGGCGCGGCCGGCGATTTGCTTCTCGATCTGCTGCGCGTCGGCGAGGCGGCCGGCGCTGAGCTCGTCCTCGAGCCTGCCGAGGAGACCGCGGATCTCGGCCCAATGCGCGTCCCTGAACGGCTTGCTCTCTTCCTTCTTCTTTTCGCTCTTCGGTGCCGGCGCAGGCGGCGGCGCGATCTCGTCCAACTTCCCGCGCGCGTGCTCGAGCGAGCTGGCGAGCGCGGCGGCCGTCGGGTGGCCGGCAAGCCACGCCGGACGCTCACCGGACAGGCCGGCGAGCCGCTCGCGGAGCGCGGCTACGTTTGCCTGCGTACCCGCGCTCTCGATTTCGGCGCGCAGCGCCTCGGCGAGCGCGGCGGCAGCACCGAGTTCGCGCAGCGCCTGCACATCGGCGTGCACGCGCTCGTGCGCCGCTGCGGCGAGGTCAATCACTTCCTGCTGCACCGTGCCCTCGGCGCGCAGCTCGGCGAGCGCCTTGTCCAGATCGCGCAGCTGCCCGGCGGCGAGGGAGCGCGACTCGGGTGGCGCCTCGATCAGGCCGCGGAAGCCCGCGGCAAGCTGCGCCGCCAGCGCAGCGCGCGCCAGGTCGCGCCGGCGCATGCGCAGCAGGTCGTAGCTATAACGGTAGACGCGATCGTCACGGTGCTTGGTCGCTTCCGCGATGCGCTCGAGGAGCGCGGAGTCGGTGACGCGTTGCACGGCAGCGAGGCGCACCTCCCAGAGCTTGGCGTTGCGCGCGACATCCGCGATCGCCGTCTCGTCGTCGAGCGCCTGCAGCATCGCGAGGCCCTGCTCAGCGTCCGTCGCCGCGCAGATCGCCTCGGCGCTGCTCACTACGCTGTGCGTGCTTCCCGGTTCGGCTGCCATCAGTCCGATATTTTTCATGAAATACGGCCGCCAAACAAAAAAGCCCGACCTCTTTCGAGATCGGGCTTTTTCTTTACTGAATTTGGTGTGGCGGTAACCTACTTTCGCGTACGCGATTGCACACTATCATCGGCGCAAACCCGTTTCACGGTCCTGTTCGGGATGGGAAGGCGTGGTTCCAGGCTGCTATGGCCGCCACATAGAAGATTGAAGAAGTGAAGTCCCCGACTAAAGCACTCGGGGATGACGTCCCGACAAACTACTCGGGACGGCAAATGGGTATGAGATCGCGCCAAGCGCGCTACAACCATTGAGCGATGCTCACGGTTATAGGGTCAAGCCGCACGGGCAATTAGTACTGGTTAGCTCAAGGCCTCACGGCCCTTGCACACCCAGCCTATCAACGTCCTGGTCTAGGACGACCCTTCAGGGGGGTCAAGCCCCCGGGAAGTCTCATCTTGAGGCGAGTTTCCCGCTTAGATGCTTTCAGCGGTTATCTCTTCCGCATATAGCTACCCGGCGATGCCACTGGCGTGACAACCGGTACACCAGGGATGCGTCCACTCCGGTCCTCTCGTACTAGGAGTAGCCCCTCTCAAACTTCCAACGCCCACGGTAGATAGGGACCAAACTGTCTCACGACGTTTTAAACCCAGCTCACGTACCACTTTAAATGGCGAACAGCCATACCCTTGGGACCGGCTACAGCCCCAGGATGTGATGAGCCGACATCGAGGTGCCAAACCTCCCCGTCGATATGAACTCTTGGGGGAGATCAGCCTGTTATCCCCGGCGTACCTTTTATCCGTTGAGCGATGGCCCTTCCATACAGAACCACCGGATCACTTTGACCTGCTTTCGCACCTGCTCGACTTGTCAGTCTCGCAGTCAAGCACGCTTTTGCCAATGCACATTGAGCCACGATTTCCGACCGTGGTAAGCGTACCTTCGTACTCCTCCGTTACTCTTTTGGAGGAGACCGCCCCAGTCAAACTGCCTACCATGCACGGTCCCCGGCCCGGTTAACGAGCCAAGGTTAGAGCCGCAAACAAGTCAGGCTGGTATTTCAAGGTTGGCTCCACGATGGCTAGCGCCACCGCTTCAAAGCCTCCCAGCTATCCTACACAGACCGGTTCACAGTCCAATGCAAAGTTACAGTAAAGGTGCACGGGGTCTTTCCGTCTAGCCGCGGGTAGATTGCATCATCACAACCATTTCAACTTCGCTGAGCCTCGGGAGGAGACAGTGTGGCCAGCGTTACGCCATTCGTGCAGGTCGGAACTTACCCGACAAGGAATTTCGCTACCTTAGGACCGTTATAGTTACGGCCGCCGTTTACTGGGGCTTCAATCAAGGGCTTGCACCCCATCATTTAACCTTCCAGCACCGGGCAGGCGTCACACCCTATACATCCACTTTCGTGTTTGCAGAGTGCTGTGTTTTTAATAAACAGTCGCAGCCACCGATTCTCTGCGACCCCATTGGGCTCCAGCTGTACGCCTTCACCTACTAGGGGCACACCTTCTTCCGAAGTTACGGTGTCAATTTGCCGAGTTCCTTCTCCCGAGTTCTCTCAAGCGCCTGAGAATATTCATCTCGCCCACCAGTGTCGGTTTACGGTACGGTCCCACCGTGACTGAAGCTTAGTGGCTTTTCCTGGAAGCAGAGTATCTGCAGCTTCCCGCCCCGAAGGGCAGTCGTCGTCGCGTCTCGGCTAAGCCACGCGGATTTGCCAACGCGGCACGCCTACTCGCTTAAACCGGGACAACCAACACCCGGCCTGCATAACTTTCTCCGTCCCCACATCGCATCACGGCGAGGTACAGGAATATTGACCTGTTTTCCATCAGCTACGCCTTTCGGCCTCGCCTTAGGAGCCGACTCACCCTGCGCCGATGAACGTGGCGCAGGAAACCTTGGGCTTACGGCGTGCGGGCTTTTCACCCGCATTAACGCTACTCATGTCAGCAGTCGCACTTCCGATACCTCCACGGAACCTCTCGATTCCGCTTCGCAGGCATACGGAACGCTCCCCTACCATCACATGCTTGCGCATGGATCCGCAGCTTCGGCAGATGGCTTGAGCCCCGTTACATCTTCCGCGCAGGACGACTCGATCAGTGAGCTATTACGCTTTCTTTAAATGGTGGCTGCTTCTAAGCCAACATCCTGACTGTTTATGCCTTCCCACCTCGTTTTCCACTTAGCCATCACTTGGGGGCCTTAGCTGGCGGTCTGGGTTGTTTCCCTCTCGTGTCCGGACGTTAGCACCCGGTGCACTGTCTCCCGTAAATTCACTCGTCGGTATTCGGAGTTTGCCATGGGTTGGTAGGGCGCCATGCCCCCCTAGCCATAACAGTGCTCTACCCCCGACGGTGTATTACGAGGCACTACCTCAATAGTTTTCGGGGAGAACCAGCTATTTCCAGATTTGTTTGGCCTTTCACCCCTACCCACGGCTCATCGACGCACTTTTGCAACAGTGGTTCGTTCGGCCCTCCAGCTGGTGTTACCCAACCTTCAGCCTGGCCATGGGTAGATCATCTGGTTTCGGGTCTACGTCCAGCAACTGAATCGCCCTGTTCGGACTCGCTTTCGCTGCGCCTTCCCTAGATGGTTAAGCTTGCTACTGAACGTAAGTCGCTGACCCATTATACAAAAGGTACGCGGTCACCCTTGCGGGCTCCCACTGTCTGTATGCATGCGGTTTCAGGTCTATTTCACTCCCCTCCCGGGGTTCTTTTCACC
>CAWENY010000016.1:0-50000 GCA_963810475.1 uncultured beta proteobacterium | reverse complement strand
AACTCTTCAATTAAATCCTGATTTGCTGCTGTACTGCGTGTTCACTCAAAGTAAACGAGGTTTACTACCTCAAATACATCTTGTGAGCACTTGATTGCTAGATGCTTTACCGCTTGCAGGAACGGCCTTGCGGACGAACCCGGTCGCGGCGCCTCAAGCTCAAGCGCCCACACCTATCGGCTGCGAATTTTTAAAGAGCGTTGGTTGCGGGGAGAGGATTTGAACCTCTGACCTTCGGGTTATGAGCCCGACGAGCTGCCAGACTGCTCCACCCCGCGCCCGAAGAGACATAGATTATGCGGGATGGTGATTTTGCTGTCAACGATTCTCGACAGAAAAACACGCGACCGGGTTCGACCGGACGCGCTTTTGGAAGTTCAGTCCGCCGTAGCGCCGCTCGCGCGAATCACGGCGGCCCATTTCTCCGATTCCGCGCGGATCCAGCGCGAAAATTCCGCCGGAGAGCCCGCCGCCACCTCGAATCCGAGCCTGCCGAGGGCTTCCATTGTCTCCGGACTGCGCATTCCGCGCACCGTTTCCGCGTTCAGCCGCGCGATCGTCGGCTCCGGAGTGCCCGCGGACGCGAGCAGGCCGTTCCAGGCGAGCGATTCCAGCGCCGGCATACCGAGCTCGGCGACGGTGGGTACCTCCGGCGCAAGCGGACTGCGCTGCAACGCCGTAACTGCGAGACGCGCGCATCTTCCCCGCCCTCACGTGCGGCAGCACTGCCGGGAATGATCGCGAACATCGCATCGAGGTTGCCGGCAAGCATGTCGATCACCGCGGGCGGAAATCCACGGTACGGCACGTGGACCAAACCGATGCGCGCGTCGCTTTTCAAAAGCTCCATCGTCAGGTGCGAAGCGCTGCCGCCCCCCACCGAGCCATACGAAAGACGTCCCGGGTTGCGGCGCGCGTGCTCGATGAACGCGCGGAAGTCCTCGACCTTGAGGTCTGCTCCGGCGACGAGCATCTGCGGCGCGACGGCGAGCAAGGAGATAGGCGCGAGCTCCCGATCGGGGTCGTAGCTCAGGCTCTTGTAGAGATGCTTGTTGATTGCCACCGGCCCGTTTCCGCCGATGAGAAGCGTGTGGCCATCCGGCGCGGCCTTGGCAACCGTTTCGGCGCCGATGCTGCCGCCCGCCCCACTGCGGTTTTCCACCACGAACGGCTGACCAAGAGCCTTCTGCAGCCGCTGCGCCAGCGTGCGGCCGATGATGTCCGGCGTCGAGCCGGCCGGATATGGCACCACCACGCGCACTGGCTTGGTGGGATAGGTCTGCGCCATTGCGAACAGCGGTATCGCCGCCAATAGCGCGGCCACGATCCGGCCGAACACTAGATCTTCTCCGTCTCGCCGCCGCGCGGCTGCCACACGAGGAAGCGCCGCTCGGCAAGTGTCACCATCCAGTCCAGGAGCAGCGCGAACGCGGTAAGCACGACGATCCCGGCGACCACGGCGTTGAAGTCGAAGGTGCCCTCCGCTTGCAGGATCAGGTAGCCGACGCCGCGCGAAGATCCTAGGTATTCCCCGACCACCGCACCGACGAAGGCGAGGCCGACCGAATTGTGGAGGCTGGCGAACACCCAGCTCATGGCGCTCGGCACATAGACGTGCCGCAGCAGCTGGCGGTCGCTCGCGCCGAGCATGCGCGCGTTCGCAAGGACCGTATGGCTCACTTCCCGCACGCCCTGGTACACGTTGAAGAAGACGATGAAGAACACCAGAGTGACGCCGAGAGCGACCTTCGAGGCCATGTCGAGCCCGAACCACATCGCGAAAATCGGCGCCAAGATCACGCGCGGCATCGAGTTCACTGCTTTGAGATACGGGTCGAGGAGCGCCGAGGCCGTCGGGCTCAACGCGAGCCACAGGCCCATCACCAGTCCGAGGACCGTGCCGATGACAAAGGCGAGCGCGGTTTCGACCAACGTCACCCAAAGGTGCGGATAGATGAACCCGGACGAGAACCAGTCCCAGATGCGGCCTGCAACCTTCAACGGCTCACCGAAGAAAAAAGCCGCCTTGTTCGGATCGTCGAAGTAGAGCGGCGGCAGGAGCGTCGGGCTGGTGAGGACATACCACGCGGCGAGCAGCGCGGCGAACAGCCCGAGCTGCCAGATGCGCAACGCCTTATTGCCTTTGGCGGGCATAGCTCTTGAGCACTTCTTCCTTCATCGCAGCCCAGATCAGGCCGTGCAGCTCGATGAAGCGCGGCGTCAGGCGGATCTCGGCCACGTCGCGCGGGCGCGGCAGGTCGATGGCGAATTCGCCGATCGGATGCGACTCGGGCCCCGCGGACATCACCACCACGCGGTCGGAGAGCGAGATCGCCTCCTCGAGGTCGTGCGTGATGAAGATCACCGACTTGCGGTTGGCCGACCACAGCTCGAGCAGCTCGTTCTCCATGAGATGGCGCGTCTGGATGTCGAGCGCGGCGAACGGCTCGTCCATGAGGATGATCTCGGGGTCCAGGATCAGCGCCTGCGCGAGCGCCACGCGCTTGCGCATGCCGCCGGAGAGCTGATGCGGGTAGCGTTCGCCGAACCCGCCCAGGCCGACGCGCCGCAGCCATTCCTGCGCCTGCGCGCCAGCCTGCGCCGGATCAGCGCCCCTGAACTCCAGACCGACCGTTACGTTTTGAAGCGCCGTGCGCCAGGGCATGAGCGCCTCGCTCTGGAACAGGTAGCCCGCCTTGCGATTCAGGCCGGACAGCCGCTCACCGAATACGCTGGTGCCGCCGGCCGAGGGCTGCAGCAGACCGGCCGCAACGTTGAGCAGCGTCGACTTGCCGCAGCCGGTCGGTCCGACGACCGAGACGAATTCGCCCGGCGCGACGCGCAGCGTGGTGTCGCGGATGGCGGTGTAGCGGCCGCCGTCCTGCGCGATGAACGTGACCCGGATGCCCTCCAGCGCGAGCGCCGGCAACATTACTTCTGTTTGCCGTGCTTCGCGTGCGCCTTTTTCACGAACTCGTTGGTGTACGTCTGGGCGAGGTTGATCTCAGCCGGCTTGATGTTCGGGTTGAACGAGGCGAGCGCCTTCAGCGTGGTCTTCGCGCCGGCGTCGCTGAAGTAGCCGTCTTTGGAGTACGCGGTCTTCACGTTGTTGTAGGCGAACAGGTACATCGCCTTGTTGCCGAGCAAATATTCTTCCGGCACGGTGGCGAGGATCTGCTGCGGGGTGGCGTCCTGCATCCAGATCAGCGTGCGCACCATCGCGTTGGTCAGAGCCTGCACGGTGTTCGGGTTCTTCTTGATGAATTCGATCGGCGCATACAGGCTGCCCGCCGGCATTGGCCCGCCGAACAGCTTCTGCGTGCCCTCGAGCGTGCGGGTCTCCGCGATCACCTTCACCTTGCCGTCCTTTTCCAGCATGGTCACCGCCGGATCGGTCTGCGAAACGACGTCGACCCGGCCTTGCTCGATGGCGGCGATGACGGTGGCCCCCTGCCCCACGCCGATGATCGCCACGTCCGTCGGCTTCAAGCCACCTTGCGCCAGCACGTAGTTGATGACCATGTTGGTGCTGGAGCCGGGCGCGCTGACGCCGACCTTCAGGCCTTTCAGATCCTTCGGCGACTTGTACTTGTCGGCGAGCTTGCTCGAGATGGCGACGCTGATCTGCGGCGCGGCGCCGGCCAGCACGAAGGCCTGGAAGCTCTGCTTGCGCGACTGCATGTTGATGGTGTGCTCGTAAGCGCCCGAGACCACGTCCGCGCTGCCGCCCACCACCGCCTCGAGCGAGCGCGTGCCGCCGGCAAAGTCACTGATACGGAAGTTGGTAAGTCCCTCGTCCTTGAAATAGCCAAGGCGTTCCGTGAGCACGAGTGGCAGGTAGTACAGCGCCGACTTGCCGCCGACGGCGATGTGCACGTCGCGCTTCTCGACCTGTTGGGCGTACGAATTCGCGCTCAGGGCCAGAACAGCGATGAATGCGGCGAAACGCATGGGACCTCCTCTTATAGGTATTCGAAAATCTTACTAAATTCCGCGCCGATCGAGCAGCGCCTGCGAGATGGTGCCGGCGTCCACGTATTCGAGCTCGCCGCCGAGCGGCACGCCGCGCGCGATGCGCGTCGCCTTCACGTTGCGCGCCCGCAGCATCTCCGCGATGTAGTGCGCCGTGGCCTCGCCTTCGTTGGTGAAGTTGGTCGCCAGGATCACTTCCTGCACCTCGCCTTCGGCCGCCCGCGCCAGCAGGCGGTCGAGGCCGATGTCGCGCGGGCCGACGCCATCGAGCGGCGACAGCCTGCCCATGAGCACGAAATACATCCCGGAGTAGGAAAGCGTCTGCTCGACCATCGCGAGGTCGGCCGGCGTCTCGACCACGCAGAGTAGCGCCCGGTCGCGGCGGGGAGAGCGGCACAGCGCGCAAACTTCTTCTTCGCTGAAGTTATTGCACTGGGCGCAGCGCTTCACGCTGGCGAGTGCGTCGGCAAGCGCGCGGGCGAGCTCCTCGGCGCCATCGCGCTCATGCTGCAGCAGGTGAAACGCCATGCGCTGCGCGGAACGCGGCCCGACCCCCGGCAGAACGCGCAGCGCCTGCACCAGCCGCTCGAGCCCCTTCGCGCTGGGGACCGGCGGCTTGCTCAAAACGGCAGCTTGAAACCCGCGGGCAGGCCGAGCCCGGCGGTCATCCCGCTCATCTTTTCGGCGATGGTCGCCTCGACCTTGCGCGAGGCGTCATTGAACGCGGCAGTCACCAGGTCCTCGAGCATTTCGCGATCGTCGCCGACCAGTGAGGGATCGATCGACACGCGCTTGACCTCGTACTTGCAGGTCATCTGGATCTTCACCATGCCGGCGCCCGACTGCCCCTCGACCTCCAGGGTGGCGAGGCTTTCCTGCATGCGGCGCATGTTCTCCTGCATCTGCTGCGCCTGCTTCATCAGCTGGCCGATATTGCCTTTCATTGGCGGCTCACTTTCGGTCTTCCCGGATGGTGGAATCGACGACCTTGCCGTCGAACATGTTGACGAGGTCCTGCACGAAGCCATCGCCCTGCACCGCCTGCGCGGCGGCTGCGCGGCGCGCCTCGCGCTCACCGGCCTCGAGCGCGGCGGCGCTGGCGCCGGCCACCTCGCCGACCGCGACTTTCACGTGCACCACGCTGCCGAGATGCTGCTCGAGCGCCGCTTTCAGCTTGTCGACGTAGCTGCGCTCGGCCAGATAGGCCTTGCCTTTCGGCACCACCAGCTCGAACAGCGGGCCGTCGCGCCGGCCGAGCTCGGCGTTGCGCGCAAGCTCCCTCGCGGCGCCGGTGACTGGCAGCTGCTGTACCAGCTCGGGCCAGCTACTGTCTTTTTTTGGCGCATCCTGCTTCGGTTTCGCCGCTGGCGGCATCGGCAGTCGCTGCGCGGCGCCTTCCGGTCTGAACGCAAGAAGGCGCAGCACGGTCATCACGAACCCCCCGTGCTCGTCCGGGGCGAGCGGCAGGTCTTGCCTGCCCTGCAGCGCGATCTGGTAATAGAGCTGCACCGATTCGGCATCGAGCCGCCCGGCAAGTTGGCCGATGCGCGCGTCATCCGCCACTTCGGGTAGCGATTGAGCCACGGCCACGCGTAACAGCAGGCTCGCCAGATCAGCCAGCGCCGTGTCGAAAGACAGGCTGCGCGCCTGCATCTCGTCGGCCACCTTCACCGCCGCCGCGGCATCGCCACCGGCGACCGCCTCCACCAACCTGAGCAGGTGGCTCTGATCGATGGTGCCCAGCATGTCACTCACGCTTGCAGGCACCACGCTGCCGCCGCCGTGCGCGATCGCCTGGTCGAGCAGCGACAGCGCGTCGCGCATGCTGCCGGCCGCCGCGCGCGCGAGCAGCACCAAGGCCTCCGGTTCTGCTGGTATCTGTTCCTTTTCCAGAATGGACGCCAGATGCGTTGCGATGGCTTCCTTCGGCATCTGCTTCAGGTTGAACTGCAGGCAGCGGCTGAGCACCGTGACCGGGATTTTCTGCGGGTCGGTGGTCGCGAGGATGAACTTCATGTGCTCGGGCGGCTCTTCCAGCGTCTTCAGCATCGCGTTGAAAGCGTGGCCCGAGAGCTGGTGTACCTCGTCGATGACGTAGACCTTGAAGCGTCCGCGCGTCGGCGCATATTGCGCGTTCTCGAGCAGCTGGCGCATCTCATCGACCTTGGTATTGGTCGCCGCGTCCACTTCCAGCAGATCGACGAAGCGTCCGGCATCGATCTCCATGCAGGCAGAGCACTTGTTGCACGGTTGCGCGGTGATCCCGGTCTCGCAGTTCAGACACTTGGCGAGGATGCGCGCGAGCGTGGTCTTGCCCACGCCGCGCGTGCCAGTGAAAAGGTAGGCGTGGTGCAAGCGCTTATGTTCGAGCGCGTGGCGCAGGGCACGCACGACGTGCTCCTGTCCCACCAGGCTGCCGAAATCCCGCGGCCGCCACTTGCGGGCAAGAACTTGATAGCTCATCGCGCGATATGAATTAGGTGGCGAGCCCGACCCCCGGCACTCGCAGGGGCCGGCTGTGGCTGCTTCCTTCCGGACCTGACCAGGTTCACCAGACTGCAATGCGGGGAGGCCCGCCGGTTCTGATTGTAAGTCGAAACAGCGTCCGCCGTAAGCCCGCAGTCAGCTTGTCGTCAGCCGGTCGTCGGATGCACGAGCTAGGCTGGTTTCCATCGCATCCTCCTCCATTGCGACCGCAAGGCGCGATGGTTTAAACGCCCGCGGGCGCAAGTCTGGCGGGCGTTTTCTTTCGCGAATCGACGAAGGGGCATCTGCCCGCCGTTTCAAACCCCTCCGCGCGTTTGATCGCCGGCCTTGTTGAGGATGGCCGACAGACGGGGCAGTATAAGGTCCGGCATTTCGACGGCGCCGCTTATCCAACCGTCAAGCATAGGTTCGGAAATTCCCAATGCGCCGGCAAGCTTTTCTTTCCCGTGCAAGAGCTTCACGCCGCGGAGCAAGAGCGTTTGCTTGATGTTCATAGTCATCTTGAGGCGCTGCCTAGGCGCGTCACTTACCGCGCGCCGAGAACTTCACGCCAGTGCGCGTGATTACCTCTGCCGCAAGCAGCATGTCATCTCGACGGATAGCAAGCTTTTGGTACGTGAGGCCCTCAGGCGTCCGCAGAACGCTCGCACCACGCTCAAAAGCGGCACCGGTCACGACAGCGGCGGGCAACGGCTTTTGCTCGTCGTCTTCGCTTTTCGCTGCGTAGATCGACGCGGCGTACGAGATCGCATGCGCCACTTCATGCATGATCTCGTTCATCTCATTCACGTCAGCAGGTTCGAGCGGCAGGCCCATTACCTGCCGGTAAACGATCACTGTGGCCGTGGAAAGCGCCACAAGCTCGCTGTTACGGTCTCTGCGACCCATCTGCCCACCTTCGGTAGTGGGGCCCCCTCACCCTAGTGAACAATATATGCCGTCCGCGCGGTCTTTGTCTGCCGCATTGGAAGCTTTCGCACGAGTTAAGCGTCGTCCAGGAACGACGTTGATGGCGGAGAGAGTGGGATTCGAACCCACGGTACGCTATTAACGTACACACGCTTTCCAAGCGTGCGCCTTAAGCCGCTCGGCCATCTCTCCGCAGCGCTCGGATTCTAGCAGCGGTGAATCGTACCCTGCCTGCTGAGGTACCAGGCATATAGCCCGGTCAGCACCGCATACACGGCCGTGAGCTCACGTGCCTCCCGGGCGTAGATGCCGATCAGTACGGTGACGACGGCCCACAGGAAGAGCGCGAGCCACGTGATGGTCACGCTCTTGCGCCAGTACGCCTTGTGCTCGGGAACGCTGGTTTCCATCCAGGAGCCCCTAGGTCGACTGTTTCAGCTGCTCCAGGATTGCGGGGTTCTCCAGCGTCGACACGTCCTGAGTGATGGCCTCGCCCTTGGCGATCGAGCGCAGCAGGCGGCGCATGATCTTGCCGGAGCGCGTCTTCGGCAGGTTGTCGCCGAAGCGGATGTCCTTCGGCTTGGCGATCGCGCCGATCTCCTTGCCGACCCAGTCGCGCAGCTCCTTCGCGATCTTCAGCGCTTCCTCGCCGCTCGGGCGCGGACCTTTGAGCACGACGAAGGCGCACACCGCCTCGCCGGTAAGCTCGTCGGGCCGCCCGACGACCGCCGCCTCCGCGACCAGCTTGCTGTTCGCGACCAGCGCGGACTCGATCTCCATCGTGCCAAGGCGGTGCCCGGAAACGTTGAGCACGTCATCGATGCGGCCGACGATGCGGAAATAGCCATCCTCATCGGTGCTCGCGCCATCGCCGGCGAGGTACAGCTTGTTCTTGAAGTCGTCGGGCCAGTAAGTCTTCTTGTAACGTTCCGGGTCACCCCAGATCGTGCGCAGCATCGATGGCCACGGACGCTTGATCACCAGGATGCCGCCCTTTCCCCTGCCCACCGGATGCCCGGTTTCATCGACGATGTCGGCGAAGATGCCGGGCAGCGGTAGCGTCGCTGAGCCCGGCTTGGTCGGGATCGCGCCCGGCAATGGCGAGATCATGTGCCCGCCGGTCTCGGTCTGCCACCACGTGTCGACGATGGGGCAGCGGCCGCCGCCGACGGTCTCGTGGTACCACATCCACGCCTCGGGGTTGATCGGCTCGCCGACGGTGCCGAGGATGCGCAGGCTGGACAGGTCGTATTTCTTCGGCAGATCGCCGCCCGCCTTGATAAGCGAGCGGATCGCCGTCGGCGCGGTGTAGAAAACATTGACCTTGTGATCCTGGATCGTCTTCCAGAATCGCCCCGCGTCGGGATAGACCGGAACACCTTCGAATACGACTTCCGTGGCGCCAACGGCGAGCGGCCCGTAGACGATGTAGCTGTGTCCAGTCACCCAGCCGACATCGGCGGTGCACCAGAAGACGTCGCTTGGCTTGTGGTCGAACACCCATTTCATGGTGAGCGCGCACCACAGCAAGTAGCCGGCGGTGGAATGCTGGATGCCTTTCGGCTTGCCGGTGGAGCCCGAGGTGTAGAGGATGAAGAGCGGGTGCTCGGCGTCGACGAATGTCGGCTCGCAAGTGTCCGCCTGCCCTTTCACCGCGTCGTCCCACCAGGTGTCGCGCCCGGCCTGCATCGCCACCTTGCTGCCGGAGCGCTTGTAGACGAAGACGTTCTTGATCGCCTCGCAGCCGCCCATGCCGAGAGCCTCGTCCACGACCGGCTTTAGCGGGATCTCCTTGCCGCCGCGGAACTGCCCGTCGGCGGTGATCACCGCCACTGCGCCGGCGTCGATGATGCGCTCCTGCACGCTCTTCGCCGAGAAACCACCGAAAACCACCGAATGCGTGGCGGCGATGCGCGCGCAGGCCTGCATCGCGACCACCGCCTGGATCGACATCGGCATGTAGATCAGCACGCGGTCGGACTTGCGAATGCCTTTGGCCTTCAGCGCGTTCGCGAAGCGGCAAACCTCGTGGTAGAGCTTCTTGTAGGTGATCTTCGTGACCTTCCCATCGTCGGCCTCGAAGATGATCGCGACCTTGTCCGGCTGGCTCTTCAGGTGCTTGTCGAGGCAGTTGTAGGAAGCGTTCAGCTCGCCGTCGTAGAACCAGCGGAAGAACGGCGCCTTGGATTCGTCCAGGATCTTGGTAAAGGGCTTCGACCACACGAGGGTCTCGCGCGCGAGGCGCGCCCAGAACCCCTCGAAGTCGCGCTCCGCCTCGGCCGCCAGCTTGCGGTAAGCATCCATGCCGGAAATATTGGCCTGCTTGACGAACGCAGGTGCCGGCGGAAACACGCGCTTTTCCTGCAGCACCGTTTCAATGTTGGACGACATCGTTCCTCCTCAAGGATCGCGGCGGATAGAATGCTACAGTTGCACCCCCGCATTCAAGCAATACGTTCAACGACACAGGATGGCATCAAAATCCCCCGGCATGAGCGAGGCGCGCGTCCTGCGACCCCTGCCCGCTTTCATCTTCGCCAGCCGCTGGCTGCAGCTCCCACTCTACCTCGGCCTGATCGTCGCCCAGGCGATCTACGTCTGGCTGTTCTGGCAGGAGCTGTATTACCTGCTGATGGCGACGTTCGGCGACAGCAGCGCGCTGTCGCACATCCTCGACTCGGTCTCGGTGCCAGGCGCGGCCCGGCCAAGCAAGCCCAACGAGACCGTGCTGATGCTCGTGGTGCTGGGGCTGATCGACGTCGTCATGATCTCGAACCTGCTGATCATGGTGATCGTCGGCGGCTACGAGACCTTCGTCTCGCGCATGGGTCTCGAAAGCCATCCCGACCAGCCCGAGTGGCTATCGCATGTCAATGCCTCGGTGCTGAAGGTGAAGCTGGCAACCGCGATCATCGGCATCTCCTCGATCCACCTGCTCAAGACCTTCATCAACGCCTCGGCTTACGACGAGAAGACGATCTACGCGCAGGTCGGCATCCATATCACGTTCCTCCTCTCGGCCATCGCGATCGCCGCCGCAGATCGCGTCATGCCGGCGGCGCCCGCACATGACAACCATTAAGCGCGAACACCTGGTGCAGAGCGTCGCCGACGCCCTGCAATTCATCTCCTACTACCACCCGGCGGACTACATCCGCGCGCTGGGCCGCGCCTATGAGCGCGAGCAGTCCGCGGCCGCGAAAGACGCGATCGCGCAGATTCTCACCAATTCGCGCATGTGCGCGGAAGGCCACCGGCCGATCTGCCAGGACACCGGCATCGTCAACGTATTCGTGAAGATCGGGATGCAAGTGCGGTTTGATTTTTCTGATTTTGAAGAAACAATAAATGAGGGCGTGCGCCGCGCGTACATGGACCCGGACAACCGGCTGCGCGCCTCGGTGCTCGACGAATCCGACTTCGGCCGCAAGAACACGAAGGACAACACGCCGGCCGTAATCAGCGTACAGATGGTGCCGGGCGACAAGCTCGAGGTCGACGTCGCCGCGAAGGGCGGCGGCTCGGAGGCAAAGGCGAAGTTCGTCATGCTCAATCCCTCCGACTCGATCGCCGATTGGGTAGTGAAAACCGTACCAACGATGGGCGCTGGATGGTGTCCGCCCGGCATGCTCGGCATCGGCGTCGGCGGTACCGCGGAAAAAGCCATGCTGATGGCCAAGGAAGCCTTGATGGAGCCGATCGACATGGCCGAGCTCAAGGCGCGCGGCGCGCGAAACAAAGTCGAAGAGCTGCGCATCGAGCTCTACGACAAGGTGAACGCGCTCGGCATCGGCGCGCAGGGCCTCGGCGGCCTCTCCACCGTCCTCGACGTCAAGATCAACACCTATCCGGTGCATGCCGCCAACCGCCCGGTCGCCATGATTCCGAATTGCGCCGCCACGCGGCATGCGCATTTCGTGCTCGACGGCTCGGGACCGGCGGAATTCGAGGCGCCCAAGCTCTCCGACTGGCCGGCCGTCACCTGGTCACCGGATGCGAGCTCCAAACGGGTCAATCTCGACACGCTGACGAGAGATGAAGTCGCATCCTGGAAACCCGGGCAGCGGCTTCTCCTTTCCGGCAAGTTGCTCACCGGCCGCGACGCCGCGCACAAGCGGATTCAAGATTTTCTGGAGCAGAAAAAACCGCTTCCGGTGGACTTCACGAACCGCGTCATCTATTACGTCGGCCCCGTCGATCCGGTGCGCGATGAAGTCGTCGGCCCTGCCGGCCCGACCACCTCCACGCGCATGGACAAGTTCACGGACACCATGCTCGGCAAGACCGGGCTGATTGCGATGGTTGGCAAAGCCGAGCGCGGCCCGGCGACGATCGAGTCGATCCGCAAGCACAAAGCGGCGTATCTCATGGCCGTCGGCGGCGCGGCCTATCTCGTCTCCAAGGCGATCCGCAAGTCGCGCGTGCTCGCCTTCGAGGACCTCGGCATGGAAGCGATCTACGAATTCGAGGTGAAGGACATGCCGGTCACCGTGGCCGTAGACGCCAACGGCACGTCGGTGCACACCACCGGCCCGGCCGAGTGGTCAAAGAAAATCGTCGAACTGAAGATTCCAGTTACAGCGGCGTGACAAGTTGGCCTGCAGTCTGGGCCATCTTCGCCGGCGGCCTCGTCGCCGGCGCGTACATGACCAAGGTGGCGCCCGCAATCCCCGGGTTGCGCGACGAGCTCGGTCTCACGCTGGTCGAGTCCGGCCTGATCGCCACGATGTTCAACCTGATGGGCATGCTCGTCGGCATGCTCGCCGGCGTGCTATGCGACCGTTTCGGGCACAAGCGCCTCGCGCTGGTCGGGCTGCTCATTCTTTCTGCGGCGGGCGCCGTCGGCGCGGCAGCCGCGGGGTTCGCTATTCTCCTCTTCTCCCGCTTCCTGGAGGGCATCGGCTTCATCGTCTTCATCGTCTCGGGCGTGACGCTCATGAACACCTCGGCGGCGACCCCGGCCGACCGCGCCAAGGCCCTGGGCTTGTGGAGCGCGTACATGCCGACGGGCGGCGCGATCGCGCTTTTCGCGGCGCCGTTGCTGACCGCGGCGTGGGGCTGGCGCGGGCTGTGGCTCGCGCTGTCCGCCCTCGCCGTTGCCAGCGCCGTCACGCTCTGGCGTCTCGCCCCGGCGCCGCGCTATGGACAGGTCAGCTCGATGCGCCTGGTCGCGGAGTCGCTGGCGAACCGGGGCAACCTGGCAATGGCCGCGCTGTTCGCCTTCTACGTCGCACAGTGGACGTCGATCATGGTCTGGTTGCCGACCTTCCTGGTCGATGAGCATCGCCTCTCGGGCGGCGCGGCGGCATACGCGACCGCGCTCTTCGTGCTGATCAACGTGCCGGCCAATCTCATCGGCGGCTGGCTGCTCGCGCGCGGCGTGCCGCGCGGCACGCTGATCATCACCGGCGCCGTGATCGCGGCGCTGTGCGAGATCGGCATGCTTTCCGAGGCCCTGCCCGCGGGGCTGCGCTACCTGCTTGTCCTGGCGTTTTCGTTCTCCGCCGGCGTCATTCCGGCGTCGGTGTTTTCCGGCCTGCCGCTGCACGCCCGCTCCCCGCAGCACATCGGTACCGGTAACGGCATCGTGATGCAGGCCTCGCAGATCGGGCAGTTTCTCGGCCCGATGGCGCTGGCCTGGATCGCGACGCAATTCGGCGGCTGGCACGCGAGTCTCTGGGTGCTCCTTGCCTTCGCTGCCGGCGCGGTGACTCTGCGGTGTCGCAATCGGCGCCATCGAGAATAGAATCAAGGCATGAACCGACAAGTGCACATTTGCGAAGTTGGACCGCGCGACGGCCTGCAGAACGCCAAGAACCTGATGCCCACGGAAGCGAAGAAGGCCTGGATCCGCGCCCTGGCCGCCGCCGGCCTGGAGGAGATCGAGGTCGGTTCCTTCGTCCCGCCCAAGCTCATCCCGGCCATGGCCGACACCGGCGAGATCGTCGCTTTTGCCAGAACCCTTCCGAACGTGAAGGTGGTCGCGCTTGCGCCCAACCTGAAGGGCTTCCAGCGCGCGCTCGAGGCCGGCGCGCATAAGGTGACCTTCCCGATTTCGGCGAGCCGCCAGCACAGCGAGTCGAACGTGCGCATGACGCCGGAGCAGATGGTCGAGGAGGTGCGCAAGTGCGCGCAATATCCGCATCCGGGCGTCGAGCTCGAGGGCGCGGTATCCACTGCATTCGGCTGCACCATGCAGGGGGACGTGCCCGAGGACGACGTGGTGCGGATCGCTTCCCAGCTCGCGGAGTTCTGCGACGCCGTGGCGCTCGCGGACACCGTCGGCTACGCAAATCCGGCCCAGGTGAAACGGCTGTTCAACAAGGTAAAGAACAAGATCGGAAACAAGCTCGAAGGCGCGCATTTCCACAACACGCGCGGCCTCGGATTGGCGAACGCGCTTGCCGCTTACGAAGAAGGCGTGCGCAATTTCGATAGCTCGATGGGCGGGCTTGGCGGCTGCCCGTTCGCGCCGGGGGCGAGCGGCAACGTGATCACCGAGGATCTGGTGTTCATGTTCGAGAGCATGGGCGTGCGGACCGGGATCGACCTGCAGAAGCTGTTCCAGGCGCGCAAGATCCTGGCCGAGGCGATTCCGGCGGAGCCGATCTACGGCCACACGCCGGTAGCGGGACTGCCCAAAGGATTTCGTGCTGCCGCTTGAAGGGGTGCGCGTAGTCGAGTTCGCGCACATGGTGATGGGCCCCTCCTGCGGGCTGGTGCTCGCGGATCTGGGCGCGGAAGTCATCAAGGTCGAGCCGCTCGCCGGCGACAACACGCGGCGCCTCGAAGCCGCCGGCGCCGGCTTCTACCCGGTCTTCAACCGCAACAAGAAGAGCCTGGCCGTCGACCTGCAGAAACCGGAAGGCCGCGCGCTGGTGCTCAGGCTGCTGAAGACCGCCGACGTGCTGACGGAGAACTTCCGCCCCGGCGCGCTCGACAAGCTCGGCTTTGGCCATGAAGAGCTCGCGCGCGAAAACGAAAAATTGATCTACTGCTCGCTGAAAGGCTTCCTCGACGGTCCCTACGAGCATCGCCTGGCGCTGGACGAAGTGACGCAGATGATGGGCGGGCTCGCCTACATGACCGGCCTGCCCGACCGGCCGCTGCGCGCCGGCTCCTCGGTGATCGACATTATGGGCGGCACGTTCGCCGCCGTCGGCATCCTCGCGGCGCTGCGCGAGCGCGAAAAGACCGGCCGCGGCACGCGCGTGACCAGCTCCCTGTTCGAGAGCACTGCATACCTCGTCGCGCAGCACATGGCGCAATACGAGCTGACCGGCGAGGCGCCGCCGCCGATGTCCGTCAAGCGTCCCGCCTGGGGCATCTATGACATCTGCGACACGCGGGACGGCGGGCGCCTGTTCGTCGGCGTGGTGACCGATACGCAGTGGGAGGTGTTCTGTCGCGAGTTCGGCGCACCGGAATTGGCCAAGGACGAGCGGCTGAGCAACAACGCAAAACGCGTAAAAGAACGTAGCTGGCTTCTGCCGAAGGTCAATGACATCACCAAGAAGCACACGCTGAGCGAGCTCAGCGCGAAGCTCGAAGCCATCGGCCTGCCCTTCGCGCCGATCGCCAAGCCCTGGGACCTGCTCGACGACCCGCATCTCAACGCGTCGGAAGGGCTGTTGGAAACAAGCATCAATGGAAAAACCATCCACGTACCGGCCCTGCCACTCGCCCTCGGCGGCAAGCGCCTGGGCAAGCGTTCCGATCCGCCGCGCATCGGGCAGCACGGCTCGGAATTATTGCGTGAGCTCGGCTGTTCGCGAGAGCACATTGCGAGCCTAATCGAGCGACGCATAGTCGCTTTTCCCGAAAAGACGGAGGAGAGAACAAATGAGGAAGGCAAAAGAAGCAGCATCGGTCCGGCTTGAAACCGCCCATCAGGGCCGGCGCACGATCTTGCGTGGCGCGCTCGCCCTCGGCGGCGCGCTGGCGCTGGGTGCCTGCGGAACGCCGTCGCCGGTAGGGCCGGGAACGGGCGGCATTGCCCGTCTGACTGGCGGCCGCGTGTCGGTGCGCTGGCTCGGTGGCGGAGTAGTCGAGCTCGCGACCCCGGACTACAAGCAGATTGCTTACGGCGATGCCTGGTTCTGGAGCAACGCCGGGTGGACGCGGTTCAACGTGCAAAAGGCGCCGGAGTACTCGAACCGGGAGGCCTTCGCGCAATATGTCGCCGGCAAGAAGCCCGAGGCGGTGTTCGTGCTCCTCACGCACGATCACGGCGATCACATGGGCGACTATTTCCAGGCGCTACAGGCGCTGACGGCGGCTGGCGTACCCGTGATGACCACGGGTCAGAGTGACTTGATGCGCAAGGGCCTGTTAGCCGAGTTCAAGAACGCGGGTCTCGACCCCGCCAAGATCGTTTCCAATGGCGGCGCCGGCATGAACTTTGGCGGCATGTCGAGGCACGGCGCGATGACCGCACGGCTGGTGCCCGCGGTCCACTCGACGCTTGCCGGTTTCCCGGCTGCCGGATTCATGCTCGACATCGCCGGCACGCGCATCTATATCAGCGGCGATACCGACCTCTACGGCGACATGAAGACGATCGGCGAGCGTTATCAGCCGAATCTCGCGATCGTTACCGTGGGTAATGGACCGTTCACTATGGGCCCGGAGGAAGCCGCTCGTGCGTGCCAGTGGC
This sequence comes from uncultured beta proteobacterium, assembly GCA_963810475.1. Lineage (GTDB taxonomy): Bacteria > Pseudomonadota > Gammaproteobacteria > Burkholderiales > SG8-39 > SCGC-AG-212-J23. Next base: position 33,976 of record CAWENY010000016.1, on the reverse strand, counting down.
TCGGCGTTTCGCACGCTATTCCCGTGCATTACGCACACAATCCGCTGGTGCGCGGAGTCGAGGCCGGCGAAGAGTTCCGCAAGGCGGTCTCGCAGATCGCGCCGGCAGTGAAGGTGACGGTCATGAAACCCGGGGAGACACAGGTCATTCAAACCTGACACTACTTCATCTTGCAGTCCTGCACATAGGCGTCGGCACGGTTCTGCAGAACCGTGCCGATCGTCTTGTGCACGATGCGGCCGTTGTTGTCCTTGCCGACGAGCTGCAAATAGTAGTTCTGCACCGGGAACTGGTTCGGGCCGAATTTGAAGTCACCGCGCACGCTCTTGAAGTCGGCGGCGCGCAAGGCGGCGCGCAGCGCTTCCTTGTCCTCGATCTTGCCTTTCACCTTGCGGATGGCGGAATCCATCAGCATCGCCGTGTCATAGCCTGAGGCGGCATAGCCGGTCGGCAGGCGCTTGTATTCCTTCTCGAACTCGGCGACGAACTTGCGGTTGGCCGGATTGTCGAGGTCGAGCGACCAGTGGCCGACGCTGAACAGGCCGAGCATCGGATCGCCGACCGCGCGGATGATGTCCTGGTCCGAGCCCCAGAGCGGCACGATGAGCTGGATGTCTTTCGACAGGCCGGCGGCGACGAACTGCTTGATGAAGTTCACGCCCATGCCGCCGGGCAGGAAGACATACAGCGCCTCGGGCTTCGCGGCGCGGATTTGCGACAGCTCGGCCGCGTAGTCCAGCTGCCCGAGCTTGGTGTACATCTCCTCCTGCAGCTTGCCCTTGAAGTAGCGCTTGAAGCCGGTGGCCGCGTCGTGCCCGCCGACGTAGTTCGGGGCGAGGAAGACGACGTTCTTCAGGCCCTTGCTGCTCACGTACTGACCGGCGGCCTCGCTGTAGGCCTCGCTCGGCCACGAGGCGGCGAAGAAAAACGGATTGCACTGCGCGCCCGTGTACTGCGCCGGGCCGGCGTTGGGCGAGATGAAGAACACCTTGTTGGCGATCGCGTCCGGCGCCACCGCGAGCACCACGTTGCTGAACACGATGCCGGTGACGAAGTCGACCTTGTCGCGCTGCAGGAAGCGCTCGGCCAGCTGCTTCGCCTGCTCCGGCTTTAGCCCGTCGTCGCCGACCAGCACCTCGGCCGGCAGGCCGCCCAGCTTGCCGCCATTGAGCTTCACCGCGAGGTTGAAGGCGTCGCGGATGTCGATGCCGATCGAGGCGTTCGGCCCCGACAGCGTGCTGATGAACCCGACCTTCACCTTGTCCGCAGCGTTCACCGCGAACGCGCTCAGCATTGCCAGTCCCACCAACAGCTTTCTCATCTTGCCTCCCGATTGACTTTCATTTTTTCATCGATGATCCGACCGCGCTCGACCACGACCTTGCCGTCGAGCTCCACAGTGCAGTCGCGCATCGGCACGTCGTAGTGGCCGCGCGTGTCTCGCTTGCCGCCGCCCTGGGTATTCGGACCAGTCGAAAACAAAAAATTCCCCGGAAATGTGCGCGCCGCGGCGCGATGGCGCTCCGGCGTGTCGCCGTGCAGCGCGATGCCGTACCACAGCGCCTGCGGGTTCATGCCCCATCCCAAATGCGAAACCGCATACGGATCGCGGTCCTGCGGCCCCGCCTTGCCGTCGTCTAGCCAGTCGCGCATTAGCTTGGCATCGATGCCGCCCTCGAGCTTGACGATGTGGCCGTCGCGGATCTCCAGCTTCACCGGGTCGGCGATATAGCGGCAATAGGGGAGGATGACGATGTCGCCGGGCTGAAACACCACGGTGCCGTGCGCGCTGCCTTCGTTCGGAAATGTATGGATGTGGCCGCCGCCCCAATGATCAAAGTGCCCGCGCTCGTCGGCGTAGCCCCATTGCGTCATGACGGGATATTCACCGCATTGATACGTTAGATCCGTACCCGCTTCGCTCCGCACGCGAACCGACTGGGTCTTGCGGTAAAGGCTCTCTGCATATTTGCAGGCGTCTTTCAGCCCTTTCGGCGACATGAGCTGCTCGAGGTCGTCGGGCGCGTCGATGATCATCAGCACCCGCGTGCCGCCGTCCATCACCTGCTTCAGCCACTTGGTGAACAACGGAACGTGGAAGATCACCACCAGGTCGGCGGCTTTCACCGCTTCCAGCGTCCCCTTGGCCTTGCCGATGGTCGGCACGCCGACCTTGGTCCAGGAAGGCAGCGAGTTGACGCACAGCTCGTAGATGTCCGCGCCGAGATCGTCGGCGGCGGCGAACGCGGCTTGCAGGTACTCGCGCCGCGTGGCGAGGTCGCTCACCGCCGCGATGGTCTCGCCCTTCTTCACGTTGCACAGCTCGAGCTGGCGGCGAAAGAGTAATGCGAGCTTTGCCGGATTCAACTCCTGAATCATTTGCGCATTATGGCCTGCCAGATGCGGTGCGGCGTAGCCGGCATTTCGAGATCGGTAATCCCTAGCGGTGCAAGGGCATCGAGCAGCGCGCTCATCACCGCGGCCGGCGCGCCGATGGCGCCCGGACTCGCCGCAGCCCTTCGCGCCAAGCGGGTTATGCGTGCAGGGCTGGCTTTCATCGAGCTCGGACAGAAAATCCGGCAGATCCGTAGCGCGAGGGACGGCGTAGTCCATGAACGACGCCGAGACGAGCTGCCCCTCGTCGTAGACGGTGCGCTCCGCGAGTGCCTGGCCGATGCCTTGCGCCAGGCCGCCGTGGAGCTGGCCCTCGACGATCATCGGATTGATCACCATGCCGACGTCGTCCACCGCGTGGTAGGAGACCAGCCGCGCAGCGCCGGTCTCGGCATCCACTTCCACTTCACAGACGTGTACGCCATTGGAGAAGGCGAAGTTCGGCGGGTCGTAGAACGCATTCTCGTCCAGGCCGGGTTCGAGCGAGTCGAGCGGATAGTTGTGCGGAACGTAGGCCGCTCCTGCAACCTGCTCGAAGCTCACCGACCGATCAGTGCCCGCCACGTGGAAGCTGCCCCGCTCGAATTCGATGTCCGCCGCGGCGGCTTCGAGCAAGTGCGCGGCGATCTTCTTTCCCTTGGCGACAATTTTTCCAGCAGCGGCGTGCAGCGCCGAGCCGCCCACGGCGATCGAGCGCGAACCGAAAGTTCCGGTGCCGCTCGGGACTTCCGCGGTGTCGCCTTCGCGGATCGCAATGCGCTCCATCGGGATCCCAAGGCCCGTCGACAGAATTTGCGCGAAGCTCGTGGCGTGGCCTTGTCCATGGTTGTGGGTGCCGAGATAGGCGGTCACGCTGCCATCAGGAGCGACGCGGACTTGCGCCGATTCGTAGAAACCGTAGCGCGCACCCATCATGCCGGCTAAGCGTGACGGCGCTACGCCGGAGGACTCCACATAGCAGGCCATGCCAAGGCCACGCAGCTTCTGCGATTTCCTCTTGCGCTCGGCGAAGCCGGCATAGTCCGCCGCCGCCAGCGCGCGTTCCAGAACACGCGGGAAATCGCCGCAGTCGTAGGTCGGCCCGATGGGCGTCTTGTAGGGCATCGCCTCCTTCGGGATCAGGTTGCGGCGACGGATTTCGGCGCGGTCGATGCCCAGCTTGCGCGCCGCTTCGTCCACCAGCCGCTCGAGCGACGTAGCACGCCTCGGGACGTCCGGCCCCGCGGTACGCGTCCGTGGGCACGGTATTCGAAAACATGCCTGTCACCTGAACGTGAATGGCGGGCGTGCGGTAAACGCCTGCGAGCAGCGCGCTATAGATCGGGCCGGGGATGGCGGCGCCGAAGGTCGAGACATAAGCGCCAACGTCGGCGCGTGTGTCGACGCGTAAGGCGAGAAAGCGGCCGTCGCCATCCAAGGCGAGGGCCGCGCGCGTGCGGTGGTCCCTGCCCTGCGTGTCCGACAGAAACGATTCGCGCCGCGCGGCCATCCAGCGCACCGGCCGGCGCAGGCGGCGCGCCGCCCAGGCGACGATGGTTTCCTCCGGATAGTGCTTGCCCTTGTATCCGAACCCGCCGCCCATGTCCGGCGATACCACGCGCAGCTCGGTCTCCTTCAAACTGAGCTCGGCGCAAACCGCCTGGCGCAGGTGGTGAGGCGTCTGCGTCGCGCAATACAGCGTCAGCCCCTCCGGCCCTGGAACAGCCGCCATGCCGCGGTTCTCGATCGCCGCTCCGCACAGGCGGTTGTTGACGAGCGCAATCTCGACGCGGTGCGGCGCGTCGGCGAATGCGTTTTCGACGGCCGCGGCGTCGCCTCTGGCCCACTGGAAGCACGTCTGCTCTTCCAGCGGCAGCGCCTCATAAGCCACTGCGACCTGCTCGGCCGCATCCTCCGCGGCGGCGCGAGTCTCAGCGAACACCGCAGCGACCGGCTCGCCGACGTGGCGCACCGTCTCGCGCGCCAGCGCCCAACGCGGAATCTCCACCATTCCCGGCAACTGCCAGCCCGCGCGCATCGGGCCGATGCCGTCCTGCGCCATATCCCGCCCCGTGAAGACCGGCGTATTTGCCTCGATGCTCAGGATCCGGGCATGGGCATGCGGCGAGCGGACCAGCGCGCAGTGCAGCGCGCCCGGGACCTCCAGGTCGTCGATGAAGCGGCCGCTACCGGTCAGGAAACGAACATCCTCGACCCGCTTGACCGACCGACCGATCACCCCAGTTCTTCGCGCAAGAGGTCGAGGCGCTCGTAGATCGCGCGGTCGGTGACGACGAACAGCTCGGCCGCCTTGCTGCGTCGGCGTGTGGCTCGCCCAGGTCCAGTGCGGCACGGTGAAGACGTCGTGCTGCGACCATTCGAACGTCTGCTCTCCGACTTTGGATTGCCCCTCGCCGGACACGACGAGGCAGACCGCGTTGTAAGTCCCTCTCCTCGGCTTGGTGGCGTTTTCCAGCCTGGTGAAAAAGAGATCGAGGGTCGGCATGACCGAAGCGCCGTTCCTGGTGTAGCGGAGGGTCCGCGCTCCGTCCGGACCGACCGGCGTGGCGTCGACCTGCTTGCGCGTCTCGACGCCCGGAAAGCGATATTCCCGCGCGCCGGCGTCGCCAACTTCCCAGAAGCGCTCGTCCTGGCGCGTGCCCGGTTCGAAGAAGCTCGCGTCGAGTGCGCAGATCGCCGGCATGTTGGCCGCGTCGAACCACACCGTGCGGCGCTTGCCCTGGTTGATGTGGCCGTGCCAGCACATCGGCGGCGTGAGCACCAGGTCGGCCTCTTGCATCTCGCAGCGCCGGCCGTTGACGATGGTGACCGCGCCTTCCGCTCGCGTGGCAAAACGAATCGCGGCGGCAGTGTGGCGATGGGGCACGGCCTTGTCGCCGGGCTCCAGCACGGTGAATGCGCCGATCAAATTCTGCGTGGTGACGGTGGCGCCGGGAAATGCCGGATGCGCCAGGATCAGGGCACGGCGCTCGACATCCTCGATCGCCACTTCCTTCGCCGCGCGCTCGGTGAACGGCTCCAGGTCACGCCAGCGCCAGTGCATCGGCGCGTCCTTCGCCTTCGGCGCCATCGGCGTGATGCGCTGGTAGCGGTCCCACAGCGGATGGATGTTCGCCCGCTCCAGCGCGGAGATCAATTCGGCGTCGCGTCTCATGCGTGGATTCTGAATCAGACCGCGGCGCTCGTCACGTCGTAGCGGAACAGCCACTCATAGCGGTCGGCCACGTTTTGCCCGGCCCATTCACGGGCCACGTAATCGCGCGCCTTGGCAGGGTCGGCGAGCGCCGGGTGGTGGAAGCGCCCGATATTGGCCGCCGAGCCCTCCACCGCCTTTCGCGTTCGTTCGCGTCGGGCCTTTTCATAATGGTGGAGCGCTACCGGCGCAGGCGAATATTTTTCTAGGCAACGCCCAAGAATGTAGCCATCCTCGATCGCCATCACGGCGCCTTGCGCAAGGAACGGCACCATCGAGTGGCAGGCGTCGCCGAGCAACGTTACCCGTCCGACGCTCCAGCGGTCCATCGGCGGGCGCGTCATCAGCGCCCATTTGTGCGGAACCGGAATGTTGCGGATCAGGGCATGGATGTCTTCGTGCCAGCCGGCAAAGTCCGCAGCGAGCTCTTCCGTCGTGCCGCGCGCGCTCCAGGATTCGACCTGCCAGTCGCTGCGCTCCAGCGCGCCGACGAAGTTCATCACCTTGCCGGCGCGCAGCGGGTAGTGCACGACGTGCGCGCCCGGCCCGACCCAGTTGCTACCGACCATGCGCGCCATATGCTTCGGCAGCTTCTCCATCGGCACGATGCCGCGCCATACGACCAGCCCGGTGAACTGCGGCCGGTCGGGGCCGAACAGGCTCTGGCGCACCTGCGAGTGCACGCCGTCGGCGCCGATCAGGCAATCTCCGGCGACTGTTTCGCCACCATCCAGCTTCAATTGGACTTCAGCGGTCCCCTGCTTAAAGCCAATGCACTTCGCCCCGAGATGGATTCTCTCGGGCCCGACCGCTGCCGCGAGTACGCTGAGAAGATCCGGACGGTAGACCGTGAGATACGGGTAGCCGTAGCGCTCGACCGAGACCTTGCCCAGGTCGAACAGCTTCCAGGTCTCGCCGGTGTTCCACATGCGGATTTCCTTGCCGGCGGCCTCGCACGAAAGCGCCTTGAGCTCCTCGCCTATGCCCAGCTCGTAGAACACCCGCGTACCGTTCGCGCTCAGTTGCAGCCCGGCGCCGACTTCCTTCAGCTCGGATGCCTGCTCGTAGACCTCGACATCCAGTCCCCTGCGCAGCGCGGCCAGGGCGGCGGTGAGGCCGCCGATACCCGCGCCGGCGATCAGGACCTTCAACCAGTAAGGGCCTTGATGCCGGCCGCGGCAATCTGCTCATCCTCGTGGGACTGAACCCCGGAGATGCCGACGCCGCCGACGCAGGTGCCTTCCACCGTGATCGGCAGGCCGCCTTGGATCGGCGTGACCTCCGGCATCTTCAGCATTTCCGGCCGTGCCTTGATGCGCTCCTGCCAAGCCAGGGTCGAGCGCCGCGTCTCCGCCGCGGTTCTGCCCTTCTCCACCGCGATCCGCGCATTCGCGGGCGTGGCGCCATCCATGCGCACCACGTGCAGGAGGTGCCCGCCGTCATCGAGAATGGCGATGACCACGTTCCAGTTGTTCGTCCTCGCCTCGGCTTCCGCCGCGGCGGAGATCTTGCGGCAATCGTCGAGTGTCAGCATAGGTCTTGTCTTCATCGCAGGGCCTGTTTGATTTGCTCCAAAGCGTTGGGATCTTCGATCGTCGTCAGGTCGCCCGGGTCGCGCCCTTCGGCGAGCGCCTGGATCGAGCGGCGCAGCGTCTTGCCGGAGCGGGTCTTCGGCAGCAACGAAACGAAATGCACCGCCTTCGGCCGGGCGATGGCACCGAGCTGCTTATCGACGGTTTGCATCACCTCTTCCGGCGAGGTTTTCTTGGACGAATCCTTCAGGACCGCGAACGCCAGCGGCATCTGCCCTTTGATCGGATCGGTGACGCCCACCACCGCGCATTCCGCGACGTTGGGATGCATGCTCACCGCTTCCTCGATCTCGCGCGTGCCCAGGCGGTGCCCAGCGACGTTGATCACGTCGTCGGTGCGCCCGAGGATGAAGTAGTACCCGTCCTTGTCTCGAATACCCCAGTCGAAGGTCGAATAAATGTTCTTGAAGTCCTTGAAATAGGTGCGCACGAAGCGCTCGTCGTCGCCCCACACCGTGCTCATGCACCCCGGCGGCAGCGGCGGAACGATGGTCACGACGCCCTTCTCGCCGTCTGCGACCGCTTTGCCCGTGCCTTCGTGGAGAAGCTGGACGTCATACCCGTAGACCGGAAAGCTCGGCGAGCCCATCTTGAGCTTGAGCTGCTCCACCCCGGGGTGCGCCGACAGCAGTGGCCATCCGGTCTCGGTCTGCCAGTAGTGGTCGATCACCGGCCGGCCCAGGGCTTCAGTAATCCAGACGTGTGTCGGCTCGTCCAGCGGCTCGCCGGCGAGGAAGAGATGCTTGAGCGAAGAAACATCGTACTTCTTCAGGTACGCGGGATCCTGCTTCTTCAGTACCCGGATCGCCGTCGGCGCCGAGAACATCACCGCGACTTTGTGGTCCTGCACGATCTTCCACCAGATGCCGGCATCCGGGCGGATCGGCACACCTTCGTACATGATGGTGGTCATGCCGGCGATCAGTGGCGCGTAGATGATGTACGAGTGCCCCACGACCCAGCCGATATCCGAGGTGGTGAACATCGTTTCGCCCGCCTCGCCGCAGAAGATGTGCTTCATGGACGAGGCCAGTGCCACTGCGTGGCCGCCGACGTCGCGTTGCACCCCTTTCGGCTGGCCGGTGGTCCCCGAGGTGTAAAGGATGTAGGACGGCTCGTTGGACTCAAGCCACGCGCAGTCGGTTTTCGCGTGAAGATGCGTCTTGCTCAATTCTTCCCAGCGGACGTCGCGTCCGGGCACCACCGCCATCTGCGGGTCGAGGCCCCTCGAGAACAGCAGGACTTTCTTCGGCGGATGCTTGGCGAGCTTGAGCGACTCGTCGACCAGCGACTTATAGAGCACCACCTTGCCCATGCGGCTGCCGCCGTCCGCAGTAATCATCAGCGCCGGTTTCGCGTCATCGATGCGGGCGGCGAGGCTGGCCGCGGCGAAGCCGCCGAACACCACCGAGTGGATGGCGCCGATGCGCGCGCACGCCAGGATGGCGAAGCAGGCTTCCGGGATCATCGGCATGTAGACGATAACGCGGTCGCCCTTCTTCACGCCCAGCGACTGCATCATCGAGGCGACGCGGTTGACCTCTTCATGCAGCTGGCGGTAGCTGAACTCCCGCTGCTCATTGACTTCCGTGGAAATCCAAACCAGCGCCTTCTGCTCGCCGCGGCTCGCGAGATGGCGGTCGACGGCGTTGTGGCAGAGGTTGGTCTCGCCGCCGACGAACCACCGGGCGAATGGCGGCCGTGAATAGTCGAGGATCTTCGAGAACGGCCGGTGCCAGTCGATCAGCTTCGCCTGCTGGGCCCAGAAGCCTTCGCGGTCGGCGATCGAGCGGCGGTGGAATTCCCGATAGCCCGGCATGACGCTTAAGTGTAGCGCGCGCGGTTACTTCTTCCGGGCCTGGATCGCTTTCGAAATGCGCTTGAGGCGCTTGGCGAACAGTTCGGCGGCGTCGCCCAGCCGCGAGGCGTCCAGGTTCTCCAGGTAGCGCAGCACACGCTCGAGGTCGTCCGGAATGCCCGCGGCGGGCGGCGCCGGGGCGGCGCGCGGGGCCGCCTGCAGGCGCTGCATCGCGAGCCGCACCAGCTCCTCGATCGAGCCGGCCGGATCGGACGAGGCCGAGGCCACGCCGATGCTGGTGACGAACTTGAGCGGCTGCTCCCGGTAGGCGACCCGCGCCTCGTCCAGCTCGCGACGCAGGCGATCGGCGAGCGCGACCATGTGCGAGGCCGCGGTATTGGCGGCGAGCACCACGAACGTGGCCGGCGCCATGCGCGCAACCGAGTCTTCCGCGCGCACCCTTTCAGTCACCAGCTTGGCGATGCGCGTGACGACGAGCTCGGCGATGTCCTTGGTGGCGGCAAGGGCGATGGCTTCGTAGGTGTCGAGGCGCAGCGCCATCACCGACAACTCGCTGCTGTGGCGGCGTGCGTGCGCGAAATGCTTGCGGCCCTCGGTGACCAGGTAATGCGGCGTATGGGTGCCGGTGAGCGGGTCGTGCGTCGCCGTGCTGGCGACCGCCGCCTTCGTCTGCTCGAGCTCCTGGCTCGCGCGAACCAGGCGCAGCACGTTATCCAGGCGCGAGAGCACCTCCGGCGCGTCGGCAGACTTGGCGATGAAGTCATTCGCGCCCAGGTCGCGAGCGCGCTGCTTGCTCGCCTGCTCCTCGTTGCCGGAAATCACCACCACCGGCAGCCGCTTGATGCGGGCATCGTCCGATTTGCGCACGCGGCTGAGCAGTCCGAAGCCGTCCAGCTTCGGCATGTCGAGGTCGGTGAACACCATGACGATGGAGGAATCGGCCTGGATCGCAAGCCAGGCCGCCTCGCCGTCCGCCGCCTCGACGACGTTGAACGACGTTTTCAGGATGTGAGCGAAGGTGGTGCGGACGAACCTCGAGTCATCGACCACCAGCACGCGTTTCTGCAGGTCGGTCGATGTCGACACCGACTCACTCTTCCAGGTCGACGACTACGCGGCGCGTCACCCTGGCGTTGATGAAGTCATCGAATACCGCGGGCAGTTGGCTGAACGGCACGGTGCGCGCCATTTCCTTGAGGAGCGGCGGCTTCAGATCGCTTGCCAGGCGGCGCCACACCGCCTCGCGTACGTCATTCGAGCTTTCACCGGAATTGATGCCGAGGAGCCGCACCCCGCGCAGGATGAAGGGCATCACGCTGGTGTTCAGGTTCGGGCTGGCGGCGAGGCCGATGGAGCCGATCACGCCGTTCTCCTTCATCGTGCTGCAGATCCACGCCAGCACGTCGCCGCCGAGGTTGTCGATGGCGCCGGCCCAGGTGGATTTGTCGAGCGGCTTGATCTTCTCCAGGTTCAGGCTGCTGCGCAGCAGAATGTCCTTGGCGCCGAGTTTCTTCAGCCAGGAGGCCTCGCTTTCCTTCCCTGTGAGCGCGACCACCTCGTACCCCGTCTTTGCCAGCGCGGCGAGCGCGATCGAGCCGACCCCGCCGGTCGCGCCGTTCACGATCACCGGTCCGTTCGCCGGCTTCAAGCCTTCGTGCTCCATGCGCACGATGGCAATCCCAGCCGTGTAACCCGCGGTGCCGAAGGCCATCGCATCCCAAAGCGACATTCCTTGCGGCAATTTCATCAGCCACTCGCCCGGCATGCGAGCGTATTGCGCGTAGCCGCCATGGTGCGAGACGCCGAGCTCGAAGCCGATGCCGAACACGCCGTCTCCCTTCTTGAATCCCGGGTGCGTGGACGACACGACCGTGCCGCTCAGATCGATGCCGCCGACGCATGACGCGCGGCGAAGGATGCGGCCTTTACCGGTCGCGGCGAGCGCATCCTTGTAATTGACGTCGGAGTACGCCACGCGCACCACCACATCGCCGGGGTCCAGATCGTCGAGCGTCATGTCGACGAACTCGGCCTTCATCTTGCGATCGGGCGTTTCGGTCAGCTTGTATGCTTTGAATTGTTCCATGGTCATTCCGGCTTGATGCCAGCCTCTTTTACCACGCGCGTCCACTGCTCGGTTTCCTTCGCCACGAACGAGGTTATTTCCGCGGGCTTCATGCGAATTACTTCCGCTCCCTCGAGCTCGAAGCGCTTGCGCGTCTCCGGGGAATCGAGGATCACGTTTATCTCCTTGTACAGGCGATCGAGCACCGCTTGCGGCGTACCGGCCGGCGAGAGTATGCCCCACCAGTTGCTCACCTCGTAGCCCGGCACGCCAGCCTCCGCGATCGTCGGCACGTCGGGCATCGCCGCGTTGCGCTTCGCGCCACTGACGCCGAGCGCCTTCAGCTTGCCCGAGCGCACATGCGGCATCATCTGCACGAGGCTGCCGAGGTTGAACTGCACCTGGCCGGCGATCGTGTCGGTCAGCGCGGGGCCGCCGCCTTTGTACTGCACGATAACGAAGTTGGTTTTCGACTGCAGCCGGAATAGCTCGGTCGCCATGTGCTGGAAGCTGCCAATGCCGGCCGCAGCCGCGTTCAGCGCTCCCGGTCTTTGTCTCAGCAGATTCAGCAAGTCTCCAACCGAGTTGGCGGGCGAGCTGGCCGGCACCACCAGCAGCGCGGGTCCGCTGCCGAGCATCGCCACCGGGTCGAACGACTTCATCATGTCCTGCGGCAGGCGGTTGAAAGCGATGCTGGTCGGGAACGCGACGGAAATCAGCAGCAGCGTATAGCCGTCCGGCGCCGCCTTCGCCGCCTCGTTGGTCCCGATGATGCCGCCGGCCCCGCCGCGGTTGTCGATCACCACGCTATGACCGAGTCGCTCGCCAAGCTGTTGACCGATGGCCCGACCCACTACGTCGTTACTCCCGCCGGGCGGGAATGGAATGATCAGGCGGACCGGTTTAGAGGGATAAGTCTGGGACAAGGCGAGGCTGGAGAATGCGGCGAGCAGCAGCGCGAGGAGGGCTTTCATGTCTAGTAATATGCCTCGCGATGAACTACAAGGCCAGCTTCCGTTCGATCCGTGAGGAAGTCAGCCGCGAAGAGTGGCAAACGCGCGTGGACCTCGCTGCCTGCTATCGGCTCGTCGACCGCTACGGTATGACGGACATGATCTACAACCACATCACCGCGGGCGTGCCGGGGCCCGAGCATCACCTGCTGATCAATCTGTATGGCCTGACCTACCGGGAGATCACCGCGTCCAGCCTGGTGAAGATCGACCTCGACGGCGAAATTCTGTGGAAGCCGGAAACTGATTACGGCATCAACAAGTCGGGCTATGTGATCCACGGCTGCATCCACCGTGCACGCAAGGAAGTCGCCTGCGTGATCCACACGCATACCTCGGCCGGCATGGCGGTGTCGGCGATGAAGTGCGGCCTGCTGCCGCTCACCCAGACCTCGATCCGCTTCGTCGGCCATATCGGCTATCACGACTACGAAGGCCCGGCGACCGATCTCGATGAGCGCGAGCGCCTGGTGCGCGATCTCGGCCCGCACGACGCGATGATCCTGCGCTCGCATGGCCTGCTCACCTGCGGCCCGACCATCCAGCAGGCCTTCAACACGATGTACCAGCTCGAGATGTCGTGCCGCGCGCAGGTGGATGCGATGGCGGCGCGCACCGAGCTGGTCATGCCCTCGGCGCAGATCCTGGAAAAAACCGCGCACCTGTATCAGCCGGGGACGCGCCGGCCGTACGGAATTCTCGAATGGCCGGCGATGCTGCGCCTGCTAGCCGCCGAGGGCAGCGGCGCCGGATACCCGCCTTACTGGCAATAGCCGGTACTCGGCCGATTGCATCTCGTGCAGCCGGCTGACGGTGCGCTGGAAGTCGGCGGTGTTTTCGCCTTCGGTGAACAGCTCTTCCGGCGGCGCCTCGGCCGACAGCACCAGCTTGATGTGCTCGTCGTACAGGACGTCGATCAGCCAGGTGAAGCGCCGGGCCGCGTCCGACTGCTTGGCCGACATGCGCGGCACGCCGGAAAGAATGATGGTGTGGAAGCGCTTGGTCAGGTCGACATAGTCGGCGTACGAGCGCGGCCCGCCGCATAGCGCCTCGAAGTCGAACCACACCAGGCCGCCCGCGCGCTTGCGGTAGGGAATCGTCCTGCCCTCCACGTCCAGCGGCTGGTTCTCTTCCTCGACGTCCTTCAGCTCCTGGAAGATCCTCTCCAGCTGCTGCGGCGCGTCGGCGCCCACGTGATAAATCTGCACCTTCTCCATCTTGAGCCGCCGGTAGTCCACGCCGCTGTCGACGCTCACCACGTCGAGCCGCGACTTGATGAGCTCGATCGCCGGCAGGAAACGCTCGCGCTGCAGCCCGGAGGCGTAGAGCTGGTCCGGGTGGTAATTCGAGGTCATCACGAACTCGACGCCGCGCTCCATCGTCTGCTCGAGGAACCGGCCGAGGATCATGGCGTCGGCGATGTCCGAGACGTGGAACTCGTCGAAGCAAATCAGCCGGTAGCGCTTCGCCGTGCGCTCGGCCACCGCGGCGATCGGATCCTCGGTGCCTTTGAGCTGGTCGAGCTCGCGGTGGATCTCGCGCATGAAGTGATGGAAATGCACGCGCCGTTTGCGCACCAGCGGCACGCAGAGATAGAACGCGTCCATCAGGAAGCTCTTGCCGCGCCCGACCGGGCCCCAGAGGTAAACCCCCTTCGGTAGCGGCGGCTTGACCAGCAGGCGCTTCAGCGCGCTGGAGCGGCGCTTCTTGTACGCGCTCCATTCCTCGTGCAATTGCTGCAGGCGTTCGACCGCGCGCCACTGCGAAGAATCCGAGACAAACCCGCGGCGCTTGAGGCTTTGCTCGTAGAGCGAAACGACGTCCTGGCTCAAATGTTCAGCGAGCGCTTGTCGACCCCGAGTGCGGCGTCCTTAAGCGCTTCCGACAGCGACGGATGCGCGTGGCAGATCATGCCGATGTCCTCGGCCGAGCCGCGGAATTCCATCGCCACCACCGCTTCCGCGATCAGCTCGCCGGCGAACGGACCGATGATGTGCACGCCGAGGATCTCGTCGGTCTTCGCATCGGCGATGAATTTCACCAGGCCGGTGGTGTCGCCCAGTGCCCTTGCCCGCGCGTTGGCCGAAAAGGGAAAAACGCCCGTCCGGTACTCGACGCCCAGGCCGCACCTCTGAGCTGCTGCTCCGTCCTGCCCACCCAGGCGATCTCCGGGGCGGTGTAGATCACGGAGGGAATAGTGTTGAAGTCGAGGTGGGGCTTCTGGCCGGCTATGCGCTCGGCCACGACTACGCCCTCCTCCTCCGCCTTGTGGGCGAGCATCGGCCCGCGTACTACGTCGCCGATCGCCCAGACATTCGGCAGGTTCGTCCGGCAATCGTCATCCACCGCGATGAAGCCCCGCTCATCAAGTTTCAGCCCCACGCTGGAAGCGTTCAGGCCTTCCGTATTGGGTACGCGACCGATCGAGACGATGAGCCGATCGCATTCCAATGTTTTAGATGAACTATCAGATGCAGTATACTGAACCTTAACGACTTTCTTCTTCTCGATAGAGGCGATCTTGATCCCGAGCTCGATCTTGAGGCCCTGCTTGGCGAAGACCTTGGCAGCCTCCTTGGCGACGGCCTCGTCGGCGATGCCGAGGAGAGCCGGCAGCGCCTCGAGGATCGTCACCTCGGCCCCCAGCCGGCGCCAGACGCTTCCGATCTCGAGACCGATGATGCCGGCGCCGATCACGCCCAGGCGCCTGGGCACCTCCCCGATCGTGAGTGCCCCGGTGTTGCTCAGGATCAGTTTCTCGTCGAAGTCCGCGCCCGGCAAAGCCCGCGGGTTGGACCCGGTGGCCACGATCACGTGCTTGGCCTGCAGGGTTTCATCGCCGACCACGATCTCGGACGGCGATTTCCCGAAGCTGCCCCGCCCATGAAAGAACGTGATCTTGTTCTTCTTGAAGAGGTAGACGATGCCGTCGTTGTTCGACTTCACCACCTTGTCCTTGCGCTTCATCATCTGCGCGAGGTCGAGCTCTAGGCCCTTCACCTTCACGCCGTGGTCGGCGAAGTGATGGCCGGCCTGCTCGAAATTCTCCGAGGACTGCAGCAGCGCCTTGGACGGGATGCACCCCACGTTGGTGCAGGTGCCGCCCAGCGCCGGCTTGCCGTCGGCGCCGCGCCAGTCGTCGATGCAGGCCGTATTCAGGCCAAGCTGGGCGGCGCGGATCGCGGCGATGTACCCGCCGGGGCCGCCGCCGATCACCACCACGTCGAAGGCCTTCATATCTCCAGGACCAGGCGGGCTGGATCTTCCAGGGCGTCTTTGAGACTGACTAGAAACAAAACAGCCTCACGGCCATCGATGATCCGGTGGTCATACGAGAGCGCGAGATAGTTCATCGGCCGCACCACGACCTGCCCGTTCTCCGCCACCGGTCGGTCCTTGGTGGCATGCACGCCCAGGATCGCGGATTGCGGCGGGTTGATGATCGGCGTCGACAGCATCGAGCCGAATACGCCGCCGTTCGAGATGGAGAACGTGCCGCCGGTGAGCTCTTCCAGCGTGAGCTTGCCGTCCTGCGCGCGCTTGCCGAAGTCGCCGATCTTCTTCTCGATCTCGGCGAAGCTCATGCGGTCGGCGTCTCGCAGGATCGGCACCACCAGCCCGCGCGGGCTGCCGACCGCCACGCCGATGTCGAAGTAGCCGTGATAGACGATGTCGGTTCCGTCGATCGAGGCGTTGACCACCGGGAAGCGCTTCAGCGCGTGCACCGCCGCCTTGACGAAGAACGACATGAAGCCGAGGCGCACGCCGTGCTCCTTCTCGAAGCGCTCCTGGTAGCGCTTGCGCATCTCCATCACCGGCGCCATGTTCACTTCGTTGAACGTGGTGAGGATGGCCGCGGTCGATTGCGACTGCACCAGCCGCTCGGCGACGCGCTGGCGCAGGCGCGACATCGGCACGCGCTGCTCCGGACGCCCGGAGGTGAGCTGGTCGATGTTGACTGGCGGCGGCGGTTGCTGCAGCGCCGACTTTGGCGCCGGCGTTGTCCTGGTCTCGAGGACATCCCCCTTGGTGACGCGACCGTCGCGGCCGGTACCCTGAATCTTCGACGTGTCGATGCCCTTCTCGGCCGCGATCTTTTGCGCCGCGGGCATCACCGGCGGGGCGGTTTTCGGCTTTTCCGCGACCGAAGGTTTGTTGTCCTGGGGCGCAGCTGCCGCTGCGGCGGCCTTGCCTTCGGTATCGATCTGGGCGATGACGTCGCCCGAGCCCACCGAATCCCTGGCTTTCTTGATGATGCGGACCAGAACGCCATCGGCGGGCGCCGGCAGCTCGAGCACGACCTTGTCGGTCTCGATGTCGATCAGATTCTCGTCGCGCGAGACCCGCTCGCCTTCCTTCTTGTGCCAGTCGAGCAGCGTCGCCTCGGCGACCGACTCCGACAATTGCGGCACCTTCACTTCCACGATAGCCATCGCTGCTCCCGTTTAGGCCCTTCCCCGGTTTCCGCTGAGCTTCCGCCGGGTTGGTGAAAAGCCAGGCGCGTAACGCGCCGGGTTAATGAAAAACTACTTGTACTTGCCGAATGCCTGCTCGACCAGCGCCTTCTGCCGCGCGTTGTGCCTTGCCATGTAGCCGCCGGCGGGCGAGGCCGAGGGCGGCCGGCCGGCATAGTACAGCTTCTGGTCCTCGCGCATGTTCTCGCGGAAGTAGTGCGCCGTCTGGTACCACGCGCCCTGGTTCTGCGGCTCTTCCTGGCACCACACCACTTCCGTCGCACCCGGGTAGCGCTTCATTTCGGCCTCGAACTGCTTGTGCGGGAACGGATAGAGCTGCTCGACGCGGATGATCGCCGTATCGCCCCTCTGAAGCTCGGTTCTTTTGAAGACCAGGTCGTAGTACACCTTGCCGCTGCACGCGATGATGCGCTTGACGCCCTTGGGGTCGACCGTGGTGGTGTCCGGGATCACGGTCTGGAACGAACCGTTGGCCAGCTCCTGGATCGACGAGGCCGCTTCCTTCTTTCGCAGCAGCGACTTCGGCGTCATCACGACCAGCGGCTTGCGGAACGGACGCAGCATCTGGCGCCGCAGGAGATGGAACACCTGCGCCGCGTTGCTCGGCACGCAGACCTGCATGTTGTGCTCGGCGCAGAGCTGGAGGTAGCGCTCGAGGCGCGCCGACGAGTGCTCGGGCCCCTGCCCCTCATAGCCGTGCGGCAGGAGCTGGACCAGGCCGCACACGCGGCCCCACTTGGTCTCGCCCGAGCTGATGAACTGGTCCATCACCACCTGCGCGCCGTTCGCGAAGTCGCCGAACTGGGCCTCCCAGATGACGAGCGCGTTGGGCTCGGCGGTGGAGAAGCCGTACTCGAAGCCGAGCACCGCCTCCTCCGAAAGCACCGAGTCGATCACCACGAAGTCGCCCTGGTCCTTGCCGACGTTCTGCAGCGGAACATAGGTGCCCTGGTCCCAGCGCTCGCGGGACTGGTCGTGCAATACCGCGTGGCGATGCGCGAAGGTGCCGCGCCCGGAGTCCTGGCCGGAAAGCCGCACGTCGTAGCCATTCGAAAGCAGCGAGGCATAGGCCAGGGTCTCGGCCATGCCCCAGTCCACCGCCTGCTTGCCCGCAGCCATCTGCTTGCGCGCCTCGATCACCCGCCCCACCGTCGGGTGCACCGTGAAGCCTTCCGGAACCGTGGTTACGCGGTCGGCGAGACGCCTGAGTTCTTCCAACGGCACATTGGTGTCCGCGGCGTCGGTCCACTTCGCGCCGAGGAACGGCGCCCAGTCGACGGCGAACTTGGATTTGAAGTTCGAAAGCACCGGGCTGACCGACTGCTGGCCGGCCTCGAGCGTCTCGCGGTACTTCTTGATGAGCTTTTCCGGTTCTGCTTCCTCGATGATTTTCTGAGCGATGAGCTTGTCCGCGTAGAGCTTGCGCGTGCCCGGGTGCTGCGCGATCTTCTTGTACATCAGCGGCTGGGTCACCGCGGGCTCGTCCTGCTCGTTGTGGCCGAGCTTGCGGAAGCAGACGATGTCGATCACCACGTCCTTGTGGAAGGTCTGGCGGAAATCGAGCGCCAGACGCGTGACGAACAGCACCGCTTCCGGATCGTCGCCGTTCACGTGGAAGATCGGCGCCTCCACCATCTTCGCCACGTCGGTGCAGTAGATGGTCGAGCGCGCATCGCGCGGGTCCGAGGTGGTGAAGCCGATCTGGTTGTTCACGATCAGATGGACCGTGCCGCCGGTGCCGTAGCCGCGGGTACCGGAAAGATTCAGCGTTTCCATCACCACGCCCTGGCCGGCGAACGCGGCGTCGCCGTGCACCAGGATCGGCAGCACCTCGTCGCCGGTCTTGTCGTTGCGGCGGCGCTGGCGTGCGCGCACCGAGCCTTCGACCACCGGATTGACGATCTCCAGATGCGAGGGATTGAACGCAAGCGACAGGTGAACCGGACCGCCCCGCGTCGTGATGTCCGACGAGAAGCCGTTGTGGTACTTCACGTCGCCGGAGGGCAGCTCCTGTGCCGCCTTGCCTTCGAATTCCTGGAACAGGTCCTTGGGCATCTTGCCGAGCACGTTCACCAGCACGTTGAGCCGGCCGCGGTGCGCCATGCCGATGACGATCTCCTGCACGCCGGCGCCGCCGGCGCGCTGGATCAGCTCGTCGATGGAGGGAATCAGGCTTTCGCCGCCTTCGAGCGAGAAGCGCTTCTGGCCGACGTAGCGCGTATGCAGGTAGCGCTCGAGGTGCTCGGCCTCGGTCAGCTTGCGCAGCAGGAGCTTCTGCTCTTCCGGCGTGACCTTGGGCGCGCCGCGCAACGGCTCGATGCGCTCCTGGATCCACTGCCGCTGCGCCCGCTCGGAGATGAACATGTATTCAAAGCCGATGTTGCGGCAGTAGGTATCGCGCAGCGCCTGGACCAGCGTGCGCAGTGAAACGCGCTCGAGTCCGACGAACGAGCCCGAGTTCACCACCTGGTCGAGATCGGATTCCTTCAGGTCGTAATAGGCCGGCTCGAGCTCCGGGATGTGCGGCCGCGGCATGCGCTTGAGCGGATCGACCGTGGCCCAGCGCGAGCCGGCGATGCGGTAGGCAGTGACCAGGAGCAGCGCCGCGACCTGCAGCCGCTCCGGCGTGAGCTGCTCCGTCGGCAGGGTGCGCGCTGCGGCGAACTCGCCCTTCTTCGATCTCTGCATGAAACTTTCGACGACGGGCGCGTGCGCGACATCCTTGTCGCTGGAGCCGGGCAGGACCTGCATGCGGTCGAAGTAGTCGCGCCACTCCTCGGGGACCGATTGCGGATTGGCGAGGTACTTCTCGTACAGCTCTTCGATGAACGGCGCGTTGCCGCCGAAGAGGTACGAGTTATTCAGAAACTCTTTGAGCATTGCTTACCTGCTTTCTGGCCGGATCTTTGGCCTACCTCTGATCGAGCGGCTTCACGTCCCGCCGGGTGGCTCCTTTGTACAGCTGCCGCGGCCGGCCGATCTTGTACTCGGGGTCGGTGATCATCTCCTGCCACTGCGCGATCCAGCCGATGGTGCGCGCGAGCGAGAAGATGCAGGTGAACATCGCCACCGGGATGCCGAGCGCGCGCTGCACGATGCCGGAATAGAAGTCGACGTTGGGATACAGCTTTCTCGAGACGAAGTACTCGTCTTCGAGCGCGATCTTTTCCAGCGCGATGGCGAGCTTGAACAGGCGGTCGTTGTGCAGGCCGAGCTCGTTCAGCACCTCGTGGCAGGTCTCGCGCATGAGCTTGGCCCGCGGGTCGTAGTTCTTGTAGACGCGATGGCCGAAGCCCATCAGCTTCACGCCGGAGTTCTTGTCCTTCACCTTGCGGATGAACTCCGGCACGTTGGAAACGTCGCGGATCTCCTCCAGCATCTGCAGGCAGGCTTCGTTGGCGCCACCGTGCGCCGGACCCCAGAGCGAGGCGATCCCGGCGGCGATGCAGGCGTAGGGGTTGGCGCCCGAGGAGCCGCACAGCCGCACCGTCGAGGTGGAAGCGTTCTGCTCGTGGTCGGCGTGCAGGATGAAGATGCGGTCCATGGCGCGCACCAGAACGTCGTTGACCTTGTATTCCTCGGTCGGCACGCCGAACATCATGCGCATGAAGTTCGCGCTGTAGGAGAGGTCGTTCTTCGGGTACACGAACGGCTGGCCGATCGAGTACTTGTAGGACATGGCGACGATGGTCGGCATCTTGGCGATCAGGCGGAACGCCGAGATCACGCGGTGGTGCGGGTCGTTGATGTCGAGGGCGTCGTGGTAGAAGGCCGAAAGCGCGCCGACCACACCCACCATCACCGCCATCGGATGCGCGTCGCGCCGGAATCCCTGGTACAGGCGCACCAGCTGCTCGTGCACCATGGTGTGATGCGTGACGATGTCGACGAACTCGTCCTTCTGCTTGCGATTGGGCAACTCGCCGTACTGCAGGAGGTAGCAGACCTCCAGGAAGTCGCAATGCGCCGCCAGTTGCTCGATCGGATACCCGCGGTAGAGCAGGATGCCCTGGTCGCCGTCGATGTAGGTGATCGCCGAGCTGCAGCTGGCGGTCGACAGGAAGCCCGGGTCGTAGGTGAACCAGCCTGACTTGCCGTACAGCGTGCGGATGTCGACGACGTCGGGGCCGGTGGTCCCGTGCAGCACCGGGAACTCGAGGGTCTTGCCGTCGGGTA
The DNA here is from genome assembly GCA_963810475.1 of uncultured beta proteobacterium. GTDB lineage: Bacteria > Pseudomonadota > Gammaproteobacteria > Burkholderiales > SG8-39 > SCGC-AG-212-J23. Next base: position 13,249 of record CAWENY010000016.1, on the reverse strand, counting down.
GCTTAAGCGTTGCGGTTTTGTCAGCCATAGGTCGTCCTAAGCGGCGCGCAGGCGTGCCACGGTTTGCTCGAATCGCGGATCGTAGTCGTCGCTGCGTCCGGCGATGATGTCCCAGAGGTCGTTGTCCGGCAGATCGAGCAGGTCGTGCAGGGGGCGGACATCCTCATCTCTCAATATGGGGATGAATCGCTGCAAAACGATATCCAGCTCGAGCAGGCCGCGGCGGCATTTCCAGTAGAGCCGGTTACGAGCTACGGCGTCCATCAGACCGCGCGCCTCACCATAATTTCCTTGATCTTGTTGATGGCGCGCGTCGGGTTGAGGCCCTTGGGGCAGACGTCTACGCAGTTCATGATGGTGTGGCAACGGAACAGCCGGTACGGATCCTCGAGGTTGTCGAGCCGCTCGGCGGTCGCGTCGTCGCGCGTGTCGGCGATGAAGCGATAGGCCTGCAGCAACCCCGCCGGGCCGACGAACTTGTCCGGGTTCCACCAGAACGACGGGCAGGCGGTGGAGCAGCACGCGCATAGGATGCATTCGTACAGACCGTTCAGCTCGTCGCGATCCTGCGGCGACTGCAGCCGCTCGCGCTCGGGCGGCGGATCGTTGTTGATCACGTAGGGCTTGACCGAGTGGTACTGCTTGAAGAACTGCGTCATGTCGACGATCAGGTCGCGGATCACCGGCAGGCCGGGAAGCGGGCGCACCGTCACGTGGTCCGGCAGCTCGGCCACCTTCGTGATGCAGGCGAGGCCGTTCTTGCCGTTGATGTTCACCGCATCGGAACCGCACACCCCCTCGCGGCAAGAGCGGCGGAAGGAGATGGAGTCGTCCTGCGCTTTCACCTTGACCAGGGCATCCAGCAGCATGCGGTCCGAGGCCTCGAGCGGGACCTCGTAGTCCTTCATGTAGGGCTTCGCGTCCTGGTCCGGGTTGTAGCGGTAGATGCTGAGCTTCATTAATACGTCCTGACTTTGGGCTCCATCGTCTCGACCGACAGCGGCTTTTGGTGCACCGGCTTGTAGTCGAGGCGGTTGCCTTCCTTGTACCACAGCGTGTGCTTCATCCAGTTCTTGTCGTCGCGATTCGGAAAATCGGCGCGCGTTTGCGCCCCGCGGCTCTCCTTGCGCGCCTCGGCCGACACCATGGTGGACATCGCCGTCTCGACGAGGTTTTCGAGCTCCAGCGCCTCGACGCGCGCGGTGTTGAACACCTTGGACTTGTCGGCGATGAAGGTGCGCGCCGCGCGTTCAGCCAGGGTTTTCATTTTCTCCACCCCGGCCTGCAAATCTTCGGGGAAGCGGAACACGCCGCAATGCGCCTGCATGGTGCGCCTCAGGTCGTTGAGGACGTCGATCACTCGCTCGCCGCTCGTCGCGCTATCGAGTCGCGCCACCCGGGATCGGGTCGCATCCCCTGCGCCTTTCGGCAAGGTGCGGTGCGGGCTCGGTTGCAGCCGGATGTCCTTGATGACTTGCTCGCCGGAAGCCTTGCCGAACACCAGGAGGTCGAGCAGCGAATTGGTGCCCAGACGGTTCGCGCCGTGCACTGAGACGCACGCGCACTCGCCGGCCGCGTAGAGGCCCGGCACGATCGCTTCCTTGCTCGCGCCTTCGGGGATGACCACCTGCCCCATGTAGTTGGTGGGCACGCCGCCCATCTGGTAGTGCACCGTCGGCACAACCGGGACCGGCTCGCGGATCGGGTCGACGTTGGCGAACTTGATCGCGATCTCGCGTATTCCCGGCAACCGCAGGTTGATGACCTCGGGTCCCAGGTGATCGAGTTTCAGCAGCACGTGGTCGGCGTCGGGTCCGCAGCCGCGCCCCTCCTTGATCTCGGTGGTCATGGCGCGCGCCACCACGTCGCGGCTCGCCAGGTCCTTGGCGTTCGGCGCGTAGCGCTCCATGAAGCGCTCGCCGTCCTTGTTCAGCAGATAGCCGCCCTCGCCGCGCACGCCTTCGGTGATCAGCACCCCGGCACCGGCGACGCCGGTGGGGTGGAACTGCCAGAACTCCATGTCCTCGAGCGGCAGCCCGGCGCGCGCGACCATGCCGAGGCCGTCGCCGGTATTGATGAAGGCGTTGGTCGTCGCCCAGTAGATCCGGCCGGCGCCGCCCGTAGCCAGGAGGGTGGCTTTCGACTGGAAGATGCACAGCTCTCCGGTTTCCATCTCCAGCGCCACGACGCCGACGCAGGCACCGTCCTGCGGGTCGAGGATCAGGTCGAGCGCCATCCACTCGACGAAGAACTGGGTGTTGGCGCGTACGTTCTGCTGGTAGAGCGTATGCAGCATGGCGTGGCCGGTGCGGTCGGCGGCCGCGCACGCGCGCATTGCCATCTTGGGCGAGCCGTAGCTCTGCGTATGGCCGCCGAAGGGACGCTGGTAGATCCTGCCGTTCTCCAGCCGGTCGAACGGCATGCCCATGTGCTCGAGCTCGACCACGACCTCGATCGCTCGCCGGCACATGTATTCGATCGCGTCCTGGTCGCCGAGGTAATCGGCGCCCTTGACGGTGTCGTACATGTGCCAGTGCCAGTTGTCCTCGGTCGAATTGGCGAGCGGCGCTGCGATGCCGCCCTGCGCCGCCACCGTGTGAGACCGCGTCGGGAAGACTTTGCTTAATACGGCCACTTTTAAATTGGCACGCGCAAGCTCCAATGCCGCGCGCATGCCGGAGCCGCCGGCGCCGACCACCAGCGCGTCGAACTTGCGGATGGGGATGCTCATCGCCACAGGATCTGTACCGTCCAACCCACGTAGGAGGCCAGCAGAACCACCGTGACGACCTGCAGCGTGAGCCTGAGCCCGTCGGGCTTGACGTAATCCATCAAGATGTCGCGCACGCCAACCCACGCATGCCAGGCGAGGCTCACCGCGAAGAGCAGCGTTGCGACCCGCATCCAGCCTTGCGCGAACAGCTCCTTCCACGCGCCATAGGTGAACGGGGAATTCTTCAGGAAAACCGCGGCAACGATCAGCGTGTACACCGCCATGATCGCCGCCGTGATGCGCTGCGCGAGCCAGTCGCGCAGGCCGTAATGCGCCCCGACGACCAGTCGCTTCACCAGATCCTCGTGCCGAAGAAAGCCGTGAGCGCGAGGCCGGCGACGATCACGATCCAGCTCGTCAGGCGCGCCGTCTTCAGGTCGACGCCGATGTCGAGGTCGAGCAGGAGGTAGCGGATGCCGGCGCAGAAGTGATGGCAGTACGACCAGATGAACACCAGCAGGCCGAGCTTGACCAGCGGCAGGCGCAGGTATTCGTCTTTCGCATACTGGAAACCCTGCTCGGAGCGCAGGCTGGTATCGAGCATGAAGAGCAGCCACGCCGCAAACGGCAGGACCAGCCACGCGCCCGAGATGCGGTGAAGGATCGACACCCAGCCGGGGACCGGCAGACGGATTTCGAAGAGCAGCGCGGGCAGGCTGAGGTACTTCGGTCGGATCTTTTTCGCTGACGCGCTGGCCATGGAAACCGCCCGGCCCCTAATTCCGGGCAACCGCAATTATAATGAAATCGAATCTCGTTCCCGGAGCTTAGATCCCACATGCCCAAAGCGCCCATGCGCGTCGCCGTCACCGGCGCAGCCGGCCAGATCGGTTACTCGTTGCTGTTTCGCATTGCGAGCGGCGAAATGCTCGGCAAGGACCAGCCGGTGATCCTGCAGATGCTCGAGATTCCGGACGAGAAAGCGCAGAAAGCGCTCAAGGGCGTGATGATGGAGCTCGACGACTGCGCCTTTCCTCTGCTCCAGGGCATGGTGCCGGCGTCGGACCCGATGGTCGCCTTCAAGGATGTCGACGTGGCGCTGCTGGTCGGCGCCCGGCCGCGCGGGCCCGGCATGGAGCGCAAGGATCTGCTCGAGGCGAACGGCAAGATTTTTTCGCCGCAGGGCAAGGCGCTCGACCGCGTGGCGAAGCGCGACGTCAAAGTGCTGGTGGTCGGCAACCCGGCGAACACCAATTGCCTGATCGCGATGAAGAACGCCCCGAGCCTGAAGCCCAGCCAGTTCACCGGCATGATGCGCCTGGACCACAACCGGGCGGTTTCGCAGATTGCGCAGAAGATCGCCAAGCCGGTGAATTCGATCCGCAAAGTCACCGTGTGGGGAAACCACTCGGCCACGCAATACCCCGATGTGTTCCAGGCCGAGGTGGTAGAAGGAAATGCGGGCAAGAAAGTCTGGCCGATGATCAACGACCAGGCCTGGCTCGAGCAGACCTTCATTCCGACGGTGCAGAAGCGCGGCGCCGCCATCATCGAAGCGCGCGGCCTCTCCTCCGCCGCCAGCGCGGCGAACGCCGCCATCGACCATATTCGCACCTGGGTTTCGGGCACCCCGGACGGCGACTGGGTCACCATGGGCGTGCCCTCGGATGGGAGCTACGGCATTCCCGAAGGGGTCATCTTCGGCTACCCGGTGACCTGCCGCGGCGGCCAGTACCAGGTGGTCAAGGGTATCGAGGTCAGCGAGTTCAGCCGCAAGCGCATCGACGCGACGCTGAAGGAATTGCACGAGGAACGCGACAGCGTGAAGCAGCTCTTTTCATGAGCGCAGGTCAGAAGTTCCGCGAAGCGCTGCGGCAGGAAAAGCCACTCCAGATCGTCGGCGCCATCAACGCGCACCACGCGCTGATGGCGAAGCGCGTCGGCTACCGCGCCATCTACCTCTCGGGCGGAGGCGTCGCCGCCGGCTCGCTCGGCATGCCGGATCTCGGCATCTCCAACCTCGACGACGTCCTCATCGACATCCGCCGCATCACCGACGTGTGCGACCTGCCGCTGCTGGTCGACGTCGACACCGGCTTCGGCGCGAGCGCCTTCAACGTGGCGCGCACCACCCGCTCGCTGATCAAGGCCGGCGCCGCGGCGATGCATATGGAAGACCAGGTCGGCGCCAAGCGCTGCGGGCACCGGCCGGGCAAGGAGCTGGTTTCCACCGAGGAGATGGCCGATCGCATCAAGTCCGCGGTGGACGCGCGCACCGATGCGGGCTTCGTCATCATGGCGCGCACGGATGCGCTTGCAAGCGAGGGTTTAGAAAAATCAATAGAAAGATCGATTCGATATGTCGAAGCGGGCGCCGACATGATCTTCCCGGAGGCGATCACCGACCTGCCGATGTACCGCAAGTTCGCCGACGCGGTGAAGGTGCCGATCCTCGCCAACATCACCGAGTTCGGCAAATCGCCGCTGTTCACGGTGGACGAATTGCGCTCGGCGAACGTCGCGATGGTGCTCTACCCGCTCACCGCCTTCCGCGCCATGAACAAGGCCGCGCTCAACGTGTACGAGAACCTGAGAAAGACCGGCTCGCAGAAGAATTCGATCGGGGAGATGCAGACCCGCGAAGAGCTCTACGACATCATCAACTACCACTCCTACGAGAAAAAGCTGGATGAGCTCTTTACCCGCGGCCGCTCCTAGACCCAAGAAGTCGGTCGCGCTGTCAGGTGTTCCGGCGGGCAACACCGCGCTGTGCACAGTCGGCCGCAGCGGCAACGACCTGCACTACCGCGGCTACGACATCCTCGACTTCGCCGAGCAGGCCGAGTTCGAGGAGGTCGCCTATCTCCTGGTGCACGAGAAGCTGCCGACCCGCGACGAGCTGAAGAAGTACAAGAGCTCACTCAGGAAAATGCGCGCGCTACCCAAGGCGCTCAAGGCCGCGCTGGAGCGCGTGCCGAAGAAGGCGCACCCGATGGACGTGCTGCGCACCGGAGTCTCGGTGCTGGGGACGATCGAGCCGGAGAAGGACGACCACGGCAAGGCGGGCGCGCAGCGCATCGCCGACCGGCTGATGGCCTCGATGGGCTCGATGTTGCTTTACTGGTACCACTACAGCCACCACGGCAAGCGCATCAACACCGAGACCGACGACGACTCCATCGGCGGCCACTTTCTCAGGCTTTTGCATGGCAAGAAGCCGAGCGAGGCGGCGGTCCGTGCAATGCACACGTCCCTCATCCTGTACGCCGAGCACGAGTTCAACGCCAGCACCTTCGCCTGCCGCGTTGTCGCGGGAACCGGCTCGGACATTTACAGCGCGATCTGCGCCGGCATCGGCGCGCTGCGCGGTCCGAAGCACGGTGGCGCGAACGAATTCGCGTTCGAGGTTCTGTCCCGATACAAAGATCCCAATCAGGCCGAAGCCGACATCGTCCGCCGCGTGCAGGCGAAGGAGATCGTGATCGGCTTCGGGCACCCGGTGTACACGACCGGCGATCCGCGCAACCAGGTGATCAAGGGGGTCGCCAAGCGCCTTTCGCAGCAGGCGAAGAACATGAAGCTGTTCGACATCGCCGAGCGGCTCGAGCACGTGATGCGGCGCGAGAAGGACATGTTCGCCAACCTCGACTGGTACAGCGCCGTGTCCTACCACCGGCTGGGCGTGCCCACCGCCATGTTCACCCCGGTGTTCGTGATTTCGCGCACCAGCGGCTGGTCGGCGCACGTCATGGAGCAGCGCGCCGACGGCAAGATCATCCGCCCGGCCGCCAACTACACCGGCCCGGAGGGCCAGCAATGGATTCCCCTGGAAAAAAGATAACGTGTACGAATCCGATCTGACGAAATTCATGCGCAAGTTCCTCGAGGAGCATCCCGAGGAAGTCGAGTCGCAGCGCAAAGGCCGCGCCATCTGGTGGGACAAGACGAAGGAGGAGCGCGCTCCCGCGCCGTCCATGCGCCATGCGCCACGCGCCGGCGGCAACGAGCACACCTTCGAGCCCGCCGGCGGCTACGAATGGAGCTTCGGCGTGGACGACAACGCCGACAAAAGCAATACCTGATGTCGACTTTCATCTCCAACGTCCGGCCGAAGCCGGACAAAGTGCTTACGCTCATCGCCGACTACGCCACCAAGTACCAGGTGACGAGCCAGGAGGCGTACGAGACCGCCCGTTATTGCCTGATGGACACGCTGGGCTGCGGCTTCGAGGCGCTCGAATATCCGGCGTGCACCAAGATGCTCGGGCCGATCGACCCGGAGACCGTGGTGCCGCGCGGCGCGAAGGTCCCGGGCACCAAGTTCCAGCTCGACCCGGTGCAGGCCGCGTTCAACCTCGGCGCGATGATCCGCTGGCTCGACTTCAACGACACCTGGCTGGCGGCGGAATGGGGTCATCCGTCGGACAACCTGGGCGGCATTCTGGCCACTGCCGACTGGATTTCCAGAAATGCGTCCACGCCGCTGCTGATGAAGGACGTATTGACCGCCATGATCAAGGCGCATGAGATCCAGGGCGTGATCGCACTCGAGAACAGCTTCAATCGCGTCGGCCTGGACCACGTGGTGCTGGTCAAGGTGGCGTCGACCGCGGTGGTGGCGCAGATGCTCGGCTGCACCTACGACCAGGTGGTGAACGCCGTCTCGCAGGCGTGGGTCGATGGCCAGTCGCTGCGCACGTATCGCCATGCGCCCAATACCGGCTCGCGCAAGAGCTGGGCGGCGGGTGACGCCACTTCGCGCGCGGTGCGCCTCGCCCTGATCAGCAAGACCGGCGAGATGGGCTATCCGTCAGTGCTCACCGCCAAGGGCTGGGGCTTCTACGACGTCCTTTTCAAGGGCAAGGAGTTCAAGTTCCAGCGCAAGTTCGGCAGCTACGTGATGGAGCACGTGCTGTTCAAGATCTCCTTCCCCGCCGAGTTCCACTCCCAGACCGCGGTGGAATGCGCGATGTCCATTTTTCAGCAGATGCAATCCCTCGGCAAGACCGCTGAAGACATTAAGAAAATCCGCATCCGCACGCACGAGGCGGCGATCCGCATCATCGACAAGAAGGGACCGCTGTCCAACCCGGCGGACCGGGACCACTGCATCCAGTACATGGTGGCGGTGCCGCTCATCTTCGGGCGGCTCACCGCGGCGGATTATGAGGACAAGATCGCTTCCGATCCGCGGATCGACCGATTGAGAAACAAGATCACGTGCGTGGAGGACAAGCGCTTCACCCGGGACTATCACGACCCGAAGAAGCGCTCGATCGCCAACGCGCTCACCGTGGAGTTCAAGGACGGCAGCAAGCTGAAGGAAGTCGTGTGCGAGTACCCGATCGGGCACAAGCGCCGGCGCGCCGAGGGGATGCCGATCCTGGTGGAGAAGTTCAAGACCAACCTCGCGCGCCGTTTTTCGCCGAAGCAGCAAAAAGCCATTCTCGAAATTTGCATGGACCCGGCCAGGCTCGAAGCGATGCCCGTCAACGCATTCGTCGACCTGTTCGTAGTCTGATCACCCAGAGGTAGACATGGATTCTTTCAACACGCTGCAATCGTTCAAGTACGGCAAGCTGCACTCGCTTCCCGCCCTTTCCAAGAAGTTGAATCTGAAGCTGGAAAGGCTGCCGGTGTCGATCCGCATCGTGCTCGAGTCGGTGCTGCGCAATTGCGACGGCAAGAAGGTCACCGAGGAGCACGTGCGCGAGCTGGCCAACTGGCAGCCGAACGCCAAGCGCACCGAGGAGATTCCGTTCGTGCTGGCGAGGATCCTGCTCCAGGACTTCACCGGCGTGCCGCTGCTGTGCGACCTCGCCGCCATGCGCAGCGTGGCGCAGAAGATGGGCAAGGACCCGAAAACCATCGAGCCGCTGGTGCCGGTCGACCTGGTGGTCGACCACTCGGTGCAGATCGATCATTACGGCAACAAGAATGCGCTCGACCTCAACATGAAGCTCGAATTCAAGCGCAACGAGGAGCGCTACCAGTTCATGAAGTGGGGCATGCAGGCGTTCGACACCTTCAAGGTCGTGCCGCCGGGCATCGGCATCGTGCACCAGGTGAACCTGGAGTACCTGGCGCGCGGCGTGCACAAGTCCAAAGACGGCATGTGCTATCCCGACACGCTGGTCGGCACCGACAGCCACACCACCATGATCAACGGCATCGGCGTGGTCGCGTGGGGCGTGGGCGGCATCGAGGCCGAGGCCGGCATGCTCGGCCAGCCGGTCTACTTTCTCACCCCCGACGTGGTCGGCGTGAACCTCAAAGGCAAGCTGCATCCTGCCTGCACCGCGACCGACCTCGTGCTCACGGTTACCGAGATGCTGCGCAAGGCAAAGGTGGTCGGCAAGTTCGTCGAGTTCTTCGGCGAAGGCACCGCCTCGCTCGCGGTGCCCGACCGCGCCACCATCGGCAACATGGCGCCGGAATACGGCGCGACCATGGGCTTCTTCCCGGTCGACGACAAGACCGTCGAATATTTCAAGGGCACCGGCCGCACCGACGAGGAGATCGAGCGCTTCACCGCCTACTACAAGGCGCAGGGCATGTACGGCATCCCGAAGGCCGGCGACATCGATTACTCGCAGGTGCTGGAGCTCGATCTGTCGACGATCTATCCCTCGCTCGCCGGGCCGAAGCGTCCGCAGGACCGCATCGACCTCGACCAGGTGAAGGGCACCTTCGAGAAGCTGTTCACTGCGCCGGTGAAGGAAAACGGGTTCGGCAAGAAGGCGGATGACCTGCGCAAACCCTACAAGACGTTCGACGGCATGGAGATCAAGAACGGCGACGTGCTGATCGCCGCGATCACCTCGTGCACCAACACTTCCAACCCCGGTGTGCTGCTCGCCGCCGGCCTGCTCGCCAAGAAAGCCGTCGAGCTCGGCTTGACCGTCAACCCGCGCGTGAAGACGTCGCTCGCGCCGGGCTCGCGCGTGGTCACCGAGTACCTGACCAAGGCGGGTCTACTCCCCTACCTCGAAAAGCTCGGCTTCGCGGTTGCGGCCTACGGCTGCACCACCTGCATCGGCAACGCCGGGCCGCTCGCGCAACCGATCGACGAAGCGATCGTCAAGAACGACCTGGTTTGCGCCGCAGTCCTGTCGGGCAACCGTAATTTCGAAGCCAGGATCCATCCCAATATCCGCGCCAACTTCCTCGCCTCCCCGCCGCTGGTCGTGGCGTACGCGCTCGCCGGGTCGATGCTGGTGGATCTCAAGACCCAGCCGCTGGGCAAATCGAAGAGCGGCGACGACGTCTACATCGGCCACATCTGGCCCTCGGCGGACGAAGTGCGCGCGCTGATGAAGCTCGCCATGGATCCGGGCACATTCCGCAAGCTCTATGCGAATCTCGCCGAGACCAACCCGATGTGGAAGAAGGTGTCGGCGCCCACCGGCCAGGTCTACAGCTGGCCGAAGTCCACCTATATCGCCGAGCCGCCCTTCTTCCAGGATTTCTCCATGTCGCCGAAAGGCGTGAGCAACATCGTCGGCGCGAAGGTGCTCGGCATCTTCGGCGACTCGGTGACCACCGACCACATCTCGCCCGCCGGCTCGATCAAGCCGACCTCGCCCGCCGGCTTCTTCCTGCAGGAGAACGATGTCGCGGTCGCCGATTTCAACTCCTACGGCGCACGCCGCGGGAATCATGAGGTCATGATGCGCGGCACCTTCGCCAACGTGCGCATCAAGAACCTGATGTTGCCCGGGACCGAAGGTGGGCTTGACGCCTTATCGAAATGAAAAACTCCCGATCTACGACGCGGCCATGCGCTACATCGCCGACGGCACGCCGACCGTGGTGTTCGGCGGCGAGGAGTATGGAACCGGCTCATCGCGCGACTGGGCGGCCAAAGGCACGCAGCTGCTCGGCGTCAAGGCCGTCATCGCGCGCAGCTTCGAGCGCATCCATCGCGCCAACCTGGTGGGCATGGGCGTCCTCCCGCTGCAATTCCTCGGCGCCGATTCCGCCCAGTCGCTCGGCATCAAAGGCGACGAAACCATCGACATCCTCGGCCTCGCGGGGATCAAGCCGCAGCAGGAGCTCAAGGTGCAGATCACCGGCTCGGACGGGCGCAAAGTGGAAATTACGGTGAAGTGCCGCATCGACACCGCGATCGAGGTCGACTACTACCGCCACGGCGGCATCCTGCCGTTCGTGCTGCGCGAGCTGATGAGCGCCGGACCGGCGAGCGCCAAAGCCGCGGCGTAAAAGCAAATCGGGGACGGAGCCCTATCTATTTAGGGCTCTGTCCCCGACTTAATTGGGGCTCCGTCCCCGAATTCAGCTTTCGCGCGGTAGCGGATTGGGCCGAGCCGCGTCGTGCGGCGGGTGGCCGGTCTCGATCATGCTCTTCATGCGCAGAAGGTCGGCGTCCATCTCGCTCTTCGGGTCAGCGCCGAAGATCGACGCCACTGCGTGGCCGAAGGCGCCGGCCGGTGGAACATAGGAAAGCCTCACGCTGACGCGCGTGCCGTTGTCGCCGTTGGTCTCGAAGGTCACGCTGCCCTCGTGGCGCACGTCAGAATCGCTGACCGAGCGCCACTCGATGACCTCGCCGGGGACTACGCGCGTGATCTCCGCGGTCCACTGCACCGGAACGCCCGCCGGCCCGGCGACCACCCAGTGCGAGCGGTTCTCGGCCACCTGCAGTACCTCGCGGACGTTGTGCATGAAGCGCGGAAAGTTCTGGTAGTCGGTCCAGAAGCCGAACACGCGCTCGACCGGCGCGGCGACGTGGATGGTCTTCAGCACGGTGATGCCGCGATCGCCGAAGCCAAGCAGGCTGCGCAACCCGCGATTGGCGGCAGCGCGCGCAAGTAACGCCGACCCCGAGACGCCGAGCAGCGTGCGCATGCCGCCGCGCGACTGCATCCCCGCCAGCATCAGGGCAGCGCCGGCGCCGCCGGCGATCATGCGTGCCGCGGGGGACCAGTTCTCCTGCAGGAGCTCGAAGCGCCTGCCGGTGCGCGCCTCGCCGCCTTGCAGCGACGACACGTTGCCCGGCTCGCTGTAGACCGTGAGCTGGTCGCTCACGCCCCGTACGCCGGCCACCCGGCGGATGGCGCGCAGGAGCGGGCGCACCTCGTGCGAAAGGATCGGCCCGATGAGGGTGACGTGGCCGCCGGACGCCGCAACCTCGATGGCGTGCGGATGCGACACCACCCGTCCGAGCTCCGCTCGCACCCGGCCGATCAAGACCTCATCGGTTACGTCTTCCGGTTCGAAAATCTTTCTCGCTTCGGCCCAGGCGCCCTGTACGCGGTGCACGGTGTCGCGCGCCGTCACTTTGGCACCCTCGTTCACCACCCGGGCGGCGTGCACGACCTTGTCGCGCGTCCGCGCCCGGCGACGCCGTCCAAGGTTGGGATCCAGGAAATACATCAGGGCGACACCGACGGCGCCCCCGAGAAAGATTGGATTCATGGCAGTTCGACCCCACGATGCGGAGGTGGTTTCTTCCTTGCTTCATTCCAACGCATGGCTACCACCTGGATCATCGCGGCGGACGAGAGCCGCGCAAGAGTGCTGCAAGTTGCGGGCCCGGATCGACTGGACGAGATCGACGACCTCGTCAACCCGTCCGGCAGAGCGCAGGACCGCGAGCTGCAAACCGACGCCGAGCCGCGCTTCAATGGCCACGGCGGGGTCGGCAAAGCGGGCAGCGGGCGCACCGGTGGCCCGGCGAGCGATCGCGAGGCGCAGGGCGCGGTCGAGCACAGCGTGCGCACCTTCGCGCGCGAGGTCGGGCGCTACCTCGACCGGGCGCGGCTCGACCATCGCTTCGACCAGCTAGTGCTGGTGGCGCCGCCCAAATTCCTCGGCGTCCTGCGCAAGGAGCTCGACAAGGAAGTCGAGAAACTGGTCGCCGACGAGCTGCCGAAGGACCTCGCCGGCTTCAGCGCGCGGGAGCTCGAGCGTTACTTCGCGAAAGCAAGTAGAGTTTCAGAGGGCGAATAAGCCAATTCCCGGGCCTATGCTAACACAGCGCTAACACAACCAGCCAGTCCGCTACTAGGGAGGGCCTAGGACGCGCCAGATCGGGGAGCTACCCGAGCACCGCCGCGCTGCCGGGTCGAAGTCGATCGCGATGACGACGATGGGCACGTCGCGGCTCACCTGCGTCGCAGCGGCGAGCGTGGCCTCCGGCCCCCCGGTGAAAACCAGGTCGTACCGATTAGCCGCCATTGCCGTGGCGACCTTGGGGAAGTTCTCGACGCGGTTGTCGGCATGCCGTCTTTCGATCGAGAGGTTCTTGCCCTCGACAAGACCGAGCTCGGTGAGGCGCTGCGCGAAAGATAAGGAATACGGCTCGCGGAAGGTGTTTGCGGACGTGGCGATCCATCCGATCCGGTACTGCGGCACCTGCTGTGCACGGACCCACGGCGCGACCGTGAGCGCAGCAGCCGTGACAAGCACTTTCCTGCGAGTCATGGAATGCGACACGGTGCGTTCAGGAGCTACGCAACGGGAGGGAGAACATGAACGTCGAGCCCTTGCCCGGCGCGCTCTCGACGCGCATAG
>CAWENY010000015.1:0-72526 GCA_963810475.1 uncultured beta proteobacterium | reverse complement strand
CCGCGTGAAAAACCTGGAGACGCCGATCCGCCATCCAGGAATATTAAGGGAAAAGGGGTCAGGACCCTGACCCCTTTTCCTGCAGGTCAGTCCTCGTCATCCTGATCGTGTCGCTCATCGGGCGCCGGCACGATCTTCAGCACCATGCCGGCGTTTCCGAACGGCAGGCCGGAGCGGTTGCCGGTGAGGTAGACCTCGCCCTCGGCGTCCTCGCCCATGCCGAGAACCGCGAAGCCCAGGGAGTTGCCGCCGACGATGTGGAACTCGCTGATCGCGCGCAGCCCCTTGCCGCCCTCGTGGCCGCTGATGTGCAGCAGGCGCCCGTAGTCGTGCGGCCCGGTGGGGAAGTTGAAGATAGTCGAGAACTCGCCGAAGACGAACCGCCCATAAAGTCCGTGCAAGGCGCGGCCGCGGTAGACGTAGCCGGCGACTACCGAGTGGCCTTCATGGTGCGTGTCGTACTGGGCGACCGGGTCGATGAGGTTCGGCGGCACGGGCCGGACCGGCGTGCGCTGCGCAACGCCGACGTCGTTGTCCCTCGGATTGAAGAACAGCGTGCCTTCCTTGACGGACCAGCCGTAGTTGCCGCCCTTCCTGACGACGTCTACCTCCTCGATGTCGTTCTGCCCGACGTCGCCCACGAACAGCGTGCCCTTCAGCCGGTCGAACGAGAAGCGGTACGGATTGCGGAAGCCATAGGCGTAGATCTCAGCGAGCCTGCCGCCGCCCATGCCGCGGAACGGATTGTCCTTCGGGATGCCGTACTGCCCGTTCGCTGAATTGCGCCCGTCGACGTCGATGCGCAGGATCTTGCCGAGCGGATTGGTGAGCTTCTGGCCATTGCCGTCGGGGCCGTGGCCGACGATCGGCGCCTCCAGGCCCGAGCGATCGCCCCGGATGAAGAGCTGGCCATCCTTGTCGTCGGCGCCGCCGCCGTCGCCCATGGAGATGTACAGCAAGCCGTCGGGGCCGAAGGCAAGGTCGCCGCCGTCGTGGTTGAACTGCGGCCAGTCGACGCGCATCAGCTCGCGCCGGTTGGCGAGCGCCGTTAGCCGGTAACGCGCCATTCGGCGACCACGTTCTGGTGGTCGGCGGCGACACCCGCGGGCAAGGTCGTCGGAAAGGTCGGTGTGCCGCTGCCGCTCGCCTCGGAGGAATACGTGTAGAGGAGCCGGTTGTGAGCGTAATCCGGATGGAACGCGAGCCCGAGGAAGCCGCGCTCGTCGAACGAGTTATCGCCCAGCACGCCGAGCGTCACCAGGCGGCTTGCGACGTCGAAGAACAGCGTCCTTTCTTTGGTGTGGATGTTGACCTTCCACGCCTGCCCGGTCTGGTCGACGACATACAGGTGATCGGGGTCTCCCGGCGCGGTCACGCCCTTGAGCGGCGCGACCAGGCCGCTCGCCAGCACCTCGACCGCGACGCGCGGGCCGAAGCGCTTGATCGGCGCGAACACCGAGTCGTCGTAGGGCGAGTGCGGCGGGTGCGCAATCACCGGTGAGGCGGCAAATGCCAGTCCGCCAAGCAGGATGGACGCGACTACAGGCTTGCAACGTGCGATGTCGAGCATGGGTTCTCCCTGTTATGTCGAAGACCAACAGCCAAGAAGCCGACGATCGAGTTTTCACAATAGTGCGCGCGTGCGCCGCCGCAATTCAACGAAATTTCAATCGGGTCGAAGCTCGCGCGGTAACGCGCTGAAGGTCCTGAGGAAGGACCGCGCTCGGCGGACGCGGCGATAAGCGCTGCGCGGCCGGAGCCTGAACTGGGTCCCCGCCTGCGCGGGGATGACGGCTTTTAGCCTACGGCTATGGCTTCTTCGGCGTCTTGTACTCGGCTTCCTTCTGGAAGGGCTCCCAGACCGTCTCGAAACCGACGAACCCCTTTTCGTTCGCCGGCTTCTGACGCGTGGTCAGGAAACGCGATTTACCGTCAGGCACCTTGGCGGGGGGTTGCTTCGGCTTCTGGTTGGGGTCGCTCATCAGTCACCTTCCTTTTCAAATCGGTCTCAGGCGCGACGGGTCGATATTTACGGCCGCAGGGATCGGCCCGCCCACCTTGGTCTCTTCATCGGTGGCGTCGCGCACGGTCAGTATTTCGAGCGTGAACACGACCTCTCTGCCGCAGAGCGGATTGTTGCCATCGACCGTCAGTGTCTCGTCGTCCATGTGCGTCACGAGAAAACTGCGGGTCTGACCCGTGTCGCTCTCCATGAGGATGGAGGTGCCGACCTGACGATACTCCTCGGGGACATTCTCGATCTGATCGGAGAAAACCAGCGACTCGTCCCGGGGGCCGAAGATCTGATTGCCATCGATCGCCACTTCGATGGTGTCGCCGGCGGACTTGCCCTCGAGCTCCATATGGACCGACGGGGCCAGAATTTCGTTGTGTCCGTGAACATAGCCCAACGGGAACTCGACCCGGGTGATGACATGCCCCGTCTTCCGGTCGGTCACCTTGTAGGTCAGCTCGACGAACTTGCCGTCGCGGATGACTTCAGAAGATGGTCGCACCGAAAATCCTGACCTTTCCATCCTCGTAGCCGAGGACCAGCCTGCCGAGCCACTCGCCTGGCTTCTTGGTGCTGCGCTGCCGGTAAAGAACCGTCACATGCTCGCCCCGGCGGATGATGCCGAGCGCGTCGACTTCTTCGGACAGATTTCTCGCGAGCTCGCTGTTCGCGAACTGGTGGCCGGCGACCACCTGATTCATGGCGAGCGCCATGGCGCTGGAGAAGTTGCGCGCGAATTCCCCGTACTTGCCTTCGTTGGAAGATTTGACGAGGTCGCGCCACAGCGGCTTGGCCATGGCCAGGATCTCTTCGTCGGTTTTCTCGGTGATGCTCACTGAAGAGAGCGGTTTCAAAGGGATCGCGACCTCGGACATGCTACGCCTCGTCCCCGACCAGGTGATAGCAGGGCGCCTTCTCCATGGTGTATTCGCCGGTCTTCGGATCGCGGCGCGAAACCGTCAAGACGTGCCAGTTCGCGTCGTCCACCTTCATGGCGTCACCCCGGTAGTAGTAACCCGGCCAGCGCGTCTCCTTGCGGAACAGCGTGTGCTGCGTGACGCACTCGGCAGCGCGGTGACGATGCTTCAATTCCCACGCGCGCAGCAGCTCATGGATGTCCTTGGCGGCCAGGCTTTCGAGGTCTTCCTCCATGATCTTGAGCTTCTTAAGGCCGATGTTCAGCAGCTTCTCGTTGGTCATGTAGCTGACGGTCACGCCGCCGCAATACTCGTCCATCAGCTTCTGCAGACGCTCCAGGCCCTGCTTGGGATTGATGTAGTGCGGGTTGACATCGCCGGCCACGATCGCATTGCGGTAGATCCGGTAATGCTCCATCGGCTTGAAGATCTCCGCCTTGCGGCGGCTGATCTGCTCGTCGGAGACCACGATGCCTTCGGCCTTGCCGTCGTCGATGTACTTGCAGGCGGCCTTCGCCGCGAGACGGCCTTCGGTGAACGACCCCGACGAGAAGGCGTGCGGCGTGCCGCCGACCGCGTCGCCGGCGCCGAACAGCCCTTCGATCGTCGTCATGCGGTTGTAGCCCCAGAAATACTCGGGCGGGGAAACGTCCTCGGGGCCCGAGCACCAGGCGCCCGAACAGGTCGCATGCGAGCCCATGACGTAGGGCTCGGAGGTGGTCAGCTCGGGATTCTCGTTCTTGGGATCCACATCGGTCGCGGCCCACAGAACCGCCTGGCCGACGGTCATGCCGAGGAAGTTTTCCCAGCCGACCTCTTCCAGATGGGGATCCTGGAAGGCGCGCATGGTCACCATGTGAATGGGTCCGCGGCCGGCATTCACTTCACTGATGATGCAATGGTTGCGCAGGCAGGTCGGGATCGGCCGGTGCGTCAGGTGCGAAGCTTCCGGATCGAGGTATTCCTTGCCGACCATTTTCTGCAGGTCGGGGAACCACTTGGATTCGTATTCCTCGCCCAGGCAATTCTGCGTATAGGTCTTCAGGTGCAGGAAGTAGGCGCCCACCGGGCCATAACCGTCCTTGAACCGGGCGAGCACGATGCGGTTTTCCATCTGCGTCATCTTGGCGCCGGCATCGATCATCAGGCCGTACGCAGACGCGGACGACCAGGGCGCATACCAGGTCCGGCCGGAGCCTTCGCCCACCGAACGCGGCTTGAAGATGTTGGAAGCGCCGCCCGCGCCGCAGATCACGGTCTTGGACTTGAACACGTGGTAGTTGCCGGTGCGGACGTTGAAGCCGACGGCACCCGCCACCCGGTTCTCCCGGCTGTCGTCCATCAGCAGGTGGGTGACGCAGATGCGGTTGAAGACCTTGTCCGCCGATTTCTTGGCGGCCTCGGCCACGATGGGCTTGTAGGACTCGCCGTGAATCATGATCTGCCATCGCCCTTCGCGCAGATAGCGCCCGGTTTTCGGGTCCTTCATGATCGGCAGGCCCCACTCCTCGAACTGATGCACCGTCGAGTCGACGTGGCGGGCCATGTCGAACAGCAGGTCTTCGCGCACCAGACCCATCAGGTCGATGCGGGCGTAGCGGACATGGTCCTCCGGGTTATTTTCGCCCCAGCGGGTGCCCATGTAGCAGTTGATGGCGTACAGGCCCTGGGCGACCGCGCCCGAGCGATCGATGTTGGCCTTCTCGGCAATGACGATCTTCTTGTTCTGGCCCCAGAATCTCGCTTCCCACGCGGCACCGCTGCCGCCGAGGCCTGCACCGACGACCAGAACGTCGATGCCGTCTTCGATGATCGTGTCGGCCATTAGTAGTAGATGCCCTGCTTCAGCTTGAGACCTGCCTGCTCGAGCGTACGCAGGCCGCCTTCATCCATGCGGATCCATTTGGGCTCGTTGTAGAGCAGCTGGCTGTCGCGCATTTCCTTGCTCGGTCCGGGAACCTCCGCGAGCTTGGGGATGTACTCTCCCCAGGGCTTGGTGGTGATCGGCGAGAGGAAGTTCTTTTCCGTGCCGTTGCGGAATTTGATCTTCCAGGCGATGGTGCCCTTCTTTTCGTCGCGCTGGACGCGAACGCTGTGGCCGAGCGGGGCAAAGTCGGCATAGCCGCGCATGTCGATCGCATTCTGCGGGCAAGCCTTCACGCAGGAGTAGCACTCCCAGCACATGTTCGGCTCGATGTTGTAGGCGCGCCGATAGGTCTTGTCGATGTGCATGATGTCCGAGGGGCAGATGTCGACGCAGTGTCCGCATCCGTCGCACCTCGTCATGTAGACGAAGGTAGGCATGAGTGGGCTCCCTATCCGTTCTAGTAGTGGCGCGGTGCTTCGCGCTTGATGCCAAGCCCCATGTCCATCGGGGCGTCTTTCAACAGCTCCATCGAGTGTCGTTCCCGTTGTTCAGGATCGTCACGCGTCAGCGTCGGCAGATTCTCGTGCGTGCCGTTGGCCTCGGACACCCGCTTCTCGAACGCCGCGGCGGGCTTGAAGAACATGTGCGCGAACTTGGACCACGGCACTCCGGCGAACAGCACCGTGGTGGCGAGGATGTAAAGCGCGAACAGCACCATCCCGCCGAGCCAGGCCCAAAGCAGGGCGAGCGTCACGCTCGCAAGCAGCGAGAGGATGAAAAGATCGGCGTGCATCACGCGGAACGGCGAGGTGCCTTCGGCCGCCACGTCGACGCGGATGAAGAACCAGAACCAGTAGCCGCCGACCAGCACCATCAGGCCGCCGATCCACCACAGGTGCGGCCACATCGAATCGGCCGACAGGTTGAACACCATCACCACGGTGGAGACGACGTGCAACACGAAGCCGTACATGGTGAGCAGGTGCGCGATGCGGCGCTTCGCGTTGCAGAACTCGCCCGAGGCGAGCACGTCGACCACCGCGGTCTTGACGCCGATCGCCACCAGCTCGCCGCCGCCGATCGGCTTGCCCTTTGATTTTTTGAAATGATTGAAAAAATACTTGGCGCTGCCCTTGTGCACGATGTCGAACAGCGTGCCTGCCGCGACCAGGATGATCATGATCACGAGGTAGGCCTGCATGACCCCGGGCGACACCGCAGGCGACAGCGCGGCAAACGGATTGATGGCGAACATCGAGACCCCTCCTCGCGGCGATTCTAAGAGCGCGCGCCGCGCTCACCGCCCAAAAAGGAGCTATGCCGCTATAGAGAGAGCGAATGCCTCTCGAAGCGCATCGCGGCGAGGTCGCCCAGCACCCAGGTGCAGGGCGCGGCGAGCCCGGCGACGGTGCCCGGATTCACCAGCCAGGTCTTGCCCCCTTTGACGTTCGCCACCTGCTCGACCCCGGCAACGTGGGAGTGGCCGCAGCAGACGAGGTCCCAGTCGCCGGTGCACGCCATGGCATAGCCGTACTCCGGGTAGTGCACGACGAAGATCTTGCGCCCGCCGAGCTCCAGGCGCGCGTCGGGGCCGTGGTAGAACAGCTGGCCTTTGCTGTCGCGCGCCCAGCGCGAGAGCGAGATCGGGTCGCCGAGGTTGTTGCCATGGATCACGTGCACCGGCAGGCCCACTTCCAGCGCCGCGCGCAGCGTCTGCGTGCCGATGACGTCGCCGCAATGGATCACCGCTTCCGCGCCTTGCGCCGCCGCCTCGCGCACCGCGCTCGCCAGCGGATCGGCGCGGTCGTGGCTGTCGGAGACGATGCAAATCTTCATCAGCTCAAGTCGTGATCGGCCCCTTGCCGATGCGCGGGAATGGGCGCACGCAATCGCTAATCGCGATCGCCACCACCACCTCGCTCGGCCGGGGCGCATCGGGGACCGAGATCGTCACGGTGCCGAAATCCTCGAATGACCAGACATTGTCCTTGTTGGAAAACGGCATATCGATCGCGGCGCCTGGCCCGGCACTTTGACGTTGGAGCAAATGACGGCTTTTCCGCCGCCAATCGCGGCGCGCATCGGCTTGCCGAGCCTGGGATGCACCAGGGCGTGGCCATGCTCGAGCTCGCCCAGCGCCCCGACGATCGCCGCCTTGGAATAGGCTCGCGGCGGACCGGTGAGCAATCGCACCAGATCCGGCATCAGCCGCTCGCCCAGCTGCGCGCCGAGGTCGAATAGCGGGTTCAGATCTTCCACGAACCTTCCGGCAAGGGATTCTCGAGCACGGCGATGGCCACGGCATGGCTGGCTGGCTGCGCCGCTTTGCGGCCGCCTTCGGCGTACACCGTTTCCCGCATCATCACGATTTTCCGAATCTCCATGTCCCCCTCGCGTCTCGAACCGATTGTTCAGTCTACGTCATGCGTCGATCCGACGACCACTCGTCGTAACGCTGCAGCCGGTGAACCAGCTCCGCATACTCCTTGAAGCGCATCATCTCCTCGTAGTCACGCCGAGCGTCGAGGCGCACTTTCAGCATGCCGCTTCTCGCATAGGGATAGGCGTTGATGCGCGCAGGTTTCTGCATCAGGGCTTCGTCGATCTCGACCACCTCGCCGGTCACGGGCGAAACGATGTCGAGCGGCCGGCGATAGCTGTCGATCCAGCCGGCAGCGCTGCCTTTCACCACGCGCGCCCCGACCTTCGGCAGATCCAGGCTCAAGATGTCGCCCAGGCTGCGTTGCCCAAAATCGGACAGGCCGATGGCGACCACATTCCCCGCGGTCTCTTCGCTGCACGCCCACACGTGGGATTGGCTGTAATGCAAGGCGTAAGGGGAATAAGTAGTGACGGCCGGCTCGTGCTTGACCCTGCGTGCGGAAAATGGCGTTGCCACGACGTGCGCCCTGGACTTGCGGCCGCGAATGGCGACTTCCAGCTCGGTGCCGATCTCGGCGTGCTCGCTCGCCACGTAGCCGAGGCCGAGGTTCCGGCCGGTCAACTGCGGCGATAGCGGTCCGCTCGTTACTTTCCCGACCTCTTTGCCGCCCCTATAGATCGGGTAGCCGTTTCGGATCGTATGGTTTCCCTCGACCTCCAGGCCACCAGCTTGCGCGCTACGCCCTGCGCCTGGATCCGCGCCAGCGCGTCCCTGCTGATGAAATCCTTGGCCGGCTTCACGACCCACGCGAGCCCCGCTTCGATCGGATTGGTCTGCGGGTCCATGTCGTTGCCGTTCAGCAGGTAGCCCGCCTCCGTTCTGCGGCTTTCCCGGGCCGCAACGCCCGCCGGCATGATCCCGAGCGCCTGGCCGGCATCAACAGTTCGTCCCAAACCCACGGCGCGAGATCGCGCGCCACCATGATTTCGTAGCCGAGCTCGCCGGTATATCCCGTACGGCTGATGATGCAAGGGACTTCGGCATGCCTTGTGTGGACCGCGGTCTGGGTCAGCCAGTAGTACCTGAGGCTGGACAGGTCCGCCTGCGCGATGCGCTGCAGGGTTTCCCTCGATTGCGGTCCCTGCAGCGCGAGCAGTGCAGTGTCGCTTGAAATTTCGTCACCTGCACGTCCATTCCGCGCGCGTGCTTGAGCACCCACTGGTAGTCGTCGTCGGTCTTGGTGACATTCACGACCCAAACGAAGCGATCGGCCGCCAGCCGATAGCAGACCAGGTCGTCGAGGAGGATGCCGCGCTCGTCGCACATCGTCGAATAGAGGGCTTGATTGACGGCCAGGCGTGCCGCGTCGTTGGTGATCAGCTTCTGCACCAGTGCCAATGCGTCCGGGCCCTTGAACTCGAGCTCGCCCATGTGCGACACGTCGCACAGCGTGACCTGCTCGCGTGTCGCCCTGTGCTCCACCGCGTGGCCGCGATACTGCATGGCGCGCGCGAATCCCTTGAGGTTGATCACCGCGGACGCATCGCGGACATGCTGGTCGTATAGAGGTGTGCGTTTCATGGCCTATAGTGTGCATACTTATGATCCATGCGTGAAGATTCGCGAGCCCATGTAAAAGGCCAGCCCGAGTCACCGGACGTCCAGACCCAGCGGCTCGCCTCGCTCGGCTTCATGCTCGCGTCCGTTTGCCACGAGGTGTCGAACCCGCTGGCGGCGGTGTCCTCCATGCTGCAGATCCTGCAGTCGAAGCGCGGCGTCACGCCGGAGACGCTGGAGAAAGGCCTGGCTTCGATCTCGAGCAATGTCGCGCGCGTGCTCGCCATCACCAAGAAACTGGGCGACTACTCGCGCGTCGGCGGCGAGCCGCCGGCGCCGCTCGCCATCGACGACGCAGTGGAGGCGGCGACGGCGCTCTTGCGCCACAGCTCCAGCGGCCACGATGTTCAGGTCGACTACCGCGGGGCGCCCGGCGTCGCGGTGCTCGCGCGCTCCGGCGAGCTCGAGCAGGTGGTGTTCAACATCTTCCTCAACGCGGCGCAGGCGATGGAAGGCGTAGGCCGCATCGAGGCACGGGCGCGCGCCGCGAACGGCGAGGTCACGCTGTCGATCCGCGACAGCGGGCCCGGCATCCTCAACGCCAATCTGCCGCGCGTGTTCGACCCCTTCTTCACCACCAAGCCGCCCGGCGAAGGCACGGGCCTCGGCCTCGCCATCAGCTACGAGATCGTGCAGGAGCTCGGCGGCAGCATCCGCGCGGCGAACGATCCGCGCGGCGGCGCGCGCTTCGAGATCGTGCTGCCCACATGAATCAGCGCGTGCTGCTGGTCGACGACGACCCGGGCGTGTCGGAGGTGATCAGCCTGCTGCTCGAGCGCGAAGGTTACGCGGTCGAAAGCGCCGCGACGCTGAAGGAAGCGCTGACGCGCGTCGACACCCGTGCGCCGGACGTGGTGGTTACCGATCTCAAGCTGCCCGATGGCACCGGGCTCGACGTGATCGCGGTGCTGCGCGGCCGCCACCCGGGGCTGCCGATCGTGATGATCACCAGCTACTCGTCGATGGAAAGCGCCATCGCCGCGCTGCGCGCGGGCGCGGTCGACTACGTGATCAAGCCGTTCAATAACGACGAGTTTTTGCGCGCCGTGGCGCGCGCCCTGAACCGGCGGCGCCAGGCGCTGCCCGGCGGCGCGCGCCCGCTGGCCATCGAGGAGTACATCCGCGAGGTGGTCGAGCGCTTCCAGGATTCCTACAGCGAAATCGAGCTCGCGCGCATGCTCGGGATCGGACGAAAAGCGTTGTGGATGCGACGCCGGCAGTGGGGATTGAAACGCAGCCGCCGAAACGTGACCTGAGGCGTTTCCTGGGGAAACACCCGGCTTGCATTCCGTGCGCGCTCTTGCTATCCAAGTAGTTTCCTAGAGGAGGAATCGCAACATGGCCGACGCCAAGCCCGCGCAGCCCGCGCGCAAGAAAGTCACCATCCCGTCATTGGTGGAGAAGATGAAGAAAGGCGAGCCGATCGTGCAGCTCGCCGTGTACGACTACGAGACCGCGATCATCGCCGACCGCGTCGGCATCGACATCCTGTGCGTGTCCGACACCGGCGGCATGGTGCTGTTCGGCCACGAGAGCACCACCTCGGTGTCGTTCGAGGAAGTGATGTTCATGGCGCAGGCGGTGAAGCGCGGCTCGAAGTACGGCCTGCGCATGGTCGACATGCCGTACATGAGCTTCCACCTGTCCGCCCAGCAGGCGGTCGACAACGCGGCGAAATACGTGTCGCAGGGCGGCGCCGAGGTGATGAAGTGCGAGGGCAACCAGCATCACGCCAAGTACATCGAGGCCATCGTCAAGGCCGGCATCCCGGTGCAGGGCCACATCGGCATCACGCCGATGCGCATGCCGCAGCTCGGCGGCTTCTTCGCGCAGGGCAAGACCGCGGACCGCGCCAAGGAGCTGGTGGACGACGCGTGGGCGATGGTCGATGCCGGCTGCTTCTCGATCATGTGCGAGGTGACGACCTCCGAAGTGTGCGAGTACCTGGCTCAGACCCTGCCGGTGCCGGTGATCTCGCTCGGCGCCGGCAACCGCGCGCATGGCGTGCACATCATCGGCTCCGACCTCTTCCACCTCTACGAGGCGCACACGCCGCGCCACTCGAAGATCTACGTCGACCTGGTGCCGATTCTCGAGAAGGGCCTGAGCGACTACCGCGACGACGTGCGCAAGCGCGCCTACCCCGGTCCCGAGCACACGGTCTTCATGAAGGAAGACGAGCTCGCCAAGTTCAAGCAGCTCGTTGGAAAACAGAGAAAAGCTGGTTGACGCCGCCGGCGTCCTCGCCCAGGCCCGCTTCTTTTCCGGCCTGAGCGAGGCGCAGCTTGGGCGCGTCGCAGCGCTCGGCCGCGCGCGCTCGTTTACGCAGGACACGCGCATCTACACCGTGGGCGACACGGTCGACGACTTCTACGTGCTCGCCGACGGCATGGTGCGGTTCACGCTGGGCCTGAGCAAGCGCGACACCGCGGCGGGCGACATCATCCGCCGCGGCGATGTTTTCGGCTGGGCACCGCTGGTCGAAGGCCACGCCCGGCGCATCGCAACGGCGTACTGCCTTACGGCCTGCGACGTGGTTGCGATCGACGGCGCAGCGCTGATGCGGCTGATGGAGAACGATGCCTCCATCGGCTATGGGCTGATGAAGAAGCTCGCTGTCCTCCTCACCAGCGAGCTCGTCGCCTTCGCCGCCGGCTGAGCGCGGACCTCACTTCGTTGGTGGCTGTGGCGGCGGTGGCGTCGCTCGTCGGACTGCTCATCGGCACGGTGGGCGTCGGCGGCGTGCTGATGGTTTCGTTCCTGGCGCTGTTCGGAGGCCTGAGCATCCATCAGGCTGCCGCCACGTCGCTTTTCAGCTTCCTCTTCACCGGCATCCTCGGCACGTTCCTCTACCAGCGCCGCGGCAGCATCGACTGGCGCATCTCCATCCCCGTGTGCGCCGCCGCCCTTGTCTTCGGCTTCTTCGGCGCGGCGGTGGCGGCGGTGATTGACGCCCGGCCGCTTGCCATCTTCATCGCCCTCATCATCGTTAGCGCCGGCATCTACGTCCTTTTCCCGGTAAAGCCGCGCGAGGGGCGCGCGTCCGGCGAGACATGGCTCCTTGCCGGCGTCGGCGCGGCCTCGGGCTTCGGCTCTGGATTCTCGGGCGCCGGCGGGCCGCTGTTCTCGGTGCCGCTGATGGTGATCCTGCGCTATGCCCCGCTCACCGCGGTCGCCACCAGCCAGGTGCTGCAGATCGTCGCTGCCACCTCGGGGTCGGTCGAGAACTATCGCCATGGGTTCATCGACTGGAATACGGCGGCCGTGATCACGCTGTTCGAGCTGCTGGGCGTGGTCGCGGGCGTGCGCCTGGCCCACGTCGCGAGTGCGCTCGTCCTGCGGCGGCTCGCCGGCCTTCTCTGCGTCGCGACCGGCGGCCTGCTGCTCCTTCGTACCCTATGAGCGCCGTCGAGGAGCATCTTGCCACCCGGCGTTCCGCCGGCCTGTTCGACTTTTCCTTCATGGGCCTTTACGAGTTCTACGAGAAGTCCGAGCTCCAGCGCCTGCAGACGCGCAACCTCGAGCACCTCGTCCCCGGCCAGATCGCCTACACGCTGCTGATCAACGATGACGGCGCGGTGCTCATCGATGCGACCGTCTGGCGCCTCGACGCCGAGCGCTTCTGGCTGTTCACCGGCCGTCGTGCCGGCTTCGGCGGCCACGATGTTTCCGGCGCCTTCGCCATCCTCGCGCTACAGGGACCGGCGAGCGGGTGGATCCTGGCGCGCCTGCTCGGCCCCGACGCCGTCACCAACCTGCGCTATTTCCGCTTCCTGGAAAAGGACGGCCTGATCGTCGCGCGTCTGGGCTTCAGCGGGGAGCTCGGCTACGAATTGCTGGTGCCCGCGTCGGAAGCGGCAACGCTGCGTCACAAGCTGCTCGAGGCCGGGCGCAACGAAGGACTGCGCGCCTGCAGCTGGGCGGCGGCCGACAGCCTGCGCATCGAAGCCGGCTACGTGCTCTTCGACCGCGAGGTCGACGGCCGCGCCAACCCTCGCGAGCTGGGCTTGGAACGCTTTGCTCCAAACATGACGTTTGATGCTGAACGGCGGCTGGTCGGCCTCGACATCCTGGACGGGCCCGGCCGCTCCGACCTGCCGCCCGCCAAGGTCACGAGCGAATGCTTCTCGCCCACTTTCGGCAAGTCGCTGGCGCTGGGTTTCGTCAGCCCTCCTACGCTCGACACCGGCAGCGTGGTACGGCTCGGCGACGGCCGCGTCGCCCGCGTCGCCGCGCTGCCGTTCTACGACCCTAAACGCCGCCGTCCGCGCGACAATCCCCTTTAGGTCAGCGCCAGAGGCCGGCGAGCACGAACAGCAGCATGCTCGCGGCCATCACGCCGTAGCCGGCGTAGTTCATCCGCCGGTCGGTTTTCTCGCTGATCCGCCCCCGGACCTTGAGGTAGGAGGCCAGCGAGCACAGCGCGGCGCCGAGGACCGCGAGCACGACGACGACCGGCTTGCTGAGAAGAAGCTCGATCAGGCGCCGCTGGAGCGCTTGAGGTAGGCGTCGACGAAGTCGGCGGCGGCCTTGGAGCCGCGCGAGAACGAGCGCATCGCCTCGGCGTGCAGGATGGAGAGCGCCTGCTTCTTGATGTCGTTGGCGCGGTCGTTCTCGAAGATGTCGAGCAGCTTGCGCGGCCGCGGCAGGTCGACCTCGATGGTGGCGCGCACCTGGGTCGGGATGTTGGACATAACGAGGATCCGGTCGGCGAGGAACACCGCCTCGTCGATGTCCGTGGTGACGAAGAAATTGGTGCGCCGGTTCTCTTCATACAGCCTGGAGTAGTACTCCCACATCAGCTCCTTGGTCATGGCGTCGAGGCCGCGGAACGGCTCGTCGAGGATCATGACCTTGGGGTTGTTGATCATGGCGCGGGCAAGCTCGGCGCGGCGCTGCATGCCGCCGGAAAGCTGGCCCGGGTACTTGTCGCGGAATTCCTGCAGGCCGACCTTGTTGAGGAGGAATTCGCCGAAGGCGAAGCTTTCGCGCGTGAGTTCGCCGCGCGCGCGCGGGCCGTAAAGGATGTTGTCCCACGTGGTCATCCAGGGAAACAGCGCGGTTTCCTGGAATACCACCAGCCGGTCCCGGCTCGGCTCCGCGACCGGCGCACCGTCGAGGAGGATCTTGCCGGTGGTGGGTTGCTCGAAGCCGGCGAGCAGCCGAATCAGGGTGCTCTTGCCGCAGCCCGAGGGGCCGACCATGACGGTGAGCTTCGAGCGCTCGATCGTGAACGAGCAGTCGTGCACCACTTCCTTGCGGAACTGGGTTGCGCCGTACGACTTGCTCACGCCCTGGACGGAGATCTCGCCAGGAATGATTTTTGGTCTTAGCGTAATTTCAGCCATGGGGTCGCGTAGCGGCCGCCCCAGCGCAGCAGCTCGCTGGAGGCAAAGCCGGCAATGCCGATCGAGATCATGCCGACGACGATCTGCTCATAGGAGCCGCCGACGTAGGAGTTCCAGATGAAGAAGCCCAGCCCGCCGCCGACGCCGGCCTGCTGGCTGCCGCCGCCGGAGATCATCTCCGCCGCGACCACCACTTCCCAGGTGATGCCCATGCCGACCGCCGAGCCCACCACGATGGACGGCAGCGTGCCGGGCAGGATCACGCGCCGGAAGATGTCCCAATTCGAGGAGCCCATCGACTGCGCGGCAAGGAAGTAGCGCCCGTCGATCGAGCGCGCGCCGCCGAGCACGTTGATGACGATGGTGTAGAACGCGCCGAGGAAGGTGATGAAGATGATGGCGAGCTCCTGCGTCGGCCAGAAGATGATCGAGGCCGGCACCCATGCCAGCGGCGGGATCGGCCGCAGCACCTCGAAGGCCGGGAAGCCGATGCCGTACGCGACGCGGCTCACCGCCAGCATCAGGCCGAACGGGATGCCGATGATCATCGCGGCGACGAACCCGCCCAGCACGCGGAACATGCTCATGTACCAGCTCTGCCAGTAGCCCGGCTCGGCGAGCACCGCGACCCAGGCCTTGAGCACTCCCGAGGGCGCGGGCACCGCGCCGATCCACGGCAGATAGTCCTTCTTGAACCCCATCGCCACGAGCAGCTCCTTGAACGGCGCGAAGAACTCCGGCGCCATCCAGGCCTTGGAGCGCGCGCCAATTTCCCACAGCACCAGGAAAATGACGATGGAGGCGGCGCCGCGCCAGAAGGCGGGGCTCGACAGGAACTTTCTTCATCCTTCTTTCTCTCCGGCCTGGAAAGCCTTCAGGGCCTCCTCGTGCACGGCGTCGTTGGTCTCCTCGATCAGCTCGCGGAAGCGCTTCGAGGTCAGCACGCTGTAGTCGCGCGGATGCGGGATGTCGACGCTCAGCACCTTCTTCGGCTTGCACGGCCGCGTGGTCATGATGGCGACGCGGTGGCCGAGGAAGATGGCCTCCTCCAGGTCGTGCGTGATGAAGAAGATGGTGACCTTG
The DNA here is from genome assembly GCA_963810475.1 of uncultured beta proteobacterium. Lineage (GTDB taxonomy): Bacteria > Pseudomonadota > Gammaproteobacteria > Burkholderiales > SG8-39 > SCGC-AG-212-J23. The sequence goes on along the minus strand of CAWENY010000015.1, from coordinate 57,297 downwards.
TTCTTGTAGTAGATCTCGAGCAGCGCCTCGTGCATCACGCTCTTGGTGAGCGAGTCGAGCGCGCGGTAGGGCTCGTCCAGCAGCAGGACCTTCGGGTCGTTCATCAGCGCGCGCACGATCTCGACGCGCCGGCGCATGCCCGAGGACACTTCGCCGGGATAGTTGTGCTCCACGCCCGACAGGCCGGCGTCGGCCATCATCGCGCGCCCCTTCTCGATCGCCGCCTTGCGATCGAGCTTGCCCTGCATCATCGGGCCGAAGATCACGTTCTCCAGGTTCGATTTCCACGGGAAACAGCGCGCCGTTCTGGAACACCACGATGCGGTCCGGGCCGGGCTCCGACTTCGGCTTGTCCGCCGAGCAGAGCACCTCGCCGTCCATGGTGATGCGGCCCGAGGTGATCTCGTGGAAGCCGGCGATCGCGTTGAGCAAGGTCGTCTTGCCGCAGCCGGAAGGCCCGACGATCATGCAGATCTCGCCGCCCTCGATGTCGAGCGAGCAGTGGTCGACCGCCATCACCGCCGCCCCCTCGGGATCGTAAACCTTCACCACGTCCTGAATCGAAATCTGTCCTCGGCTCATCGGTCAGAGAGCGCGAGTTCCCGCACGCGCCACTCCATCATGTAGTCGCCGGCCACGCGCACCATGGCGCTGGTGATGTAGCCGACGATGCCGAGCGTGATCATGCCGATCACGATCGTCGGGTAGCGCACCATCACGTAGGAGGTGTTGATGACATAGCCCAGGCCGTACTGGCCGGACACCATCTCGGCCGCGACCAGCGAGAACCACGACACGCCGATCGAGATCTGCAGGCCGGTGAAGATGAACGGCAGCGAGCCCGGGATGATCACGTGGCGGAACACCTGCCAGCGGTCCGCGCCGAGGCAGTGCGCCGCCCGGATGTAGGACTCGTCGATCGACTCGACGCCGAGCATGGTGTTGAGCGCGGTGGCGAAGAACGAGGCGAGGAAGGCGAGGAACACCACCGCCGACTCGGTGGCGATGAACATCACGATGGCGAGCGGCACCCAGGCGAGGATCGGGATCGGTCGCAGCATCTCGAACACCGGGAACACGTATTCCTTGAACACCCGCGACCAGCCGAGCAGCAGGCCGAAGGCCACGCCGAGCACGGTGGCGAGCAGGAAGGCCTTGGTCACTCGCCAGATCGACACCAGGATGTGCTGGTAATACTCCTCCGTATAAAGCGACAGCCCGTAGGTCGGGTTGGGCGAGACCCATTCCTTCACCACCGTGGTGATCCCCGGCATCTCGCGGAAGCGCGGCAGCTTCCAGACCTCGACCGCGAGGTACCAGAAGCCCAGCACCAGCGCGAAGCCGATCAGCATCAGGTAGGGCCGCGGGCTCTTCAGCCAGAGCGAGGCGCGGTACATCGTCAGGGCGGTCCTCGACATCTCCTCGGTGAGCGGCCCGGAAAGCCGCCGCACCTGCGCCAGCATCTTCGGCAGCGCGAACTCGCGCTGGATCATGCCGACGAAGCGCTCCATCACCCGCCCGCCCTCGAGCGGCTCGGACTCGAGCAGCGCGACCAGCGCCTCGGTGTCGAGGCGCAGCACCTCCGTCGGCTCGGCCGCGGTGACCGTGGCGAGGCGCTTCGTCTGCCCCAGCAGCAGCCCGGCCCAGCCGAACACGCCGCCACGCGTCATGCGCTTGAGCGGGTCGTGCGCACCCACCTCGGGCGCGAACACATGGTCGACGCGGCCCGAGACGACGATGAAGATGTCCTCCGCCGCATCGCCAGCACTGTAGATGCGCTTGCCGGCGCCGTAGCGCGCCGGGCGCGCGATCGCCGCGATGCGCGCGAGGAACGCCCCGGAGGCGTCTCCGAACGGCGTGGTCTCGCGCAGCAGCGCTATCTTCCCGTCATCCGCCCCGTTGGCGGTTGCGGCAGCCTCCATCTACTTCGGCGCCTGCGAGGCCGGCAGCGCCTTCACCTCGGCGATCGGCGCCTTGAGGCCGCGCTCCTTCAGGATCTCCTCGGTCCACTTCGACTCGATTGCCTCGGGCCGGATCTTCTCGGTGTTGATGCTCTTGATCGAGTGCAGGAAGGTGGCGGCCCGGTTGATAAGCTCGCGCGTCTCGGGCGTGAAGGTGTAGTGCATGGTGTTGCGCATCTCGCCGCCGCCGGCGCTGTCGGGATAGCGGCCGTAGAGCGAGTTCCACAGCACCTTCTCCGAGAAGCCGGTGGTCTGCTCCTTCGCCATCTTGATCACCTCGGCCGCGTTCTTCGGGTCGGCGATGAAGAGCTGCGCGTCGAGCTCGGCCTGCAGCCAGGCCTTGACCACGTCGGGCCGCGCCTTGATCAGGTCCGCGCGCATCGCAAGGAAGCCGCCGTCGTTCTCCTGCACGCTCTTGCCGGTCGCGATCAGGCGCGCCAGGCCCTCGTCCACCAGGCGCGAGGTGGTCGGCTGCCACATCACCGCGGCGTCGAGCTTGCCGGCGCGGAAATTGGACGTGATCACCTCGATGTTCTGGTTCAGGTACTCCTTGGGCTGGATGTTGAAGCGCTTGAAGGTCGCCTGCGCGAAGCGGTCGGTGCAGCTTCCCTTGGGCACCGCCACGGTCTTGCCGGCCAGCCAGCGGATCGCTTCCTGGTCGCTCTTGAACTGCGGCGCGTCGTTGCGCACCAGGAAGGCGTTGCACTGGTCGTAGGCGAGGCCGAGGTTGGCGACCAGGCGCACATCGGCCACTTCGGTCTTGGTGGTCGCCACGATCGAGGGCATGTCGCCCATGTAGCCGACGTGCTGCTTCCCGGCGAGCATGTTGTTGACGATGATCGCGCCCTGCAGGCCGATCTGGAACTCGACGTTCGAGCCCTTCGGCAGGTACTTCTCGTAGAACTTCTTGCCGCGCATCACCACGCCGGACCACGACTGCGTGTAATACGGCTGGTAGCCGACCACCAGATTGACCGGCCCGCCGGGCTTGCCGTAGTCCTGCGCGAGTGCCACGCCGCTCAGCGACGCCGCCGCTGTGATCAGACTTGCCGCTGCGATGAAATGCCGCCTGTTCATGACTGCCTCCTCTTCTCAGTTGTGTGCTACTTGGGCATCCGGGAAACATCCTGCGCCTTGATCACGCCGAGCGGCAGCGCCACCTTCGCGGCCTGCGCCACCTTGCGCGCGATGGAATCGTCGAGCGCGCCGGGCGCCGGCTTGTCGACGTCAATCGCCTTCGCCTGGTGCAGATAGACGTAGGTCTCCGCGAGCAGCTTCTGGACGCGGGGGTCGAACACGAACGGCTTTTCGTCGCGGATCGGGCTGCCGCCGGCCGAAGCCGGGATCTGCCCGTAGATCGAGAACCACGCCATCGGCACGCTGATGCCGGCCGTCTGGCTCTTCACGAACTCGGCGACCTTGGTCCAGTTCTTCGGATCGAGCACGTACTGCTGCGCCTCGAGCTCGATCTTCAGCCACGCTTCGACTAGATCCGGCCGGCTCTTCATGAAGTCTTCGCGCATCGCGATCGCGCCGGCGTCCGGGATGCCGAAGGTGTGGCCCGTGGCGACGATGCGCCCCGAGCCTTCGCCGACGATGTCCCCGATGCGCGACACCGAAGGCTCCCACAGGACCGCGCCGTCGATCTTGCCTTGGCGCAGGTTGGTGGCGATCACCTCGATCGACTGGTTGAGGATCGCCGCGGGCTTGATCTTGGTGCGCTCGATCACCAGGCCGAGGAAGCGGTGCGCGCAGCTGCCCTGCGGCGTGGCAAGCTGCTTGCCGTCCAGCCACTTGACCGCCTCTTCGGGCGACTTGAACTTCGGCGCGTCGGCACGGACCATGATTACGTTGCAGCGCTGCCCGGGCGAGAAGCCGGTGTTCGCTACCAGGTTGACCGGCGCCACGCTCCTTTTGGTCGTGGCGACCACCGCCGGCATGTCGCCGAGGTAGCCGATCTGCTGCTTGTTGGCGAGCATGTTGTTGACGATGATCGAGCCCTGCAGCGCGTTCTGGAACTCGACCTCGCTGCCCGGCGGGAGGTGCTTCTTCCACAGATCGAGGGCGCGGATCACCACCGCCGAGTAGGAAATCGTGTCGTACGGCTGGTACCCGACCACGAGCTTGACGGGCTGCGCCCCCGCACTGCCCATCCCCAGCATTGCCAACAGCACCAAGATTCGTTTCATTTCGCCCCCGATGTGGCCAGATAACGCGCGATGAGCGCGGCCAGCCGACGCATTACGGCAAAACCCGACGCCGGGTCGCTTTCCAGGACCCGCAGCGCGGCCTTGCCGTTGATTCTGAGGAGCACAGCATCCTCCAGGCAGCGGGCGCTCGCGATGCGCGCCGCATAGCCTTCGAGCAGCGCCGCCCAGCCGAACACCTCGCCCTTCTTCAGCATGAAACCGCCCGGCGCGGCGCGGTCGCCGCGCCCCACCAGGAACTCGACGCGGCCGGAATCGAGCACGTACAGGTCGTCGGCCGGATCGCCCGGCTTGTAGAGCACCGCGCCCGCCGGGTGGCTTTCCCGCCGCGCGAGCGCCGACAGCTTCTCGAGGATCGACGAATTCAGTCCATTGAAGAGCTCGCCGACGTCGAGCGCGCTCGACTCGCCGCCGAGATAGATCGCGTCGCCCTCGCGCGCGAGCGCATAGCGCTGCAGCGGCGCCTCGGCGATGCCGAGCGGCGCGCCGGTACGCACGTCCCATTGCCACAGGTGCATGTGGCAGGTGAGCGTCTGGCCGTCGAACAGGCCCTCGCAAAGCGGAACGTCCTGGTGCGGGCACATGGCCTGGAAGCCGACGAACTCGCCGCCGGCGTTCGCCACCACCAGCTTCAGCCCGCCGTCGGCTTCGCACTCCTTGAGGGAATTCTCGGGAACGTCGGCGACGCGGCAGACCATGCGCTTGCCCATCAGCTGAATTTGTCGTAGCGGATGTTGTCGGTGGTGAGCTTCGCGTCCAGCAGCAGCACGCGGATCGCGGCATCCACCGCCGGCGGCGGGCCGGCCACGTACGCGCGCACGTTCTGGTACTTGCCCGCCATCGCGCGCTTTGCCACCTCGTGCACCAGGCCTTTCTCGAATTTCAACGAGGGCCAGGCTTGGGCCGCCTTTTCGGAGACGTCCTCATCCGAAAGCGCCACCGTTACCGCCGCTTTGGTTTTGCTCAGCTCGTTGAAGAAGAAAGCATCCTTCATCGTCCGGATGCCGAAGAAGACATGGCCGTGATGCCTGGAAAAATAGTCGGCGGCATCGGCGCGGGCCAGGATCGACATCATGCCGGCGATGCCCGAGCCGCCGGCGATGCACAGCAGGTTCTTGCCCAGCGCGGGATCGAAGGTCGCCTTGCCGAGCGGCCCGAACGCTTGCAGGCGGGCGCCTTCGCGGCTGGCGCCGAACAGCCAGTCCGAGAAGCCGCCGTCGGGCTTGCGCTTCACCACGAAGTCCAGCGTGCGGCCGCCGCGCTCGTAGTTGCACATCGAGTAGGCGCGATAACCGTCTACGCCGTCGGCGGCGAGCAGCGCGAACTGGCCGGCATCGAAGTCGCGCGGCCGCTCGAGCTCGAGCGCGAAGCCCATGACGTCGTGCGTAAGCGCGCGCACGCCGCGCACAGTGCCGGCGCAGGTCTGCGGCACGCACGCGCCGGGCTCCACTGCGTAGACGAATTTGGAGACTTCGAGGGTCAACGCTTCCTCGGCGGCGCACTGGCACATGAGGAACTCGCCCGCCTGCGGCTTCACATACTTCTTGCCCGGCGCGCCGGGCCAGCGGTCGGCCACCCGGCCCGAGACCAGCTTGGCCTTGCACGTGCCGCAGGTTCCGGTGGCGCACTCGTAGGGCAGGTCGATGCCCGCGCGCAGGCCCGCGTAGAGCACGCGCTCTCCCGGCCCGGCGTCGAACTCGAAGCCGCGGTTGCGGGCGTTGACCTGGATGCGCATGCGCTCGGCGGCCCCTAGAACGGGATATGGGTGCCGAAGCCGAGCTGGCGCGTTTCCATGCGCACCACCCGGCTGGCGAGCTTCGGGCTGCCGCCGTCGAGCTTCACCGTGTCGATTAGCCGCGCCACGCCGTAGAGCTCGGTGGCGCCGCCGTCGAGCGAGGTGCGGAACACCTGCAGCGCCGACACCACCTCGGCCTGCGTGCCGTTCACCTTGACGGTGTACACGGTGGCGTGGCGCGTGAGCGGCGAGTGGTCGCTGTTGTGCCGCGGCAGCTGGGTGAAGAGCGTCTCCATGCCGGCGCGGTCGTGGTCGAGCCAGACCATCTCCTTGCGGATCTCCGGGCTGTACGCACTGACCTTGTAGCGGAATGCCGGATCGCACAGCGCGAGGAATCCCTTGAAGTCGCGATCGTCGAGCGCGAGGCACGAGCGGTAGACCAGCTCCTCGATCTGCTGGCGCTGCTCCATGGCCGCGCTCACGCCGCCGCGCGCGCCGGCGCGGGCCGGTTCTCGCGCAACGGGTCGTGCGCCGGGCGTCCCATGCGCCGGCTCCACTCTGCGTAAAAGTGGCGCATGCCGACCTCGTCGTGGATCGTGCTGTTCTCTTCGCGACCCTGGATCACCCAGCGGCTGCCGGTGCGCTCGCGCATCGCGCGGCCCTGGCCGTGCACCGCGAGCAGGTCCTCGTGCAGGTTGCGACCGAACGGGCCCCAGATCGTGTTGTGGTCGAAGATGCGCTGCGCGCGCTGCTCCGGCGTATCGCTCTTCAGGCCCAGGCCACGGAACTCGATCGCGACCTTGTTCGGCCCCAGCGGGATGGCGGTGTCGATGCGCAGCACCGAGGTGCGCAGGTTGTAAGTCATCCCCGGGAAGAGGTCCACCATGTACCAGCCGCCCGGCGCCAGGCCGGGCCAGCCGACCGCGCGCGCCTTCGAGCCTTCGTACTTGTCGTACTGGATCTGCATCGAACCGACGGTGGCATGACCGTTCGCGAACGCGGTGTATTTGCGGTCGTAATAGCCGGGCTGCATCATGCCGGTGATGCGATTAAAGTAGTGCACGAAGTCGTGGTAGAACTCGCTGTTGGTGTCGTGCCAGAGCTTGTAGTTGGTGTCGACCACGGCGCGGTTGAAGTGGAACACCTCCATCGGCTCGACCATGTACGGCGCCAGGATGTCCATCGCCGGACCGACGAACTCCTTCAGCGTGCCGCTGGCGTCGTCGAGGTTGACCCAGACGAAGCCGCCGAAGCCGATCTCGCATTTCACCTCGCGCAGGCCCGCGTCCTCCTTGCAGAAGCGGTCCTGATAGCCCTGCTCGGCGCGCGAGATGTCGATGCAGTTGCCGCGCGCATCGAACGACCACTGGTGGAAGATGCAGGTCATGCGCTTCGCGTTGCCCGCCGGGTCGTACAGGATGGTGTTGCCCCGGTGCGGACAGATGTTGTAGAAGCTGCGCACGTTCATGTCGTCGCCGCGCACGATGATCAGCGGCACGCCGCTCGGATGCGTGAACAGCCGGTAATCGAACGCATTGGCGATCTCGGATTCGTGGCAGGCGATGATCCACGACGGCTTGAACAGCTTCTCCATCTCCTCGTCGAAGATGGATTGATCGGTGTAGATGCGGGAATCGACGTAGTGCGTCGCGGGAAACTTCGGCGGTGCGTTCCAGTCGGCGGCTGATTTGGCCATGCGGTAATACCTCCTAACGAAATTCTCTGCTACGCGGAAACAAAACGGCCGGGGTGACCCGGCCGTGTCCCGCCCATCGTGTCACTTGCAATTGGCCATGCAGCGCGTCGCCTGCGCATCGGGCCGGTCGTCGATCAGGAAAGCGGCGCGGTTCGGCATCTGCACCTTCGGCAGGCTTTGCGCGTCCATCACCGCGTCGGCCGGCACCAGGCCGTTCAGGTTGAGCAGGTACGCCGAAAGCGCATACACCTCATTGTTGGTCAGGGTCTGCGGCCGATCCATCGGCATCGAGCGGCGGATGTAGTCGAAAAGGATCGGGGCGTACGGGTACATGCTGCCCGGGGTGAGCACGCGCGGCGAGCTGTTCATCGAGCCGATGCCGCCGACCATCGTGCCGTAGACCGCGCCGCCCTTGGCGTCGGCGCCATGGCACGCGGCGCACTTCGCCGCATAGACCTGCTGGCCCTGGGAAACCGTTCCGCTGCCCGCGGGCAGGCCCTGCCCGTCGGGCGTACGGATGTCGATGTTCCACGCCGCGAGGTCGGCCTCGCTGATCGGCTTGCCGAAGCGCGGCTTGTCCGCGAGCGGCTGCACCGGATGCGGCGCCGTAGTGCCCATCCAGATGCCGTTCGAGGTCTTGGCTGGGGCGCTGCTACCACCGGTGCCGGCGCAAGCGGCGACCAGCGCGGACGCGGCGATGACCGCGAAAAACTTAGGCTTGGCCGATGACATTGCGCACCTCCCCGTTGGCCGATACCGCCCATGGCTGGATCCCGTTGTGGTGCTGCACGAAGCCCACGATCGCGCGTTTCTTCTGCAGATCCTGCACCGTCGGCTGTACGTAGCCGTTGCTGTCCACCGCGCGGCTCATCAGCACGGCGGGCGAGCCGTCCCAATTCCACGCGGCCTTGAAGCGCGTCAGGCACTTGTCCATGACCGGCTCCTCGAGCTTCGCCTCGCGCCAGTTCTTGCCGCCGTCGACCGAGACGTCGACCGCGCGGATCTTGCCCGCGCCCGACCACGCGAGCCCGGTGATCTCGTAGAAGCCCGGGCCCTTCATCTTCATGCCGCCCGATGGATTGGTGATCACCGACTTGGTCTCCATCACCATGCTGAACTGGCGCCACTTGCCGCCCGGCATCGGGTCGGTGTAGCGCGCGGTCTCGCTGCGGAAGTGCCAGGGCTGCTCGCCCAGCTCGATACGCCGCAGCCACTTCACGCAGATGTTGCCTTCCCAGCCGGGGAGGAACGCGCGCACCGGGTAACCGTTCTCCGGGCGCAGCGCCTCGCCGTTCATCGCGTACACGATCATCGTGTCGTCGAGCATCTTCTCCATCGGCACCGAGCGCGTGTGCGCCGAGGAATCGGCGCCTTCCAGCAGCGCCCACTTGGCCTTCGGATCGATGCCCGCCTCTTCGAGCAGTGTCGACATGAGAACGCCGGTCCACAGCGCGCCCGAGAGCAGGCCGTGCGTCTGCTGCACCGTGGTCGACGCCGGCTTGAGCCAATCGGTCAGGCCGTTGCCCGAGCACTCCATGAAGTAGAAGCGCGACACCGAGGGATAGCGGTGCAGATCGTCCATGGAGAATTCCAGCGGCTGCTTCACCAGGCCGTGGATCACGAGCTTGTGCGTGCGCGGGTCGATGTCGGGCGTACCGGCATGATGGCGCTCGTAGATCAGGCCGTTCGGCGTGATGATGCCGGGCTGGTGCTGCAGCGGCGTCATGCTCCAGTCCGACAGGTTCTGCCGGTTCTTGAACACATCGGTGCGCCGGCGCTTGACGTGCGCCTCGTACTTCGAGGGCATGCCGTATGCCGTCTCCTCGATGATGCGGCCGGGCTCCTGGTTGGTCTGCGGGATCGGCAGCGGGGCGGCGCGCGCGCTACCGGCGGCTGCGAAGGCACCTCCGGTGAGTGCTGCGGTCTTGCGAATGAAATTCCTGCGACTGGTATTGCTCGACATGGGTCCTCCTCCGCTCGTGAGCGAATTCAGTATGCGCCGAGCGATTCTCTATAGGCAAGGTGCTCGCCAAGAACCCGTTTCTCGACGAAACATGGTGCGGCGCGGTGCCCGGCGGGGGCGCCGCCCTGAAGTAGACTGCGCTCGCCAATGGGGCACCTAGCCGAGCGCTATCGCGATGCAAGCCGATCGGGCGTCTACCGTGTGACCGACGGGACGATCCCGCGGACGGCGGTACTGGAAGCCGGCTCCGGCCCCCAGGTGCTGATCCTCGAGGGGCTGGATACCCTAGGCTCGGGAAGACTTCCAGGTCCTGGTCGCGGCGCTCGAGCGGCTGGCGGCTGGCCGGCGCGAGCGCGGCGCGCCGTTCTTTGCCGTGCTGGTCGACCCGGGCCGACGCCTCGACCTGCCGAACCTCTACAAAGAAAAAGCCTAATCAACTACACGAAGGCGCGATGTCCGGCGGCGGCATGACGATGCGGCCGCTCGCATCGCGCTCCAGCCTGGCGCAGGTTCGCGCGGTAGCGCGCGGGCAGGTGTGGCTGGAGCTCGGCCAGGCAGGCGAGCTCGAGCGACGGCAGGTAGCCGCATTGCAGGTGCTCGACGATGGCCGTGCCGTGCCGCGTGAAATCCGGGCCGACGAAGAGCTCCTCGTGCTCCAGGCCGATCAGGGCCTCCGACACGCCGCGCGTGCCGCCCAGGTGCGACTCGGTGACGAAAGGCTCGGCGAAGCGCACGCGCAGACGCGAGCCCTCGAGCAGCCGCTGCCAGCGCTGCTCGGCGCCGAACGCCGAGCGGCCGAAATTACCCGGGTGCTGGGCGGTGTTCGGACCGCAGTGCCGCAGGGTTTCCTGCGCCAGCGTGGCGAGCCGTTCGCGCAGCGCCGGGCTGAGGGGAAGCTCCTTGCCGCCGAGCCGCAGCGAGACCTCGTCGGCGCCCGCCGCTTGCGCGCACAGCACGAGCGCGGCGCCGACAAGCAGGCGCTTCATCGCCGCTCAATACGTGCCACGGAACGCGTCGGCGTTCGGCAGGTACGTCATATTGGTAATGGCGTGGTTGCGGTTGACCAGCGGCCGGGCGAACAGGCGGTGCTTCATGCTGCGCACCTCGTGCTCGATCTGGAACAGCTTGTTCCCGTCCTTCGGATCGGTGATCCACTGGAAGCGCCATTCCTCGGCGTCGGTCTCCATGTTGATGAGACCGCGTTCCTTCAGCCAGTGGTAGGGGGTGCCGAAGTCGGCGACGTAAACCTGGATGTGGTGGTTGTCGTACTCCGCCAGCGGCTTCGAGGTCTCGGTGAAGTGCAGCGCCTGGTTGCGCCCGACGCTCACGCTCGCCCTGCCGTTGCCCGAGCGCGCGGGCGCCTTGATGACCTGGTTGTAAAAGCGCGCGATGCCTTCGGCGGTGCCCGGCGGCACGTCGAAGTCGACGTAGACCAGGCCGAGCTCGGTGCGGCCGAATTCCGGCGACGGCGCGTGGCAGCGCACGCGGTTGCCCCACGGGCAGGTGGCCTCCACCGTGTCCTTCTGTCTGTTGAAGGAAAATTTATTCGGCAGATCCGGGGCGACGCGCTTCATCTCCTTGCCGGCATGCTCGAGGCGCTTCACGAGATCGTCGAGGCTCGGCACCACGAAGCCCACGGTGCCGCGCACCACCTCGGGCTTCGAGCCGCGGCTCGGCAGGTGCACCTGCGTACGGCCGAAGTTGACCCACATGTTCTCGAGGCCGGGGAAGATGTACGGGTCGCGCGTGCCGCCGAGGCCGACCACGTAGAAGAGGGTCGCGAGCCGCTGGTCGTCGATCACCACGTTGAAATGCTCGAGGTGGACGATGTTGCCGACGACCTGGGCGTCGCGGTCGTATTGCTTGAGCTTCTCGGGTGCGTTCATGGCGCTAGTTTATTCCCCACTACGCGTTTGGCGAAATCGGGATAGTCGGCGGCGATGCGCTTCGCCACGCTGCTGCGCAACAGCGCCAGATCGTCGGCCGAGGGCGCCGGGGTGATCGGCACCGCGGCTGGCGAGTCGTAATCGAACCCGGTCTCGCCGCGGATGTCGCCGGTCTGGTGCGTGCTTTCCAGCCGAAAGCGGCCGCCGTGCCACGAGAAAAGCGCCTTGCCGGTGAGGAGCGCGCGCGGCGTGCCGCGCGCGGAGACGAACTCGACCTTCGGCACCAGCACGCGCCGGGAATGCTCTTCCCGGAAGAGGATGGTGCTCTTCACCACCGGATACATGAACGCCGAGCCGAACGATCCGGGAAAGCGCTTGCCGTCGGCGCGCACCAGGTTGATGCTGCCCTCGCCGTCGATCTGCGCGCCGCCGAGGAAGAACACATCGATGCGGCCCTGCCCGGCGAGGTCGAACAACTCGCGCGAACCCTCCGTAAACGGATTGCCTTTTCTCTTGTGCAGCATGGAGACGCGCAGATTCTGTCCGCGCGCTTTCAACAATTCACAGGCGGTCGCCGGGATCGGCGACGCCGCGCCCACCGCCACGTGCTTCGCCTCGCCGATCAGGCGGGCGATGACGCAGGCGAGGAGCTCTTCTCGGGTGTGCAAACGAACTCGTCCAGGTAGCGCTGGAAGCCTTCGCGCGTGCGCGCGGCCTTCGCGTATTTCACCAGGTGCGCGTCGTCGATGTCGTAGACGCCGGCGATGGCAAGCGGCCACGCGCCGCGCTTCGCCGGCGCGGTCGCGGTGATGTAGGTCGCGGAGATCACGCCGGGCGCGAGCAGCTCGTCCTCGAGCATGTCGCCGGGCTTGAGCTCTTCATAAGTGACGAATGTCTGCTTCGCCGCGTGCGCGATCGTCGCCAGCTCGCGCCGCCGCCCGACCCACACGTTGCCGGCTTCATCCGCCCAGCGCGCGTGGAACAGGGCGATGTCGGGCGTGATGGCAGGAACCAGCAAAATGGGGTCAGAGCCCATTTTCCTCATCGGATTTTCTTGCACCAGCCAGTCGGGACGACTCTTGACAAGGTCGGAGCCCAGTACCCCGCGCAGCGGCATGAAGGGCACGCCTTTCTCGCTCGCCTGCAGCGCGGTGTGAACCGCCGGGCAGGTGGCGTCGCGCACCTTGATCTCGCCCTTCTCCACCGCCTCGGTGAAGCGCGGCGCCAGGCCGGCTTCGCCGAGCGAGACCGCGCTCGATTCCACTTCCGCGACGCAGCCGGCGCCGATGAGCAAGTCGGCGCACATGCCGAGCACGGGAACGCCGAGCAGCCTGAGGTTCTTCTTTTTCTGCACGATGAGCGCGCGCACGACCGCCATCGCGGGAAGCGAATAGTCCGGCGGCAGCGCGATGAACGCGCCGTCGGGGATGAGCGCGGCTAGATCCGCAGCTTGCTTGCTATGCCGTTCCGCCAACCGTGAGTCCCTCGATCTTGAGCGTCGGCTGGCCGACGCCGACCGGCACGCTCTGGCCTTCCTTGCCGCAGGTGCCGATGCCGGGGTCGAGCGCGAGATCGTTGCCGATCATCGTCACGCGCGTCAGTGCGTCGGGGCCGTTGCCGATCAGCGTGGCGCCCTTCACCGGATGGGTGACCTTGCCGTTCTCGATCAGGTAGGCCTCGGCGGCGGAGAACACGAACTTGCCGCTGGTGATGTCCACCTGGCCGCCGCCGAAATTGCTGGCGTAGATGCCCTTCGGCACGCTGGCGATGATGGCCTGCGGGTCATGCGGGCCGGCCAACATATAGGTATTGGTCATGCGCGGCAGGGTGATGTGGGCGAAGGACTCGCGGCGCGCGTTGCCGGTGAGCGGCATGCCGAGCAGGCGCGCGTTCAGGCTGTCCTGCATGTAGCCGCGCAGCACACCATCCTCGATCAGTACGGTGCGCTGGGTCGGCGTGCCTTCGTCGTCCACGCTGAGCGAGCCGCGGCGCCCCGGCAGCGTGCCGTCATCGACCACCGTGACGCCGGGCGAAGCCACGCGCTGCCCCAGGCGGCCGGAGAATGCGGAGCTGCCCTTGCGGTTGAAGTCGCCTTCGAGGCCGTGGCCGATGGCCTCGTGCAGCAGCACGCCCGGCCAGCCCGGGCCGAGCACCACGGTCATCGTGCCGGCGGGCGCCGGCCGCGCGTCGAGATTGACCAGCGCCTGCGAAACCGCCTGGCGCGCGTACTGGTCGAGCACCTCGTCGGTGAAGTGGGAGTAGTCGGTGCGCGCGCCGCCGCCGCCGCTGCCGCTTTCGCGCCGGACGTTTTGCTCGGCGATCACCTGTACCGACAGACGCACCAGCGGCCGCACGTCCGCGGCGATCGCGCCATCGCTGCGCGCGATCAGCACGACCTCGTATTCGCCGCCCAGGCTCGCCATCACCTGCGTGACGCGCGGGTCGAGCGCACGGCATTTGCGCTCGAGCCGCTGCAGCAGCTCGACCTTCGATTCAGACGGCAGCGAGGCGATCGGATCGACGTCGCGGTACAGCGGAACGGGCAGGCGCTTCTCGCCGGTCTTCACACGTTTGGCTTGTCCGGCAGAAGCGATCGCGCGCGTCGCCTTGGCCGCATCCTGCAGCGCCTGCAGGCTGATCTCGTCGGAGTAGGCGAAGGCGGTCTTCTCGCCCGAGAGCGCGCGCACGCCCACGCCCTGTTCGATGTTGAAGCTGCCGGATTTGACGATGCCTTCTTCCAGGCTCCAGCCCTCGTAGCGCGAGTACTGGAAATAAAGATCGGCGTAGTCGACCTTGCGCGCGGCGAGCGTGCCGAACACGCGCTCCAGGCTGCGCGGCTCGAGGTCGAAGGGGGCGAGCAGGGTGCGCTCGGCGGTCTGCAGGATCAATTGCGTCTCCTAGTCACATCGTAGCAAAAGCGCATGGGCGTCTCATTGTCCGGTGGTGATTTGCGGCTGCGGCGGCAATTCGATCTTCGCCACCTTGGGATCGCTCCAGGTGCCGCTCACGTCGTAGTCGAAGGAAAAAATCTGGCCCAGCGGGTTCTTCAAGATGCGCTGCGCGAGCAAGGCGGCGACCCCGGCCACCGGATTGACGAAGCCCAGGCCGAGCGCCGCGGTGTCGCCGAGCGCAAGGCTCGGCACCACGCGCACTTGGAGATTCTGCGTTTCGCGCGCGAGGTCGGTCTCGCCCTTCATCTCGACGTCGGCCGCCGAGCCGCGCATGCGGAACTCCCGCAGCTTCATCACGCCGCCCTGGATTTGCGCGCCGGCAGTGATGCGGTCGAACTGGAACCCTTTGGAGAACACGTCGCGGAAGTCGAGGGTAATGCGCCGCGGCAGTGCCTGCAGGCTCATGAGCGAGATCAGCTTGCCGACGCCCGGCTCGATCTCGAGGAACTGGCCCTCGCCCGACTGCATGTCGATGTCCCCGGCGAGCGTGGGCAGGTCGAGCGTCGACGGATCTCCCTGCCAGGCGAGCGATCCGCGCAGCTGGGTGCGCGCGCCCTTCACCAGGTCGGGGTAGCCGACGCGCGCCAGAAAGCCGCCGCTGTCGCCGGCCTTCAGATCGAATTCCACGCTGGTGCTCGAGGGCGCCGCGCGCCAGACCCCGCGGCCGGTCAGCGAAGCCTCCGGATTCACCATGCTCGCCGACTCGATGCGCCAGTTTTCGCCGTCGGGCCGTGCCACCAGCTCCACGCGGCCGAGCTGCTTGCCGCGGAAGGTAAACTCCTCGGCCACCAGGTCGATCGCCGGCAGCTCGCTCGGCTTGGGCGCGGGACGGGGCTTGGCCGCGGCGCCCGCCGCCGGCGTGTCGGCGGGAATGCTGAAGCGCGCCAGGCGCGCGATCAGCCGGCCGCGCTCGGCGGCGCGGTACGAGACGTCGCCGGCGAGCTCATCGGCCTTTACGTTCGCCGACCAGCCCGCCGTCTGCGCGCTCGCGCGCAACGCCACATTGGAGAGCCGCCGCCCGAACGCGTCGAGCGTGCCGAACCTCACTTCCAGCGCCACCGCGGGCGCAGCGCCGCCCGCGGCGCCTTCGCCGGTTCCTTCGCCGCCGGCCATCAGCGGCATCCAGCGCTCGAGGTCGAATGCCGGCAGCGCGCCGTACACCAGCGTCCCCAAGCGCTCGGGCAGACGGATGGGCTGGTCAGGTTCGGGCGAAAGCCAGACCGCGGTCCGTTGCACTTCCATCTTGTTGTTGCTCTTTCGGCGGGCTAGCTCGACGCGCGCAAGGCTGCCGAGCGAGATCGCGATTCGGTCGCGTTCGCCGCCGGCGACCGGAACGATATCCACGCGCAGCGGCAGCGTTTCGACCGCGCTTTTGGCGAGCGGCACCGGCAGCGCGCTGGTGACGCCGCGCAGCGGCGATTCGAGGCTGACCCGGGCGAGCCCGTCCTTCGCCTGCACGCTGACCGTGTAGGCAAAGCCGCCGGAGACGTGCTTGCCGAGCGGATGGTCGAGCGGCGCGATGGTGCGTGCCTGGTCCACCGTGGCGTCGCCGCGTACCATGATCTCGACCCCGCCGCGCGGCTGCGTGCCGCCGGTGGCGGTGAGCGCGCCGCCCAGCAGCCGGCCGCGCACACCGTGGAGCGTGATGCCCGAATCGGTGAACGCCACTCGGCCCGCGGCCTGCTCGATGGGCGGCAGCTCGGCGATGACCTTGACCTCGTTGGCGGCGAAGTCGTATTCGCCGTCCACCTTGGTCTTCGCCAGGTCGGCAAGCGGCAGCTCGAGCTTCAGTCGAAGCTTGCCGCGCCCGGTGGCTTGCATGGAGGTGACCACGCTGCCCGCCGTCTCCCGCAGCGGCGAGGACCCGAGGTACTTGAGAAATTCAGCCGTCGGACCGTCGGCCTGGCCGTTCACCAGCACGCGCCGGTCCGGTCCGCGAAAGCTCGGCAGGCTGACCCGCACACCGGAGAGCCGCGCGCCGAGAATCGAGCCGCTGCGGGCGACGACCTCCATGCGATCGCGCTCGAAGGTGAGCTCGCCGTCGATGTCCTCGATGCGCGGCCAGCCCGGGACATAGTCCAGTACTCCCTTCTCCACCCGCGCGGTCACCCGGAAATCTCCGCTCGCCGGGTCCACGAACGGAAAATCCCGCAGATCGCCGCGCAGGCGCACGCGAACGTCGCTGCCGGCGCCGGCAACCACCGCTTTGGCCAGCCAGTCACGCACCTCGCCGCTCAGCACCCGCGGCAGGTACGACCCGAGCCGGGCAGCGTCGGCGCGGTTGAAGATCGCGGACAGATCCAGAGCGCCTGGCGCTTCGCCGCGCCCGGCGTAGCTGCCGAACAGGTTGCCGCTGAAATCCGCATTGGCGAATGTGAGCGACGCCACGCGCACCGTCAGCGCGCCGCCCGCGTCGCGCTCCCAGCTGAGCTCGCCGTTCAGCGAGCTGAATCCGACGCGCGGTTGCACGAATACCTGCGGCAGCTCGAGCTGCGCCTGCCGCGACTCGAGCTGCAGCTTGCCGCGGTCCGTGCCGTGGTCCTTCGATGCCTCCAGGCGGCCGGACAGCCCGCTGAATCCTGGAATGTCGTCGCGCGGCCGCACGGCCAGTTCGCTGAAGCGCGCGCGCGCGTTGAAGCCGGTGAGCGCGTCGAACGGACCGGTCCATTCGAGGTGCGCGTCCGCCAGCCGCCCGCGCGGCGCGAGATCGGCCAGCATGCCGCCGAGCTGCGGCGGCAGCGGCAGCGATTCGACCAGGTGGGCCATCGCTTCCAGGTCGAGCGCACTCGCGCCGAGCGTGCCGCCGGCTTGCGGGCGCCACACGATCTGGAAATCCGTTTGCGGGATCTCCGGGCCGCCGGCCATGACCAGCGCCAGGCGCTTGCCGGAAAGCTCGACGCCGTCGCTCAGCGCGCGGCCATGCACGCGACCCTGCAGCGACGCGAGCTCGAGCGGCGAGAGCTCGTCGCCGAGCGCGACCCAGACGTCGGAGAGCGCGAGGTCCGCGGTGACCGCCCTCACCTCGCCCTGCTCGACGCTCGACCACACGCGCAGCGCGCCCTGGCCGTGGCGGACGTTGAACGGATAATCCACCCAGGGGCGCCATGCCGCGAGGTCGGTATAGCCGACTTGCAGGAATACGCGGCCCTTCCAGCCGGAGATCTGCGCGCCGGCGGCCTCGACCAGCGCGCGCACCTCGAGGCTGGTGCCGAGCTCGGCCGGCGGACGCGCGGTCATGCCGAGCGAGAGCGACGTGCCCGAGCTCACCAGCCGCAGGTCAAGCGCGGAAAGCCTGAGCGGCGGCGCCGCGCGCATCTCGTCCTGCCATTCGATCTCGGCATTGCGCACCACGATCTCGCTCTGGCCGAGGAGCCATCCGCCGAAGCCGGGACCGCCGCCGGCGCCGCCGCGCGCGAGCCTGCTGCCGGCGACATACAGCTCGCCCGCCGCGTCGCGCCGCACGTTGAGACGCAACCCCTCGATGGTCAGCTGATGCAGCCGCAGCTCGCCGTGCGCCAACGAGCGCCAGGCGACGACGTTGTGGACCGACGGCAGCGCCAGCACTTCGCGGCCCTGCGCGTCGTGGATGCGCACATCGGAGAGCGTGATCTGCGGCCGCAGGCCGAGCCAGCCGGCCTCGATGCGACCGACGCGCACCGGCAAGCCGACGCCGCGCGACATCGCGGAAACGATTTGCTCGCGGTAGCGCTCGATGTCGGGGAGCACCCAGAAGCGCAGCGCGAGCACCAGCGCCGCGAAGGCAAAAAACACCCCCCAAGCGAGCATTTCGGTCGCTCGCAGCAGCCTCTTCATGGTGGAATTCACGTCCAGGCGGCCATTCTAACTTTTAAATGTCGGAAACCATTCGCAAACTCGGGTTGTCGCGCTTCGCGCAGCGCGTGCTGGACGCGCGTCCGGCGCTCGCCGCCGAGCTCGCCGATCCGGCGCCGTTCACGCGCGCCGAAATGCAGAACGCGCTCGGCGCCAGGGAGGATGACAAGCGGGATGACAAGCGCGCGCTGCGTGAACTGCGCAACCGGGTCCTGCTGCGCGTGATGGCGCGGGACCTGTCGGGCCGCGCCGACCTCGACGAGGTTTGCGCGACCATGAGCGACCTGGCGGAGGTGGCAGTTTCCAGGGCCGTGGCCGGCAGCGACCTGATCGTCATCGGCATGGGCAAGCTCGGCGGGCGCGAGCTCAACGTCTCGTCCGACATCGATCTCGTGTTTCTCTACGACGGCTCGCACGAGCTGGGAGAGCGCTATGAGCAAGCGGGACGCCGCCTGATCCGGCTGCTGTCGGAGCAGACCGAGGATGGCTTCGTGTTCCGCGTGGACATGCGCCTGCGGCCTTATGGCGATTCCGGACCGCTGGCGTGCAACTTCAATGCGCTGGAGAACTACCTGGTCACGCAGGGGCGCGAATGGGAGCGCTATGCCTGGCTGAAGGCGCGCCCCCTCAGCGGCCCGGCCCCGGCCGCCGCCGCGCTCGATGGCATCGTGCGGCCGTTCGTTTTCCGCAAGTACCTCGACTACGCCACGCTGGCGGCAATGCGGGCGCTGCACGCCGAAGTCCGGCGCGACGTTGCCCGCCGCGAGCTCGCCGAGCACGTCAAGCTCGGGCCGGGCGGGATCCGCGAGATCGAGTTCATCGTGCAGGCGATGCAGCTGATCCGCGGCGGGCGCGATGCCGAGCTTCGCGTCAAGCCAACGTTGCAGGCCCTGAGAATCCTGGGGGAGAAGCACCTTCTTCCAGCCCCGGCGGTGCACGAGCTGGGCGCGGCCTACGTCTTCCTGCGCAACGTCGAGCATCGCCTGCAATACCTCGACGACGCGCAGCGCCATGACCTGCCGGAAGACGAGGACGACCGCTCGCGCATCGCCGCCATGAGCGC
Source organism: uncultured beta proteobacterium (assembly GCA_963810475.1). Lineage (GTDB taxonomy): Bacteria > Pseudomonadota > Gammaproteobacteria > Burkholderiales > SG8-39 > SCGC-AG-212-J23. The sequence continues at coordinate 38,004 of CAWENY010000015.1, read as the reverse complement.
CTTCGGATCCTGGGAGGACTTCGACCACCAGTTGCGATTGCATCGCGACGCGGTATCGCGCCACTTCGAAGCGGTGTTCGCCGAGCGCGAAGCCGCGCCCGAGGCATGGCCGGACCATCCGCGCCTGACGGCGTTGCGCGCGAGCCAGCGCTACGCCGGGCTGCCGCCCGAGTCCAAGCGCCGGCTCGAGCGTTTGGCGCCGGCGCTGGCGCGCGCGGCGCGCGCTACGCCCGACCCGGACGCGACGCTGGCGCGCGGCGTGGACCTGGTCGAGGCGGTCGCCAGCCGCGCCGCCTACCTCGCGCTGCTCGCCGAGCATCCCGAGGCGCTGGAGCGCGTGACGCGCATCATCGGCGCCTCGAGCTGGGCGGCGGAGTTCATCACGCGCCACCCGCTGCTGCTCGACGAGCTGCTCGACGACCGGCTGCTGTACGCGCCCGCCGATTTTTCTTCCCTCCGAAAACACCTCCAGATACAGCTCGCGGCCGCGGAGGATGTCGAGCAGCGCATGAACCTGCTGCGCGAGGCGCACCAGGCGGCGGTGTTCCGCCTGCTGGCGCAGGACCTCGCCGGCCTGCTCACCGTCGAGCGCCTGGCCGACCACCTTTCCGCGCTCGCCGACCTCATCCTCGAGGTCACGCTCGAGCAGGTATGGAAGGATCTGCGCGGGCGGCATCGCGAGCAGCCTGCGTTCGCCGTGATCGGCTACGGCAAGCTCGGCGGCAAGGAGCTCGGCTACGCCTCGGATCTCGACATCATCTTCGTCTACGACGACGTCGACGAGCGTGCGGCGGAAATCTACGCGCGGCTGGCGCAGCGCCTGAACACCTGGCTCAGCAGCCGCACCTCCGCCGGCCAGCTGTTCGAAACCGACCTGCAACTGCGCCCGAGCGGCGCCTCCGGCCTGCTGGTGTCCTCGGTGGAAGCCTTCCGCCGCTACCAGGAGGAAAACGCGTGGGTGTGGGAGCACCAGGCACTCACGCGCGCGCGCTACTGCGCCGGCGAGCCGGCCGTCGGCGACGCTTTCGAGCGCATTCGCCAGGACGTGTTGCGAAAAGCGCGCGATGTCGGCGAGCTTTCCCGGTCCATCGTCGAGATGCGCGAGAAGCTGCATGCCGCGCATCCGAACAAGTCCGGCCTGTTCGACGTCAAGCACGACCGCGGCGGCATGATCGACATCGAGTTCAGCGTGCAGTACCTGGTGCTGGGGTTCTCGAGCCGGTTCGCGTCATTGACCGGCAACCTCGGCAACATCGCGCTGCTGAAGATGGCCGCCGGCCACGGCCTGATCCCGGACGCGCTCGCCGAGCGCTGCCGCGACGCGTATCGCGAGTTCCGCCGCGTGCAGCACGCGCTGCGCCTGAACGGCGCGCAGTACGCGCGCGTGCCCGCGGCACAGGTCGAGAGCCACGCGGCGGCCGTGCGCGAGCTGTGGGCGGCGGTGTTTACCGCCCGAGCTGCTTGATCTCCGGCGAATCGGTGTCGAGTTCGCCCGCGGCCAGCTTCTTGCGCGCGGCCGCGGCCAGCTTCTCGTAGCTGCGCCGGTAGCGCTCGAACTGCTCGTCGTCGATCTGCTCGAGGTTGAGCAGCGCGTTGTGCGCGCCCTGCGTGGCGCGGATCAGCTCGTCGAGCTTGAGCTGGATCGCCGCGGTATCGCGGTTCTGGGTGTTCTGGATGATGAACACCATCAGGAAGGTGACGATGGTGGTGGAGGTGTTGACCAGGAGCTGCCACGTGTCGCTGAAGCCGAAGAACGGTCCCGACAGCCCCCATAGCACGATGATCGCCAGCGCGGCGACGAAGATCGACGGCCGCCCGGCCAGCAATGCGATGCGGCGCGCGATCGAGGAGAACCTCAAGCCATTGTTGTTCATGGAGCGCTCCGAAAGGTGATGTCGCCGTAGAAGGTGCGACGGCGCGAGCCGTCGTCGCCGTGATCGGTCATCAGGCCCACGGCGACGATATCGCCCGGCTCCTCGCCGAAGGCGCGGCGAAAATCCTCGGCCACGTTGCGCCGCACGCTGATCCACTGGCCGGCGCGCTGCGCGCCGCTCTCGGCCACGATTAGGCGCACGCGATCGGTGTGCGGGCTATGCAGCACGGTGTCCAGCGGCACGTTCACCATCCAGACGTAAAGCAGCGAGGCGTACGGCAAGCCGTTGACGGTGAGCGCCTTGGCCATGCGCAGCTTGACGCGGTCCTCGAAGTCCAGCTTGTCCGGATCGCCGTGAAAGGCGAGCGACAGGCGCGCCATCGGGCTCGCCTTCGAAGTCACGCTGAGCAGGCGGGCTTCCCGCCTCGGGCGCCGGCACGCGCCAGCGCCATTCGATCACCGGGTGGGTGTGCGGGTTGATGCGGATGTTGCGCGTCATGCCCGAGCCGCCTTCCGTCCCCTCGGCCTCGAGCGCGACCACGCCGTCGACCTCGGCGAGCCGGTACTTCGTCGGCGCGTTGCCCGGCACGATGAGCCACGGCTCCCAGGGCTGCGGCGCGTCGCCGGAACGCAGGCGCGAAAATCCGGCCACTTCCACCACCTCGCCGCTCTCGCGCTCCAGCGTGCGCGCGAGGCGCTCGGACCAGACCAGCGAGTCGTCCGGAACGCTGGCGCAGCCGGCGGCCAATACCAATACGAGCAGAAGTGGAAGCGCGCTAGATCGCATCCCGCGGATTCCTACCAGCTTGCGGCGCGTGCCGCAACGGGCCGTCGACTTCAGAGGCGAAGCGCGCCAGGGCGCCGAGCAATGCGTCACGCTTGAGCCGATAGAGCACGCGCTGTCCCTGGCGCTCGCCGGCGATCAGGCCGGCGCGCTCGAGCACCGAGAGATGGCGCGAGATCGCCGGCCGGCTCATGGCGAAGCGCTCGGCGAGGTCGGCGGTCGACAGCGCGGTCTGCGACAGAAACGCGATGATGCGCCGGCGCGGCAACGAGGCGAGCGCGTAGAACACGCGCTGGGGATGCGGCGTCTGACTGTTAACCTGCACGTTAACAGTATGGCGGATTTCTGGGCCTTGTGATTAGATGGCCGCCCCAGGGAGACGCGTCCAACATGGCAAGAACGAAAGCCGCGGCACCGCTGTCGATGGCGGACCGCGACGGCAAGATCTGGTACGACGGCAAGCTGGTCGAGTGGCGCTCGGCCACCACCCACGTCCTCACCCATTCGCTGCACTACGGCCTGGCGGTGTTCGAAGGCGTGCGCGCGTACAAGACCGAGATCGGCACCGCCATCTTCCGGCTGAAGGAGCACACCGACCGCCTGTTCTCCTCGGCGCACATCTACATGATGAAGATTCCGTTCACGCGCGAGCGCCTGATGGAGGCGCAGCTCGAGGTGGTGCGCGCCAACGGCCACGAGGCCTGCTACATCCGCCCGATCGCCTTCTACGGCTCGGAGAAGATGGGCGTCTCGCCGGTCGGCGCCCAGGTGCACGTCGCGATCGCGGCCTGGCCCTGGGGCGCCTACCTCGGCCCCGACGCGCTGGCCAAAGGCATCCGGGTCAAGACTTCTTCGTACGCGCGCCACCACATCAACGTCACCATGGCGCGCGCCAAGATGTCCGGCACCTACCCGAACTCGGTGCTCGCCACGCTGGAAGCCACGATGCACGGCTACGATGAAGGATTGCTGCTCGACGTCGACGGGTTCGTGGCCGAAGGCGCGGGCGAGAACATCTTCATCGTCAAGGACGGCAAGCTGTGGGAACCCGAGCTCACCTCGGCCCTCACCGGCATCACGCGCACTTCGGTGATCGAGCTCGCCACCGGCCTCGGCTATGAAGTGCGCGCCAAGCGCCTCACCCGGGACGACATCTACATTGCCGACGAAGCCTTCTTTACCGGCACCGCCGCCGAAGTTACGCCCATCCGTGAGCTCGACGGCCGTATCATCGGCGAAGGCAAGGCCGGGCCGGTGACCAAGGCGATCCAGAAAGCCTTTTTTGACGTCGTCACCGGCAAGGACAAAAAGCACCGCCAATGGCTGACCCCCGTCAAATCGAAGTGACCGAGAAGGACCTGCCGCTGCACTGCCCGACCCCGGGCACGGCGCTGTGGGCGCTGCACCCGCGCGTGTTCCTGGACGTGGCAAAGGAAGGCGAATGCCTTTGTCCCTACTGCGGGACGCGTTATGTGTACAAGGGAGCACCCGTCAAAGGCCATTAGTTGTCGCGCACCCTAGTCGTCGCGCCAAACTGGATCGGGGACGCGCTGATGGCGCAGCCCCTGCTGTCGCGATTGAAGGATGCGGGCGCGAAGATCGAGGTGCTGGCGCCGGAATGGGTGGCGGCCGTGCTGCGGCGCATGCCGGAGGTCGACCACGTCATCGCGATGCCCTACCGCCACGGTGCGCTGCAGCTCGGCGAACGCTGGCGCCTGTCGCGCGCCATAGCCGCGCGCGGCTATGATCGCGCCATCGTGCTGCCGAACAGCTGGAAGTCGGCGCTGGTTCCGTTCCTCGCCGGCATCCCGCAGCGCGCGGGTTATGTGGGCGAACTGCGCTACGGCTTGCTGAACTCGACCCTTCCCAACTCGAAGTCGCCGATGCCGCAGCACTATGCGCGGCTTGCCGGGCCGCTGAAGGGCGCACTGGCGCCACCGCGCCTTGCTGTGTCCACGGACGAAATCGCCGAGGCGCAACAGCGCTTCGGCATCGCCGGCCCTTACGCGGTGCTTTGCCCGGGGGCCGAGTACGGCCCGGCCAAGCGCTGGCCGTACTTCAAAGAGCTCGCCGCGCGCATGCCGATGCCGTCGGTGGTCCTCGGCTCCGCCAGCGATCGCGAAGCGGCGGCCGGCATCGGCGGCAAGGACCTGGTCGGCCGCACCACGCTCGACGAGGCGATCCGGCTCATCGCCGGCGCGGCGCTGGTCGTCAGCAACGATTCGGGCCTGATGCATGTCGCTGCCGCCCTCGGCCGCCCGCAGGTGGCGCTTTTCGGCTCCTCCAGCCCGGAGCACACGCCGCCGGCTTCCGCCAATGCGCGCGTCCTCTGGCTGCGCCTGGAATGCAGCCCATGCTTCGCTCGGGAATGTCCGCTCGGACATTTTCGTTGCATGAAGGAAATCAGCGTCGACCACGTGTTGAAGGTTTTGTGACCACCAAGATCTTTCCCACCGCGCAGGACGCTGAAAATGCTTTCTACGAAGCGCTCGAGCGCTGCGACCTCGAGGGCATGATGGCGGTGTGGGCCGAGGACGAGGACATCGTGTGCGTGCACCCTGCGGGCGCGCGCCTCAGCGGGCAGGACGAAGTGCGCGAGAGCTGGGCCAAGATGTTCGCCGCCGGGCCGCATGCGCGGGTGCGCATCGAGCAGCAGGTGGCGATCAGCGGAATGATGCTGGCGGTGCATAGCGTGTTCGAAACCTTCACCATCGAGGGCAAGCCCCCCGGCGGAGAACAGCGCCAGCCGCCACCGATCGTCGCGACCAACGTCTACCTGCGCACCGCAGCCGGCTGGCGCATGATCGTGCACCATGCCTCGCCGGCGCCCGCGCAGCCGCCGCCGGCGCCGCGCGACGCTCCGCCTAAAATCTTCCACTAGATGTACGCCGCACCGTGGTGGCTGCCCGGCGGCCATCTGCAGACCATTTACGCCGCGCTGCGCCCGCCGCCGCGCCTGCGCCTTGCGCGCGAGCGCTGGGACACGCCCGACGGCGATTTCATCGACGTGGACTTTGCCGGCGACGCGGCGGCGGCGCGGCGCCTCGTGCTGTTCCATGGCCTCGAGGGGTCGGCCGACAGCCACTACGCGCGCGCCATCGCCGCGCATTTCGCCGCTCACGGCTGGCGGGTCGCCATCGCGCATTTTCGCGGCTGCTCCGGCGAACCGAACCGCACGCCACGCGCCTATCACTCGGGCGACACGGCGGAAATCGACTGGGTGTTGCGCACGCTCGGTGCGCCGCTGTGCGTGGCGGGTATCTCGCTCGGCGGCAACGCGCTGCTGAAATGGCTCGGCGAGCGTGGCGAAGACGCCCACACCCTCGTGCGGCGCGCCGCGGCAATCTCGGCGCCGATCGATCTCGCCGCCGCCGGGAAGACGCTGGACCGCGGCCTCAACCGCCTGCTATACACCAGGCACTTCCTCGCCACGCTGAGGCCGAAGTCCCTTGCCAAGCTGCAGATGTTCCCCGGCCTCTACGATGCGGCAACGGTGCGCGCCGCGCGCACCTTCCGCGAGTTCGACAACCTGGTGACCGCGCCGCTGCACGGCTTCCGCGACGTCGACCACTATTGGAGCGCGGCGTCGAGCGGACCTTGGCTCGAGCGCATCCGGGTGCCGACATTGTTACTCAATGCGCGCAACGACCCGTTCCTGCCGGAGCATGCTTTGCTCGCCGCGTCGCGCAAGGCCTCGCCGAGCGTGGTGCTAGAATTTCCGCGCACCGGAGGCCATGCCGGATTCCTCTCCGGGCCATTCCCCGGCCGTTCCTGGCTTCCGCAACGTCTCCTGGAATTCCTCGACCCGTGACCATCCCCGCAGAAATCTTCCGCGCCTACGACATCCGCGGCATCGTCGGCCGCTCGCTGACCGCCGAGGGTGTGCGCGACATCGGCCGCGCGCTCGGCTCGGTGGGCCGCGAGCGCGGCGCCGCCACCTTCGCGGTGTGCCGCGACGGGCGGCTGTCCGGACCCGAGTTGGCCGATGCCCTCATGGAAGGGCTGGTGTCCGCCGGCGCCAACGCCATCGACATCGGCATGGGCCCGACCCCGCTCGCCTACTTCGCCGCGCATCATCTGGGCTGCGGCAGCTGCGTCGCCGTCAGCGGCAGCCACAACCCGCCGCAATACAACGGCCTGAAGATGGTGGTCGGCGGCGACGCCCTGTACGGCGACGCTATCCAGGACTTGAGAAAACGCATCGAGCAGCGCAAGTTCGCCACCGGCGCCGGGAAGAAAACCACGGCCGATGTGCTGGACGCCTACGTCGAGCGGGTCGCGGGCGACGTCAAGCTGGCGCGCAAATTCCATGTCGCGATCGACTGCGGCAACGGCGTCGCCGGCATGCTGGCGCCACGCCTGTTCCAGCGCCTGGGCTGCGAGGTCACCGAGCTTTTCTGCGAGGTCGACGGCACCTTTCCCAACCATCACCCCGACCCCGCTCAGCCCGAGAATCTGGTCGAGCTGATCAAGACGCTGAAAACGGGAAGGCCGAGCTCGGCCTCGCCTTCGACGGCGACGGCGACCGCCTCGGCGTGGTCACCAAGGACGGCGAAATCATCTTCGCCGACCGGCAGCTCATGCTGCTTGCCAAGGACGTGCTCAGCCGCAACCCCGGCGCGGAGATCATCTACGACGTGAAGAGCACCCGGCTGCTGGCGCCGTGGATCGAGCGCCACGGCGGCAAGCCGCTGCTTGTGGAAGACCGGGCATTCGCTGATCAAGGCCAAGCTGAAGGAGACCGGCGCGCTGCTCGCGGGCGAGATGTCGGGCCACACCTTCTTCAAGGAGCGCTGGTACGGCTTCGACGATGCGCTATATGGCGGAGCGCGGTTGCTGGAAGTGCTCTCCAAAGAGACAGATGCCAACGCACGCGCTGAAAAACCTGCCGAATGCGCCGTCGACGCCCGGAGCTGCACTGGGCGCTGGAGGAAGGCGAGCCGCACGCGCTGGTGGCGAAGCTGCAAAAGGGCAAGCCCTTTCCCGGCGCGCGAGCGCGTGGTCACGGTGGACGGCGTGCGCGTCGAGTACGCTGACGGCTTCGGGCTTGCCCGTGCCTCCAACACCACGCCCAATATCGTGATGCGCTTCGAAGCCGACAACGCCGCCGCGCTCGAGCGCATCAAGCGCGAGTTCCGCGCGGCATTGCAGCCGCTCAAGCCCGATGCGCCTCTTCCTTATTAGTCTTTCGCTTGTTTGCAGGTAACGCCATGGCCGCCTGCCCCGCCCTGCTCGACCGCAACATGGACACGATCCACGAGAAACCGCAGTCGCTCTGCGAATACGCCGGCAAGGTGGTGCTGGTGGTGAACACCGCGAGCGAGTGCGGCTACACGCCGCAATACGAAGGGCTGGAGACGCTCTACCGCAAATACCGCGAGCGCGGCCTGGTGGTGCTCGGCTTCCCGGCGAACGATTTCGGCGGCCAGGAGCCGGGCTCGAACAAGGAGATCGCCGCGTTCTGCGTCAACCAGTACGCGATCGACTTTCCGATGTTCGCGAAGATCGACCTGAAGAAGAGCCCGCTCTACGCCGACCTCGCCAAGGCCACCGGCGCGGCGCCGCGCTGGAACTTCCACAAGTACCTCATCGACCGCAGCGGCAAGCAGGTGCAGAGCTTCGATACGCGCGTGGATCCCGCCGATCCGAACCTTGTCTCGGCGATCGAGCGGCTGCTCGCGGACAAGTAGCTATCGCTTCTGGTCGAGGAAAGCGTTGCCGCGCGCGACCGCGGCGTTGAGCGCGTCCAGCGAGGTCTTCTTGCCCTGCCAGGCGAGGTCGATTTCCTCGTCGATGATGCCGCGCAGGCGCGGATGCTGGACCAGGCGCAGGCTCTTCCAGTTGGGCGTGCCGCGGCTGAGCAGCTGGCGCAGGGCGACCTCGTGCCCCGGGTTAGCGGCGTAGAAGCCGCGCTTGCGCGTGAGTTCGTACGCGGCGGCGTTCAGCGGGATCAGGCCGGTTTTTTGGTGCCATTCGGCCTGCACCTCGGGCCGCGCGAAGAAGGCCAGAAACTGCGCCACCCCTGCATAGTCTGCCTTCGGCCGGCCCGCCATCACCCACAGCGCAGTCCCGGAGCCTAGGGTGTGGAGCGGCGCGCTGTCGAAGTCGTCGTAATAGGGAAACTGCGCAATGCCGAGGTCGAACTTCGCCCGGTTGCGAAGATCGGCGTAGTTGCCCGAGGACGCCACCAGCACGGCGCATTCGCCGTTCGCGAATCGACCTTCAGCTTCGTCGCGGCGCGTGGCTTGGGTGAAGTAGCCCGACTGCCGCCACGTCGCCAGCGTCGACACCCAACGCACCGCCAGGCGGTTGTTGAACACCAGCCGGTCGGTGGCGAACGCCTGGTTGTGCCAGGCCGCCATGTTCTCGAGCATCGCCGACGCCGGCCACGCAAGCGTAAGCGCGCAGTCGCTGCCCGACTGCACCAGCGCCGCCAGGGTCGCGACCATCTCGTACCAGGTGGCCGGTGCCTTGGCGGGATCGAGCATCGCAACGCGGAAGGCGTCGCGGTTCCAGTAGAGCACCGGAGTCGAGCGCCCGATCGGCAGCGCGAGCAGGCGGCCCTCGGCGTCGAGCAGCTCCTCGGCGCCGCCCAGCGCCGGCTCGACGTTCAGCGCTGCCCCGGAGTCGGCCGCAACCTGCCATAGCGGCCGCGCCAGGTCCTTCTGCTCCAGAAGGAACGCGGCGCCCAACTCGGAAGCCTGCACCAGATGCGGTGCGCGGGGCGTGCGCCGCGCGGTGAACGCTTCCACCACCGCCTCGTCGTACGCGCCCTTGTAGGTGGCCACGACGCGAAAGTGCTTCTGCGACGCGTTGAAACGCGCCACCAGGCGCTGGAACTCGGTGCCGCGTACGCCGCTCATGGAATGCCAGACACGGATCTCGGCCGCGGATGCGGTGCAACAAATCAGCGTGAGAGCCAGCAGGGCGATACGCAACATGCGGCGGCGAGTATATAGTCGGCTGGCGATGGCTGCCATTCACGAGCGCAGCGCCGCCGAGCTGACGGCGGCCTATTCGCGCGGCGAGCTCTCGCCGCTGCAGGTCACACGTGCGCTTCTCGAGCGCATCGACGCGTGGGAGCCGCGCATCAACGCGATGTACCGCGTGCAACGTGAAAGCGCGCTCGAGCAGGCGCGCGCCTCGGAGGCACGCTGGCGCAGCGGTCGTCCGCTGTCCCCGCTCGACGGTGTGCCGCTCACCATCAAGGAAAACATCTACACCCGCGGCGATCCGGCACCGATCGGCACGCGTGCCAACGAGCAAGTGCCGCCGCAGCCCGCCGACGCCCCGCCCGCGGCGCGCGTGCGCGAGGCCGGTTGCGTAATCCTCGGCAAGACCACGATGCCGGACTTCGGCATGCTGTCGTCCGGGCTTTCCAGCCTGCACGGCATCACGCGCAATCCCTGGCGCCTGGACCGCAACCCATCGGGCTCGAGCTCCGGCGCCGGAGCGGCCGCGGCGGCGGGCTACGCGCCGCTGCACCTCGGCACCGACATCGGCGGCTCGGTTCGGCTGCCGGCCACCCATTGCGGCATCTTCGCGCTCAAGCCTTCGCTCGGGCGAGTGCCGGTCCACCCGCCTTATCTCGGCCGCGTGACCGGGCCGATGACGCGCAGCGTCGCCGATGCCGCGCTTCTGATGAGCGTCATTGCGCGCCCCGACGCGCGCGATTTCATGAGCCTGCCTGCGCATGACTTTGATTTTCAGAAGCTCGAACCGATCGACCCCAAGGGCGTACGCATTGGCTTCCTACCCGACATGGGCGTAGGCCTTTCCGTGCAACCGGAAGTGCGTTCGGCCGCTGAGAGCGCGGCGACCGCGCTCGCCGCCGCCGGCTGCCACGTCGAATCGATCCGCTCATTCCTCACCGAGGAGATGCTCGACGGCATGTGCCGCTTCTTCGAGGCCCGCTCTTACCACGACATCATGAACATGGGCGACGGCAAGCGCGAGCGGGTGCTGCCGTTCGTCGCCGAATGGTGCAGTTGGCGCGCAGCGCATTTCTCCGGCCGCGACGTGATGCAGGCCTACACCCTGGTGATGGCGATGCGCGAAGCCGCGGTCGCCGCCTCGCAACCTTATGAATTCCTGCTCTCACCGACCTCGCCGATCCTCGCCTACGAAGCCGACCTGCCCGCGCCGGGCAACGACCCGCGCGACGCGCTGCCGCACATCGCGTTCACCGTGCCGTACAACATGTCGGAGCAGCCCGCAGCGTCGATCAACTGGACTCACAGCGCCGAAGGACTGCCGATCGGCATTCAGCTCATCGGCAGGCGCTTCGACGACGCCGGCGTGCTGCGGCTCTCGCGGCTCATCGAGGAGCTACGCCCCCGGCAGCGCCGCCTGGCCGCAATAGCACAAGGATTAGATGCGACCAGCGCCGGGCAGCGCCTGCACCCAGAGGAATCTTCCGGCTCGCGGTCACGGCGCCGAACACGCCGGCCACGATGACGCAAGCGAGGAAGAAAACCTGGACCTGAACCCCGGCGGCGAGCCCCCAGAGCAAGCCGGCGGCGAGAAAGCCGTTGTACAACCCCTGGTTCATGGCGAGCGGCTTCGTCGCCGCGGCTTTATCCGGCGTCATCCCGAACGTGCGTCGGCCGAGCGGCTTGTCCCACAGGAACATTTCCAGCACCAGGAACCACAGGTGCAATGCCGCGACCAGGATCACCGCGGTGGCGCGGCGATCGCGAGCATCTATTTCGGCTGTGCGCGCTGCGGCCGGGCGCCCGGTGCGTAGGGGCCCGACGCGGCCGGCGGTCTCCGGCTTCACCGGCTCTGCCTTCGGCAGGTCGCGCGCGTCGGGCGCCACGTAGCCTTCGGGACTGCCGGGCGCGGTCTGGGTCCCGGCGGGCAGCACGCCCTCGGCCGGGTAGCCGGCACTGTCCAGCAGCGCGCCGTATGAACTCGGTTCGACGCCTATGCACCGGCTCGAGCCCCCGTTGCACGGTAGTATCTTACCGACCTTGAGCGTCGGCACCTGGTTGTTGCCGGACACGCGCTTCAGCTCCGCGTTGCTTTCCTCTTCCCAGACCTGAACCTCGCTGAACGGCACGCCGCGCTTGTTGAGCAGGTCGCGCGCGGCATTGCACGGCTCGGTGCAGTTCGGCGAGGTATAGAGCGTGATCGGGTATTCCTTCACCGCCCGCGCGAGCACGAAGGGCAGCTGGGCGCCAGGCTTGCCGGGCGTGGACGGCGCGGCGGTGTTGGCGGCGGGCTTGATCTTGCGCACGTCCTTCGCGCCCGGTGGCGGCGCAATGTCGGTGATCTGCGTGCGCCCTTTTTCGTCGGTCCAGCGATAAAGCTCCTGCGCCGCGGCGAGGTTGCCGATTGACGCGATGGCGAGGGCCAGCAGAAGACGCATTGGCATGACGCCCTTTATGTTACCCGTCATCGCGACTTCTTCAAGCGGGGGTCGACCCGGTCGATGTCCGCCTGCACCTGCTCGCGGCTGCGCTCGTAGACGATTTCGCGTCCCATGATTTTGCCGGCGTAGGCGAAGCCATTGCGCGTCGGCGTGAGCGTGCATTTCACGTTGTGCACGCCCTCGCCGAGCACGACCTCGATGGCATCGGCGCGCTTGCTGAATACCACCACCTCGATGATCTGTCCCGAGTCGGTGTTCCTGACCTTGATTTTTTCGTTGGTCATGCGCGCTCCGGGCCGAGCGGGCGCAGGCGCACGCCCCTGCGCAGCTTGGTCCATTGGAATTCGGCGGGGTCGGCGAGGGCCGGACCGGGAGACTTGACCACGAGCACCTCCTTGGCGATGGGCTCGAAATCGGCGCGGAAGTGCACCGAGCTCTTGAGCGCCATGATGCGCTGGGTGCGCGGCTCGACGCCCAGGTGCCGGAACATTTCCTGGTCGGCGGCCTGCACCTTGCGCGAAGCGAGCACCACGCGCACACCGGGCGCGGCGCGGCTGCGCAGCAGCGCCATGTTGCCCAGCGTCATGCGAAACCCCTTGAACATAGGTCCGGTGCACGTGAAACGGCCATCGGCGAGACGCTCGACCGTGAACTCGCCGCTCAGCGGCGCATCTCCCGGAATTTTCGAGATGCCGCCCAGCGAGAACACGGCCGTCGCGCCCTGCCCGGCGTCATGCGCCCGTTGCGCCGAAGGCGCATCGATGAGCAGGCCGAGCACCGCGTCCTGCGCCTTTTGCTCGATCAGGGTACGAAGAAGCCCGGTCGTGTCGCCATTGCCGCCCGCGCCGGGATTGTCCTGCGTATCGGCAAGCACCACGGGCTTGCCGGGCACGCCGCGCTCGCGCGCGCGGCGCACCGCCTCGCCGGCCGTGTGCAGCTCGAGCGCGAAGTCCTTCTCGGCGTCGGCGACGATATCGCGCAGCTTGTGCACGGCCGCCTTTGCGGGCTTTTCCTCAAGGCCATAGCCGAACACCGACATGCCGCATTCCTCGAAATCCGCCATCGGGAAGCCGGGGGTGAACGAGAGCATGCAACCGCTCGCTTCCTCGAGCTTGCCCAATTCCGTGTAGATGCTCTTGCAGGGCTCGATGAACGAGCATTGCGACGAGATGCCGGTGAGGTAATCGAGCGTGTGGAACTCGCCGACGAGCCGCTGTCCGGTCTTCAGCATTTGCTCGAGCAGGCGCGCGGCGCGGGCGCCGGTGTCCGCCATGTCGACGTGCGGATAGGTCCGGTACGCGACCATCGCGTCCACCGTGTTCACCATAGTGCGCGTCACGTTGGCGTGCAGGTCGAGGCTGGCCACGATCGGCACGCGCGGCCCGACGGCCGCGCGGACGCGGCGCAGGATCTCGCCTTCGCCGTCCTCATGTTCCTCGGACACCATGGCGCCGTGCAGGTCGAGGTAGACGCCGTCGACCTTGCCCGCGGCTTCCAGGTTCTGGACCAGGCCCCCCAGGATCCTTTCGAAAGCGTCCGCGGTGACGTGCGCCGACGGGCTGGCCGCCGCCCACGCGGTGCCGACCAGCGCGTGGCCCATCGCGCGCAATGCCTGGATCGCGCCCGCGGCGGGAATGTTGGCGCCCTCCACCGCACGGAAGATGGGCTCGCCGTATTGCACGCCGGGCCAGCCGCCGCCCGCCTCGAACGCCGGGTAGCCCGCCTTCGAGGGCGCGAAGGTGTTGGTCTCGTGCTGAAAGCCGCCGATGGCGATTCGACTCATTCGATTCGACTCATGTTAGGCTGGAATTGTCCCTCAGGAGGATAACCAATGCACCGCAGAATTCTCGCCGCGTTCACGCTTGGACTGATGGTTTGCGGCGCCAACGCGCAAGACAAGGTCCTGCGCGTGGTACCGCACTCGAATCTCTCGATCCTCGACCCGATCTGGACCACGCAGTTCATGGCGCGCAACCACGGCTACATGATCTACGACACTCTCTTCGGCACCGACGAAAAGAACAAGGTGCAGCCGCAGATGGTGGATAAGTGGACGGTAAGTCCCGACCAGCGCCTATGGACGTTCACGCTGCGCCCGGGGCTCGAGTTCCACGACGGCAAGCCGGTCACCGGCGAGGACGTCACCGCTTCGATCGAGCGCTGGGGCAAGCGCGACGCCATGGGGCAGAAGCTGATGACGTTCGTCGAGCGCATGGACGCGCCGGCGCCGAACACCTTCCGCATCTTCCTGCGCGAAGCGTGCGGCATCATGCTCGAGGCGCTCGGCAAGCCGTCGTCGAACGTGCCCTTCATCATGCCGAAGCGCATCGCGGAGACGCCGGCCGACAAGCAGATCGAGGAGCACATCGGCTCCGGCCCGTACGTCTTCAGGCGCGACGAATTCAAGCCCGGCGACAAGGCGGTCTACGTCAAGAATACGAAGTATGTCCCGCGCAAGGAAGCTGCCTCCGGCACCGCGGGCGGCAAGCAGGTCTACGTCGACCGCGTCGAATGGAACCTCGCGCTGCGCGATGCACAGGCACAAGTGAATGCGCTCGCCAACGGCGAGGTCGACGTCCTCGAGCGCCCGGCATTCGAGAGCTATGAGCAGCTGAAGAAAGCCAACGGCGTGGTGCTCGTGAACAAGGACCCGCTCGGCTTCCAGTACATGGGACGCTTCAACCACCTGCATCCGCCGTTCAACAACGCCAAGGTGCGCCAGGCGGCGATCGCCGCGATGCAGCAGGAACCCTTCCTGCGCGCGCAGGTTGGCGTGAAGGAGTACTACAAGACCTGCGCCTCGATGTACACCTGCGGCACTCCCTACGGCACGTCGAAGGGCAGCGAGATCCAGTCCAAGTCGAACATGAAGAAGGCGCAGGAGATGCTGAAGGCTTCGGGCTATGACGGCACGCCGGTGGTGATCCTCAAGCCCACCGACCTCGCCGCGATCCAGAAGCTGCCCGACGTCGCGGCGCAGCTGCTGCGCCAGGCGGGCTTCAAAGTGGACCTGCAGGCGATGGACTGGAATACGGTCGTCAGCCGCCGCGCGAAGAAGGAGCCGCCGGCGCAGGGCGGCTGGAACATCTTCCTCACCGCGTGGCTCGCGCCCGATGTCTGGAGCCCGCTCACCAACGCGGCGATCGGCGCTGCGGGCGAGAAGTCGTGGTTCGGCTGGCCGAGTGACGAGCAGATCGAAAAGCTGCGCGACCAGTTCGCGCGCGAGACGGACGACGGCAAGAAGAAAGCGCTGGCCGAGGCGATCCAGGTGCGCGCCTTCGAGATCGGCACCCATGCCCCGCTCGGCGAGTACGTCAACCCGCTCGCCACGCGCAAGAACGTCACCGGATGGGTCATCGGCACCGGCGACGTTTACTGGAACGTCAAAAAGAACTGATTAACTTCATCGCCCGCCGGCTGCTGGCGACGATCCCGGTTCTCCTGATCGTCGCGGTGCTGGTGTTCCTGATGCTCCGGCTCACCCCCGGAGACCCGGCTGCGATCCTCGCCGGCGACGCGGCGAGCACCGAGCAGATCACCGCGATCCGCGCCAGCCTCGGGCTCGACCGCCCGCTGCCGGTGCAGTTCGCCATCTGGCTCGGCAACCTGGCGCGCGGCGAGCTCGGCCAGTCGTACTTCTACAAGATGCAGGTGACGCAGCTCATCGGCCAGCGCCTCGAGCCGACAATGGCGCTCGCGACGCTCACCATCCTTTTCGCGGTGGTGGTCTCGATTCCGCTTGGCGTGCTCGCGGCCTGGCGCTTCGGCGGATGGTTCGACCGCGCGCTGATGGGATTCTCGGTGCTGGGCTTCTCGGTCCCGGTTTTCGTACTGGCGTACATCCTGATCTGGATCGTGTCGCTGCAGCTCGGCTGGTTTCCGGTGCAAGGCTATCGGCGGCTGGCGGACGGCTTTTTCCCGTTCCTTCACCACCTGATCCTGCCTGCGCTCACGCTCTCGGTGATCTACATCGCGTTGATCGCAAGGGTCACGCGAGCGAGCGTCCTCGAGGCCTTGGGCGAGGACTACATCCGCACCGCGCGCGCCAAGGGCTTGCCGGAGATCCGGGTGCTCGTGCGCCACGCGCTCGCCAACGCCGCAGTACCGATCGCCACCGTGATCGGCATCGGCATCGCCATCCTGATCGGCGGCGTGGTGGTCACCGAGTCGGTGTACGCCATCCCGGGGCTCGGCCGGCTGACGGTGGACGCGGTGCTGGCGCGCGACTTTCCCACCATCCAGGGCGTGATCCTGTTTTTCTCCTTCATCTATGTGCTGGTCAACCTGGTGATCGACCTGTCGTACGTGTTCCTCGACCCGCGGATCCGCTACTGATGGTTCTGCAGAACTGGTCGGTACGTATCGGCGGCGTTGCCCTCCTCGTATTGATCGTTCTGGCCACGGCAGCGCCCTGGCTCGGCACGGTGGATCCCACGCTGTTCGACGCGGCGAGCCGCGACCTCAAGCCCGGCGCTGCCGGCGAAATCATGACGCTCGAGGGCGAGGTCCTCAAGCACACCTTCCTCATGGGTTCGGACTCCTTCGGGCGCGACATCTACAGCCGCGTGCTCTACGGCACGCGCGTGTCATTGCTCGTCGGCATCGCGTCGGCACTCGTCGCGCTGGCTTTCGGCGTGGTTTGCGGGCTCGGCGCGGGGTACCTGCGCTGGCTCGACGGCCCGCTGATGCGTGTGATGGACGGCGTGATGGCGATCCCGGCGATTCTCATCGCCATTGCCGTCGTGGCGCTGTGGCGGGCGAGCCTGCCAACCGTGATCGTGGCGATCGCCATCCCGGAGATTCCGCGCGTCACGCGCCTGGTGCGCTCGCTCGTGCTCTCGATCCGTGAGGAGCCGTACGTCGAAGCCGCGGTCGCGCTGGGCACGCCCACCGGCAAGATCATGTTCGGCCACATCCTTCCCAATACCGTCGCGCCGCTCCTGGTGCAGGGCACTTACATCTGCGCCTTCGCCATCCTGCTGGAATCGATCCTCTCCTTCCTCGGTGTCGGCCTACCGCCGGACATCCCGACCTGGGGAAACATCATGGCCGAGGGCCGCGTGCAGTTCGTCGCCTATCCGCACAACGTGTTTTTTCCCGGCGTGTTCCTCGCCGCCACGGTGCTCGCGGTCAATATCCTCGGCGACGGGTTGCGCGACACACTGGATCCGAAGATGGCGAAACGCGTATGAGCGTTCTCCAAGTTCGACAGCTCAGCGTAGCGCTGCCCACCGGAGGGGACCGTCCGGAGGCCGTAAGCGATGTGTCGTTTGAGGTACACCCCAAGGAAATCCTTTGCCTGGTGGGCGAATCAGGCTCGGGCAAGAGCGTGATCGCGCAGGCGATCATGGGCTTGTTGCCGAAGACGTTGCCGGTTAGCCGCGGCAGCATCCAGCTCGAGGGGGAAGAGTTGAACGGAGCGCGCCAAGCACGGATCCGCGAGCTGCGCGGGGCGCGCATGGCGATGATCTTCCAGGAACCGATGACGGCGCTGAACCCCGTGATGCGCTGCGGCGCGCAAATCGAGGAGGTGCTTCGCTTCCATGGCCAGCACGCCGCCGGCGCCCGCCGCCGAAAGGTGCTGGATCTGCTGCGCGAGGTGGCGCTGCCCGAGCCCGAGCGCATCCTCGCGTCGTATCCGCACCAGCTCTCCGGCGGCCAGCGCCAGCGCATCATGATCGCGATGGCGCTCGCGCTCGAGCCGGTGCTGCTGATCGCCGACGAGCCCACCACCGCGCTCGATGTGACCACGCAGGCGCAGATCCTGAACCTGATCCTCGAGCTGCAAAAGAAGCACGGCATGGGCGTGTTGTTCATCACGCACGACTTCGGCGTGGTGGCCGAGATCGCGCACCGCGTCGCCGTGCTGCGCGAGGGCGAGCTGGTCGAAATGGGCGCGAAGCACGACGTCCTGCAGCGGCCGCGGCACCAGTACACGCGCATGCTGATCCGCTCGGTGCCCACGCTCGAGCCGCACTCGCGCGAAACGCGCAGCGACGCGAAGGTCGTGTTGACAACGACGAATCTCTCCAAGACCTACGCTGAGCGCGGCTGGTTCGGCAGCCGGCGCGAAGTCCGCGCGGCGAGCGACGTCAACCTCGAGCTGCGCAAGGGCCAGACGCTGGGTATCGTCGGTGAATCCGGCTCCGGCAAATCGACGGTGGCACGCTGCATCGTCCGCTTGCTCAAGCCGAGCGCGGGCGAAATCCGCCTCGGCGGCGCGGATCTCGCGCGCATGACGCCGCGCGCGCTGCGGCCGCTGCGCCGCCGGGTGCAGATCGTGTTCCAGGATCCCTACCGCTCGCTCAATCCGCGCCGCAGCGTGGGACAGGCGCTGATCGAAGGGCCGCTGAATTACGGCGTGCCGCGCGCCGAGGCGCTCGAGCGCGCCCGCCGCCTGCTCGCGCTGGTGAAGCTCGATCCGGACGTGCTCGATCGTTACCCGCACCAGTTTTCCGGCGGACAGCGCCAGCGCATCTGCATCGCACGTGCGCTCGCCCTGGAGCCAGAGCTGCTGGTCGCCGACGAGGCCGTTTCAGCGCTCGACGTTTCGGTCCAGGCGCAGGTGCTCGCGTTGCTCGAGGAGATCCGCACACGCCTCGACCTCGCCATGCTGTTCATCACGCACGACCTGCGCGTCGCCGCGCAGGTATGCAACCACGTCGCCGTCATGCAGCACGGCCGCATCGTGGAATACGGACCGGCGCGCGAAATGTTCCTCGCGCCGCGCCACGAATACACCAGGGCCCTGTTTGCCGCTGCGCCCGGCCGGGGCTATGCGTTTGGCGGCTAAACTAGCGGAATGGATCGCGCATCGGACCCGCTTCATAGCGCCGCAATCATCCTGCCCGGCGTAGAAGTGCGCATCGTGGACCGCTGCACCTCCACCAATGACGTGCTGCTCAAGCAACCGGGCGCCGAGCCGGCGCTGCTCGCCGCCGAGGAGCAGACCGCGGGGCGCGGCCGGCGCGGCCGGCGCTGGCATAGCGCGCCCGGCGCCGGCCTCACCTTCTCGCTCGGCCGGCGCATCCGCCGGCCCGCGCGCGAGCTCGCCGCGCTCTCGCTCGTCGCCGGCGTCGCCGCAGCGCGCGCCCTGCGGGTCATCGGCGTGCGCGAAGCGGCGCTGAAATGGCCGAATGACCTCGTGGTCGGCGGCGCCAAGCTTGGCGGGATCCTGGTGGAAGCGCGCACGCCCGGCAGCAGCCGCAGCGACGGAAGCTACGCGGTGATCGGCCTGGGCATCAACTGCCGGCGCACGCGAGGTCTCGCCGCCAAGCTGGGGCGTGAAGTGGCGTTCGTCGGCGACTTTGTCGCGGTCTCGAGAAATGAGATTTTGCAAGGCACGGCAACCGCGCTGCTCGCCGCGCTCGATGCATTCGAAGCCGGCGGGCTGGACGCGTTGCGCGCCGAATGGGAAGCGATGGACGCGCATGCCGGGCAGCGGCTGCGCGTGCGGCTGGCCGACGGCCGCGTGATGACCGGCGTGGCCGGCGGCTTGGCGGAAGACGGCGCGCTACGGCTCGTCACGCGCAGAGGCGTGCGCACCGTGCGCAGCGGCCGGGTCGTCTCGGCGAGGGCCCAATGATCCTGGCGATCGACGCCGGCAATTCTCGGGTCAAGTGGGGGTGGTATGACGGCAATGCCTGGTCGAGCGTCGCCACGGTCTCGCTGATCGAGTTCGCCGCCACCAGCGATCACGTCAATCCGTTCTCGATCACCCACGACGATCCGGAGCGCATCATCATCTCCAACGTCGCCGGCGAAGGCGCGCACCAGCTGCTGGTGAACTGGACCAGTATCTTCGATGTCGCGCCGCTGTGGCTGCGCGCCGGCGCCGAGCAATGCGGCGTGCGCAATCTTTACGAGCGCCCCGAGCAGCTCGGACCCGACCGCTGGGCGGCGTTGATCGCTGCGCGCGCGCTGCATCCTTCCGGGCCCGCGCTGGTGGTGAACGCCGGCACCGCGACCACCGTGGACATGCTGTCGGGTGACGGGCGCTTTCTCGGCGGCGCCATCCTGCCCGGCGCGGAGCTGATGCGCTTCGTGCTGCACGAGCACACCGGCCGCCTGCCGCTCGATGTGGGCAGCTACCGGGACCAGCCGCGCAAGACTGCCGACGCGATTGAGACCGGCTGCCGCCATGCCCAGGCCGGCGCGGTGGAGCGCATGTACCGCGTACTGCGCGACATCGAGCTCAACCCGCTGTGCATCGTCGCCGGCGGCGCCGGACGCAGCCTGGTCGATCAGCTTTCCATGCCGCGGCGCTACGTGGAAAACCTGGTGCTCGACGGGCTCGCGCGCATCGCGATCGGCGAGCGCGCGCTCGCCAAGTGAGGGCGCTTTTCCTGGCGCTGCTGCTCGCCAACCTCGTGCTGTATGCGTGGTGGCGCTACGGCGTGCCGGACAATGCCGCCCCGGCGCCATTGTCGCGGCAGATCGCGCCCGACAAGCTGAAGGTCGTGGCACCGGCCGCCCTGCCGCCGGTATCCGCCGCGCCCAAGCCTGCGCCGTCGCCTCCGGCTTCCGCGCCGGCGAGCGCGGCCGCCTGCCTGGAATGGGGCAGCTTCACCGTCGCCGACGTGGCGCGCGCCGAGCAGGCGCTCGAGCCGCTCGCGCTCGGCGCCCGCCTGGCGCAGCGGCGCAGCGATGAGCAAGCCGGCTGGTGGGTGTTCATCCCGCCGCAAGACAATCGCCAGAGCGCGCTCAGGAAAGCGGCTGAGCTGAAGCAGCTCGGCGTCGAGGACTACTTCGTGGTGCAGGACGAAGGCCCGTATCGCTGGGCGCTGTCGCTCGGGGTGTTCCGAACCGAGGAAGCGGCCCAGGCGCGGCTCGCAGCGCTCCGCGGCCAGGGGGTGCGCACCGCGCGCGTCGGCGCGCGCGAGACGGTGGTGCCGAAAGTCTGGCTGCAGGTGAAAGGTGTGGATGCACCGCTGCAGCTGCGCCTGAAGGAAATCGCGCGCCAGGTCGAAGGCAGCGAACTGAAGGACTGCCCCTAGCCCCGGCTAGCCGATCGGAAGTGTCCCGCCGCCCGGGATGTGCTGCGCCACCACCGCCAGCAGCCGGTCGGCGCGCACCGGTTTCGTGATGTAGCCCACCGCGCCGAGCGCACGGCCGCGGTCGTCGCCGTCGTCGTAGGAAGTCAGGAAGATTACCGGAATGCGCGGCAGCGTCTTGTCGGCCTTCAGCGCGGCAACGAACTCGAAGCCGTCCATGTGCGGCATGTTGATGTCCGAGATGATCAGATCGGGCGGGCTGCGCAGCACGAGGTAACCCGCGGCGATCGCGTCCTCGGCGACATTCACCTCGTAACCGGCGGCGCTCAAATGCAGGCGCAGCAGGTCGCGGATGCTTTCGTCGTCGTCGACGACCAGGATGGTTGCGGCCATTCGGACCTTGTTGGTGCTGGTGGCCCGACTCGAACGGGCGACCTACTGATTACGAATCAGTTGCTCTACCAGCTGAGCTACACCAGCGTAGAAGCGGGCGATTATAGCGTGCATGCTGCAGTGCGGCGGCGGGCGTGAACTTGTTCCGTTATGTTGCGCCGCGCCGCACCGTCCGGTCGGCGATTGCCACCGCTGGTCGCCGGGTTTTGCCGGCGTGCCCGCGGCCTCCTTAGCATGCAAATCGAACCAGGGAGGGTTCAATGCGCTTCAAGCAGGGTTTTACGCTGATCGAACTCATGATCACCGTGGCGATCATCGCCATTCTCGCCGCCATTGCGGTGCCGAACTACACCGACTACATCACACGCAGCAAGTTCACCGAGGCGCACGGGATGCTCGGCGACTTGCGGGTGAAGATGGAGCAGTACTACATGGACAACCGCCGCTACAGCACAACTACGGGCGGCGGCACCTGCGGTATCCCTGGCGGTAATACCCCCACGGTCGTGAACGCGCGCTATTTCACCTTTACCTGCGCCTCTACTGCGGTCAACGCCGCCGGCGACCAGCAGTACACGCTCACGGCTTCCGGGATCGCCGGGCAGGGACTCGACGGTATCGCGTTCACCCTGAACCACGCGAATGCGCGCACGACCACGGTGAGCGGGGTCATGGCGACCAAGGGCTACGCCGCGAACACCACCTGCTGGGTGCTGAAAAAACCGTCGCAATGCTGAATTTCCGGCCTCGCGCAGCGGACGGCTTCAGCCTGATCGAGCTGATGATCACGCTCGCGGTGCTGGGCATGCTGATCATGATCGCGCTACCGAACATGGGCATCTGGATACAAAACACGCAGATCCGCACCGCGGCCGAGGGCATGCAGGCCGGGCTGCAACTCGCCCGTGCCGAGGCGCTCAAGCGCAACACCACCGTGCGCTTTCAGCTCGTGGATACGGTCACTTCGGCCTGCGCGCTGTCGGCGACCGGCAGGAACTGGGTGGTCAGCCTCGGCGATGCGAGCGGGCTGTGCAATACGGACGCCTCCGAGACGGTTGCGCCGCAGATCATCCAGAAGCGCTCCAGTGCGGAAGGCTCGCCGAACGCAGTCGTCACGGCGACCGGCGGCAGCAGCGTATGGTTCAACGGCCTCGGCCGCCTGGTCCAGCCACCGACAGCGCCCGCCGCATTCACTCAGATCAACATCACTAATCCGGGTAACGGCGCTTGCAAGACCTTGGCCGGAAACGAACCGATGCGCTGCTTGCGCATTGCCATCAACGCTGGGGGCACGGTTCGCATGTGCGATCCGGCGGTCGACCCCGCGGACGTCACGGACCCCAGACGGTGCTGAGGACTCCATGCGCATAGCCAAATCGCAAGCGGGCGTGATGCTGATCGAGGCGCTGCTCGGGATCCTGATCTTCTCCATCGGCATCCTGGCCCTCATCGGCATGCAAGCCACGGCCATCCGCAACACCGCCGACGCGCGCTACCGGAGCGAAGCCTCGTTCCTCGCGACGGAAGTCATCGGGCGGATGTGGCTCGATATCGCCAACATCGGCGACTTCGACAAGGACTCCGGCGCTTTCGCGCCGCGCGACGATTGGGAGACCAAAGTTTTGAAGACCCTCCCCGGCGTCGACATCGCAGGGGCGACGCGCCCGACGATCGAGGTCGACACGGTGACCGGCGAAGTCACCGTCACCGTTCTCTGGCAGCAGCCCGGCGAATCCACGACCCGGCGCCTGCAGATGGTCAACCGCATCAAAGGAGCCGCCACACCATGAGCCCGCTCGGTCGCACCCGCCAGTCGGGTATGAGTTTGGTCGAGCTGATGGTCGGGATGGCGATCGGCCTGATCGGCATCACCATCATCACTCACCTGTACTTGACGAACGAGCAGTACAAGCGTTCGACGACCGGCTCGGGCACTGCGCAGGTCAATGGCGCCATTGCGCTCTATACGCTGGAGCGCGACATCCGCATGGCCGGTTTCGGCCTCAACCACTCCGGGGCGCTCGGCTGCACCTGCGACAAGGTGGCAAACCCGAACTGCAGCTCGGTGCAGTACTTCTACAACGGCGTCTACTCCAGCCCGCCGGGGCCGGCAGGCGGTGCACTTCCGCCGCTCGAGTTCGTGCCGGTAATGATTAGAGAAACGCCCGACCTGCCGGACACCATCACGCTGCTTTACGGCAACGATCCGGAGCGCATGCTGCCGGGCAAGCTCACGGAAACGATGCCGCAACCGTCCGCGGAATTCAAGGTCGACGGCACCGCCGGCTACACCATCAACGACCTCGTCCTCGTCACCAACGGCGGCAGCTGCATGATGACGCAGGTGACGCAGGTGCAGGATGCGGCCTCCCACCTGCAGCACAACCCGGGTACCTCGCTGTGGAATCCGGCCGGCGGCGGCAGCCCGCTGCCTGCGTTCCCCGCGGGTTCGAATCTCTTCAACCTGGGCAACCCGATCTGGCGCACGTACTCGATCGAGGCCGTGACCAAGAGCAAGCTGCAGTTTCAGGAAGTCGTCACCAGCGGCGGGCCGACATTAGCCGCGACCGCGGTGCCGATCATCGACGACATCGTCGACCTGCAAGCCGAATACGGCAAGGACACCGACGATAATGGCGTAGTCGAGACCTGGAACACCGTGACGCCGACGAACGGCGCCCAATGGCAGCAGGTACTCGCGGTGCGTGTCTCCGTGCTGGCGCGCAGCGGCAACTGGGAGCGTCCGAGCGTCGCCGGCGGCCCCTGCGAAGCCACCGTCAGCGCCACCCGGCCGCAATGGGGAGACGCGGGCGCGCTGCAGGACTTTCCGACGCTGATGGTCGCCGGCGCTCTGCCCAGTTGCTACAAGTACCGCGTGTTCGAAACCATTGTTCCGTTGCGCAACATGATCTGGAGACCGGCATGAGGCGCGCGCAACAGGGCGTGGTCCTTTTCGTCTCGCTCATCATCCTGGTGGCGATGACCCTCGCCGGCATCGCGCTCATGCGCTCGGTCGACACCAACGTGCTGATCGCGGGCAACCTCGCGTTTCGCCAGGCCAACACCATGTACGCGGACACTGGCGTGGAAGCGGCGCGCGCCTGGCTATCGGCCAATGCGGCCTCGCTCAACAATAATCAGCCCGGCGGCGCGCTGCACTACTGGGCGAATTACCAGCTCGGCGTCAATTTCCTCGGCACGGCGCCGGTTTCGAGCGACAACTACAACTGGGCCCAGGCAGCTACGGTCGCTGCTCCGGACCCGGCGTACACAATTGCCTACGTCATCCACCGGCTGTGCGGCGGCACCGGCGCGCCGTCCGATGCGTCCGCCAAATGCATGCAGGCCTCGGCCGGCGGCGGCTCGGGGTCGTCGGGCCTCGGCACCAAGGGCGTCGTGAGCTATGGCGTGCAGGCGCTGCCGGGCATCAGCACCATCTATTACCGGGTCACCGTGCGTGTCAGGGGCCCGCGCAACACGTTGAGCTACGTCCAAGCGATCTTGAACTGATCCCGATTTTGAACCGTCGGAGTCCTCCATGAACCTCACTTACCGCCGCCCCCCGAAGCTCGCCGGCCTCGCGCTGTCAGTCGCGGGCGCGCTCGGCTTCAGTTCCGCGGTCGAGTCGGGGACCCTGACCCTGGCCACCGAGCCCCTCGGCACGGCCACCACGTCGATCA
The DNA here is from genome assembly GCA_963810475.1 of uncultured beta proteobacterium. GTDB lineage: Bacteria > Pseudomonadota > Gammaproteobacteria > Burkholderiales > SG8-39 > SCGC-AG-212-J23. The sequence goes on along the minus strand of CAWENY010000015.1, from coordinate 12,908 downwards.
AGCCGAACGTGATGTTCCTGCTCGACGATTCCGGCAGCATGTACCGGGAATTCATGCCGGAGTACGTGGTGGCGCCGACGCCGGCCGCACCGTCCACCCTCGGCGTCCTGATCCCCGGCACGGCGGCCTGCTTCGACAACGGCGACACCGGCGATGGCGAAGCCGCCGGCGATATCGCCGGCACCATCAACGCGTGCCGGCCCGGCGATCCGCCCTATAACAGCCCGGACTTCAACACCATCTACTACAACCCGGCGATCTTTTATCGCCCGGCGGTCAATTACAACGGCGTCCAACTGCCGAGCATGAACGCGCTGAACACGGCGAACTGGACGCAGGTGGTCACGGATGCGTACAACGTCGAGAACTGGCACCAGCTGGTCGATGCCAACGGTGACGGTTTTATCAATACGGTCTCTCCCAACGAAACAGCCCTCGCAGCCGCCACGGAAGTCGACCTGGCCACGGGTTATCCGGATCGGGTGTGGTGCACGGCCCCCGGCGATGTTGCCACCGGCGGCAATTGCCGGCAGAACAGCGCCTACACTTTTCCGAACTACCAGTTTCCGTACGGCAACGGGACCGACAACGTCACCCCGAAATACGTCAATACGGCTCCGTACTATTACCGCATGCAGACTGCGCAGTACTGCCTGCCCGCCGGCACCGACTGCAGGAGCGGCTCAGCCATCACCACCGCTCATACATTGCAGGCGGTGGAATTCTGCACCGATAACGAGTTGACCAATTGCGCCGCCGGCTCGGCGGTGACCGCTTCGCACACCTTCTCCGGAGTGCGCTGGTGCTCCGATGCCGGAACGCTGCAGACCTGCCAGCGCAAGAAGACCGGGAGCTTCGTCCACGCCAAGCATCTCGGTACCACCAGGAGTGACGCCGGCAGCTTCGCGGCGGTATCGAATGAAGGCCAGATCACGGTCGGCTCCGTGAACGCGGGCGGCGGCACCATCAACAGCATCACGATCGGCGGCACCACCGTCTTCACTGGACCGCTTTCCATTCCCTCCGGCAGCTCGACCGGCAATGCCGCCAGTGCAATCGCCGCGGCGATCAATCCCGATCCGTCGTTCAACGCGACGGCGTTCGGCAGCAACGTCATCGTCACGCAGCAAACGCCGGGATCCGCTGGTACCGGCGCGGCGATCGTGATTAGTACGAGTACTGCACCTTCCGCCGCGGCGAAGGGCACGATCACGCTCGCCACGGTGAACTCCAACACCATGCGCACCATCAATTCGATCACCGTCGGCGGCACCCAGCTCCTTTGTGCGCTGGGAACGACGGAAAGCTTCGGCAACTCGGTCAATGCCACCGCGCCGAACGGCTACATCGTTGCCTCGGGTGGCTGGAACGAGCTGCTGGAAGTCGGTTCGGTCCTCGACGCCATGGCGGCGCGCATCACGGCCTGCGCCGCGGGCGGCGGTTATTCCGCCGTGAGGATTACCGGCCAGAACAAGATCGAGATCCGGGCCCCAATATCAGCCGCCTCCTCACCGAACGGCTCGCTGTCTAACGTGTCCGGTACCTCGGGGACCGGGTCTCCGGGGACGCCAGCAAACCCGCAGCCGGGCTTCACCTTCGACACGTTTGCGGGAGGCGCCGAAGGCCCCACGATCGCCACCACGGTGACCACCATGTCCGGCGGCGCCGATGCTTTCAGCGGCACGCGCACCGTGCGCATCGGCGTGGGCAGATTCAGCCGCACCGACATCACGCCGGCGGTCAACACCTATCCTAAAGCCGGCGGACGAATCGACTGCCTGAGCTCCACCTGCAGCTATGCGGAGGAGATGACCAACTTCGCGAACTGGTACACCTACTACCGTTCGCGCCTGAAGATGATGAAGACCGCCGCCGGCCGGGCCTTCGGCTCGATCGACGATACCTACCGCGTCGGCTTCATCACCATCAACCCCGGCAACCCGGTAAGCTCGACGAAGTATCTGAAAGTTTCGGACTTCACCGGCGGCGCGACCGGGCACAAGCGGGCCTGGTACTCGAAGTTCTACAGCCAGTCCGCGGCCAATTTCACACCGCTGCGCGAGGCGCTATCGCGAGTGGGCTGGATGTTCGCCGGCCAGCTCAACACCGGCCTGACCAGCGGCATTCCGGCGACCGACGATCCGATGACGGCATCGTGCCAGCCGAACTTCGCCATCCTTTCGACCGACGGCTACTGGAACAAGGAAGGCGGGCAGGATCTCTCCGGAACCGCAATGGGTAACCAGGACAACCTGGATTCCGGCTATTCCACGCGCGCGTCCGGCGCATTCGACGGCGGCCTTCTGTCGGGCACGACCGCGAGCGAGACCGTGACCGGCGGGGCCGGGACGCTCGCCGACGTGGCGATGTACTACTACAAGACCGACTTGCGCACGAGCGGCGCGTTCGCCAGCAATAACGTGCCGGTGACCAACAACGACACCAACGCCGCGCAGCACATGGTGACGTTCACGCTTGGACTAGGCCTGGACGGGGAGCTCACCTACCGCAGCGATTACCAAACCGCCACTACGGGCGACTTCGCCAGCATCAAGTCCGGGTTGAAGAACTGGCCCTCGCCGCGCGGCGATACGCCCAGCGCGCTCGATGACTTGTGGCACGCGGCGGTGAACGGACGCGGCGCCTTCTTCTCCGCGCGCGACCCGGACACGCTTTCCACGGCGCTGACCCAGACGCTCTCGGGTTTGCAAACGCGCATCGGCGCGGGCGCGGCGGCGGCGACCTCGAACCTGCAGCCGGTTGCCGGCGACAACTTCGCCTTCACCGCGCAGTACCAGACCGCGGACTGGATCGGCGACCTGAAAGCGAAAACCATCGACCTCTCGAGCGGCATCGTCTCCGACGTCACGCTATGGTCGGCGTCTTCGCTGCTCAACCTGCAGGCGCATGCCGCCCGCAATATCTTCACCTACGATCCGTCCGACTCGGCCGGCAACCTGATGAAGCACTTGTGCTGGCCTGCCGCCGGCGGCTCGACCTGCACCGACGGCAGCGGCCTCACCCTCGACGAGCAGGGTTATTTCAGGCCGACGCAGCTCGCGCAATACCCCTTGATCGAGGCGGACCCGGGGAAGCTCGCCGCGGTGAGCGCCGAGAAGGTGCTGAATTTCTTCCGCGGCGAGCGCACGTACGAGGACAGCGGCGGCGGCGCGGCCAGCGATCTCTTCCGGCTGCGGAACAGCATCCTGGGCGATATCATCAACGCCCAGCCGGCGTACGTGAAGAAATCGCCCTTCTTGTATGGCGATGCCGGTTACGCCGCGTTCCAGTCGAGCACGAACTCGCGACGCGGCACGGTGTACGCCGCCGCGAACGACGGCTATCTGCACGCCTTCGAAACCGACGTCAATAACAACCCGTACTTTCAGACCGCGGGCATCGGCTTCCCCTTTGTCACGACCGACGACACGTTTCAGGGCAACAACAGCGGCAACGGCGTGGAGCGGTGGGCCTATGTTCCCGGTATCGTGCTGCCGAATGTCTGGCGGCTTGCCAACAAGCCCTACAGCCACCGCTACTTGACCGACGGCTCGCCACAAGTGGGCGACATCTGTGTCAGCTCGGCGTGCGGCCTGCCGCCGAGCGGCACGGCAACTGCGAGCGACTGGCGCACGATCCTGGTGGCTGGCCTCAATTCGGGCGGTATCGGGTATTACGCGCTCGACGTGACCGACCCCATGCCGAGCGGAGTCAAGGTACTGTGGGAATTCACCAACCGAGGCGTCTGCTATAGCGACACCGAAATCGCGGTCGGCGACAAGACCTCGGATTGCCACCTCGGCCTGTCGTACGGCAACCCGCTCATCACCAAGATCAAGACCGGACCGGGGCCCACTGCTCCGAGCAAATGGGTGGTGATCGTCACTTCGGGCTACAACAACACCGTAAGCGGTGGCGACGGGAGGGGCTACCTCTACATTCTGGAGGCGAGCACTGGCAGGATTCTGCATCGCCTCGCCACCCCCGTCGGCAGTGCGGCGTCGCCTTCGGGCCTCGCCAAAATCAACGGCTGGGCAACGAACGCCAATCTCGACAATACGGTCCTGGCGGTGTACGGCGGCGACCTGGCGGGCAACCTTTGGCGTTTCGACCTCGACCCCGAGGGCGGCGTCGACGGCGGCGGCGTGCCAGTCGTAAAGCCAGGCTTCCTTTCCACCGTGCGGGTGGCGACGGTCGTTGATGCCGGCGGCGTCGCGCAGCCGATCACGGTGAAGCCCGAGCTCGGCCCGGTGCCGAACCAGCCCAACGACCGCTTGATCCTGTTCGGCACCGGCAAGTTCCTGGAGAACACCGACAAGACGGACATGTCGGACCAGACCATCTACGCACTGAAGGATGTGCCGAGCGTGACCGCCGGCCCCATCATCAGCGCGGTACGCTCCAACCCGTTGATCAAGGTGCGGCAGTTCGCCGCTTTTTCGGCCGACGACCCCGATCGCACGGTCGCAGCGGGGACGGTACCGAACTGGGCGACCGATTTCGGCTGGCTGCTCGACTTGCCGGACGACGGCGAGCGCGTCAACGTAGACCCGCAGCTGCAGCTCGGCACGCTGGTGGTCGCCTCCAACGTTCCATCGAACAACACCTGCACGGCGGGCGGTTTCTCGTGGCTCAACTTCCTCGACTACGCGACCGGCTCCTTCGTACCGGGAGCCACAGACAGCATGGCCAGCATCAAGGTCGCCAGCTCGCTCGCGGTGGGTATCAACGTCATCATGCTGCCCGGCGGCAAGGTCGTGACCATCGTGACCACGGCCGACAACCAGCAGCTGACGCAGAACACGCCGGTGCCCAGCTCGAGCTTCGCCGGCCGGCGCGTCTCGTGGCGCGAGCTGATCAAGGAATAGCGCCGGCGAGCATCCAGCGGCTCGGACTGGCGCTGGCCGCTTCGCTGGTTGCGCATGCGGCCCTGCTCCAGGGGTTCGCTGTGCTGCCGCACGCATGGCAGCCGGCAGCCGGCTTTTCAGCGGCGCATCCGGGCGCGGGCTTGCTGCGCGTAATGCTGCTGCCCGAGCCTGGCGAGGCGCCTTCGGTGGCTCCCGTGGCGCCTGCATCGCCGGCGGCGGGCGTTCCCCGTGCGCCGCGTTACTTCCACGCCCATGAGCTCGATCGCCGGCCGCAGATTCTTTCGCACGTCGAGCCCAACTTCCCGGCGCTGGCCCTCGTGCCGACCGGCCGCGTGGTGCTGCGGCTTTATCTCGATGAAGAGGGCAGCGTAGAGACCGTGGCAGCGGAGTCGGCCGACCGCACCGGCGCCTTCGAGGCTGCCGCGCGCGATGCCTTCGCCGCGGCTCGGTTCCTTCCCGGTATCAAGGGCGGCGTGCCGGTCAAGGCGGTGATGCGGGTTGAAGTTCTGTTCGGCAGCCCGCACCCGGAGAATGCCTCGCGATGACATTGCGCGCGTTGCTCTTTGCCGCCTTGGCGGCGTTAGTCTCCGGCGCCGCGTTCGCTCTCGACGACGCGGAGCTCGGCGCGCTGGCCAAGCAGGCGGCGAGCGGTTCGGCGGTCGCGAGCGGGGAGATCCAGCGGCACGCAGCCGGCGGCGATGCCTACGCCGAGTACCTGATGGGATTGATGCACGTCTCCGGCCAGGGCGCCACGCAAAGCGACGACCTGGCGGTCGACTGGTTTCTGCGGGCGGCCCGCAAGGGCCACGTGCCCTCGCAGCACAACCTCGGCGTGATTTACGAGCGCTCCAGCGGCGCGCTCAAGGACCCGGAGGAGGCGCGCAGGTGGTATCTCTCCGCGGCCGCGCAAGGCTACGCGCGCTCACAAGCGAAGGTCGGCGCTTTCCACCTCGACGGGGTCGGCTTTCCGACCAACACGGACGAGGGCAAAGCCTGGATCGAAAAGGCCGCCGCGCAGGGCGAACCGTACGCGCTGTACCGGCTCGGCATGCTTTACCTGGAGGGCCGTGGCTACGAAAAGAATCCGAACGAGGCCGCCGGCCTTCTGGTGCGCGCCGCCGAAGCAAAAGACCGCGATGCCCAATACCGCGCCGCCCTGCTCTACCGCGAGGGCAGCGGTGTGGGGAGAGACGACCAGAAAGCGCTGCACTGGCTGCGCGCGGCAGCCGACCAGAAGCAGCCCGAGGCCGAGTACTTGCTGGCAGTGGTCTACCGCTTTGGCTGGCTCGGCGCCGGACGCAATCCCAAGCAGTCGCTCGTACTGCTACAACGCAGCGCCCTCCAGGGCCACGCGCCGGCGCAGTTCGACCTCGGACTCGCCTACATCGACGGGCTGATCGTAAAGCCCGACCCACAGGAAGCTTTCGGCTGGCTGGTGCGCGCGGCACGCCAGGGCCATGGGCAGGCGATCGAGTACGTCGACCGTATTCAGGACCGGCTCAAGAACGAAAAAGGCCAATAGCCTGCGCTAGACGCCCGAGTAGCGGCTCCCATTCAGCGAGTCTGGCCTGGCGCCACAAGTGCGCCGACGGGTACCACGGTAAGTGCTCGCCTTCCAGCAGGTAGCGCCAGCCCGGGCGGGCCGGAACCAGCACCCACACCGGCCGCGCCAGCGCGCCGGCAAGGTGAATTACAGTAGTCGCGACGCTGACCACAAGGTCGAGCTCGCTCAGCAGCGCTGCACACTCATCGAGGTCGTCCACCGCATCCTGCCAGTGCGCGATGCGCGTGCCGCTTGCGCGCGCGGCTTCCAACTCCTGCCGGCAATCTCCATACTGCAGGCTGACGAACTGCACACCGGGTAAGCGCAGGATCGGCTGCCACTGCTCTAGCGGGATCGATCGGAGCCGGCGGTCGGTGCGATCGGTCCCGCCGCGCCACGAGATTCCCAACCGCAAGCCGGGGCCAAGCGCCGTAAGGCGCGTACGCCAGTGCAGACGCCGCGAAGGGTTCGCCGCCAGGTAGCCCGAATGCGCAGGAAACGAGGTGAGATCGCTGCGCAGGAATTCCCCGAGCCCGCTCATCGGCACGTGGTAGTCGGGCTGGCGCGGCGACGCCTTGCGCGGGCGCTTGCCCACCACCTCGGACCCCGCAAACGAGCGCGCGAACAGGCGCTCGAGTCTCGGGTGGACCTCGAACGTACAGCGCCCGCCGGCCGCCACCAGGTCCGCAAACATGTTCGCGAACATCACCTGGTCGCCGAGTCCCTGCTCCGACCAGACGTAGAGAGACTTGCCGGCGAGCGACTGCCCCCGCCACAGCGGCGCGGCGAAATCCGGCCGCAGGCGGGCATTTTCGCGCAGGCCCCATTTCTTCCCCTGATGCCGCCAGCCGTTGGCGAAATCCCCGCTCGCCAGCAGCGCGATGGAAAGGTTGTTATGCACGCCCGGGTCTTCGGGCGCGCGCTCGAGAGCCTGACGGAAGCGGGCAATGCCTTCCTCGTAGCGGTTGAGCGCGCACAGCTGCCGGCCCATTCCATCCAGGACCCGCGAATGGGCGGGTGCTTCCTGGAGGAGAATCTCGAGTTGCGCGAGCGCCGCCTGCGGGTCGCCGGATTCGCCGGTCAGCAGCGCTTGGTTGAGGCGGGCGCCGAAGTTGCCCGGCTGGAGGACGAGCGCACGCGCGTTCGCAGCCAGCGCCTTCTCGGGCCTTCCGATCTGCAGGTAGACATCGGCGATGGCGAGATGCGCTTCTTCCCACTCGGGCCGCTGCTTGCGCACCGTCAGCAGCTCGCGCAGCGCTTCGCCGTAGCGTGCGGCCTCGCTCAGGATCCTGCCCAGGCGCAGCCGCGTTTCGAGGTTGTTCGGCTCGAGTTTGAGCAGCCGGCGCAGAAGAGCACCGGCGCGCTCGAGCTTGCCCTGGTGGCGAAGGATCGCCGCCGCGTTCGCCAATGCCTGGCGGTGCTCGGGATCGGCCGCCAGGCAGCGCTCGAAATGCACGAGAGCCGCGGCCACTTTCGATTGCGCGAGCAGCAGGGCGCCGAGCCCGTTATGGCCATGCGCATTCTCGGGATACGCGGCGAGCAGTTTTTCGTAGCGCCGGCGCGCTTCAGCGGCGTCGCCCGCGTCGTGCTCCAGGCGCGCGCGCCAGTAAAGCACCTCGGCCACGGCCGGAAACAGCTCTTCCATGCGCGCGTATTCGCGCCTCGCCGCGTCGATGTCTCCGGCTCGCTTTAGAAGCGCGGCGCGATTGAGATAGGCGACCAGCAAGCCTGGCTTGCGCTCGATCGCGGCCGCATACGCCGCGAGCGCGTCCTGCGTGCGTCCCTGATCGCCGAGGACGTTGCCCAGATTGAGCTCGCCTTCGGCATAGCCGGGTGCGTGTCCGAGGGCATCGCGATATTTCTGCTCGGCGGCAGGCAGGTTGCCCTGGCGCTGCAACACGTTGCCGTGGAACAGGTGAAAATCCGGCCGCTTTGGATCATGGAGCAGCGCCACGCCGATCGCGCGCTCGGCTTCCTGCATCTCGCCGGCAAGGAAAGCGGTGTGCGCCAGCAAGTAATGCGCGTCGGGGTGACGCGGCGAGAGCTCGAGCACGGCGGCGAAGGCGGCGCGCGCGTCGGCCACGCGACCCTCGCGCAAGCTTTCCAGTCCCGCGTCGAGCAAGCCCTGCAGGCGCTCCACGTGCTCAGGCAAGCGCGGCGCGCACGCGCTCGAGCACCGGCGTCCAATCGCCCGCGGCCGCCTGTCGGAAAAGGCGCACGGACGGATACCACGACATGGCCTCGCCCCGCGCGCCATAGCGCCATTCCGGGACCGACGGCACCATCACGCACGCCGGGCGGCCGAGCGCGCCGGCGAGGTGCACGACCGCCGTGCACACGCTCACCGTCATCTCGAGCGCGCAGATCAGCGCCGCGGTGTCGTCGGTGCTCTCGATGAGGTCGGGCCAATGCTCGACCCGGATGCCATGGTTGCGTTCGAGCGATGCGACCTCGGCCCCGACATCGCCATACTGCAGGCTGACGAAGCGCGCGTCGGGAAGCTGTAGCAGCGGGCGCAGGGCTTCAAGTTCGATCGAGCGCCGCGCGTATCCGGTGCCGGGCAAGCCGCCTCGCCAGGACAGGCCGATCCAGCGCCCGCTCGACAGACCGGCAAGGCGCAAACGCCAGTGCTCGATGCGCGCAGGATCCGCGCGCAGATAACCGGTGTGGCGCGGGAATTCGCCCGACCCGGCGCGAAACACCAGGGGCAGGCTGCCGGCGGGTATCTGAAAGTCCACGGTCTCGCTCGCGAGGCGTGCGCGCAAATCGGCCTCGCTGCCCGACAGGAAGCTCGCCTTGGGGAACGAGCGCGCGAAAAGCGGCTGCAGGCGCCGATGGCAGGTGATGAAGCAACGCCCGGCGACATCGAGCACCTCGTTGAAGCAGGAGGCGAACATGATTTCATCGCCCAGGCCCTGTTCGCGCCCGACGAGCAGCGTGCGACGCTGGAGAGCGCTGCCGCGCCAGCGCGGATAGTCGAAGCGCTCGTGCAGAGCCTGTACGGCGGGCACCTCGAGCCTCGCCTCGTACTTTTCCCAGCCCGCCTGCCATTCGCCCCGAAGCAGGCGCACCACCGATTCGCCGAACTCGCCCGCGGCGCGGTGGCCGCCCCGCGCCGATTCGCGGTGCGCGGCGATCGCTTCTTCGTAGCGGCCCTGGTGCTCGAGTGCCATGCCGAGCGTAATGTAAGTCTGGGCCAGGCCAGGCTCGAGCTGCAACGCCGCGCGGCAGCGCGCGGTGGCCTCCGCCGGACGGTCCAGCTTGACCAGCAGATCGGCGAAGTTGTGGTGCGCTAAACCGAACCCGGGTTCGACCTCGATCGCGCGGCGGTAGTAGCGCTCGGCCTCGGCGAAGCGCCCCAGGGCCTTCAATGATCCGGCGTGGTTGTTGTGGATTTCGGCGTTACCCGGGGCGAGCAGCCCGGCCTGCGCGAAATAGCGCAGAGCGTCCTCGTGCTCGCCTTTCAGCTGGTGCAGGTAGCCGGCGAGATGGAGCGCGTCGGCGTCGTCGGGGTGGCGCTCGATGACGTCGCGGCAGGTGGAAAGCGCGATGCCGTAGTCGCCCGATTTGATGTACTGGAGAGCCTCTTCCAGCCGTCCTGCGTTCATCCCGCGCGGCTGGACGGCTTGTTGCCCCGCACCAGCTCGCGCGGCAGGGTGAACACCACGCTTTCCGTGATTCCCGGGAGCGTGTGCACGCTGGCCGCGCCCAGCGCCTTGAGGCGCGCGATCAGCTCGTCCACCAGCACCTGCGGCGCAGAGGCGCCCGCGGTTACGCCAACGCGGCGCTTGCCCGCGACCCATTCCGCCTTCAGGTCCGCGGCGCGATCCACCATGTACGCCTCGGCGCCCATGTGCTGGGCGACTTCGCGCAGCCGGTTGGAGTTCGAGCTGTTCGGCGAGCCGACCACGATGACCACCTCGCACTGGGGCGCCATGATCTTCACCGCGTCCTGGCGGTTCTGCGTCGCGTAGCAGATGTCGTCCTTCTTCGGCCCGTGGATCGTCGGAAAGCGCGCTTTCAGCGCGGCGACAATGGCGCGCGCGTCGTCGACCGACAGCGTGGTCTGCGTGACGTACGCAAGGCGCTCCGGCGAGGCGACGCGCAGCCCGGCGACGTCCTCGACCGTTTCCACCAGGTGCATGCCGTGCGTCGCCTGGCCCATCGTGCCCTCGGCTTCCGGGTGGCCGCGGTGGCCGATCATCACCACCTCATGGTGCGCGCGCAGCATCTTTGCGACCTCGACGTGCACCTTGGTGACGAGCGGGCAGGTGGCGTCGAACACCTTCAGCCCGCGGCGCTCCGCGTCGGCACGCACCTCCTGCGATACGCCGTGCGCACTGAAGATCACGGTCGCGCCGGTGGGCACCTCGTCCAGCTCCTCGACGAACACCGCGCCCTTGGCGCGCAGATCGTCGACCACGTACTTGTTGTGCACGATCTCGTGGCGCACGTAGATCGGCGCGCCGTGCAGCTCGAGCGCGCGCTCCACGATCTCGATCGCGCGCTCGACGCCGGCGCAGAAGCCGCGGGGATTCGCTAGCAGAACGTCCATGGCGCTATTTTCGCATGCGGTACGCCGCGTCGAACGCCGCTTCGAGCCGACGCATCTCTTCACTCGTCACGCCGCGCAGGCCGTCGACCACGCGCTTGGCCCAGTCGAAGTACTCGCGCCGGCGCGCGAGGTCCCAGCTCGCCGGCGGCCGCTGCGCGACATCGCGCAGGTTGCAGATCTTGTCGGCCAGCTTGACGAGCTTCGCCTGCGTCGATAGGGCGCCGGCGTGCTCGATCTGCAGGCGCTTGCGCTCCGCCTTGGGCAGCCGGCTGTCGTCGGTGACCTCGGCGACGATGCTCGCCACGCGCGCGCCGAACGCTTCGGCAAGCTCGTCGGGTGTGGTCGCCGTGTCCTCGACCGTGTCGTGCAACAGCGCGGCGCACAGCACCTCCACGTCGGTCACGCCGCCTTCGTTCACCAGCACGTCGGCGAGCGCGATCGGGTGGTTGATGTACGGCGATGCTTCAGGGTCCTTGCGGCGCTGGTCGCGGTGCTTGTGCGCGGCGAACGCGAGCGCCTTAAGAAGGAGCGCCAGCTCGCTTTTCATGGTGGACGAATCCCTCGAGGATCAGGATCACCGCGCCGACGCTGATCGCCGAGTCGGCGACGTTGAACGCCGGCCAATGCCAGCCGAGCGCATGGAAATCCAGGAAGTCGACGACGTGGCCGAAGCGCACGCGGTCGATCAGGTTGCCGAGCGCGCCGCCGAGAATCAGCGCGAGGCCCAGGCACAGCAGGCCGCGGCCGGGATTGCGCAGGATCAGCACGCTGACGATCACCGCCGCGGCGAGCGCGAAGGCGGCGAGCAGCGGCGTCTGCCAGCCCGCCGCCTGCGCGAACAGGCTGAATGCCGCCCCCTTGTTGAATACCAGCACCAGGTTGAAGAACCCGGTGAGCTCCACACGCGGATAGCGGTTCTCGAAATAGCCCAGCACCAGCCATTTGGTGAGCTGGTCGGCGGCCACGATGGCCGCCGACAGCGCGAACCAGCGCCACGCCCTAGACATGCTTGCGCGTCTCGCCCGGCCCGCGCAGATTGCTCTGGCAGCGGCCGCACAACCCTTCGCCATTGACGTCCGCGAGGTAGTGCCAGCAGCGCTCGCACTTGGGATGGGCGCTGGGCGTGACCTTCGCCGTCACCTGGTCGCCGCGGGCCACGCGCGCCGCCGAGGTAATCATCAAGAACTTGAGGTCGCCGCCGAGACTGGCGAGCAGCTCATAGTCGGGGGCGGGTGCCGTCACCTCGACCTCGGCTTGCAAAGAAGAACCCACCTTGCCATCCGCCCTCAAGGCCTCGACTTCCTTCCTTACCGGGGCGCGCAGCTCGCGCAGCCGCGCCCACTTGGCGAGCAGTTGCGCACCCTGCGGCGGCGTGGGCAACTCATGCCAGGTCTGGAAGAACACGCTGTCATCGCTTTTGCGCGCGAATTCCTGCCACAGCTCTTCCGCGGTGAAGGACAGGATCGGCGCGATCAGCCGCACCAGGCTTTGCGTGATGTGCCAGAGCGCCGTCTGCGCCGAGCGCCGTGCCGGGGAGTCGGCGCCGCAGGTGTACAGGCGATCCTTGAGGACGTCGAGATAGAACGCACCGAGGTCCTCCGAGCAGAATGCCTGCAGCTTCTGCGCCACCAGGTGGAACTGATAGCGCGCATAGTCCGCCGTCACCTGTTCCTGCATCTGCGCCGCCATCGCCAGCGCGTAACGATCGATCTCCACCATGTCGGCAACCGGGAGCGAATGCTTTGCAGGGTCGAAATCCGAAGTGTTGGCGAGCAGGAAGCGCAGGGTGTTGCGCATGCGCCGGTAGCTCTCCACCACGCGCTTGAGGATCTCGTTGGAGATGAACAGCTCGCCCGAGTAATCCGTGCTCGCCACCCAGAGGCGCAGGATCTCGGCGCCGAGGCTGTTGGAGACCTGCTGCGGCGCCACCACGTTGCCCTTG